>CAZLGW010000022.1:0-97384 GCA_964559125.1 uncultured Cytophagales bacterium
TTCTACAAAAAACTCTATTTCAACAGGTTATTGAAAATCAGGATGGCCGAAGTAACCGCAATGGACGCCGGGTATACGCAAAGAAAAGGAACTCAGAGCACTTGTTGCGGCTATCTGCGTCAGCAAATAAAATCTGTGAAAATGTAAATGGGGAGTTATTTGATTCGATATACCTAAAACGCCATCCCGTATTAAAAAATTTCATCTAAGAAAAATAGTTTCACTATTTTTCAATTTGTTTGGCAAAATGACCAGTTTTTTTGAAAAACCACCGGTATCACCGGTTTGAGCACCCAATTCCGTATTTATTCTTCCACCAGCGCGGCTACTCCGGGAAGGACTTTCCCTTCCATATATTCCAGGAGGGCTCCTCCCCCTGTGGAGACATAGCTCACGCGATCGCCGAACCCGGCATTATTGATAGCAGATGCGGAATCGCCTCCCCCGATAAGAGAAAATGCATTATTCTCTTCAGTAGCTGCTACCACAGCCTGTGCAATCGCATTGGTTCCCTTCGCAAAATTCGGGAATTCAAAAACTCCCATAGGTCCGTTCCACAAGATGGTTTTCGATCCTTCGACCACGCTTTTGAAAAGCTTTACAGTTTCAGGGCCGATATCCAGCCCCTCCCATCCGTCGGGTATCTGGCCGGCGGTGACTACCTTTCTTTCGGCGTCATTTCTGAAATCGTCGGCTATGACAGTATCTACAGGAAGGTACAATTTCACATTCTTGCTTTTGGCTTTTTCCAGGATCTCCAGCGTGAGCTCCTGCTTGTCTTCCTCCAACAACGATTTTCCTATGCTTCCGCCGAGCGCCCTGGAGAATGTATACGACATCCCGCCCCCGATAATCAGGTTGTCGACCTTATCGAGAAGCTTTTCGATGATCAGTATCTTGTCGGAAATTTTAGCGCCACCCATGATAGCTGTAAAAGGCCTTTCGGCTTCTTCCAGGACACGCTGGGCATTATCAAGCTCCGCCTGGAGCACATAGCCTGCTACCTTTTCCTTAAAGAACTTGCTGATCACGGCCGTGGAAGCATGTGCCCGGTGCGCCGTTCCGAAAGCGTCGTTTACCCATACATCGCCCAATCGTGCCAGCTTTTGCGCAAAGGCTTCATCTCCTTTTTCCTCTTCCTTATAAAAACGCAGATTTTCCAGGAGGAGAATTTCGCCGGGCTGCAGAGAAGCAGCCTGTGAGACGGCGCTTTCGCCGATACAATCGTCAGCGAATTTTACATTGCGGCCAAAAATCAGTGACAGAGGAGTGACCAGGTGGCGCAGTGAAAATTTGTCGGTGGGGCCGTCTTTAGGTCGCCCGAGGTGCGACATCAGTATAGCCGAACCGCCATCATTTAGTATCTTTGTGATAGTGGGAATAGTTGCTTTGATACGCGTATCATCCGTAATCTCAAATTTCGCATTTAACGGGACATTGAAATCTACTCTTACCAGGGCTTTACGCCCGCTAAAATTAAAGGAGTCGACTGTTTTCATAAATTACGATTGGCTGATCAATGTATGAGGGACAAAAGTAAATCAATACAATCGGATATTATACAAATCGATTGTATTCTACCACTTTATCCATTTATAATACAAAAAAACAGAAGCTTATTTGGTGAATGAGGCTTTCAATAGGATGTCTGACGCTATTATCCTTCCACCGAAATATTACCTGGCCTATTTTGACTACCTGGCAGAATTTGTGAGGAGCATGTACGGTCATCTTTTACACGATGACGAATTACTGTTCCTGGAAGCCTATCAGGGTCTGCCCGAGGATCCGAGGTGCCTTTTTATCAGGATGAGTAACCGGAAAGGGCTCTATTTCAAGACAGGCTCCCTTTCTTATCCCGAAATAGCAGATCCGGCAGGATCCATCAAATATCTTATCGAAACCGGGTTTGCTAAAATACCCGATCGTGATCTGCCTGAAGGCATCATGCCTTTGCTGGAAATGCTGACAAAGCCTGACCTGTGGGAAGTCACCGCCATGCTGAAACCTGTGATCATGCCGGCTAGAGGCATAAAAAAGCCGGATTTAACCAGGTGGCTCCTCCATGAATACGATCCCGGTATATTGATCGGTGCGATCCTGGAATCGATCGATATCATACGCGTCGAGCATGCCGGTAAGGTCGGACTGATGAAGTTCCTCTTTTTCGGCAACGACAGCGATGATATGACGGAATTCGTTATCCGGGATCTCGGGCATGTCAGGTTCCAGTCGTTTGACGAAGAATCGCTCTCCCGGAAATTTGAATCCCGGAAGGAAATAGACGATGCGTTGCTGGTTGCCTGTCTGAAGGAGATTTTTTCTGAAATGCTGCAGACGCACTCACCTGAGGAGATATACGAATGGTTCAGCCTCGCCCATTCGGAGATAGCCGGGAATTTGTCGGCGACTGTCGTTCCCGCATTGGAGCGTCTCGTCCTGAAAGTGGCAGGCTGGGCCGAACGCAGCAAGCTGTACGCATCCGCACTCGACCTGTATAACCTTGTATCTGTAGCTCCGGCAAGAGAACGCAAAGCAAGACTGCTCCATAAGCTGGGGTATGCGGAGGAAGCGGGCAATCTCTGTCTTGAAATGATCGGCTCACCCCAAAATGCCGATGAACTGTATTTCGGGAAAGATTTTTACGAGAAAATTTCGAGATCGAAAAAGCGGGTTATCAGGCAGACTACACTCGCCCTTCACGATGCCGATGTCATCACGTTACCCGTTCTGTACCGGCACCAGGTGGAAGCGGGCGCAGCACACTATTTTATGAAGGAAGGCTACGGCGCTTTTTTCAGCGAAAATATCCCCTGGCGATCCATTTTCGGGCTGCTGTTCTGGGATATTATCTATGATACCAACGTGCAGGCTATCCACCATCCGCTTCAGCGTGTGCCGTCAGATTTTTTCCTGCCTGATTTTTACCAGAAACGGGAGCACATGCTGAGAGAGAGGATCGGGTGTTTTAGTTGCCGGGAGGAATTGAGAAGTGCGCTTATTACTACTTTCGAAGAAAAATTCGGCATTACCAACGTGCTGGTAGGATGGCACGAAGAGCTTCTCAGCCAGGTTCTTACTATCACAAACCTGCTTTCGGTCGATCAGCTCCGTCTGGTGCTGATGGAAATGGCGACCGATCTGAAGGATAAAACCCGGGGGTTTCCCGACCTCCTGATATGGAAAGACGATTCCTATAGTTTCGTCGAAATCAAATCCCCGACCGACCACCTGTCGGCAAGACAGCTCTACTGGCAGCATTTCTTCCGGGAGATTGGCGTCTCCAGCAGGATCGTCAGGGTCAGATGGGGCACATAGGCGGTATCAGTATGGTGCAACAGGTACTTTTGAGTCAAAAATGAGTAACTATTTAAATCAAATATTTTAATTTTTATGACGATTTCTTTTTCCCGGGTATTATTTGCGGCCCTTCTGTCGATGTCTTTCCCAGCGCTGCTTTTATCGCAGATTTCTGCAGTAAAGGAGGTAGCAAACGAGTTTATTTATACTGAAGCCCCTTTTCCGAGCTGTCACGCTTCAACCATCGCAGAGACTCCTGAAGGTCTTGTAGCGGCGTGGTTTGGCGGTACGCATGAAAATAACCCTGATGTCGAGATCTGGTCCAGCCGGTTTGTCAATGGTAAATGGACGCAGCCGGTATCGGTTGCCAACGGTATCCAGCACAGCAAAAAGCGTTACCCCACCTGGAACCCGGTGTTGTACCAGGTACCGGGCGGCCCTCTGCTGCTGTTCTATAAAGTGGGCCGGGACGTGCCTACCTGGTGGGGCGAGATAAAGGTCTCAAACGACCACGGCAGGACGTGGTCGGAAGCGCGACGCCTTCCCGAGGATATCTACGGTCCTATCAAAAACAAGCCTTTTTTAACGAAAGACGGCATATTGATCTGTCCTGCCAGTACCGAGCATGACGGCTGGAGGGTGCAGATGGAGCTTACCAGGGATTTCGGCAAGACATGGGAGGTGGTCAGGTTGAGCCAGCGGTTCAACGCCATCCAGGGTAGCATACTCGAATATCCCAACGGGCATTTACAGGCTCTTCACCGGACCAGGGAAAGCCGCATCGCCGAAAGCTGGTCGACCGACGGAGGAAATACCTGGAGCCAGTTGGAGCTGACGGGGCTGCCTAACAACAATTCGGGCACTGATGCCGTAACGTTGAAAAACGGCTGGCAGGCGCTTATCTACAACCATACGGATGCGCGCCAGAGAACCCCGCTGAACCTGGCTGTATCGAAAGACGGGAAGAACTGGAGAGCGGCCTGGGTGTTCGAAAAGGAACCGGGCGAATACTCCTACCCTGCCGTCATACAGGCGAAAGACGGCAAGGTACATTTTACTTATACCTGGAAGCGCCAGCGTGTCAAGCATGTCGTACTTGACCTGGAGAAAGTTGATTTCGAGAAGCTGAAGCCGATTACGGGGCTTGGCTGGCCGGAGTAGTGATCCCCCCCCTGCGGGGTATGGTTAACCACAGAGGTAAAACTGTTTCCTCTGTGGTAAAACTTTGAAACCTACACCTTATCTATTCCCGGTACAGGTACGTGGTATTCTCCCTTTTCATTGGGCATCACCAGTGGGTCGGCATCCCAGGCAAGCTTTGAAGGTACGATGCTTTCTGTAGAAGCGAGGGCTGCATCCCACTCTATGAGTTGTCCGGAGTGTGACGCCATTCTTCCCATAATACTCCCCATTGTGCTTTTGGCTCCCCATTCGGTGTCATTGATATATTTTGCTCCGCGGATAGCCGCAAACAGCTCATTGTGTTCAATCTGGTAGGGATTTTCCTGCTTACCGGTGTATTTCCAGATCAGGTTTCCTTTGTAGTCCTTAAAGCCGTCTTTCAGGTCTCCGTGCCCTTTGGTGCCATAGAAAAAGCTTCCGCCTTTATTCCAGCAGCCGGTGATATGCCTGATCTGGCTGTTCAGCTTAAAACCGTCGGCATATTCATACTCATCGAAAAAGTGATCGTAGATATCGCCATGGTCGGGACCACTGAGCGCCGCCCTGCCGCCGTTACCCACCACCTTTACGGGAAATCCTCCTTTCACCCAGTTCACTACGTCGTCGTTGTGGATCTGCAGACCCGCCGGGCTGCCTGCCCATAACCAGTTAAAATAACGCCAGTTCCGGACCTGGTATTCCATTTCGGTCCACCCGGCCTGTCTCGGAATAAGGTTGACCCTGCCTACATTATAGTAGCAGGATGCGCTGATCAGGTCACCGATCACACCGTCATGAATGCGTTTCACCATTTCCTGGAAACCCGGATCATACCGGTTCTGCAGGCCTACCACTACGTTTAGTCCTTTGGAGGCCGCCAGCTTGCCGGTTTCCAGCACCAGGCGGATACCCGGGGCATCGGATGCAAGCGGTTTTTCCATGAAAACGTGCTTTCCCATTTCTATGGCAAACCGGAAATGCTCGGGGCGAAAGGGTGCGGGTGTCGCCAGCAGTACCACATCTGCCAGTTCTGTGGCTTTCTGGTAGGCATCAAACCCCGTGAATTTATGTTTCTCGGGTACATCTATCTGGTCCTGGATGCCGGGCACTTTTGTCAGCGAAGTGTAGGAAGAGTCCAGCCGGTCTCTGAAGGCATCGGCCATCGCCACCAGTTTTACATTTTTTGACGTTTTCAGCGCCTGCGCCGCAGCGCCCGCCCCTCTTGCTCCTGAACCGATCAGGGCTATTTTCAACATGGCTTCCTTATTGGTTTTTATAGCAGGAAAACCGGATATCATAGCCCCGCCCGCAAGAAGGGAGGAATTCCTGATAAACTCTCTGCGAGAAGTTGAGTTTTTCATCAAAACAGAAATTGTGGTTAAATGTTCTTTAGCTATAATAAAGATCAACTTTCAGGGAAATCATACTCAGCCCATCTTCTCTCCCGGTCCCCGATAGCTATCGGGGCGGGACTCATCGTCTCATCCGTTCAATAAAAGAAACCACGCATTTTTACAATGCTACCGTATTATTGCCTAATATTGCGACCACACCTGAAATCGAAAAATGGTATTTTTCAGTGAGCAGTAAAGTCGGCAATCCAAAAATATTAAATAAAAAAGACCTCCTTGCGTATTTCTTTGTAGCCGGTACCGGGGCATTGGTCCAGTTGCTCACCAGCAGCCTGACCCAGGACTGGTTCGGGCTCACTTTCGATCAATCCATTAATATTGCCTACCCTGTTTCGCTGGTCGTCGGCTTTATACTGACCAAGCTGTTTGCCTTTAACGTAAGGAATACAAACCAGACCCGGCGTGAAATGGTCAAGTTTGTGATGGTCGCCATGTTCTCCTGGGGTGTTACCTGGGTTTTTGCGGTCGGCTCCCTTTATCTTGCTACCGATATCCTGCATATACCGATCTACAAATTGCAGCTGTCCTTTGCCAAAAAGGCGATCAATGTAAACGAAATGATCTGCTATATCATCGGGCAGGGCTTCAGCTTTATGAGCAATTATATTTTGCATAAAACCTTCACCTTTAAAAGTACAGGGTTTTACGATCGGCTGAAAGCGCTTATTACGGATTGATTTCAGGCCGCGAATGCACGAATTACATCATTTGTGCATTTGTGAGCAGCTTCGTCAGCGTTGAATCTAAACCAAATTTATCTTCATACAGACCCGGAATTCAATAAACACCAGCCCGCATACGTTTAATTAACATAATTAACAAACTAAATCAGCACACATAAAAAGCTATGAGCGATCCTATCGGAAATCATCCGGCAAAACCAGGTCGGATATAAAAGCCGGTGAAAAAGCGCAGATAGCCGACATCTTTTATAAACATGAAAGCAAGAACCTTTTTTGCCGGAATCCTGGCCGGCGCCGGCCTGGCATACTACCTGTATCAGAAATCCAGAGCCCATAGGGCAGCGCTCGATCCCATCCACCCTTTTGACCCTGAAAAATACCTGGGAAAATGGTATGAAATAGCCCGGCTGGACAATTGCTTTGAGCGCAATCTCAACAATACGTCTGCGCACTACTCCGTCAATAGCGACGGAACTATACGGGTCGTAAACAAGGGTTATAACTATATGACCCACGAGCATAAGCAATCGGTCGGAACGGCCAGGTTTACGGGACCGAGGGATACCGGAGCGCTGGAAGTTTCTTTCTGGGGACCATTTTATTCCGACTATACGATCCTGGCGCTCGATAAGCACTATAAATATTCGCTGGTAGCAGGGAAGAACCTGGATTACCTCTGGCTACTTTCAAGAGAGACCAGTATGCCGGATAAGGTCATCAACCAATTCCTGGAAATCGCGCATGATGCCGGCTACGATATCGAAAAGCTGATCAGGGTGGAGCATGACCATGTTACCGACCAGAGCAAGGAATCGGTCATCGGGAAAACGCTGCATCAGTTGTTTGCGGGGAATAATTGAGTTTGCAGGGAACAGTTAAAAGCCGGGGAGTTTTTTCGGGGACACAGAGAGCCACAGAGTAAAAAGAGGGGCACAGAGAGCTGAGGTCAAAAGCTTGGTAGGTTATTATTGTGGAATTGGCATATTCATTCAAATTGCCCCAGTACTTTTAGTATGATCCCGCATACCTCTTCAATCTGTTTTTCAGAAATAATCAACGGCGGCGCTATCCGCATAGAGTTGTTGCAGAATAAGAACCAGTCGGTTACTACGCCTTCTGCGATACAGGCATCGATGATCGCCTTTAGAAGATCGAAAGATTCGAATTCAGCGGCAAGCATAAGACCTTTGCCCCGCACTTCCCTTACGAGAGGATGGCCGGAGAGGGCCACTTTGATCATTTCCCCCTTGTGCTGAGCGGATGCATACAGCTGTTCTTCCTGTATAACCCGGAAGGCCGCAAGCGAGGCGGCACAACTGACAGGATGCCCCCCAAAGGTGGTAATGTGGCCCAGCACCGGGTTCTCCATTAAAACAGACATGACTTTTTCAGACGCCATAAAAGCGCCTATGGGCATACCGCCTCCCATCCCTTTGGCACAGACCACGATGTCGGGATAAATTCCGTAATCCTCAAAAGCCCAGAAAGTACCGGTTCTGCCGAAGCCGGTCTGTACTTCATCCAGGATAAGGAGAGTCCCGGTTTCGGTACATCTTCTCCTGACAGCCTGCATATAAGACAGACCGGGTATTCTGACGCCCGACTCCCCTCCTACCGGTTCCAGGATAAAAGCGGCCGTACCGGTGGTGATCTGGTCAAGGTCTTCCTCCACTCCGTATCGTATACGTCTGGTGCCTGGGAGCAAAGGCCGGAAATTCTGCTGGAAGAACGGCTGCCCGGTAAGGCTCAGCGCTCCCTGGGAAGCACCGTGATAAGCATTGAAGCACGAAATGAACCCGAAGCGCCCTGTAAACCTTTTAGCCAGTTTCATAGCGCCTTCGATTGCTTCCGTACCGGAATTGGTAAAATATACCCGGTCGATCCGTCCGAAAGGGGCATTTTTTCCGGTAGGACGATCGAGGCTTCCGGTAAGCGCGCCAGCCAGCAAAGCCTGCGGCGCCTGTACGTATTCCCCGTACACCATCAGGTGAAGATACCGGTCTGCCTGCTCCTTAACGGCCTCAACCACCCGTGGATGACGATGTCCTACATTGCTTACCCCTATGCCCGAAATAAGGTCATAGTAGCGTTTCCCTGATGGTTCATACATAAAACACCCCTCTGCGCGCTCTATTTCCAGCGCAAGCGGGAAGTGTGAAGTCTGGGCAATATGATCAAAGAAAAGCTGCCTGTGTGTAATATGCGTCATGACGTATGGGTAAGACCTTTATCTTTCAAAAAAAACTGCGCTGCTCCCTACCCAGGTGAAGTCTTTGTTAAACCGGACCCCGATCATTTCCCCGCGGCTAAGCCTGCTGAGCGCCGTGAGCAGAACCGGCTTGGGGGCATCGTCAGGCCAGATATACAGCATTCGGATTTCGCTTTTGACCTTAGAACCGTCGTCTGCCAGGATAACCGGCTCATATACCACCTTTCGCTGGAGGATGTAGTTTTCCGGATCGCTGATAGCCCTGAGCTTGTCTGCCGTAACATGAAGCTCCACCCCACTCCCTGCAAAAGAAAACAAAGGTTTCAATACATAGTTTTCGGGGTCTATGGGAAAATCCTCCCCATAATCGCTCAAAAACCTGGTTTCCGGGAAATAAGGCCCTGAAAGCAGCGGCAGCATAAACTTGCTGATCCTGAAAAACCAGTTTGGATGGCCTACCCAGGTTACATCCACGTCGTCGGTAAGCGAAAAACCGGTTTTCAGGCCGGGAAAGCCGGCGAGATCGTCAAATATCAGCCTGTTGTAAATTCTTTTTACCTGGATTTTCCTCCCGTCTTTTTCGTAGAAGATCTTCCTCCCCTCCCTGATGATCTTTGTCAGGCAAACGGGTGCAACGCCCCAGTATTTCCGGGTTATTTCAAAATCGATACGTGTCTTTTGCTTTTCCGGGAAAATCTCCAGCAGGATCACGTTTTCAGGGTCTTCATCTCCGAGGAGCGTCTGGCCGAAATGCCTGATAAAAGCATGTTCTTCGTCTGCAGCCCCGGAAAAGGTAAAATCCAGGTTCTGAAGAAAAGGATACCTTTCCTGGTAAAGACGGCTGAGATACAGTTGGTAACCGAACACGGAAGGAAAACCCTGCAGCTCTATCAGCTGCGGTTCCGGATTGTCGGATGCTCCCCTGCAGACTGCAAAATCAACCGCAAGAAAGGATGTGTGCCGGTTTTCCCCGGGCACGTTCTGGAGGGGCGGAATCGCCCTGTTTGTCCGGGAAATAAAATCCGGTGCGACTATGGCCTCAATAATACTGTCACAGGCATGCAGCAGCTTGTCACGAAAGGCACGGTCCACAAAGACCGGGCTTTCGGCAACCCTGAAATCGAGTTGCCCGGGAAAGTCGCGTTCGATGGTAGCCACGAACGATTGATAGGTGCCGGGAGAAAAGGATGCGTTGAACGAGTTTCGGGTGTCTGCATGCATAGCGGCTGCACGATTTTAGTGATCGGCTGGTATCCGGAGATTGTCAGGACAATACTTCAGGCCGGGCTTCGGTCATTTCTTCAAAAAGTCCTGCCGTTTTTCTCACAGAAGCGAGAAAGCGAGGCAGTATGATCGATTCGGTCAATGCAATCTTGTCAGGATCGCCCAGGTGCGCGATCATATCCTCGTACTTTGCCTCCCCGTAGGTTTTAATGATCTTTTCCCTTCTTTCTTTATCGGCAAAATGACGACCCATACCGGCGGCATCAGCTTCCGGGTGAAACTGGGTACCGACAATTTCCCTGGAAAACCTGATAGCCATTACCGCACGCTCCAGGTCTACATGCGGCCTGATTTTTTCAAGACAAAGAATTTTTGCACCCATTCTTTCCAAAACCTGGACATTGGGTTGGATCACCTGGAAATCTCTCGAATCAACCACCCAGAACGGGTCGTCCAGTCCTTCGAAAAGCGGCTCCCCATGCGCATATCTTGTCTTATGTACCGGGAAGGTACCGAAAGAAGTGGATCTCCTGTTGCCGACAATCCCTGCCTTCCAGTGGATACAGGCAAGCTGGAAGGAATGACAGATCAGGAACATGGACTTTTTTATACGGTTTTTCCTGTTTTGATTATAATGAAGTACCGCGTCCAGAAAGTTGAAAAATTTCCGCTCCCACGGCTCCCCGCCAGGATGAGGACTTCCCGGCCCGCCTGACGATATATAACCGTCAAAACCCAGATCGGGGACCCGGTTTTCCTGTCTTACGTCAAAAACCTCGTATGTAACAGGGAAGCCAGCTTCTTCACCAAAATTCTCAATTGCTTTCCTGATGCACCGCATCCCCTCGTTCTGAACTCCGTTGTTCATATCCAGAACGGCTATTCTTAATGCATTTTCCATTCTTTCCGGCATTTCAGCCTCAACTTATTATGTTGATGACGAGACAAATTTAAGAATTTGTTAAGAATAAGGCGATTTTTATCCGGATGGAACCCGGATGACAAGCTCCTGCAGGCTCTGTTCAGAAATAAAAAAACAGGAGGAAAACATTTCTGCTTTCCTCCCGCCTCATTTAAAAGATTTCTTCAGATACTCTAATGCGCCGCTCCTCCGCCTGCAGGACGGGGTTTATTGCCTTTCCAGAAGTAAAGGACAACAAACAAGGCAAGCGCTATCAGCGGGAACGCTACCATATTCTGAAGGGTGGCCTGTCCGGCAGCAAGCTCCGCCGCGTCTCCGGTCAGTCCGGCCGCTGTCGCTTTTGCACTTTCGTTGTCAAGCCATCCGCCTATTACCGGTTGGAAAATAGAAGTGGAGAACATCCCGATTCCGCCTACGATCGATAGCCCGAAAGCTCCTGTCTTAGGCATGTACTCGGCTGTGAAACCAAGCATTGTAGGCCAGAAGTAGCAAACCCCCAGCGCAAACAGGATAGCTGCCAGGTATACGACACCACCGGTATTGATACTTACCAGGTAAATCCCGATCGCAGCGAGAGCTGCAGATCCCAGGAGGATGTGTACCGGGTGAAAGCGGCTTACCAGCGGACCGGCAAAGAAGCGGCCTACTGCCATTACCCCTGTCACACAGGCCAGGATCAGCATCGGGCTGGCGCCTGCTTTACCGAGGATCGGCTGTACCCATTGAGTCGGGCCGAATTCAGAAATAGCGGTGAACGCCATTGCCACCAGGATAAAGATATAAAGCGGAGAAAGCATGTGCTTGAAGTTGCCGGCAGTATCGACTTTCTCTTTTGGCGCCGGGAAGGCCTGGCCCCAGAAAAGGAAGGCATAGATCACCGTAGGGATTACGATCACCCACATCTGGGCCTTCCATCCCATATTGGCGTCAGTCATAAACTGAGAGATAAGACTTCCTAGCACGATGCCGCCCGGGAACCACATATGAAACCGGTTCATCATTTTATTCATGGTCGAGCCTTGGTAGGAATCGGCGATCATGGGATTACAGGCAGCTTCCGTACAACCGTTACCGAATCCGATAAAGAACGTGGAAATGAGAAGCGTCCAGTAGCCATCGGCATAGATAGTGAGGAGGATCCCGAGCATGTGGGTCACAAAAGCAGTCCACATGATGACTCTCGGGCCAAGTGAATTATATAGAAGCCCGAACACGATCATGGCGATCGGGAACCCGAAAAACGCCATTTGGTTGACAAAGCCCAATTGGGTATTGGTGAGGCCGAAATCGGTCCCCAACTGATTCAGAATCCCGGCCCTGATACTAAATGAGAAAGCCGTCGTAATGAGCGCAAAACAGCTCGCGTTAAATAATCGGGATGCGTTGATAGATTGAGTCATATATAATCTTTTAAGGTTAGTGAATTATTGAGTCAGAAATTCCGATAGTAAGGGTAAAGACAAAAGTGTTTTGCCGGGAAACTCTATCTAAAAATGGGACATCTCATTTTTCTACTACTTTATTTGGGGTCTTGTTCAATTTTTTTTCAATTTGCATACCCTCCAACTAGTAAAAAGGGCTATTGGGAGGCTTTGCTTGAGAGAATCACAAACCAGATTTTATATAACCATTAAATACTAAAGTAACAATGTCCCGAAAACTTCGAATGGGAATGGTCGGCGGCAGTCTTGAAGCCTTTATCGGAGGTGTTCACCGTATTGCCGCTGCCATTGACGGCCAGATCGAACTGGTAGCGGGAGCCTTCAGCTCCAACCCCGAAAAATCAAAAGCTGCCGGAAAAGCCCTTTACCTTCCCGATAGTCGCGTATATGATTCTTATGAAGAAATGATCCTTGCGGAGAAAGAGCTGCCCGCCGATCAGAGGATCGACTTCGTGAGCATCGTCACTCCGAACCATCTTCATTACGGGCCGGCCAAGCTGGCGCTTGAAAACGGCTTTCATGTGATCTGCGACAAGCCTATGACCATTAGTCTCGAGCAGGCAGAGGAACTGGAGGAAATCGTAGCACGGACCGGGTTGATATTTGCCCTGACCCATAATTATACAGGGTACCCGATGGTTAAGCAGGCCAGGGCGATGATCTCGGCGGGAGCGATCGGGAAACTCCGGAAAATTATCGTTGAATATCCGCAGGGCTGGCTATCCGACCGCCTGGAAGACAGCAGCAAGCAGGCTGCCTGGCGCACCGATCCGGCGCAATCGGGCGCGGGCGGCGGCCTCGGTGATATCGGCACCCATGCCGAAAACCTGGCCGAATATATCACCGGAAGCCAGATATCGGAATTGTGTGCAGACCTGACCATTTTCGTAGAAGGTCGCCCCCTTGATGACGACGGCAATATCCTCGTACGTTTCACAAACGGCGCAAAAGGGGTGCTGCATTACAGCCAGATTGCAAACGGCGAAGAAAACAGCCTGAACATCAGGGTATATGGGGAAACCGGCGGCCTGGAATGGAAGCAGATGGAACCCAACAGCCTGGTTCATAAGACAAACGGTTCCTGCCGGATACTGAGGACCAACTGGGGAGAGCTCTATCCTGCAGCTACCGCCCATGCCCGTATCCCGGCGGGGCACCCCGAAGGTTTCCTGGAAGCTTTTGCCAATATCTACAGGAATTTTGCCTATGCTATCAAGGCGCACCAGGAAGGAAAACCCCAGGATCCGCTCTATGATTTTCCTACCGTAAAGGATGGGGTGCGCGGCCTAAGATTTATCAATGCGGCCCTGGCTTCGGCCGGAAGCGAAACAAAATGGACCAGGCTCTGACAGTATCCTCCTGATTACCAAATCGTTCAATATATATACATCATAACGTTTTTTTTCTCTATGAGTAAAATTAAAGTGGGAGTAGTTGGCACCGGCTTCATCGGTCCGGCACATATCGAAGCGCTCAGGCGTCTGCCAAATGTAGAAGTCGTTGCCTTGTGCGAGGTAACAGCCGAACTGGCGAAAGAAAAAGCGGCCGCACTGGGTATCCCCCGGTACTATACTTTCGAAGACCTGATCAAACAGGAAGATATCCAGGCTGTTCATATCTGTACTCCCAACTTCCTGCATTACAGCCAGTCAAAGGCAGCCCTCCTTGCCGGTAAGCACGTTATCTGTGAAAAGCCGCTGGCCAAAGATCTTAAGGAGGCTGAGGAACTGGTAGCGCTTGCAACACAGACAGGGCTTGTCAACGCAGTTCATTTCAACCTGCGCTATTATCCGCTGGTGCGCCATATGAAGGCCAGCCGTGAAAACGGCGATTTGGGGGAGATTTATTCCGTTATCGGTTCTTATCTCCAGGACTGGCTGTTTTACGAAACCGATTACAACTGGAGGCTGGAGCCGGATAAGTCCGGCGACTCCCGGGCCATAGCCGATATCGGTTCGCACCTGATGGATGTGATCGAGTATATCACCGGGCTTAAAACGACTGCTGTCCTGGCAGATTTTAATACCATTCATAAAACCCGCAAAAAGCCGCTGAAGCCCGTTGAGACTTATTCAGGTAAAATGCTCACTCCCGAAGATTATGCGGATGTGCCCATTAATACCGAAGATCACGCCAACGTATTGCTTCGCTTCGACAACGGCAACCGCGGCTCTATCACCGTTTCCCAGGTATCGGCAGGAAGGAAAAACAGGCTGGCTTTCGAAATATCGGGGGCTAATAAAACTTTCAGTTTCAATTCCGAAAGTCCGAACGAAGTATGGGTAGGATACCGCGACAAAGCCAACGAGGTGCTGCTTCGCGACCCCTCGCTGATTGACCCGGGAGCCCGCTCGCTTATCACCTTCCCCGGCGGACACAACGAAGGCTTCCCCGATACGTCCAAGCAGATGTTCAGAGAGGTTTACGCAGCTATCGAATCGGGAAAACAGCCTGAGAATCCTACCTACCCCACCTTTGCGGACGGATACCGCGAATTGCTCATTTGCGAGCGGATCCTGGAAAGTAACCGGAGGCAGGCCTGGGTTGAAGTGTAAAGTTTTGTCACATTGTCTCATTAATTTAAAAAAAATGAAAACCATAAAAGGACCCGCTATTTTTCTTGCACAGTTTATGGGCGACGAGGCTCCGTTCAATAGTCTCGACTCAATCGCCAGGTACATGGCAGAATTAGGTTATAAAGGGCTTCAGCTTCCTACCTGGGACCCGCGCGTTATCGATATCAAACAAGCTGCGACATCGCAGACCTATGCCGATGAGCTGAAAGGTAAGCTTAGTGATCTGGGCCTCGAAATTACTGAACTGGCATCACACATCATTGGTCAGCTTGTGGCGTCGCACCCGGTTTATGACGAGCTTTTCGACGGTTTTGCCGCTCCTGAAGTACGCAATAATCCCAAAGCCCGCACGGAGTGGGCTGTCGAACACCTTAAGCTCGTGGCTAAAGCCAGCAGGAATCTCGGTCTTTCGGCCAGCGCTACCTTTTCCGGTGCACTTGCATGGCCTTTCCTTTATCCCTGGCCGCAAAGACCTGCCGGGCTGGTAGAAACCGCCTTCAGGGAACTCGCGGCCCGGTGGAAGCCTATTCTCGATGTCTACGACGAAAACGGCGTAGACCTGGCTTACGAGCTTCACCCGGGCGAAGATCTTTTTGACGGTACTACCTTCGAAAGATTTGTCGACTACCTGGGTGGACATACCCGGGCCAATATCAATTACGATCCCAGCCATTTCGTGCTGCAGCAGCTCGATTACCTGCAGTTTATCGACCTGTATCACGACCGGATAAAGGCTTTCCATGTGAAAGATGCCGAATTCAACGCTTCAGGCAAGCAGGGCGTTTACAGCGGCTTTGCGGGATGGACTGAGCGCGCCGGGCGTTTCCGCTCCCTGGGCGACGGACAGGTTGATTTTATCAGTATCTTCTCCAAGCTCTCACAGTACGGATACGGAAGCTGGGCAGTTCTCGAATGGGAATGCTGTATCAAATCGCCGGAGCAAGGCGCAGCCGAAGGCGCTCCCTTTATCGAAAACCATATTATTGAAGTAACGAAGAAGGCATTCGATGACTTCGCCGGTACAGGAGCCGATGAAGCCTTTAACAGGAGGGTGCTCGGATTGTAATTCACGGCAGAAAACAAACAATCCCGCCTGACGATTTACCAGCCAGGCGGGATTGTTTGTTTTCTGGTAATCTCTTCGCTGCTACCTGAATTCCTTTTTCAACCCTCCTACCAGCTTTCTCACTGCCGCTCTCTGCGAATTGAACCCATTGCTCCCGTTGGGACTGGCCTTGTAAAAGGGCGACTGCCAGGAATCGGATTTACTTTTCAGATGCGCCGAAAGCGCTATGGATTTCCCTCCCCACGAAGTCCAGGTAACTCCCCCCGACACCCTTACTTCCACTCTCATAACAATATCGGCGCTACCGGCATTACCTGTAATGTTCCAGTAGCCCCATTCCCGGAGCGCGCTCACTATCTCCTGCGAAAGTTCCTTATCCGGTGACTCTACGTAAACTGAGCTTCCTTTTCCAAAGGAGTCATGACTACCTGCCAATGCCGCCACCCAGGCTACCTGGAATAAAGCGATCAGAATAATTGATTTCATCTGCATAAAAGGTTATCAGCTTTCAGCAGTCAGCGGTCAGCCCCTATTCATCGACGGTTTGTCCTCCCTTGGCGATAGCTGATTTCTGACTGCTCATGGCTATTTTATATGTATTAAATTGTTAAGTGGCTAAATGGTTATTGACTGATTTTATCATTGTACGGTCCGGCACCAACGCCTCATACCTCACTCTTCTTACAAAATTCTCCATTTATCAAAAACACCGCCATAGCGGCTTTCCGGCAATTGCAGGGAGAAAAAAATGGCTGAAAACAGGGATGTTTTGCCTTTGTGACGGAACGGAAATTTGCAATACAAATCACACGAGAAACTCTTAAGCGTCTTAAGCAAATACAAACTTCCATTATCCGGTCACAAAAAATATGTGTATGAAAACGATCCAATGCTTCTTTGTCATCCTGCTGAGTGTCAGCGGGGTATATGCACAAAAAGAAAGTTCTTTTTTTATCGGCGGCGGCGCCGGACTCAACCTGGCATCCTATTTTCTTACAGATGACTATGCCAATACGTGGAGTACCCGCAAGCCTGTAGCGGGGTTGACAGGCGGAATGATATTCGGGTTCCAGATGGGGAAAATGGGTATCCAGAGCGGAATCCACTATACACAGAAAGGCACAAGGGCTGAAACCGACAATTTCCGGCTCAACAACGGTGAAATGGGGTACCAAACGATTAAAGAAAGGACCAATTTCATTACAATTCCTTTCTGGTTCCGCTACCAGATCACCGACGGTAAGGTAGGCTTTTCGGCCGCAGCCGGACCTGCCCTCAACATCGCACTGACTGGGAATTACCGTTCCGGCGTCCACTCTGCAGGCGGAGCATCGGCCTATTCGAGCGGTTCTATAAGTTTCGGTAACGGTGTAAGAGAGACCTACAAGGGACTCCAGGCTGCCTTCTGTATCTCCCCAGGTCTCACTTTCAACGCCGGCAGTACGGGAAAATTCGGTCTGAATCTCGTTTTTGACCTGGGTTTCAATGCGGTCAACCAGAGAAGCAGCGAGGCCAACAACAGGAACGGGATCATCAGCAATATGGGAACCGGCCTCACGTTCAGCTATGTATATCATATGCCTTTCGGGAAGAAATAATTAATTTCAAACTGTGATCACCCCTGTCATCTACCGATACGCCAGGTTCCTGCTGCTCCTGACCTTGCTGCCTGCAGGCAGTTTCATAGTGCGGGGTCAGACCGCCGTTGCACCGCTTTCCTACATAGACAGCCTTACAGCCGTAGCAAAAACAGGCGCACACGATACCGTCAAAATACGTGCCCTGTACGAGCTTTCGCATTACTGGAGCGACCGCGATACGCTCAAAGCGCTTCAGTATGTGAGGCAGGGGATGAAGATGAGCGAAAAATTCCCGCAACTCCGGGCTATGGGGTACTTTTACCTGGCGGGATGCTATTTTGATACCGATATGGCGCTCAGCCAGAAGTATTACCTCTTGTCGGACAGTCTTCTCCAGCATTTTGACAATCCTGAAGCTTACACGATCCGCTCCAGGGCCTGGCACAACTACGGGGTTTTGAAGCAGCACCAAAACGATGAAAAGGCTTTTGCAGACATCATCATTGCCAAAGCCATTCCCCTTGCCGAGAAGGCAAAAGACACGCTCAGGATTGCCCGTCACTATTGCTCGATCGGTATAATATTTTCCAACCAACTGGATTATTCCAAAGCCATCGACTACTTCAAGATGGCCGAAGGAGTCTTTGAAAAAGGCGGCGCTACAGATTATGACAGGCTGGAACTCTACCTTAAGCTTGCCCGCAATTACATTTTACTGAAAGAATATGCCAACACTTTTCCTTACATTATCAAAGTAAAGGCTATACTTAAAAATGATCATGCATCCCCTTTTCTGCCCGAATATTATCTTATAGAGGGAATGTACCGGGCCGGGATCGGCGATCACCGGTCTGCTATTGCCAGCTTTACAAAAGGCATAGAGATCGCCCCTGAAGTCCACCGGGATATCGATATACAAAGCCTGACTTTTGAGAAATACAAATCACTCAGGGAACTCAAACGCTATCCTGAAGCCGCCGGAACGCTCGGGGATCTTATTAAGGAAAGCAACCGCTACCGCGATAATTCAAGAAACCTGCTACTTCAGCTCTTTCATATGTCGGAAGTTCAGGCGCTGATGGGAAATTATAAAAATGCATATGACTGGCTGCTCAGGTTTTCGATTGCGGCAGACAGCATTAAGGTCGAGAATATGTCGACCGAAATAGCCGAACTTGAGGCTAAATACCAATCTACTGAAAAGGAAAAGCAAATCCTGAGGCTGCAGTCCCAGAATGAAAAGGCGGCCCTGACCATCAAAAACAACCGGTTGCTCAACTGGCTTTTCGGCAGTGTCAGCTTCTTCCTCCTTATCGTCAGCGGGCTCGCCCTGCTTTTCTACAGGAACAGCCGGAAGCTGCTCGAGCACCAGCGCCATGTGCATGAACTTGAGCTTCACCGCATGAAGCAGGATCAGCGTATTATGATGTTTTCGTCGATGCTCGAAGGACAGGAGCAGGAAAGAACACGCCTGGCAAGGGATCTCCATGACGGCCTGGGCGGACTGCTGTCGGGCATCAAAATCGAGCTTTCTCAGCTAAACCCGGAACAGCCCGATGAAAGCAGGCAAAACCTGTCCCGGACGATACAACACCTCGATAACGCCGTCAATGAGCTTCGGCGGATAGCACGGAGCCTCATGCCCGAGCTGCTCATGAAGTACGGCCTTGCCGAAGCTACCAGGGAATTCTGTAAGAACCTGAACATCGCAGGCAAGACATCAGTGATTTGCCAGGTTTTTAACTATAGCGAAAAGCTTTCCCAGGAAAAACAGATAGTTTTATACCGGATCATCCAGGAGCTGGTCAACAACGCCCTGAAGCATGCCGACGCTACCCAGATCCTGGTCCTGCTGCAGCAACGCGACGACATATTATTCATCACCGTGGAAGACGACGGGAAGGGATTCGATGTACGGGATAAGGAAGTGAAAAACGGGTCGGGAATAGCGAACCTGAAAGCAAGGGCCGAGTTCCTGAATGCTTCGATAGATATCCAGTCATCGTCTGAAACCGGTACTACCGTAACGATTGAATGCCCCGTATGAGCTGACTGCTACTAACCTTTTATTCAAATGAAAGTATTTATTGTAGACGATCACCCCATAGTGCTCGAAGGACTAAAAAACCTGCTGAGCCAGAGAGAGGAAATAGCCGTGACCGGGGCCCACTCCACCGGGAAAGAAGCCCTGGACGCGCTTACGCATGAATTGCCGGACGTGATCCTGCTCGACATCAACCTGCCCGACGTGAATGGCACCCAGCTATGCCGGGAAATAAAAGAACGCCACCCGTCTGTGCGTATCATTGCGTTGAGCGTGCATAACGAAAGGCTTGTGATCCTCAATATGCTTCAGCAGGGAGCCAACGGCTACGTACTCAAGAATGCGATCGGGAAAGACATCGTGGATGCGCTATGGGATGTCATGATGGGCAAGATGTACCTCTGTAACGGTACCCGGGAAGTGCTGGGAAGCATAGACCACACCCCTATCAGAGAAGTACCCCGGCTTACGCGCCGTGAAAAGGAGATCCTTACCCTGATCGGGCAAGGGAAGACTACCCAGCAGATAGCCGGAGAGCTGTTCATCAGCCCGCATACTGTAGAAAGCCATCGCAAAAACCTGATGGAAAAATTCAGTGTACCCAATACCGCCATGGTCCTCAAGCTGGCGACCGAACATGGCCTTATGGGATAAGTATCAATAAAAAATATTGACCTGTCCTGAGAACGAGAACCTGCCATAAGCTACGAACTTATAGGCATAGGTTCCGGGCGGAACTTTTGCTCCATTAAACGTGCCGTCCCATTGGTGGTCGCTTTCCTTGCTGTAATAGACGCATTCTCCCCAGCGGTTATAAACCCATACTTCCAGTTGCTCGACCTTCCGGACCGGCGTCCAGAAGTCGTTGTTGCCGTCGCCGTTAGGAGTAAAGGAGCTGGGATAAATGGTAGATGCAGGAATCTCCCTGCCGACAAGCCTGATGGATGCCGTATCAGGACAGCCGTCTTCCGACTCGGCGCGCACCGTAAATACCATATCTTCAGGCACCCTCACTTTCTGGTTCAGGCCGCCCTGGTCAGGAAACAATTCCGGCGGTTCCCAGGAGACAATCCTGTAGGCATTCAGATTACTGGCTGTTTTCAGCTCAATTGTTTCTCCGATAAACAACGAATCCTTATGTACACTGCTCAGCAGGTCGAGTTCGAACTCCTGTATCAGGATGTCGACCGTCCTGTAGACACTGTCGCATCCTGCCGCATTGAGAAATGTGTCCCGGAGTGTCGTACTGCTTACATAACTGACGCCTTCAAAATCCACCTGCTCACATCCCACAAGGCTGAGCTTTTCATCTTTGGGCGCGAGAGGATGCACCGTGATGCTGACTGTACGCACCAGGCTGTCGCAACCCCACCTTCCGGTCAGGGTTTCCCGCAGTACCTGGCTTTGATTATAATCCCGGCTGTTGTATTGTGCAACGCCACAGCCGACGACCTCAAATGAATCACTTTTAACAGGGGCCGATACTTCCACTCTTATTCTTTCGGTGATGGTAGTATTGCAGGCATCGGTTACCGACAGGGTATATTCGGTGGTAGCATCAGGAGTTACGCTTACCGTATCGCCCGTCATATTCCCAGGCGACCAGCGGTAAGTATATTGGGGTGCGCCAAAGCTTCCTTTTGTGATGAGCTGGATTTCATTTCCGTGGCAGATTTCGTAGCCCGGAAGTGCTTTGTAAAACTCCGTTTCGAGTGTTCGTCCCTCTACCGTTATGACAAAAGGTCCTATTCCCCGTACACAGTTATCACCACAGCCGAAATCCCCCATACAGTTACGCAGTATCGAAAGCTTTACATCCTGCCAGGTAGGATTGCAGGCGGGCTGGAAGCAGGCATTATAGAAATCAGTCGCGTAATCTCCCCCACCGGTGATACCGGGGGTTGCCGGATTTCCCTCCGTCAGCCATTTTACGTTCTCCCCACAGGTGCCGCTACCCAGCCTGTACCTGTAAAACATTTTGTCACGGGTACAGGGAGAGTCGGTTCGAAGCCGGCCGGCAAAAATAATATTGGTCACGGTAATCCCGCCGGGCACCTCCACCTGCCAGTTATAGCTGCATTCTTCCCGGAAGTTTTCAGTACAATTACTTGAGTTGTCGGCGCTTGGGTTAAAAGAATTCAAAGGAGTTCCGAATACCAGTTCGGAACTGGCCCCGGTCACCAGCGGATCGATCACAAAAGGGCCCGAAGCAAGCAGGGCCATGAGCGTATTGTAAGTAAGCAAAATCCCTTGCCGGTTATCGTTAGGCTCGTATGACAGTGAAATCCTCAAACCGGCGTCCTGCTGCGAGAAAGCAAAAGCCTCTCCTACCGATGCGAGCTTTTTCCCACCTGTCATCAGCCTTACCCTCCCGATCCCCGATTTTACGTTTCTTTTGCTCTCAAATTCCACTGTAATTCCCTCTTCATGCCAATACGCGTCTTCAAAAACAAATTCGTCAAACTTCGGGTAATCCCATTTCCTGACGACCAGGTTTGTCTTGATCTGCCCTCTTTCGACCGTCATTTCGGCATCTATTCCCGGGAAGATATCTTTTACAAATACACCGTCGTCTCCGGCGGCAAAATTACTCCAGTCGGCCGATGCCAGCAGGGTTTTGCCCGATTTACCCCGCCCGTACAACGTCCAGTTGTTAAAAGCAATCATACCTCCGGCAGTCCTGATGTAAGAATGCCTCTTTTCCATGTCGAAACCCACCGGTTCGGGCTGGCGGGAAGCTTCGATAATGCGGCTGTCGATACGATCCAGACGTCTGTCGATTGAAAGCCACCTTCCGTCTTTCCGGTAGTGAAGCGATCCGTAGGCCGACTGCGAAAAAACCCGGGAAGGGTTGTCAGCGTCGACAAAATACCGCGTGGTTTCAGATCTTCTGCCTAATATTTCAATAGCACCGGGTACCGGCTGCTCAGCCGGTATATAGGCAGCGTCGGGGTGGTCCTGCTCTGCGGGGTTATATTCTAACCATTTCGCATCTGCGGTTCTTTTCCTGGGGGTGAAATTGGTGTAATTCTGCTTTGCGGAAGGAACTTCAATAATCTTATCGCCTCCCGGAACAGGGATAGTGATATCCTGACCTGCCGACAGATGAAAAGCCAGCATCAGCCCGATCATTGCCACTATAGTCCGCAGCTTTACCTGATTTATCACAGTTAGTTTTTGCAGAACATTCATAATTCTCCGGTGCTTCTGATAAAACGAAAATTACCGGTGCTAACATTGTCTGATACAATTAAAATAACGTCGTTAGTTTATTTAACGTTAAAAATTATTCAAATTCGGGCTACTTAGGCTCCAACCGTATCGTTTTTCCCGATTTTGCCGAACGCCGGGCCGCATCGAGTATCTCTACTGTCGTTACATTGACCGGGAGTCCGTACCAGTCATAACGGTCAAGCTTCCTTTCTCCCCTGATCACCTCTGCGAAGATCCGGAAAGGATTTTCCAGGGGCTCAGGCAACGGATCTGTTTTAAATGATTCCTCATCCTTTTTCTGATCAAGCCTCTGCCGTACATTCAGCCTGTCTACCGCTATCGCATATCCTTTGGTGCCATACACCTCCATATCTTTCCGGCTGAAGCTCCAGCTCCAGGATGCCTGAATAATGCACTGTATGCCCGGGTACTGCAAAATAATAGTCGCTTCATCGTCTACTTTCGGATACAGATCGGGCCTGTTCTGGTAGGTAACAGCCGTTACGGAAGCCGGTCTCTGCCCGTTTAAAAGCCAGGTCATCAGGTTTCCGCCGTAGCAGCCGAAAT
This sequence comes from uncultured Cytophagales bacterium, assembly GCA_964559125.1. Classification (GTDB taxonomy): domain Bacteria; phylum Bacteroidota; class Bacteroidia; order Cytophagales; family Spirosomataceae; genus Ravibacter. Next base: position 23,400 of record CAZLGW010000022.1, read on the forward strand.
CGGTCAGCGCGCCGCCGCCGTTTTTCACCGGGTCGGCAAGCCAGGACATGAAATGCTTATTCATTTGGGACGGTCCGCCATGGCCGTCGTTAACCATCACCTTCCGAAGTTGCCCGAGAGTTCCTTTGTCATAGAGATCTTTTACATATTTGTTGCTTGCATACCATGAAGTTTCGAAGTTGGTCAGGACATTGATTTTATGAGCTTCCGACAGGCGCTGAATCTCCAGAGCATCCTCATAGGTCGTAGCCAGGGGCTTTTCCACCATGACGTGAATTTTCCGGGGCGCCGCCGCTCTCACTACTTCTACGTGTTCGTTTACCGGACCGAAAGCCATCACTCCTTCGGGCTTCAGCCGGTCGAGCATTCCGCCCAGGTCATCATAAAAGAGTGAAGCCGGAAGCGAATAACGCTTGCGGAACTCCTCCACAAGTTCTTTGTTTGTCTCGAAAATCCCCGCGATTTCGATCCCCGAAAGGTCGAACCGGTTGAAGATCCAGCTGCTGTGGCCGTGGCTGACGCCCGCTACGGCGAGCCTGGTTTTGGGCTGGCTGAACGCGGGGCATACAGCCAGTATGATTATCAAAAAGGTAAACAGGAAAATATTTTTCATACGGAAATATAAAAAGGTTCAAAACGGATACTCAACCCCATCAGGAAGTGCTTCTACCGCTACTTTCATCCACTTTCCTTTGATCTTGATCACGACAATGTCGCGGTCTTTGTCATAGAAAATCGTACCGTCGCCTCCTTCTTTGAGTTCGCGGTAGTTTACATATTTTGCATCTTCTTCGTAGTTAACCTCCGCATCCTTTTCAGACGGGGCAGTCACCAGGTCGGCGCTCCCGATCCGTCCCAGGGTGAGGGCATTTGTAAGCCGGAGCGACCCGTAGAAAATGGCTTTGTCGCGCCCGAACATATAGGAATGCTGCCTGACATCGGAGCCTATCCGGAACCAGTTATAAGCCTCGTTGGAGTGGTTATAAACCGTGCCGTAGTAGTAAAGCTCGGCAACCGGCCTTGTTTCTTCCACATGCTTGTTGACCAGCATGGTGATACGCGACCGGTCGTCGCGTGCGTAGCCTTCGAAGACATGAAAGCCCCACCTCTTTTTATTGCGCTCTTCCTCATTTCCGCGTACCTGTATCATATAGGGCGTGCTCAGTATCCCGTCGACGGTAGTATACATAGGGGTAACCTTTTTATCGAACCCGAAATTATATCCCCGGTCCTTCCATCTCCACCACGTGGAGTCGATATCAGAGGATATTTCCAGATAGCGGTTCACCGATCCGTCGGATGCGGGCTTAAGCCGGATATACTTAGACAATTCCTGGGCAGGAAGCCATGTCCCGGTAAAAAGGCAAACAAAAAGGCTGATAAAGCACGAATACCTAAAACGTATCATTTTCTGTAAAGAGAATCTGTTGAACATTATTTGGCTTTAAAGATCCTGCCTATCGGCCGGATTCGAAACAAAACCTCCTGTTTTTTCTAGCTCAAAGCCTGCCACGATCCGTAAATGCTGACCGCGATAATCGATGCTACGCTGAGCCAGAAAAAAAAGTCGTAAGTAACCGAAGGCTTAAGGCTTGCAGGCAGCGATCTGTACCGGAAAATGACTGCCACATAGGCAACCAGCAGCAACAATACCGAGGTGGCAACGCCCCCCAGGATAACCATCAGCACAGGCGATTGGAAAAAGAGGAACAGGACACACCATGCTGCCGGGAATACCCAGGAGAAAATGGCGATAGCCTTCTTCCTGGCTGCGGCGGTATCGAACCTCATCCATCCGAGCTGTCCGAAAGCATCTCCCCAAACCCTCGACCAGCTTGCAGCGGAAGTGAATACAGTCGAGTACAGGACGACGAAAGCCCCGACCAGGAACAGTACCTTGGCCCACTCGCCCAATGTTTCGGTAAAGATCCGGCTGAGCACTTCGACCATCTGGTACCCCTCCGGAACCTGCCCGCTTTTGTGCAATACAGCAGCGCCCAGCAGGTAAAATGCCGCTGTCACAATAGTGTAGACCACCATTGAAAACAGGGCGTCGAGGTACATGACATTTATCCAGCCTTTGGCCCGTTCGGCCCACTCACTGCTGCCGTCGTCGGGGCCTACGTTAGCTGCATAGCCCTTTTCGACACACCAGTAATTGTAATACATGATCTCGTCGCCTCCCACCCCGGTGATCCCGAATGCGCCGAATGCTATGAACACCAGCTCCGGGGGAAGACGAAACGAAAGCCCTTCCCGAAGCTGTTCCCAGGAAATGGCGTATTCGGTCGTTTGTACCAAAATGACCGAGCAAAGGATGATCACTGTGAAGATAAGTGTCATCACAAGGGCGCCTTTTTCGACACCGCGGTAATACCCCCTGTATACGAGGAGTGAAGTTGCAACAGCCGAAATTACCGCCCAGAGATTGACGCTCAGGAAAGGGAACATCATATAGAGGACGATCGCCACACCCCCTATAATACCCCCTACCTGGAGCAGTTTCAGACCCTGCAGCGACAGCCAGAGCCAGATCGACCAATGGGCTTTACCGAATTTCCTGCCAGGCAACTGGTTGAAGCTGGCCATGGTGAGCCTGCCCGAATAAATTGCATTCTTCCCGAATTCAAGCTGTATGGCCACTTTGACCAGGCAGCTTACGATCACTACCCAAAAGGTTATAAACCCGGCTTTGGCACCCAACGCCGTTGTAGCTATCAGTTCACCGGAACCAACAATTGCAGCGGAGAGTATAAACCCCGGGCCAAGATGTCTGAGCTTTTCCCTGAAGCCGACCGGCGGCGGCGGATAATATTTCATAGCAGGCGCGTTAACCAATTATAGTACAAAAGGTGTTTATCGGCTAATGTTACTCCCGGCTGAAGCCGGCAGCTATTCACGGAAGCTATTCAATTCTTCTCGCCTGTTTTGTATAAGAATGACTAAATTGCGGCCAATCGTCACTCCCGATAGCCCCGATAGCTATCGGGGGGGACACATTACCTCATCGCCTCATCAATTCCTAAATGAAAATCGCTCTCTTTAGTGCAAAACGCTACGACAGAAATTTCTTCGACCTTTTCAACCGGGATGAGGTCCACGAAATCACCTATTTTGAAAACCGTCTGGATGCTTCTACCGCCGGCCTGACTGCTGGTTTTCCGGTAGTATGCGCGTTTGTGAACGATACCCTTGACCGTGGAGTGCTTACAACACTGGCTGAAAATGATGTAAAGCTGCTGGCAATGCGATGTGCCGGTTATAATAATGTAGACCTGCACGCTGCCAAAGAGTTGGGTATAGAGGTGGTGCGTGTTCCTGCCTATTCGCCGTATGCTGTGGCGGAGCATACAGTAGCCCTGATCCTTACGCTCAACAGGAAAACGCATAAAGCCTACAACCGCGTAAGAGAGGGCAATTTTGCGCTCGACCGCCTGGAAGGATTCGATCTTTTCGGAAAGACGATCGGGGTTGTAGGTACAGGACAGATAGGCACCATTTTTGCTAAGATCATGATCGGCTTCGGATGCAATGTAATAGCCTTTGATCCCTTCCCTAATAAAGAGCTCCAAAATGCCGGGGTTACTTTTGTGTCCAAAATAGACCTGCTGAGCCAGTCAGATATTGTCTCACTGCATTGTCCGCTGACGCCCGAAACCTATCACTTCATAGACGATATCGCTATCAAAAGGTTTCTGAAACCGGGAGCTATGCTTATCAATACCAGCCGGGGAGCGCTGCTGGATTCAAAAGCTGTGATCGACGGGCTCAAGAAAAAGCGCATCGGCTACCTGGGCATAGACGTTTACGAGCAGGAGACGGACTTTTTCTTTGAAGACCTGTCGGAAGAGATCATAGACGACGATCTCCTGGCGCGGCTGCTGAGCTTTCCAAATGTGCTGGTGACCTCGCACCAGGGCTTTTTTACGGAAGAAGCGCTTACCGAGATTGCCAGGACTACTCTTGACAATGTAACGCGCTTTGAGAAGGGTACCTTTATTGCCGGTAATAAGCTTACGTAAGCCAGGCTCGTTATTTACTCATTCTGTGCCTCCCATGCATGTCACCCTTTCAGGGTTAGGACTGTGTTGGGTTATACCGTTTTCTAATCGGGATAGGTATGCCACCTATACTTGCCGGAGAAGAATTCGTTAATGTGATTTTATACCTTATTTGATGTCAACACTTCTTTTACGTACCTTGCAGAAGCAACGTACGAACGAATGAAGCTATTTGCAACCGGCCCCAGTGACCTTGAAATAGTCGAAGGAATCGCCTTCAGCTCCCCCAGGAAGCGTTTCTTTGAAGATAAGCTTTACAGCAGATACGATTATCTTATCAAAGAGGGTATTTTTAAGCACCGTCTTTCTGAAGACGAAAGTTCGATCGCATACTCAGATTCCGTTTTGTCTGTAATAGAAAACATTGAAAGCGGGACATTTGAGGGGAGGTCGTCGCTTAAGACTTACATGCACCGTATTTTTTCGAACAAATGTGTTGACCAGATCAGGAAAAATACGACTAACCGAGCACAGGTAAACCTGGGAGATTCTGTGGATGAACACCTTTACCGGCTGCAGGATGATACCAGGTCTGTTATTGAAGAGCTGATGGAGCAGCATGATATCGGGTTGTTATGGAAGTGCCTGAGCGAGCTCGGCGAGAAATGTCAGCAGATGATCCGTTCGTGGAGCGAAGGTATAACCGACAGGCAAATTGCGCTCGAACTGGGATATCAATCTGCCGAAGTAGTCAAGACCAGCCGGCTGCGTTGCCTGGAAAAGCTAAGAAGTAATTTTTTACCTCGTTTTCAATGACGCCTTCGATAGCACATACACACCAAAACGTCCGGTTGGGCCATGGATAAGCGAATAGAAGCATTTATCAATAACGAACTCTCCGATGAGGAAATAAGGGAGCTGGAAGAGCATCTGCGGACAGATAAACAACTTGCTGAGGAGCTTGCTTTTTATTTATCGGTCAAAAGGCTCGCCGCACAATCTCCTCAGAGGTCGAGACTTGAAAAACGTCATGAAGAGTGGCGTCAGTTGAAAAAGGGAAATGTCGTAACCCCGATCCTGGGGTGGCGCTGGGCCGTAGCGGCATTAGTAGTGGTAGGTATCTGTCTTGCCTGGCTGCTAAACACGAGTCCGTCATCCGATCTGCGCGGTCTTTCCGGGAAATATATCTCCGCCAACTTCGAAACACTAAGCGTCCGGATGAGCGGGCCGGAGAGCAATGACAGCCTGCAAACCGCCATCAATGCCTTTAACGGCGGCGATCTGCAGCACACCCTGGCTATCTGCGAGGGTATACTGCAACGTGATCCCAGTAATACTGAAGCTATGAAAACAGCCGGTATTGCAGCGCTCAGGTCGAAAGACTATGATAAAGCCATTCAATACTTTCAAACCCTTGGAAACGATACGTCCTTATACGGCAACCCCGGCAGGTTTTATGAAGCCCTGGCGCTTTTGCAGAAGGGTGGAGAGCAGGATATAAAACAGGCGGAAGAGCTCCTGGATGAAGTGATCGCCAGGGACCTCGAAGGAAAGAGGGAATCCGAAAAATGGAGAAAGGGTGATTGAAGGGAACCATATCCCGCTTTTTTACCCAACAGCTTGATATTTTGCCGGTTATATCGTAAATAAGCATGTATTTAAAACCTTACAACACCTGAACCTATGAAATTTTCCGCCCGAACCTTTTTTTTGGCATTATTGATCATATTGGTCATACTGTATCTGAAATACTGTCGCGAAGACAAGGCTAAGATCCCGTTAAAGGAACCGGCGTATTCCGGCTATAGTATTCGCCTTAACGGGATGTCTCTCAACGAGCTGAAGGATACACTTGAAAACGGATTGGGAATTACAATAAGGCCCGAAGATCTGTATGCGTGCCCGTGCGATTCTTCCCTGGTTAACCTTAAGCTTACCGGCGTTGAGATCGAGGGGCATGGCCCTGTCCGGGTCAGAACTCCGACCGGGGCAGTGGGCCTCGATATTGAATACGGAAAAAATTACCTGCTTGTCTCGAATACGGATTCGCTACCTCGAGATTTTATAGGTTCATGGCTATCTGCGGTAAAAGACTCGTCGACCGGTTCCATCAAGGAAGGGCGGTTTAACCCTTACTCGGCTACCCCTGCAGATATAACACCCGGAGCTTCCGCAAACCTTGTCGCTATTTTTGATAGCGGCATCCACCCTGACCTGAATATCCCGCATTACAGGAATGTACTTGGAGTGGACAGCACCTATCGTAGCATGCTTTGCGATCCTTCTATGTCTGTCGCCAGCGGGCCTCAAAGAAAGGTCATAGGGATCAACCATAAGCATGAAGAAGTCGGCGGTCCGATTGATTATTCACACATATGGGATCATACTCTGAACCTTCATGGCACCAAAGTTACACAACTGCTGGCCTCGCAACGCATCAATCAGCCCAGTGCCCCCCTAAGGGTTCTGACTATGAGGGTGCTCAACAACGACAACAAAGGAGACCTGTTCTCGTTAATGTGCGCCATGTCGCAAGCCCAAAAAATGGGGGCCAGGATATTCAATATGAGCTTGGGATACTACGGACCGGCAGAGACTCTTTTTGAAGAGCATATGGAGCGGCTGGCAGCAGATAAAATATGGGTGGTCACAGCCGCCGGCAACGCTGTAGATGGGTTTGACTCTGGCGATAGCAATCTTGCAGAAAACAGGGATCTGGACCTCCGACCGGCCGAAAGCAGGTTTTATCCGGCTTATTTTAGCAAAAAGATGCAGCACGTGATAACAGTAACTTCGATAAACGGAAGCCTTGACCATACCTGCGACCTTCAGAACTACGGAAAAAAAGTAGTAGATGTGGGCGTTATGGCGGATGACTGCCATTTTAGTTTTATTGGCGGCACCGAGCGGGTGAGCGTCAGCGGGACTTCCTATGCGGCGCCGGTTGTTGCAGGCTGGCTGGCCAGGAAGGAGAATTTACATACCTTCACGAATAAAGTTGATTTACTCGACGATGCCCCTGACACTACTGCGCTTTCAGATAGGGTAAACGGAGGTAAATACATAAGGGCCAATGGTTATTAACGGCATTTGACCTGCATCCTGTGCTGGTAACTTTTCTTTTACTGGTTCTGATTTATTCCGCACCTTTAACGGATACCTGCGGAAACAGGTCTGATATGTATCATGAGTTAGAGCACGTTTTGAGAACGACAGAATCCGGACAGGTTATTCTGGAACTGGAGAAGCTGAAAAAGAAATGGGAGGCTTGTGATCTGGAACAGGATTCTACCTACGCCAGAATTCTGCATATGCTCGGAAGACGTTATCTGGAAAACAATAATCTTCAGCTCAGTGCAGTGTTCACGCAAAAAGCGGTTGAAGTCAATTCATTGGTTTCTCCCCTGATTGAGCAAAAAGAGCTGTGTAATAACTACTATAACCTGGGTGCTATCTGTGCTCAAAAAGGATCGATCCAGGAAAGCCTGGAAGCCTACAGGCGATCTATTGATATAGGAATGAAATACCCAGAAAAGCTCTTTATTGTTTCAAAGGCTTATAAAGAGCTGGCGAACCTTCATTTTGCGGAAGGAGATCTCGAAAAATCCGCGCTCGCCAGTGAAAAGGGTTACCGCATAGGAGTTCAATTGGATAGCCCGTCTCTTATGGCGGAAAGTCTGATAGAAAAAGCCCAAGCCTTGATTGAGCTGGGCTCCCTGGAAGAAGCCAGGCAATCACTGGAGAAAGCCATTGCACTAAAGACGGAAAGCAGCCATTCGGGTGCCCTTTATTCTCTTTATGCCGAAGTAGACATCAGGCAGAAAAAGTTTGATAACGCTGTCAGACACTTCGAAAAATCATTTTCCGGCTTTTCGGATGCTGGTTTCGAACTCGGCTGCGGGCAGGTATGTGCCAACCTGGGCTACCTGTATGCCGAGAAAATGGGCCGGTACGAATCTGCACTCGAACAGTACCGCAAGGCGCTCAGGTACTTCAGCGAGCCCCAGGACAGAGCCACTGTCATGAACTCAATAGCGGGCCTCAAAGCTAAGACCGGATTTCCGGATGAGGCATTCCGTATCAACCAGGAGGCCCTTAACGAATTTCTTGACGGCGACTATACCTCATCAGGTACGGCTTCAAACCCTTCAGCCGACGTCATTCGGGAAGTTCTGGATAAAACAAACCTGCTGGCCATTATCATACAAAAAGGTGATATACTGCTCAGACTATATGATGCAAAAGCAGAGCGGCCTCTGCTGCAAAATGCGCTGTCCTCCTATATGCTCGCCGATACCATGGTCGACCTGATGAGATGGGAGCACAGCGGGAAAGCATCCAAATTGTTCTGGCGGGAGAAGACCCGCGGACTTTATGAAAATGCCATCAAAACCTGTTACCTTCTCGACGCACCCGGTCAGGCCTTCCACTTTTTTGAAAAAAGCCGGGCGGCATTGCTGCAGGACGAGCTTAACGACCTCGGTGCCGCGCAGCTCCTTCGCCCGGAAGAGCAGGCCAGGGAAAACGAGCTGAAAGCCAGGGTCAGGGATTTGCAGGGACAACTATCGGATCAGGATGTCGGTGAGGCACAGAAAAGCCTGCTCAGGAACCAATTGTTTGACGCCCGGGAAGCTCTCGCCAGGTTTGTAAAGGGGCTGGAGGTTAGCAACCCATCCTACTATGCCTACAAGTATGACAACCGCGTCCCTTCGCTAGCCGACGTCCGGCAGGACATCCTCGATCAGGGTCAGAGCTATCTTTCCTACTTTATCGGTGACAGCACAGCATACGGCTTCTACTTTGACACCAAACCGGTTTTAAGGAAAATCGATGCCGGTGCCTACCGGGAAGCTCTGAACATTTACCAGCGTTTCCTGTCGGACAAATCCCTTCAGAATAAAGACTTTACAGGCTATCTCGAAGCTTCTCACCGCCTGTACCGGCTTCTTATCGAGCCGTTTCAGGTTGAAAAGGGCAGGCGGCTCGTCATTTCTCCCGACGGTAAAATCCTGCCTTTCGCCGCGTTGAGCAGATCTGCACAAACGGAAAGCTACCTCCTACACACAAATGCGGTCAGCTATACCTATTCGGCCAGCTACCTGGCCCGCAGCCGCCGGAAAAGCAGGAGCCCGTTCGCGTTGAGAAGCTTTTTCGGCATGGCCCCGGTCGATTTCCCGGCAGAGCAGCGACAAAGTGTACTACCAGGCTCCGATAAAGCTCTTAAAAAGCTCGACGGGCAATTTATTTTTTCCAAAATCCTGGAAGGAGAAGCCGCTACCCGCAGTGCCTTCAGCAACAATTTTGCGCACTACCCGGTCGTACAACTGTTTACCCATGCCTCTGCCGATACCTCGGGCAGATCGGGTACCTCTCCTACCCTGTTTTTTGCAGATTCGTCACTCAGCCTGACAGCGCTTGAGGCCCCGGCCGGCAACGTGACCGAACTTCTTGTATTATCTGCCTGCGAAACCGGCCTGGGGGTTGAACAGCGGGGAGAAGGTGTATTCAGCCTGGCGCGCGGGTTTGCAGGTATCGGTATCCCTTCTGTCCTGACAACGCTATGGCAGGTCGAAGATCAGTCGGTGTACGAGATTACACGGTATTTTTACGAGGGTCTGGCTGACAAGCTCCCGCTGGACGAGGCGCTCAGGAACGCACAGCTGAAATGGCTGGAAGCAAGTGAAAAGACAGGCCAGCTACCCTATATGTGGGCCGGAAATGTGCTGATCGGCAATACAGACAGCATTTCGACAGGCCTTTCGCCATCACATATACAGGCAGTTGTTGCTCTTGTACTGGTTTTCTTTGCGGGAATGTTATACTTTCGAAAAAGGGGTGCAAGGAGGAAAGAAACATTTTCGTAAGCGCCGGCTTCAAGGCACTTTTATGGTCATTCTACGGTTATAATAAGCATATACCCGGATCGATATGCGCGACGAAGTAGTGCTGGTCAACACAGCCGATGAAATTACAGGCAGCGCCCCCAAGCTGGAAGCCCACCGCACCGGCCTCCTGCACCGGGCGTTTTCGGTAATTATTTTTAACTCAGAAGGAGAAATATTGCTTCAGCAAAGGGCTCCCGGCAAGTATCATTCGGCCGGCCTTTGGTCAAATACCTGCTGCAGCCATCCGCAGCCGGGCGAAAACATTAAGGATTCGGCAGAACAGAGGCTTTTCGAAGAGATGTCTTTCCGGGCTAAGCTGGAATATGTAGACAAGTTTTACTACAGGGCAGAGCTGGAAAATAATATGACCGAGCATGAAATCGACTATGTATTCACGGGCCGCTACGACGGCCTGGTCGATCCCGATCCGGCCGAGATAGCCGCATATAAGTGGATCTCACCCGGTCAGTTGCTAAGCGAGCTTGAAACGGCGCCACACCTCTATACTTATTGGCTGCCGCTAGTGCTGAAAATGATCTGATTTACCTAATTTCGCGCCGTCTCAATTTAATAAGATTTTCTATAGTCCCCGATGAAGGCGGTCTTAACCATTTCGCTGCTTATCCTGTCCAATATTTTCATGACCATCGCCTGGTACGGGCACCTCAAGCTGAAGGAATACTCCTGGTTTTCGGGGCTCAGCCTGGCTAAAGTGATCCTGTTCAGCTGGATGATCGCACTGTTTGAATACGCGGTACAAGTACCTGCCAACAGGATCGGCTTTGAAGGGAACGGCGGTCCGTTTTCCATCTGGCAGTTGAAGGTGATCCAGGAAGTAATTACGCTCGTCGTTTTTACGCTCTTTACGCTTTTTGCATTCAGGACCGAGACTTTCCGGCTCAATCACCTGATCGCGTTTATATTCCTTGTGCTGGCCGTCTATTTTATGTTCAGGAAGTAAGCCGGATAAAATTAATCCGGTTATACACATGATTGTCCGGGAAGCAGTCGTTTTCAAATAAACCAAAAACCCAACACTCATTTATCCCGATGAAATACCTGTTTATCTTTACCTCTCTGCTGGCTGGCTTTTTGGGAAGCTGCAAACGGGATCCCGATACGAACGTGCAGAAAACCAAAGCTGACGCCTATCTCGTCAACACCCTGCCGGGAGACGGCTGCTACTGGCATTTTTCGGGTATTGAAAACGACAAATACTATGCTCCCAACGATGCTTCTCAACGTAAAATCGAAGAGCTGATCAATATTGTTTATGTTGAAGAAGCAATAAATGTATCCTATATTCCGGTATCTGTTGAGTTTTCCCACACCGGTAGTAAAAAAGCAGTTCAATGCGGATGGGGCAGAAAGACGGAAATGGAGGAAATCAATATTTATAACCTGAAGATCCGGGAGGAGTAACAGGTTTTATAAAAAATCTGCTTCATCCGCATACACCCCTAAATGGGATTAGACGAATGAAGCAGAAAGATTTTGTTGCCTGATTTCTACAAATCATTCACTACCGGCAGTACTATATGGCTGGGTTTTGGTCCGCCGTAATGGATAGTCTGGTTTGCCACTCTTGTTCTGGTAGAACTTCCAAGCGGCTCCCCCGTATTGGGGTTCCGGTCAAACTGCGGGAAGTTGCTCGACGTGATGTCTATCCTGATCCTGTGTCCGGGCTTAAATACATTGGCCGTGCCGGTCAGCTCAATCTCGTATTCGTATACTTCACCGGGCGTGAGCAGTTTCATCTTGTCGAGGCCTTCCCTGAATCTTGCCCTCAGTATCCCTTCGGAGACGGGCATCGCAAAGCCGTTCGGATGAACATCCACCAGCTTGATCATCCAATCGGTATCGGGACCGTCGGTTGCCGCCTGCAGTTTCATTTTTACGGGGCCTGCTATCGTCAGGGGCTTTTCCAGGAAATCGCTTGTGTACACCAGCACATCCTCACGCTGTTCCAGAGGGCGCTGATCCCGCGGCCCGGAGGGTGTCGGGGTTCCGCAGCAATTGTTGCCACCGGTAGTCGGAACCGGGCTCAAAGGGTCGTAGCGATATTGGTCAGTCCCTGATCCTGAGGGTTTCTGAAAGGAAAGCAAACCACCGCCCCGTACTGAATTGGCCGGCCGTTCAGCATCCAGGTAAAGCGGGGTAAACCGTGTTCCCGGAACCGGCCAGTCGTCTTCTTCCCTCCATTTGTTGGCCCCCATATAGAACAATTTGACCGGTTTCTCCTTTTCCAGGCCGTTTTTGATCCCTTTCAGATGATAATCGTAGAAACGAAGCTCCATGTCAAACTGGCTGACATAGGCTGCGTCGGTAAAATCTACCCCTCCGAATGATTTGGAAGGACCGTGTCCCCACGGCCCTATGATCAACCTTGCTTCCTTGCGTGCGTGGGGTGTGCCTCCCTTATTGCGCATACCGACATAGCCGTTGATGGTACCCATCACAAATATGTCAAACCATCCGCCCGAGCTGTAGGTAGGTACTTTAACCTTATCAAAGCGCTCTTCATCGCTGATCTCCTTCCAGTAGGCGTCGTAGCTCTCATGCGCGATCCAATCGCGGTAGTGCTGCACTTCCGAACCGGCACTTTTCAGGTCACCGTCTTTCAACGGCAAATGCATGAGAATGTTTTCGTATCTGAGCTCTTCAGGTGCATATTCTGCTGAATGCCAGTACTGGGGCAGCATGATGCGGTCGGGCATCCTTACCACTCCCCAGCCATAATTGAAGCTCAGCCTGAATGCCCCCCCCATCGTAAGCCAGTTGGCATAGATATTGGTCGACGCCAGCGAGGGGAAGGCAGCAACCAGGTGTGGCGGCGCCTGGCTGGCAGCCTGCCACTGGTTGTGCCCGAGATAACTTCCGCCCTGGGTCGCTACCTTCCCGTTTGAAAATGGCTGCTGTGCCGCCCATTCTATGGTGTCATACCCGTCTTTAGCCTCATCCCTGAACGGCTCCCATTTCCCTTCACTTTCATATCGACCCCGTACATCCTGCACTACGACGGCATAGCCGTGCTGCGCAAATTTGATCATGGTCTGGTGCACACCATCTCTCTGAAGCCCGTAAGGAGTACGGGTAATGATCGTCGGGTAGCGGCCGGGTTTGACCGGCAGGTACACATCCGCGTAGAGAATGGTGCCGTCCCTCATCGGAACAGCCTTGTGCCGCTCTATTCTTATCTCATTGCCGGGGAGAATTTCGGCGCTAACCGCTCCCGGCATCTGAATAATAAATAAACCAACCAGATAAAACAGAAAACGGGATTTCTGAAAGCTCAAGAGATTCATGTAAAGGAATTTAGGTTAAGAGTTCGGTAAATACGGATTCGGCTTACCTTCCCGGATATTTCGGATCCCACCAGACAATACTGGTCAGCAGGTTTCCGACATTCTGCCGGTTGAGCGCCTCGTTGAAATTTTCGGTATTCAGACTCAGCTCGCTATCCGGGATGATTAGCCGTCGGGGTATAGTTCCTCCTGTAATATTGCCTGGGTAGTTAGTAGGAATGAGCTTCGGATAGTCCGTACGCCGCCAATTGGCAAAGATCTCGTAGTTGTCGAGAAGGAGCGCCACCCATTTCTGAACACTGATCTGCTCGAGCTTTTCCTCGAAAGTCCCGTCCTCTTTGAACGGATTCTTTCTCAGATAGGCTTCTATCTTTTCGGACGAAATCACACCTTCTTCGCCGAAATGCGCCCAGTGACGCATACCGGCCCTGACCGCATTTTCATACGCGGTTTTGGCACTCCCGGTATTCCAGCCCCTTATGGCCGCCTCTGCCAGCAGCAGGTGGCTTTCGGCATTTGTAAATGTCAGCACGGGACTACCCCAGTTGAGAATGGTATTAGGATGAGGCTCGGAATAAGTATGAAAGTCATCCGGTTCGCCAAAAAGCACCCCGTTTGGCATACCACGCTGAATGACCGTCGACGTATCGTAAACATAGCCGGCCCCGTTCGGGTTGTCTATCCAGACGACTGAAATCACATTAAGCCTCGGATCGCCCGTATTTTTTAAGTGATCTATAAAAGTTTTGGCATATTTTCCTCCCTGGGTATTGCTTGTGCCCGCCTGGGGGTTTTGGTAATCCTGTACCAGCAGCACATCGGCTTTGGGGTTCCGGCTGTGTGCTACCTGGCCGTTGAGATAGCGGACCATCGCGATCTCGTCGTCATTGAGGATCGGCCCTCCCTGGATCGCCTTTTTTACCCAGGTTTCAGCCATATCGGGGCGGGCATCGGTAAGCCGCATGCCCAGCCGCAGCATGAGTGAGTAACCGAACTTCTTCCACTTGTTTACGTCGCCGCCGTAGAAAAAATCGTTGGCTCCGAAAGTAGGGAGCGAAGGATTAAAAGCTGCTATGGATTCTTCCAGCTCTTTGAGCATATCCGCATAGATCTCCTCCTGCCGGTCGTACTTGGGCTGTATAAGTCCTTCAATACTCTTAAGAGCCTCAGAATAAGGAACATCACCATGGACATCGGTCACAATATGAAACATGTAAACCTTCCATATCCTGGCAGCAGAAAGCATATTTACCATTTGAGGGTCGTCTTTTACTTTCTGGATCACCCTTTCATTGTCGGCCAGTGCAGTATTGTATACCGCCCAGTGGCTCGTTGCCATGCTTATATTGAAATACTTGTCACCGGTACCCCTCACTTCACTATGAGTAGCAAACTGCTGCATCGCCTGTGAAAGGATAAAATGCTGCCCGTCCGCACCGTTTGTAAAGTTGTAGGCCACCCCTACCATCTGGGAGTTTGAGAACAAATACCCGGGCACCACTTCCTCGTAGGCATTCGGATTCTTATTGAGATCCTCAAGGCTGGTCTGGAAGTCGTCGCACGCTGCAAATAGGAGGACAAGAAGCGGGAGTATTCCTTTATATTTTAATTTCATATTTTTCATCAGAATGAAATTGATAAATTACTGAATGTTAGATAGCTGATTTCTGACATCTGATTTCTGACATCTGTCAGAAACTCAGCCTCAGGTTAAGCCCGACCTCCCTGGTCTTAGGCATCATGACCCCCGCACCGTTCTGTGCATTGTTGTTTGCGTTGATTCCCTGCTCCGGGTCGAAATGATCCGAATTCCGGTAGAGGAACAGCAGGTTGCGGGCCACCAGCGACAGGTTGAGGCCGGTCAGCTTTGCGTTTTGCAGGCGGACTGCCGGGAAATTATATCCGACGATCAGGCTGCGCAGCTTGGCAAAGCTGCCGTCTATCATGAAATTAGAGGCATACTGTCCATCATTATTATAATAGGTAGCCATGTGAGTGGCCGGCCAGGTATGGCTGAATTCGGCGCCTTTTTCATCCACTCCGGTAACGGTAAGCCCGTTTTCCCGTCCGGGTAATGTTTCTTTCAACAATCCGAAACGCCACATATACTGCTTGTTTACGGAGAAAAATTCATTTCCGAACTTGGCGTCTATCAGCGCGCTGAAGTTAAAATTCTTGTAGGTAAAAGAATTTTCAAATCCCATGGTGTAAGGCGGTACACCTATTCCCAACGGTTGGGTAGGCCCCAACTGTGCGTACCTACTGATGCTGTTGTAAATAAGACGGCCATCGGGCGAATACTCATAGGTCCTGCCGAAACGGGTACTGGAATCCTTGCCGAGGAGGCTGCTGGGACCGGTAGGCTGTCCGGGGGCAAGCGTAAGTACCCTGTTTTGGTTGTAAGCCATATTGAAGCTCGTATTCCATGAAAAGTCGGAGGTTTTGATCGGGTTGAAGGTCAGCAACAACTCTATTCCCCTATTCCTGATCTTACCCACGTTGAGCAAAGTGGAAGTTGCCCCTGATGAAGGTGCGATACCTGTCGAAACAATATCGTCGGTATTGACCCGCTGGTAGAAAGTAAGGTCGATCCCAAACCGGTTATTGAAAAACTGGGCATCGATACCAATTTCGGAAGTGGTCGAGGTAAGGGGCCTCAGGTTCGGATTGGCGATGGCGCTCGAAGAGGTTTGCACCGGTACCCCTAAATGTCCTCCAGGTCTGAACGAATATAGCTGGTTAATCGCATAAGCCGCCACGGTAGCACTTCCAACCTCCGCCCATGATCCGCGCAGCTTGGCGAAGTTGATCGCCTGCGGCAGGTTAAGTGCCTTGGATAAAATGATGCTACCTCCAATAGACGGATAGAATATCTTGTTGTTTCCGGGATTCAAGGTAGAAAACCAGTCCTGGCGCCCGGTAAGACTCAGGTAGTAGGTTTCATCATAGTTCAGGTCGGCGGAGGCAAAAACAGAGTTGGTACCGGCCGCACGGTAGCCTTTACCAGGCACAAGTACCCTGACGTTGTTGGCGCTTATCCAGTCGGGGATGATAAACTCCGATCCTACCAACGAATTGCTTGTAAGAATATCGCGTTCCCAGTTACCCCCGACCATGGCCCCGATCCCGAAACGGTCTGCGACAACAGTGCTGTAGTTTGCTATAATCCGGGCATTTGAACGCGTAGAGATTTCATCCATTGACCGGTAGGTGCCCAAAGGTCTGAAAGCGGTCCCTATCGGGTAGTAGTCTTCTTCGCTCCAGTTACTGAAATCCCTCATGAAATCGGCCTTAACAAAAAAGTCGGGCGTAATGTTGTAGGTAAGCGCTGTCTGTGCAATGACCCTATTGGTCCTGTCCTTATTCTTCATCCTGTCACGGGCAAAATAGGGATTGGTAGCCTGGTTGACATGCTGCCACTCCACCTCCTGTCCGGTGACGGGGTCATAGCCGGGCGCAAGGTTCCTGATGTCAACCGTATTAGCCAGCAGGTAGACACCCCAGGCTGCATTGGTCCCTACATAATCTACGCCCGGACGGTTGATGCCCAGCTCGTAGTTATATTGAATCTGGGTGTCGAAGCTCAGCTTTTCGCTCAGAAGGGCTTTCATGTTGAGATTGGCGGTCTGCCTTTTGTAACCCGACCCTTTCAGGATGGAATTCGACTGCAGGTCGGATAGGGAAAGCCGGTAGGTGACCCGCTCGCCTCCCCCTGAAAAGGAAAGCGTATTGACTAGATTGGTACTTGGCTTGTAGAAATTCTTGATGTTATCTTTCACATACACTGGCGAATAAGGCCTTTCTACACCGTCGAACTGTACATACGGCCTGCCATCCATTTTTTCCCCAAAAGACAACCTACCCGTACTGATGGCCTGGCCCTGAGTTGTAGGGCGAACACCCAAGGTTCCCTGTCCGTATTCGTACTGATAGTCCGGGAAAATATAGATGCTCCCAACCGTAAAGTTGGAATTGAGCTCTATCCCGATCCCTTTGTTCAGCTTGACACCTTTCTTGGTTGTGATGAGTATGACACCGTTGGCAGCCTGGCTTCCGTAAAGCGCTGCGGCAGCGCCTCCTTTCAATACACTGATTGTCTCGATATCATCAGGGTTAAGGCTTGTGATACCGTCGCCAAGGTCGGTAGTGGCTCCGTTGGCCTGGTCGAGCACTGTAGCCGGCCGGTTAGTAATCGGCATCCCGTTTACTACGTAAAGCGGCTGGTTATTGCCGTTCAGCGAACCGTTACCCCTTATCACCACCCGGCTCGAACCTCCCGGGCCGCTGGCCATGCTGGTCGCGTTAACCCCGGCTATCTTCCCGGTAAGGGCATTTCCTATATTAACTTCCCTTGCCTGGGTAAACTCCTCTCCTTTTACTTCCGTAACCGAATAAACGAGCGACTCTCTTTTACGTTCCATACCGAACGCCGTTACGACCACCTCGTTCAGCGCCTTGGACTCCGGAACAAGCTGAATGCTGAGATCGGTTTCGTTGCCCAGGGATACTTCTCTTGTTGTAAAACCTACAAAGCTGAATACCAGGATGGCGCCGTTTCTTTCAGCATCCGGGACGTCGAGGACAAACCGGCCGTCGACATCGGTGATCGTACCTCTCTGAGTTCCCTTCAGAAGCACGTTAACTCCGGGTAGGGATTCACCCGTTTCATCGGTGACCTTCCCCGTAATGTTCCTGATAACCGGGACTTCATAAAGTCCCTGGTCGGGCGAAGCAGGCAGAGAAGGCTCTTTCCTGAGTATAATCCGGTTGCTGACCAGTTCATAGGCCACCTTCTGGGGCGAAAGTACCTGCCTGAGCACTTCAGCAAGCTCCTCACCCTCAAACCTGAAACTGAACTTCTGCGCAGGGAAGATATGCGGGTTATACATAAACTTGATCTTCGCCTGTGCTTCTATTTTGTCCAGCACCTTTTCCATTTCTACGTTCGACAGGCGGAGGCTGATTTTTTGCTCCAGGACCCGCTGACCGTGCAGATTACCGGCGTTCATGATAGTAGCAACCGCCAGGCAAAGCATGGATTGATAAAGAGCTATACGCATAATTTTCCGTAAAGCGCGATTGGATAGATCTTTTTTTAACATAAATTTGATTGTTGTCGGTTTAGAATTCGGCACAAACAATCCCGGGATGCCTTTCCGAGGCACCAGTACGGTAGTTACCTGAACGGGATATTACACCGGTGATGTGCCAGCATCACCGGTTTTTTGTTAGGTCAAAGGAGTTTCTTCATAGGCGGATGATTCTTGAGGCTTTTGTTGGTGTTTAGATTTTTCCGGTATCACGTAATAGTATCCTTTTAGGATCTGAAATGTTTTCCACGCTTTCGGCACCATCCTTTAATGACAGCCCGTACTGTTGATGATAATGGTTCCGTCCATTTGTTCGAATTCTGCTCCGAAAGTCTTACATATCAGGTCGATCTTCTCAAAAAGAGGCTCATGCTCAAGAACGGCAGTCAGGTAGCAGTTGCGCATCGCCTCCTGGTCAAAAATGATCTCTACCCCGTAAGTCTCAGATAAAGCTGCAAATACTTCCCTGGCAGGCGTCGCCCTGAAGTGGAACGACTCAGCGGAATCTGTGCTCTTCAGTATTTCGGGGATCTCTACAAGACTCCTGGTCAGGCGGGAGTCGCCTGAATTATATATTATTTTCTGGTTCGGCGTGAGGATCATTCCTTCTTTCAGCCCGGTATCGTCCAAAAGTCCGTTGTTCAGCCCATCTGCCGAAACCGGAAAGACAGATACCTTCCCGGTCTTTACCACGACGGTCACCTGTTTGTCATTTTCAAATGCCCTGACCCTGAAGCTGGTGCCCAGCACCTTAGTAGCCAGCGTACCGGCATACACAATAAATGGGTGCCCCGGTTTTTTTACTACATCGAAAAAAGCTTCACCTGTCAGAAAAACTTCCCGCTTCCCATCGGTGAAGGTATGCAGATAGCTGATCCTGCTCCCGGGCTGAAGGGTTACCGTACTTCCGTCGCTCAGGTATATAAGCCGGGCCTCTCCCGTCCGGTTTATTTTCTGTTCCAAAGCCGGAGGTTGATACGCTACGGATCCGGGGGCTTTTACCGGATTTTTAACGGCTTCCGGCTGAGCGTAAAACCACCATCCCAAAACGGAAAGGAGAAAAGTAACAGCGGCAGCGAAATACCATTTTATAACCCTGAAACGGTTCGATACAGGCAGATCCTCCCGGGAAGACTCCAGGGCCGCAGATAATCTTTCAAGTTCATTGTAAATCTCCTCGTCACCAATCTGGTTAAAAGCTCCTTCGGTCAGCTCCAGCAACCTGATCGCGCTTTCAATTACCCCTCTCCGATCTGGATTCCCGGCGCTCCATTCTTCCCAGAAAAGCCTGTCCTGAGAGCTCTCAAAAAGAATCCACCTGCGAAACGATTCGTTTGCAGCGAGCTCTTCGGGCGAGAAATTGCGGTAGTCCTGCATACCCTGTTTCTTATTGTACGCTTTACTTACCCTCTATGATGCAAATACTGCCGGGCAATACTCTTTAACTGAAAATTATTTTTAAAAAGCACCATATAGATTACCTGCCCGTTAAAAAAGCAGGCAGCGCCGGTGGTTGGCGCTATCTATACAATCTGGGCCTTGAGGGCAGTAAGCGCCCTGAAAAGCAGGTTGGCAACCGATTGCCGGTTGATTTGCATGATCTCTGCTATTTTCTCGTTTTCGATACCCTCATAGTATTTGAGGAATACGGCTTCACGCTGTCGCTTAGGCAGGTCTTCTATAGCCGATCTCACTTTGCAGAGGTGATCGGCCTGTATCTCTTCCTCCACCATGGCGCCTTCTATAGTATGATAATCTGACAGGTGTCCAAAATCGTCCACGTTAAAGAATACGCGTGATTTACCGGGCCGGCGAAATTCCTGGATAAGCTGGTTTCTGAGCGACTTCAGAAAATATAGTAAAACGAACTCCATCCGGATACGCCGCCGTTTGATCCATATAGAGATAAGCAATTCCTGGATGGTATCTTTAATAAAATCCCGGTCTCGGGTGAAATTGAAAGCATAGTTGAACAGCGACCGGTAAAGCCTGTCGGCCAGATGGCGGAACGCCACGCTATCGCCATCCTGCGATCTTTGCCATAGTTGCAGAAGCAGTTCATTTTCCCCGGCAATGCGTCGTTTTTGGTCTGTCACAAGCTATTAACTGATAAAACTAAAAGAGGTATTCAGCACATTATCAACCCGAAATCAGTTTCAAGATAGAATAAAATTTTGATTTTACATCGGTTGGTGAAATTTATTTAATGTAAATTGATACACCAGACAGACCTGTATTCGGACTGCAGCGCCCTGTCCGACTTTCTTTTCCGCGTTGCTTATAACAATCCGGGTTTGCGACAGTTTAAAGCGGGAACGGGGCCCGGGGTCGTAGTATACTTATTTTCAATTTATTACCTGCTGCACAAAACGAAATCAGCTTAAAAAAACAGTGTTTGCAGCTTCTGAAAGCATTTTTTTTCAGGCAAAGCGTCCGGGATATGGCTTTTAACTAAAAGCTCTTTACTATCTTTGCCGTATTAAAATACCCTCTTCTTTAAACACAACGTTATGTCTCCCAATTTCAGAAAGTGCCCTTATTGTGGCTCTTCCTCAATCGATCGTCTTCGTCGTCCGCTCTGGCTCAGGATGATAGTCATTCCGACCAGATACTACCGTTGCGAATGGTGTCTCGGGCGCTTTATCAGGTTGGGGAAGTAAGAAGAGCAAGAGTAGGTTCGCCCCGAACCGGCAGTTCTACCGGTTCGGGCGTTCCCACAGAATCCTCGCAACGTAAACACTGCCATCGCTGCCATATTTTTCAACTCCTTTCGGCTGCATCCATTCCGATACCGTCACCCAGGTTTCATCCGGACTAACCTCAGTCACGCCAAAATTGCCGAGCCTTGCACCACGTTCGGGTACCAGTATCCGTTCAGTCTCCTTAATCACGCATAGTTTTTCGGGATCGACCTCCGCCATAAAAAGAGGCGCCCTGTGACGGAAAACATGATCGTTGCCGGCGCCGCGGCGGGTATACACCAGGAAGAGCCCGTCACGGTGCGTTACCCAGTGCTGCTGTGTGTTGTAATTACCCAGCTCGGTTCCGTCGTCGAATTTCCAGGACCGGATTTCCTCAAAATTCAACCCGTCTGTGCTTCGCGTCACGTACCCGCATGCATCGTTCCTTATAGTAAGAAAATAGCGGCCGGCATACCGCGTGATAGACGGTTCATGCAACCCGCGGGTCTTATCGCCGACGGACAACTCCGTACCATGCTCCCGGTACCGGAGGATTTCCCCGTCGAAGGTACACAGGGAGACTGCCACCCTTGAGTTATCTCCGGGCGGAGTGAAATAAAACGGCAGCAGGATCGTACCGTCGGGAAGGTCGTAACGTTGTACGCAGCCCGCCCCTGCATTGTAGAATTTGCGGGGATCGGGCATCTCCATTTTCCGCCATTCAGCCCAGCCTTTCTCCTTTGGGTCATAAACCGAAAACCCCGTATGGCGCGGTCTCTGATGTGAAACTTTCCAGTCGGGCGTGTACACCACACTGTGCCCGATGCCGAGCAATTTCCCCGATTTCCGGTGGTATCCGGGCCAGTAATCGCTGATAGCAACAGGTCTTCTGACTCCTTCAATCGTTTCCTCCCGCGGGCTCAGCGTTTCTACAGGATAAGGCCCCGTCCAATGTCCGCCGAGGTCACCGGAGTGCATCCCTGACGTCTGCCTGAATACATCGCTACCCGCCAGATCGAGCAGGCTCATGGTCATAACGGCCAGGGGAGCCCCATCCCTCCCCTCTCCGGGTATTATGCCTACCCTGGGATGAGTCCAGCATTTTTCTCCATCAAACAGTCGCGTGACGGTATCCAGCTCAAGGTTATATTCCGGGGCAGCCCCGGCTTTTTTTCCACTTCCCCGAAACTGCCTTCCCAAAACCGGTAAGCTCATCAGTGAAACGCTGTATTTTAACGATGATAAGAGAAATTGCCGGCGATTGTTCATAGTTTTCTCTGAATAGATTAAAGGTAAATTCTCCTAAAAGAAGCTATTTCATTAATTTGGAGGAATTGAAAGAAGTCTGCAGATTCAAGGTAAAAGGGTCGGCTGATCACAAACCTTTTTTCAGCCGGTCGATCATCAGGATGGCACGGTCGATACGGGTCTGAATCGTCCTGCCATTGTTGATATAGTAAAGAATGCCCCGCTGAACGCCTGGTTTCGCTGCATGGAACACCCGGCTTCCCTCCTCGTCAATAGCCAGCAATTCAACCAGTTCTTCCGGCATTGGTCGTCCGTAAGCACTGGGATCGGGACGAAGCGATACTACTACTTTCTGGTCCAGGCGGAGTTTCCCCGCCTTCCTGACCGGCGTACCGACACTGATTTCGAAAGTACCGTTTCCTTTCGGCCTCAATGCGCAGTGAAATTCCTCTCCACCTTCTATCGAGCACAGCAGGCGTAGATTACGAGGGTTCGAAAAATGACAGGAAGCTTCAGCAGGGACATCTATATAATGGCCCCTGAAGCCTTCGTGTCTTCTTATTACCGACCCGAAGCGAATAACATCAGGCTGATCGCTTTCCATGGTCAGGCCAGCAGGTTGTTATTCTATAATTGCCGAAAACTCGATCTCAACAAGGTATTCCGGAGCGACAAGGCGGCTGATCTCATAGATACCCGTCACCGGCTTAATCTCCGAAAAGAAATGCCCGTGAGCATTCGCGATATCGTCGAACTTTGAAATATCGGTCGTAAAGATACGTGTCCGGATCACATCCTTCAGCCCCACACCCAGGTCTTCAAGCACGGTGCTGATACGCTCAATGATATTGTATGTCTGGGCGTAGGCGTCATCGGCCTTCACCTTGTCGCCGTCTACAATAGCGACGGTACCCGATACCTCGATCATGTTCCCGATCCTTACCGCCCTGCAATATCCCATCCTGCCTTCCCAGGGAGAGCCGCCGGAGACCGAATGCCTTAATTTCAAATGTGCTGTCATCGATTTTATGTTAGGATTTGATCTTCCAAATATAAAATGAATCTACTCAAAAATATGCTTGTCCTTGCCGCTCCTTTAAAACAGGCTGCATACCCGTAAAATTTTCTGCCTATACCATGCAACAGTAATTCAGTCATGCCGTGTCTTTACTATCGAACGGGTACCTGAATTGTTAAAGCTTTTCGACATATAATCTTTATGAAACCATTTGCATTAGCACTTTTAGCCGGGTCTATCCTCGTGGGTGGGCTATCCGGCTGCAAACAGGAAACTCCTGAAAAAGAAGAAACAGACATTTGGGACAAATCAGCGGTGGAGCATGTTCTGAAAAAAACGATGTGGCGTGTAGAGAAAGTCTTTAAGGTAACGGGTTCGGAAGTGGTCGATCTTGAAAACGACCCGGGGTTCGACAACAAATACTTTGATTACAGAAAGTCCATATTGCTGACTTTCAATGATACCGGCGTCGACATGCTGGAAAGTCAGCCGATGACAGGAAGCCCAAAATTCAGGGAAGGAGCTGAAACCTACGAGTTTACAAACCGGCTGACCCGGCCGACTAACGTAAGCTACCAATGGGACGATACGCGCCAGACCATGATAGCAAAATCGGGATCACCGGCGGGCTTTCTTGATGTCCCTGTCGGGTTCTCGGGGGTGCTGGATAAGTCCAGTATCGTAACATACAGCACCTACCAGGAAGAGGAGCAGGCCGAAAAATCTTCCGGTATTGTATTCGAAGTGGAAACGGGTAACTCTGTCGTTTACAAATACTATCTCAAGCCCGTATGGTATTATGAAACGACGCCTGATGCAACAAATATGTATCGCTATGTTGTATTTCCGTAAGGCAGGCTGCTTTTCTATAAGGAATATACAGTTTTTTTTCCTTGCTGTCCTGCTTGGTACAAACGCCTGCTCCCGGGTCGAAGACCAGCAGTTGGATTTTGTGAAAACACCGCCCGAAGCTATCATACAGCTGGTTAAAAGCCGGGTGCCCGACGCTGCGCAGATCAATTTTTCGCCCATTGTTCCGGGGAAGGTCTGGCTTGGCGTGACTTACAGCGCATCTAAAATCCACCACCTTGCCGTATCCCGGAAGGCTCTGCTCGTGCATCTAAGCAACTATGGGTCCGTTCCTCCGGAAGATATCGGAAACCTGATCCGGGGCCTGGATTTTCCCTACGGCATCTTTGGTGAAACAAGACAGGTACAGGATCCGGCGAACCCGGGTTACAGGGAGTTCCAGACTGTTTATGTGGTAAAAGGTGAAAGGTTTCTTGTGACCAGCAAGCCGGATCAGGGTAAAAATGGATATATAGATATAAATGTACATCCCAGGGCATATTCGCAGTTTGTATCCACGGATTTCGATGATCTGCCTTCGGGTATCCAGAAGCTGCCGGTCAGCAGGAACGGGTTTCAGAGGGTGACTATTACAGAAGAGGGAAACGGGGTTGTTTTCCAGCTTCAGTTCCGGGACGGGATCCTGGAAGTGAACGACGACCTTGAAATCCTTTATTCCGACCTGGGCGACGATATGATAGATATTGCCCGTACCGATGTGCCGGTCCGGATCAGTGAATGGATAGGCAGTAATCCGCCTGCGGCGAGCCTTAGCAACTTTTCGTGCAGGCAGTTCCGGTTTGGCGGCCAGGAGGGATATCGCGTAGTATTTCAGAACGAAACACAGAAATTGCATTTATTTTTCGATATTTCAGGAAAGCTTCGCTATCAGTACTTTACTGCTTCTATTCCGGCCTGATAAAATGGAGAACGAGTCGTTAGGCAGCAATTTGAACCTGGTCTTGCTGGTGCGGGAATGCCAGCGGAGGGACCGGCGTGCTCAAAACCTGCTTTACGACCATTACAAGAAAAAGCTGTTCGGCATCTGCCTGCGCTACGCTGGGTCGACACCGGAAGCCGAACATATATTCCAGGATGCGTTCGTACGTATTTTCGATCGTATTTCGGAGCTGAAGAACCCGAAAAGTATCTCTTCCTGGGTAAAGTCGATCGTGATCCGTACGGCTATCAACCACTATCACCGGGAAATCAAACCGCAAAAGGAACTGAACAGCCTGGAGCTGATCGGAAAGGAACCTGAAGACGTCAGCCTGCCTGATATCCTAAGCCAACTGGAAATGGAAGCGCTGGTAAAGGTAATCAACCGGCTTCCTGCCGGCTACCGGCTGGTAATCAACCTTTACCTGATCGACGGATATACGCATACAGAGATAGCGGAGATGCTGAATATTTCGGAAGGAACGTCGCGGAGCCAGTTTTCGCGGGGGAAAAACGCGCTGATAAAAGAACTTGTTCAAAACGGATATTACTATGAGTCCATCCGGCAAAACCCATGACGACAAAATGAGGGGCCTTCTTCGCGACAGGTTTGAAAATTTTGAGCCTGAAGCACCGGAGCTTTTCGATACTATAGCAGGTGCCCGGCATACGGCTGCAAAGCGGGATGGACATTGGTATATACCCGGAATGATCTCCGTTATGCTGCTGCTTAGCTACCCCGTAAATGAGCAGTTGCTTTCTCACAGGGTAAATGTGGTACCTGAACAGGCCTACCTACCGGAACCGGCCGCTGCAAAACCTGTAAATCAGCCTATTCGAAGGAGCGGACAGGGACATAAGGCAGAACTGCCGGTTACAACCCAGCGGGATATCCTGACCAAATCTGCATTAGCGCCGAATTATACAACGTTGTCGCCGCCCGCGATGAAATTTTCTTCGGGATTAACAATACCGATAATAGCGCGTTTGGAGGGGCCACCGGAAGAAAAGCCGCGAATGAAAGAACGGGCCGGCCGGCTGTCAGTACATGGAGCGCTCGGAATGAACTATACACAATACCTGCTGACGGTGCTTCCCCAGGAAAACCTGGCAATAGATAACCTGACCCTGGCCGATCCGGGCGACAGGGTCAACTGGCGGTTACAGGGTTCTGTAGGGATTGACTATGATCAATGGCAGCTCCGGATCAGTTACCAGGAATTCACACAAAAATTAAACTTCCTGGAGAACCGGGGCAATGCCCAGGTAGAATATTCGGATACCGGCCACTATACCGTAACACCCCTTGCCGCAGAGGTGTCGAGCCGGAAGAACTTCAGGGTCGCAGGCCTGTATCTGAGACGCCTCCAGCCTGTAAAGTCGACCGGGTTATACATCGGAGCCGGTGCAGGTTACCTGGTCGGGCTGAAGCGGGAGCACCAGGGGGTGTGGGGACAGGCGTTTGCCGGACATCGCAAGCGCCTGTCGCCGACAATGGAGTTTTTCTACGAAACACAATTTAATTACAGCTTCAGGCCATTCAGGCTTACCGACCCTTCCCTGACCTTCTGGCCTTACCAGGTTGGACTGTCGGCAGGGATCAGGTGGAACGCGGAAAGGAACTAATGGGGGTAATAGACTGCGTCTGATCCTTTACTTTTCGTCCTGCTTTGTAAGCTTACCGCTTCGTGCAAAGAAGAGTGCGAACAGGAAATCCTGCCTACGAAGGGTATAAGGAATATCATTCAGGAATTTTATAGATCACCGTATTCATATTGACACCCGCCCCCATAGCGGCAAAGGCAATATATTTCCCCGGGGTGAGTGCCTGGTGTTCCATCTTTCCCTTCGACATCAGGTCGAACATGGTAGGCAGAGTCGCTACCGAGCTGTTGCCCAGCCAGGAAATCGTCATAGGCATGAAGTGTTCCGGTGGGCCTGCCAGACCATATAAATGGAAAAGTTCCCTGATAACTGCCTCATCCATCTTTTCATTTGCCTGGTGAATAAGTACTTTGTCAAGGTCAGAGGCACAAAGCCCTGCTTTATCCAGCGTTTCCTTTATTATAACAGGTACTGTTTTCAGCACGCTTTCGTATAGCTTCCGGCCATTCATTTTTAAAAATAATGCATCGCCGTTGAAAGCCGGGTTGGCCGACGGGCCCATATGCAAGACATAGGCGAGATCGAGGGCATAGGATTTAACCGTAGCGGCAAGCACCCCAACGGGACTATCGCTCCTGACCGTCTCCGCAATTACAGCCCCAGCGCCGTCTGCATAAATCATACTGTCCCTGTCGTGAGGGT
This sequence comes from uncultured Cytophagales bacterium, assembly GCA_964559125.1. GTDB lineage: Bacteria > Bacteroidota > Bacteroidia > Cytophagales > Spirosomataceae > Ravibacter. Next base: position 50,723 of record CAZLGW010000022.1, read on the forward strand.
CACATATTCTCGACAGGGTTTCGGCACCTATTATCATAACCTTTTTTGCCATCTCTGATTTCAGCAGGTTGTCTGCCTGGATCAGTCCCTGCAGCCATCCTGCGCATCCGAAGGGAAGGTCCAGCGCTACGGTAAGCGGGTTAAAAATTCTGAGTTGGTGTTTGACTCTTGAAGCAAGCGCCGGCACCAATTCACTGCGGGAATTACCGGCACGTATATCGCCGAAATTGTGCGCCACAATAATGTAGTCAAGACTTTCCGGGTCTGTCCCGGAAGAATCCAGCGCCTCCCTGGCTGCAAAAAAGGCTATGTCCGAGGCTACGACATCGTCTGTGACATAGCGGCGCTCCCTGATGCCTGTTATTTTTTCAAATGTCTCGATAATACCGGCAATCGGCTTGGCAAGCCTGCTGCCATTCTGATCAAAAAAGACGTGGTCTGTGAAATCTCCGTTAAGGATACGGCGGGGTGGTATATAACTGCCGCTACCAGTAATAATGGTGTAGTTCTGAAGCTTCATGATACGATAAATCCGTTTATCCTCCCGAGCGAGAAACCTGACTTATCAAGCTTCGGTTTTTGTCTTTTATTTTCGGAAAGTGATGTAACTGGCAACCATTTCCACAAAAGGGAATGCCCTTACGAATTTTTCGATTTCTTCTTTTTCTTCAGAAAGTAACACCGAACCCTCCAGGAATACTTTCCGGCCTACTACCTGGATTACCACATGCTTGCTGTTAAACCCTTTGTGATTGAACAAGGCCCTTCTCAGGTAGTTAGCCATATCCGGCGGAGCCTCGATGCCCTGCTCCTCCCGGAAATCTGTGTTATCGGTTATCATGGTTTTATCTTTTAATGAATTGTTTTCCGCTATTGTAAGTAGTTGCCGGTATATACTTATGCTGTTAGCGGAATGCATTTAAAGTCCTGTTCTGGTTCTTTAAATGCATTCCCCTTTCCAGGCGTTTTAGCCCGGCATATCTTAAGCGATCCTGACGTTTACCGCGTTAAGGCCTTTTCTTCCGTTCGCTACTTCGAAAACGACCCTGTCGTTCTCACGGATATCATCCTGGAGACCTGACGAATGGACAAAAATATCCTCTCCACCTTGTGCCGGGGTGATAAATCCGAACCCTTTCATTGCATTAAAAAACTTTACAACTCCCTCTTTCATTGTTTTTTTGTTTAAAATTTAAAATATTCAGTTTAATTGTCTTTTTCTACCCGGATAGCGCTAAAGCCCCGTGCGGTTTTCTCCATCTCAAAAGTGACCTTATCTCCTTCCCTGACGGGCTCAGACAACTCATTTTTGTGGACAAAAATTTTCTCCCGTGACTTGCCGTCTATGATAAAGCCGTATCCTTTTTCACTGAAAAATGATACAATACCCTTACGCCTTACGTCTTCTGCTTCTACCGGCGCTGCTCCCAGCATGATGTCCTCCACATTGATTTCCGCCTTTCGCCGGCCGGCCGGCGGCGGGACAGACGTCAGGTTGCCGTATTCATCAAGGTACGCCAGCATTTCATCAAGGCCTTTTCCCTTGTTGTTGTTGACCTTCCGCTCTTCCATTTTGTGAGCTTTGTCCTGCTTTTTTTTTGCTTTTTTCTCTCGTTTCTCTTTCTTTGAAAAAGTTTCCGCCATAATTATTACTTGGATTGAAATGGCCTGAACGGCCTTTATACTATCTGACCACCTCCATATTAAAGCCGATCAGTTTTTGAATATTCTTCAGGTCTGTGCGTTCTTCGCTGTCACAGAACGACACTGCTACGCCGTTCGCTCCTGCGCGTCCTGTCCGGCCTATCCTGTGCACATAGGTCTCCGGTACATTAGGCAGTTCATAATTGACCACGAAAGGCAGTTCCTCGATATCGATCCCGCGGGCAGCGATGTCGGTAGCGATGAGGACACGGATACGGCTGCTTTTGAAATCCTCCAACGCCCTCTGCCGGGCATTCTGGGATTTGTTGCCGTGAATTGCGGCCGCCCCGATACCGGTTCTTCCTAGCTGTTTCACCAGCTTATCGGCGCCGTGCTTAGTACGTGTAAAAACGAGTGACCGGTCCACTCCTTTATTATTCAATATCGTGATCAGCAGGTTAGCTTTATCACTCTTTTCGACGAAATACACCGATTGCTTCACTGTTTCGGCTGTTGACGAAACAGGGGCAACGCTTATCTCCTTCGGGTTTTTGAGTATCGAATCTGCAAACTTCCTGATAGACTGGGGCATGGTGGCAGAAAAGAAGAGCGTCTGCCGTTTTGCCGGGATTTTTGCCAGGATTCTCTTTACATCATGAATAAAGCCCATATCCAGCATACGATCTGCCTCATCGAGCACCAGGATTTCGAGTTGCGACAAGTTCACATGACCCTGCTGCATGAGATCCAGCAGACGCCCCGGGGTAGCGATCAGGATATCTACTCCCTTTCTCAATTGCTGTACCTGTTTCCCCTGGGGAACACCACCAAAGATCGCTGTATGGGAAAGAGCCAGATACCTGCCATATGCCTCAAAGTTTTCGGCTACCTGGATAGCCAATTCGCGTGTCGGGGTCAGGACAAGCGCCCGGATACCCCGGCGGCCGCCTCTTTCCTGCAGGATTTGCAAAATCGGGATCGCAAAGGCGGCGGTTTTACCTGTGCCCGTCTGGGCAGCGCCTATGATATCTCCGCCTTTTAAGATTGGCGGAATAGCATTCTGCTGAATCGGGGTCATTGACGTATACCCATACTCTTCGACTGCACGAAGAATGGACTGTGTTATATTTAATTCGTTAAATTTCATGAGATGAATGATGCCGGAGTTCCGGCAATACTAATTTTAGTTTGGATTAAAAATCTGATGACCCTCCGGGCCCGCGAATCCTCGCGGGATAGATATACGTAGAGTCTTAATAGAGTGAAGAAGCCGGCAGGTCTTCCTTCCTGATTCTTTGTGTGTAAGGCTTCTGTTTCAGCGAAAAAATACCTGCACAATTCACCGGCTAATCAGAAGGCCGGCATAGGATTTATATTCAATAAACTTAAGAATTAGAAAAAAGGCGGCTGGAATGACAAAAACTGAGGAAGAGAAAAACTCTAAACTGTATCAGAAGGAGCAAGGCAGAAGCCCGTTATGTTATTTTTACAAAGGTAAACCAATTTATCGGACTTACCTAATTAATTCTGCAGTTTTACAAATTATAAGATCCAACTGCGGGATAATCTGATTTAAAAAGCCAATGTGCTTCGCTTAAGCGGATTACCCGATCGCATCGTTTATTGAAGGAAGACCAAACGTTTTCAGGCTTCTGACATGAGACTTGAACGCAACTACGAAAGAAGGGTTTTCCAGGTATTTCAGCCCGAAATCCTCCGCCGTTTGCCTGATGATCACCGATATTTCCGGATAATGCACATGACATATCTTCGGGAAAAGATGATGTTCTATCTGGTAGTTCAGCCCTCCGAGGTACCAGGTGAGGATCTTGTTCCCGGGCGAAAAGTTAACCGTGGTTTCCAGTTGGTGGACAGCCCAGTCATTCCTTAGTCTTCCGGTAGAATCAGGCAAAGGATAGGCAGTGCCTTCAACCGAATGTGCAAGCTGGAATATAACGGTCAGAATTAACCCCGAAGTGATATGCATCAGAAGAAAGCCCGCGAAGATTTCCCAAAATGACATTTTGAAAACCAGGACGGGTAAGGCAAAAAATACACCGAAATAGAGCAGTTTCACCAAAAGTAAACCTGCCAGCATTTTCCTGTTCTCAGACGGGCTCTGACGATTGACCCCTGTTTTTATAAAGCCCCGGTACTGGAAAAAATCTTTCAGCGTAACCCAGTAAAGCGTGAGGATACTGTAGAAAAAGAAGGCATAAAGCCATTGCCAGCGGTGAGGACGCGCCGGAATTAAATGGGGAGACAGCTTCACCACTCCCCTGTCCCGGATATCCTCGTCCAGCCCGGTTACGTTGGTGTAGGTGTGATGTAATACATTGTGCTGAAACTTCCAGTTCTTCACGCCCACTCCCACCAGGTAGAGCGTATACCCCAGCCATTTGTTGGCATTTGCGTTGCCCGAATAGGCTCCGTGATTGGCGTCGTGCATAATATTCATCCCTATTCCCGAAACAGCCAATCCCATCAGAAGCCAGAGCGGGAGTGCCAGAGCCAGGGGAGGCGTCCAGGTGAGAAGAACAATAAACGGTAGAATATACGCAGAGAGAAAAATGAATGTCTTCAATACCATTCTCCCGTCGCCGTGACGGGAAATTTCATTTTCCAGGAAATAGGCATCAACTCTCTTTCTCAGAGTAGTATAAAAATGACTCTTGGTCTCCGGGCTGAACCGGACCTTTTCTTGCTGGCACATTTACTTTTTGATTTAGATGAATCGAAAAATGAAAGGCCAAACAAAAACAAACTAGTCGATCCGGTCGGAAAAGCATTCTTCAACGATAGAACGTAAAGGTACGGAATTTAATTACTTTTGAAAAAAATACTAACCACACCTGATATGCCGATTTTCATACTTATTTTATCCGTTTTACTGGTTTTATTAAGCGTCCTTCCCTTTATTCAAAACCAGCACTGGATGTTCCGTGTACCGGAGTTTATGAAACTGCAGATACTGATCCTCCAGGTCATCGTATTTATCGCGGCATTTTATTATACAGGAAGCGTGAAATGGCTATGGGGAGTGCAGGCGGTACAGGCTGGTCTGATTGCTTACCATATCTATATCCTGGCTCGCTACACCAAATTCTGGAGAACTACAAAATTTGAAACCACCGGCAGAGCTTCCGATAAAATAAAGATAATTTCCTGCAACGTTTACCAGTTCAATACGGAATACGGGCGGCTTGTCGACCTCGTCAGGAAAGAGCAGCCTGATATTTTCCTGACAATGGAAAGTAACAGTGATTGGGAACGGGCCATGCGGGCGCTTGAGAAAGATTATCCGAACTATGAAAAGGTAACTTTGGAAAACACCTACGGGATGCACTTCTATACAAAGCTGAAAGTGCGGAAAATCCAAACGCATTTTTTCGTTGCCGACGATCTGCCCAGCATAGAGGCCGAGCTCGAAACCCGCGACGGGTTCCGTTTCGTCTTCTTCGGGGTGCATCCGCCTCCGCCCAGCCCTACTGAAGAAGAAAACTCAAAGGAAAGGGACGGCGATCTGCTCTGCGTAGCCAAACGGGTACGGGATTACAAGCTCCCGGTGCTGGTGACAGGCGATTTCAACAACGTGGCCTGGGCGAAATCATCCATATTGTTCAGGAAAACAAGCCTCCTGATCGATGCTCGTATCGGAAGAGGGGTCTTATCGACTTTCCATGCGAAATACTGGTTTTTCCGGGTACCACTAGACCTGTTGTTCCACAGCCCGGATATTTTTATAGACAAACTTTTCATCTACCCCTCCATTGGTTCTGACCATTTCCCGATAGGATGTACTTTTCATATCGACAGGCATTCCGACGAGCAGGAGGATAAGGTGGAAAATCTGGAAAAAGGCGAGAGGAAGGAAGTAAACGAACTGATCGAAGAAGGGAAAAACGAGGAGAGCGACAACCGGGAAGATGCATGACAGATGCTATTGGATTTATTGTCCCAGTAGTGCGCTTCATCCGGCGTTACTTTCAGCACGCGGATGCCCGGCTGACTTTAGATTACCGTGCCGTGGCAGAACGCCGTTCCGTAATGACAATCTTTTGCGTCCTTGCACTGCCGTCGGTTTTTAAAACTCTGACGATGTAAAGGCCCGGCCTGAGTTGTCCGACGGAAATACCGGCTTCGGAAACGTCGGATGTTTCAAGTACACTGTTCCCCAGGATATCGGTGATGCAGACCGACCGGATGTCTTTTCTTATTTGGACCGGAATATAAAATCTTTCCGACGCCGGATTGGGATATATTGAATAGCCATGCTGATCCGATATTGCCGTTTCGATATTAGAAAAGGAGAATGTGTTATCATAGTCGATCATTCGCAGCCGGTAAAAGCTACGTCCGGGAAGGGGGTTGGCGTCAGTAAAAGAATATTGGCTTCCTAAGCCTTCGCCCCGGGCTTGTACGGTTCCGGCTATCTCCCAGCTTTTCCCGTCGGCGCTTCGTTCGATCTCAAAACGGTCTGTATGGGTTTCGGAGGCGGTAGACCATTTCAGCAAGACGTGCCGGTCTTCTTTTGTAACGTTGAAGTCCCGGAGCACGACGGGAAGCGGTGTGGAGTCCTGGAGCCTGGCAAGAGGATCTCCCAGCAGCAAGTCACTCTCGATGTAGGACCTGGAAAACCGGAACGCATCGCTAAAGGTATACCCTTGAGACATAAGGGTAGATGTTCCGTTATTCCGGAAGGGATACTCGAGCGCACTTGCGCCTTCAGCTGTCAGCGTGAGCAGCAAATCGCTGTATGCATGGACATTTATGACGTTACCTTTTGCCAGGTAGTGCCCGGCCAGGTAGTTTGCTACTTTAAAGTTCCCGACATCGCACGACCAAAGATCAATGAGTTGGACATTCAGTTGCGGAAGACCATAGATAATATCTTCCTTGTAGATACCGAAGGAATGGTACTGAGGATTTCCGTGGAGGTTAAGCGCGAAAATCTCAAAAGATTCGCTGCTCAGCTTACTGATGTAGTCTGCTTTCCAAACGACATCCGCACCGGAATATTCGTAGTTTCGTTCATGACCCAGGCTCAACGTGACCACAGAATTCCACCTGCCGTTGGCTTCTGCCATGCTGACTACGTTTTCTTCCGATACAAATCCGTCACTTAAAAGCACTTTCCTGTCAAAGAGGATTTCCTTGTTCCTGAATTTGTGAAGTTTGTCAAAATAGCCGGTGATATAGCTAACTTTTCCGGCGGCGTCCAGCGTCAGGTCCGGAATGATCATTCCCATGGAAATAAGCGAGTTGGTTTGCTGGAAAACAGCTTCTCTTACTTCGTCGTCAGGCCTGAAGCAGGTATTGTGATATTTTGTGCTGTATAAATCGAATCCCGGTGAAGTAAACGAATAGTGCTGATATAAGGGTAAGGTGTAATGCGTAAACGTATATGCTCCGGTTGAGCTGACAATATTCCCGTTTTCATCCAGCATCGTCCTGTGATGAAATGTCGAAGCGTTGTCGCCGATGAAAAACAGGTAGGAAAGATTGTTGTGGTGGTATTCATGCTGAACAGTAGAATACAGGTCATACCGGGCCTGTCCGCTATTCGCAAGATACTGTTTCTGTATAACGATGTGGGGATGATCCCTCCCGATATCCGAGATATACCGGTCGAGTACTGCCTGAACCTGTGGATTTTCTTTCCATTCATCGTTGATCACCAGCAGCATTTTCGCCTGCTGCTGCTGAGTAGCCGGGCTTGTTTGAAAGTATACGGGTTCAAGCATGTCGCCTCCGCACGGTGGTCCGTTCAATCCGAAAACAGACGTACGGAGTTCGTATGATTTTTCCGGCAACATGCCGCCCATTACAAAATTTAACGTTCGTTCTGTCTTGTTGATCGCCCTGGTGGAAAGAAAGCTGACACCGATCGCCTGATCATTGCATGTACTCCCGGGACAACCGGGCCATATCGCTAATACAATAGTAAAAACATCCTCGATATTAACAGCCGGACCAAAAGTCAATTGAATATCAACGGTACTTTCCGGCCGGTCCTGGTTGGGGGAAACCGCTACCTGGATATCATAGATCTGCATCCTTGCAGAGGGATTAACGGCCTCTGCCTCCACCATACGCATCTCACCGGATAGGGTGTCGGTTACCAGCTGTACGGGTTTCTGGCCGAAGGCGGGCACAGTAAGGAATAAGCCGGCAAGAAGAGCAAACGTAATTTTGTTCATGAAATCGAGTGTTGATGTAAAGAACTTTCTACTTACTGGGACACAACCAAAGCCTGCTTCGTTGCATCATGCTTCTGAAAATATTCTTCGCGTGAAATCGCATAGGAACGCCGGTATCCATAAATTCGCAAGCTAAAAGGAACCGGAGTCCACCCACTCCGGTTAAAATTCCAGATCAATCTACTGAAACAAAGCATGTTCGAAGATTTTCAGACAGTAATCATAATCATTGCCTCCATATCCTTATTTGTATTCGGATTACAGAGTTTCAGCAAGGAAATTGAAAACTTAGGCAAAGAGAAATTATCATACTGGATAGGAAGAATAACCAAAATTCCGCTGGGTGGCTTTTTACTGGGAGGATTGTTTACGGCGGTCATCCAGTCGAGTACGCTGGTATCTACGCTTACGGTTTCTTTGGTCAATTCGGGAGTGATCACCTTTCGTGACAGTATCCTGATCCTGCTCGGAACCAATATCGGGACCACCTCAACTGCCTGGATCGTTTCGATAAACTCCTCTTTCCTGGGGCCGTTTTTTATCGTGCTCGGATCGTTGATCAGTATGGTTCCAGCCAAAATTTCCGTTGCAGGAAAATCTGTTTTTTTCTTCGGTTTCCTCTTCTTTTCACTTTCGTTTATCAGCCAGGCAATGGAACCGATTAAAAACGATCCATACCTGATCGAAGTCCTGTCTAAGGCTTCCAATCCTTTACTGGGAATTCTTTACGGTATTATTGTTACCATAATTATTCAATCCAGTTCAGTTGTGGTAGGTTTGGTAATTGTATTGCTTTCTCAAGGGACGATCAATATCGATGCGGCTATCCCGATTGTGATAGGCGCCAATATCGGTACTACTTCCACAGCTTTACTGGTCAGTCTGAAATACTCTTCCATTGCCAAACTCGTAGCCTGGGCGGCATCGTTTTTCAATATCATCGGGGTTGTACTGATGTTCCCGTTTTTCGGCGTATTGAAAGAAATAGCGGTTTCCTTTAGCAGCGTACCCTCCCTGCAGGTAGCTATGGCATATACGATCAGCAATACGTTTACATCGCTCTTTTTCCTTTTACTGATAAAACCGACTATCAGGAGGTTACAAAAACACAAGTGGTACTGGCAATCAGGGGGAAGTAGCGTGGTAGATGGAAATTAAAGTAGAACTTGTCCTGCCTGATATTACGGATATCTACCCCGCCTATCCTGATGTTTCCTTCATCCACATCCCAAAAGCGGGCAATAAGCGAGGCAATAGTAGTCTTACCCGAGCCGGAATGCCCTACCAATGCCAGCATTGATTTTTCAGGGATCGTAAAATTCAGGTTCTGAACGGTGGGTTTGTCCAGGTACCCGAAACTAACGTCCTCAAACACGATATCGTACCATTGCGGAAGCTCATCCTTATCTGTTTCCATTGTAGGTTCTTCCAATACCCGGATAACACGGTTCAGGCTTTCGTTCATGTACCGGAGCATTAAATAATCCACCATCAGCACTTTCAACGGATTATACAGGTTGTAGCCCATTATCAGGAAGGTGATCAATATGGGAATGGTAATGCTGTTCCCGCTCAGGTAGTATAACCCCAATGCGACCATTCCCAGAAAGCATACCTCAAAAATGATAGTGGTCGTTACGACGATAGGTCCCGGCAAGGCTTCCATCCGGATGCTCTTTTTACGCAGGTCGTCAAAAGCAGCTTCCAGCACTTTGTGTCTCTCCCCGGTGAGTCCGTACGATTTCAAATGACGTATACCTTGTACGTATTCCAGGAACTTTGCCCCTACATCATTCCTGGCTGCGATCTGCTTTTTAAAAAGCCTGCTTCCCAGGTAATCCACCAGCCAGAGAAATGGGTAGATCAGAGGCACCGCAGCCAGCAGGCAGAGGGCAAGCCGCCAGTCATAGATGAGCAGGAATACCGACAAAACCACGGTACCGAACACTGCCGCCGCCAGGTTACCGATACTGTGACCGAATATCCCCTCGAAATTAGCTACATCCTGCAGCACCACGGAAGCAATTTCTCCCGGGTCTTTCTTTTTGAAAAAACCCAATGAAAACTTCTGGATACGGTTGCCCAGCAGCATACGGAGCCTGGTCGACAGGTCATAGACCCAGATATTGGATTTGATCATCGAACGGGAAGCAATGAAAAACTGGATGACCAGCATGACAGCCATCAATCCCACAACCGACCATATCTTCCTGATGTCGGGCTGTTCGGAGAACAGTTCCCATACAATGACCAGCAAAATTCCCGATGGCGCCGCTACGAAAATGCTGTGGGCAATTTCCCAGAGGGCCACTTCCCAGGTACCTTTCCTGTTGAAAGAAGTAACGTATTTTAAATTCTGTATCATGGGTGTTCGACCGGGATTTTAATATTACCCCTATTTCTCAGCTTACTTTAACGGTAAACTCCATCGCCTTTTTAGGATAAATGGTAGCAGAGAGGTATCCGTTATCCGGGTTGCGTACATAATCGACATAATCCTTTGTGGAAGGCTGAAATCCCACAATATCGTCTACGGCAATGACCGCTCCCTTCTTCAGATTAGGCTCTATAAGCTTAAAGATAGGATACACCATATCCGGCCATCCGTCCAGGAGCACAAAGTCCCATTTCGTATCCATCTGTTTCAATGTTTCCCGGGCATCTCCTTCAACTATTTCCACATAATCTGAAAGGCCGGCTTCTTCTATATTCTGCCGGGCCACTTTTACCTTGTGCGGAAGATATTCGGTAGAGACGACTTTGCCGCCGTTGTCTTTTGCAGCTTTACCGAGGTAAATCGTCGATATGCCGAAGGAGGTCCCGAACTCGAAGATATTCTTTGCGTTCAATGCCCGTGCCTGCATATAAAGAAAAGTGCCCTGGAACGGCAGGATCGGGGTGTATTTATCGTCGTAAAACCGTTCGTTTTCCGTTTTCCAGTCAATGCCTTTACCGTACAGCTTAAATGCCTTCGGCAGGAAATGAAAAACCATGGTCCAGCCCTGTTTCAGCGCCGCTTTGTACAATCGCGATAGAGTCGCCTCTACTTTCGGGTCATTGAGTACCCCAAATAGTTCCGGTGTTACTTTAGGCATAGTGTTGAAATTTAAATTACAAATTCTTTTGCTCTTGTGTGCGCGTTCCACATTCGCTGATAAAGCTCGCTGCTCTGTAGCAGATCGTTGTGTCTTCCCTGCGCGCTCAGCCTCCCGTTGTCGAACAATAAGATATTGTCGGCTTCGGTAATAGTGCTTAAGCGGTGGGCAATGATCAGGACTGTCTTATCTTTTATCAGCTCGCTGAATGCCTGTTGAATTTTGTATTCGTTTTCAGGGTCGGCAAAGGCCGTTGCCTCGTCCAGGACCAGGATCGGGGCATCTTTAAGAATGGCCCTTGCCAGCTGAAAGCGCTGCTGCTCGCCTCCGCTCAGGTGTACGCCCGACTGGCCGAACAGTGTGTCATACCTTTTGGGCAGGCTCAAAATCAGGTCGTGTATCTGCGCTGCCCGGGCAGCATTTTCTATTTCTTCCCGGCTTTTGTCCATCCCCATCCGGATGTTGTCATACATACTCTGCCGGAACATAAAGCTATCCTGGAAGACAAAAGACACGATTTGCATCAGTTGTCCGGGGGGATAATTCCTGATGTCTTTTCCGCCGATGTAGATACTTCCCTCGGTAACGTCCCAGAACCTGGAAAGAAGCTGCCCGACGGTACTTTTGCCCGCCCCCGACGGCCCGACCAGGGCCGTGATCGTTTTTTCCTTTATTTCAAAGCTGATATTCTGCAATACACGGTTCTGATCCTGGTAGGCGAAGGAAACATCTACGAATTCTATGCGGAAGCTTTCAGGATTTTGCTGTTGGGTACTTCCCGGCAGATCGTCCTGGTACAACAGCGCGTCGATCTGCTCTACTCCCCGGTTGATGACCGAAAGCTGCATACCCATATTGCTCAAAACAAACAGCGGCTTTATATAGCCTGTTCCCAGGATCAGGAATAGTAAAAGGGTAGCCAGCGTAACCCCGTTCTGAAAATATAAATACAAACCCAGGGCCAGTACGGGCAGCATGGCATTGCTGGTAAAACTCATAAACACGGCAAACCCGGGCGTGCTGATCTTTATCCAGTCGGCTACGAAGCCATTGAAACGCTTGACAGCATTTCCGTACTTTTCGAATGTTTCGGCCGATTGCCCGAATATTTTCATTACCGGCATAGCGCGTACGTACTCTACTATGCCGGCATTCATGTCCTCCAGCGACTGATGGTAATTACGTATCTGTTGCCCGTTCTGTCCTCCATACATTACGGGGATCAGGGCTGCCAGTACCAGCAACGGTACAAAACTAACGGCCGCCAGGCGCCAGTCCTGCGAAAACAGGTAAATAATCGTTACAAGAGGCAGCGTTATACCTTTTACAAAGTCAGGGATCTGGTGAGCAATGAAATTTTCGATACGCTCCACATCATCCGAAAGTATCTTCTTCAACGCCCCGGAATTACGGTTGTTGAGATAGCCCATGGGCATCTTCCCCACCTTATCCGTAATAAACCTCCGCAGCTCGAAAAGAATGTTGAAAGCGGCGATATGGGACAGGATCCCCGATAGGAACAGCACCGACATACTCACCACCGCAGCGATAACGGCATAGACGATATAAGTACGTACAAGCTCAAAGTCCACGGTTTCGGTAGTGAGCTCGCGTATAATGTAAAACACAAGCACATAGGGCACAAGACTCAGTATGGCGTGTACGACCGCCAGCAGCCCGGATGCAAAGAGCAATCCTTTCTTCCTCCCCGCTATTTCGAGCAGGCGCGAAATGCCGTTTTTCCTTTGTCTTTTTTCGCTCACCCGTATCTTATTTACCTATAAAGATCAGTTCGGCCGCTACACCGCCTTTTGTAACCGTAACCGCTTTCTGAGCTTTGCCCGTCCCCGGGTCATAGCTGTAAAACCCGCTGTTTGTCCCGTCATAGTACTGGAAATACAATTTCCCCTCATGCTTATACGAAGTGGGATACATAAAGGAGCCGGTAGCCGGGATATCATTAATAATCGTAGCCGTTTTAGCATTAAGATCGAGCCTGACCCAGCGCTGGCTGACGCTGTAGAACGCCAGGTTAAACAGCTGCGCCTGCTCATTTTCCGTAAGCTGTCCGGTCATCGCATATTTATAGATCAGCTGCAACAGCTGCGGCGATTCGTCGGTGGCATTCACACAGGCGTAGGCGATACCGTTGGCATCGTATAGCGTGCCGGTAAGCGTCTGTATCATCAGGTCGCTGTACCCCAGTTTATCAAGAGGATTAAAGGAATAGTCAGGATCAAAGTCGTTCGTAACGGCAGATATTTTAAGGATCTGGGGCCTTGAGACGTCTTGAGCGGTAGATCCTACACCCCCGTCCAGGCCGTACGATCCCTGGCAGGTTATATAAATATTACCCTGCTCGTCTATCACCGGGTTTTCTTTTCCCCTCGTTATAGCGTACATCCCGCCTTCGTAAGAAATGGTCTTTTCCCATTGTCTGGTAGCAAGATTGATCACTTCCACGTAGATTTTACTTTCTTCATAATACAGGCCTGTCGTGGGATCGTCTGTCCAGTAGAACATAAACAAGCGGTTATCGCTAGCCCGGTATACCCCGGCATAATAAGTATACCACCGGTTTTGCGGATCTATATTGGTCGCTTTCGACATGTCAATCTTACCCGTCTGCTCCATCGTAGTCGGGTTAAAAAGTATCAGGTCAAGGTCGTTGAACTGTGTTACCACACCCACATCTTTATTACAGACCAGTGCAAAATAAGACGGCCCGGATAGCGGGAAGCTGGCCACCTCTTCGATGACGCCGGTTGCTTTCGACACCCCCATCTTCGTAAATTTATTTTCGCCCGAAAGCGACACGCCGTAGATGTATCGGCCCAGCTTACCAAACGTCCATAGGTTGGTATAAGCAGACTTTTGGGTAAGGTCAATACCAGACGCTTCTTCCAGCGAATTATAATGCCCCGCATAGTAACCGGTACGGCCGCCTACGCCGGTATAGGCAGAAACAACTACCCCGCTATCGTAATATTTGGAGTCTTCCACAGGTTTCGTATCCTCTTCCTTGTCACAGCCCCAGAGGCCGGCGATCAGGAGGATGCTTAAAATTGACTTTCTCATTTGAATAAAATTGATTAGATAATGTTTGTTTATATAGGCCCCTGCTGACGGCTGAAAGCTATTTCATAGATAATCCGGATGTTGAAGCTCCTGCCCGGCTTGGGTACGGAAAAGTGATCGAAAAGTTCTTTGTCAAAGAGGTTGTTGATGTTAAAAGCGGTGGTGAGGTTATATTTTGTAAGCTTGTAAGACAAACCGAGATCGGTGCGGTTTTGGGTAGGAACAAACAATTCGGGGCGTTTTTTATAGCTATCGCTTTGTCCCACCAGGGTGTGGTTATAGTAGCCTATGTACAGGTAATTAATATAAGCCCTTAGCCCGTTTTCCCCGGTTGCGATATTGTATTCCAGCTCCACATTTCCAAAATGGGTGGGATGGTTGGGGAAGGATGTCCCTTCCAGGAAGGCAAACATGGGGTCTTTCAGCATTCTGAAGACTTTCGACAGATGCGTATAAGCTCCTTTGAGCCTCCAGTCCTTATACCTGACTGCAGCTTCTGCTTCCGCACCGACGGTTCGTACTCTTTCCTGGTTTTCATACCGCCTGACTATGCCCGTACCAGCATAAATAATATCAAACTGGTCCCGGAGGAAACCGTTGACAGCGAAGGTGAGGAAGACGTCATTTCCTGCTTTCCGGCTATAGTCCACCGAAAAGTTAACATTATGACTGTTTTCGGGCTTCAGGTTCGTGTTTCTCAGAATAGTAGCGCCGTCGCCCACAAACTGTTCAAAATTCGGGATCAGGTATCCTCTTTCGTACGAAGCCTTTGCATGAATGCCGTCGGCGATACGGTATTTCCCGGCGAAGTAGTAACCGTAAAAGCTCTCTTTCTTCGTCAACGGCTCAAATGTGCTGTTTTCCACCCCGTTTAATTCAAAGAAATACCTTTTTACAGCCCCGGTTATGGTCATCCTATCCCAGAAAAGGCCTTCGTATTGCAGGCCGCCAATATTTTTGACCAGCGTTTGCGGATACTTTAAATAGTCTCTCTGCGGATTATCGATGAGGTAATTCGTACCCGTACGTTTCTGCCAGGCATATAAGTTCGACAACGTCAGCTTTTGGTTATCCGACAGCGTAATATTCAGCGTAGTCCTGTTGATGATGCTGTTGGTATAGTTATCGTTTAGTCCGTAGCTGTATTCGCCCGGGGCGTCCTGTTTGATAATGCGTCCGCTCCAGCTGTATACATTCCTGGAAGTGTCGGCATAGTGCAGCTTGTCGTGGCTGAGGTTCAGGTGGTTGATCAGCTGTAGTCTTTCGATTCGTTTTTCATACCGCATTCCGCCGGAGTGGTTACGGGCCCGGTATTCTGTTTCCCCCAAGCTGGTGGTCGTAATCCTGGCCCAGTTCTGCACCTCCTTGAAGCCTTCGGAGTAGTTATAGAAGAAGCGGAGTTCATCGGCCCATTTTTTGGAATGCGTGCCGAAATCCAGGGATGCGAACGAAGCCTGGTAGGCATCGTGAAAGCGCCTGACGGTTTCGTATTTATTTTTTTCAAAAACAAAAGCCCGCATCCGGTAGTTGTTGTCAGAATGATTGAAGGCGCCGCTTACATTCAGGAAATAGTTGGATTTACCGGCCAGTCCCAGGCTCAGGTCGGCCATGTGCGTGTTAAAAGAACCGAGATAATAGCCTGCTTTTAAGCTATTGTGCGCTTTTTGCTCCGTAACAATATTAATAGCGCCGCCCATAGCGTCTGTCCCGATGTCTACGGGTACTACGCCCTTGTACACATCCATACGTTTGATATTGTTTAAAGGCAGTGTAGAAAGATCATAATTCGGGTAGGCAATCTCCATAGGTACACCGTCGACATAAATACGGATACCGGTGCCGGTTATCCCGTTTATCGATATATCCGAGCGGTCGCCGAGGCTGCCCGACCTTCGGATCCTTACCCCCGAAAGCCGGTCGGCCACATCGGTAAGCACCGTACTCTGCTGAATTACGTCTTTAATATCCACACTCCTGACGGCAATGGACTTTGCCTCCATAACCCTGGATTCCTTAGGAGCTGTAACCGTAAATTCATCCAGGTTCCGGCTTACAGGCTTAAGCGCAAAGCGCTCAGTGAGCGTACCCCGAGCAGGCAGGGTCAGTTCTTTCTGAAGGGTTTCGAAACCTATGTGGGACAAGGTGATTGTATAAGTACCGGCGGGAAGGTTTGATATCTGAAAATAGCCGGAGGAATCGCTGATGGTATTGAATCCGGTATTTACCATAGAGACGGTCACACCTGCGAGAGGGCCGTTGTCTGTATCGGTTATTCTGCCGCGGAGCACAGCTTTCTGGGCAAACGCAAGAACCGGCAACAGGCAAAAAAGGAGCATACCACCGCGTCTGCCTATGCGATTGTATTTTAGGAGAAAACTAATTTGTAAAGACTCAGTCATCAATGATCACTTTCCGGTAGCAATTTCTCCGCGAATGTATTAATTATATTTAGTCTAAAAAAGAATAATTGTTTTTTGCTAGATTTGCGACAAAAAACAAACCAATATGCTGGGACTACTTTTAGCTATGACCGGAGGATTTGCTTATTACAGCCGGTCAAAATATTTTCCGGAGGCGCATCAAAAACTGAGAGGTAAAATTCCGGGGTGGTCAGGGGCCCTCCTGCTGATTTGGGCAACAGGGGTATGTATGTACCGTTACGGCGCGGGCCTGGGCCTGTTCATGGCTTCGGTGATCATTCCTACTGCTTATTGCCTGCTGGTCTGGGTTTTAAACCTGCCCCGTGCATATACGGTTATCACCTTATCGGCCCTGGCGATCTTTCTGTTCATTGATATTTTACACTGATGCCTGCCAATAGTAAATACTTAACCACCAAAGGCCAGCGTGCCGTCAAGATCATTACCGGCATTATCGGGGGCTATCTTGTTTCGGCGAGCTTTCACTTGTTTATGGCCTTGTTGCCGGCAACGAGAGATGCCGTTATTATTCTCTCGAGTTTCTCCTTCTTTATTGCCTGGGCTGTGTTGCTCCTGCTGGTTTTCCTGGCCAGAAATGCCTGGAACGCGTTATGGCTGTACCTGGCGCTGACCCTGATTTTCGGAGGGGCATTCTGGTATTTAAAACCTGTATTATCATGAAGCTGAAAGGATTTGCCAACCGGCCTTACAATATATTCTTTCATTTGCATACCGTCAGCGGGATCGTATTGGCCGTAGCGTTGTTTGTTATCTTTTTTGCCGGTGCGTTTACGCTTTTCAAAGCGGAATTTTACCTGTGGGAAAATCCGCAGGCCCGCACCTCCGATATCCGGGATTTTAGTATCTCAAATGTCCTTGATGCCCTGAAGCGCGAGGATCTTGCTTTTGACCTGGACGACGAGACGTTCATATCGCTGCCTACCGCCCAAAGCCCGATTATCCGGATTTTTGCGCATATCGAGCCTGAAAAAGAGGGTGCACCGGAAATACATTATGAAGGTAGAATGGATCCGGCAAGCTTCAAAATGCTGGATAAGCCTCCGAGTACTGTAGGAGAAACCCTGTATAAGCTCCACTTTTTTGATCAGATCCCCTATGCAGG
The DNA here is from genome assembly GCA_964559125.1 of uncultured Cytophagales bacterium. Classification (GTDB taxonomy): domain Bacteria; phylum Bacteroidota; class Bacteroidia; order Cytophagales; family Spirosomataceae; genus Ravibacter. The sequence continues at coordinate 68,283 of CAZLGW010000022.1, forward strand.
TCGCTGGATAGCGGGGTTTGTTTCCCTGTTTTTCATATTTGCTACCATTACAGGCGTGCTGGTACATTGGAAAAACATCCTGACCAAATTCTGGGCTTACGGATGGAAGGGTACGTGGAAACAGATATGGACCAATGCACATACGGTATTCGGTATGCTGGGCCTGCCCTACCAGTTTATGTATGCGGTCACAGGGGCTTTTTACCTGCTTCTTCTCCTGGTGCTGTTACCTACAGTGATGCTGCTCTACGAAGGGGCTCCGGAAAACGTTTTTAAGCTGGCCTACCCTATGTATAATATGGAGTACAGCGAGGACGCGGAAGCGGCAGATCATACTACGAATATAGAGGTGATTCAACGCAAGTGGGAAGCCGCATACGGCAAGGATTATAAATTGGTTGGCATTCAGGCCAATCATCTGCTCCGGGAAGATGCCGGAGTAACCTTCCGGATGATCAGCAAAGACCCGGAAGTATTTTTTTCGAACGCTTATGTAGGATACCGGTTGAAAGAAGTAGAAGAAGTCTTCAGCTCTCTTCCCGAGAATAAGAGATTCACCTACAAAGTCATAGAGTCGATCATGCACCTGCACTTCGCCTCTTTCGGAGGCCTGTTTGTGAAAGCGGTGTATTTTATAATGGCCCTGTTCTCCTGTTTTGTTTTTGTCAGCGGTATTCTCATCTGGAAGGACGCCCGTAACAACAACCGGTATACGGAAGGTCAGAAGCGTTTTCACCGGCGGGTAACCCTGGTATTCCTGGCTATCTGCTTCACGCTGTTCCCGGCCACTGCTATCCTGTTTTCGGCCGAGCTCCTGGCCCCGGCTGCAAACCACATTTTTTGGGTAAATACGGCCTTTTTTCTATCTTGGCTGTTGCTGTCGCTGGCTGCCATGCTGTTGTCATCCGAAAGGGCGATCACTCATTTCAGCCTGTGGCTTGGAGGATTGTTCTCTCTGCTGGTCCCGTTAGTAAACGGCTTCACAACGGGCGACTGGCCGTGGAAGACCTCCGTCACCGAGGTATGGGCTACCGACCTCTTCTGGCTGGCCACCGGCGTGCTCAGCTTTTCGGTTTACCTTTTTACCCGTTTACCGGGACAACCGGAAACGATGGAACTGGCCCCGGGTAGCGCTAAAGTCAAAATCCTCGATATAACATGAGCAATACATGGCTGAATAAATGGGATGGCACCTTTACCTTACCCTTCTTAATTTTGAAAGTGCTGACATATCATTCTTTTCAGATAAGAAGGGTATGTTTCCCCGGATGCGGTTCCCTGCCCCGCAACTCTTGCCCCATAGGTGATTGAATCACCAAAACAAATGATCTTCATTCCTTTCTTAATCTTTTTTTCTTCCAGAAGCACCTTGAATACTTCGGCCCCTATCTTTTCGTAACCACGCCCGGTAGGATGGACGCCGTCTCTCGCTCCGCTGTTATTTTCATTTTGAATCAATGAATCCGTATTATGCCTGGGTATGCCGATCTGTTGAAAAGATTGAAACAGATCCACAAATGAAAACCGGTGCTGTAATGCCTTTTCTTTCATTATCCGGCTAACTGTATTCAATTTTCTATTTGGGTCGACGTTGTATTTTTTCCGGTCGTGCCGCTCAAATAAATAAACCGTGTCGACAGGGGGAGGGCTCATCAATACAACCTCTATCCGATTTTCTTTCAATATTTCAATCAGGGTATCAATGTTGGATCTGAATTTTTCCCCGGAAATCATCTTCGCCGAATTCAACATATCATTTGTCCCCACCAGTAACACTACCAGGTCCGGATTTTCTGCAATTACATCGCTTTCAATTCTTTCAATCAGATTAAAAGTATTATTTCCTCCTATCCCTTTATTCAAAATTGATACATCGCAAACGGGCTCAACTCTGAGAAACAGGTTGAACATCAGAAATATAACAGAAGCATTCATTCTAAGTTAAGTTTGTCCGTAAATGGGGTAAGACTATCCGGATGCTTTAAAGAGTTTTTTATAGAGGGCCAGGCATACTTCTCCTCTTAAGACGCCCGTTTCGCTACCTGCATCGCCTGAAACCCACGATGCGTCGTCTAATTCAGGTTCTCCCAGTTGTTTCAGGATCTCTTTGAAGCCGGCCCTTTCTATCTTGTCTGTTTCGGCGATGGTAAAATCTAAATCGACCGAAATGGCGTCGCTGAAGATCTTCAGCCATCCAGTGAGTTCAGTACTGGAAACAGGTTCGCGCAACCGGGCCGTATATGACTTAAAAAAGCCTCTGGTACCCCAAAACTGGGCTGCCTTATGTGCTTTGTCATGCGGATCAAGGTCATCAAAATAGGTCAGGATCTGCCCGCTTTCCACGAGTTCCTTTTGCACCTCCCCTACTTTGACCTCACGTATTTCGCAACCTGTCAGGACAGACACAGCGGCCGCTGTTCCCGCCGCCTGACCGATGCCCATCCACAACGGTTCCATGCGCAGTGTAGAATAGGCCACATGGGTTGTGGAGGCCGCTACCGGGACAATAATGCCGTCGATACTTTCCGGGACCAGTACCCGGTAGGGAAGCTGGTAGGCGGGAATGGGCAGCATGCCAATGTAGCCTTCCAGCACCTTATTGTCGGAAGATGGTTCTTTGGAACATGGAAAGCTGTCGATCGGGAACTCGCCGGCAATGATCGAATCATTGAAAATCGTAGTCCGCTCCTCTCCTTCTTTCAGCGTTACATCGTTTTCGGTAAGGGTGTACATGCCTTTAACTCTCCTGGCTTCCCGCACATACAATTGCCAGGGAAAATGCCCGTTATCTGTAAACTCATCGAGAGGCAGATGGTATTGGTTGGCCATTTTCCGGTGCTCTTCCGGTACTTCCGGATCGTTCTGGATAAAATAAAGAAGGCCCAGGGCCAGCTCCCGGTGTTTTTGGAATACTTTTTCCCGCTCCTCCCAGCCGGCTTCCACATAATTAAAGTTTTCTTCAGGAAAAGGAAAGCCCAGTGGCCGGGGATTGGTGTTGACATCGTATTTCCGGTTGGGGATCTCGGCGAAGGAAAATACCCGCATCATCGTATCGAAATGGTCTTTGTAGTAACCATGCCCCTCCTTGAAAACCTTCGGGCCGCTAAGCCGGCCTTCTTCCAGGTCTTTGAAGTACTTCAGATAGTTGTCGCGGTTATAGCCCGCCGGCGGTTCCTTCATGACATAGCTGTTGGCCGGATCATCGGTCATGCATAGCCGGTAGGTATACGCCGGAATGCGTTTGTCCCCTTCACCCGTGCTGCCCTCCAGGAATTCGTTTTCATTGTAATCAAAAAATATCCTTCCCGCATGAGGCTCATTAAAATCTGCTTTCCCTTCCCTGCCCAGCCTGTAGGCGGCTCCGGCCAGCGCATATAGATCACCCTCATACGTAGCGTCTACAAATACCCGGGCCTTAAAGCTCTTAAGCTCACCGTCGGCACGATGCCGAAAGGTTACTTCCCGGGCTTTTGTCGATTGTGTCAGCACCTTTTCGATCCGGTAGCCGGTTAGCAGCGTAATATTCGGCTCGGCTGCGACCATCATGTTGAACACGTGCTCGGCGACAGAAGGCTCGTAGTAGTACCCGCCGCGGCATTTCCTGACATCTTCCGACCCTTCGCCGTATTTCTCTGTATAATACCGGAGAATATTCTGCGTGAATTCCCTGAAAAGCCCGGCAATGGCATTTTTATTCTCAATATCACTTTTACCCAGGCCGCTGGTTGATAAACCCCCTATATGGTTGTGATATTCAACCAGGGTCACCTTTGCTCCCGCACGGGCAGCGGCAATGGCCGCCATAATCCCGGCAGGTGTACCGCCTGCTACCAGGATATCCGTATCGTTTGCTTCCTCGCCGGCGGGTGTACAGGAAGTCAGGTCGGCTACGGAAATGAGGGCGCCGGCTGCACCCAACTTGATAAAATATCTGCGGTTCATAGGGATGGCAAAAGTTACTTTTGAGGGGCTATGCTGAGAGAATCGATATCTGAAAGACGGATCTTGATCACTTCTACCGTTTGCTTACCGGTGGCAAAGGCGACAAAAAGATGCCCGTCATGCTCCATCACATGCGGATAGTCGACGTGACGTCCCCCCACCAGGTAGTACATTTTATTAAAAATAATGCCGTCATCGCTGACAGAGAGCACAAGCGGATCACGCTTTTCAGGGTTTGCATTCGACACCAGCACATAACGCCCGTCTTTCAGGCGCGTTCCGCTGAATTTGGAACGGGCGTCGGGGAAATTCGTTTTGACTGGTGTACTCCAGGTACGCCCGTTATCGGACGAGAAAGAACGGAACAGGAAGCCGCTTCTCTTGTTATCCCTGAAGAGCGCTACCAGGTTGTTGTCGGGCAGTACCCACCAGTAAGGTTCTTCGGCTGTCAGCTCACCGGCCGATCCCAGCACAGGGTATGATTTCCAGTCGGTCAGACTTTTGACACCGCCTACGAGGAACTCAACGCCGGTTTCGGTATAGTCAAATTTTCTTCTGGACATCATCCATTCGCCCGTAGGGATTTTTTTTGGGGTGAAGTTATTGATAGCGTTATCCTGGACAACGCCGATATCTTCCCAGCTATCCCAGGTTTTGTTGTAGCGAAATGCCCTCAACGCAAGACCCGGTCCGAAAAAACCAGCAGCTTCGTCCAGCGAGGCCAGCGCCAGGAACTCGCCATCTCTTTGCCAGAACCCCCGGGCAATGTAGCGGAAGCCCTTATCCGAACGGGTTCCGTACAATCCCGCCCTCTCTGATCCGGCGGGTTTGGGCGTCAGGTACCGGGGCTCCGACCAGAGTACTCCGTCGGAGCTGGTCGCATATTTTACACGCTGGCCTACACGGTCTTCAATACCCGGGCCGTCGCTCCACATGATCCAATATTTGCCGTCGTAATAATCCAGGTAGTTGTGCTGGTTTACGCCCATCTGATGCCGTACATCATTGACGACCATGTGCGAGCCCGGTACCCGGGGGAGCTTGTCGTAATCGATTTGATGGGTGTTTTCCGGAACCCAGTCCCCGGCCAGCATGAGTGGGGAGGAGGGGTTGGTGACGGGATGGGGAGGTTGGGCCTTTAGCTGATAAATGTATATCGTAAAAAATGCAGGGAGTATTATCTTTAAAGTGTAGGAAACTACTTGGGAGCTAATAAGATTTACCTTGTCCATTGTTGCTATTTCGGGTGAAGAATTCCGTATTATTTATTCTCCTATACCGCTGAGTACGTATATGTATTCAGATATAGTTACCCAAAAGTACTACGAATTGGATTAAACACTTACTTTCCTTCCAATGTCTGTTATTAATTTATTCTCTCAAAACGATCCTATTTCAATTGCTCTTTCTCCCGAATTATCCCGTTTTCCCAGATCTGCAATTCATTCTGCAGTTTTTGGACAATATCAGGATACCTTGTTTTTAGGTCTTTTGACTCCCTCACATCATGTTTAAGATTATACAAGGCAATGGCTTTATCTTCTTCGACAAGTTTCCATTCTCCGGACCTTACGGCTTTTTTGTTCCTTATTCTCCAGAATAACGTTCGATCCGCGAGTTTCTCTCCTTCCAGTAGCAAAGGCACAATGCTTACACCGTCCACAGGAAGCCCCTTACGCGGCATCGATTCCGGGGCGCCGACCAGTTTCCGGACTGTGGGAAAAATGTCCATTGTCATCACTATCTGGTTGGTCACAGACAAGGCGGGGATCTTACCCGGCCACCAGGCTATCGCAGGCACCCGGTGACCACCTTCCAGGACATCTCCTTTCTGCCCGTTTAAAATACCATTGGAACCTACCGACGGCCAGGTATTATTATCATAACGGATGTATCCTCCATTGTCAGACATGAAAAAGATCAGCGTATTTTCTTCCATATGGGATTCCCTGATTGTCTCCAGAACCAGCCCGACACTTTTATCCAGCGCTTTGATCATCTCACTTAAGGCACCCGGGACGGCTTCCGGAGGATGCGGTCCCAGCTTGCTGTTTGGCCCCGGCAGGTTAGATGTGTAGTCAGAACCAGGAGAACGTATCCATAAATTGTGATCCGTAGGCTTTTGCCAGGGAAAGTGAATGGCAAGATGTGATATATATAAGAAGAATGGCTTCTCAGCATTCTGCCTTATGAATTCAATAGAATATTTTGTAATTAGGTCAGTCACATATCCTTCCTCACGGACCGGAGTTTCGTTGTGCCACCAATCTTCCTCGCCAAAACGGTCGAGCTTAGCGAAATGATCTATCTCGCCACTGTGATATCCGATAAAATGATCAAATCCGAAATGGAGCGGGTTGCCTTTACCCGGGGCGCCCACATGCCATTTTCCAATCAGCCCGGTGCGGTATCCCTTATTCCGTAATAAATCTGCAATGGTAATCTCATCCCGGTTGTGCGGAAGATCCAGTACCTCGCGTAGCGGCGTTTCCACTCCTAACCGCTGAGGGTACCGGCCTGTTAACAGAGATGCTCTTGTAGGGGAACACATAGGGCCATTAGCATGGAAGTCAGTAAACAAAATTCCTTCTCTTGCCATCCGGTCTATATTCGGCGTGGGCGAAGCTCCACCAAAATAGCCTCCCAGATCGCCATAACCCACATCGTCCGCAAGGATTATGATAATGTTAGGAGGCCGCTGTTCCGAAGCAAATGACATAGCTCCTGATAAGGGGAGGATTAACGCGATGCAGCATAACCAGCGTCTGATAACGACAATGCGGTTAGCCCCCTGTATAGTACCGGTCATTATATTTTGGAAGGAAGACATACTTTTACTTTTTGAGTAGCGGATCTTAGGAGAAACTCCCGAAATCTTAGGCTCTCCCACGTATAATCTCAAGGTTACGGTGGTCTCGGAATTCAACTCTTCTACGCTAAAATACCACCAGATCTGGTTCTATCCTCGGCTTCCTTACATTGTAAGGTTCAGCTTTGAGAATCAAAGAACAGTGCATAGGTTTTCTACTTGCAGACGCAAGCTGCAGACGGAGCCGGTCTGACAGACAGGTTTTTATCTGGTAGGTTTTTCAAGAAACTGTCCTGCTTCTTTAAGCTTTTGAAGGTAACGGGCAAGATTGATGGCCTGTACCGGGACTTTCTCCTGAATGGCCTGTACGGCAGCGATACCGGCCGATTCGCCGATTATCATAAAGGTCGGTTCCATCCTGGCTGAGGAATATCCCAGATGGGTCGAAGAGAATAACACCGGTACCAGCAGGTTGGTACATTCATGTCTTCGGGGGGTGATAGACCTGTAGGCTATCGGGTAAGGAACGTTGGTCGGGCCGGTGGCGCCGCCTACAAACATATTGCCTTCTATCGCTACGAAGAGGGAATCATTTTTGCTAAACCATATCCGGCGGGAAGGATAGGTGTCCAGGCCGTATTGGGCCAGCCCCACGGGGTCACGTATTGTCGTGCGGTTATAAACATCATGCTCGGTTATGGTGTATTCCCCAACCATCCTGCGGCTTACTCTTATGTACAGCTGGTGCGGCCAGCCGTTTGTTTCAGGATGATGATACTTGTCCAGTCCCAGGCTGCTTACATAATTTCTGAACTCACCCGGAACACGCGGGTCTGAGCTCATGAAATGATGAAGGCCGCGAAGATAATCCTGGTGTGCTTTCCAGACGGCCGCCTTGGAGGCATAGTCGCCGGCGGAGTAGATATGGCTTATACCAAGCGGGGCATTTGTAAAAAGGGAGCGCCTGTGGTAATTGTACTCCCCGGCATTCATCCAGCCCGGAAAAATCCATGAGAGGCGCTCGAATAGCTTTTTCTGGTCGCTGATCGTGCTTTTCAGGTAGTCGACGTACCTGCCGACCAGCTCGAAATCAGTCGCATTGTAGTCGTCTGACGGAGAAATAGCGGCACGCCGCGAAGGGTCGGAGGTCAGGTAGAAACGGAAGTTATAAGCCTGCGTATAGTGGTCTCCTGCGCCGAGCTTCTTTCCGTGATCGTCTTCAACGAACGGGAGAAGGCCGCTTTTCGGATCATCGGGAATCCTAAACGGGCTTATGGGCGTAATGTTACCGAGCCCATGGCCAGCAGCCGTATTATTTTCATTGGCTACCGGCGAATAGGTACCGATCGGGCGCACCCCGGCAAATTCTTCATCATAGTCTTTGGTGGATTCCCTTCCCACCTGGAACGACACACCCGACCGGGCCATCAGGTCGCCCTCGTACCCGGCATCTATAAATACCGCAGCCCTTACCTTCAGGCTTTCCTGCTCTTTGGCTTGTGCAACCGGGCAGCCGGTTTCATCGAATGGCGCCAGGTCGAAATAGGCTTCCCGGATTGTAGTCTTGCTTTTCACCGTCCGGCTGACCCGGTGGTCGAATATCACTTCTATGTCCAGGTCGCGCAGCAGCTTCAGGAAATCCTCCCTGACATATTTGGGGCTGATGTCTTTCCGGGTCATTTCCCTTACTTGCTCCAGGCTGGGATCCTGCGTCTGGCCTCTTATGCCCAGCCGCAGCATCAGCTCCCTGGTTTTGCCACCGACAGCAGCGTAGTTGGGCATATCCTGCGTGGGCTTAAGCCCAGCGCCGAGAATACCTCCCACCCAGCGGCCCGGTTCGACGATGACAACCGATAAACCTGCTTTTTTTACGCTATACGCCGCCATAATACCCGACGGTGTCGCTCCATAGATCAGCACATCTGCCTCGACATTCCTTTGTGCGGATACCGCCGATGTAAAAAAAAGGAGGGTAAATAACAGGAAGTATTTAATCAGGAACGCTTTTCCTACTCTTTCCACAGCTGGCTGATTGGTTTTTTAGTATACTCTTCCGGATGGGTTACCCATCTTCCGGTAGTGGGTGATCCTTCACCTCCGTAGATATTCGATCTCCACAATCCCCTTGTGTAAAAGCCTGTGCCGTCCCATTCGAGCTCCTGCCCGTAGGCCTTTAACATTCCGGTCAGCTCGTCCCGGTCGATATCCTGCACGCTTTTGTTGCTTTTCAAGGCCAGAGTCGCGGCAATTCCGGCCGATTCCCCCAACGCCATATAAGTTCCTTCCATACGGATAGAGGCATAGGCGACATGCGTGGCCGACATCATCATCGGAACCAGCAAGTTACGAATTTCATTTTTTTTCGGAATAATAGATCCGTAAGGTATCTGGTAAGGGCCGGGCGAGATCAGCTCAAACACATCACCTTCCTGGATCAGCACGCCATCCTGGTCTACACCCAGACGTGTCGGGTAGATATCAAGCTTATAGTATCCCATCCCGATAGGAGTCGGAACGTCTGTCTGAAGCTGAATATCCTGCTGGGTCATGACGTATTCGCCAATCATCCTTCTTCCTCCGCGCATATACAGATAGGGCCATCCGTTGGTCTCGGTGCGGTAGTCCGATAGCAGCCGCACATCTTTTCCTGTGAAATCCGTTAACGTCTTTACATGATCGATGAACGCCTGCCAGATTTTTGATCTTGTAGCCCAGTCTCCGTCAGGGTAGTCTGTTTGTTCCCCAGGCAGGGCCCCGGTCATTAGCTCGGTCCGGTTGAAGTTGGAGTTAGGCCAGGATGTTTTATAGCCGGCCTCCGTATATCTTTTCAGCAGCTCATACAACTCCGGGTCTTTGTTCTCGGGCGGCGTTATGGGAATGCCCGGGTATTGCTCAGTTGGATTAGTCTCCCAGGCGAGCTTAAAGTTCCACCCCATAAAAAAGCGGCTGGAGTCACCTTCTTCACCTATCGGATCGGGAAAAATGGGCGACAGCAACCCGCTTTTAGGGTCGCCTTTCACTTTGTAAGGATCCACACCGGGAAATTTGCGGCTCACGACCACACCGGCGAGAGTTTCTCCATATTCGTCCTTCGATTCACGGCTTATCCGGTAGCTGACACCGGAATAGGCCATCAGATCGCCCTCGTAGCTTGCATCCACAAAAATCCTGGCGTCTACTTTCGTCAGGTCATCAGAAGCTCTTGACGGAGCCGGGACACCGTTTTCGTCTGCGGGAGCATATTCAAAGATCCCGCTCCGGATCATCCCTTTTTCTACCTCTACTGACGATAGCCTGTGATTTGTGATCACCGTGATCAGGTCGGCGTATCGATCGATATATTCCTGCAGCATGGCTACGTTGTCGTCACCTGCACTCTGGTAATGCCTGAGCGTCGGAGCGTGAATCCCTACATGCAGCGCCACATCTTTGTCATAATAATCCCTGGTCAGTCCGCCAAGATGCTGGCCATCCGGTACATCCTGCTGCATTCTGAAGCCCGAAGCCAGCAGACCGCCGATGGTATGCGCCGGCTCTATAAGCACCACGGAATACCCCTCACGGGCTATTGCCACGGCCGCCAGCACCCCGGAGGCGCTCGCTCCGTAAACGCAGGCATCGACCTGGATGTTCTTTTTTACCCGGCTGAGATCATCCTCATTCCTTATGCTCTTGTGGCTGGGACCGGCATTGCAGGATAGTAAAATAAATACCGACGAGATAAAGGCTGCTATGTAGTTCATTTTGTAAAATAGATTTTTTTTGGCATTTGGACTAATAACCGGGGTTCTGTCCCAGATTAGGGTTGATATCCAGCTCACGCTGCGGGATCGGCCACAGATAGTCTATGTCTTGCCGGAATTTCTTTTCTCTGTAGCGAAAATAACCGTTTTCATTGACGGGTATTGAATTATAAGAGGCCGGGTCGTTTGTTAGCTTCATGCCATGAAATCTTTTGTTGAACACGATATGGGAGATTCCCCAGCGGTGAACATCATATAACCTGAGCCCTTCAAAAGCCATTTCGATCCGGCGCTCCCTGCGGACGATCTCCCGGAGGGCAGCCGGATCGGTTTGGGTTACATCGGGCAGGTTGACCGAAAGCCGGCGCCGGAGCTGGTTAATGGTCTGATCAAGGAGCGACTGGGTAATTGCCTCTCCTGCTTCGAGCTTCGATTCCAGGTAGCTCAACAATACTTCTGCATACCGGATCATCGGGTAATCTCCGCCATAGTTATTGATCGCGGCAGTATGGCTCTCATCCGCAAACTTTTTGAGCCCGTATCCGCTCCAGTCCCGGTCGGTCAGCCGCCATGCCGCACCTTTGTCGGGATGAAGCTCGAATACCTGTCCTTTCCATAGTGTGCGTCCCGGGATAAAGATAGACATTTCCAATCTCGGATCGCGGTTCTCATAGGGATTGTTTGGGTCAAACAGCGGGGATTCATGAATGGTCATCCCGTCGGTCATGAGGTAATCCTCTACCAACTCGTTATATGGGTTATACTGATGCCATCCTCCGAACTGAAAGGGGACTACGCTTCTCTGGATCTCCGTCCTGTAATTGTCAAGCCTGTATTTGATCGGCATTATAATTTCACCCGACGCCTCATTTCCCAGTAAAAAGAGCCTTGCATAGTCATTATCAATCTCGTAGAGCCCCATATTGATAATTTCCTGGTAAGCTGCCGCCGCTTCCTGCCAACGTTTTTCCGCCATCAGCAACCGGCCTTTTATGGCCAGCGCGGCTGCTTTGTTTGCTCTCCCGTATTCTGCATCGGGCCTGTTGACAGGCAGGGATTGCGCCGATTCGCTCAGCTCCTTCAAAAGAAATTCGGATACCTCCTGTCTCGAAGCCCGGCTTACGGTATTAGCTTCCTCTATGGAAATGACTTCTGTAACCAGCGGGACTTCTCCCCAGTAAGTGTACAGATTGAAATAATGATACGCCCGGAGAAACCTTGCCTCGGCCTTCATCTGATCGATTTTCTCACTGGCCATCGGAACGCGGTCTACATTACCGATGAAATTATTGGCTCTTCCTATCACTGTGTAGGAAGCCCTCCACAGGTTTAGAACGACTGTATTGGAGGAATTGAGCTCGCCGTTATTGAAATGTGTCAGGATATCATCTTTCTCATTACCATTATCGGTCATGGCGTCAAGACTCAGGTAGGTATCAAAAACCCTGAAGCCGATACTGCCCCGGGTACCTACTGATCCATTGGCATACACGCCCATTAAGGCGAGGTTTGCATCTTTTTCATTGTTCCAGAATGTATCGGTCGACAATTGGTCGAGCGGAACGGTGTTCAGCATATCGTTACAGCCGCAAACCAGCACAAACGACAGGAACACAGGGAGTTTTATAATAGTTTGGAATTTCATATTTATGGGAATTGTTGAAATAATGATCAGAGCTTGATATTCAGCCCTAAAAGTAATACCCTGGTGGGGGGATAAACCCCGGCTTCCGGATCCCACCCCGTGTAGTAATCGCTTATTGTCAGCAGGTTGCGGCACGTTGTGTAGATGTAGAGGTTTTTCATCCCGATTTTCCCGGTGAGCGCCTGCGGAACGGTATACCCGACCTGGAGATTATCTATTCGCAGAAACGCCGCGCTTCGCATCCAATAAGTGGAGGCCCAGGTGTGTACGCCGTCTGAATGAGTGTTCATTCGTGGATATTTCGCATTGGGATCAGGGTTATCGGCCGTCCAGCGATTCTGGTACATCCATTCCTGGACGTTGCTGCCCAGGTAAAGGGCCCTTCCCTGGTGACTTGAAATAATCATGCGGTCGGCGCCGCCCACACCCCTGAGCAGGACCGACAGGTCGAAACCTTTATACCTGGCCGATAAATTGGCTCCGTATGTATATTTCGGGAACCGGTTCCCGATAATTTTCCGATCGTGCTCCGGGGTAACCCGGTTATCTCCGTTCAGATCCCTGAACCTGTACTCGCCCGGTGAAGCAGTGTAGGGCTGCGCCGGGTAGCTGGCAATGTCGTCCTGATCTCTAAACAACCCGTCAACCTCGTACCCGAATATTGATTGCAGCGGATATCCCACAAACAGCCCCCTCTCGATATCCCGTTCGAGTCCGGCCAGTTTAGTAACACGGTTATTGACAATCGACATATTACCTGATACGCTGTAGGAAAAGTCCCCGATATGATGCCTGTGCTGGAGCTTGAAATCCCAGCCTTTGTTCTGGACAGCCCCTGCGTTAATCTCCGACGACGTAAGACCGAGGACATAGGAAGTAGAGACATTATAGAGGATATCGCGTGTGTTTTTTATAAAGTAATCGGCTTCAAAATCAAGCCTTCCGTCGAACATGCTGAGCTCCAGTCCCAGGTCGGTCGTAGCGGTGGTTTCCCAGGTGATATTGGTATTCGGAGCAACGGTAACGGCGGCGGCGGGATGCAGGCTTTCCGCAGATCTTCCCAGCGGGTAGGCCGAAACAGAGAGGTTGAACATCTGGTGATAAGGATAATTGCCGATATTCTGGTTCCCAAGCGTGCCCCATGAGCCCCGTAATTTCAGGAAGTTGATCCAGTTGGAGGTAAAAAAGCTCTCTTCCGAAACAATCCAACCGGCAGAAGCAGAAGGAAAGAAGCCATACCGGTTCCTGGTGGGAAACCGGGAAGAACCATCGTAGCGGGCATTGACTTCGAAAAGGTACCTGTCTTTCAGGCTATAGTTCATCCTGCCGAAAAGGGATTGGATAGCCCATTCATAGCCGGATCCCGCGTTTTGCATATTGGCGGCAGACCCTGCGTTGAGCTTGTACAATCCGTCGCTCGGGAAGTTGTCCCTGAATGCTTCAACATAGCCGTATTGTTCGTGTTCGAAAGAATATCCGCCCAGGAAATTGAACTTATGATTGTCGAAAGCGAATTTATAATTCGTGAACATCTGGAGCGTGAGCAGGCTGGTCTCGTTGAGGTTGTTCCGAAGCTGGGCAGGTCCCTGAAAGATCGTTTCGTCGACCTGCAGCGTCCCTTTATAGGTGAGATTGTCGCGGGTGTTATAAGTATACCCGGCCAGCCCCTGGATAGACAACGACTCGCTGATGTTGTATTTGAGATCGATGCTGCCCCTCAGGCGGGTATCCTTTATTTTTCGGAAAGAGTTGCTGTTAAGCCATCCTTCAATAGTGAAGCCGGTCAGGCTTCCATAGGTGCCATCCGATCTTTTACCTGCAATGGTAGTAGGTATTTTCAGGGCGTATTCGATGAAATTGGTCGCAGCATCCTGGCCCTGGCTTCCCGGCGAGACCGGCTCTCCTTCGTTCGACCGGTTTGCTGAAATAACCAGGCCGAGATTGAGCTTTTTGTTGAGCTGACTGTTGAAATTCAGCCGCATATTATACCGCTCGTAGAAGGTTTTGGCGATAAGGCCGTCCTGGTCGAGGTAGCCGAACGACAGGTTATAGTTGTTTTGGGCTGTTCCACCGCTGAACCGTAGGTTGTGGTTTGTCTGGAAACCGCTGCCTGAATTCATCAGGTAGTCGTAATGGTTGGCGTTAGGGTAGTTGTCCGGGTCGCTGCCGGATCTGAACTTTTCGATTTCTTCTGCTGTCCATACCGGTGATCTTCCCTGGTTGAATGCCGCTTCGTTTTCCATTTGTGCATAAATCCACGAATCCATAATCTTGGGTATGGCGACGAGCCTCTGAGCGCCTACATAGCCATTGTAGTCGATGTCGAAACCGCCGGATCGCCCGCGTTTTGTTTCTATCAGAATGACGCCGTTGGCAGCCCGGGAGCCGTAGATGGCTGCTGAACTCGCGTCTTTTAATACGGAGATATTGGCGATATCATCCGGGTTTACATCATTAATAGACGAGGCGATCCCGTCGACAAGCACAAGGGGGGCATTCCCAGCTCCGCTAAATGTCCCTTGTCCCCTGACGCGGATAGTTCCCTGGTCCCTGCCCGGCTGTCCCGAAGTTTGCTGGATCGTGACCCCGGAGACACGACCGGCCAACGCCTGTGATGCCTGTGTAAACGGAACATTGGCAATCTCATCGCTTTTGATAGTGGAAACCGCTCCGGTGAGGTTTACTTTCTTTTGGGTACCAAAGCCCACCACGACTACTTCTTCCAGCGCTTTTTCATCTACCTCGAGCGTTACGTCGATACGGGTCTGGTTTTGTACATTTATTTCCTGGCTTACATACCCTACAAAGGAAAAAACCAGGATAGCTCCGTTGTTGGGGATATTCAGGGTAAACGCTCCTTCAGCTCCGGTAACTGTACCCGATTGGGTGCCTTTGACAAGGACGTTTACGCCCGGCAGCGGCTCGCCCGAACTTTCCGTTACTTTGCCGGTAATAGTCCTTTCAATAATCATCCGCAAAAGAGGTGGCATTTCGGAGTCATATATTTCTATCTTGTTGGGTTCGTTGTAAGTAGGTACCGTTTCCGTTTTTTGCTCTGATCTTGCCGGATTTCGCTGTGTGGAAATGATGTACGTGTTTTTGCGTATCTTTTTATAGGTCAGTCCCGTCGCATTGAGCACCTTTTCGAGGTTTCTCTCCAGTGTTTTTTTGAAGTCAATCTCTTCTATAAAAATAGGAACCTGTTCTACTATACGATCTTCGAATAGTATCTCCGCTTTGTAGTGCTGCTGAAGGCTTAGCAGCGCACTTTTGAGCTTCGTTTCTTTCAGCACCGGCACCTGCCTGTGCGTCTGGGGAGCGTAGGCCAGTTGCTGTGCTTCAGCTGTACGGTGAGGAAGCAGGGCCAACGAAATCAGTGCGATTACGTTAAGCAGCCATGAGCATAAATGTTTTGTCATTGTCATAAATAAAAATCATTAAAGGTGATCGTTTTAATACAGGATCAGCATATTCTGTTGTTTCCTCGTTTGAAGCCCGAGGACTTCACGGAGGATCTCCAGAAGATCTTCGCTGGTATGAGTTTCAAAATTTCCGCTGATGGTTTTACGTGCTATTTCTTCGGTAGAAGGGCGTACCCTAACCCCAAAGTTTTCTTCAAGCAGCAGGCAGATCTCGCCTACGGGCGTAGCATTAAATATGAAAAGCCGCTCTTTCCAGGCGCTGTGCTCTTCCGGGTTTTCGGTTGTCTTCAGTTGCATTTGGCCGGCCTGGTCGACGGTGAGCAAATCGCCCGGCTTCATGGTGAGGCGGGCGGGTTGTCCTTCTTTTTTATAGTCGATCCGTATTTTACCCCTGTTCAGCACGACCTTCGCGCCCCTGGCCCGGGTAAAGACACTGAACTCAGTTCCCAGTACTTCTACCTGGAAATCTCTCGATGTTTTCACCAGGAAACGCTGGTCGTTCCGGGTATGTGTTACCGAGAATTCAGCCTCCCCGTCCAGCCATACTTCGCGGGTGTTCCGGGCAAAGCCGAAACGCGCCAGCCGCAGGGAGGAATTGGCGTTGAGAGAAACATGGCTGCCATCGGGCAGTAGGTGCCGGCTCACTTCGCCATAGGGCGTCTTCAGTGTCTTGTAAATGATGTCTTCTCTCAGAAACCAGCCGGCGGCGGCGATAAGCAGCAGGCAGGCGGCTACAGATAGCATGTTTCGAATAGAACGGGAAGTACGGACCGCCGTTTGCCTGGTCCCGAAACCACCCGCACCATCGCCGGATTCCGTTTCGGGGTGTTCCAGCCTGAGCCGGAACTTTTCGATTGCTTTTTCGTAATCGGGCGTAAACTGGGCGTAGCTTCTCTCCCAATCCAGCAGGTAGGTACAGAACAATTCGAAGTTGTCCGGATTTTTAAGCCACTCGTCTACCTGCCGGATTTCAATGGGTGTGGCGCTGCCCGATAAGTAGGAGAACACGATGGATTTTGATATTGACGATTCCATAAGAACGGAAAAAGCTCGGATTTTACATGATGACTCAAACCTGGAAAAACTCCCTTAGCCGGGATTGAAAAAAAGAAGCAGGAGAATACTCAGCCATTCATTCCTCAGGTTTTGTCGCAGGTATTTCAGCGCTTTTGACATGTGCGCTTCAACCGTCTTGGGAGATATCTGGAGCTCTTCGGCTATCTCATGATATTTTTTATTTTCGAAACGGCTCAGCATAAAGACTTTCTGGCATTGCACCGGTAGTTCAGCCACGGTTTCGCTGATCTTCCGGAAGAGGTGGTTGAAATGCACTTCCATGTCGGGCTGAGGCCGGTTTTCGCCCGGTGTGTTTTCCCAACCGGTCTCCAACAGGGTGGTTTTGCCGAATTCTCTTTTCAGGTAAGAGAAGGCTTCGTTCCGTACCGACCGGAACAGGTAGCTTGCATACGACGAACTGATACTGAGATAGGCTTCACACCGGAAAAACTGGAAGAACACTTCGCTCACCAGGTCTTCGGCTACCTGCTTGGAGTATACAAAACGCACGGCATGGCTGCAAAGCGGCGTATAGTAGGTACGGAAGAGGATGTCCATTCCCTGTTTGGGGTCGCGGGAAAAGACACTGCGAAGAAACAGTTCCTCGTCATCCTTTCGCGGGGACGAGTCAGCCTGGGTTTTCGGCGCCGGGTTTTCCGGGTTTTCCCGGTTTGGAAACGATTCGGACATAAGGCTTGCGGTCATTTAAATACCAAGACTCGCAAGCTCGATTTTTCCCTTAGTGGTTTTGAAATAAATTGAGATTTTTTTGACCCGGAACCATGTTCATCGTGTTATATCTCTCACTTGTTCTTCGT
This sequence comes from uncultured Cytophagales bacterium, assembly GCA_964559125.1. Taxonomy (GTDB): domain Bacteria; phylum Bacteroidota; class Bacteroidia; order Cytophagales; family Spirosomataceae; genus Ravibacter. The sequence continues at coordinate 85,718 of CAZLGW010000022.1, forward strand.
CTGATCGTATGCTTCGGTTTGTCCCCGGTGATCTTTATTAAGGATTCGATTTCCAGATTTTGTCGGAGAATGGCAAATATTCGGGAAGTGCGGCCGAACCGTACCAGGTAAAAATTTCGTAATCCAGCAATCCATTTTTTATAGCAGGGTCAGTCTGCAATAATTCTTTGGTTTCTTCTATTGATTTAATATTGTCCAGGATAAAAATTCCTCTGTAATTGTTTTCATTCTTGCCAAGGGGGCCGGCTACAATGAGTTTCTTTTCCTCTACCAACCGGTTAATGTTATCCATATGTCCCCTGAAACTTTCGCTGATCAGCGCCTTGTCCGACGTCTTATTCGCCCCTGTTTTCAGTATTACCAAAAAGTAGCTTTTCATTCCGTAGTCGTCTCCGCCCAATTTGTCGGCCAGGGATTTGTCGTAATCAGGATTTGATATCGAAATGTCTTTCTCCGGCCTGTTTGATTGTCCAAAAGCCCGGTTCGCTATTAATATCGCTAAGACTAAAAAAATACATTTCATGATTGCCGGGGTTTCGGGAGCGTGTTGGGTTGTCACTACACTTAGCTCATCTATGTATATAACAAACTTACGCAAAAAAGGATATCTGACCGGTTTATTTGATTATTCCATATATACCGAGCCGGGAGGGATAGCACCGGCGTTGGAAAATGCTGTTTGGATGCGGGGCGCAAGTTCAGCGGCCTCACTACGCCGGTTGGCAGCTTCAAGGCTCTGCCGAAGACCTGTCAGCGACCGGCCGTTGCCGGGTTTTCAGGAAATATTCATGGTTTTTATACCACTATAAAATCTATAGACTTAATAGGATACTAATTAACCATTTTTATCTTTGCCCCATGGTATCGGTAAAAATCAGTTAACTATTATGTCTGGGAAAAATTTACATAAATATGCTTTTGTAACCGGGGCTGCCAGGGGTATTGGCAGGAGTATAGCAGGGGAGCTGGCCGCCAGGGGCTATAGCCTGCTGCTGGTAGATTCTGACGGGACGGAGCTCGAAAAGACGGTTTCCGGCTTTCAAAGGAAATTTAAAAGATTGGATGTAAAAGGGCTGAACTTTGATTTGAGCCGTCTTGATGATTACCCCGATATACTGGACTGGACCAAGACATATCATGGCAGCCTGGAAGTGGTGGTAAACAATGCCGGTTTTGGCCTGAACGGTTATTTCCAGACCCTGGATTTAAGCGAGCAGCTTCAGATCATAGATGTCAACCTGAAGGCCCTTATAAAGCTCACTTATCTTTATCTACCCGTACTCAGAGGCAATGCAAAGCGGTATATCCTGAACGTAGCCAGTACGGCAGCTTACCAGGCGGTGCCTTATTTCGCGGTATACGCCGCATCCAAAGCGGCTGTTTTATCTTTTAACAGGGCTTTAAGGTATGAGCTCCGTAAATCCAACATATCGCTCACCACCCTCTCTCCCGGAAGCACCGATACCCATTTTGTACATCGGGCCGGCATGGGGCCTTCCCTTAAAAAGCTGGCCAAAAAGCTCAATATGTCGCCCGATGAGGTAGCGAAAATAGGGATAGAGGGACTCTTTGCCGGAAGGTCAGAGGTGATCCCCGGGTTTACCAATGTTCTGAACGCTTACCTTCCCCGGTTTGCGCCCAAGGCCTTGACCGAAGCCGTAGGTGCAAAAATTTACAAACCGGAATAAGATGAAAAGATTTATACCTTTTATCCTGATTATGTTTGCTGCCCCAGCCTCCGGGAGCGATTTTACAATGCCTCCGGGATTTCCGGAATTGTATAACCAGGCTTTCAGCCTGGAAATTGTCCGGGCCAGACCCGGTATTGCCGCCCTGCCTCCCGGTGGCCCCTTCAGGGTTTATCTTGAAAATTACGTTGAATTTATCGAAATACTGAACAGCAGCAGCGAAAACGAATTTAACAAGGCCTCTTCCAATGAAGCTATCAGGCTGGCTGCTATTGAAACCCTGGATCCACACTCCCCATACAACAGGTTTCTTCGTGCCGAGATCCTTACACAATGGGCGGTATTAAAGCTGAAATTCGGTAAGGGGACAAAAGGGGCATACGGCCTTATCCAGGCCTATAAATTGATATCTGTCAATCAGAAAGAATTTCCCGCCTTTATACCTCATTATAAATCACTGGGTAACATCCATGTGCTCATCGGATCTGTTCCGGAGAATTACAAATGGGCTTTGAAACTCCTGGGAATAAGAGGTAACATCAACGACGGGTTTTCGGAACTGGAAAAGGCAACAAGAGATGAAATATGGGGAAACGAGGCGTTGTATTGCTCACTGTTCCTCAAAGCCTTTACTGCCCGGTTCGATGAAAGGGATAACCAGACCCTGATCAACTATGTCAATGCCAGGCCGGGAGACCTGAATGCCCGGTTTTTAGGCGCCTCTATCTCACTTCGTACCCAACAGGCCGCTCAATGTCTGAGAATCCTTAACGGTGTCCCGTCCGGCAGTACATTTCTGAAATACCCGGTTTTTCATTTGCACAAAGGTGACGCCTACCTGGCGGCAGGTGATTATGACCGGGCTGTCGGCGCATACCAAAGCTATTTACATAGCGCCAGGGGAAAAATCTACATTAAGGACACCCATCTTAAACTCTATTATGCCTACCGGTTGTCCGGAAGCAGCGAAAAATCTTTCCATCACTTCAAGATGATCCCCCAGTCGGGCAGCACTGGTTCCGATCTTGATAGAAATGCAGCTAAAGTTTATCAACTCATCAGCAATGAGATCCCCGGAAAAGAGCTGTTGCAAGCCAGAATAGCCCTGGAAGGAGGATATTATCAGGAGGCTTCCAGATACCTGAAACAACTTCAGCCCCCTTCTTCAGGTAGCGAGTGGCTAAGCGAGTACCATTTTCTGACAGGGGTCTGTAGCCATAAACACGGTCAACTGGCGGAAGCGGAATCCCACCTTATGAAAGCCCTCGCGATCAGCAGTAAAGCCGATTGGAATTCCGGAACCGCCAATGCTTCATTGCACCTGGGATACGTGTACCGATCCGGGAAACAACCCGCCCGCGCCAAGGCTTATTTTGAGAAAGCCCTGTCCTGTAAAACGCATGAATTAAAAAATACGGTCGATATCAAAGCTCGTGCAGCATTGGAGGAATTAAAATCAAACACGTCGTCATAAGAGGCATGAATAGTATATTAAATGCTATAAAACTACTAACTCTATAGATTAAATATATAAATTATTTTATTATGAAATTTACAGAAACTACCATCTACTATGAGATCGTCATTTTACTGACTGTCTTCAGTTTGGCCGAATATATTGGCGGCGTATTTAAAAGTAAAAGCTGGAATAAAAATGAATGGCATATTACGGTAGCCGGTTTACTGATGTCCAGTGTTATCACCCGCCCGTTGAGCTTTATTTTTACGACTTATATCCTGCAATATTTCTTTTCGGGTTATGCCAATTACTTTGAGGAGGTCAGTTTCTGGCTCGGATTTCTCATTGTGACGCTTCTTGAGGATTTTACCCAATACTGGTGGCACAGGGCGGCCCATACCTACGAATGGCTATGGAAGGGACATCGCGTACATCACTCCGCCCCGGAGATGAGTGTTCTTCTTTCCGGACGCAACTCCTGGGTATACCTGCTTCTTTTTCCTTCCCGCCTGGTCTCTGCTACGTTGATCTTTCTTGGATTCGGGCAGGCCTTTCTGGTAGGCTATTTTCTGAAATTACTGATCGGGATCGCTTCGCATTCTCCATACCCGTGGGATAAGCCCTTATACAAAATCAAATGGCTACACCCGGTAATGTGGATAGTAGAACGGATTATTTCTACTCCGGCCACCCACCATGCGCACCACGCCGCGCACGACCGCGACGGTGTGGGAGTGGTAAACGGCAATTACGGGAACATGTATTTTATATGGGATGTGATTTTCGGAACGGCGCATATCACTAGAAAGTTTCCTGAGCAATACGGAATCGAGGACTACCATCAGGAACCCTGGTATGTACAATTGGGGTACCCTATTTTCAAATCAAAGGATGAGCGCAGTGAAATGTCGAAATAAGATGTAAAAGACGACTATATAGCTTAGATAAATGATAGGCGTCTGCATCAGGTGAGCCTTTTTCATCTTCCAGGTACTTACCGCCGAATCACCCCGAAAGGAATCCAGGTGTTCCCAGACCTTCATAAAAATTTCCCGGGCAGCATCGTCGGCAACATCGGCATCTCCATTGAATTTGATTATTCCATATATACCGAGCCGGGAGGGGTAGCACCGGCGTTGGAAAATGCTGTTTGGATGCGGGGCGCAAGTTCAGCGGCCTCACTACGCCGGTTGGCAGCTTCAAGGCTCTCCTGAAGCCCCCTCAGCGACCAGCCGTTGCCGGGGCTTTTGGCCAGGTCGGCCCGGTAGACCTCCGCCGCACGGTCGTGCCGCCCTTCACGCAGGAGGTAGGCCCCCAGGAATTGCCTTGACGGAACCGGCCAGTCCTTGGGTTCGGTATGGATCAGGCTGTCTTCCAGTTGAACCGCCTTTTCCATTGCGTCAAGCGCCTCTCCGGGTTTTTGCCGGGCGTAAAGGATGATGCCGTCCAACAGCGCCTCTGCTATCTTCCCGGTTTGTCCGGTAGAATTAAAGGGGATCCGCCGGGTTTTAAGCGTTGGGTCGGATAGCTTTTCCCGGAGCTGAGCCAGGTGCCCGGCCGCTCCCGGGATGTCGCCGGTATATACGCTTGCCAGGCCCCTGGCGAAATGTGACAATAAGCGCGCATAGGCCCAATCATCCGGGACAGGCGTGGTATCGTCGAGAATTTCATTCCATTTTCCCAGCCGCACACGGGTCATCACCGGCAACATGAACAGATATTGATCGTAGGTGTTCGCAGGCGAAGGTGCCACGCTTTTCCGGGCCATACCGGCGTAGCGGATGGCTTCATCGTACATACCCCCGGTAAAGGCACAGTAGGTTTGCACGGCGAAATAATGGGAAGAAGCGGTATTAAGCCCCAGATGCTTTGCGTGCCGGTCGTATACGACCAGGTTGCTGTCCGCTTTGATATTTACTGCAACTCCCAGGGGATACAGGCCGTTGCGCTCGTATTCATGGCTCGCCATATGGACCATGTGCGGCACGCCGGGCATCAGGTCTTTCAGTATATGAGCGCTTTCCAGCGCAACTTCAGGCCGGCGCGACGCTTCCGTCAGGTGAATGTAATAATGCAGCGCAGCCGGGTGTTCCGGGTTGTTGCGGAGCACATCGGTGGTATATCCGATCAACTCGGGTGTCCACGGCCTGGAGGTGCCGTCAGGGCTCCAGAAATCCCAGGGGTGTATGAGCATGACTGCATCGACGAAAAGGATTTTGGCCTCATCGTCCATGCCTGCAAGCGATTTCATCGCCTCCGCGTAGGCAGCGTTCAGCGCGGCACGGTCCCTGTCGCCGGGGTCGTCGGAATAGCGTTTGTTCATCGCCGCGATAAGGCGCACTTCATTTGCAGGAGATTTCACTGCTTTCCGGTTCATTTGGGCCAATACCTCCCGGAGGCCGGCCGGTTTGGTATAAAGGTGGGCAGCGTTGTAATAAGGCCCCATTGAAAGCGCCTGACCCCAATAGGCCATGGCGTTGTCGGGATCAAACCGTGCCGACTCCTTAAAGGAGGCTACGGCTTCCTTAAAATGATATCCGTAATAAAGACTGAGTCCCTGGTCGAAAAAGAACTGGGAGCTGTCTGATCCGGTTGCTACCGGATAGGAATGGTTGCCCCATCCCGGGAGAGCTACTATGTAACGGCCTTCTTCCGACAACCCTATTTCCCCACCGGTCACCGTCCCGCACATGGTTATGGCAGAAATATCAGGAGGATCTGCGGGTGTGGTTCTGAACGACTGGAGATACGTAACGCCCGCTGCCGGCAGGATCAATGAAACGATTGGAAGAAGCAGTTTCATAGCGATAATCTTAAATGAGACGGTTGCTTACCAATCATAAATATAGAGGGAATTGGGGAGATATGCCACTTCGAAGGCTTCTTCCGTTTCATTATGTTCACACCCGCACAAATAGTGTTCGTTTTCGGACAGTAGCAGACCTTCTGTTGCTTTAATGTAGTTAATTATCAATCTTTTATACTGATGGTATGAATATTGGTATCAAGAACTGGAAGTGTGAAAATGAAAAAATCAGCGTGTATGTTCAAAAATTATTTCAAAACTACATTCAGAAATCTTATACGGAACAAGGTTTATTCCTTTATCAACATTGCAGGTCTGAGCACCGGTCTTACCTGTGCCATGCTTATTATGCTTTATGTAAAAGATGAGATAAGCTTTGACAGGTTTCACAAAAATGCAGACAACATTTACCGGATCGGGTCAAAGATGAAGATGGCTGACGGAGAACAGGAAACGGGTATTACCGGCTGGTTACCGGGGCCTCGGTTTGCGCAAAACGTTCCGGGCATAAAAGCCTTTTCGCGCATGCAGCAATATGCACAAGACACAAAAATAGGAGCAGAAGTGCAGGTACAAGACCTTTTTCGTGTGGACGCCGATTTTTTTTCTGTATTTACCTTCCCGCTGATAAGCGGCAACCCCAAAACATGCCTGTTAGATCCTTATTCTATTGTACTTTCGGAAGATGCATCAAAAAAACATTTTGGTACGGCCGATGCTGTTGGTAAGACTGTAATGTTGAAAGATGACACCATATTTGTTCCTTACAAAGTAACCGCTGTTGCAAAAAACTGTCCTCAAAATTCTTCCATCAGATTTAGCGCTTTAACACCCATCAGGCTATCAGATGAAGATGCAAAAAACAATATGAACTGGTTTAATTCTTTTTTAAATACGTTTGTCGTACTTGATGACAATGCAAACCGGCAAACGGTTGAAATGCAGATGCAAAGCTTTTATGAAAAGGATGCCAGACTTGCATTTGATGAACTTACAAAGAAATATGGTGGTATTGTGGAAGAAATGGGCTCCTATTTTCTACAGCCCTTCACCGATATGCATCTAAGTACAAACCTGCCGCCTGGAAACGGGTTAAGCGGTGGCAGCAACCCTATGTATTCATACATACTCTCGGGCATAGCTCTATTCGTATTATTTATTGCATGCATCAATTTTGTGAACCTCGCAGTCGCACGTTCGGTTAAACGCGCCAGAGAAATAGGTATTCGAAAAGTAGTGGGCGGCGACAGAAAACAGCTCATCATGCAGTTTCTCGGCGAGTCATTTTTTTTATGTGCCATTGCTTTTGCCCTCGCCATTTTGTTAGTACCGTTGCTGTTGCCTTTATTTAGCGGGCTTACCAATAAAACATTATCTGTTTCTTATCTGGCTGATACAAAGCTGGTAGCAGGTTACCTTCTGCTTTTGATTGTTACCGGTTTGCTGGCTGGTTTTTATCCTTCATTGTTATTATCCGGTTACAACCCGGTGGAAACTTTATACAGCCGGTTTAACATTTCCGGTAAAAACTATTTACAAAAATCGCTGGTAGTGCTGCAGTTTACACTGGCTTCTTTTTTAATTATCGCCACGCTTACTATTTATAACCAGTTTGATTTCCTTACTAATGCAGATTTAGGATATGATGACAGCAATTTTGTAGAGGTGCATCAATATGACGTTTCACATACAAAAGCATCAGTATTTAAGACTGCGCTTTTAAAGAACCCCGACATTGCAGGTGTAAGTGCTAAAAACAGTGGCTCAAATACTACCGGAGCGAAATTGAGCAATGATTCTGTGATACAATTCCGGTACGAAACAATAGACGAGTCATTCCTCCCCGAATTTAAGATCCCGATTGTTGAGGGGAGGAATTTTTCATCCAGTGTTCCTTCTGATGCAAACAACTCTGTATTGGTAAATGAAGCATTTGTAAAACAGGCAGGATGGAAAGAGCCAATTGGCGAAACTGTGAATTTCTGGTATAGGGATAGCGACGCAATATACCATGTAGTGGGTGTAGTGAAGAACTATCATTACGCGCCGCTGAACGAAGAGATTGGACCGCAGCTTTTCACAATGAGGGATAAGAATAATTACGGAGTATTTTATATAAAAATAAAACCAGAGAAAACCAGTGAAAGCCTGGCTTTTATACAACATACATTTACAGAGTTTTTCCCGATAAGCCCATACGCATATACTTTTAAAGATGAGGAGAACAAACGACAGTATGATGATATTTCCAGGTGGAAGCAGATCCTTTTATTTGGTGCAGCACTCACTATTATCATTTCATGTGTCGGCTTGTTTAGCTTGTCAGTTTTATCGGCTGAAAAAAGAACGAAAGAGATAGGTATACGCAAAGTATTAGGCGCTTCGGTAAATAATGTGGTCACTATCTTATCCAGAGATTTTATAAAGCTGGTTGTAATTGCATTGCTAATCGCATCACCGCCTGCATACCTGGCTGCCGCCAGTTGGCTGCAGAATTTCCCCTACAGGGTTACGTTAAGCTGGTGGTTTTTTGCCATAACTGCATGCTTGGTTATTGTGATTGCATTGGCAACGGTAAGCTTCCAGGCGATCAAAGCTGCGATGGCAAATCCGGTAAAGAGCTTGAGAGCGGAATAATAAAAGTTCGACCGGCTACGAAAAGAATTTCCGGAAACGTATGGGACGTATGCAAATATACTCGAAAAGAAATAGTTAATATTGCACAATCAACCGGACCTCCGACGCGGAGGATGTACTCAAGCATTGAGATGTTGTTCAACACCTCCGACATACCAAACCAGGTTTCGCATGAGCAATTGTGGGAGAGGTTCCGTACAGGTGATAAAGAGGCTTTCGGACAGTTGGCACTCTACTACTACCAATTGCTGTATAACTATGGGCTCAAGCTGCACCGTGACGAGGACTTAATTTGCGATTGTATCCAGGAGCTGTACCTTGAACTCTGGGAGCGCCGTAGCTTTCTTTCCGGAACAGATTTCGTCAAAACCTACCTACTCAAAGCCCTGAGGAACAAGATCATTAAAGAGAGTGTCCGACTGAAACGTTTCAAAGAACCACAAGATCTCCCTTTTCAATCTACATCCCATGCATCTGCTGAGTCCGATATTGTCCTGAAGGAAGAAGAAGCAGAGCAGGTAAACCAGCTAAACAGCTATCTGGACAAGCTTAGCAAACGTCAGCAGGAAATAGTATACCTACGGTTTTACCAGGATCTTGGATTTGATGAAATATCCGAGGTTATGGGCCTTTCGCGTCAGAGCGTAGCTAATTTGCTTCATCGTACCCTGAAAAAACTAAGAGAAGACTGGATTTTACTTCTGCTTATTTTATTTTCTCTCTTTTTTTATTGATAGCTAAAGGCCTCTTTTTCAGTCAATAACAAAGTGTTTTCCTGCTTTGTTTTAAAATAATTGAAATTTTTTGGTTATAAAATGCTGTGAAGCGGACTATAGGGGTGCTTTTGAATGCAACTAACCTATCGCATTGTCAGTTTCACCTATGCCTGATTACAGTACCTATACTATTGAAGACCTGGTACGGGACTCCTACTTCCGGAGATCAGTCCTGCACCCGGATGCTGAATCCGATGAATTCTGGCAGTCCTGGGCTGCAGCCGCTCCCGACCGTCAGGAGCGATATGAAAAGGCCCGGATCATGGTGATTACCCTGCACAAAAGGTATGGGGCAAGCCTCCCCCGTGAAGTGGTGCTGCATAGAATTGAACAGCTTACCAGCCAACTGAACGATGAGGAAATAATTGAAAAAAGAGAAAGGCCTGTCCGGGAAAATTACTGGTGGCGGGCAGCGGCAGTCCTGGTAGTCGGACTGGGACTGTTCTGGTGGAATTATACCAGTACCTCCGATTCTGTAGTTTCCATCAGCGAGGCACAGCCGGCAGAAGAAGCGGTCAGCTCGTTAATTACCCGAATCAATCATACCGGTCATAACCAGACTTTTATATTGAGCGACAGTAGCATCGTAACGCTATCGCCGGGCAGTACGCTGCAATTCCCGGGAGATTTTACAGGAGCGACCCGGCAGGTAACGCTCACGGGCGATGCCTTTTTTGAGATCACTCCGCAGGCTAATCCATTCCTGGTCTATGCCGGAGAAACAGTCACAAAAGTGCTGGGTACGCGTTTTAGAGTGACGGCTTTAGCAGAGGAAGACGCTGTCAGTGTAAGTGTAAAAAGTGGGAAAGTATCGGTTCACAGATCCAGCGAATTTGACCTTTCGGAAAGCACAGTACCTGGTCCCGGAATTGTGCTCACCTCGCATGAGCAGGTTGTGTTCAACCGCGTCGACCATATATTGGAAAAAGCGGCCCTTACGAACTTGGAGGTAATCGCTCCGAATACCGATTCGATGGAACAGGTATTTGACGATACACCTGTAAACGACGTATTCAGGGAATTGGTGCAACGCTACGGAATGGAGATCGAATTCGACGAAAATGTCTTCGCTTCCTGTCGTATCATCACCTTATTCAAAGACGAAACGCTTATTGAACGTATCAACAGCATTTGCCAGGCTATTGATGCTACTTATGAACCTATCGCAGGAAAAGTCGTCATTTCAGGGAATGGGTGCAGGGTGCCCACTTCGGATGAATAATAGAAGCAGAATTTTTTGAATATTCCTTTAACCTCAACCTTTTTTACTGCCTATGAGCTAACTATTTCTTAAACCAATTCAAATCAAAACGGGGTTGGTAGTGATTGCGCCACTGCCAACCCCTGCCCCGCGCGCTTGCATGCGTAAGCATCTTTGGAAAAAGATGAGCGGGATTTTTTTTGCCTTCAACCCTAGTCAAGGTTCCAACAAAAACAGACAAAAATATGGAAAAACATAGACAAATGCTTCGGCTGGTATGTAGAATCATGAAAATCACGATATATCAGCTCCTGTTAACCTTTTTATTTGCAGGGGCGAGTTTTGCCAGAACCGCAGATGCCCAGAACACATTAGCCCGGAAGATATCTATCCAGGCTGAGAACCAGGGGCTTCGGAATGTCCTCAGCCAGATTCAGAGGCTTGCCGACGTACGCTTCACCTACAGCTCAGCGTTGATTTCACCTCGTCAGAAAGTAACGATTACCGCTTATCAGCAGCCTTTATCCAATGTCCTGGATCAGCTGTTTCAGGATGCGGGTATCCGCTACAAGCTGGAGGGGAAGCAGATCATTTTGCGGAGTCGCCCATTGAACGATTCCTCGGAAGAGAATAATATTAACAATACTATCGAAGTACTAACTGATCGAAATATCCGGGGAACAGTTTCGGATGAAAAGGGTGCGTCGTTGCCCGGGGTTAGTATTCTAGTAAAAGGGACACAAGGCGGTACGATTACGGATTCGGATGGGCGGTTTGACATAGATGTCCCTGACGGTAGCGCCGTACTGGTATTTTCATTTGTGGGGTATGTGAGCCAGGAGGTGGTAGTGGGGAGCCGAAATAGGATCGATATATCATTGCAGGTGGATGAAAAAAGCCTAGAAGAAGTCGTGGTGGTAGGATATGGAGAGCAATCAAGGACGAAGTTAACATCCGCAATTTCAAAGCTTGACAAAAAAGTACTAGAGCATGCCGCAATAGCAAATGTGGGGTCTGCTTTACAGGGAACAATTCCAGGTCTAAGGGCAATGTCGTTGACTTAATGTTTTTTAGAGTTTTTTATAGGCCATATAGTGTTT
>CAZLGW010000023.1:0-83319 GCA_964559125.1 uncultured Cytophagales bacterium
ACAACTGGAAGGCCCGGATATGGCGCTGCTTCTTCTTTTGTCGTTGGTTTCTATATTGTTCCTGGTCGGCTTTTTTGTGCTGCTGGTAAATGGCTTCAGGGTTGCGGCAAATGCTAAAAAGTGGCAGCATTATCTTTTGCTGGCAATAGTAATCCTGGCGATTGAAGTGGCGTCGAAGTTTTTGTATGCCAAGATGGTTACTATGTTTTAATGCTTTTTTTAGCCGGGTACGGCAGAAGTTGTTCCGGGCTGTGAGGACACAGTCCGGGTAGGATGAGAAAATAACCATTTGCAGGTAAGAAAACTATGAATAGCACCACCCTCTATATCATGAATATTTTGTTAAGCGCAGGTTTTGTGCTTTTGGCATTTCTTTTCCGGAAGTTTATACCGAAGGAAAGGAATTCTATTTACGGGTATAGGACCCGGCGGTCAATGAAAAGCCATAGCGCGTGGTTGCTGGCAAATCGCTATTCTTCCGATTTAATGTTTAAGCTGGCGATAGGGATCAGTATAATTCACTTAGGGGTTCTTATATTCTGGAATAGTCAGCATACTATTTTGGTTTTGTGTGTTTTGTGGACAATTATGCCGATTGTCGTGATTATTCTTACAGAAAGGATGTTGAAAAGAGAATTAGAAGAAGAGCAGGGGTAAACGGTGGAAAAAACATACAAGTCCAAAATCGACCTCTGGCTCCTTGTTCTGCTGATAGTAGCTTTTGGCGGGCCGCTGATCTACATGACGCTCCGGGAGCCGCACTGGTTTGCGGTTGTCTGGCTGCCGATTACGGTAATGGTCATCTATTCCGTGACCACCATTCAATATGTGATAGCGGGAGATATGCTTTTAATTAAAAGTATTGGTTTCAGTTCGGCTATTCCGATCAAGTCAATCCGCCGGATAGAAGAAACCAATTCCCTTCTGTCTTCACCTGCGGCATCCCTCGACAGGCTGGAAATGGTTTACAACCGGTACGATTCGGTGTTGGTTTCTCCGAAGGATAAATCCGGGTTTATCAATGACCTGAAAGCGATCAACCCGGAGATCGAGGTGAAAATGAAATAAAAATAAGGGTAATCTTTCTATTCTACTACCAGTTTCCTTATCGCAGTTTCGCTTCCCTGTCGTATGTGTAGCAGATAGATGCCTGGTGTCCAGTGGCTTACATTCAGCCCGGTAGAGCAGTCCGATATGGTATATAACTCTCTTCCGAGCAGGTCGAAAATCTGTATGTAGGCGGGTTCCTGATGAGTTCCCGGTAGCTCTACGATCACTTTTCCCCTATGTGCGGGATTGGGATAAATGCGGACGGTGAGCCCGTCATTAACCTTGTCGAACCATACGGCTTCGATGCGGGAGTAGGCGAAAGATCCGTCCATATCGATCATTTTGAGACGGTAGTAGGCGAGCGTGGAAAGTTTAGAGTTAAAAGTTGAAAGTGGTGGCTCCTGAGCGTAGTCGAAGGGGGAGTTATCGGTAAAGGTATAGCTGCCGCCCTTTGCGGCTATGGCGCCGATGGCCTGCCAGGCGCGGGCGTCGGCGCTGCGCTGGATCTCGAAATGGGAGGTGTTGAGTTCTTCGGTGGTTTGCCAGGTAAGGAGTGCGGTGTTTTCCTGCGCGTGGGCTTTGAAAGAGAGGAGGGTAACCGGTAAACTCCCTGTGATCTGCATCACGATCGCAGTGGAAGCGACTTCGGGAACAATCACACAGGTTTCATCCGACGTCATCAGACAGTTGACCGCGTCTCCGTTTTTCAGGGAGGTGGAGGTCCAGGTGGCCGATTCGCCGGTCTGCACTTCCTCATCGTTCAATTTGAAGGTAAAGGAAGGGTGGCCTCCGCCGTTCTCAGGCGTGGCAGTAAAGGTAACAGGCGTGCCTACCTCCACGTTGTTGGCGGAGGCGGTCAGGCCAACGGCGGCCGTAGTCGGATTGACAATAACCTGTATAGGGACGGTAGTTCCGCAGGATCCGCCTATGCCGGTGACCGTATAACTCGCGGTGGCAGGAGGAGCGACTGAAAGAGTAGCTGCCTTGCCGACCGGCGCTCCGTCAGGGCCGGACCAAGCGTAGGTTTCGGCGCCGGAGGCGGTGAGAGTGGCGCTTTCGCCGGCACACAACGGATTTTTGCTTATGCTTACCTCCAGGCTGGGCCTGGGTTTGACTACGATGTCAACATATTTACTTCTGATCCGCTGGCATCCTCCGCCCATTACATCCAGGCCAATGCGATAGGTACCGGGCATATCGAACAAGACGGTTTGGGAAACAGCGCCCGACGTAGCAGGCAGCCCGCCCTGGAAATTCCAGGCTAGCCCGCCCTCATAGGTTGAGCCCGCTGCATCGAAAGTGATCGTTTCGCCTGCACAGATGGTAGTTGCCGAACTGCCGATCGCAGCTATCGGGGGCGCCGAAGTCAGAAATGGGTGGATCAGAAGCGATGCGGCAAGATTCCAGCTACCCGGCGTCGTATACCTGACCCATTGGGAATCGGACAGCTTTTCCCATATAAGCGACGGGTTGCTTTGACCGTGGCTGTTGCTCACAATCGAAAGCGTATCCTTTGCGGAGGCGGTCCATCGAAGGTTGGTCAGGTCGATACTTATGAATATTTTTTTCGATGTCGGCAATGTAACCACCGGTTCAAACTCCGCACTGGTATACCAGCCGTTGACCGCATCATTCATGATCTGCCCCATGGTAAGGACGGAAGAGCCTATTTCGGCTCCCGGGCTTCCGGAGGAGCCGTCATAAACGCGAACCGGCACCTGTATTGCCGGATCGTCCGAGTATGCCCTTCCGAAGGCGATCCAGGCGCTGACCAGTACCCCCGTATAGGCGGTAGCATCGAAGAACATCGCTTTTTCCTTCTCCTGATTTACGTTTTTCCCGTTGATCCACCCATTTTGGCCGACAGAGGAGCCGGTGTAATAGTTTGCGGTCGTCCATCCTGCCGGGTGGGGGTAGTTAATGGTAGCGCAGCCGGCAGCATCTTCTACGGTAATATAACCGGTCTTAACGAGTACGTCATTCCCGTTCGGGTTGCCAGCGGTAAGCCTGACATCGTAGGTGCCGGGAGTGTCGTACCGGATCTGCGGCGGATCCTGGCCGCTGTAGGATGAAGGGTTTCCGCCGCTGAACTCCCATTCCCAGGAAGAAGCATACGTGGAGAGGTCGGTGTATCTTGTCACGCCTCCGGCGCTCAATACGGCGGCGCTGGCGGAAAAATCTGCATGGGGTAGTCTCGGCAACGCTTCCTGCACGCATTGCATGGCTGCTGCAGCGTTTATCCGTCCCACTCCCAACTGGCCGGTAAAACCGGGATTAAGGCCGTCGATAGGCGTCGCGGTGGACTTCAGGCACTCCACCAGGTCGTTGTCAGGCATGAGAGGATGCAGCGATTTCATCAATCCCAGCAAACCGGCCACCAACGGGGAGGCCATGGAAGTGCCCGATTTGTAACCGTAGGTATTGCCGGGCAGTGTGCTGTAGATAATATTTCCTGGTGCGCTGATGGTGATCCAGGATCCGTAGTTTGAGAAGCTGGTCTTTTTATCGTCGTTGTTGGTGGAGGCGACGCTGATCACTCCGGGGTAGCCGGCCGGGTAAAAAACAGAGCTGCCGCCGTTATTACCCGCTGCGCCCACCACAATACAGCCTTGCTCCTGCGCATAGCGAATGATATTCTGCTGCGTGACGCTTTGCACGCTGCCTCCCCATGAACAGTTGATGATATCCGCTCCGTTGTCGGCCGCATACAGGATTCCCTCATACCCGTTGCTGATGGATGAAGCGCTATTGGTCGCCTTTACGCACATGATCTTGCAGCTATAGCCCATACCGGCGATGCCCATCCCGTTGCCGGTAGCGGCCGAGGCAATCCCGGCGACATGTGTGCCGTGGTCGTAAGCAGGCGACGGGGGGGCGGGGTTGTTGTCATTGCTCGCCACGTCCCATCCGTTTATGTCGTCGATATACCCGTTGCCGTCATCGTCGATACCGTTGCCAGGGATCTCGCCCGGGTTCACCCAGAGATTAGGAACCAGATCCGGATGCGTGTGATCAACGGCATCATCCACTATTGCAATAACGACCGTGCTTCCCGTTGAAAACCGGTTCCAGGCCGAAGCAGCACCGATATGAGGCAGGTGCCACTGCTTGTCATAGCCGGGATCATTGGGTTCTGCGAATATTTTCATCAGGGGGACCTTTTCCACATACTCTATACGCTCATCCTTTTCCAGCTCCCGGATCAGCTCATCGACCCTGTTGAAGTCCTTAAAATGCAGCATAACGGTCTGGTGCAGGGGTGTACTCTTTTTGGCAGCGAAAAAGGGGGCTATCGCAGTTTTTACGCCGAATTTTTCACGCAGGCTGGTTGAGGAGATAAGCTGGTTCACCCGGATTTCCTTCACGCCTTTGGATAAGATATTCCCTAACGGTACAATGTCTTTCCTGAATTTCACCCAGAGCTTCCCATCTTCGTAGTCCGGATGAACAGTCTGGGATTGCACAAAAAACGGGTGCAGCAGAATAGAAAGGAGCAGCAGAATTTTTCTCATGCCTGTTTGAGATAATAACCGGTTTGACAAGGGTTCAATTTTTGTTTATTCCACCACCAGTTTCCTTACCTTCATTGTATTTCCCTGCCGTATATGCATGAGGTAGATTCCCGGCGTAAATCCGCTCACATCCAGCTCTGTAACCCCGGCCGGCACGATAGGTACTTCCCTGCCCAGCAGGTCGAGGATCTGCACGTGAACCGGTTCTGCGGGGCTCCTGCGTATCTCTACGGTTACTTTTCCGCTATGAACAGGGTTGGGATAAATGCGGTAGGCGGATCCATCGTCAACCTTGTCAAACGAAACGGCTTCCAGGCGGGAGTAGGCGAAGGATCTGTCGCGATCGATCATTTTGAGGCGGTAGTATAAGATGTGATAATCTACATTATGATCCGATATGGCATCGGTGAAAACGTAATCCTGCGCTATACCGCCCGGTTGGAGGGCAGCCTTTATTTCGCCGGTCTTCTCCCACGCCTTTCCGTCATGGCTGCGCTCTATTTCGAAACGGGAGGCGTTGACCTCCTGGGTAGTTTGCCAGGTGAGGAGCACGGTGTTTTCCTGTTTCCGGGCTTTGAAAGAGAGGAGAGTGACCGGCAAACTGCCTGAGATCTGCATCGCGATCGTATTGGAAGCAACTTCCGGATCGATCACACATGCTGCGTCGGACGTCATAAGGCAGCTGACCACATCCCCGTTGTGCAGGGAGGCAGAGGTCCAGGTAGTCAATTCGCCGGTCTGTACGACCTGATTGTTCACTTTGAAGGTAAAAGAAGGATGGCTCCCGCCATTTTCAGGGGTGGCGGTAAACGTAACAGGCGTGCCTGCCCCGACATTGTTGGCGGAAGCTGCCAGGCCGACGGCAGCAGCAGGTCTTGGCTTCACTATAATGTCAACATATTTCTTCATATCGATCTGCTGGCACGCGCCGCCCTGCACGGTCAGGCCGATGCGATAAGCGCCGGGCGTATCGAATCTGACTTCTTGTAAAGGAGCCTCCGATGTGGCAGGCAGTCCGCCCTGGAAATCCCAGCTTATCCCGTTTTCATAGGTAGAGCCTGCTGCATCGAAAGTAATCGTTTCACCGGCGCAGATTGTGGTCGCTGAGCTGCTGAACGTAACGATTGCAGGCGCTGATGTCAGCAGGGGATGAATGTAAAGAGAGGCGGCGAGGTTCCAGGTACCCGGAGTCGTATACCTGTACCACTGGAGATTGGACTGTCTTTCCCATATAGGCGACGGGTTAGTCTGACCATCGAAATTGCTATAGATCGAAAGAAAATCTTTTACATTGTCGGTCCATTGAAGGTGGGTCAGGTCGACGCTTATAAATATTTTTTTCGAGGCCGGCAGCGTAATGACCGGATCAAACTCCAGGTTGGTATATAAGCCGTTGTGCACCTTGTCCATGATCGTTGCCATGGTAATGATTGTCGAACCCAGTTCGGCTCCCGGACTTCCGGAAGTGCCGTCATAAACGCGGACCGGCACCTGCTTGTCCGGGTCAGCCGAATACGCGGACGCAAAGCCGATCATGGCGCCTAAGAGTACCCCGGCGTAAGCAGAAGCGTCGAAGTACATAGCCTTTTCCCTGTCCAGGTAATGGCTCAGCCCGTTGAGCGCCCCGCCTTCGGGTATTGAATAATTTGCGGCCGTCCACTCTACAGGCACGGGGAAATTGATCTTTACGCAGCTGACTGTTTCTACCCAATTGGAAGTATTGTCGGTGAGGGAAAAGTTGGTGGCAGCGCCGTGGTGACCGCCTGTAGCATCGGTTACAGTGGTAAGTCCGGCGTTATCGCTTCCGGGGGTACCGGTTTCAAACCGGTAGTAAGCAGCAAGTCCTGGCGGGGTAGGATCTGAGATACTGCGCATATCTGCCCGGATCTGGCTCCTTGTCCTCGCCGTGTTCCAGATCCGCACTTCGTCCATAGCCCCTTTAAAGTAGCGGGGCGACGGCAGGTAGTCTACTCCCAGGGTGAGCTTGTCGGTGTTGGCGCCGACGTTGACCGGAGTGCCGCTCAGGGCATATTCTACCCCATTTACATAGATCGTGCGGACGCCGTTATTGTTCACCGCCGCGATATGATACCATCTGTCAGCCTCTAAAATACCAGTCGCTGTTTCCATTCCATCGAAGCTCAGCCCTGTATAGGGGGAAGCTGAACCCAGCCGGAGGAGGTAGCCGTTTGAAGGATTGGCGTTGTACTTGCTGATGAGCCCGGCGAGGAAATTGAATCTCTCGGGTCTGATCCAGCACTCCAGCGTATAGGAGCCGGTCAGATCGAGCGCATCCGCATCAGGGATAATTACATGATCGTCCACACCATCAAAATGCAGGGCGTTGCCTTGAATAGGAGTCTGGGCGGAGGCAAACCCTCCGCCGAGCGCCAGGATACTGAGGAAGAGAATACGTAAATTCATAAGATATCAGGTTCGGGAAAAGAGAATGGCGATCTGTCTGCGGATAGCGAATCGCCGCACGGAACGCCGTACGTAAAGAATGGAAAAACGAGAGAAAAGGAGGTTAAAAAGATTGTAACAAAAATGTAACAATCTGTAGAGACGCGATGCATCGCGTCTCTACGACGCCGTCGTCGTGGGATATTCCCGCAAGACCGGAACCAATTCTTCGGCCGGTTTCCCGTATTTCTTTTTGATCCGGTGGCGTATCATGCGGATAGTAGCCGGCAGTACACCCAGGGCATGCGCCATTTCCTGTTCGGATAATCCGACAGCGTTGAGCATGAAGAACCTGGTCTCGGCCTGTGTGAGACGGGGCCGTATTTCACGAAGTCGTTGAGAAAAGTCTTTGTACAGCTCTTCAAAGCGCTGCTGGAAATCTTCCCAATGCTGGTTTGTCAGTATCCTGGCATTCCTGAGGGTTTCTTCCACTTCGCTGATCACCCCGTTGTCGGAAGGAAGCGAAGCCTCTTTTCGGCGAAGTGCATCGAGATCGGCGGTGAGTTTCTCGATAAGGTGTTCTTTTTCCCGGATCCGGTCAAGGTGATCGCGGAGGTTCCGGCGAGCCTTTGATAGTTCTTCCCGGATAGTGAGCTTTTCTAACTGGAGCGTTTTCTGCCTTGCAAGGTGTTCGGCCCTTTCTTTGTCTTTTCTGAACCTGGTCAGGTAGTACAACAGTGCAAATACAACTATCAGGAGGGTTAGCGCTGCGACCATTAACATATACCTCGCTTTCTGGTGCTGTTGTTCCTGCCGGAGCATTTCAACACTCGACCGTTGTCGTTGTATATCGATGCGTTGCTGGGCGGTAGTGGTGATCAGCCTGTGGTAGACCACATCCTCCTCGGCGGCAGCGGCCTGCAGGCTACTGAGGCAGCGATACGCCGTCTGGTGATCCCCAATGGCGCTATAATACTGATGGGCTACCCTGAAGTAAGCTTTTCGGATAGTTTTCTCGTATTGTGTGCCGCTATAGTTGTGGCTGACCTTTTCGCCTGACTCCCCGTAGCCCGCCAGGTAATGTTTTGTTTTTTGCAGGTTGCCAAGCTTAAGCCAGGTTTCTGCCAGTCCCAGAGTGCTCATTTTGGTAAATCCGGGGATTGATGTGACCCCAACCCGGAATGCATGATCAGCTTCGCGGTGCTTCAGCGCCTTGTCATAAAGCCCCATGTTGTGATAGACACTCCCGATATTTCCGTTAGCAATACTTATCCAGATCGAATCGCGGTATTGTCCGGCCAGGCGAAGGGTATGCTCAAAGTAATACAGCGCGCTGTCGGGGTTCCCGCTGTTCCGATGGGCCAGTCCCAGGTTGTTGTAGCGCTGCATGTCCAGGTTTTTATCATAAGGACGCAGGTTGACAGATGCCCGCATCAGGTCCATGACTTTCTGGTAGTCCCTGAAGTAATAGTGAGCCAGCGCCAGCTCGTGGAGATAACGCCCGATCTCGGGAATGTTGGCATAACCTACTTCCCTGAAAAGGTCGTTTGCCTGCAGGAGATTCTCAAATGCCCGTGCAAACTCTTCACGCATGTAATGGTGCTGCCCGATCATGTGAAGGCAAATGCCGGCAAATAGCTTTTTCCCCTGCGCTTTGTAATGATCCGACGCCCGTGTAAGGAGGTCTATACACATATCCGGATCCTTCCAGGAAAGTGCCGGGAAGATATAACGGTAAAAATCCAGGTACCCGCGCAGCTGTGTGTCCCGGAGGGAGTCGGCCAACGGGTAAAGACGCCTGATAACTTCCGTTTTTTGTGCTTCGTCTTCTCCACGCTCCATTACAAATACGTTGAGCGCCAGCAGCCGGTCGTATGCCGGCAACCGCGCAAGGCTGTCGGCAGAGAGCGGGTGTTGCGCTGCTCCCCTGTATCCTGCTGCAAGGATCAATATAGCCCAAAGAATGAATATCCGGCGCATAATTGAAGGGGTTAGGCTCTTCCCCGTCTCCTGACGGTGGAAGCGTGGAAACCGGTCTCTGACCGGTAAATAACTCCGGTCGGAGACCGGATATCACCCTCCCGTCGTCTAAAGACGAGGGAAAGCAGAGCTTAAACCCTTGCCAGCGCCTTTTCCGCTACCGTTTTCCCGATCGACAGGGAAGAAGTAGCGGCCGGAGACGGCGCATTGCAGACGTTGATAGCGGTCTGATTTTCGATGATCGCGAAATCATCGAGCAGTCCGCCGTCGTAGGAACAGGCCTGGGCGCGTACGCCCGCACCGCCCGGAATAAGGTCCTCTTCCTTTATTTCAGGTATAAGCCCCTGCAAAGCCCTGGTAAAAGCTGCTTTCGAAAGGGACCGGTACATCTCGCCGAGGCCCGTACGCCAATATTTCCCGACTACTTTCCGGAACCCCGGCCACGCAAAACTCTCATAGAATTCCCGGAGGTTGACATCGCTCATTTTGTAGCCCTCTCTTTTGAAAGCCAGCACAGCGTTGGGGCCCGCTTCCACGCCGCCCCCGATCATCCTGGTAAAATGAACTCCCAGGAAGGGGAAATTAGGGTCGGGGACCGGGTATATCAGGTTTTTGACCAGGTATGCTCTTTCCGGTTTTATCTGGTAATATTCGCCCCGGAAGGGGATGATCCGGACATCGACTTTTTCTTTCTGCGAAAGCTGCGCCACCTTGTCGGAGTAGAGACCAGCGCAGTTGATGATCAGCCGGCACTGGTAAGTCGTACCATTTTCGGTCAATGCCTCGGATCTTCCGTCTCCGGCAGACCGGACACCGGTTACTTTCTGATTAAAGACCAGGGTTCCGCCGGATTGCCGTATCTTTTCCGCATACCGCCTGCACACTTCCGAATAGTCGATAATACCGGTATAGGGAACCCAGATACCTTCCACTCCTTCTACATGCGGTTCTATTTCTTTTAATTCGGCCCGCGTGATTTTCCGGTTCTGTACAAGCCCGTTCTGAATGCCCCGGTCATACAGTTTATGGAGGTAGGGAATCTGATCGCCGGTAGTAGCTACGACAATTTTTCCGCAGAGATCGTACGGGATCTCCTCTTTGCGGCAAAAGTCAAGCAGCATGTCATACCCGCTGATGCAATTGGTAGCTTTGAGGCTGCCGGGAGCGTAGTAAAGGCCCGAATGGATGACACCGCTGTTGTGGCCTGTCTGGTGGACCGCCACCCGGTCTTCCTTTTCCAGGATGGTGATCCTGAGTCCCGGACGCTGCTGTAAGATCTGGTAGCCCGTTGCGAGTCCTACGATCCCGCCCCCGATAATGACTATGTCCTGCATGATGATTTATTGTCTTTTATAAAAGGTGCCGGGTTTTTTCCTATCCCGGAAAAGATATCTTACCCAGGCTGACGGCCGGAAGTCCGTCTTTCCCCTGCAGGGCCGGAACGGGCGCAGCAACCGCTTCATTCGCGAGTACTGCAAAAAGTACCGCTTCTTTGGCATCGCCCGGGATTCCCAGCCGGGAGACAGGCTCCAGGGAGATTTCCCTTAGCCCGGCCTGTATCAGATTGCAAAGAAAAGGGTTGTTCGCTCCACCTCCGCTCACATACACGGTCTTTTTTTTGCCTGCGGGCACGCTGCCGGTTATAGCCTCCGTAACTGAGCGGGCAGTCAGGTGGGCCAGGGTAGCCAGGACATCTTCCGGGGGAATACCCCGGGTACCGGTGTCGTCCTGTGCCTTTTCGAGATATTGCATATTGAAAAGTTCTGGACCGGTACTTTTGGGGAGAGGCTGCCCGAAAAAATCGTCTTCCAGTAACCGCTGTAATAGCAGTAGATTGAGATTCCCTGCGGCAGCAAGTTCTCCGTTATGGTCGTATGGCCGGCCCGCATAGCTCCTGCAATAAGCGTCCATCAGGGTATTGGCGGGCCCGGTGTCGGTGGTGAAAACTTCTGCCGGATCAAGGCTCGCGGGCAGGTAAGTGAAATTGGCGATCCCTCCCAGGTTAAGGAGAATCCTGTCTTCAGCAGGGCTTGAAAACAGCAGGAAGTCGCCGTACACTGCCAGTGGAGCGCCTTCCCCGCCGGCGGCCACGTGTTTTTGCCGGAAATCGCTGATCGTGATAATCCCCGTCCGGACGGCAATATGATCTCCGTCGCCGATCTGGAGTGTGGCGTCAGGATAGAAGTCCGAACGGTGTTTGGAGCGTGGCGCGTGGAATACCGTCTGCCCGTGGCTGGCGATCAGGTCAATTTCGCCGGGACGGACATTCCAGGCCGAGAGTGTTTCCAGCACATACCCTGCATGCAGCGACCCGATGTACGGGTTGAGCACGCACAGGAGCTGAAAGTCGATCACAGGTTTTGCAAATACCCTTCCTATTTCCTCCTTCACCCGGGGAGGGTAGGGTATGGTAACCGACTTTTCCAGTCCGAGCCGTGTGCCGGGCCCGGACCCGCCGATGCGGCAGAGCGCTATATCGAGGCCGTCGAGCGAAGTGCCCGACATCAGGCCCAAGATAAGCCGCGTATCCTTGCGGGCAATGTTACGGAGCTGGTCTAGATACGGGTTCATCCGGCGCCTTATTGCTGTTTGGGTGTAGCCGGTTTTTGCTTTTCGGAGGAATGCCGTCTTTTCTTCTTTTTCTTTTTCTGTTCGCCGCTATACTTTTTGTCGAGGCCTATAAGGTCGCTGTTGAGGTTTTCCGACCTTTTCTCTCCTTTCCTGACAGGAGCGGGCGGCTCGAGGATCTCCAGCGACTCGGGGATGATACCCTTTTTATTCATCTCCATGATCCGGATCACATCCGGGATGGCAACAGGGTACCAGTTGGCTTCCTGGCTGAACCCGAACCACATGATCTTCCTGAAAATATCCGTCTTTTGAAGGGAGGCTTCCCCTTTCTGGGTTTTAAGGTTCGTATCTACTTTCGGGATATCTTTCAGGGCGTCCATGTAGGTCTCCAGCTCGTAATTGAGGCAGCATTTCAGCCTCCCGCACTGACCGGAGAGCTTAGAGGGGTTGAGAGACAGGTTTTGATAGCGCGCCGCAGAGGTCGAAATATTCTTGAAATCGTTGATCCAGGTCGAGCAGCAGAGTTCTCTTCCGCATGAGCCGATCCCTCCCAGCCTGCCTGCTTCCTGGCGGAGGCTGATTTGCCGCATTTCTACCCTTACCCTGAACTCGTTGGCCAGTATCTTGATGAGCTCCCGGAAATCGACCCGTTCTTCAGACGAATAATAGAAGGTAGCCTTCGTATTGTCGGACTGAAACTCGACATCCGACATTTTCATGTTCAGCTTCAACTCGCGGACTATCTCCCGGGTCCGGTACATGGCGGGGAGATCGCGCGCCATCGACTGGGTGTGTTTCTCCAGGTCCTTACTGGTCGCTTTCCTGAAAATACTCTTTATGTCGTCGTTGACAGGGATCTGCTTGCGCTTCATCTGAAGCCTGACAAGATCTCCCTGAAGCGATACCGACCCGATATGGTGCCCGTTCGACATTTCGCAGACCACCATATCGCCCGTGTACAGGTCCAGGTTGTTGATATTGCGGAAGTACTCTTTCCTGCCTCCCTTGAACCTTACCTCTACAATATTGAACCGCATATGGACGGGAATATCCATATTGCCCAGCCAGTCGAAAGTATTCATCTTATTACATCCTCCCGACCCGCATGACCCGCTCGAACAACCCGCAACCTTGCTACTTCCTTTATATCCGGAGACACCGCACGATGTACATCCCATAACTTCTCTGTGTTTAATGCCTAATCCTGATAACGGATCAGGTCGATACCAATGTCACTACGATAATATTTCCCGTCGAAACGAACGATCTGCGCCGCTTTCTGGGATTTCATGACGGCATGTTCTATGGAGTTGGCCATGCCTGTTACCGCCAGGACCCTTCCTCCGTCTGTCAGAACATCGCCTGCTTCACCTAGTCGTGTACCTGCATGGAACACCACTACGTCTTCACATTTTTCAATATTCTCTATCGTTTTCCCTTTTTCATACGCTTCCGGATAACCGCCTGAAACCAGCACGGTAGTAACGGCAACCTGGGGCGATATGGTCATCCCAACGTCTTCGATCGTGCCTTTGGATGCCGCCACCAGCAAAGGCACCAGGTCGGACTGTATCCTTGGAAGCACTACCTCCGTTTCCGGATCGCCCATCCTGACGTTGTATTCGATCACATAGGGCTCGTCTTTTACGTTCATAAGGCCGATGAAGATGAATCCCACATACCTGATCCCCTCTGATTGAAGACCGGCAAGAGTAGGTTTTACTACTTTTTCTTCTACTTTTTTTATAAAATCCTCATCTGCAAACACTACCGGGGAAACTGCTCCCATACCGCCCGTGTTCAGTCCGGTGTCGTTTTCGCCTATCCGCTTATAGTCCTTGGCTTCCGGGAGTATTTTATAATTTTTACCATCCGTCAGGACAAAAACCGACAGCTCTATACCCTTCAGGAACTGCTCGACCACCACTTTCTCGCCCGCATCGCCGAATTTTCTTTCGAGAAGCATTTCCCGGAAGGTTTCTTCCGCCTGTCGGAGTGTTTCGGCAATGACCACGCCTTTCCCGGCAGCTAGCCCGTCTGCTTTTAAAACGATAGGAAGCGAATGGTTCTGAAGATAATCCAGCCCTGCCGTCAGTGTTTCCTTTGTGAAGGTGCGGGAAGCGGCGGTAGGGATTCCGTATTTCTGCATAAAGGCTTTGGAGAAGTCCTTGCTCCCCTCCAACTGCGCGCCGGAAGCATCGGGCCCGATCAGCCTGACGTGATTAAGCTCAGGCTTCGATCTTATATAATCAACAACCCCTTTTACGAGCGGCTCTTCCGGGCCTATCAGTACCAGGTCGATGCGATGCGCCAGGATGGCTTTCTCAATGGCATCAAAATCACTGACGGAGATGGGTAAATTCCGGGCAATCTTAGCTGTTCCGGCGTTTCCGGGAGCTACAAATAAATCGTCGCATAAAGGACTCTGTACAATTTTCCACGCAAAAGCATGTTCTCTGCCCCCCGATCCTATAATAAGTATATTCATTTAAAATTGATTAACTAAATGAGGGTATTTAGCCTCGAAAAAGCATAAAAATTAGTTTGCCAGTTCAGAGAGGAACTTGATGCGCATAAGCCTCAGCTCCTCTTCGCTGATGTCTTCCCCTCTGAATTCTTTCAGGGCTTCTGCGATATTGTCTGTTTCGGCGGTCAGGAAATATTCATAGATCTCGTTCTGTTTATCCTTGTCCATCACCTGGTTGATATAGTAATCGAGATTCAGCTTGGTTCCTGAATAACAGATATGCTCTATTTCTTCAATAAGCTCTTCCATAGTAATACCTTTTGCCTCGGCGATCTCTTCCAGGTTTATTTTGCGGTCGACCTGCTGGATGATAAAGATCTTGATCTTAGACTTGTTGACGGTCGATTTGATGACGACATCCTTCGCGGTTTCGATGTCATTTTCTTCCACATAGGTATTGATCAGGTCGAGGAAAGGCTTCCCGAATTTCTGAACCTTACCGAGCCCTACCCCGTTGATCTGGGCCATTTCCTGCTGGGAGGTGGGGTAGGTAGTGGACATTTCCTCCAGTGAGGGATCCTGGAAAATTACATACGGAGGAAGGTTTTTCTCTTTTGCTACTTTTTTTCGGAGCGCCTTCAGCATACCCAGCAGCGTTTCGTCGTAGGCATGAGCGCTGCTTTCGCCGGCGATTTCCTTATCCTGCGCGTCGCCTTTTTCAGCTTCGGCCTCGTAGTCGTGATCTTTGCTGATCGTAATGGGATAGGGGTCGTCGGCATAGGCCAATCCTTTCTGGGAAACCCTCACCACTCCGTAGTTGTCAAGATCTTTTTCAAAATAGCCCAAAATGAGCAACTGACGATAAAGCGATGTCCAGAATTCGGGGGTTTCATTAAAATTGAGCCCTTTTCCGTAAACATCCAGCTTGTCGTGCTCGTAGCTTTTGACATACTGGTTTTCTTTTCCGATCAATACGTCGGCCAGGTGTTCGGCGTCAAACCGCTGTCCTGTCTGGACCGCCGCGGAGATCGCAAAGATAGCTTCATCCTGGATTTTGATCTTTTCTGTAGGCTTGAGGCAGTTGTCGCAAAAGCCGCAGTCCTTATCCAGGAATTCTCCGAAATAGCTCAACAACTGCCTGCGCCGGCAGATTCCCTGGGTGACGTAGCTGACCATCTCGTTGAGAAGGTGCTTGGCATTGTCTCTTTCGGTAACGGTTTTATCCTTGTTGAATTTCTCGAGCTTGAGAATGTCATCATAGCGGTAAAACATGATGCAATTGCCTTCCAGCCCGTCGCGTCCGGCCCTGCCGGTTTCCTGGTAATAACCTTCAAGGGATTTGGGTACGTCGTAGTGGATAACAAAACGGACGTCGGGTTTGTCGATCCCCATTCCAAAGGCGATGGTTGCTACAATCACGTCCACTTCTTCGTTGAGGAACGCATCCTGGTTAGCCATTCTGATGTTTCCGTCCAGCCCGGCATGATAGGGAAGGGCCTTGATGTCGTTTACCTTCAGAAGCTCGGCTATTTCCTCCACCTTCTTGCGGCTGAGGCAGTAAATAATTCCCGATTTACCCTTGTGCGACCTGATAATCTGGATCAACTGCTTCCTGGCATCTTTTTTGGGCCTTATCTCGTAATACAGGTTTTTGCGGTTGAAAGAAGACTTGAAGGTTTCCACCTCTTCCATATGGAGGTTTTTCCTGATATCCATCTGGACTTTAGGCGTAGCGGTAGCCGTCAGCGCAATAATAGGAAGGTCTCCCACATTGTCTATAATCCCCCTTATCCTCCGGTATTCAGGCCTGAAGTCGTGTCCCCATTCGGATATACAGTGGGCCTCATCAATGGCTACGAAAGCAATTTTTATTTTCTGCAGAAAATCGAGGTTCTCTTCTTTGTTGAGCGATTCGGGGGCTATATACAAGAGCTTGAGCGTACCATCGAGCGCATCTTTTTTTACTTTGTTCATTTCGCTCTTGCTCAGCGTGGAATTCAGGAACTGGGCGTTGATGCCGAAAGCGCTCAGCTGATCCACCTGGTTTTTCATAAGAGCGATGAGGGGTGAAATTACGATCGCCATCCCGTCGCTTACTACGGCGGGCAACTGGTAACAGAGAGACTTACCGGCACCGGTAGGCATAATGACGAAGGTATTTTTGCCCTTCATAATATTTTCTATAATCGGCTCCTGATCACCCCTGAACTGACTAAACCCAAAGACTTCTTTGAGTCTGGCTTTCAGTGATTCGCTGAGTACCGGCTTGTTTTCCTGTTGTATCATGTTTAGTACTAAAAAAGAGTCTTTTCAAAGTTCATATCTTTGCCCTTAATTTCCATCACCATCGGATCAAATTCTTGTAAAAAAACTTTAGTTTGAAATTAGTAAAAAAAATCAGATCCACGGCAATCCAGGTAATCGAACAGGAAGCCGCTGCTGTTGCCGGCCTTGCTTCTTTTATCGACAAGGGTTTTACCGGGGCAGTTGAAAAGATCCTCGCGACCAGGGGGCGACTGGTGGTGACGGGTATCGGTAAAAGCGCCCTGATCGGTCAGAAGCTCGTCGGGACTTTTAATTCGACCGGTACCCCTGCCATTTTTATGCACGCCGCCGACGCTATCCACGGCGATCTTGGAATGGTCGGCCCGGACGATGTGGTACTTGCCATCTCCAAAAGCGGCGATACACCGGAGATTAAAACTCTGGTACCCTTTCTTAAGCGCCTGGGCATACCCCTTCTTGGGATGGTCGGTAGTAAAAAATCTTATCTCGGGATCCACTCTGATCATATTTTGTATACTTATGTTCCGCACGAGGCAGACCCGCACAACCTTGTTCCGACGTCAAGTACGACCGCCGCACTGGCAATGGGAGATGCCCTGGCTGTCTCCCTGCTTGAGATCCGCGGGTTTACGCCTCAGGATTTTGCCGGCTTCCATCCCGGCGGCACCCTGGGTAAGAGGCTATATCTGAAGGTGGACGACATCTACCCGGCTAACGCTTTGCCTTCAGTTCCGCTTCATGCCGGCCTGAGGGAGATTATCGTCGAAATTTCATCCAAATGCCTGGGCGCTACCGCCGTTGTCGGATCTGACGGCAGGCTCGAGGGGATCATAACCGACGGAGATCTTCGCCGGATGCTCAACAGGAGTCCGGCTGAGAGCCTCTTTGACCGCACCGCCCGCGAAATCATGACTCCCGACCCGGTGACTGTAAGCGCAGGAACCTATGCGATAGTGGCGCTGGAACTTATGCAGTCACGGAGTATTTCGCAGTTGCCGGTTACCGAAAACGGGGATCTGAAAGGCTTCGTGCATCTTCATGACCTGGTGAGAGAGGGCCTGGCCTGACCACAGGTCCCCCGCCTGCAGCCGGGGCTAACGGAACCTGTTGGATTCCTTAACCATCTTTTCATCTCTCCGGATAAACCTGTTGGCCAGTACATTGGCCAGCATAGCGACTACCAGGGCATAGAAGCCGTAACCATAATCGCCCGGCGCTTCCGGTTCGAATATTTTTCCGGCTTTAAACATCGTCTGGTATACCACCAGGGCGAGGAGTGCCGTCATCACAATAGAGTTGACAGCGCATAATGCGGATTGCATCAGCCGGTTTTTATACTTGAAAATGGCAAATAACGCGATCCCTGCAACCAACACCGCCAATCCGAGGTGATAGTATACGGGTTGTATCTCGGCCTGGACACTGTTAAGCTGGTGCCTGATCACGAAAGCATCGAGCGAAATGGATTCTTCACCTCCCGGAGCGGTTTTATTCCAGACCGGCAATGCGATAAACGCCCCCATGGCAAGGGCTACAATCAGTAAAAAGAGAGTTTGAATACGTTGAATCATTTTTTTACGGAAAAACTGCCGGGAGGATTTCTCCCGGCAGACAAATTTATAACTAGTTGGCTAATTCGGCATACAGGTCGAATTCTTCGGCATGCGTGATGCTGACATCGGCGAAATCGCCCAATCTTACATAAGATGCCGCGGGAAGTAGTACCTCGTTGTCGACCTCAGGTGAGTCAAATTGCGTACGGCCTATGAAATATCCGCCTTCTTTGCGGTCGAAAAGCACCTTGAACGTCTTGCCGACTTTCGCCTGGTTGAGCTCCCAGGAGATGTTTTGTTGCAGATCCATAATGGCGTCGGCCCTTTCCTGCTTGGTTTCAGGAGCAACGTTGTCCGTAAAGCTGAAGGAATGGGTGTTCTCTTCGTGTGAATACTGGAAGACACCGAGCCGGTCAAACCTCATTTTCTCGACAAAATCGTAAGTTTCCTCAAACAGCTCGTCTGTCTCGCCGGGGTGGCCGACGATGAGAGTGGTCCTCAGCGCAATGTCAGGTACGGCCTGCCTGATCCTGTCGATCAGGTCCTCGGTTTTCTGGCGGGTAATCCCCCTCCTCATCGATCTGAGCATTTCGGTAGAGCCTGTCTGCAGAGGCATATCCAGGTAATGGCAGATATTGGGATGCGCTTTTATGGCATCCAGTATATCCATCGGGAAGCCCGCCGGGTAAGCATACTGCAGTCTGACCCACTCAATGCCTTCGACGTCGGCAAGCTGCAGCAGGAGTTCCGAAAGATTGCGTTTACCGTAGATGTCCAGGCCATAGTAGGTGAGGTCCTGGGCAATCAGGATCAGCTCTTTTGTGCCTCTTTTAGCCAGTGACCTGGCCTCGGTAAGCAGCTCGTCTACGGGTCTTGACACGTGTTTGCCACGCATCAGGGGAATGGCGCAGAAAGAACAGGGGCGGTCACATCCTTCGGCTATTTTGAGATAGGCATAATGGGAAGGGGTGGTCAGCAGCCTTTCGCCCACCAGCTCATGTTTGTAGTCAGCGCGCAGGGTTTTCAGTATCCGGGGGAGCTCGTTTGTGCCGAACCAGGCATCGACGCTCGGGATTTCCACTGCCAGTTCGTCCTTATACCGATGAGAAAGGCAGCCGCTTACATACACTTTGTCTACCAGTCCCTTTTCTTTCGCATCCACATATCGCAGGATGGTATCGACCGACTCTTCCTTGGCGCCGTCAATAAAACCGCAGGTATTGATCACGACTATCTGGGCATCGTCTTTTTTGGATTCGTGCTCAACCTGGTAACCGTTGCCTTTCAGTTGGGTAAAAAGCACTTCCGAGTCCACCAGGTTTTTAGAACAACCTAATGTGACAATATTGATCTTGTTTTTTCTTAACCCTTTGGTTTTCATGTTTTTGTAATCCCCTGGAAAGCCCTCCGGCATAAGGTTTTATCGCCGGCCGGACTATCAGGCGCGCAAAGATCGTCAAATTTCTACAATTAGCCGAATATGATTATATAGAAGGGAAGACACGCGATTTTCCGGATCCGAAGGGTACACTTATATATAGTTTGTTAAATTTGCGCTTCAAACGGCCTGGGGCCGGGACAACTAACTATGCGGGATATTTATGGTTTCAGCTGCTATGTGTACCTATAACGGGGCGAAGTATCTGGAAGAACAATTGGAAAGCATTGCACATCAAAGCCGTCAGATCGACGAACTGGTGGTATGCGACGACAGGTCTACAGACGGTACGGTCGGGGTGTTGGAGAAATTTGCAGCTACAGCCCCTTTCCCGGTAAGAATTTATACAAATGAAGTGAACCTGGGTTCTACCAGGAATTTCGATAAATGCATGGGGCTGTGCAGGGGCGAAATCCTGCTGCTTTCCGACCAGGATGATATCTGGATGTATGACAAGGTGCAGAGACAGCTGGAATATTTTGGAGAACATCCCGGACATGAGGCGGTTTTTTCGGATGCCTACCTTATTGACGACAGCGGAAAGAGGCTGGATCACATGCTGTGGGACAATATCGGGTTCAACCATGAAAAGCAGGCAAAATGGAAAGCGGGGAAGGCGAAGGATTTGTTGTTCGACGGTTATATTGTGACCGGTGCGACCCTGGCTGTCAGGAAGAGAGTCCTCAGCTTTCTGTCTCCCTTTCCTGTTCATCTGGGCCCCTACATACACGACGCCTGGATAGCGCTGGTATTGTCCCTTAGCGATAAGATCGGTTTTATCGCCAGTCCTCTCCTTTCTTACCGGGTGCATCCCAATCAGCAGGTGGGATTCGGACAAAAGCAGGAGCGGATCACGCTGAAAGAAAGATGGGTACGTGACCGCAATGAGAAGATAGGGCCTATCAGGCAGCGGGCAGAGCTTTTGAAGGCGTTGATTGAGACTTTGGAAAAGGTGAAAGGTATTTCTCCCGCGTCGCTCACCAGGCTGAAGGAGCTGCAGGTCCATTTTCAGGCTCGTGCAAGCCTGCCTGAAAACAGGCTCAGAAGACTGGAGCCGGCTATATCGGAATTAATGAAAGGGCGCTATAACTTCAGTAGTGAGCACTGGTGGCTGCCTTTCCTGGGAGACTTATTCGAATAGATCGTGTACGTATGTCCTCTGCTGTAATTGTAATACCCATCGTTCAGTCAAACCTCAGAGATTTTGAACGCTTGTCGCTGGCCCGGTGTATGAAGGTGCTGGGTCACTGGCCGGTTTGTGTAATAGCGCCGGAGCGGCTCGACCTCTCCGAAACACTGGGAGATTTTGCAGAAGGGATCCGGGTGGTCCGCTTCGACCCGGACTGTTTTCGGAGTATTGCTGATTACAACAGACTGATGACTTCGTTGTATTTTTATGAGGTGTTCGACTCCTACGACTTTATGCTCCTCTACCAACTGGATGCTTTTGTTTTTGAAGACAAACTGGCCGAGTGGTGTCAGAAAGGGTTCGATTATATAGGGGCGCCGGCATTCAACGCAAAAGGCTTCGAAGCTCTGGCAAGGGAAGAGGCAGATGTCTATGTCAGGGCATTGTCTGCGCAAAGGCTGCTTTTCAACGGCGGACTATCGCTGAGGAAGATTGCTGGCATAAAGCGTTTTCTCAGGATATACAATATATTATACCCTTCCTGGAAAGGTAATGAGGACATGCTTTTTTCGCTGGATGCCACAAGACTGCTCCCGCTGAAACCCTTTATGAACCTGCCCGGTTGGAGAGAGGCGCTCAGCTTCTCTTTTGAAAGAAGCCCTGCAGCCTCTTTTGAAATAAACGGCAGGGAACTTCCTTTCGGATGCCACGCCTGGCAGCGATATGATCCTGATTTCTGGACGGAATTTATTCAGTAAGGAGTCGAAGCTCAGTTTAACATCTTTTAACAAACTAAGGCCGTGTATTTTACGTTTAAAATAGTGTTTTTGTAACTGCTATTGTAACCGAAAATATGAACGTCAGGATATTAGGCGGCCTGGTTATGCTGTTTGTTGCCGGGCCTTTTATTTCGGCCGGACAGGTGATTACCCATAACCCGCAAGTCGAGGAGGCGAGCGTAGATTATGTAAAGATCACGAAAGTAGAGATTACAGACCGGCATACGGCGATATACCTTCGTTTTAAAGATAATGGGAGGAAAGAAGAGATGCCGCCGCAGAATATGCCCCAGCCCCGGTTCTTTTTTCAGCCGAGACCCAGCAACCCTGAAATCTGGATAGATCCTAATACGCGGTTGTATAAGCCAGGCGATGTCAATACAAAATTCAGGTTCCTGAGAGCAGAAGGCATCCCGACCAATCCGGAACGGAAGCAGGTGGAAAGCGGGGAAGTAGTGGAATTTGTAGCTTATTTTGAAAAAGTGACGCCCGGGATAGAAATAATTGATTTTTATGAAGGGAAGAGTACTGCGAATACCACTGCCTGGAATTTTTACGGCATTCATATCAACAACCCCGATCCGAAGAAAAAACCGCGGGAAACCAAAAAAGTAACGGAACCGAAAGCAGCCGAACCGGCCAGGGAAGAAACTGCTGCAGCGGATAGTAAACCTGTTCCGGCATTTGCCGGCTTTTCGGGCAGTGTATTGAATGCCGGTACCGGAAAACCTGTGCCCGCGACGATCAGCTACGTGGAAGGCGGCGACACCGTAACGATAAGCACAGGCTCGGGTAAGTTCAGGATCGCCCTGGAGCCAGGAGGGAAGTACATTTTTAAGGCTTCGGCTGAAGGTTTCGGTGATGAGACCTGGGAGCTTGATACCTCGGCCGACTCTTCGGATGCCGGAGTATTCGCGCACGATTTCAGGCTTTCACCGCTTTCGGAAGGCACGACTTTCACACTTGAAAACATTTATTTCGAGACTTCTTCATATACGCTTCTGCCCGAATCTTTTGATGAGCTTGACAGGTTTGTGAAAACCCTCAACGATAATCCCAGGCTCCGGATCCGCGTGGAAGGGCATACCGATAATGTCGGCGATTTTGATAAAAACGTAGAGCTGTCGCGAAACCGGGCGGAGTCCGTAAAATCTTACCTCGTTGAAAAGGGCATTGCGAAGGATCGGATTGAAACCCGGGGATACGGACCGACAAAACCCCTTGTAAAAGGAAATAATGAAGAGCAGAGACAGAAAAACAGGCGGGTAGAAATTCTGATCCTCGAATCGTGACTTCTACCCGGCAGGCAATCCGCTTTTCGGTGACCGGTATTTGCGGTAACCCCGTCTATTGATTAGTTTTATAGCCCGATGGCATAGCGCCGCAAGAGCCCGTGTTCCAGTAATGCGGGTTTTTATTTGCCGGCGGCTACCGGCTCAAATCTTTTATGCATGAATTATATAGAGTTATCCCTGGAGATCGATCCCGAATACGTTGAAATTCTTATTGCGGAGCTTGCCGAAATAGATTACGAATCGTTTGTGGAAACGGACGAGGGAGTAAACGCGTATATAGAAGAACCACGTTTCGACCAGGCGGTGCTTCAGGAGGTCATAGCCAAATATGAGCCGCAGACTGCAATAGCTTTTTCGGTAAAAACGTTGGAAAAGGAGAACTGGAATAAAGAGTGGGAAAGTAATTATGAGACCATCGAGGTTATGGACAAAGTACGCGTACGGGCTTCTTTTCACGAGCCGGACGCGTCATTTCCCTATGAGCTCCTGATCAATCCCAAAATGTCGTTCGGTACAGGCCACCACGAAACCACCTGGCTTGTCATGGCCGAACAGCTCTCCCTGCCGCACGAAGGTGCAGACCTGATGGACGTCGGCAGCGGGACCGGAATACTGGGTATCCTGGGGAAAAAACTGGGGGCTGCAACTGTACTGGCATTCGATATTGAGGAATGGGCTGTTGAAAATGCAAAAGAAAACGTCGCGCTGAACAACGTTTCTGATGGTTTTGAGGTCTTTCTCGGAACGATAGGTGATGTGGACGAGGCAAAACGCTTCGACGGTATCCTGGCGAATATCAACCGGAATATCCTTCTACAGGAGATGGAATTCTATTACAAACACCTGAAAAAGGAAGGCTGGATGGTAATCAGCGGCTTTTACCAGGCAGATGCACCGGGCCTGAAGGCTCTGGGAGAGCAACTGGGCCTGAAAGCCCTCAGTACCAACATCAAAAATGACTGGGCGGCAGTGACCTTCCTAAAGCCCTGAAAGGGCGCCATATCCTACCCCCCGGGTACAGCCCGGAGGTTTTAAAAACCATCGCTATGGTAAAAGGAATAACAACCCGAAACCGCGGGAAACTTTGGAGTAATCTGGTACATGGATTCACCTTGCTCTTGCTTTTAATGACGGGGCTCGCCGGGGGAAGCTATGCTCAGAATCTGAAGTTTTCGGAGGATCCGGCCGCGTTTATTGCTGAATTGCGCAAACTGATGGATAACAGCCGGAACCAGGTCTATATCCAGTCGTCGAAAGGGCTCGAGGCTATATGGAACTCGGGACTGAATACAACACAGAGGCAGCAGTTTATCAGCCTGTTCCGGAATATGGCCTCGCGGGGCTATAAGCCCGGCCCTGCCCTTAACCTGGTGATGAGCAACCTGCTGACGATCATCGGGCAACAGGGGGATATCAACGGATTTATGATCGCGCTGGACCATGCAGTTGAGCAGCACGACCAGAAAGAAATGCTCCAGGCTTTGCAGACTATCCAGCTTGTGTTGGATAAAAAGCTGTTGTATCAATCCAATTTCAACAAGCTGTATCTTACTGCCGGACAATACCGTTTCAGGTACGAGGCACCGGCTCAGAATGCGCCGGCCGATAAAGTGTCGGACGGGTGGGACGCGCCGGTCGAAGATGCCCCTTTGAGATCTGCCGAATCTCTTCCCATACTTTCCGGACTGCTGCTGGATCTGCAGAATGCAGCCTTTGCAATTGTGGCTAACGGCGACTCCGTGAGTTTCGGACCGGGTAATGGGAGCGTTTCGCTTCATAAAGGAATTTTTGTCGGGAAGGGAGGGCGCTTTGACTGGCAGACCGCCGGAGATCCTTCCGTGTATGTTGAGCTAGAAGATTTTGCGTTTAAAACCGCCACTCCGGCGTTGAGGGCAGAGAAAGCCGTTATCCATGACAATAGGCTCAAATCGCCTGTTACCGGGACTTTCGAGTATAAGAGCGCCAGGAAACCGGCGGGCAAGCCGTCGTCGGGTTTCCCGAGGTTTATGTCTTACAGGAATGACGCGGTTTTGTCGGGCCTGAGTGAGCATATCTCGTACAAAGGCGGTTACTACCTGCAGGGGCACGAATTATTCAGCACCTCCCTGAGCGGTGAGCCGTCGGCGGTAATTGTCAGCTTCCAGGGGAAGCCTGCTTTCAAATCGACCAGCCAGCGGTTTTCTTTGTCGCCTTCGAAAATTACGGCAGAGCTGGCCACTTTTACGCTTCCGATGGGCCAGGATTCTGTTTATCATCCCGGAGTAGTACTTAACTACCAGGATGAGGCGGGCATCCTGCACCTTACCCGGCCGCCCAAAGGCGATTTTGCCTCGCTTCCGTATATCGACACCTACCATAAAATGTACATATGGTCGGAGTCGGCCAGGTGGGATTTTTCAAAAGGCAATTTCCAGTTTTACATGGTGTCGGGGAAGACGGAAATCCCCCTGCGGATGGAATCGATAGATTTTTTCAGGAAGTCAAGGCTGCAGGAAATGAGCCAGGAGTTTGGCTTTCAACCCCTGATGGCCGCCGCCGCATACCTCCAGCAGCAGAAAAAGCAGACGTTTTTTCCCGATGAGCTGGCAAAAGTCGTTAAGAAGCAACCCGCAATAGTGAGACGTATGCTGGAGCGCCTGACATTGGAAGGCTATTTCCAGTACAATGCAGACCAGGATGAATACAGCCTCACGCGAAAAGCTGTTTTCTATATCATGGCCAACGCCAATAAGGCCGACTTCGATAATTTCACACTCAGATCGGTGTTCCCCTCTAACGACAACCTCGCGAATGCTTCTATTTCTTTCAAAGATACGCTGCTGACCGTCAGGGGAGTGGAGTATTTCAGTATCAGCGATTCCCTGAGGATTTCAGGAAAACCCTCTGACCGGATCGTGGTCATGGGCAGGAACAGGGATTTTACCATGAACGGCCTCCTGCAGTCGAGTAACTTCAAGTTTACCGGGCGGAGCATAAAATTCAACTATAACGACTTCTTCATCAACATGTCCGATATGGACTCCATTACTTATGTGCCGCACGAGAAATATGCGAAAGGGTTAGGCGGTGAAGTTGGAGGAAATATCAAATATGAGAAGGCAGGAACGTTTTACCTGAGCGATGCAAAAAATAAATCCGGTCAGCAGAAGGGCGTTTCCGGATCCCCGAGAATTCATATACCCGAGGGGGTAACCATCCATTTTAACCAGCCCAGAAGAGGGCAGTGGGCTTACCCAGAAGAGGTCTTTTTCAACGTTCCTGAGCTGGACGTAGGCGGGCTTGATAAAAGAGATATCGAGTTTGTGGGAGAGTTTCATTCGGCGGGTATATTGCCTATGATCAAAACGGCGCTGAAATCGATGCCCGATACGTCGTTGGGCTTCGAGTACCCCGTGCCTAAAGAGGGGCTCAAGGTATATAACGGGAAGGCTGTTATTAAAGCTCCCAAACTCTTTATGGACTACAAAGGGTTGCAGAGCGGGGGTACGCTTAGCTACCTGACCGGACAGATCCAGGCCGACAGGATGGTTTTAACGACCGATTCGCTGGTAGCTTCGGGAAAGAGCGCCAGGTTTTCGGAGGGTACGGTTAACGGGGTTTATTTCCCGAAGGCCGACCTGAAGGAATTCACCATGAGATGGGTACCGGAGGCAGATAGTATGATGCTGAAGACCCGGGGTGATGCGTTCGATTTTTATAACGGAACCACCAAGCTGGAGGGAGAGCTGGTATTAAGGTCGAAAGGATTGTTTGGGAACGGCGTGCTTAAAAGGGCCGATTCAGAGCTTGCTTCCGACAATATACAATTTAAAAAAGGCGGTTTCTGGGCGGGAGGCGCTACTCTGAACGTAAATGCCTCTGCTCAGTCCGAGGGCATTTCTCTCCTGAGGGCAAAGGGAGTAGACATAGACTTTTCAATCGACAAGGGGATTGTCCAGCTTAACCAGAACAGTGAGGGCTTTACCGGCGATTCGTCAGGAATAGAGCTCCCGATGGCGAACTACTACACTTCCATAGGTTCGGCAACCTGGGATACCAAGGCGCGTAAAATTACGATGAAGAGCAACGGAGAACCCGCCACCTTCAGATCGATGATGCCTGAGCAGGAAGGTCTGGAGTTTAAGGGTACCAGTGCAGTATATTCCGTAGATAAAAAGGAAATGACTGTTGCCGGCGTACCTTTTGTAAACTCGACCGGGCTCAACATCGTGCCCGACAAAGGACAGGTAGTGATTGACGGCAACGGAAACCTGGCCGATTTTAAAAAGGCGCGTATTGTAGTCGATACCATGGGCATATCGCACCGTATGTATAATGCCGATATCAAGATACACTCGAAAAACAGTCTTGAGGGTTCTGCAGTTTACCAGTATATCACGGCAAGCAGGGATACTTTCGATATAAAGCTTGGGAATTTTGAGCTGCAAAAGTCGGAACAGCCGCTGGCTTCGGCCTCGAGAAAGAATGAGAAATTGTCGTCGTCGGCTGATGAGGGAGCCTATTACACCACTGCGGTCGCCTATATCGAGGAAACGGATAAGCTGCGTCTGGCGCCGGGTATAGCCTATAAGGGTGAGATCCGCTTCGCCTCCAACAAGCCGTCGCTGGACCTGGACGGCTTTATCCGCCCTATGCTGAAGGAGCGTCAGAGCCTGGAAAACTCCTGGATAGAATATAAGGAAGCTCCCGGGGCAAATATCACCCTGAAAGTAGACGAGAAGCTTGTAAATGCCGAAGGAACTCCCCTGTCGGCCGGATTGCACTATCGTTTTGGCAGTGGTATTTATCCTACGTTCCTGTCGCCGAAGGACGATACCCGGGATCCGGATTTCTTTGTGGCTACAGGCAATATGCACTACGACGGAGATTCACGCTCCTTCAGGATTATCCAGAAGAACCCGGTCGATACGCTTGTGCCGCCTACGACCGTACTGGCATTCGACGATCAGAAAGGGCTCTTTGATTTTTCTGGTAAGCTCGGTTTCGGCCCCGGCGACTGGGTGCTGGCTGCAGGCCGGGGACAGGCTCAGATAGACAGCATGCGGCTGAATGTGAATGCGCTCCTGGGGCTTAAATTTACCGCTTTGAACCCGCTCCTTCCCGAACTGGCATCAAAAATAGTCTCGACCAACCTGGAAGAGCATAATGACGACCCTGCTGAAGACGATCTCGAACGGCTGTTCGGGAAGCTGGAGGCCTTGATAGGAGCCGCAGCCACTAAAACTTTTGCCGACAAGCTTGCCGCCGAGCATAAGCCTCTGAGCGAAGCTTCGCCGCTGCTGAACCTGCCTATTGTGCTTTCCAACGTCAACCTCCACTGGTCGGAAGAACACAAATCTTTTTATACTTCCGAAAGAATGGGGATATCAAACCTGGGGACGAACGATATCAATGCGAAAGCAGACGGATTGATGGAGATACGGATGGACGGCGGGCAGGAGGGCTTCAGCCTGTTGCTGGAAATAACACCGGAGCTTTGGTACTTTTTTGATTATGCTGAAAATATGGTGGGAGTGGTATCTTCTGACTATAGTTTTAACGATAAGGTGTCAGCGTCCAGGAGCCGTTCGAGAGATATGCAGTTACTGCCGCTTTCGCTCGAGGATAAGATGGCATTCATGGATAGGTTTAATACTACGTATCCGCAAGCAAAAAGAGCCCCGCGTCCTGCCAGAAAAACCGCCAAAGGAGCAACGCAAAAAAAGGATGCTGTTAAAAAAGAAGAGAAAGCAGAGGGCTTCTGAAAAATTAAAATCTTATTAAAATACTAAAAATGCATGGTATTGTGAAGGAGTTAAGTTAGATTTGGAAATATAAAAATCTTAAGAAATAGTTAATCATCTCAGTTTTTAGTCTATGTCTCTGTTTATGACCGTTTTAATGGTGTTGGCTGCCTATTTATTGGGTTCAATTCCTTCTTCCGTTTGGTATGGAATCGGATACCTGGGCGTCGATCTCAGAAAATTCGGGAGCAAAAATGCGGGGGCTACCAACACGTTCAGAGTGCTCGGAAAACGTGCGGGCACGGTGGTGATGCTGATCGACGTGTTGAAAGGCTGGACAGCAACGATGCTGGCCGTTCTGCTTTTCTACTTCGACCTGATCGCCCATGAGCAGATACTCACTTACCAGTTTATTTTTGGTATAGTGGCTATAATCGGGCATATTTTCCCGGTCTATGTCAATTTCAAAGGCGGCAAGGGTGTCGCAACCCTGCTTGGAATGGTGCTGGCCATTCACCCGGAGCTGGCTCTTATCTGCATTACTATCTTCATTCTTACGCTGATCGCCTCCCAATATGTTTCGCTGAGCTCGATCCTGGCCACGCTGGCTTTCCCGGTGCTCTTATTGCTCGGGGTTTTCGGCAAACCCGAGGTATCCCTCGTGATTTTTGGCTTTGCAATGTTCCTGATGGTGGTTTTTACACACCAGAAAAATATTGTCCGCCTTTTCAACGGGAGCGAAAACAGGGTGAAGCTGTTCGTAAAAAAGAAGCATACCCGGTAGTTTCCTGTAGCTAACCTATTTTGTTATTTTTATGGCGCGGATTATCCGCGCCATTTTTCTTTTCATTCAGATACCGTTTTTATGTCTGTCCAAACATACATCAATGATCACAAGGCCCGTTTCCTGGAAGAGCTGGTCGAACTGCTGAAGATCCCATCGGTAAGTGCCGATTCCCGATTCAAACCTGACATGTTGCGTGCGGCGGAGTTTGTACGGGATAAAATAAAAGATGCAGGTGCCGACAGCGCTGAGATATTCCGGACACCGGGCCACCCGGTAGTTTACGGGGAAAAGATCATCGATCCTCAGGCTCCTACCGTATTGGTTTACGGACATTACGATGTGCAGCCCGCAGATCCCTATGAACTCTGGGATTCCCCACCTTTTGAGCCGGTTATCAAAAATGAGCGTATTTATGCAAGAGGAGCCTGTGACGACAAAGGGCAGTTTTATATGCATATTAAGGCCTTTGAAGCGCTGATGGCCGGTAAAAGCCTGCCGTGCAACGTCAAGTTCATGATCGAAGGGGAGGAGGAGATCGGGTCGGACCATCTCGGGGAGTTTGTCAGGGAGAACCGGGAGCTGCTCAGGGCCGATACGATCCTTATCTCGGATACAAGCATTATAGCAAACGATGTCCCATCGATAGAGGTGGGGCTCAGAGGGCTAACCTACGTGGAAGTCGAGGTGACCGGTGCCAACCGTGACCTTCACTCCGGGGTGTACGGCGGAGCCGTCGCCAATCCCATCAATATACTTTGCGAAATGATCGCATCTCTCAAGGATGAAAACGGGCATATCACAATACCCGGCTTCTACGACAATGTTGTGGAGCTTTCTGCCGGAGAACGTGCTGCTATGAACGATGCGCCGTTTGACCTGGCCGGCTACAAGCAGGACCTGGGGATAGATGAGGTCGAAGGAGAAAAGGGATATACCACGATAGAGCGCGCTTCCATACGTCCTACCCTGGATGTCAACGGTATTTGGGGAGGTTATACAGGAGAAGGCGCAAAAACCGTCTTACCGTCAAAAGCATTTGCCAAGATCTCGATGCGCCTGGTCCCAAACCAGACCGACAAGGAAATTGAGGCGCTTTTCACCACGCATTTCCGGCAGATAGCCCCTCCGTCGGTGAAGGTAAAGGTAAAGCCTCATCACGGGGGTTTACCCTATGTGACACCTACCGATTCGATAGAATACAAGGCCGCAGCCCTGGCAATGGAGGATTCTTTTGGTAAAGCCCCGATCCCGACAAGAGGTGGGGGAAGTATTCCCATTGTCGCCCTTTTTGAAGAGGTGCTTGGCGTGAAAAGCGTACTGATGGGGTTTGGTCTGGATATAGACGGATTGCATTCCCCCAATGAAAGCTTCGGGCTTTTTAATTTTTATAAAGGCATCGAAACGATCCCGCTTTTTTTTGAGCACTACGCCCGCTTGAAAAAGTAGTAGTAGGTTCCACCACAAAGAAAAGCTCTCCCTCGTCTCACGACGATGGGAGGGCGACTTCAGGTCTCTCTGACCTGATAAAAGATGGTCTTTTTGCCGGTCAGAGACCGGCTTTCACTCTTTCACCGTCAGGAGACGGGAAAGAGCTTTTCTCAGAAGCTATCGCTTTCCTGGTAAGCCTTGATCAGGGCAATTTCCCCTTCTTTCCCGGGTTTTGCATTCCCGTGTTCCATACCGACGATGAAGTCCAGGTTTTCGGCCTTGCTCCGGTCATGGATATGCTTGAATACGTTTTTATAGTTGATCTCGCCGGTAGTTGGCTCTTTACGGCCGGGTTCGTCGCCCACCTGGAAATAACCGATTTCCGACCAGGTCCAGTTGATATTCTGGATGAGACGCCCCTCGTTTTTCTGCATGTGATAGGCATCGTAGAGTATCTTGCAGGCAGGACTGTTTACAGCCCGGCAGATCTCATACGTCTGGTCGCTATAGCGCAGGAAAAGGTTCGGTGTATCGCTCAGCGGTTCCAGTACCATCACCAACCCGTGAGGCTCCAGTATTTCGGCTCCTCTCCTGAGCGCATCGATCACGTGGCCCGTCTGAATCCCCAGGGGTAAAGACCGCTCATAATCGCCGGGCACGACGGTCATCCATTTGGCGTTGACTCTTTTGGCAACCTCTACCGCACGCCTGCAGCCATTCAGGAAGATATCTACGTGCTCTTTTTTTCCTGCCGCCAGGGTATTTGCCCCGTTTCCTCCCTTATCAACCACAAATACGCCCATTTTCATTCTCAGGCGCTCCATTTCACGTGCTATTTTTTCCTGGTCCTGGACAGACCTGCCCATCATCCCATTATCTTCAAGAGCAGTAAAGCCCTGGTCTGCCATAAACTTCAGCTGATCGATCAGGTCTTTGCCCGCACTGTTCTGGAACATCCCGAAGTGAGGGGCATAGCGAAGCTTGAAGCTGTTTTTGACTGAATGAGAGCCAAAAGCTGAACCTGCGCTGAATGCGCTGACAGAGGCTGCTCCGGCCAGCCCGATGGCTGATTTAACAAAATTTCGACGAAACATTAGCGACAATTTTAATTAGATGACAATGGACATAAAAGACACTAAATTAGGAAATATACCAATCAGTGCCGCACAATCACATCCATTGGCTCAGATAGCGGTTGAAATCGTCTTTGTACTGCTCGCTTACGGGAATGCTTTCACTCCCGATGGTTATGCTGGTTTTGGAAACCGCGCTTATTTTAGACAGGTTGACTATAAATGACCGGTGAACGCGCATGAATCCTTTGCCGGCCAGCTTTTCTTCCAGCGATTTGAGACTGGTTAACGACAGCAACGGCCTCGAGCTGCTCTCCAGGTGCACCTTTACATAATCTTTAAGTCCTTCTATATAGAGTATATCCTCGAATACGACTCTCACCATCTGGTATTCAACTTTCAGGAAAAGATGATTATCCTTCGGCGCGGATACCAGTTGCTGTACCGATTGCTCCTCAGCACGTCTTACAAGATCGAAATGCTGCCTGGCTTTGGTCGCTGCCCTTAAAAATTCTTCGTAGTTGAAGGGTTTGAGGAGGTAATCCAGGGCGTCGACTTTATACCCTTCGTGTGCAAACTGGTTGAAGGCTGTCGTGAAGATAATCCTGGGCGCCTTTTCAGGAACCTTATCCAGGATCCGGGCCAACTCGAGGCCGGTAAGATCAGGCATCTGTATATCCAGGAAAGCAAGCTCTATGCTGTCATTCTGGATCGCCTGCAGTGCATCTATGCCGTTCGAGAAACTGCCTTTCAGTGAAAGGAAAGGCGTTTTTTCAATAAACGTACATACCAATCCCAGTGCGAGCGGTTCGTCATCGACGGCTATGCAGTTCAGTTTCAACTTACTTTCAGTTTAAGATTGACAGTGAATCTTCTTTCCGCTGCGTTTTCTTCTACTTTCA
This sequence comes from uncultured Cytophagales bacterium, assembly GCA_964559125.1. Classification (GTDB taxonomy): domain Bacteria; phylum Bacteroidota; class Bacteroidia; order Cytophagales; family Spirosomataceae; genus Ravibacter. Next base: position 32,377 of record CAZLGW010000023.1, read on the forward strand.
GGTCATAGCTGTCGGGGTAAAGGATATCAAGCCTGCGCCTGGTATTGGTCAACCCGATGCCGTTGCTCTCGTCGAGGCCGGGTTTCTTGTCCGAAAACAGTGTATTATTCACGTAAAGATGGATGTCGCCCTCCCGCTGCCTGATATCGATCTGTATGCGGCTGGCTTCCGTGGCACTGGTTCCGTGCTTGAAGGCATTTTCGACAAACGGGAGGAAAAGCATGGGCGCTACCGGGACATCCGATATCGGGGTAGAGACATTGAAGTCAAGATCGACCTTATCCGTAAGCCGGAGTTTCATCAATTCAACGTAATCTTCCAGGAAAGCGACTTCCTGCCTCAGCATAACCTTATCCTGCAGGGTATCATATAAAACATACCGCATCATCCTCGACAGCTTGTGTACGGCCGCCCCCGCTTTCTCATTGTCGATCTGCGTAAGTGCATAAATATTGTTGAGCGTATTAAAGAAAAAATGAGGATTTATCTGGGCTTTCAGAAAAGAAAGCTCGGACTCAAGCTTCTGGTTCTCAAGCTCTTCTCTCGCTCTCACATTATTCTGCCAGCTCCGGATCGTTTCTGTAATCGTACTTACTCCCAGGATGATCAGGGTGATCAGCAGCGAGAAATAATCCACGATTTCCTCCCGCTTCATAACGCCACCCTCTCTCGCGGCGCGAAAAGCCCTGTTCATCAGCTCACGCAGTTGCAACCTGATCTCGATCTGTTCGACCAGGAAGGAGATGGTAAAAGCCAGGGCAAGGTTGACAATGATAAAAAGGGGGATCTTATTCCGGTTCAGTAAATTGGGAACCAGTACTTTAGCATTGGTATAAAATAAAAAGACCAGCAGGAGGAAGAGGAGGGCTTGTTTGTACCAGAATTCCGCCGGGATATCAATCCTCCAGCTAAGAGGCTGCCATAGTAGCAGGAACGTGCCCAGCAGGGCCCACATCAGTATGTGAGCAAAAACATTCCCGTAATTATGGCTCAGAGACGGCTTCATATCTATAACATTCACAATATCGTCCTTAAATCTAATATTTTAGGGAACGGCAAGGGGCATTTAATAGATTCAGGGGGGATGTTTATAGATCAGACGTGTATTTTAAACGATGAACATACGTTTCTTTCGCCCGGAAGTAAATATCGGTTAAAACCGGGAGATCATCGATTAGCTGTCAGTGACAGTCTATTGTGTTTGGTATAATCACGAATTGCATTCAAATTTGTACCGTTAGCCAGTGAAATAGTTCTGACCACACAATTGCCTGTTTTTTCTACAGGGAATATCCTTTTAAAAGCTTTATCTATTTGCCAGGAAAATAATTATATGAAATCTACAAAATCAAGTATCAGCCTGCTGATCACGCTACTCATTCTGGGAATACAATCTGTTGCACAGCCGCCCGGAGGAGGCCGGTCGGGAGGAGGAGGCCGCCCTGGGGGTGGTGGCGACTGGGGAGGCAACAGGGCCAGGCCACAGCAGCAATCATCGGGTATCCCGGGTACGCTCGAATCGACAACGCCTAAAGGAAACGGTAAAATCGTGGGAATTGTGAGGGATTCTTCCAATCATTCAGCGGTTGAATTTGCTGCTATTTCTCTTATCGATATCAAAACCAATAACCCCATAGACGGTACGACGACAGATGAAAAAGGGAAATTTACCCTGACAAAAGTCGCGGAGGGTGAGTTCAAGCTCCTGATCTCTTTCATAGGATATAATACTAAGGAGATTCCAGGTATTAAAATTGATAAAAAGGCGGAGGTTAACCTGGGAACCATCGATCTGGGAAGCAATATTGTTCAGTTGGATGAGGTTCAGGTTGTCGGGATGGCGGCGCTGGTAGAGGAAAAAGTAGACAGGCTGGTTTACAACGCGGAGAAAGATCTTAGTACACGTGGAGGAGATGCAGCCGATGTGATGCGGAACGTACCGATGCTGACTGTTGACCTGGAGGGCAACGTTTCGCTGAGAGGGAGCTCCAACGTGAAGGTGCTGATCAACAACAAGCCTTCGACTATTATTGCAGCGAGTATTGCCGACGCGCTGAAGCAGATCCCGGCTGACCTGATCAAATCGGTCGAAGTGATTACCTCTCCCTCGGCCCGTTACGACGCGGAAGGTACTGCGGGTATTATCAATATCATTACAAAAAGAAGCAAGATTCAGGGGGGGACAATTGATTTTAACACAGGTGTTGGGAACCGGGGGGCCAATATGGGGCTTCGCGGAAACTACCGCAGCGGAAAACTGGGGGTGAACCTCGGTTCGTTCGGACGCTGGAATTATAACATCCCGTTCGAGTCTGCGAATGACCAGCTTTTCACAAACGGCAACAGGGTCAGTCAGCAATCGGAAGGGAAAAATAGAATGCTGTTTGGGCATCTTAACCTGGGTATGGATTATGACCTCGATGAAAACACCTACCTGGCAGCAGGTGTAAGGTATGGAGCGAGGAACTTCTGGAACAACCAGACATTGACAACCATGCGAACCCTCGCCGGCGTCCAGGATAATACGCAGCGCCAGGTGAGGGGTAATGACCTGTCGGGTACCTGGGATTTAAACATCGACTATTTCAAGAGCCTGAAAAAGCCGTCGGAAGAACTCAGCCTGATGGCGTTGTTCAGCCGGAACAACAGATCAAATGATTTCTTGGCCAAGGTCTATTCTTCTTCAGGGATCTCTAGCGACTGGACCTATTTCAGTGACGATTTTAACAACAACAACAGCTTTAACCAGGAGTCGACGCTGCAAGCTGATTACCAGACATCGTTTGGCAAGAATCAATTATTTGAAGTAGGAGGAAAGGGAATTTTCCGGCAGGTAAACAGCGATATAGAATACGGCGGATTGAGCGCTTCCCGGCCGAACAATAACCTTGACTACGACCAGAATGTAGCGGCAGGATACCTTTCTTACACATTTTCTACCAAAGACAAATGGTCGTTCAAAGCCGGTACGAGGTATGAATACACCAGTATTAATGCCCGACAGGACGAAGGCGGTGTGTTGAATATCCCTTCCTACGGGAATCTGGTCCCCAGCCTGAACGTTTCCAAAACATTCGGTAAAAAGCAAGGCCAAACGATCAAAGCATCGTATAACCGTCGCTTGCAGAGACCCGGAATCCAGTTTTTAAACCCCAACGTAAACACTTCCAACCCTCAGAATATTACGGTTGGGAATCCGAACCTCGATCCCGAGCTTACCGATCAGGTTGAGGTAGGAACCGGTTTCTTTAAGAATTCGCTTTATGTAAACGTTACCGCGTTTGCCCGGTTTACCAATAATTCGATAGAAAGCATCAGGCGGCCACTGGAAGACGGCGTGATTGAAACCAGCTACGGGAATATTGGTGAAAAACGCAACTACGGTCTGAACCTTTACGGAAGTATCACGTTTTTTAAGATCTGGCAGGTTAGCGGTGGGGTCGACGGATACTATGCAAGCCTGAATAACAATTCCGGGGATGTAAACACCAATAGCAGTAACAGCGGATATGTATTCAGCGGGCGGTTCCGTACCGGACTTAATCTCAAAAACGGATGGGGCTTCCAGGGCGGGGGATTCATGAGGGGTAAGGAAGTGCAGCTGCAGGGAACTCAAATGGGCTTCCGGATGTATGACATGGGCGTGAAAAAGGATTTCAAAAATAAGCGGGGTTCTATCGGGTTAGGAATGGAGAACTTCCTGGCGCCCAGATTCAACATGAGGACGGTTATGGAAACCCCCGCATTTACACAGGTCAACAACAATTTTATGTATAACAGAGGTATGCGCCTCAATTTCTCCTACAAGCTCGGTAAAATGGAATTCGTAGAGCAGAAGAGAAAGAGAGGGAAATCGATCAGCAACGACGACCAGAAATCAGGATCGGCCGGAGCAGTCGACGGCGGAAGCAAGTAATACTGACAAGAACTTAAATAGGATGAGTTGTTCATAAAAGCTCTCTGCGCTTGCGGAGAGTTTTTATTTATTTAGGCTATTCGGCGGCAATCTTGTTGAAATATTCCAAGCCTTCCCTTACGTCGGGGAGATTATGAAACCAGTTTGCTTCCTGTTCAATATAAACATAGCCGTCGAAGTTCTGCCTTTTCAGCTCAGAAGCAATCCCTTTGAAATCAAGCACTCCCTTGCCGATCACCACATATTCCGGGTTCATTTCGCCTGCAACCGACACATCTTTGAGATGGACGCTGATGAGGTTGTTTTCCAGCGATTTCAGGCACTCAACCGGGTCGAGGCCGCTGCGGGTCCAGTGGCCTACGTCACCACAGGCGCCTATGAAAGGACGTCCTTCCGCAGCTTTCAGTACACTGTCGGGATGCCAGTAGTAGCTCTGGCCTATGGCGTGCTGATGAATGGCGGTTTTTATCCCGTAAGCCTTGCCCAGGCTATCCAGCAGATCCCACTCGTCTGCCCGGGGCTCACTGACAAAAAATTCGAGGCCAACCTTCTTTCCCATTTCGAAATAGTGCTTCCATTGCTCGGGAGTTTTGGCGTCGCCGACATAGATAGAGCGCATGGAAAGGCCCTGGTCACTAATCATTTTTTTCAGCTTTTCTATTTCCTCCTCATCAAGCTGCAGCAGGGTTTTGTCTGCAAATTCGCTGCCGAGTTTATGGAAGGAGAATCCCTCTACATATTTCAGGCCTGCCGAATCTGCTTTTTGTAAGGTCTGGGGAAAAGGAAATTTGTTAAACGAATACAGGGCAACCCCGGTTTTCCATTGGGCATCGGGCTGCCCGGTATCCTGTGTTTTCTGCTCCGATGAGCCGCAGGAAAGAAGCGTTCCGGCAAAGAAGCCGGCAATGACAATACGAAGGTAAATTTTCATAGGTTCGGTAAAAGATGATTTAAGGGATAATGATTCAGAGTTTTCCTAATAGTAAAAGAACCGGAAAAAATCCCTAAATACCGAAACTTCAAACATTTATCCAAGCAGAATGCTGCGACCCCGGGAAGAAGTCGCGGATACACGGATGTGTAATTAATTTACATGGTTTGGAAATATTCAGAATAGAAGCTGTAATTTTGAATGTTTTTAAATTTCTCCCCCGGCACCATGCAAGATTCTGCCTTGGATTTTGACCTCACGGGTTTTCCTGACGCAAGCGACTGGATCAGGTCGATTGCGGACTGTGAAGGCTGCCTTTTGAAAAAGTGCTGCAAAGCTTACAAGAAAAAAGGCAAGCGCTGCAAAAAATGCCCCAAAAAATAGGCAGAAGAGGGGCTTTCGCAGGATTGACAGACTGTCACCACCTGACAGGTTTAAACTTCCAGCCAGGCTCTACTTTCTGCATTTCTATTTCATCATTACGTTCGGTGAGCCCGCACTTCAGGAAATTTTCATGAAGGGCCTGAAGTGCTTTTCGGTCGAGCGTAACACCAAGTCCCGGGCCGTCAGGTACTGCTACGGCGCCATCTTCGAATCTTATCCTTCCTCCTTCGATCACTTCTTCCGACTGCCAGGGATAATGGGTATCAAGGGCATAGGTAAGATGAGGGAGGGCAGCGCCCAGGTGTACCATAGCAGCCAGCGAGATACCCAGATGGCTGTTGGAATGCATAGACAGCGACCGGCCGAATGTTTCGCATATCCCGGCCAGCACCATTGATGCCCTCAGTCCTCCCCAGAAATGGTGGTCGCTGAGGATAATATCTTCTGACCCGATCTGTACGCTCGTGACAATCTCAGAGAAAGAAGTAGTACACATATTGGTTGCCAGCAGGATCTTCAGTGCTCTTCTTACCTCGGCCATCGCCTCCTGGCTCCTGACCGGATCTTCGAGGTATTCGAGAACCGGTTCGAGTTCGCGGCCGTACCTGATGGCGGTTTCAACCTTCCAGAGCGCGTTAGGGTCGAAGCGGATAGGTACCTCAGGTGGGAAAGCCCGCCTGAGTGCGAAAAGGGCATCCACCTCTGCCTGAGGTTCGAAAACACCTCCTTTCAACTTGAGCGATCTGAAGCCGAATTCCTTACACATGGCTTTTGCCTGGTCTACTATCTGTTCCGGTGTAAGCGCTTCTGCCTGCCGGGCTGCATCCCACCCGGTAGCGTAGGGATCTGATCCGAACTCCAGCTTACCTCCGGCTCCTGCATACTTATAAAACAGGTAGGCCGAAAAAGGGACCCGGTCCCTGACCTTTCCGCCCAGCAGGTCGACCACTGGCTTCCCGGTAATTTTCCCCTGGATGTCGAGACAGGCCACCTCTATCGCGCTGAAAACGTGGACCAGCTTTCGCTGATCCCAGGGAGCCATACCCCGCTGTTCATCCTCGTTTTCCCCGAAATGACTGTTGATCAGCAAACGGATCGCTCCCAGTTGGAAGGGATCTTTGCCGGTCAGCAGGGAACAGGCTTCTGTAAGTGCTTCGTTTGTCCGGACATTTCCCGGGATTTCGCTGATGCCCGTTATGCCGTCGTCGGTGATCAGTTCCAGTATGGTACGCAGGGCATAGGGAGCATGGAGGCCGGCAGCGTTGAGAAGCGGGGGATCTGTTACCGCGATAGGGGTGATGATAAAATCTTTTATTACGGGAGCTTTCATAATAAGTCCCGATAGCCATCGGGAGAGGCAATGAGTTCCGATAACTATCGGGAATGATGATTGAGATTTAACTTACTTCGTCTTTTACCGCCTGGAGCAGCGCTATAATATAACCGTAAGAGAACGAAAACGCCTGCAGCGGCGCAGCTTTGTCTTCGTGCGTGGGCACGTGGTCAGGCATTACCATCCCGTCGAATCCCACGTCTCTCAGGGCGCGCATCACATGCAGGAAATTCATATCTCCATTGTCGGGATAGACTTCCTGGAAGTTGTTCCAGCCTCCTTTGATATTTCTCAAATGTACGTTAAATATCTGTTTCCTTTTCCCGACCCACTCGATGATGGGGAAAATATCGTTTTTGGGATCTTTCAAACCTTCGGCGATGGAGCCGATACAGAAGTTGAATCCGTGCGACGGGCTGTCGTAAAGCTGTGCGAAACGTTTTATTCCCTCGAAAACTTCGGGACTGTTCCAGCGGGTTATTCCGCGGTAGCCGACGGGAGTAGGAGGGTCTGCGATATGGTTGCCGAGTTTGACTTTATATTCTTCGGCGACCGGCAGGACCCTGTCGAGTAAATAGGTGATCCTTTCGAATATTTCGTCTACGGAAACATCGCCGGCAATGGTCTTGGGGTGGTTCTGCTTAAGCGCTTCGTCATAATTCCAGGTGCTGTAACGTGCGTTTCCGCGTTTTGGGTCTGTAGTCCTGGAAGTCCGTAAAACCGGCAGGATCGTGGTGTTGTACAGCAGCATTTTCACCCCTGTCTTCCCCGCGACTTCAATCATCTGCTGAAGGATCTCGATTTCCCGATCGCGCTCGGGGCTTTTCCCCAGCATGATATTCGGGTATGCGACCCTGTCGATCCCGGCGGAGGTGAGCGGCCAGTGGTAAGCATCCAGGCTGATGCCGTATTTTTCGCAGGCTTCTCTCTTTCGCAGGGAATCTTCAAGATCCCAGCCTTTCCCTTCTATCACGTTGGGAGCGCCTCCATCGATGTTATAAACCCCGTGCCTTGCCTTGAACTGCAGGGCTTCTTCGGAAGTGCCGCCCGACTGGCAGCCTACCTTCATTAAAACGGGCTTGGGTTTGGCAGGGTTGTCTGCTTTGGCGCACGCAACGGGCAGCATGGCAGAGCCTGCAGCTCCCGTGCCCAATAGTTTTATAAACTGGCTTCGTTTCATAGGAGTTCAATGTGATATTGGGAGTTCAATTTGACAATTAGACAATTCATACATAGAGGAAAAGGCCGCTGTGGTCGAGATCGCCGTCGCCGGCTTCCAGGACCTTTTCCATCTGCCCGGAAACCAGCTTCGCAGCGTGGAGGGAAAGTCCCAGCTCGTCGCCGCTGTCGAGCACAATGCCCATGTCCTTCTTATGAAGCCTGATCTTAAAGCCGGGTTTGAAATTCCGGTCGATTATCCGCTGACCGTGCAGGTCCAGGATCCGGCTTTGTGCAAATCCCCCCAGCAACGCTTCTCTCATCCTGGCCAGGTCGACGCCCGATTTTTCAGCCAGCGTGAATGCTTCGGCCACGGCCTCGATCGTAACACCTACGATCAGTTGGTTGCAGGCTTTGGTAGTCTGACCCGCGCCGGGCCCACCGATGAGGATAATATTTTTCCCCATGGCTTTAAATAATGGAAGAGCCCGTTCGAAAGCCTCCTGGCTTCCCCCTGCCATGATCGATAGCGAGGCCGATTCGGCACCAACCTGTCCGCCCGATACCGGCGCATCCAGCGCTTCCACACCCCTGGCTTTGGCCAGGTCGTATATTTCCCGGGATACCGCCGGTGCAATGGTAGACATATCGATAAAAAGCGAACCGGGCTTTAAGGAATCCAGGATATTGTCTTCTCCGGAAAAGACCGCTTCAACTTCGGGCGAATCAGGCAACATCGTGATCACAATATCGCTTTGGGAGGCCAGCTCGCTACGGGTCTCCGCTATCCGGGCTCCCTGCTCCCCCACTTCGCCGGCGGCTTTACTGGAACTTAATATGGTCACCCCGAAACCGGCCTTTAAGAGATTGATTGCCATCGGTTTTCCCATAATGCCCAGCCCTATGAATCCTACTTTTTCCATATTTTAAAATAAGTTGCTAATTATTGAGATAGTTATTTGAAAGTCAGCTTCTTTTGAACAGCCTTTTCACTTTTGTCTAGACCAGAGGGAAAAGCTTTGCAGCGATCATAAGCACGATCAGCCCGACGGTCCCCATCACCACCAGCATAGGGGAGAAGGTTTTCAGCGCTTCTTTTTCGGTCAGGTTGCTTATCTTGATAATAATCCAGAAGCCGGCATCATTCATCCAGGGGATCAGCTTCGATCCGCATCCTATGGCGAGCCCCAGGTATATGGGATGATATTCGAGATTGGCGTTTGTGGCAAGCCCGGAGAGTATCCCCGAAGCGGTGATCAACGCTACAGTGGCCGAGCCCTGGGCGGTCCGGACTACGGCGCTGATCAGGAATGCCAGGGGAATCAGCGCCATCTGGTAATCCTTTGTCATCTCCCCGATCTTATAGCTGATGCCTGTTTGCTGCAACATGCCCCCGAAAGCGCCGCCGGCAGCAGTGATCAGGATGATCCCGCCGCCGCTCATCAGGGCGGCCTGTACAAACGAACTAAGGTCTTTATTCCCCCTTTTCTGGTAGAGAAGAACCAGCAGCGCTATAATACCCCCGGTGATCAGCGCAATGTTCTTATCCCCGAAGAGCTCTATGAAACTGACGCAGAATTTTTTGAATCCCGATAGCTGCAGGATGGCGTCTTTGCCCAGCAGGTTATCGACGATGTTGTCGGTGCAGATCATGACGAGCGGGAATACTACAGGCAGCAATGCCATCCAGAGAGGAGGTAGTTCGGAATCATCGCGGTTGGATAATTTCCTGATGTCTTCCAGTTTAGCATCCAGCGAATCCCTTAGCTCGACAGGCCATTTTTTGTTCACCCTCACAGCGAAAAAATAGCCCGCCGTAATGGTGACCAGCCCGAGGAGGGTGCCTCCTGCCATCATCATCCCGATCGGGATATTCATTTCCCCTATCAGAAACAGGGGGCCGGGCGCGGGAGGGACAAAAGAATTGGCCATAGCCGCCCCGCCCGTTATGGCCAGGACGAGCAGCAGGTAATCTCTCCCGGTCCGCATGGTTACCGCTTTTGCCAGGGGGATCATGAGGAAGATGACGATATCGAAAAATACCGGTATCCCGAGGAAAAAGCTGCTGACCAGGAATGCGATCGGCGCCTTGTCGATACCCATCGTATTGAGCATGGATCTTACGATACGTTCGGCGGCTCCGCTTTCCAGCATACTCTTACCGATAATAGCTGCCATGGCGATGAGTATCCCGATTTTGGCGCAGGTATTGCCGAACTCGGTAGCGATTCTTTCCCCTATTGACCTGGCAGCCAACGCTTCTGCGGCAACCTGAGTGCTTCCTTTGTTCAGGGCAAACTGGATAATGGAAGAAGAAGGAGTAAGCAGAGCAACTGTAAACGCAGCGATCAGCAGCGCCAGGAATGGATTGAGCTTGAATGCGATGATCCCTCCTACTACGATGACGACTCCTACCAGCAGCAGGAAAAGAGGATCGCTGAAAAATGACGGCAGGCTTGACAGGATCATAGGTTGAGGTTTGATCTGAATTGATTGAGCTGATCGCTTAGCCTGCGTGCGCCGTCTGCCACGAACGTAGCGTCGGAGCCGCAGGCCAGGAATCGTATCCCCAGGTTGTAATACCGGTTGTAGTCGTCAGGATTAAAGAAGAGAATACCCACTGCTTTCTGAGCCTTGCCTGCGGCATTGATGGTTTCGCGCATGGCTTCGACAAAGAGAGGGTGATCAAACTGCCCGAAGATGCCCAGTTCCATCGACAGATCGGCGGGTCCGATAAACAGCACGTCGATCCCGTCGGTTTGGGCCACGGCATCGAGGTGGTTCAGAACTGAGGTGGTTTCTATTTGTGCCACACCCAGGATATTGTCGCGGGAACTGTCGTAATAGCTCTGAAAATTCTTCCCGAAACCGGTGGCGCGGACCATTTTTGCTACGCCTCTCGTGCCGAATGGCGGATAGTGCAAACCCTTTCCCAGCTTTACGGCATCTTCGGGAGTCGCGATTTTGGGGCACATGATACCTTTTGCCCCCATATCCAGTACCCTCTGGATCCTGGGTCCCTCGGCGCTTTCCACCCTGACGACCGGGGTGATCCCGGTATGCTCAAGGGCCTGAAGCACGGGCATGAGAGCGGCTTCCGAGCCCGCTCCGTGCTCCAGGTCGATCAGCACCCAGTCAAAACCTGATAAACCTACTATTTCGGCGGTCAGCGGACTACCGGTATTCAGCCAGCACCCGTGAACAGCTTCACCGTTTTTCAGCCTTTGCTTTAAATTCATGCTAATTGGAGTGTAATTGATTTATGATGAGTGATTTATGAAATCTTCCATTTAATCATCCTATCCAGGTTCCCGCCTTTTACTTTTGCGCGTTCGTTTTCAGAATATCCATCCATATGTATGTCGACTATCGACGGCGGACCGCTGCCCCAGACAAGCTTATCGGGTCCGAATTCGCTGATGACCCTTTTGGTAAAGGGAAGTGCGCTCCTGTACAACGGCGCATCTTCGGCAAAATGTCCGAGGCCGGAGAGCTTCATATAAACTTCCGGGAACCTGGCCAGTTCAAGAATATCTGCAAACTCGACCGCGCTGCCCCACTGTGGCTCGGCCATATGGTCGATGAGCACTTTTGAGCCGGGAAAAGCCCTGAGCATATCTGCTACCTGCCTGCCGTATTCCGGTCCTATGTGCAGCTCGATAATCAGGTCAAGATCAACACATTTCCTCCATAGCGCCCTTACGCCCGCATCGTTAAAAGAAGTAAAATAAGAAGTTTTACCCCTGTGCGCATGAAACCGCGTAGCGATGATGCGGGGTTCTTCTTTTACGATGGATTCCAGCCTGGAGGGAGCTTCCGGATCGGCTGGATAAAACAATGTGGTACCTCTCAGTCTCGCCGGCTCCTTTCTCAGACAATCCAGTATCAGCCGGTGGTCATCGCCGTATGGTTCCGGGTGAACGATCACCGCCCTGTCTATACCTTCGTCGTTCATCCGCCTGAGATATACATTCAGTGGATCCTGCGGGTATTTTGAGGCATCGGGGTGATAGGTAGCTTTAGGATGGAACGGGTATTTTACGGTATCCGGGCTAAAGATATGAGCATTCCATTCGATGACCGGCGTTTTTACCGGCCAGTCGAAGGAAGGTGTCACAGCCAGTACGGCAATTGATTTCAGGCAGAGTCTTCTGGTCGGGTTCACGTAGCCGGCGGTTAATGGTTCTCTGGTCAGCGCTTATTTAACATCCCACCATACCCGGGTATCGAGCAGGTCAGGACCTTGCCTTCCAATGGCTTCATCGACGTTGATTTTGTTTACATTGAGCTCCGCGTCGGTATAGGTCAGCCTCCGGATAAAAGGCTCCGTCTTCAGGTCGCTGCCGGGGAAAGGGTTGGGGGTCAGGTTCGGAAACCCGCTTCTCCGGAAATTCGCCCAGGCTTCCGGGCCGTTAAGAAAGCAGGCGATCCAGTATTGTACATTGATCTGCTCCAGTTCGCTGCCGGCGATAAGCTGGTTGTTTTGCAGATAGGTGGTGATTGCCGCTTCGGGTACAGCCGAAGAAGCGCCGTATGTGGCCAGCTGCTGCATATGAGCCCTGATGCCGTCCTCGAACAACTGAGAGGCGTCGCCGGTTGTCCAGCCCCGTATCACCGCTTCGGCAAGGAGGAGCTGGGTCTGGGCATAGGTGACAAAAATGGTAGGCGATAAAAGACCCGCCATCCGGGTACGATCGAGCTGGCTGTATTCATACAGGCTTGCAAGCCCATCCTTGGATACTGCCTGAGATACTGTTGTGTTATCGTATCCCTGCGGCATCCCGATCTGAACGGCCGGGTCCCTGTTGGCCCTGCTTTCATTCTGACCTGAGTTGCTTGTCGCGCCTACATACCTTACGGCTATGGATGCCAGGCGGGGATCGTTGGTACTTTTCAGGTGCGTGACAAAATCTTCAGCCAGGTAGAAAAAATCAGCCTGTCCGCCGTTGAGCTGGGATCCGACCGGATTGGTAAAGCTGGCCGTATGATTCAGCATGGCATTGTCAGCATTTGAAAGCATTACGCCTCCGGCTACTGCTTTCGCCACTATATCCCGGGCTTTAGAGGGATTGACTTTAGAAAGCCGCATCCCGCCTCGGAGAAGCAGAGAGTTGGCAAGCCTCTTCCATTTTGTTATATCACCTCCGTAAAGAATGTCGCTATTCACAACAGGAGAGGAGGCGGTCAGGGCGGCGGCGGCCGATTCCAGCTCATTTAATATGTCCGTATAAATGAACTCCTGCGTGTCGTACTTCGGGGTGACAATTCCCTCGAGGTACCCTAAGCTGGACTCAGTGTAAGGTATGTCGCCATAAGTATCTGTCAGGAACATAAACATGTAGGCCTTCCAGATACGGGTTATGTTGTAAAGATTGACTCTTTCAGGGACATCCTTTGTCTGGTGAAGTACATCTACCAGCCCTTTTATTATATTCCGGTAGCCTCTCTGCCAGTTGCCTGCCGTTACACTCCTGTTGTCCTGGTTGTACTGACCGGCGGCTCCCACACCGCTGAAGGGGTTGATCATCTGCTTGACGATGATGGTCTCATACTGGAGGTTGTTGTAACCGAACGCGCTGTTGACAACCGCGGCGTTGAACTGGTAGGCGGGCTCTACCGAAGTAAGCGCTATGGGATTGACGTTCATTTCGTCGAAACCCTTGTCGCAGGCGAAAATCAGGGGTATTAAAACTGCCCAGATCGATAATATCTTTTTCATATATATGAAATTGTATAATTACTGATTCTTTTTTCTCTAAAACTTCAGGTTGAGATTGAACCCGGTGCTTCTCGTTATCGGCAGGCCGGTTGCTTCCAGACCGATCATGTTATCGGAAGGAAAGCCGAACTGGTCTGGATGGATGGTAGGCACCCACTTTTTCAGCACCGCTACGTTGTTGGAAACGACGCTCAGCCTGGCCCCTTTGATAAAAGGGACATTGGCGGGCAGGAACCTGGAGAAATCGTATCCCAGCGTAACCTGGCGAAGCTGCCATAAGCCGGCATTGTAAACAAACTGCTCAGCAATGTTTTGAGAACGTACCGTTTCGTAGAAGGCCTGCACACCCGACTGCGTCTTATTTACCTCGCCGTTAGGATTGACTCCTTCACCGATGACATAGCCTACATCTCTTCCTACCAGGGTTTCCTTCATCAGACCGTGCCTCCAGGAATTATGGTTTGTTCCCGAGATCATCTTATGACCCAGTTTGAAATCGATCAGGAATGATGCCGAGAAGCCCTTGTAATGGAAGCTGTTGGTGATACCTCCGACCCATTTGGGTATGGCGCTGCCAAACCGGATCTGCGTGGGCGTACGAAGCGGCCGTCCGTTCCCGGCATCGAACACCTGGATGCCCTGGTCGTTGCGAAGGTATCCGAAACCATACAACTGGCCCATGGCCTGGCCTACTTCCTGCCGCAGCTCGCCGGTAAAGTCGCCTGTGCCGACGGTGATCATACCGTCGCTCACGTCGCTGCCGAGGTCGAGTACCTTGGTTACGTTATAAGAAGCGTTGAAATTGAGGTTCCAGTTGAAATTGTTATTCGAAACCGGGTTAAGGTTAACCATGAATTCCACCCCGCGGTTACGGCCTTTCCCGACGTTGATCAACTGGGTCAGGTACCCTGAAGCATCCGAGGTCTGGGCCTGCAGGATCTGGTCTGACGAGAGTTTGTCATAGTAGGCGAAGTCCATGCCGACGGCATTGTTGAAGAGTTTCAGTTCCAGGCCGATCTCCTTTTCCGATACCCTCATTGGCCTCAGGTTCGCGTTCGGTACTGTGGTGCCACTGATCGTAGCGAGAGGCTGCAAGGCCCCGGAAGGACTGGGGAATTGCTGGGCATTGATCGAGTAGAACAGGTTATTGGCATAGGGTTGTACGTCGGTATCGCTACCTACCTCGGCATATGCCACCCTAAACTTGCCGAAGCTTATCCACGCAGGTAGCGAGGAGGCAAGCGCCTGTGAGAAGACAAAGCTACCTGTAAAGGAAGGGTAGAGGATGCTCCTGTTGGCGGGGGAGAGTGTGGAAAACCAGTCGTTTCGCAGCGTGGTGTTCAGGAACAGGTAGTCTTTGAATGACAATTCCAGCGCTCCGTAAAGGGAGTTGACCTGGCGTTCGGAAACAGAATAGATGGCGTCCCTTAGCCGCCCGTTGCCGATCGTATAAAGGCCGCGGGTGTAAAAGTCCTGCACCAGCACATTGTGCCGGCTCAGCTTCCGGTACATCTGGTTCCCGCCCAGGGTAAGATTGACGCCCCAATCTCCGAAATTCTGCTGGGCATTGATCAGAAAATCAGTGTTGAGCTCCCGTACCGTGCGCGAATCCTGGACGTACTGTCCGTTTACGAATCCTGCCGGCGCTGCGGCCTGCCTTGTGCTGCCCGTGGGGAGGTTGTAATCCTGCTCACGGGCATAGTAGTCCTGGCCGACCCTGGCCTGGAAGTAGAGCCAGTCGGTAAAGTTGTATCGTGCCGACAGGTTCCCGAAGATCCGGTCCCTGTCTATGTTTTCAAATCTTGTAAGTGCGAAATAGGGATTGGTCCTGTTGGTAAACCGTGACCAGGTGTATTCGTCACCGTTTGCGTCGAAGGCATATTTTTCAAGCAGGTCGAGCGGCATTGAGTTGGCCATGCTGTATATGATGACCGGGCTGTAGTCCTGCTCCGCGATATTGGGCGGATTTTTCCGGATTTCGTTCGAGTAATTGATGTTTCCGGATATGACCAGCTTTTTGGCCATAGTCTGTGTAAAGCCTAAATTGACGGTTTTGCGATGAAATTTGGAGCCGGGCAGAATGGTCCTGTTGTCGAGGTTGGAAAGGGAAAGATTGAAACCGCCGTACTCGCCTCCCGACGAGAGGGAGATGGTATTTGTGAAGGTCTGGCCGTTTTGATAGAACTGCCTGATCTGGTTACGTTGCGGAGTATACGGTACCTCAACCCCATCGAACAGGATCTGGGTCATGCCCGGTGCGAACTTTTCGCCGAAGCTCCACTGACCGGAAGTCGGATTGGGTGTGGTCGGGCGTACTCCGTTTTCTCCCTGGCCGTATTCATATTGATAGTCTGTGTAATCCAGGGGTACGTCGACCGTAAAGTTGGTGTTGTATTCTATGCCGATTCCTGCGCCTTCCCCTCTTGTTTTGGTGGTGATCATGATTACCCCGTCTTTTGCCCTTGATCCGTAAAGGGCAGATGCGGCTGCTCCTTTCAGTACGGTCATTGATTCGATATTATCCGGGTTGATGGAGGCCAGGCCGTCGCCGCTGTCGGAAGTGCGGTTGCTGCCCCGGTCGCCGGCATCTCCCTTGGCTCCGAAATTGGAATTGTCGATCGGGACGCCGTTGATCACGATCAGGGGAGAATTGTTGCCTCCGAAGGAAGACTGCCCCCTGATACGGATCTTGCTCGTGCCGGCCGGACCAGATCCGAGCGACGTGATGTTCACCCCGGCCATCTTACCCTGCAGCGCATTCATGAAATTGGCGGTCCGGTTGACCGTCATCTCTTCCGTAGGCACCGAGGCGGTCGCATATCCGAGGCTTTTAGCCGATTTTTTAATACCGAGCGCCGTGACGACCACTTCTTCCAGCGCTTTGTCTTCCGGTAACAGGGAAACAGCAATCCTGGCTTCGGGACCAATATTCACCTCCTTCGTCTTGTATCCTACGAAGCTGAAAAGCAGCGTATTTTCGCCGTCGTTCAGCTCCAGCTGGAACCGGCCTTCCGAGTCCGAAATAGTACCCCGCTGCGTTCCTTTGATCAGGATGTTTACACCCGGTAGTGCGACACCTTTTTCGTCTGTGACTTCGCCGGAGAGCGTTCTTTTCAGCGATTCGCGGGGAACCTGCAGGCGTTCCTGGACAGGTGCGGTCTCTTCTGCTTTTTTGGCAGGACTGAGGATAATGTTACGGCCCGAGATCTCATAGCTTACGTTGAGCGGAGGCAACAGCTTCTGCAGGGCCTGGTCGAGCGGAGTCCGCTGCACGTTCAGGGAAACCACCTGCCCTGACCTGATCACGGTGGAGCTGTAGACAAACCTTACTCCGGTCTGTTTTTCGATCTCCAGCAGGACTTTCTTCACTTCGGCGTTATGGTAGTTTACCGAAAGCTTCCGGTTCAGGTAGTCCTGAGCGTTGCCGGGAAAAGCATTGGCTATCCCGATCAATAATACCATTGCAAAACACTGCAGGATAGAGAACCTCATGAGGGTAGCCCACGGTTCTTCCAGTACTTTTCTTTTCATAGTAGCTGATTGGGTTTGAAGGTTAACTTTTTTATTGCGTACAATAAACTTCACTCTACGGCTGCCACAGCCGTACCGGTTCCCCCAGGCATCCGGATTGCCGGGGAATTATTATTTTAGGTACTTTTTCAACACCCCTTGCCGACGATCAGGATCTGACCGTCAACTATTTCATAAGCAGCGCCGATCGATTTACAGAGCATCTCCAGCTTTTGATACAGGTTTTCGTCTGCAAGGGTTGCGGTAATCCTACACTTTTCAAATTGCTCCCTGTCAAAGAGAATGGATATTCCATAGGCTTTTTCGAGGTCGGACAGTATTTTGCTCAGCTGTGTTTCGTCGTACCTTTTGCTCTCGAAATCGACGCCTTTCGAAAGCCTCACCGGATCGGAAACAAGCGTTTTCGTAAACTGCCTGATACTCTTTTCGAAAACGGCCGCCTGGTTGGCAGTGATGATAAGACCGCTGTTTTCTTTTACTGTTCTCCGGGTCCCGCTTTTTCCTTTTTCGAATACCGATACCGTACCCGTACGTACCCGGATGGTAGTCTTCTGGTCTTTTTCAAAGGCTCTCACCACGAATCTCGTACCCAGTACCTTGGTAATTACCCCTCCCGCGTAGACCATAAAAGGAGTGCTGCCTTTTTGGACCGTGAAATCTGCTTCTCCCGTCAGGTGGACTGTCCTTGAGCTGTCGGTGAAATGCGAAGGATAGCTCAAAATGCTGTTTGGGCTCAGAAATACCTCCGAATTGTCGCTCAGAAGGATCCTCAGCGGCTTATCAGTATCATTTCGTGTCTTTACCAGGTTGGAAGTAAGCGATCGGGCAGCCGAAGCCTCCCCGGGCAGCTCTGTTTTTTCGGTCAGGAAATAGTTTATCATCAGGAAGGCTGCAATACATGCTGCCATGATTTGGAAAAGCCGGCTCCACGTAAGAAAAGAGCCCGGCTCCTCTTCTGTTTCTATGACATGAACAGGCTCATCTTCCGACATCCGCTCCAGCAGAGCTTCCGCTTCAGCTCTGACTTCCCTGCTGTCGATGGGAGGATTGCGATGCCCTATAGCGCTGATAATTCTCTGCGCCTGTTTCAGCGCTGCTTTTTTTTCGGGGTAGCGCAGAAGGAAGGAGCGCCAGAAAGGCTCTTCCGGACCGCCTTTCCGCTGTACCCAGTCGCGGAAGCCGTCGTCTTCCAGGAAGTCCTTTAACGTATATGCACTATAATCTTTCATCTCGCTCCCTGGAATTTACCGGTTGAATGATATTGGTTGTTAATAATTGATATAATCAGAACAGACCTACGTTATGACATCATAGAATTTGCGCAGGCTGTTAAGTGATTTCTGAAAAAGGTTATAAACCGACTGCCTTGTAATCGACATTACCTCTGCGATCTGCTCAAAGCTCAGGCACTGGTAGAATCGCAGGTAGATAAGCTCCTTCTGGCGTCCCGGCAGTTTATTGAGCGCGAGATTGAGCCTTTTGATCTGGTAAATCTCAAATTCTTCGTCTATGAGCTTCAGATCCTCGGCAAATTCAAAAGCAAAAGCATATTCTTCGGTCAGGCTTATAAAATGCGTGACCTGCTTCCTGGAAAGCTCTTTCAGTATCCTGGTTTTGAGTGTTACAAGCAGATAGGATTTCACGTTTTCAACAACCGCTACCGACTCCCTGATTTTCCAAAGTTTCAGGAACACGTCCTGGATACAATCTTTTACCAGCTCTCTTTCATGGTGCAGCGACATTCCCCATTGGTAGAGGTCCGCGTAGTAGCCCTGCATGATCGTCACGAGTGCGAACATATCGCCGCATTGGTATTCCCGCCATAGAGAACGGGCTTCATCAGAAGATATTCGTGCAGTCATTCGAGCATCCTTTACCCATACAATTTCCTGAATGATACGCACAATCGCGAAACCTACCCTCTTTAATTTATATTTTTTTTAAACATTCTTCTATTTGTTGCGTTTAATGGACTCAGGGTGGCGCATTCCATCAATTTTCCACGTTCGCTTCAGCCTGATCAAACATTAGTCGTAATTTTGAAGAATGTAACGGCGACGGTACGATAGGGGGAGTGCGTTATGTAAAACCTTACAAAGGAGAGAGATTTAAAATATGGCGAGAAAGCTGCTCAACTATTTCGGAAGCGGATTATTATTGGTAGGACCGATATACATTACACTCTGGATCATTATGACAGGGATCCGGAGCCTCGATAATATTCTGCCGGTTTATCTGGATATAGCAGGAAATAATAAGCCGGTGTATTTTCCGGGGCTTGGCCTGCTGATCATTGTGTCGCTGATCATCCTGCTCGGCTATATCTTTTCGACGGTGGTGCCCCAGTCCTTTTTCCACCTGATTGAGCATCTGCTGAAGCGGATACCGCTGGTCAACATCATATACACGTCGATCAAGGACCTGATCGGGGCGTTTGTGGGCGACAAGAAAAAATTCAGCCATCCGGTCATTGTAACGGTTTATCCTGACTCGGGCATTAAAAAGTTCGGGTTTATCACCCAACATGACCTCAGCCATTTCGATCTCGAGGGGCATATAGCGGTTTACCTGCCCCATGCTTATGCTTTTTCGGGACAGCTCGTGGTAGTGCCGAGGGAGAATGTAAGGTTGCTGGATGCGTCCAGTACCGATATTATGAAAATGATTGTATCCGGCGGGGTTTCGATGAGCGATAAAGCTCCCGACGAAAAGCCGGAAAACGCTAATGAAGAATGATGATAAAAGAAGCCAGTTTCCTCGGCAGTAATACGGAATACGAAAAATGTCCTCCGCCGGTACTGCCCGAATATGCCTTTATCGGGAGGTCCAATGTCGGCAAGTCCTCGCTGATCAATATGCTTACCGGGCGGAGCAGGCTGGCCAAAACTTCTTCCACGCCGGGGAAGACCCAACTGATCAATCATTTTGAAATTGACCGGGAGTGGTACCTGGTCGATCTGCCCGGCTATGGCTATGCGAAGATCAGCAAGGCCGACCGCGATAAATGGCATAAGATGATTTACGACTACCTGTTTAACAGGCCTAACCTGGTTTGTACATTCGTCCTGGTAGACAGCCGTCACGATCTTCAGCGGAGCGATCTTGAATTTATGCAGACGCTGGCCGAGCGGAGCATCCCTTTTAACCTGGTCTTTACCAAAACCGATAAACTGAAAAAGAGCCAGGCAGAAGGTGCGATCCGGAATTATATCAGCCAGATGCTGGAATTTTGGGAGGAGGTTCCGCGTTATTTTATAACCTCCTCTGAGAGTGGTCAGGGGCGGGCAGAACTTTTGAAGACTATTCAGGAGTACAATCAATTATTTACAGAAAGCAGGAGGGTTTAGGTTGTTTGAAGGATTTACTTTCTTTTAATTTGCGCCTGAATTTATTCCACGTACTAAAAAAACATGAGCGAAAGTAAGGAGAACGTACAAGAGAGAGAAAAAGACTTTTTACAGGATATAGCCAATATTGCGGGTAAACCGGGTCTGTTTCGTATTTTAAAGCCCGGGAGGTCGGGAGTGATTATAGAGACACTTGACGATAAGCGTGAAAGAAGCATGGCTTCGGCTTCGGCGAAAGTTTCGATTCTTAAGGATGTTTCTGTTTATGTAGAAGATGAAGAGCAGGAATCAGTACCTCTGGCAGATGTTTTTCTGAAGATCAGGGAGGTCCTGGGTGCCAGGCTGGCGTTTGATCCTAAGAAAACTTCGGATGTCGACCTGCGGGACAGCTTCGAAAGCGTGTTGCCCAGCTTCCACAGGTCGAAAGTATATGCCTCAGACATAAAGAAAATTTTCTCCTGGTATACTGTACTTTCCGAACAGCTGCCCGAGTTTTTTGAAAAGCAGCCTTCTGCCGGAGATGCTCCGGAGAAAGAGGAGGCCGGTGAATAGTTATTTTATAATGTGCTTATTAAAACAATTTGCTGAATTGTTTTAATATTAAATACCACGTTTTCTCCGAAATATTTAACTTTCGGAGAAATAAGTTGCTAAGGTTACTTCAGTCAAATTGAGTGACGATGTTCATAAATAAAATAAGCCATTATCTGCCTAATGAAGTAATTGGCAATGAGTATTTTACAAAACTGAATAACCTGTCGAGCGATTGGATAATAGCCAGAACCGGGATTCATGAGCGTAGAAGAACATCGGAGGGAGAAAATACTTCAACAATGGCTGTCAATGCTGTTGAGGCGCTTCTGGCTGATGCCCCGTACAGCAAAAACGAAATAGATCTGATAGTGGGTGCCACCTATACACCCTATGATACTATTGTGACGCTTGCACATGCGGTTCAGCACCAGCTGCAAATCCCGGATATTCCTGTAGTATCAGTTTCATCCGCCTGTTCTTCCCTTCTCAACGCGATAGAGGTAGTTGAAGGATATTTTGCGATGAATAAGGCGAGCAAGGCCCTGGTAGTGGTGTCGGATAATAATTCTGCCTACAATAACGAAACGGATACCGTGTCGGGACATTTGTGGGGCGACGGAGCTTCGGCGATGCTGATCTCGAAAAAGCGCCAGTCGGAGAACGATCTTTTTATCAGGGATCTGAAGACCGGCGGGGCGGCCACGCACGAGAAAGCTATGGAGGCGGTTGTATTGAGGCCCAATGCCCGGGGCGTAGTCATGCCTCACGGGCGTGATGTCTTTATTCATGCCTGCACCTATATGCCTAAGGTAAGCCAGGAGGTGCTGCAGCGCTGCGGGCTGAGCATCGAAGACATCAGCTACATTATCCCCCACCAGGCCAACCACCGCATCAGCCTGAATATTATCGGTACCATGGGGATTCCCGAGGAAAAGCTGTTATCCAATATCCAGGAGTTAGGGAATACCGGTTGTGCCGGCTGCGCAATAGCCTTGTCTGAAAACAGGCATCGTTTCAAGAAAGGCGAAAAGCTGATTGTGACCGTCTTTGGCGGCGGTTATTCGTATGGAGCTATGCTGATCGAGGTATAGCTCATCTTTACAGGCAGCACGGGAAATTGGCAAATCCGGGCGACAATACTTATATTGTCGCTGTTTGTTATTTTTTGATTCTAATCCCGACCGTTTTTGCCTGATCACGCTTCCTTTTCGGACCTTCACCAGGTCGAATTCCTGGGACTCACTATCCTCGAGCCGTCTACTGTCGTTTCGAGCCTGATGATGACCGCGGTTTGTGCGGTAGGCTGCCGCAGGTCGTTGCCGTACCGTCAACAGCGGATCGCATTCCTGACGACGGGTTTCCTGGTCTTCATGGGGCTGGCTACTGCTATAGGTGGCATTCTCGGGCATGGATTTATCTACAAAACGGGTATGGCAGGCAAGCTGCCGGGCTGGCTTTGCGGTATTATCGCGCTGGCATTTTACGAAAGAGGGGTTATGTACCGGCTTGAAGGACTTGTAGACCGCAGGCTGCTTTCCAGGCTTTTGTGGCTGAACCTGCTGGGCGTGCTGTTTTTTGTGGCTCTGACAGTATACTACTGCCGGTTCCAGATATCCCAATACCACGCTGTTTACAGCCTGCTGCTGCTTATCGGCTCAATGGAATTCTATATTTATAAAAAGACCCGCAGCGCCGGAAGCATCTACGTTTTCCTCGCCATAGCCTGCGGTATTTTAGCAGCCCTGACCCACCTGTCGGGAGTAAGCCTGGGCGTCTGGTGCCAGGCCAATGATATCAGCCATATCCCTATGGCAGGCAGCATCTGGCTGCTGTATGCTGCCATGGCCCGGAACGGGTTTGAAAAAGCGGCCTGAATATAGGGAGATTATGCTGCCCTTATTATTGCCGACAATATTCTGACTGCCAACTATTTTATTGATATCAGCTTTGCGGACTTGGCCAACACCGGGACCTCTGGATGGCCTGTTTGACGGGGTAATTGCGCCCATACGGCAAAGAGTTAAATATCAATATATTGATTTTCAATTAGTTGTGTAAAAACTCCCTCAAAATTCATCTTCACCGATTTCAAAAATAGAACGAAAAAAAATCACGAAAAGACCAGGCGGGGAAAAGGAGTTTTCGAGGTTTCCTTATAAGAATCCTAACCAGTGGGAAGGAGCAAATAAAAATACCTGTACCCGGATGAGAAAACAAATTCAGAAATAGCGGGGGGGGAATTGTTACGCTTTTTGTTACGCCCGTTTTTAGGCAATACGGCTCGTTTGTGCCTTATTTTGGCGATGTGACTATTGCCATATCTTAACCTATACCTGTTCAACTCGTAATGAAAAGAATCCCTATATTTCTTCTATGTTTTTTGCTTATATGCTTTTTAAGCAACGCCCAAAACAATATAATATATGTGGACTACACTGCAGCCGGAGCCAACAACGGCTCAAGCTGGGAGAATGCCTACACGTCCCTGGCGGAAGCCATCGTATCGGCGCATGACGATACGGATATCGAAACTATATTCGTAGCCGAAGGAACCTATTATCCCGAATACATCCCCCCAACTGAATCCTCTACCACCGACAGGGACAAAACCTTTTACTTCCTCCGCGACGGACTAGCCGTATTGGGCGGATACCCCAACGGCGGCGGAACCAGGGATGTTGCCGATCATCCCGTGATACTGAGCGGGGATATCGACGAAGATGGAACCGACGATGCCTATCATGTCGTCCTGATCGTAGGTACAGTTGGAGTCCCTTTGAACGAAACCCTGGTATTGGACGGGCTTACCTTCACGGCAGGGAGGAATGCATCGACCGACAGCCCTATTGACGTAAACGGATCTTCCGTAAGCAATCTTGGCGGCGCCGGCCTATGGGCCTCCTATTCTTCCCCTACTATTTCCAACTGTACTATTTCGGGAAATTTTGGGTTCAATGGTGTCGGCATATATAATTGGTATTCTTCGCCCGTTATTTCCAACTGCATCATTTCAGGGAATAGCTCAACGGGCGGCAACGGCGGCGGTATATACAATTACTATTC
This sequence comes from uncultured Cytophagales bacterium, assembly GCA_964559125.1. Lineage (GTDB taxonomy): Bacteria > Bacteroidota > Bacteroidia > Cytophagales > Spirosomataceae > Ravibacter. Next base: position 56,293 of record CAZLGW010000023.1, read on the forward strand.
GGAGTCGGCAATCACCAACAGCGTCTTTTCGGGAAATACTTCAAACACCGGCGGCGGAATGTATAATCACAGTTCTTCTTTGCTGGTAATTGCCAATTGCACCTTTTCGGGAAATACTTCAGCCGCCGGCGCCGGAATGTATAATAATAGTTCTTCACCAACAATTACCAGTTGCACTTTTTCAGGAAATAACGCTAGCAGCAACGGTGGCGGAATGTTTAACTTCACTTCTTCTTCTCCAAAAATTACCAACACCATTTTTTTGGGAAATCGCGCCGGCACCAACGGCGGCGGAATATATAATAGCAATCTTGACGGTCCTTCTTCTCCGAAAATTACCAACACCACCTTTTCGGGAAATCACGCAAACAACGCCGGCGGGGTAATGGCTAGTGTAAGTGGTTCTTCTTCGGTTGTTATAGCCAACAGTATCATCTGGGGAAACAACAGCGGGCTAGCAGGCAACACACCTACGGTTACATACAGCATCGTACAGGGCGGGCATACAGGCACCGGAAACAAAAACGAAAACCCGCTGTTCGTAGCGCCATCGACTGCTTCTACTCCTTTTACCGATGGCGACTACCGCCTGCTGCCCGACTCCCCGGCCATTGATGCAGGTAATAACGAATCCATCCCTGAAGGCATTGATACCGACCTGGACGGTAACCCCCGCATCTTTGGAAGTGCCGTGGATATGGGCACGTATGAATACGACCCGGTCCCCCCTGTCGCGTCCAATAAAATATATGTGGATCACACTGCAACCGGAGCCAACGACGGCTCAAGCTGGGAGAATGCCTACACATCCCTGGCGGAAGCCATCGTATCGGCGCATGGCGATACGGACATCGAAACTATATTTGTAGCCAAAGGAACCTATTATCCTGAATACACCCCCCCTACCATTACTACTCCTACCACCGACAGGGACAACTCCTTTTACTTCCTCCGCGACGGACTTGCCGTATTGGGCGGATACCCCAACGGCGGCGGAACCAGGGATGTTGCCGATCATCCCGTGATACTGAGCGGGGATATCGACGAAGATGGAACCGACGATGCCTATCATGTCGTCCTGATCGTAGGTACAGTTGGAGTCCCTTTGAACGAAACCCTGGTATTGGACGGGCTTACCTTCACGGCAGGGAGGAATGCATCGACCGACAGCCCTATTGACGTAAACGGATCTTCCGTAAGCAATCTTGGCGGCGCCGGCCTATGGGCCTCCTATTCTTCCCCTACTATTTCCAACTGTACTATTTCGGGAAATTTTGGGTTCAATGGTGTCGGCATATATAATTGGTACTCTTCGCCCGTTATTTCCAACTGCATCATTTCAGGGAATAGCTCGTCTGGCAGCGGCGGCGGTATATACAATTACTTTTCGACGTCTGCTATCACCAACAGCGTCTTTTCGGGAAATACTTCACCTAGCGGCGCCGGAATGTATAATAACAGTTCTTCTCCGGTAATTACCAACTGCACTTTTGCCGGAAATCGCGCAAATATCTTCTCCGGCGGCGGCGGCGGAATGTACAATGAATCTTCTTCTCCGGTTATCGCCAACAGTATCATCTGGGAAAACAGCAATGGGATAGAGGGCAGCGCTGCTACGGTTACATACAGCATCGTACAGGGGCAAGACGTGTACCCGGGTACTGCAAACAAAAACGAAGACCCGCTGCTTGTAAGCATACCGTCCTATGCCGACGCTCCTTTTACCGGCGGCGACTACCGCCTTCAACCCGGCTCTCCGGCCATCAACACGGGCAACAACGACGCTATTCCTGAAGGTGCCACCACCGACCTCGCCGGGAACCCCCGTATCTTTGGAAGCACTGTGGATATGGGCGCTTATGAATACACCCTAATTCCTCCTGCCGTTACCAATAAAATATATGTCGACCACACTGCAACCACCGGAGCCAACAACGGCGCCGACTGGGTCCATGCCTACGTTTCTCTGGCGGATGCTATTTTATATGCGCATACCGATGCGAATGTCGATACGATATTGGTGGCCGAAGGGACTTATTACCCCAAACACATGCCCCCTATCACCTCCTTTCCCCTCCCCGCTACAACCGACAGGGACAAAACCTTCTGCTTCCTCCGCGATGGGCTTGCCGTCTTGGGCGGATACCCCAACGGCGGAGGAACACGGAACCACACAGCTCACCCGGTGGTACTGAGCGGAGATATAGGTGAAACTGGTGATAATACAGATAATGTATATCACGTAGTCTTAGCGATAGGTATCCCAGGCGACCAATTGGACAACAGCTTGGTTTTCGACGGGCTGACTTTCACTGCAGGGAATGCAGATTTAATTAATAGTCCCATTTTCATCAATAACGCCTCAATAGTTAGACACTTTGGCGGCGGACTGGTTAATTATCGTTCTTCGCCCACTATTACGAACTGTACCTTTTCGGGAAATAGAGCAGTGAATGGCGGCGGGATCTATAATTACCTATCTTCTTCTCCGGTCATTACCAATAGTATTTTTTCAGGAAACAGGGCAATAACGACCGGTGGTGGGATATATAATTGGGATAATTGTTCTCCCACCATTAGGAACTGTACCTTTTCAGGAAATAATTTTGGGGCAATAGCCAACACCCAGTCCCAGTCCCATATCAGCAACAGTATCATCTGGGGAAACGGGGGCGAGGTAGATGTTAATGATAATGTTACCTACAGCATTATAGAGGGAGGGCATCCGGGAGAAGGAAACTTAAATAGCCCACCGAATTTTATAGAAATGTTGCCCCGCACAGATGCGCCTTTTACGGGCGGCAACTACCGTCTTCAATTCTGTTCTCCGGCCATTGATGCCGGAAATAATACGGATATAGCGGGTATCACCACTGACCTGGACGGCAACCCCCGCATTATCGGAAGCACGGTGGACATGGGTGCCTATGAAAAGCAAAGCGATAGCAATGATTTTGCTAACAATGTCGCTTTGAGCACCGGTAACGACAACAATCTCACATTCCCGCCTGCTGCCTGTGAGCAGGACGGGTGGACGTTCTATGCAAGCCCCGATAACCCAGATAGCTTTTCTTTCGCCATTAAATGGGGTACAACCAACGATGCCGCAAAAGCCGCCGCAAAAATATATCTCCACCTGGACGACGATCATACCATTGCTTCCAACGGTATCGACCAGGCGTTGATCACCATGAAGCGCTACTGGAATGTAGACCTGGACGGCCAGACGCTTACTGACCCGGTATCGGTCCGCTTCTACTTCGACACTGACGATACAGAGGAAATGCTCACGCTGTTGAACGGATTAGGGGTAGGGGAAGCACTGGAATTAAAATGGATAAAAACAATTGGCGCACTGTTTGATCCTGCTACACAGCTAAGCTATGATAATATCAATAACGGTGATTTTATCCTGCTTACCGGCACTTACGGTGCTGACAATGACGTTGACTACGTTCAGTTTGACAACCTGGATTCTTTCAGCGGGGGTACGGCTGCTATCGGTACGGCAAATACGCCCCTGCCCGTAACGCTTATCGGCTTCAGGGCGCAGCTGGATGCCGGAGAAAACCAGGCACTCGTCTCCTGGGCGGTAGCCGACGAGTCTCTGACGCAATATGAGGTAGAACGCAGTACCGACGATGCCCGCAGCTTCAAGCCTGTCGGCACCCTGCCTGCAACCGGTAAATCAAATTACGCCTTCAGAGACCCTCTGCGGGCAGTTTCAGCAAACGGCAACAGGGTGTACTACCGGCTGAAAATGGTGGAATATGACGGAGGATTTAATTACAGCAAAATTGACTATGTCCGCCTGCCGGCACGCGGTCAGACGCCTTTCACTCTTTATCCCAACCCGGCAAGAGAACAGTTGACCCTACGAAACACAGATACGGCCCTTTGTGGCATGCCGGTGCAAGTCACCGATGCATCGGGCCGGGTGATCGCGCAGGCTGAGCTTCAGGATGAAGTAGTCATAGATCTGTCGGGCTGGGCATCGGGCTTGTATTTTATAAAATTGCCCAACGGACAGGTAGAGAAAGTGATAAAAGAATAGCCAATCAAATGATCTCCACACCTAAAAACAAAAAGAGTTACACGAAAGTGTAACTCTCTGATTATCAACCTGTGGAGGAAGCGGGATTCGAACCCGCGGTACACTTGCGCGTACGGCAGTTTAGCAAACTGCTGGTTTCAGCCACTCACCCATCCCTCCTCTGGAGTAAGAGTGCGCAAAGATAGGCCAGCAGACACGTCATTTACAAACATTCGCTGAAAAATCTTCGTATCCCGAAGCCATTCCCTAACTTTGAGCGTTGACTGGCAAGAGGCTTGAAGAAAACAAGATGAACTGGACGCATCCCCCGGCGACAACCGAATATATCCTCATCGCGGCATTCCTGGCTGTGAATGTGCTGTTTATTTTCCGCACTTTCCGCATCGCAAAGAAATTCGGTACCAGGCCGCGCTCCCTCTTTATCAAGTTTTTGCTGCGTAGCGTTGTTCTGGGACTGATGATCGTTGCCCTGAGTGGCCCCTATTTCGGGGAGATAGAACGCAAATTACTCGTATTGGGAAGAGATATCTACCTGGCGGTGGATGTGTCGAAATCAATGGATGCCACCGATGTGGCGCCCAGCAGGCTTGAAAAGGTAAAATATGAGCTCAACCTCCTGGTCCAGCAACTGGCCAATAACCGGATAGGCCTGATCGCTTTTTCTAATGATGCTTTTATACAATCACCTCTTACCTACGACAGCGAATCTCTGCAGTTCCTGATCCAGACGCTCGATACGAAGCTTCTGTCGGGGCAGGGGACCGATGTATGCTCGGCCCTGAAGCTGGCTTATGAAAAGATGAGCCGGAGCCGGGATATGAATACATCCAGAATTGTGATAGTGTTTACCGACGGCGAGAACGGGACCCAATGCAGGGACGACCTGATGTGGAAGCTGAAAATGGAAGACTTCCTGGTTTTTTATGTGGGAGTAGGGAGCCAGAACGGCAGCACGATCCCGACAGATGACGGGATATTACAGACCGAAAAAGGAGAGGTGGTGGTCAGCCGTCTGAACGAGCCTGCCCTGATCAAGCTGGCTAACGAGACAGATTCGGAATATTTCAGGATAGGCGACGGCGGCGTCGATACCGAGGAGCTCATCAGGGCCGTCAACAATTCCCGGACCCATCGTATAGATACCCGGAGTATAGATGTCGCAAACAATAAATATTATTATTTTTTGGGGATTGCCCTGCTTTTGCTCGCTTTGGATATCCTTATTACGTTCCGGACTTTCCGAGTTTAGGTCACATATTGTACATTTGTCATAAGGACGAGCAGCCGGTAGCGGAAAAAGGGCGTTGTATGTGAAATTTCAGGTAGCCATGATCCATTTGTATTTGTGGGTAGTGTTGTGGATCTGGGATGTTATTTCCCTGCCTTCCGCCACGTATATCCGGGAGACAAAGATAGCGGCGGAGGAGTCTTTCGGGAACGGGGATTACCTGAAAGCCGCCATACTTTACAAGCAGGTTGTGGATGCTTCCATTTTTTCGGATCCGGCCGGCCGCTTAAATATGGCACATGCCTATTTCCTGGCAGGAGAAATCGAGCAGGCCTATCAGAATTACCTGGTGTTGAGCCGTGTAGACGACGTGAAGCTTGCAGCAAAAGCCAGGTCGCAAATGGCGATGATAGCGCTGGTAAGAGGCGATACGGCACAGGCGCTGGGCAGGTTGAGGGAAGCGATCCTGCTGGACTTCGACAACCGCGCGGTAGTGACGGATTTCGAGATATTACGTCATCGCTTTTCAGGAAAGGTGGAATTGGGACAGGAAGAGCAATCCAAAAGTACAGCTCAGGACTCCCTGACCAATCCGGTGGAAAATATTCCGGTTCCTGACGAAATGAACAATGCCGTGGTGGAACAGTCGGACCAGAGGGATCAGTTGTTGCAGAACCTGGATAAAATTAACATGAGTGAAGAGCAGGCCAGGTCCGTTTTGGATGCCATGAAAGTAAACGAAAGACAGTATATTTATCAGCTTCGAAGGTTGAGCGTGCACGGGACGGCAAAATCCGGGAAGAAAGTGGAGTGGTAAATGCTATATACGACCATCTGTTTTTAATAAATAAAATTAGCTTAAAGCACTTCAATGGTTGCGTTAAAAGAAACCAATTTTCAATTTCCCGGTCAGACAGGGTTTTACAGGGGTAAGGTAAGAGATGTCTATTCGTTTGCGGATAAGCTTGTAATGGTAGCGTCCGACAGGATCTCGGCTTTTGATGTGGTGCTCCCGAGGGCCATCCCGTTTAAAGGGCAGGTGCTTAACCAGCTCGCAGCCCATTTCCTGGAAGCTACCCGCGACATTGTCCCTAACTGGCTTTTATCGGTCCCCGATCCCAATGTAAGCGTCGGGCGCCGCTGCGAGACTTTCCCGGTGGAAATGGTCGTGAGAGGATACCTGTCGGGGCATGCATGGCGCGAATACAAGGCCGGGAGGAGAATGATTTGCGGCGTAAGCCTGCCGGAAGGATTGAAAGAAAGCGATAGGCTCCCGCTCCCGATTATTACGCCTACGACCAAGGCCCATGAAGGGCATGACGAGGATATCTCGAGAGAAGAAATCATCAGCAAGGGGCTGGTTGCTGAAGAAGAGTATGTGCAGCTTGAAAAGTATGCGCTGGCGCTCTTTCAGAAAGGTACGGAGATGGCCGCAGAGCAGGGATTGATACTGGTAGATACGAAATACGAGTTCGGGAAATACGAGGGGGCTATTTACCTGATAGATGAAATCCATACACCCGATTCATCACGGTATTTTTACCTCGACACCTATGAAGCTAACCAGCAGGCGGGATTACCGCAGCGCCAGCTGTCGAAGGAATTCGTCAGAGAATGGCTGATAGCCAACGGGTTCCAGGGGAAAGAAGGGCAGGAAGTGCCGGTCATGGACGACGAACGCGTCGGCATGATTTCCGAACGATATATAGAATTGTACGAAAAGGTAACCGGAAAACCCTTCATAAAGGCCGGCCAGGAGGATATCCTGGGAAGAATATCGCGAAATATCATCACCATTTTATAAACAGGAATACCCTTAATCAATACTCCGGGAATGGACTTCACAATAGATAAAAAGGAGCAATACTCCCTGATTGAACTCAGGGAAACTTTTTTGGGGAATGAAATACCGGCTTCACTGGAGGAGGTCGCCAGAGCCGCCCTGAAAGCTAGCCACAACCTGATACTCCATCTTGAAAAGTGTACGGACTTCGACAGCACAGGAGCTATGGTCCTCAGGAAAGTAAACAGATTGTGTGCAAATGACCTCGGTATTTTCATTGTCGTGACCAGGAACGAGGACCTGATTGAGAAACTCGACAATGCCAAGATCCAGGACCTGGAAATTTTCTATACCGTTGAAGAGGCGATCGATGCGGTATTTATGCACGACCTTGAAAATGAGTTCGGGGCCGGGGAAGACGGCTATGATCCGGAAGACTATGACAACGGCGAGGATTGAATACGGCCGGTAAACAGGATATTCATCAGGCTCACGATTCACCGGAAGTATTGTCTTTGCAGGTTACCATATTAGGTTCGGGTTCGGCGTTGCCCACACAGGGGCGCCATCCTTCCGCCCAACTGGTCTCTGCCGAATCTGCAGGGTACCTGGTCGATTGCGGGGAAGGGACTCAATATCTCCTCAGGGACCTCAGGCTGGGAATCTCCAAAATAAGGGCTATATGTATCTCCCATTTACACGGAGACCATTACTACGGTATTTTTGGTCTCTTGGATACTATGGCCCTGACGGGTAGAAAAGCACCTTTGTATCTCATAGCTCCCGAAAGCCTGCGGAATATTTTGCTGGAGATCGGCAGGTCTACCCTGACCCCGCCTTCTTTCCCCCTACACTTTATCGCGACAAGTCTCACCGATACCGGGCTGAGCGTATATGCCGACGAACAGATCTCGATAGAAACGTTTCCCCTCGACCATGGGGTTCACTGTACCGGTTTCCTGTTTCGTACACCCCGCCCCGCCCGGAATATGAGAAAAGAAAAGCTGTTTGCCGGTTTTCCGTATGAAGCGATCCGCATGTTGAAGGAAGGGAAGGACGTTTACGATGACAAAGGCAGACTTCTGTACCCGGTAAACGAATATACTACCGGGCCTGCACCGGGAAGAACTTATGCGTATTGTTCGGATACCGCCTACAGCCCGTCCCTGAGTGGCTACCTGAAAGGGGTGCACCTGCTTTACCATGAAGCGACTTTCGGATCGGAACTGGAGGACAAAGCAAGTGCCCGCGGGCATTCCACTGCCATGCAGGCGGCGCTTCTGGCGGCTGAGGCCGGAGCTGAGCGTTTGCTGATCGGGCATTTCTCATCGAGGTATCCGGACATTTCCCCCTTGCTGGAAGAGGCGCGGGGTGTATTTCCGGAGACATATTATGCCGAAGAAGGCACTACGTTCCGGGTTTGATACAGGCGCTTTCTGAAGGCAGGAACTAATGGAACAACCGATCGGTTACCCAATAGACAAGTATATAATGGTGAAAGAATCTATTTTAGTGGTAAGCGGCACCAACAGGCCCGGCGCTATGACCAGGAGGGTAGCCGCTTATTATCGGGGCGTTTTAACTGAGCTGGGAAGCGACAGTACCATCCTGGATCTGGCAGATCTGGATCCCGGCTTTGCCGAGCGGGCGTTATACCATAATTCGGGGAAAGACGAACATTTTAACAGCTTTGTACAGCAGATAGCCGGGCATCAGAAGTTCGTATTCGTACTCCCGGAATACAACGGTTCGTACCCGGGGATCCTCAAGACCTTTATCGACGGCCTGCCCTACCCGAACGCATTGGCTCACAAAAAAGCAGCTTTAGTAGGTATTTCGGCCAATATGCAGGGAGCCGGTATCGCGCTGAGCCATCTCAACGATGTGTTCAGCTACCTGGGGATGCATACGCTTGCCCTGAGAGTAAAGCTCGGCCAGATCAAAACCCACTTCAAAGAAGAACGCTTTACCAACGATCTGTACAGCGAGCTGATCGAAATGCAGGCCAGACAGCTGATCGAATTCTGACTAAACGCTTTTTCTTCAGCCCGCTTATTTGACGACCCTGAAAACCCGGTCCCACCTGATTTTATTGAATATGCTGGAAGGGTTCGGGTCAATGCTCATCCATACAAAGACAGCCTTGCCTACGATATGGTCTTTAGGAACGAAGCCCCAGTAGCGGGAATCGGCTGAATTGTGGCGGTTATCACCCATCATGAAGAAGTAATCCTGTTGGAAGGTATATTGCGTAACAGGCTGCCCGTCTATTTTTAACAGGCTGTCACCGGCAATTTCTACGTTCTTATTGCCTTCATAAAAACTGATAACCTCTCCGTAGAGCGCGATATTTTCTTTGTTGATCTCAATTGTCGCTCCTTCTTTGGGAAGTACGAGCGGTCCATAGTTGTCTTTATTCCACCCTGTCTCCGCCGAAGGATATATGCCGTAATCCCTGCTGCCTGCAGGCATATTGATCATTTGTACGGACTTAACGAAATCATACGACTTCAGCTTCTCCGCAATAGCTTCCGTCGTATACACGACATAGCCGCTCTGGTCGTTGCCCGGTATGGTATCGTTAAATGTTTCTACATACCGCCTGGCCGGCTCGGTGATGCCGTTTCCTTTGAATATCTTTTCCTCATTGACGGTAGTAGTCGTGGCCACGAAATATTCGCTTTCCATCCTGGGAGGATTTTCCTGGGGCTGATCATTGATGTAAACCTGGCCGCTCTTTATCTCCAGCTTGTCGCCCGCTACAGCCACGCAACGTTTGATATAATTGACCCGAAGGTCGATAGGATGGCCGTGCAGATCGGGTAGGGAACTGCTGTATTTGGCAACCTGCCCGGGATGTTCTACCGGTAGGTTGAAAACAACCGCATCTCCTCTTTTCACTTCAGAAAAACCGGGAAGGCGATATTGGGGCAATTTGATCCAGTCGAGGTAGGAAGGGATACGCGTCATCCAGATATGCTGGTGGGTAAGCGGAATCTGCAGAGGGGTAACGGGCGTCCGTGTACCGTAATGCATCTTGCTTACAAAAAGATAGTCACCGACAAGCAGACTGTTTTCCATGGAAGGTGTCGGGATAACAAAAGCCTCGAAAAACAGCCAGCGGATGAGCGTGGCCGCGACTACAGCAAAAACGATGGAATCAATCCATTCCCTGAGGGCCGACTTGGGCTTTGTCTGTTTAGAGGAAGATGACATATTTTCTTATTAACGACACAAAAATAAAAGCGGACTTTCCGAATTCAGCCCCAAACATAAACGATGAAAGGCTTCAAAACAAGTGAAATAATATTACCCCTCAAGGTTCAGGAGATCATCCATTCCGAAGATGCCTTTCCTGCCCTTCAGCCATTCGGCTGCGACTACGGCGCCGAGCGCAAAACCCTGGCGCCCGTGGGCAGTATGGCTTATTTCAATCATATCGATAGGGGATGAATACTTCACAATGTGGGTACCGGGAACTTCGCCCGTTCTTTCAGATGCGATCGGGACGTAGCCCTCTCTTTTTTCCGGCGCCAGCGTCCATCCTTTGATGTCATGATTACCTGCCTGCAGTCCTTCGGCAAGTGTAATAGCTGTACCGCTGGGAGCATCCTTTTTGTGGATATGATGTATCTCCGTCATATCCACATCGTAAGGCTGCCCTTTCATCAGCTTCGCCAGGTAAATATTGAGTTTGAAAAACAGGTTTACACCGATGCTGTAATTGGAGGAGTAAAAAAATGCCCCTTCGTTCTGCCTGCAAAGCTCTTCTATCTCTATTTTATGCCCGAGCCACCCGGTAGTACCGCTTACGACGGGCCAGCCTTTTTCCAGGCATTTTTTGATATTCTCTACGGCTGCTTCCGGCGTACTGAATTCGATGGCGACGTCTACTTTTTCTTTCGAGAGTTCTGCCAGTTCCTGTTGATTACTGATGTCTATCTTTCCGGCGATTTCGTGTCCGCGCTCAAGGGCGATCTTCTCGATCTCCTTACCCATTTTTCCGTAACCTAGCAAAAGTATTTTCACTTTATTCTGTTTTAAATGCCTGAATATTAAACTCGTATCTTTTTATTTGACCAATAGTACCAGTTTCAGCCCCGGGGCCGGTCCCGGCATATGGGGCTGGACTACAGACGGCTGTATCCTCATCGAAAGGTCGTCGGTAAGATCGAAGGTTTTCATGTGAGCAGCTACATTAGCCTCGATCGCCGCAAGCGCATAAACCGCTCCCAAAGCAAAAAATGACCAGTCGCGCCAGCGCCTGTAAGTGTCTTTTACCCTCTGGACCTGGTCCATGCTCATATCTGCATAACGATCCTGGCTTTTGATATAAACCCTGACAGTCCGGATATCGCTGTTGACCTGGCCGTATTTAGGGTCGGAAGGATCGTCGAGATGATAAAACTCCTTGTAGTGGTCTACCATCGTGCCGTAGCGATTGATGTTGAGGACAATGAAGTAGATGGAAGCGCCGTAGCCGGCATATACAAGAGGCAACTTCCAGTAATCCCGGTTATAGATCTGGCCCCCGCCCAGCGCGGGAGTAAGAAGAGAAAGCCGCAGCGCTGTTTTAGGATTAGGTAAAAACTTAGGTTTACGGGAGGCGCGGCGTTTGGGGATAGTATCACCCTCCACGATCACATTCAGGGAGGTGCTGTCGGCGATAGCGCTGACAGGTATTTCAGCAGGCTTATGCCCGAGGCTATCGGGAGCCTGGTTCTGAGCATACAGCACCGTTCCGCACAAAAATAAGCAAGCCGCTACCCATCCCGCTCTCCGAATCACTAGCGTTCTATTTTCAGGTTGTCTAAAATCCGGTCAAGCTCGGCTTTGGACCCGAACGGGATTTTTATCTCCCCCTTCCGGTTTTCGTCGCTTTTGATCGACACTTTCGAGCCGACAATAGAGGAAAGCCGGTATTGGAGCGCCTTGATTTCCTGTTTGACAGCCGGTTTGGCTTTTGCTGCCGCCTCGTCGTTCCTGGGAAGTAGCGAGAGCTTCCTGACCTCTTCCTCTACTTTTCTCACCGACCATCCTTCGTCCACGATCTTCCTGAACAGCCTGAGCTGTACATCGTGATTGTCGATAGTGATAAGGGCTCTTGCGTGGCCCATGGAAATTTTATTGTCCCTCACGGCGGCTTGGATAACCGGTGGTAACCGGAGCAGCCGCATGTAGTTGTTGACGGTCGTACGGTTTTTACCTACCCTGTCGCCAAGCTCCTCCTGTTTGAGATTGCATTCATGCATAAGGCGCTGGTAGCTGAGCGCGATCTCGATCGCATTCAGGTTTTCACGCTGGATATTCTCAATCAGGGCCATCTCCAGCATCTGCTGGTCGTTTGCAGTGCGGACGTAGGCAGGTATTTTTACGAGGCCGATGCTTTTCGATGCCTGGAACCGCCGCTCTCCGGAAATGAGCTGGTATTTATTCTGATCGGTCCTACGTACGGTAATGGGCTGGATGATCCCCTGTGTACGGATGGATTCTCCGAGTTCCCGCAGGGCCTCTTCGTCAAAATGAGTACGGGGCTGAAAGGGGTTGACTTCGATGAGCTCCAGTTCTATTTCGGAGATCCCGCTGGGGGAGACCGGGCGGCCGGCAGCAGGCCGGGAGGGAGGAAGAACATGCTCGTTTTCCTGCAACAATGCGCCCAGGCCTCTTCCGAGACCCGTCATCTTATTCTTTTTTAACGGGTTATTCTCCATCCGTAGCTTTTTTAAGCGCCTACCAGGCCGTTTTTCTCTACAATTTCCCTGGCCAGCCTGAGATAGCTGAGGGCACCTTTACTATCTGCGTCCTGGGCCAGCACCGGGACACCAAAGCCGGGAGACTCGCTTAACCGGACATTCCTCGGAATGATGGTATCGAACACCAGTTGCTGAAAATGGGTGGTAACTTCGTTGACGACCTGGTTGGACAGGCGGAGCCTCAGGTCATACATAGTGAGAAGGATCCCTTCTATCGTCAGCTCCGTATTGAGCCTTGACTGGATAATATTGATCGTGTTGAGCAGCTTCCCGAGACCTTCCAGGGCAAAATATTCACATTGAACCGGGATAATAACAGAATTGGCCGCGGTGAGACTGTTGATCGTGATAAGCCCCAGGGAAGGGGAACAGTCTATGATGATAAAATCGTAGTAGTCTTTGACTTCTCCGAGCGACTCCCTCATTTTATACTCCCTGTTTTCGAGATTGATCATCTCTATCTCAGCTCCGACGAGATTGATATGGGAAGCGAGCAGATCCAGGTTGGGAAGCTCGGTCTGTACGATAGCTTCAGCCGGACTGATATTATCGACCATGCATTCGTAAATGCTGAGCTCGATTTCCTTAGGGTTAAAGCCAAGGCCCGACGTTGAGTTGGCCTGCGGATCGGCATCCACGAGGAGGGTCTTGAATTCGAGCGCCGCTAAACTGGCTGCCAGATTGATCGCTGTGGTTGTTTTTCCTACTCCGCCTTTCTGGTTGGCTATTGCAATAATCTTGCCCATTTTGAATTTTCAATTTGAAAGTCAAATTTCCAATATTAAGTGCAATTCCCCAAGGATGTTCCACGAAAAGTTTCACGATTAAATGTTAAGTTTTCATAATGTGGGAGATATATTCCGGGCTCACCACCTGATTCAGGGCAGTACCCGTTTAAAATACTCTATCACGTGCATTTTGAGCAGTTGTTCCTGGCCCAGCAGATCGGCAAAAGGTAATTTGCCCGTCAGGTCATAATGAGGCCACCCGTCTTTGTCTCTCCCGGAAAATGAATAATAGCCCGACAGGCTCATTACCTCGCAAACTCCTATGTGCATGAGGTCCTGCTTCTGCTCCTTTGTGAAGTTGAGTGCCCCCTTTCCCAATTCCTGTACGCCGATCAGGAACAGTACGCCGTTAAGATCGGCCGGGCGTTTTCCCACTACCTGTTCAAGGGTGCTCAGCAGGCGCTCCCATTGATCTTCTAATGATACGTCTTCGTCATTCATGGGTGTTTTTGTCTGCATATTTTTCACTAAATTGTCCTTCACTTACTATACTTTTCTATGTTGACAAAGATAGCTTCTTTTTGGAACGATTGTTTAGACCTGTTTTTCCCGAAGATCTGCCCGGCCTGCAGGCGGCCCGTGACGGGAACCGAATACCAGCTATGCACAGAGTGCCTGCTTTTGTTACCGAGACTGCACGCCGGAGGACTTTCGACCCTGGAAGTGGAATCGAAATTCTCAGGGTTCAAAGAAGTAAAGACGGTACAGGCTTTCCTGGAATATCATGCGAAAGGGAAGGTACGGTCGCTGCTTCGGAGTATTAAATACGAAGGGAATAAGGACCTGGCATCCTTCCTGGGGCGGATTTACGGACTGGACCGGGTTTCGGCGGGAATGACACCGGCGGCCGATCTCCTCGTACCGGTTCCGCTGCATCCGCGGAAGGAAAAGGAAAGAGGATATAATCAGAGTGAATTTTTTGCAGCGGGGTTATCCGAAGCGCTTTCCGTGCCGCTGGATAAGTCCCTTCTTGTAAGGAATGTATATACCCGTTCTCAGACAGGAAAGACCCGGTCGGAACGCATCGAAGCCATGCAGGGAGTCTTCGGAGTGAGGCCGGGTGTGAACCTGAATGAACTGCGTATCATACTTGCCGACGATGTGCTCACAACAGGAGCTACCCTGGAAGCCTGTATTGAAGAACTCGTGAGAAGAGGCTGCCGGGAAATCCATATAATGACAATTGCCGCAGCCCGGGACTGAGCTGCGGCAATTGTTTTATGCTTTTATGCCGGCGTCTACCGGTTCCTTCCTGTTGCGATCATTGCGCAACGGAACCCTACCATGGCAGTAGCAGAATCTTCTTCCATATAGCGGCGGGTGCCGGGCGACAGCCAGTAGGCCACATCCGCCCAGGAACCTCCTTTGTAAACCCTCAGCCTGTCTGAAACAAGAGAATTGAATCCCTTGGTGTCATATCTGGCAGAGTCATCCAGGTATCCGTCCCTCCTGAAGGAGTTAAGGTCGCTTACGTCTGAGAATGACAGCGGACGATAAACGTCATATACCCACTCATTTACGTTCCCGGCCATGTCGTAGAGACCATAGTCGTTAGCCGGATAAGAACGGATTTCCTGTGTAATAATCGCCCCGTCGTTTGATTTGCCCGCGATACCGGCGTAGTCACCGGGGCCGCGCTTGAAGTTGGCAAGCATCTGGCCTTGCTTACGTCCGCGGGGTGTACGCAGCGTCGAACCGTCCCAGGGATAAATTCTCTGGTTGGACTGGTTTTCGTCGGCATACTGGGTGCCGATCATTCCTTTGGCGGCATATTCCCATTCGGCTTCTGTCGGAAGCCTGTAAGGAGGCATCACATAGCCGCTTTCGATAGACGGATGGTTGAACGGATCGCCGGAAGATGCAACTTCAGCGCCTCCTGTATCACCTTTTTTCTTGCGACCGAACGGGAGTGAGAAGCCTTTTTTCTGTTTCTCAGCGCCGGCCTTGCTGTACCTGGCCAGGCTGACCGCGTTGGTACGCCACAGGCAGTAGTCATTGGCCTGAGCCCATGAAACCCCTACTACCGGGTAAAGCCTGAAGCCCGGATGCCGTAGGTACATGGTCATATAAGAGTCATTGAAAGACAACGGGTTCAGCCAGACTGCCGTGTCGGGCAGCGCTTTGGTGTAGAACTCTTCCGAAGAATCACGGCGTGCATAATCCAGGTACTCAAGGTAGTGAACATTGGCTACCTCTGTTTCGTCCATATAAAAGGACTGGATACTGACGGTGCGTTCCAGGTTATCGCGCGTAAACATGACATCCTCTTCCAAAGAACCCATCGTAAAGCGCCCTCCTTCGATGAATACCAGGTCCGGACCTGCCGGCAGCGCTTTAAACTTGGAAACTTTGAACCCATTCTCCGTATTGTAGGCCAGCCCGGTCTTGGAACTGGTTTTGCCGGGGTCCATGCTGGTCGGCGTTTTTTTCTTACAGGAAGTAACCGCAACAGCTACGGAAAGAGCCAGCAAAAGTTGCAATAATCCGATTTTACGCATGCAAATCATTTTAATTTGACCGATTAGACAACGGCTTGTTAAGCCCGCAAAGATAGTTAACCAATTTTATATTTTTCTCAAAAATCCTGAACTCCCTTCATTTTCAGCAGGATATTATACGCCTTATTGAGCGACGGTACATCCTGGCAGGTTAAGATCAATTTACCTTTTACATCTTTGAGGGTACATTGAGAAGGATTTGCCTGGATAAAATCAAGCACATTTCCAAAGACCTCCGACTGGTAAAAAGTCGTATCCGGAGAGGAAACGAAATAACCTTTCAGCGTATTGTTCTTTAAAACCAGTTTTTCGAGGTGCAGCTCCTCGGCAACCCAGCGTACCCTTACCGTTTTGAGGAGATCTTCCACCTCCGGCGGAAGCTGGCCGAACCTGTCGGTTATTTCAGCGTGGAGTGCGCTCAATTCCTCTTCGGTCCTGATATTGTCGAGACGGGTGTACAGCGAGAGCCTCTCGGAGATATTCTTGACGAAGTCCTCAGGGATCAGGATAGCCATATCGGTGTCTATCTGGGTGTCGGGAACCAGGTTGGGCAGGGGCGACATGCTTCCTGAGAACAGTTCTTTAAATTCGTTCTCTTTCAGTTCTTTTACGGCTTCATCGAGGATTTTGTGATACATTTCATATCCCAGATCGTTTACAAACCCGCTTTGCTCGGCGCCCAGGAGATTGCCTGCACCCCTGATATCGAGGTCGCGCATCGCCACTTTAAACCCGTCGCCGAGATCCGAGAATTCTTCCAGTGCCTGAAGCCTCTTGCGCGATTCGCTGCTTAAAGTAGAAATCGCCGGTGTGACCAGGTAGCAGAATGCTTTCCTGTTAGACCGGCCTACGCGGCCTCTTAACTGGTGCAGATCGCTCAGCCCGAAGTTATGGGCCGAATTAATGATGATCGTATTGGCGTTGGGGATGTCGATGCCCGATTCTACGATATTGGTAGACAGCAGGATATCATACTCGCCTTCTATGAATTTCATCATTACCTTTTCCAGCCTGTCCCCGTCCATCTGTCCGTGGGCGATCCCGATCCGGGCCTCAGGGATCAGCCTGAGGATAATATTCCCGATCGATTCGATGTCGCTGACACGGTTGTGAACGAAAAATACCTGTCCGCCCCGCTGGAGCTCATAAGAAATTGCATCCCTGATAAACTCCTCGTTAAAGACCCTGACCTCGGTCGTAACGGGTTGCCGGTTTGGCGGCGGCGTTGTGATAACCGAGAGGTCGCGGGCTCCCATCAGCGAGAAATGGAGCGTACGGGGAATGGGAGTGGCGGTCAGCGTGAGCACATCGACATTGACTCTCAATTCCTTTAACCGGTCTTTTGCTTTTACCCCGAATTTCTGCTCTTCGTCGACGATCAGCAGCCCGAGATCTTTGAAAACCACGTCTTTATTGAGTATGCGGTGCGTTCCGATCAGGATATCCACTTTGCCGGCTTCCACCTTTTTCAGGGTTTCCTTGATTTCTTTGGTCGATTTGAACCGGTTTATGTACTCCACATTGGCCGGGAAATCGGCCAGCCGCTCGCTGAAGGTCTTGAAATGCTGCATGGCAAGGATGGTGGTAGGCACCAGCACCGCCACCTGCTTGCTGTCGTTGACGGCTTTGAATGCTGCTCTTATGGCTACCTCCGTTTTGCCGAAGCCTACATCCCCGCAAACCAGCCGGTCCATGGGATAGGCCTTCTCCATATCGGCCTTCACGTCGGCAGTAGCCTTGGCCTGGTCGGGCGTGTCTTCATAAATGAAAGAGGTTTCCAGCTCCACCTGCAGGTAATTTTCAGGAGAAAAAGCAAATCCGTGCGCCTTGCGCCGTTTCGAGTAAAGGGCGATCAGCTCGTGGGCAATGTCCTTGAGCTGTTTCTTTACTTTCGACTTTTTGTTTTCCCATTCGGGCGAGCCGAGTTTGCTCATAGTGGGAGGAGCTCCCTCCTTACCGGTATATTTGGCGATCTTATGGAGGTTGTGGACGTTGACGTAGAGCAGGTCGTTATCGCGGTATACCAGCCTTATCGATTCCTGCTGCTTCCCGTTTACATCGACTTTTTCCATGCCTGCGAAGCGCCCGATCCCGTAGTCGACGTGCGTAACGAAGTCTCCCGGCTGCAGGGTGCGAAGCTCTTTGAGCGTAAGCGCCTTCGTCTTGCTGAACCTGTCTTTCAGCCTGTACCGGTGAAACCGCGAAAATATCTGGTGGTCGGTATAACAGGTGATTTTCAGCTGGTCATCTATGAACCCCTCCCGCAGAGAGATATGAAGCCCCTTGAATTTTACGAAAGGGTTAATGTCTTCGAAAATACGCTCCAGCCTGTCGAGCTGGCGGGCCTGCTCGGCGGCGATGATGTTGACGTAGCCGGCAGCCTGGTTTTCATCGAAGTTATCGATCAACCGTTGAAAATCCTTATTGAAGGAAGGCTGCGGTTTGGAGGGATATTTCGGAAGCTGAACCTCGGTATCCGGCTGTTTGAAGTAAAACCGTTTCCCGAATTCGACCGTTCTGAACGACTTGACGCGGTTCAGGAAACCCCTCCTGGTTTCAAACAGCTCTTCCGGATCAGAAACTACCTGCACCCCTCCGCCGGTGGTCTCAACAAGCGCCTTTTCCGCCTTCTGAAGCGCCTTGTCTGTAATTTCCAGCATCGCTTCCACGTCTTTGAACCACAAGAGACTGTTTTTGGGTAAAAATTCGAGAAATGACTCCCTGGATTCGTGGGTAAGCTTTTGCTGGATGTCCGGGATGACATTCACCTGGTCGGCATCGGCTACCGACAGCTGCGACTCCGGGGAAAAGGTACGGATGCTCTCCACTTCATCGCCGAAGAGCTCTACGCGGTAGGGATATTCGCTCGCATATGAAAATATGTCGATGATACCCCCGCGCACCGAGAACTGACCGGGTTCAAATACGAAGTCGGTGATCTCGAAACCGTATTCATCGAGAAATTCGGTAAGGAAAGACTGATCCAGCTTTTCACCTTTTTTAATATTGAATGTATTGGCCAGGAGCGATCTTTTGTTGATCACCTTTTCGGTAAGGGCCTCGGGATAGGTAACGATCTGCAGCGTCACCTTCTGAGAAACATTCAGTTTATTCAGGATCTCGGCACGGGCGAGCACGTTGGTATTATCCACTTCGGCGTATTCGTAAGGCCGCTTATAGGAGGGAGGATAAAAAAGAACGTCGGTATCGGGAAGCAGGTTTTGAAGGTCATTGACAAAATAGGCTGCTTCTTCCCTGTCGTTCATGATATAAAGGGAAGTTCCGGGCTGCGCTTTCCGGAGCGTAGCGGCCATGATGGCATCGAGGCTCCCGACCAGGCCCTTTAACTGGATATGCTGGTCGTCTTTATGATCCGACTCAAGCCGGTGGATCAGTGTTTGTACAAAACTATCCGAACTGTACAGAGACAGCAGGTCTTCAACTTTCAACTTGAAATTATTTTTGGGGTAACAACTCCTGGTCTGACGGTATTGGCAGTTTTTCCCCGGGAAAATACTTCCGGCTTACCAGAGCTATTAAACAGCAAAACCCGCCGGGAACTTCCCGCCGGTTTTTTCCTGCTCCCGCTCTAAAACCCGTTTCAGACAACACGGTGCAAATTTAATAAAACTTTGGCTGGATTGTGACGAGTAGTATTTAACAAGTGGTTCTTCAGTAGTATAATTGTTCTATATAAACTTTCCATTTATGCGTGTTCGATTTTTATTCCTAGTTCTTGCAGCAGTATGTAGCTTCACTACGGCAGAAGCCCAGGCATTGAAGTTTCGTAAAGACGGTACCTTCAGGATTGTTCAGTTTACAGACGTGCATTATGACGCGTCCAGTCCTACCTCCAAACCCTCTATAAAGGTGATGGAAGCTACTCTTGATGCCGAAAAGCCGGATCTGGTCATTTATACGGGAGATGTTGTAACGCGGTCGCCGAACAAAAAAGGATGGGATGAGGTATTGCAGGTTGCTATTTCCAGGCGTATTCCCTATGTCGTAACCTTCGGTAACCATGACGATGAAGGAGATCTGAAAAGAGATGCACTCGCAGAGTACGTAGCTTCAAAGCCTTACCTGGTCAATAAAGAGGTAAAGATTCCCGGTGTATCGGGCTACCTGAACGCGGCCATCACGATCGAAGGAACAAACGGGAAGCCGGGCGCTATTATTTATGCGATGGACTCCCATGCCTATCCTACGCACCCGAAGGTAAAAGGATATGGGTGGTTTGCACATGACCAGGTGAGCTGGTTCAGGAATACCAGTGCTTCGTTTGTGGAAGCACATAAGGATACACTTCCTGCGCTGGCATTTTTCCATATTCCGCTTCCTGAATATAAACTGGCCTTTGATGATATCAGCAACAGGCGTATCGGGGTGAGGTATGAGAAGGAGTGCCCGCCCGATATCAATACGGGGATGTTTGTGGCGATGCTCGAAGCCGGCGATGTGATGGGGATGTTTGTCGGGCACGACCATACGAACGACTACCTTGTCGAATATTATGACATTGCTTTGGCCTACGGCGCTTGTACCAGGGGAGGAGAGTCGTATAAAAGAAGCAAAAGCGGCGCCAGGATTATAGAACTTACACAGGGGAAACGGCAGTTTCACACCTATGTGAGAGAGCTGGACGGGCAGAAAGTCTATGGAGTGGATTTCCCGTTCCCTAAAAAAAAGAAATAGTTTTTTTGTCGCACGGCAGGTTTTGCGGGTTATCCCTTTTTTTAGAAATTGCGGCCAGTCAATAACCAAACGCACCTATGTTCAACCTGCCATTTAAACATCCTGTAAATCCTGAAACTGCCTTCAGCAAGCCGGTAGCCTATTTTTCGATGGAATTTGCGCTCGATCAGGCGCTGAAAATATACTCCGGCGGGCTCGGTTTCCTGGCAGGATCCCACATGAGAAGCGCATACCAACTGCGGCAGAATATGGTCGGTATCGGTATTCTCTGGAAATACGGCTATTTTGACCAGGAGCGTAATGAAGACAATACCCACAGGGTTACGTTCAGGGAAAAGATCTATCATTTCCTGGTAGACACGAAAGTGCGCTTCCAGATCCCGCTGTTGGGCCGTAGCGTGTGGGTGCAGGCCTATTATCTCCCTCCCGAAGTGTTCGGGACAGCCCCCATGTTTTTTCTTACCAGCGATACCGACGGGAATGACTATGCCGGGCGTTCGGTGTCGTACCACCTCTATGATTCCGATGCCACTGTAAAAGTGGCCCAATGTACCCTGCTTGGACTCGGGGGGGCCAGGCTGCTGGAAGCCATAGGCTGGGAGCCTGAAGTCTACCATCTGAACGAAGCTCATGCGCTGCCGGCAGCATTTTACCTGTACTCACGCCTGCGCAGCCGGGAGCAGCTACACGAAAAGCTTGTGTTTACAACGCATACGCCGGAGGAAGCCGGTAACGAAAAACACAATATTTATTTCCTGAAGAATACCGGCTTTTTCTATGATATCCCGGTTGAGGAAGTGAGGTCGATCACCGGTATTTCGGAAGGTGACATTTTCAATCACAGTCTTGCGGCGCTCAGGCTGAGCCGGAAGGCAAACGGGGTTTCGGAGCTGCATGGGGAAGTAGCCAGGAAAATGTGGGCCCATTACGGCAATGTCTGCGAAATTACCCATATCACCAACGCCCAGAACAAAAAGTACTGGGTGGACGGCATGCTTGAGGAGGCCAGGATAAACCAGGATAAGGAAGCGATAGCAGCAAGGAAGAAAGAGCTTAAGGCCCGGTTGTTTAAGGAAGTGGCTAACCAGACCGGCCGTATTTTTTCTCCGGATGTGCTGACGGTCGTGTGGGCCCGCCGTTTTGCAGGATATAAAAGGGCAGACATACTGTGGAGCGACTTCGAAAGGTTTAGCCGTTTGCTGGAGGACAAAGAGTACCCTATCCAGTTTATATGGGCCGGGAAGCCCTATCCGAAGGATGGCGGTGCGATAGAAGTCTTCAATCGTATCCACCACCTGTCGCACCTTTATTCCAATATCGCAGTATTGACAGGGTACGAGCTTGCCTTGTCGAAGCTGCTGAAGGACGGGGCGGATGTCTGGCTCAACACGCCGGTGGTAACCAGGGAGGCGTCGGGAACCAGCGGGATGACGGCGGCCATGAACGCTGCGATCAACTGCTCGACCTACGACGGCTGGATACCCGAGTTTGCCAGGCATGGCGAAAATTCCTTTATCCTGCCGGTAGCCTCCCCGGAAGGAGACGTTTATCAGCAGGACCGCGATCATCTCTTCGGGCTGCTGGAAAAGGAGATCCTGCCGACCTACTATGGGGATCAGGACAGGTGGAGGCAGATTATCCTGAACAGTATGAATGATGTCGGGGTGCAGTTCAATTCGGACCGGATGGCAGCGGAGTATTACGGGAAGCTGTATTAGGCTTGGTGTCTTTACCGCAAAGAACGCCATGTACGCAAAGGAGGCGCAAAGAATAAAGACCCGGTATCCCCGGACGGGCTTGTCCCGCCCGGGAGCCGGCTGGTGTGGAGATATAAAATTGTTGTTACAAACTGATGGTTTCCTACAGTCCTATTTCATGGACATAGGCGGCGCCTGCCGCATCGCCGGCTGAGTCATCTGTTTCGTCGCCGTTAATGCCGGTAGCTCCTGACCTGTCGAAATATTTCCCGGTACCTACTGTTTTACCACTGCCCGACAGACTGACGCTTTGGCCGGAACTGATGCCGGAGCTGGTGATCGCTGCCCGGGTTTTCAGGGATCGGTGCCGCGCCCATCTCCCCGTCACCACGTTCCGCTTGTATATCTGAGGCGATGCACCTCCCGCCCTGCTTCCTACGGCGAGTAAATGGCCATCGTCCGACAGGCTGACACTCCAGCCAAATGTACGGTCGCTCCTGTAATCGCCATCGCCCAATGCCCCGAGGACGGCCTGCTCGCTCCAGGTGTCGCCACCGGTGCGCACAAATACGTAAGCATAGGAGGGATCGACGCTGCTGGTCGCCCCCACAGCCAGGGTATTCCCGTCTTTAGACAGGCTGACACTGTGGCCAAACCCGTGTGCAAATGACGTACGACTCCCCTTGATATAAGCCTGCTGTTCCCAGGTAGCCCCGCTGCGCAAGAATACGTAGACTGCACCTGCCAGGTAGAGTGAATTATCTGCCTGATCACCATTAATGCTTCTGGCATCGGACCCTTCGCCCTTTGCACCCACCGCCAGCGTATTCCCATCGTCCGACAGGCTGACACTATGGCCAAAGTTATGCGAGTCACCGGTATTGGATGCCTTGATGTAGGCTTGTTGCTTCCAGGTAGTTCCGTTGTCCGTAAACATATAGACCGCGCCCGCCCCTCTGGTCGAATTATCGTCCTGATTACCGTCAATACCCGTGGCGTTGGAAGCTTCGTGTGTTGCCCCCACAGCCAGCATAGTCCCGTCGGCAGAGAGCGCGACACTTGTACCGAACTTGTCCCCGGCTTCGGCATTGGAGGCCTTGATGAAGTCTTGCTGCTCCCAGGTAGTTCCGTCGCGCGTAAACAGGTAGACCGCTCCCGAATTTTCAGCCGAATTGCTTCCCGGGTCCGTGGATTTGGAGGAATCTTCTTCCGGCGCCCCCACGGCCAGTATTTTTCCATCGGCCGACAGGCTTACGCAGAAGCCAAACTGATCTCCGGCATCGGTATTGAATGCTTTGATATAGGCTTGTTGTTCCCAGGTATCCCCGCTGCGCGTAAATACGTATACGGCGCCTGAATTCGGGGCCGAATTATTATTAAAGTCGCCGCCAATACCCGTGGCATTGGAAGCTTCGCCCCATGCCCCCACGGCCAGGGTATTCCCGTCTTTAGACAGGCTGACGCTCTCGCCAAAAAAATCCCCGCCATCGGTATTGAATGGCTTGATGTAGGTAGGCGGTATGTGTGGGTCATCATAAACGACGTTAAGAAAGCCGCGGAAGTCGATCACCTGCCAGGCGCCGGGGATCCTGACAGCGACTCCGAGCCTGGAAACGTCAAAAACCATCGTGCCCTCGGGAGGAGGCATCGACTGTTGGGTGGGGTTGATCACATCTTCTACCTTGCTTACCTGCGGCAGGACAAAGCCCAGGTTATTTCCCGGCCCCGAGGAGATTTCCAGCGCCCCGCGCGGGGTGTTTGTGCCTATACCTACCTGCGCTGTAAGGGCGATAGGCGTAAAGAGTAGTAGGAATAAGATTTTTTTCATTGGGATAAAAGATGTGTCCCCCCGATAGCTATCGGGGATCGGGAGTACCTGCGGATTGTTCCGATGGTAAGATAGGATCGGGCGAAAGAAATCCCTGTGACGATTGTAACAGGGACTATGAATTATGTAACATGGGGGGAGTTGTGCACCCTCTCCCTTTGCCTATGCCAATTCCTGAAATACAAATCGAGGGTCAAATTCAATACCAAGCTCCTCTAAAATACCAATGTACTCCCGGACAAACGTTTGCTTTTTATGATGTTCCTCCTGATTTTGAATATACCTGTAGATATTACCTATACGAGATCGACTACATGCAAAGGCGCCGTATTCTTCCTGCCACTCAAACCGGACGGGTGTCAGTTGGCGGTCATTAATATATTTGGAAGACCTGGCTTTTACATTTTTCATCAATTCGCTTATGGTAATTGTCGGCTTTAGTTGTGCAAGGCAATGCACGTGATCTTCAATGCCGTTTACGATAATTGACTGACCACCGTTTTTATTTATGAGATTGCCGATCACGCAGAATAGCTTATCCCTCCAGTCTTTTTGTAGAACAGCGTAGGCCGGGTGTCGTGCGCCGAGCCTACGGCTCTCTGTCTGTTTTTATAGCATTCCCTCCAACGGGTTGAAACCCGTTGTTACAATGTAGGTCGATGCGATGCATCTTGTATGTAGCGCCGGGAATTACTCAACCTACAAGAGCCCTCGGCTCGACCAACATTGTTGCGCCGGATTTTAGTCCGGGGACAATGTAGGTCGATGCGATGCATCTTGTATGTAGCGCCGGGAATTACCCAACCTACAAGAGCCCTCGGCTCGACCAACATTGTTGCGCCGGATTTTAATCCGAGACGGATTTCAATCCAGTGAAAAGGGACCCAATGTCATCTTCCCTGAGTGCCGTAGGCACGGCCCACCTGATTAATCCGCTTGCTTATAAACCAGGGCTTTCAGCGTTTCGATCTCTTTTTTCAGATCGGCGATTTTCTCCTGCACCTCCTGCACCAGCAGGCCGGTTTGAAGCTCATCGCTATCTGCATAGTGCGTGTTCCAGTTATAATGATAGCCGTTGAGTTTTAATACCTTGGTCAATGCCATGCTTAGGGGTACATATGAACAGGAATAAGATTTTTTCATAATAACTCACCAGTATAATGGGTAAACCCGGACTGCGCCTGAATTTGGCGCCGATTCATCTGTCTGATCTCCGTTAATGCCCGTCGCACCGGATTGATCGATTGGATTCGCTAAAACTGCGGTTTTGCCATCCCCGGAAAGAACGACTGGCCCCTCGAGTATATCCGCCCAACTTGATACTCTTGAGGAGCTGTTTAGGTTTCGCACAGATACCCAGCTACCGGTCTCGTTCCGCCTCAAAATCTTGGAAAAAGAGTTTCCGGAGATAGCCGCCGTCTTACCATCGTCCGATAGGCTGACATAATGGTTGAAAATAGATCCCGATTCAAATACAGAATCTCCTTCCCAGACTCCCGCATTACGTACAAAAACAAAAGCATAACGTATAAGCCCACCCACAGCCAGTGTATTCCCGTCTTGCGACAGGCTGACACTTGTTCCAAAATGTGGTAAAGTTCCACCAACGATAACATAATCAATAAATGGCTTTAAATAGGCTTGCTGTTGCCAGTCAGATCCCATGCGTGTAAATACGTAGACCGCTCCCGCGCCCCGTCGGGAATTATCCAACTGATCACCATTGACGCCCTGCGCCCCGGAACGTTCGTCAGTCGCTCCCACAGCTAACGTGTTTCCGTCAGCTGACAGGCTGACACTGGTGCCAAAACGATCCTCTTCATTAGCATTGGAAGCCTTGATGTAGGCTTGCTGCGTCCAGGCAACCCCGCCGGGTGTAAACACATAGACCGCCCCCGCCCCCGGGCTCGAATTATCCATCTCGTTGCCATTAATACCTGTGGCGTTGGAAGCTTCATACTGTGCCCCTACAGCCAGTGTTTTCCCATCAGCCGATAGGCTAACGGACCACCCGAAATAATCCCGGGCATCAGCATAGGATGCCTTGATCAAAGCCTGTTCCGACCAGGCCTCCCCGCTACGCACAAATAGATAGACCGCACCGGCCGACGGAGCCGAATTATCCTCCGGGCTTGTTGCTTTAAGGGAAGCTTCCCCCGGAGCCCCTACTGCCAGCGTATCTCCACCGGCAGACAGGCTGACGCTCCGGCCAAAATGGTCATTCATATCAGGATTGGATGCCTTGATGTAAGCCTGCTGCTTCCAGGTGTTTCCGGTGCGTACAAACACATAGACCGCCCCGGCGTCTTGGACCGAATTATCTGCCTGATCACCGTTAATACCGTAGGAACCGGAATCTTCTCCCCACGCCCCAACGGCCAGTGTATTCCCGTCTTTAGAAAGACTAACGCTCTGGAAGTAGTCCCTACTTTCCGTATTAGATGCCTTGATGTAGGTGTGGGCTTGGGGATCCCACATGATGCCAACATAGTCGCCCGGGCCGATGAGCCTCCACCCGCCTTTGATCCGGATGCCGAGCGCATCCCTGGAAAGGTCGTAAGCGATGGTGCCTTCGGCCGGAGGGTCATTTTCGTTAAACGCATTTTTAAGGTCTTCCACGCTGGGCACCCTCGGCAGGACAACGCCGTGTTTGTTTGAGTGGATTTCCAGCGCCCCGCGTGGGGTATTGGTGCCGATCCCCAT
>CAZLGW010000024.1:0-1283 GCA_964559125.1 uncultured Cytophagales bacterium
ATAGCCCGAGCCAAACTCCGCATCTCGAAAGCCCGTACTTTGCGCCAGTACAATTTTCCCATTCCTCGTACCACCCTCATCGCGCCGGAAGAGGCAATAAGCTCCGTTAGGGATCTTCTTATTCATCGATTCACCGATTACCTGGCAAACAAAATAACGATCCCGGTCGGCGACATCAAACGGCAACTCTATCCATTGCGAAGCTTCATGAAGCTGTAGCTCGCTGAACGTTCCTGCGGCTGCATAGATATCGGCAAACGGCACGGCCCGACGGTTTTCCGACGCTTCCTCCGGCGAAAGGAACCGGAGCGGCTGCACCTTCCGGTACGCGGGGATATGCTGCTTCAGGTACTCCCGCAAAGCCGCATCGCAGGCATACACATACGTACCACTGATACCCCGGCTCATCATGTTTTTATAGATATTAAGGATGAATCCTTTAAACCTTTCCGGATTGCGGATGCCTTTCTTTCCGTTGGCATCATGATAATTTTCCGGGTCTATCTCGATCGAATGAGTCGCCGGATTGTATCGGATCTCCCGCCCGAAAATCACTCCGGCGTAGTTCAAATCATATCCCATGGTGGTGTGGATGCAGCCTATTTCCCGCGTCGCCGTAGGAGAATGGATCCAATCTTCGTCCGCCAGGTTCCATTGAAACTGTAGTCCTTCTATTTCTATATCGATGGCCTCCTTTTTTTTCTTCGACGTCCATGGCCAGGAGAAACCTGCGATCAGGCGGCACAGCTTGTGTACTTCTTCCTTTTCGGCAAGCACGTCGCACATATCCTGCAAAGAATCAAACACCAGAAGGTCATATTCCGCGTTTGTGTATTTTTCTGCTGTGAGGGGGCGGTTTAACCCGAGCAAATCATCGACGAAACGTATGTAGTCGCTTCCCCCTTTTACGCGCATTTGGGAGTGAAGCTTCAGTCGCAGCACATTCTCATCGTTGAGGAGGGCGGTAAATCGTTCTTCGTCTATGTCCGACGGCCTGATCGACTGGTCCCGGTCGTAAAAGAAAACCTGGTTTTCGCTGTTGGCCAGTATCCAGTCCAGCTCCGTACCGGAATCACCAAGACCGAGCTTCCGGTTATTTTCACGGAACGTTCCCGCCCAACTGATATTCCGGTACTGGCGCAGCCGATGGGCCTCGTCCACGATCAACAGATCGTATTTTTCTTTTTTGAAGGTATCGGAAGGTTTTATCACCATGGAGGCCTCCAGGCCGGGAATCTCCCTGAAAACATTTTTCAGTGTCCGCCGTAATGATTTCATAGCAA
>CAZLGW010000024.1:1383-80858 GCA_964559125.1 uncultured Cytophagales bacterium
CCGGGAATCTCCCTGAAAACATTTTTCAGTGTCCGCCGTAATGATTTCATAGCAACCACCAGACCTATCCGGGCATTGGGGTATTTAGCCCGAAATCGCCTGATATAGCTGACCTCCTCCAGGGCTTCCTCATCAATTTCCGTCTCATCTTCCATTTCAACCTCCGATCTGAGCAGCTTAACAAGGAACGTGGCAAGAATAGCCCTCTACAAAAATCCTATTGGACTCACGTTGCGTCAACCCTTCCAGGATTTCCAGTATCGAGCTATGCTGGTCTTCGGTGAGGGATTTAAAAGGCGAATATTTGAATACCTGTGAATTTTCTATATCCGCCAACGACTTCCTGACGATATTCCGGCCCCTCAGCTTATCCCAGATTTCCTTGAAAAGGTGCTTGTAAATATTCTGTTCGTAATAGTGGTGCCTTCTCTGTCCGTAGTTCCCGTTCAGCAGTTGATAGGTACCCTCGGCGCCCACGTACTGGATCAGGCTGGTTTCTATATCGAGCGTTGCCGATTTATTGAACCGTTCGCTGCCGATAATCGACACCTGGGTAAGAACAGCAGTTTTCCTGCGGTTGGCGAGGTGGCTCTTCATACGGGAGGCGGTTTTCGCGGACTCACCGATGTAGGCTATTTTTTTATCTGCCACAGTAGCCGTCTTATTTTCAATAAAGTATACCACCGGCCATTGTTTTTTGACCCAGCGATTTTGCTTCAGATCCGTCAGGCCATCCTTGCTGAACGGGTAGGGTTTGGAGATTTCGATGGATACCTCCTCACGGGTCTTACTCATAATTCGTTGTATTTCTTGGCGGAACCTTTCGCTTTGTCTACCGGGTATTTCTCCCCGTTTTTTCTGATCTTATCGAGCACGATCTGCTTTACATCCAATTGGTATTTATCCGCGAGCAGCAGGGCATAGGCCAGCACGTCGGCCAGCTCTTCTTTTACTTTTTCGAGGTTGGCGTCTTTGGCGTCTTTCCAGAGAAACAGTTCGAGCAGTTCATTGGCCTCGATGCTGACGGCCATGGCGAGGTCCTTGGGATTGTGGAACTGCTCCCAGTCGCGTTCGTTGCGGAATCGTACCAGTTCGTGGATGAGTGTTTCGATGTCGGTCATGGGGATGTAAGGGGTTGAGGGGTATCAGAATGCTCTACTTATTAGAACTTCTGATTTGATCCGGAGATATCTTTACAATCTTGTCTCCTTCCATCACCACTAGTTCACTATTGATCCGCTTTTTGAATGCAAGAAGCTCACCCTGGACCTTATTCATTCCGAGGATTATCTTTTCCCGGGTTTCTGATCCTTTAGATTTAACTATTGGCATATTAATCCAGTTTATTGAATCTCGGGCAGAGTAGTAAAGGGTATTTTTCCTGCACCATTACACCCGGCAATAATATAGAGATTCTTCTCCATAGCTACAAATATATCCATTTAGGAAAGATTTAGCGAGGAGGGTGGTAAATAGCCCCTCTCGTGCCTGTGCCCCGAGCTAGCCAGCCCTGAGTCCGTCGAAGGCAACTGGTAACGGCCGCATGCATAAAACTACCGAACTGATTCTTATCCACAACCATTGACACCCTCTCCCATTCTTCCTATCTTACACCAGGCCAACCTTTTCGCCTTTTACACTACCTAGATTTCTCGAAATAACTCAAACCATACCCATGAATCTCCGCAATTTCGAACAACACATAGACCCCGTTATCCTGGAGCGGGGAATAGATTTATACAAAAGCGGCGCCGTATTGGAGGCTGAAGAGGTCCGCAAAGGCATATGGCAGGCTGAGGTGGAAGGTACGAAAGTATATAACATTGAAGTCGACCTTTCTGGCAAAAAAAAGATCGAAAGGTTGTTTTGCAATTGCCCTTATAATACTCCATTCTGCAAGCATACAATAGCGGCACTTTACGCGATAAAAGAAGTCACCGGGATCCCTGTAAAGGACGGGAAAAAGAGTAAAAAGCTTTCTTTCTCCGAATTGCTCCCAAAGACGACAGTAAAGGAGCTCCGCGATTTTGTCAGGACCTACGCCGAAACCGACAAACAGTTCCTCGCTCAATTTAAAGCCAGCTTTGCCTATAAGGATGAGTATGTGGATATAGGAGAGAAATATACGAAGTTGATCGCAAGCGTTATCCGGTCGCATACGTTACGAGGACTTATCGAAAACAGCGCTTCCCGCAAACTGGCGCGTGAGCTGGATGTCATCCTGGGCAAGGCACAGGCACAAATTGATGCAGGTAATTTCAGGGCTGGCCTGGTTATCACGCAGACGGTGATCGGGCTGGCCGCTAATGAAGTGATCCCCAACTGCGACCCTTCCTCCTGGATGATAGCGGATTCGATCTATATGGCAATCAACCTGTTGGAAACCATCGCACATTCTGACGCCTGCTCTCGGGAGCTGAAGGAAAATCTCTTCGAATTCCTCAATACAGAACTCGCCAACAGTAACTATTTCGATTATGGCAATTACGGCTATGACCTTTTTGTAATATACCGGTATTTAAGCGGATTGCTGGGTAAGCAATCCGAGTTTTTTGCCTTCATAGACCAGCTACGACAGGATTCGCGGCACGACAGCTATAACCGCTCGTTTTTCGTACAGCAGAAGATCCTTTTCTACCAGGAAGCCGGGCAGGAAAAGGAAGCCGATGCCCTGGCCCGCCAGAATATGGAGGTTACGGAGATTCGGAAAGGCTTTGTTGAAAGGGCGATCAATGCTAAAAACTACACGGTGGCAAAGCAACTGATTGACGAGGGGATCCGTTTGGCGGAGCAGTTTCAGCGTCAGAATATGGTATCCGAGTGGCGGAAGATGCTCCTTCAGATCGCCGAACTGGAAGGTGACCGGGATACCATCCGCCGTATCGCACCCGATTTAGCTTTCGACATAGGGTTTCGGGTAAATTATTACAGGCAATGGAAAGCCACCTTCTCCGGAGTGGAATGGGAGCAGGAATACCAGAGACTGATCGGGTGGATTAAACAAAAAATAGAGAAACAAACGCTCAAAATGGCCAGGAATCCATGGTGGTCGGAGCCGCATCAACTACTTTTAGAGCTCGGGCCCGTTTACCTGGAAGAACAACAATGGCCCCCGCTGCTGGACCTGCTGAAAGGATATTCTGATCTGGACGCACTTCTGCAATACCTTCCCGCGTTGGGTCATGAATTCCCCGAAGAGATGACGAGCCTGCTCCTGCCAGCGCTATCCGGGTATGCCAAAGAGGCTTCCAACCGCTCCGGATATGCCAACCTGGTCAGAACCATGAAGCAAGTGATGAAATCCGTTCCGGGAAGCCGGGAAAAAATCCTGGAACTAGCACACCAGTTGAAAGCAAAGTATCCACGCCGCCCCGCAATGGCCGACGAATTCAATAAGTTGAAATAGTAGAAGGTACCTTCCCTTCACCAAGGGCAAAAGAAACGAGTATCAGAAAAACACATTAATCATCCGATTCCCGGATGTGTTTAAAGTGGAATATTACCTCGCGGGAAACATCAGAGAAACCACGGATATCCTCCTCATCTATATCTTTGAGGATTATTGCCATGATAATAGGTATAGTATGTATGTTGGACTGCTACGAATATACGAATTATCGTTGGTAGCGAGACGCGGATTTCTAATCTAGCTTCCCCCTCCCGTAAGTTATCCCCCACTTTTGCAACTAACCCCGTAAACAGCAAAGTATGGACGAACCGCAATTCCTACACCTGATTGACACCCATCAGGGAATCATTCACAAAATATGCCGGCTCTATCGCGATACGAAAGAAGACCGGGAAGACCTCTTCCAGGAGATCGTATTCCAGCTATGGAAATATCTTCCCTCTTTTCACGGCAAGGCCGCATTCAGTACCTGGATGTACCGGATTGCACTTAGTACTGCCATCTCCGTTTTCCGGAAAAAGAGACCGGAGATCAGCTATACGACTTCGTTGCCCGACAGCCAGGATGAGTTGCCTGAACAGAACGACCGGGAGGAACATCTGTTTGAAGCGCTTCGGAAGTTAAATGACGCAGACAAAGCGCTCATTACCCTTTACCTGGAAGATCTGTCCTACCAAGAGATCGCGAAGATTTCAGGTATCAGCGAAAACAATGTAGGGGTGAAACTAAACCGTATTAAACAAAAAATTCAGCAACTTTTAAAAGACGTATAAAATGGAAAATGATGCATTGAAGTCTGCGTGGCAGGGCTCTAAGACGCCACGGAAAAGCGACACGGAATTGAAATCGATCCTGCAGGAAAATCATCCTATACTGAAAAGGATCCGCAGGCAATTAGTGATAGAAGCTGCTGCATTCGCTGTTTTTCTTTCAGTATATTATGACTTCTTCGACGGCGATCGCAAACCGCTATACGCGAACGTACTGCTGGTAAGCGCCATACTCTTCGTCATTGTACACAACATTGCCGGGTATGTTTTCACCCGGCGCGGTGTGAAGGGCGAAAACATCAGGCAGTCACTGGAAGACCGCCTGTCAGGAATGAAAACGTATGCTGCGGTGTCTGTTGCAACGCGCCTGTTGACAGCAGCCTGTTTATGGGGATTCTTTACGTCTGTTATTACGTTCGATGCGACTCGATATGGATTGCTGGCTGTGCTGGTAGCAACAGCCGTCATACAGATCGTCATCTTATCCCGGATATGGCTGGGAAGGATAAAACGCATGCAGGAAGTCATAGATGGCTTTTAAATAAAGATGGTTTTTAAACAAACCAGTCGATGACCTCCTGCATGCGATGGAAGGTTCCGGAATTCAGCCGCCCTACGGTATTTCGGGCGGCTGAGTCCTGGTGGTATCCTGCGGGATTACGGCTTCTTTACCCACGTCGGTGGTATCCAGGCTTATATTCAGCGTATCGGTATTGGCAGCCGGGCTCACCGGAGGGCCGCCCGTTATAAAAGTGGTCAGCTCTTTGCGCCCAAGCAGCGCTACTTTACGCGAATTATAGCCTGGTTTGTAGAGCCTTAAGGTATCGATTTCCTGCTCATATTTAAGCACGAAGGAGCCCTCATTGTCGGTAACCGCCGTAGTAGTGCTATCGTTTGAAGAAACCGATACGCCAGGCAGCGGCATGTTAGCAGCGTCGATGATCCTGCCTTTTACAATGTTGGCCGAATCGCTTATCGCAGTACCGTCTTGTGGAGTGCCCCCAGGTAGTACCTGGGCCTGGCCGGAGTAAAAAATTGTCACGACCAACCCACATATATACAACAGCTCTTTCATAGCTTGATTGGTTTAGTTTCAACATCTTATATAGGCAATAAAGATGCCTGAATATAAAGATCCGGAGGCGTAATGATGTGCAAACGTACTTTTCATCCTGCCTTTCAGGATTCTGCGGTTAGATGGAGATTATACCTTTTGGATTTGCAGCCATTATTTAAAGTATAGTGTTGCACTTTGCGGATTGTCCCCGACACATATTGTTGAAAAATTCCTCGATTATGAAAAGGATCAGCGATACCCTCCCTCCCCTTGCTGATCGACAACTACTCATTTCCGTCCAACACCTCCAGAAGCTCCGCCACAGCAGCCCTCCCCGCCCGGTTCGCCCCGATGGTAGAAGCCGAAGGCCCGTAGCCGATCAGGTGGACACGGGGGTCTTTCGCCACCTTTGTCGCTAATCTCCCCGTCATCACAATTCCTCCGCTTTCTTCTCTCAGCATCAAAGGTGTAAGGTGGTCGAGCGAGCTCCTGAAACCCGTACACCATAAAATCACATCGGCGGCTATTTCCTTTCCGTCAGGCCAGCGAACTCCTTTTCTCGTGATTTCGCTGAACATAGGCAGCCGCTCCAGTACATTGCGCGCCCGCATCGCCTCAATGGCAGGCGTAACCGGTAATCCTGTCACTGACACGACAGAGCCGGGAGGAAGTCCCTTACGCACACGGTCTTCTACGATTGCTACTGCGTTCCTGCCGGCATTGTCATCAAATGGCCCTTCCCGGAAAACAGGCGGCTTACGGGTCACCCAGGTGGTAGTGGTTACCTTCGATATTTCATCCAACAGTTGTATGGCCGATATCCCGGCGCCCACGATCACGACATGCTTACCTTTGAAAACCTCTGCTGTCTGGTAATCGCGGGTATGGAGCTGAACGCCTTCAAACAGCTCCGCTCCCGGGTACTCCGGGATGTAGGGTGTCTCCCAGGTGCCTGTTGCATTGATCAGCCCTTCTGCCGAAAACCATCCCCGGTCGGTTTCGATCCGGAACCGACCGTCTCTTGCACATACCACCGACACCTTCACCGGACGATAGACCAGGAGGCCGAAGGTATGCTCATACACATCGAAATAATGGGGTACGGCGACGCTGGCCTGTACGCTGGGACTGTCTTCGTCGAGCGTGTCGCTAAACGGTAGCCCGGGCAGATCATGAACCTTGTTAACTGTACTGAGCGTCAAAGACGGCCACCTGTGCTGCCAGGCGCCGCCCGGACGTGGGGACTGATCCAGGATCACGAATTCCTTTCCGGGCTGCAGTCCCTTCTGGCGCAGATAATACGCTGCCGACAAGCCGGCTTGTCCCGCTCCGATCACGGCCACCTGGGTTTTATAGATCAGTTTGGGATCGCTCATGAAGACGCATTAACCGACTTCCACTCATCCAATTCACTATCAATGAAGTGATTGATCATTACCGAGTAAATACTTTCTATCAGGTCTTCCGAAGCCTGATATTGAACAGCCAGCGCCTTTTTGCTTTTGATCACCTCAGACACCCGGCCTGCATCTCTGACTGCGGTCTCGGAAGTTTTGAATGCTGGGGCTCTTTTTACATACTTTCCTCTTTCCGCTATTAGCCTGACAATTTCATTGTCGATGAGGTCAATAGCACTTCTGACTTCCCCGATATTCTGACATGCTTCAGGTGATTTCACAGGATACTCTTTAATAGTGAAAAGAATTTATGCAGGCTGTCAAAACCTCTCATTTTCGACTTTGTGCATAAAATATGCGCTGGAGATTCCCAGGGACAGGCCGATGAATAGGGTGGCTATGCTTTTTAGAAATACTATAACAGATCTCATATATAATTAAGATTAAGGTGATAGGCCAAAGGCACGCAATCAATTCACTGCCGTCGCCAGCAGCTCCGAACCTAATTTATGCAGCGCTTCCTCAATTTTTCTTCTCCTTTCAGGTCTCGGATGTTTTAAACCCATAGCATAATGATGAATCAATTTCGTATTAATGCCAGTCAGCTTCCCGATAGCCGGAGGGGTGATAATACCTTTGTATGCTTCCAACAAAGTGGCTATATCATATTCCCAGACAATTTTATATTCTCCTTTTATAACATCCGGCCAGGTCTCAGCGGGATTATATTCTTTAAACAACCGGATTGATTCCAGGAAAGACTCTTTTGCTTCCCTGACATCCACACCTTCGCCATAAATATAAGGCATGTCAGAAATAGCCGAATATAAATCTTTCCCTTTAGCGATTTTAACTTTAATGGTTTCCATAAGCCGTCATTTTTTGGGGAGGGCAATCAAAGATAACTATTTAACTACCTTTGCCAAGGACACTTCCAAAAAATACCTTCCCAACCATGTCCCCATTCCCCCTCCCCGATCGTCATTACCGCATAACCATCAAATTCCCAATCAAATGAAAGAATTCGCATTGATCTTCAGGCTACAGGACATCTCCGATTTCAAGCCGTCACCCGCGCAGATGCAGGAGCGGATGAACTGGCTGGCGAGTATCGTAACCGACGGCCCCATCAGACACTTCTCCCTCACCTGTTCAGGCAGGCTATTAAACTTACCAGGTCCAGATCGGAAAAGCAGACGTTGACAAGAGAAATGGAACACCTTAAACTAAATTTTCCCACCATTCAGTAAAACACTATCCCCGCTTTGCACCTGCGATAATTTAATTGTTTAATTTTCAGAAACATACTCAACGTGGATAGTTATGAAAAGATACAAACTTTTAGCCTGGCTGTTCTTTCTGACAGTCACTGCAATTTCTCAACCCGCAACGTTTACGTCCCGGGGAGTCGGGGGCGGAGGTGCCCTGTTTTCTCCATCCGTTAATCCGGCCGATCACAGCGAGTTCTATATCTCATGCGACATGAGCGAGCTCTTTCATTCCGGTGATTTCGGTGAAAGTTACACGCAGGTTCATTTCTCGCAGTTCACCGGCGGACCGGTTTCAAAGGTAAATTTTACCACCACAACCGGCTTACTCTTTTCGCTAAGCTATTTCAACGACATACCAACCCCCGTCAGGAGTACCGATAACGGGGTGACATGGTCGGTGCTGCCCGGTAACCCGGATAATAGTGAAACGTGTTATTCTTTTTCAGTCGACTACCACCAACCGGAACGTATGGTTCTGAGCCATTATAATCAACTGTTTTTTTCATCCAATGGCGGCAATTCGTTTACCCTGATCCACAACGCCGCCAATTCCGGTTCGGGAATTGTGGTAGGGGGAGTTTTTTACGACGAAGACCACATTTATATAGGTACCAACGACGGCCTGCTGGTTTCTGACAACGGTGGAAGTACGTGGACAATCGCTTTGGTTCCCGGTATCCCGGCTGCCCAGGGGATATGGAGCTTTACCGGTGCAAAGCAGGGCGGCGTCACCCGGTTTTTTTGTATCACCGGCAATAAAAGCGATATCTACGCAGGCATGCCCGGCTCCGATTACTGGGATTTCTTTAAAGGGCTCTACAGCTACGACGTAGAAAGCAGCGGGTGGATTGCCCGGCAGGAAGGTATTACGTCGGGTGTAGACTTCCCTATGTTTATCGATATGGCCGAAAATGACATCCAGAGGGTTTATATTGCCGGAAGCAACAACCTGGGAGAACCTGTTGTGATGAAATCAACGAATGCCGGCACTGCGTGGGCTCATGTCTTTTTAGCGGCAGGCAACAGCAATATCACGACCGGATGGAGCGGCAGTGGCGGCGACAGGGGCTGGAGCTATGGGGAATGTCCGTTTGGTTTCGAAGTGGCAGCCAACAATGCCGATGTCCTGCTGTTTACTGATTATGGGTTCTGTCACACGTCTGCCGACGGTGGTGCGTCATGGTCACAGGCCTATGTGAGCAAAACCAGTGAAAACCCCGCCGGTTCCAATACGCCCCAAAAGAAAAGCTATAATAGTATAGGGCTGGAAAACACCAGTTCCTGGCAATTGCACTGGTCGGATGCTAATACCATGTGGGCCTGCTTTTCCGATATCAGGGGTATCAGGAGTACGGATGCAGGAAAAACATGGTCGTTTAATTACACCGGCCACATTGCCAATACGAGCTACCGGGTGGTTCAGACCGTCGCCGGAACGCTGGTCGCCGCTACTTCCGGTGTTCATGATATGTACCAGAGTACCAGGCTTATGGACAATATCCTGGACGCTTCAGATGCAAACGGAAAGCTGATCTACTCCCACGACAACGGGCTTACCTGGCAAAATCTTCATGTGTTCAATCACCCGGTCTTCTGGATCGCGCTGGACCCCGGTAACCCTGAGCGTGCATATGCCAGCGTGATCCACTACGACGGCGGAAACGGGGTTGGCGGCGTTTATCGCTGCGACAACCTTTCGGCCCTCTCCTCCTCTACGTGGACATTACTGCCCGACCCTCCCGGAACCGAAAAGCACCCGGCCTCGCTAAACGTACTGGCGGACGGTACACTGGTAGCCAGCTATTCCGGGCGGCGCACATCGTCAGGCTTTACGCCAAGCTCCGGTGTTTTTACCTATAATCCGGCATCGGGTACATGGACTGACGTATCGCACGCAGGTATGCGCTACTGGACCAAGGATGTGGTCATAGATCCGAACGACCCGGCACAGAATACCTGGTATGTGGGCGTATTCAGCGGATGGGGCGGGAACCCCAATGGATTGGGCGGGCTCTACAAAACCATCAACCGCGGTGCCTCCTGGCAGAAGCTTACGGGAAGCCTCCTCGATCGCGTCACTTCCTGTACCTTCAACCCTGAAAACCCTGACGAATTGTATATCACCACCGAGGGGCAGGGACTATGGGTAAGCCAAAATATCAACGACGCCTCGCCCACCTTCTCACAGGTCAGTTCCTACCCTTTCCGTCAGCCGGAGCGCATCTTTTTTAATCCCTACGACATCAACGAAATGTGGGTAACCAGCTTCGGAAACGGTCTGAAGTTAGGGTTGATAGACGATACGTCTTTACCGGTAAGCCTGGCTTATTTTCAATCGCAGGTCCTGGAGGAAAAGATATGGTTGCAATGGGAAACTACCTCGGAAACCGGCTCAGACCGCTTTGAACTGGAACGCTCCACCGATCCCCGGCACGGGTTCCAAACAATCGCACGTATTCCGGCCGGAGGCGACACCGCAGGTAGCTACAGCTATGCAGATACAAACGCCTTGCCTGAGATCAGCTACTATTACCGGCTGAAACAACTGGACCAGGATAATAATTATACTTATAGCAAAATAGTGCGCGTCAGGCTCTCGTCTGATAGCACGTTTGTGGTATATCCCAACCCTGCCTCCGATGAAATTATGATCCGGTCGAAAGAACCCATCCTGTCTGCCGAAATCGTCGATGCAAGGGGACAAACGGTGGTAAGAAAGGAGTATGCTGATTCCAGAGAGTCAAAAATCCCGGTTTCGGGCCTGGCTCCCGGGCTATATACTGTAAAGCTGGTAACCGGTACGGGAACTGTGATGCGGAAGGTATGGTTGTATTAGACAGGAGTTAACGCCACCTTTTCTATGATCAAAACCTTTGCAGAAAAAGTCATAGACTTCAACCGCGGGCTACGTTACTCCGGCGAATTGCCGGAAGGTTTCCACGTACTCAACCCCTACCTGAACAACCCGGAAACCATGGAAGTCATGCAGCAGTTTTATCGAAAATACTACAATGATTCCGGTCCGCGAAAATTCCTTATAGGCATCAATCCCAGCCGGCACGGGGCCGGAGTGACAGGTGTCCCGTTTACCGATACCAAGCGCCTGGACAGCGTCTGCGGGATCAAAATGACGTCGGCCTATACGCACGAGGTTTCTTCGGTCTTCGTATACGACATGATCGAAGCATATGGCGGCCCGCAGAGCTTTTATAGTGATATTTATATTAACTCCCCCTTCCCGCTGGCAATTCTCCGGCGCTCCAATGAGGGTAAATGGCTCAATGCCAACTACTATGACGATCCCGGCCTTTTTGATAAGGTCAAAGGATTTATGACAGAATCCCTGAAAAAGCACATCAGCCTTGGACTCGACACTTCGGAAGTATACATACTCGGTAAGAAAAATGCGGATTTTATCAGCAAGCTGAACCGCGAAGAAAAACTGTTCGACCGCCTGACAGTCCTGGAGCATCCGCGCTTTATCCAGCAATACAAATCGAAGAACAAGGCGCTGTATATCGATAAATATATAATGGCGTTAAAAGGGTTGTCATAAAAATAACCTTTGCCAGTAGGGATTTAATCCAGGAAAGGAGTTTACCAGGCAAATAATAATCTGGCCCGGATGAACAAGATAGCGATATTTTTAACTCTGATACTTTTCGCTCTCGTATCGTGTAATGAGAATAAGACAGAAACTAACAAAATGGAAACAGAAACGACAGATAAACTGACTTTTAGCAGTGGTTATTCCGACGTGAACGGGCTAAAGATGTACTACGAAATTTATGGACAAGGGAAACCGCTTGTTTTAATTCACGGTGGCGGCTCTACAATTCAGTCCAACTTTGAAAAAGTTATTCCGTTGTTCGCAAAAAATCGAAAAGTAATTGCAGTTGAATTACAGGCACATGGGCGAACAAGCGACCGAACCGCAGACTTAACATTTGAACAGGATGCAGACGACATTGCAACACTTCTTAAAAACTTAAACATTCACAAATCCGACTTTTTGGGATTTAGTAATGGCGGGACAACTACTCTGCAAATTGCCATTCGACACCCCGGAATAGTTGATAAAATTATTGTTGGTTCTACTCTTGCCAAACGGAACGGGGTCCCCGGATGGTTTTGGGATTTCATGAAACAGGCAAAACTGGAAAATATGCCCGAACAACTGAAAGCTGCCTACAAACAAGTTGCACCCGACACAAGCGGCTTACAAGTAATGCACGACAAGGATGCAAATCGGATGGTAAATTTCAAGGATATTCCAGACGAGCAAATTAAATCTATTAAAGCACCTGCTTTAGTTATAATTGGTGACAAAGACGTTATTACGCCAGAACATGCCATTGAATTGCACAGACAAATTGCCAATTCTGAATTAGCAATAATTCCAGGCGGACACGGAGAATATATTGGAGAAATCACAACAATAAAACCCGACACAAAAGAAAGTGAGTTTGCTGTTCCGATAATAGAAAAATTTTTAAACAAACAGAAAGAATAACCAACGAGCTACCAACAGGCAATTTCTATTTTGCCTTCCCCGAAGAAATCATGTCACCCCTCCGGGGTTTAATGACGGATTGTCAGAAATAATGAAATTCCATGGCCTACAAGCTTTATGAGCTTCTCCAGACTCCAGCAGGAAAAAGCGTAATCAGGGAAAGCGGATATATTCCCAATTAAATATGGACACTACCTGCTTACATCAAGGCTCCCTCCCGATATGAACAGGCCAGATCTCTACCCTGCGGTTCCTGGATCTACTTTCTTCGCTGGCGTTTGAGGTCACTGGCCTCACCGGTCCGTATCCCTGTGTTAAAATCCGGCCGGGAGAAATATTTCTGCTCTCCAGTTCCTTTTTGATCTGGTTCACCCTGTGCCAGGAAAGCTCCACGTTCTTATCGAAATCTCCCACATTGTCGGTATGGCCATCAAGCTTTACACCCAGATCGGGCCGGTCTTTCAGAAAGGTGACTACCAGCTCAAGTCCACTCGTAATATCGCCGGTAAAAGCATCCTTCCCCTGTTCAAAAGCGAACACCGCCAACGGCGTCGTAAAGTGCTCCACTTCCAGCCGGATATTCTCCCTCAGGCTCCCCGATTCCGAAACAGGCTCTATCTGCACCGCACGGGGCTTGTATCCTTTAGCATATACGTCGAGGCGGTAAGGGGTATTGGGCCTTACGAGCAGCCTGTAGTCTCCGCTCACCGCTTTATTGACAGACACAAGGGAATCTTCTCCTTTCTTGAGATGCAGCTCTGCACCACCCACGGGCTGGAGACTGCCCGAATCATAAATCCGGCCGGTTATGGCAACGTCGTCGGCATATGTCGATTCTTCTTCCGAAGCCGCGCTTTCCGCCGTACTGCCGGAGAAAATACTCCTCCAGAGATCCCTGTACCTTCTTCTTACAAAAACCGGGTCTACTACCTCGTCATACACCCGGATATAAGCTACCGCTCCTTCGCTGGATTCATTGTTGACTACCAGGTCATCCTGGAAAAAATTCAATACCTGGCTCTTGCCTAATACGGCATTTTTCCCCTTATCCGGAAACTGGAGCTTCAGCTCTCCATCGATAAAGATCTGGATAATATCCTTTTTATGATCTCTTGTAAAAATGTAGTGGGTATACTTCTCGGCCCGCACCGAAGCGTTCTCTCCTACTGCGAAATTAAAGAAATTCACCTTTCCGTCTAAGATGTAACACCCGTTATCGGTGGTCCTGTTTTTGAAATCGAGTACCCGTCGCCAGCTGTCAAGATTCTTGAATTTAAAGAATATCTCGACGCTATAGGACTTATCCAGGAAACCTTTAGCCAGGTTGTTGTCAAAGCTCAACCCCGAATTAGCGGAAAAATGATAGGCCAGTTTTACGTTTCCTTTCAGTTCCTTGATCGGGGCATCTTTTATTTCTCCTTTTTCCCCCAATATTCTGAGGGGCGGACCACCGTTTTCCACGGAATTAAACCCATTGCTGAAGTCATAGGTGTACCGGAGTTGCCCTCGGGCAAAAGATGTAATTAAAAGAAGAAGACAGCAAAGTTTCCACAACCTCCGGTTCATGGCTTTAAAATTAGTAAAAGAAGCTCGCTGAAAGAAATCATATTGTTAATTTTGGAGCCTGTCCGTCCGTCGTCTTGAAAAATATAGTTATAGGCCTGTTTTTTTCCCTTACCTGGGCATCTGCGTCCGTCGCCACAAAATTCGGGCTGATCCACGGCGACCCTTTCATCCTTTCCAATATCCGCTTTGCGCTATCCGGAGGCTTTTTATTAATATTCACATATTTATTTAAAAAAGGTCCGGACTATCGTCTGCCTGAAGGCAAAGAATGGAAGCAACTGACCATTTTCGGTATTTTAAATACTGCATTGTTTCTGATGCTTTATGTATGGGGGATGAAGTACACTTCCGCCGGCATAGGTAGCCTGGCTGTTGCGACCAACTCGCTGTTTATCACGTTTTTATCTACTATATGGCTCGGGAAAAGACCTGGCAGACCCGACATAGCCGCGTTATTCCTCGGGATGACCGGCGTTGCGATAGCAGCCTATCCGCTTCTTGGAAACGGACAGACCTCCCCTCTTGGTATAACGCTACTTATGGCCAGCATGATTGTTGTCTCCTCCGCCAGTGTCTATTATGCTTCTATACAATGGAAACTACCCAGCCTGCTGCTGAATGGATGGCAGATTTTCATCGGGGCGCTTATTTTACTGCCTTTTACTTTTGTATTTGCCGATTTTGACAAGCACAGGTTCGATGCTACGTTCTGGAAATCGGTCCTGTGGCTGAGCTTTGCAGTTTCGGTGGTCTCGTTGGCGTGCTGGTTCTACCTTCTGAAAAGAGACACTATCAAAGCTTCTATGTGGCTCTTCCTTTGTCCTATTTCCGGGTTTTATTACGCATGGCTCCTGATGGACGAGCCCATTACTGCTTTCACCGTCGCCGGAACTCTCCTTGTTCTGCTCGGACTTATCATTTCCATCTCGGCAAAAACAAAAGGCCGGGGCAGGCGGGCCAGACAACCACCATCTCAAAAAGTAGATTTTGTGTAGAATATCAGACTGAAATCACT
Source organism: uncultured Cytophagales bacterium (assembly GCA_964559125.1). GTDB lineage: Bacteria > Bacteroidota > Bacteroidia > Cytophagales > Spirosomataceae > Ravibacter. The sequence goes on from CAZLGW010000024.1 coordinate 16,382, forward strand.
TCCTTGCCTAAAATACAATAGACTTCCTGACCGGCGCCTTTCTCCATACGGTATAAGCCCGTCAGTTCGCCGAAAGCCGGAACCAGGAGGGTCGGGTTGCTGTAATGAAAACATGGCAGAATGACACCCTGTCTCGCTTTCAGCTTCACACTATACCCCGGATGGATATGCCCTGCTACATTCAGAAGCCCTTCGGGCGTCAGGTCATACAGCGGTTCATGGGTAAAAATGATCCTGTCTTCCCAGATTATTGAATCAACCGCCTCTATATCCAGTCCTTCGAAAAACCGGACCGGAATGATGTCGTGGTTCCCTTTTACGAGCTTGAACCTTATATGCGGGAGGCCTCTGATGAAGCCGGCGAATTCGTGCCAATCGTTATTTTTCACACTATGGAACAGGTCCCCCAGGAAAAATACCTGCTCCGCGCCGTATGTTTCCAAGATGCTTTCTACCAGGGCGAATTCCCTGCTTATCCCGGGCTGGGGTACGGGTATTCCCGATTTCCTGAAGTGCGCTGCTTTCCCGAGATGCCAGTCGGCTATACACAACGCATTTATTTCCGGCAGGAACAGGGCCCTTTCCGGTAAAAATGTCAATGCTATGTGGTTGATCCGTACGTTCATCCGGGCTACCCTGACTGCTTCGCCTGTCCGCTGAAGCGCGCAGCCGCTTAAGTAATTTGTTTTTTGATCTTCTCCAGCCTGGTTTCCCAATCTTCGTTGGAATACCGCTCCCGGAATGACTCGGCGAATATAGGGAATGCGAACGGAGTAAGGCTTGCAGGCTTCCGGAAAATAACCGTATGACTGCTGATCCTTTCATAAATGTGGTATAACCTGGCAAATTCCAGCTGGAACTGGTAAACCTCGTCATAGGCTTCCCGAAGAAGAAGGTTATTGGAATCATAATTTTCAAAAACCTTGAAAAACAAACCTGAATTTGCCTGCAGGTGCTTTGCTTTCACCGGTTTTCCCGGATAGCCCTGGAAGACCAGGCCGGCAATGCCGGCTATATCCCTGAACCGCCGCCGCGCCATTTCAGACACATTGATCCCCGAATTAATATCTTTCATAAGGTTTTCAGCCCCGAAAAGCCCCCTGGCAATCTCATTTTCAATATCGTATTCTGTCTCGCTGAGCAGTTCGAACCCGTACTCGTTGCTGGCTATGCTGAACGATGCTTGTCTGATGCTGCTCAGCCGAAAAGCGGTTATGGCGGCCATCCCCTCATGGATTAGCTTCCCCTCGAAAGGATAAACGAAAAGATGGAATCCATCGCGGGTTTTGATGTACTCCACCAGTAGTTCGTTTTCTCCGGGAAGGCAGGAAGCCTTATGCTGCTCTTCGAAAAGAGGGCTGAGAAATTTCAGTTCTACCGGCCACCGCGGTGTCGGCCTGCCGGACACTGACAGCGATTTTTCATTTTTCCTGATCTGCCCGAATGTATGTCTTAATGCCGTTGCAAAATCGGTGGTAATAGCAAACCTCCCTCCCATCCAGGAAGGCACAATTCCTTTCTTTTTTGCCGATGCCTTCACGATAGCCTGCATCCCGTTGATCTTTACGACCTCCAGCAACCTGCCGCTGAACCAGAAGGCCTGCTGCGGCTGCAGTTTTGAAATGAAGCTTTCCTCAATACTCCCCAGGCTACCTCCCTTCATATATTTTACCTGCATCATCGCCTCCGATACGATTGCCCCGATGCTCAGCCGGTGCCTCATTGCAATCCTCCGGTCAACAACTTTGTAGACCCCTTTTTCGATGATCACCTTATGAAATTCATCGTAGGCCTGCAGGCTTTTTCCTCCCTGGGTGATCATCAGCAGGCATTCGGAAAATTCTTCCCCACTGACCGATTCAAAGCAATGAGTTGTTTTTATCTCTTTGAATAACTCCTTTGCTTTAAATCCTTCAGATACCGCCAGCGTAACCATATATTGTACCAGCACATCGAAAGATCTGATATAGGGCTGGCGCTTTTCGTACATATTATGGGCCACGGCATACCGCAGCGACGCCCCTTCCATGATCTCCAGCGAGTGGGTCGGCAGAAAGTAGATCTTGCTGAGAGCTCCGGGCTGATGGCCGCTTCTCCCCGCCCGCTGCATAAACCTGGCAACTCCCTTAGGCGAGCCGATCTGAACCACGCAGTCGACAGGACGGAAGTCCACACCCAGATCGAGGCTACTCGTACAAACTACCGCTTTGAGTCGTCCTGCATGGAGATTTTCTTCCACCCACAATCTTATATCTTCTCCGAGCGACCCATGATGCAGCGCGATCTGTCCTGCCAGCGCCGGCTGCCTTTCGAGCAAGCGATGATACCAGATTTCGGCCTGTGATCTGGTATTGGTAAAAAGCAGGGTTGATTGATGCGCATCAATGACAGGCAGCACTCTGTCGATCATCTTAATACCCAGATGCCCCGCCCAGGGAAATTTCTCCAGTTCTTCGGGAAGCAGCGTTTCTATATGCGTATCCTTCCGTAAATCGGCTTTTACCATAACACCGCTACGGTCATTTCCCAGGAGTATCTTCCTGGCTTCTCCCAGATTGCCTATCGTAGCTGAAACACCCCATATTTTGAGATTGGGGTTGATCTTTTTCAGCTTGCTCAGCGCGAGCTCTACCAATACGCCGCGCTTATTCCCCATCAGTTCGTGCCATTCATCCACCACCACGAAATCGAGTCCGCTGAAAAAATCCGGGTATCCTTTGGAAGCCAGCAGCAGGTGAACGCTTTCAGGGGTAGTGATCAGCGCATGCGGCCGATTGGTCTTCTGCTTCTGACGGGCGCTTGTCGGGGTATCACCGGTACGCAGCTCTACGCGATAATCAAGCTCCAGCTCTTCGCTCACCCGCTGGGTAGCCAGAAGGATCTCCTTAGAAAGAGCACGTAAAGGGGTTATCCAGAGCGCATGAAGCCGCTTTTTACCTGGTTTTTCCTGCCGGTAGTAATCCTGCAGGATCCCAAACCATATTGCATAGGTTTTGCCGAACCCTGTCGGCGCATTCAATAATCCCGAATGCCCCTGAGCTATCGCCTCCCAGCTTTCCAACTGGAACCTGTGGGGTGTCCAGCCGTTATTCGAAAAGTAGGCGTCTGCAAACCAATTGCTCATAAAAGAGATTTATAATGCTTCTTCCTCTGCCCGTATAAAACAAATCCCCTGAGTTTTACTACCAGCCGGCACCAGAAACTCAGGGGATCTCACGCAGGGTATTCCCCGCACCTCATTCAGAAAAGTACAGGCTCAATTAATAAGCGCCCAGGTCTGCCATGGAATACGGGAAAGAATAAGTACAAGCCCCAATGCATAGAAAACAACGATACTGGTAAACTTCTTCTTGTCGGACGTAGCTTTTTTAGCCCTGGAATACCCGATCGTGATCAGGGCTATCGCTACAATATTAATTAAAGGGTGCTCCAGCGCATACAACCTGCCCAGGGAATCCTTCATAGTATCGCCCGACAGGTTGGAAACACCCAGCGGTGAAATAAAGTAAATCACCAACCCTACCAGCAACTGCAGATGGCTCGAAATAAAGGCCACCAAAGCAGCGACCCTGTGCCCTTTGGTATATTGTGATGATGTCAGAAGCCCGATAATGTGAAAAACCAACGCCAGTGCAAATACTATTAAAAGCAATAATGCTATAGTCGAGTGGAGATGTTTAAAACCGATATACATCGCAAACAGGAGTTTATATGGGTAACAATAATTTGAATGGCGAAGTTAAGCCCCAAAACTTTAAAAACTTCTTGTTCCGGATAAAATAACTCTGACTATCCGGCGAAAGGTCAATCCATCAGTTCCCTGGCTTCATCGTCCTGGTATTGCGCTATCAGGTTCCTGAGCTTATCCTTAAGTGAGGTAATGACCTCGCTGGTCCCGTCCCCGTAAATGTTATTCAATTCATCAGGATCCTTTTCCAGGTCATAAAATTCCCAGGCATCCACACCTCCGTAAAAGCGTACCAGTTTGTAACGATCTGTTCTCAAACCGAAGTGGGGATATACGTGGTGCGGCTGCGGAAACTCGTAATAATGGTAGTAGACGGCGTCTCTCCACTCGGCTTTTGACGCGCCTTTCTTAAGCAGAGGCAGAAACGATGCGCCCTGAACTTCCGCGGGCGCTTTAACACCGGCAAAATCCAGCATGGTAGGAGCCCAGTCTATATTGGCTACCAGCTCATCAACTACAGTTCCTGGTGTTATTACTCCCGGGTACCTGATCACGAACGGCGTTCTCATCGACTGCTCATAGATAAACCGCTTGTCGAACCATCCGTGCTCGCCGAGATAGAAACCCTGGTCGGAAGCATAGATCACGACCGTATTTTCTTCGAGGCCTTTTTCTTTCAGGTAGTCGAGCACCTGGCCTATATTCCTGTCCAGCCCGTTGGCTGTCGACAGGTAATCTCTAAGATACCGCTGGTATTTCCACTCGGTCAACTCTTTTCCCTTCCGTTCCTTCGAATGGAAATCCCGGGATACACCGTCATAGTAACTCTTTATCCGGGCCCTTTGCTCCGGTGTAAGACGCTTGTAATTATATGCGTTTTCGAAATCGAGATCGACCTTCAGATCTTCTTTTAGCCTCATAGTGGTTTCTATCGACATATCCTGCTTTGCGGCGGCTTCCCTGCCTTTATAGTCGTCGTAGAAAGTTGCCGGGATCGGGAAAGTCACATCGTCGTAGGCGCCGAGGTCTTCTATCGCCGGGTTCCATTCGCGGTGGGTAGCCTTATGACCGATGGTTATGAAAAAGGGCTTTGACTGGTCCCTTTTATCCAGCCAGTCGAGTGAAAACCTGGTGATAATATCAGATACATATCCTTCATACCGCACGGTATCATTCGATTGGGCAATAAAGTCGGGATTATAGTAATGCCCCTGACCCGGAAGGATATTCCAGTAATCGAATCCCTCGGGCAGGCTGTTCAGGTGCAGCTTGCCGACATAGGCTGTCTGATAGCCGCTTTCCTGCAAGGCACGCGGAAATAAGAACTGGGTAATGTCAAACAGCGTTTTGTCATTGCGCTTATAGCCGTTTTTATGGCTGTATTTACCGGTAAGCAAAGTTGCACGGCTGGGCCCGCAAATGGAATTGGTTACGAGATTGTTTTTCAACAAGGCACCCTCCTGCGCTATACGATCGATATTGGGAGTGTGCGCTAACCGGTTCCCGTATGCACCGATAGCCTGGTAAGTGTGATCATCGGAAAAGATGAATACGATATTCGGACGCTTTTCTTCCTGAGGAGAGGAACACCCGGCTACGACAACGACCAGGAATAAGAATGTAAAGATCTTGAAATGAATTTGCATATTTGTCTGTATATAGTCATTATGATTATGCTTCTGCACTGAACCCGGCGCAGATACGAATATGCGCAAAAATGCGTTGTAATAAAGACATACGACAATAATTTCTTACTTCAATCTCAACTTTAGTACCATCAAACCCCAGACTTATGCCCAGAATATCAACCGATAAGGACACTGAGCTGTTCTACATAGACTACGGCACCGGCCAACCCGTTATCCTTATTCACGGCTGGCCTTTAAGCCATAAAGCATGGGAATCGCAAATTGAAGCGCTGGTCGAAGCAGGATTCCGCGTCATTGCCTATGACCGCCGGGGCTTCGGCAATTCGTCGGCGCCTTTCGAAAGCTACGACTACGATGCGCTGGCCTCCGACCTGAACGAGATCATCACACAACTAAACCTTGTGAACGTAACCCTGGTCGGATTTTCTATGGGGGGCGGCGAAGTAGTAAGGTACCTTACCAATTACGGCGACGGTAGGATCTCCAAAGCTGTCCTTATCGCTTCCATCATACCACTGGTCAAACAGAAAGACGACAATCCTGAAGGCGTTCCGCAAAAGGTGTTGGACGAAATTTTAGCGGCGCTTCAAAACGACCGCATCGCTTTCCTGACAGGCTTCAGCAAAAATTTCTATAACTACACCGACAAAAATAAAACGGTAAGCCAGGAACAGTTGGATTACGACTGGTCGATAGCAGCTCATGCTTCGCCGAGGGCTACCATAGGTGCTGCAAAAGCCTGGATGGATACCGATTTCCGGGAAGAAGCCGGAAAGATAAATGTCCCGACACTGATCATACACGGCGACTCGGACAATACAGTTCCTATTAAAACCTCTGCAGACCAGGCGGCCAGGCTAATTGCCGGCAATACTTACAAGATCTATAAAGACGGTCCGCACGGTCTGAGCGTTACCCATAAGGAACAGCTTAATAAAGACCTTATAGAGTTTCTGAAAAAGTAAGCTCCAGGATGATGCTGTTGTATCTCCCTAGCTGCAGCGTATCTCCCCTGATTGAAAACCTGGCGGTGCTTGTATAGCGCACCGTAGTGAACCCGCTGAACTCGCCTGTCAGCAGAAAGTTTTGTGTTGTATTGCGCAGGTTATGGACCACCAGGAAAGCAGAAGCTTCATTGCGCCGTAAATAGGCCAGTATACCCGGGTTGTCTACCGGTGCTTCTGCTATCCCGGTGTTGTTTACATCGCCTATTGCCCGGCAGGTATTGCGGATGCGGATCAGGTTCTGATAGCAATAAAAAAGCGACGTTGGGTCGCACAGTGCACTCTGCAGGGAAGCTACTTTTTCCTTACGGCTGTACCTCGGCGTTCTCCAGGTAGTTTCAAGCTGTGAATCTCCCCATAAAAAAGGTTCTCTGAGCGAGGGATCGGGTTTTCGCCCCAGCATTCCGAGCTCTTCTCCGTAGTAGATATAGGGTTGGCCCGGGAGGGTCAGCAGGATAGCAGCAGCAAGTTTCATCCTGTCTTTGTCGCCGTTTAAAGTACTGCCGATACGCTGCTGATCATGGTTTGAGAGCATGAGGGCATCGACGTAATCCGGTCTTACACTTTCGAATATGCTGCGCTGGTACCGGATCCAGGAAACCAGGTTAAGATTATTTTCGGAAAGCAGCACATCCTCTATTTTCCAGCAAAGACCAAAGTTAAAATTGGCAGTCAGTCCCCTGAAAAAAGGGGCAACGTGTGAGGCATCCGCCCATACTTCTCCCAGGAGGTAAGTATTTTTCTTCAGCTTCTCTGTTTCCTCGCCGAACTCCGCCCAGAAATCAGGATTGCGCCAATCTTCCCATATGGGATAAATATGCCTGGCGGCATCGAGCCTGAAGCCGTCTACCCCGATCTCATTCCGCCAGAAACCGACTATACGGTATATCTCTTCCCGGACTTCAGGGGTATCAAAATTAAGATCCGCCATTTCGCGGCTGAAAATCCCGAAAAAGCGTTCTTTGTCACCTGCCACCCTGTGCCACGGATTAACGGTGTGGGCATCCTGTGTAAGTTCTCTTATCTCCAGCCCCATCTTGGCGATTTCTGCATCCGACATCCACCGGTAATAGCTCCGGTAAGGCGACTCCGGGTTACATTTCGCGTCTTCAAACCATTTATGCAGGATACTTGTGTGATGAATAACCAGGTCCATATAAACCCGGATACCGCGCGCATGGGCCTCCCGGAGCAGGTTACGGTAATCGTCGAGGGTACCGTATTCCGGATCTACCCGGTAATAATCTACGACATCGTATTTATGATAGCTGGGAGAAGGATGTACCGGGGTAAGCCAGAGCCCTTCAATCCCCAGGCTTTGAAGATAGTCCAGGCGGGAAGTAATACCATTCAGGTCGCCTATACCATCTCCGTCGGAATCGCAGAAAGAACGCACGAAGATCTCGTAACAAACTCTCGGAAAAGGATAAGGGCAGACATTACTCATTCTCGAAATAGGGCTGAAGCATTTGGTACACCAGGTGGGTAGGCAATCCCATTATGGTATAATAAGAACCCTCGATACGCTCTACACCTACCATACCGATCCACTCCTGTATGCCGTAAGCACCGGCTTTATCGAACGGCCGGAAGGTATCGACATAATAATGAATCTCTGCTTCCGATAGCATCCTGAAGGTAACCCTTGCCACATCGGTTTCTACCCGGAACCGGTCGCCGTCTCTCAGGCACACCGATGTAAAGACCCTGTGCGTAGTCCCCGACTGCATTTTCAGCATTTTCACTGCTTCCTGTCTGTCGGCCGGCTTACCCAGTATTTTCTCACCGGCTACGACAACAGTATCCGCGCACAATATAAGAAACTGATCTTCCGGAACTTCAAAAGCCTTTGCTTTCTTCTCTGCCAGATACGCCGAAACATGCTCGGGGGCAATGCCCTCGCAGGTTTCGTCAACAGGCATTGTCCTTACTTCGAAGGGAACTCCGAGACTATCAAGCAGTTCCTTTCTTCGGGGAGAATTGGAGGCAAGTAAAATTTTCTTCTTAAATATACACATTCAAAACTATCTTTGTAGCAAACAGAACCGGCAATAAACAACAAAAATATCCATACAAAAAAATATTCATTACCCGGGATCGTTCACCCCGTAAGCATACAACTCATATGTTTATTGAAACAGGCGATATAAATGACAATAGAAACAGCTATTAAGCAAAGCAAGTTTGCCAACCCTTACCACAAATTGCTCGTAAATATTACCTACACTGCTAACTGGCTGATGAACAGACAAATGGAAACACTCCGGCCGTTTGATCTCTCGCCCCAGCAGTATAACGTGCTGCGAATCCTCAAAGGCTCTCACCCCGAATCGATGCATGTGCAGGATATAAGCGAAAGGATGCTGGACAAGACTTCAAACACTTCCCGCCTGATCGACAAACTGGCTGCCAAGCAGTTTGTTTTTAAGCGACTGTGCCGGGCCGACCGCCGGGCCGTCGACATCGTGATAACCGACTCAGGGCTGGAACTTCTGGAAAAAACAACGCCCCTGATAGTATCCCTTGAAAACCTGCTCCGCCATCTCAATGCCGGGGAGGTCGAAAAACTGAGCGACATACTCGACAGTATCCGGGATGCCGAAGATAATTCTCACAACGATCATAATTCTACTTCCAATTCAAAACAAAATCCATGAAAAAAAACGCTGTATTGTTTGCCTCCCTGTTATTCGCCATGCTGGTTTCAGTCCATGTCCTGCGTGCCGGAAACGAAGTTGTAAAGGATAATTACACTGTCGACTCCCAGAAAAGCGCTGTGAAATGGACTGGCAAGAGCGTCAGAGGCGGCCATTTCGGAAACATCCGTATCGCGGAAGGGAGCTTTGTATCCGACGGCAAATCGATCACTTCCGGTAATGTAACCATCGACATGAGCAGTATTACGGTGCTCGACCTGCAGGAAGCAAGCCGCCAGGAAAGACTTTCCAATCACCTCAAAAGTGACGACTTCTTCTCTGCCGAAAAATTCCCGGAGGCTAAGCTGGCAATTACCGGTTCAAAACCCGGAAAAGCGGGACAGATCGAGGTATCGGGCAACCTGACCATCAAAGGGATCACCAAACCGATCACCTTCCCGGCAACTATCAAAAACCAGGGCAACGGCCTCGAAGCTGAAGGGACCATCACTGTCGACCGGATCCAGTACGACATTAAATACCGGTCCAAATCAGCGCTCGACCCTTCTGCGCTGGCCGACAGGCTGATCTATGACGAGTTTACACTTGATTTTAAGGTTGTGGCTTCGAAATAATAAAACGAATAAAAAAGGGGTAAAATCGATCGATTTTACCCCTTTTTTATTCACACATCTTTTTTCTAATTCCCTCCACGCAACAGCTGAGCTACCAGCCAATTCGTCATTTTCGTCCTCTGCTCCGGATAAGTCCAGTGACCCGTATCATACGCCAGCAGCAACTCTTTCGGGGCCGTCGTTACATTATAAAACGCATGCATTGAAGTCGGCGGACACGTTTCGTCATTGTAGCCCCATGAGTAATAGCCCGGCACTTTTACACGTCTGGCAAAGTTGACTACGTCGTAGTAAGGTAATGTTTCCAACTTCTGTTTGGTATTATTGTAGTCACGGTTAGCATCGGCAAAATAATGCGGCCATCCCCCGGCCCTGCCGTGCAGGTAGCCCGTAACGTCACTCAATGCCGGATAAAATGCTCCGAGCCATTTAACACGGCTGTCGAGCGCCGCTGTTATAACCGAAAGGGCTCCTCCCTGACTGCCGCCGGTTACCGCCAGGTTCTTACCGTCATACTGCGGAAGGTTCGTCAGGAAATCATTTGCCCTTACACAGCCCAGGTAGACTTTTTTATAGTAGAACCTGTCTTTATCGTCTGAATTGTAGCTATTGTAGCCGTTCAAAGCGCCAAACCGCAGGTCTTCGTAAACCTGTGCAGGCAGGTTGACCGGTATCCCGTGAATACCTATCTGCAACGTAATGATACCTTTTTCGGCATTAGCTACATCTCCTGAGTATCCTCTTACACCGGCTCCCGGTACGTGCAGCAGAGCGGGGTATTTGCCCGGCGCTTTCGGAACGCAAAGAATTCCGTAAACCCTGACACCTCCTTTGTAATTCTGCATACTGACATGATAAACATCTACCTTTTCGGTACAACGCTCAGGCATCAGCGTCATCCGGGAATCGAGGGGAATGGCAGAAAGTTCTCTTTTGGCATCGTCCCAGAACCGATCGAAATCCCCCGGGTTTTCTACCGTGGGAGCGATTTTCCCAGGATCAAAACCCGCAGTACCCAGCCCGCGGTAAGTGACTCCGTCAACCTCTGTTTTGGCGATACACCTCACAAACCCCGGCACACGGAGAGTCCCGCCATCGACTGTAAGCGTTCCGCCTGGCAGGGTTTTGGTTTCCGTTTTCGTAGGTTTGAGCTTTTCCGGACCTATCTCATAAGATACAATTGCATTTTTCAAAGGGACTCCGTCCTTAAAAACAGAGATATTAAACCTGGCCGTTTCCCCGGTTTTATAAGTCCAGTCCGCCCTTTCAGGAGCTACAATTACCTGTACATACTGCTGGGCCGGCTGCCCTGACAGATAAGACCCCGCAGAAATGAGGAATAAGAATAAAAACAATAGTCGCTGGCGCTTCATAAGATCGTATAAAAAATGATACAGATAGTTAAAATTAGAAAAGGACAAGCTACAACTTAATTAATAAAATCCGTAAACTTGAGTTTATAAAACACCTATACCTATGAAAAACATTCTGTTGGTCCTGAAGCGGGAGTACCTTGTAAGGGTGAAAAAGAAGTCATTTATCGTAATGACGATCCTGACGCCACTTCTTTTTGTACTCTTCTATGCCGGCATTATCTGGACGGCCGTCAGCTCCACCGAAGCAAAGCTCGTTACCGTACTGGATCAGAGCGGACTGATGAAAGACGGCTTCAAAGATTCAAAACAGCTGAAATTTAACTTTACCGATACTGAGCTCGATATTGCAAAATCGGAATTTGACAAAAGCGCCAGCAACGCCTTACTGCATATTCCTGCCGACATCGCGGAAAACCCGCGGGGAGTACGGATTTATGCGCGCAAAAACGTGAGCCTCGAGCTTAAGTCCGGACTGGAGAAGGTCATAGAAGACCAGTTGGAAGACCTGAAGCTCAGGGAAGCGGGCATAACACCCCAGGTCCTGGAAGACTCTAAAGTAAACGTAAGCGCCCAGACCCTCAGCCTGGAAGAAGGACAGGAAAAAGAAAGTAACTCCGGTGCCGCCACCATTATCGCTGTCATATGCGGTATGATCATATATTTTGCTGTTTTGCTCTACGGTACACAGGTCATGCGCAGCGTATCGGAAGAAAAGACAAGCCGTATTGTGGAGGTAATTATTTCGTCGGTCAAGCCTTTCCAACTGCTGGTCGGCAAAATAGTCGGCGTAGCGCTGGTGGGGCTTACCCAGTTCGGGCTCTGGATATTAATTACGGTCATGCTCGTAAGCGGCGCAGGCTATGTTATGAAAGACAAGCTGACCGACATCCAGAAGACAGTAGCAGAGCAGCAGGCTTCTGCCATGCCCGGTGAAGCGGGTAAAGTCATGCAGGAAAACCAGGACAATCCGGCGGTCATGATGCTCGATGGTATCAAAAGCCTCAATATCCCGCTTATACTCGGCAGCTTCCTTTTCTACTTTCTGGGCGGTTACCTGCTGTACAGCGCGCTGCTGGGGGCCGTAGGGTCGGCGGTCGATCATGAATCCGATACTCAGCAGTTTGTCTTTCCTATTACGCTCCCGCTGATTTTCGGCTTTGTGGTAGCCCAGATGGCCATCCGAGATCCCGACAGCCCGCTCGTATTCTGGACCTCCATGATACCCCTTACCTCTCCGATTGTCATGATGGTGAGGATCCCGTTCGGCGTGCCTGCCTGGCAGATCCTGCTGTCGATGACACTGCTGATCGCAGGTTTTCTCGGCACTGTCTGGCTGGCTTCCCGGATCTACAGGGTAGGAATTCTTATGTATGGCAAAAAAGTAACCTACAAAGAACTATCCAAGTGGCTGTTTTATAAAAATTAATCCCGGCTGTACTTATCGCAGGTTTCCTTTCTTCAGCTCTTTTACGGCATAATCCGCCGCCCGGGCAGATAATGCCATGTAGGTGAGAGACGGGTTCTGGGTCGCTGTCGAGGTCATACAGGCGCCGTCAGTTACAAATACATTAGGCGCCAGGTGCATCTGGTTCCATTTGTTGAGCAGCGATGTTTTCGGGTCTTTACCCATGCGGACACCTCCCATCTCATGTATGTCGAGCCCGGGATAACGGTGGTCGTCTCTGGAGCGGATATCGGTAAAACCTGCCTTTTCAAACATTTCGGTCATCTGCTCCAGGTAATCCTTCACCATTTTCTCGTCGTTGTCATCATATTCTACATGGATCCTGAGCTGAGGGATACCGAACGGGTCCTTCAGTTCCTTATCCAGGGTGACATAGTTCGACTCTTTAGGAATAGTTTCGCCCATCATGTGCGATCCGACGTGCCAGTTCCCGTAGCGCGTAGTCCCGAGCCCCTTTTTCAGGTCCTCGCCCCATCCGTTCCGGTCATTGCCTATGCTCCGCCCGGCGCCAAACCCTGCCGCATAGCCCCTGAGGAAGTCCGTTTCCTGTTTCTTTACATTCCTGAAACGGGGTATATAGCCGCTGTTGGGCCTTTTCCCGTCGGTGGTTTTATCCAGGAATCCTTCGTATTGCCCGGAAATCCCCGCTCGGTAATTGTGGAAAGCCACATATTTGCCCAGCAGGCCGTTGTCATTGCCAAGCCCGTTGGGGAACCTGGACGAAATTGAGTTCAGCAGGATCAGGTTGGTATTGATGGCAGACGCATTGACAAAGATAACTTTTGCAAAATAGTCCGTCATTTGCCGGGTATGTGCGTCGATCACCCTCACGCCGGTTGCCTTGCCTTTCTTTTCATCGTAGATAATGGAATGGACTACGGAGTCGGTCTTCAGCGTAAGGTTCCCGGTCTTTAACGCCCAGGGTATGGTCGACGATACGGAAGTGAAATACCCGCCGAAAGGACAGCCTCTTTCACAAATGACCCTGTGCTGGCATTTCGCCCTCCCCTGCTCCAGGTGTATGGGCTGTGCCTCCGTAATATGCGCACAACGCCCGATAATGATATGGCGGGTGCCGTTGTAATGCCGGGCTACCTGCTCGCTGAAATATTTCTCTACGCAGTTCAGTTCATGAGCCGGGAGAAATTCACCGTCGGGAAGAATATCCAGACCGTCCTTATTACCCGAAATCCCTGCAAAACGCTCGACATAGCTATACCAGGGTGCGATATCATCGTAGGAGATCGGCCACTCCACCGCAAAGCCATCCCTGGCCGGACCGTCAAAATCATACTGCGACCACCTTTGCGTCTGGCGCGCCCACAATAGCGATTTCCCGCCGACTTGGTAGCCCCTGATCCAGTCAAAAGGCTTTTCCTGGATATAAGGGTGCTCGTTGTCCTTCACAAAGAAATGGGCCGAAGATTCCTTGAAATTATAGCATTTGCTGACAATCGGATTTTCCTTCGTGATCTCCAGCGGCATTTTCTCCCGGTGCTCAAACTCCCAGGGCATCATATTGGTAGTCGGGTAGTCCTTAATATGCTCTACGTTCCGCCCTCTCTCCAACAGCAGCGTTTTTACCCCTTTTTCTGCCAACTCCTTGGCCGACCAACCGCCGCTGATGCCGGAGCCGATCACGATAGCTTCGAAAGTATTACTGCTTTTGCCCTTCGTATTGAACCTGATATCTTCAAATCCGCGAGAATCCATGCTCATTTTCTCTTCTGATTGGTTAACCTTAAAATTTTGTGTGCAGCTTTTGTCAGGAACCGATATCCACACATCCGTGGTACCGGGCAGGGATCAGCTCATACTTCGTAACATTTGTCATAAAATATTCAGAGCTGGTATATCCCTGGATGGCCAGGTTTCTGACCGAATTCAGAAAAACGGATTCTTTGCTGTCCTTCTTTCCGGCAAGCGACTTCACCAGGTCAAGCTTTTGTGTGGAGTTCAAAGCTGAAAATCCACGTCCCAACATGCTTTGCGCCTCTTTATCGAGCCCGGCCAGGCCGGCGCTGAGCTGCTCCTGCACTGGCTTTTCAAAACAATCCTGGACCATCAGCTCGACAAAATGCTGTACGCCAAGGTCGGCAGCGCCAGGCGTATCGGTACGGGGAATAATAGTATCGACCAGGTCGCTCAGCAATCTTTTCTGTGCCTTCGATAATAGAGCTGGTTCCGATATCCCGTCTGATGTCCATCCGCTGGCCCACGACGGTACTGTAACGACCATCCCGAAAATCCCGGTAAGTGTTTTGAGTAGTTCCCGACGATGCATGGTTTTGAGTAGTAAATCCTGTATTAGCTAAAAAAGAATTTCAGACCCGAAGGTAGTTTCGGGTAGAAAACCCCTCTCAAAGTGATATTACAAAAAAACAATTATTTTTTGTAATTCAGCGAGGTAGTATAAATAAAACGGCTCGCTACTCATAGATCAAATTTCTAAAACACCTACAATAAATGGCTTCTGATAAAGCAAAAATTCATTCCAGGAGGGCCGTGCTGACCGCCCTGGGAACCACCGCGCTTTCGGCAGGAACCGCATATCAGGCATTTTCCTCGCCTGCCGAACGTCCCCGGCCTGCGGTTATCAAAACCGTCCCGGCTTTTTCGTCGCTTGCCTCCGACAAGTCGCTGAAGGCTGGAATGTTCGTCCAAACTCTGGGTTACTTTCAGCCCGGGGATTCAGGTGCAGCCGCCTATGAGATTACCGGCGCCCCGGATAAGACATCGGCCATGCCGGTCGGCAACGGGCTTTTTGCATTTCTCTTACCGGCTGTCGGTAATGTCAATTACCGGATGTTCGGAGCAAAATCAGACGGCCAATCCGACGATGGAATCGCTATACGAAGAGCGCATTTATTTGCCAATGAGTTCAGGCTTCCCGTATTGAACCTGTCGGGCGAATTCTGGATCAGGGAAACCAGGCTGATACCGATCATGACGAACGTTAACTGGGGAAACACGGTGTTTCACCTGGATGAATCGTTCAACACCCCTCGTGAAACCCATTTTGAAGTACTTCCCCGGCAGGCCCCTTCTGAAATATCTCTTTCTGTGGAGACTAAAGCTGCATTGATAAAAAAACTAAAGCCGGGCGTCAAATTTTTGCCCGAGCTGGCCGCCTACAGGAACTGCCTGGTGATCGTAAAAGACGAGAATGACCGGATCGGGCGCAGGTACGGCCCTGACTATAACCCACGCGGCTGGGCAAGAGAAGAGTTTTTTTACGTGGAAGAGCATGGACGTATCATAGGCGATATAGCGTGGACCTTCAGCGACTATACCCATCTCACTGCCTACCCCTGCGACGAAGGCTACCTGACCATCGAAGGGGGAACATTCCTCGTCTCCGGCAATAACCCCGGAAAAATAGGCGGGCCCTATCACCGGGAAGGCATCACCATCCTGAGAAGCCGCACTATCATCAGGAACCAGTGGGTCGGTCTGGAAAAGGGGAAAGAAGATATTTCCGATACTCCCCGCGGCGGTTTTTATAACTTCAGTTGTGTGTACGACGTCCTGCTCGAAAATATCCGCCTGATCCCCTGGGAAAAAGACAGGCCGGGCACCGACCGCGATCTGAAAGCCGGTACCTACGGCATCGGTGGCTCGAGGGTATTGTGCGGTACTTTCCGTAACATCACGGCCGAAGGCAGCCCCATCCACTGGGGGGTATTCGGCACCAACCTTTTCAAGAATTTCCGCATCGAGAGCTGCCGGCTCAACCGGGTGGATGTACATTTCCACGGCTGGAATATAGCGATCAAAGACAGCGAGATTGGTCAGAAGGGGCTCACGCTTACCGGCGGCGGTGAGCTAGTTATCGAAAATACCCGCGTATTCAACAATATCTTCCTTAATTTCCGCCCGGATTATGGCTCCAGATGGGACGGTCCTATCCGTATCATAGGCAGCAGCGTTATTCCCCAGAACAATTCTCAGGCAGCAATCATTTCTATGCTCCCCGGTGATTTCGACTACAAATATCCTGTCGTTTTAGGGCAGCAGATCGTTGTAACCGATTTTACATTTGTTTCCTTGCCTGAATGGAACGATGCCAGATACTCGCTGATTCGCCTTCCTAAATTTTCAAGCTCGGAAAAAGGCGGCAGGCTGATATTCCCGCAGCGTATCACATTCAGCCACATTATCGTACAGGGAAGGGAAAGAGGGCTTCAGCTTGCGGACCTCCCCGACGTATCTTCTTTCCTGACCGGGAACCGACCGGGGGGAATAGTAAACGATGTGCTACAGACCAATTGTACCCTTCATTTTGAGGGTATTACACTCGATCACAACCCGGAAACTCCGAACCTGTATCTCGGCTTGCCACAGCCCTATATGGATGAGCATTCCCTCTTCCCCTCCATCTCGATCATCAATTGCAACCATCTTAAACTAAGGCTGGACGACGTTCAGGCAAAAGTTTTCATCGAGGGGACAGAGATAGCCCAGCTCGAAGCAGGAAAAACGAAAAGCTTCGCCGGGAAAATTTTCTTCGAGAATTGTAATTTCCGCTTCACTCAGGGACCTGAAAAAAGCGAAGCACTTGGTAAAATCCGGGCGAATACGGGTATCTGCTTCACAAACTGCGAGATTAACGTCCCTGTAAGTAACGGTCTGCCCGCTCCCGAACTCCTCGAAAAAATCGATTTTATGAAAATAAACGGCCGCGTCAGGCATAATCACCTCAACACCCGCCTCGGAGCCGACCTGTCAACGCATCTTTCTGCCGGGAAGATCAGGCTCAAAAAAGAATTTATCGCGATGCTCCGGAGTCACCATGAGCTGGAGGATGAAGGAGCATGAGACAGTTCCAGCCCTGTCAGCTGACAGGGCTGGAACGTTCATCAGATCTTCACTTTTTCCATACGCGGCGTAAAGAAGTGCATGATCAGCCATGCCAGCAGGTACGCAGAACCGCAAATGATAAAAATGAAATTATAGCCTGTATTGATATTACCGGCCGCCTTTGCATTGTCGAGTACATAGCCTACAAACAACGGAAAGAGTATCCCCCCTACCGAACCGGCCATTCCGCCGATACCGACCACGGAACTCACCGCTTTCTTGGGAAACATATCTGATGCCGTTGTAAAAATATTGGCGCTCCAGGCCTGGTGTGCCGCTGCCGCAAGGCTTATCAGAGCGACTGCCTGCCAGATATTGGTACAATACTGGGCAAAGACGATCGGGATCACAATGACTGCAAAGAGCAGCATCGCCGTTTTACGCGCCTTAAAAACAGGCATTCCTTTCTTAATAAAATAGCCCGACAGGTACCCTCCACCGATACTGCCGATAGTAGTCGCAGTATACAGGATAGCCAGGTGCAGGCTCGGCTTCTTCAGATCCAGATCAAAATTGCTGGCAAAATAAGACGGTAGCCAGAACAGGAAAAACCACCATACCGGGTCGGTGAGAAATTTACCGAAAACAAAAGCCCAGGTCTGCCTGATCCCGAAGAGCTTCAGCCAGCTGGCAGCTCCCGTCGAGCGATCTTCAGCCTGTTCTTCCACCTCCTCTTCCTTATCGTCGCTGTGAATATAGTCGTACTCAGCCTGGGAGATACCCTTCTTTTTGGAGGGTATCTCATACATAAACCACCAGAATATCAGCCAGATAAACCCGATAGCACCAGTAATAATAAATGCTTCTTCCCAGCCGTAAGCACCCAGGATCCAGGGCACCATAATGGGCGCCACCACAGCTCCTATATTAGCTCCTGAGTTGAAGATACCGGTTGCCAGTGCACGTTCTTTCTTCGGAAACCACTCGGCAGTCGCCTTGATAGCAACCGGGAAATTACCGGCCTCCCCGAGACCCAGCGAAGCTCTTGCGAGAATAAAACCCAGTGTAGAGCGCGCCGCAGCATGAAACATAGCGGCAATACTCCATACAATAATGGAAATGGTGTATCCTAATTTTGTCCCGATCCGGTCGACAAAGCCGCCATAAAACAAAAGCCCTATCGCATAAGCGGCTGAAAAAGCCATTACTATGGTAGCATAGTCTGTTTCGGTCCAGCCGAACTCTACTTCCAGAGCGGGCTTCAGCAGACCGAGTACCTGCCGGTCAAGATAATTAATTGTCGTAGCAAAAAACAAAAGCGCTACGACCGTCCATCTGAAATTGGTTTTTTTCTCCATAAATTAAAAAGGTGTCGGACTAGAGGGCTAGAAATTAAAATACGCTTTGGCGTTGTTATAGCAGATATTCTGTATAGTCTGGCCTATCCATTCTATATCGTTGGGCAACTCGCCGTTTTCAATATCATTGCCGTACAAATTACAGAGAATACGGCGGAAATATTCATGTCTCGGGAACGACAGGAAGCTCCTCGAGTCCGTAAGCATTCCTACAAAGCGGCTGAGCAATCCCATATTGGACAGGGCGTTCATCTGGTTTTCCATCCCCTGCTTCTGATCCATAAACCACCACCCCGATCCGAACTGGACTTTTCCGGCAACCGACCCGTCATTGAAATTCCCGATCATTGTTGCAATTATCTCATTATCAGACGGATTCAGGTTATAAATAACAGTTTTGGCCAGTTGGTTATGCTCGTCCAACCGTCCTAAAAACCGTGACAGCGCCTGGGCCTGGGGATAGTCACCGATGCTGTCCCAGCCGGTATCCGGTCCGAGGATCCTTAGCGCCCTCGTGTTATTGTTCCGCATGGCTCCCAGATGGAATTGCTGGGTCCATCCCAAAGCGTGGTACATAGTGCCGAGCTCGTGGAGCAGCGCAGATTTGAAAGCTTCAATCTCCTCCTGCGACAGGTTCTGCCCGGCCAGGCGCTTCTTAAATATCCGGTCTGCCTCCTCAGGACCTGCTTCTACCGCCGAAATGCGCTCCAGGCCGTGATCTGCCAGCCTTCCTCCCAGGCCGGCGAAGAAATCTGCCCGCTGCCTCAGCGCAGCTGTCAGGCCGGAGAAAGATTCGATATTGTTGTTCACAATACCGCCGAGCCGGTCGACAAAATCAATATAAGACGGGTTTTCTACCAGGATAAACTTGTCGGGCCGGAAGGTCGGCAGCACCTGGAGGTCTATTCCTTCCGCCCTGATCTGCTGGTGGTATTCCAGGTTGTCGAGCGGATCGTCTGTCGTACAGACCACACGCACGTCCATCTTTTTCAGCAGGCTGCGTACTGAATATTCCCTGGTATTGAGCTTCTCGCTTGCCTGGTCATAAATACGGTCAGCATTGGCAGGTCCGAGAATCTCATACTCGTCAAAATATCGCCTCAGCTCCAGGTGGGTCCAGTGATACAAGGGATTCCGCATGGTATACGGGACCGTCTCAGCCCATTTTCTGAACTTCTCCTTATCGGGCTTGCTGCCGGTACAATAGCTTTCGTCAATTCCATTGCTCCGCATAGCCCTCCACTTATAATGGTCGCCATACAGCCATATCTGGGTAAGGTTGGGAAAAATCTTATCCTGCGCGATTTCGTCCGGAGGCAGGTGGCAGTGGTAGTCGATAATTGGCATTTTACTGGCAAACTCATGGTAAAGCACTCTGGCACTTTCGGTTTGCAGCAAAAAATTTTCATCCATAAACCCCCTCACTCCTTCAGAAGCCGGTCCGGTTTCACTTGTTGCAGACATAAAATATCTATTTAAAAAAACACAATTACCAACCTTAAAGACGATATTTTGCAATACCTCCCTTAAGTTGCCTCTAAACTAATCTACGCTAAAAACGCCGATGCTTCTCTAATCTACCTTCTTAACCTGCAAAAGATCCGGAGAGTGGTCGAGGAGCTCCCTGTTCGTTCTTCCCAACAGGGGATGGACGTAATCCGGCGCTATTTCTACCAGGGGATACAAGGCAAAATTTCTGAGGTGAAGCCTGGGATGAGGGATTTCAAGGCCGGGTTCGCTGTAGACGGTATCACCGTAATACAGGATGTCGATATCTATCGTCCGGCTATCCCATCGCGTACGCCTTAGTCTGCCCAACGCAGATTCTATCGAAAGAATGGTTTCAAGGAGCTTACCGGGGGGTAATTGCGTCGATAAGGCGGCTGCCTGGTTCAGGTAGGGTGGTTGCCCTTCCGTACCCCAGGGCTCGGTCTCATACACCGACGACGCGGCAATAAGCCGCCCGGCCTTTTCCCCGATAGCCTTTAAGGCTTTTTCCAGCAATTCCTCCCTTCTGCCAAGGTTCGTTCCCAGCAAAAGGTAGGCTACAGATTCAGCGGCCGGCTGCAAATCCTAGTTAATTTTGAGTACGGCCATAAATGCCTCCTGGGGAATTTCCACGTTCCCTACCTGGCGCATTCTCTTCTTCCCTTTTTTCTGCTTTTCCAGCAGCTTTCTCTTCCTCGAGATATCCCCGCCGTAACATTTGGCCAACACGTCCTTGCGCATGGCCTTTACTGTCTCCCTGGCAATGATCTTCTGCCCGATGGCCGCCTGTATGGCTATTTCAAACATCTGCCTCGGAAGAAGCTCTTTCAGCTTTTCGCAGAGCTTCTTTCCCCACTCGTAGGCTTTTGTACGGTGAACAATGGCCGACAGGGCATCGACACGCTCGCCGTTCAGCATAATATCGAGCTTTACCATGTCAGACTCCTGGTAGTCGCTCAGTTCGTAGTCAAGCGACGCATACCCCCTGGAAATGGTTTTGAGCTTATCAAAAAAGTCGAACACTACTTCCGCCAGCGGCATCGAAAACTGGATCTCGACGCGCTCGGCGGTAAGGTAAACCTGGTTTTTCAATGTCCCCCGCTTATCCATACACAGCGACATGATGCCGCCTATATATTCGGATTTTGTAATGATCTGTGCGTTGATATAAGGCTCTTCGATCCAGTCGATGTAATTAGGCTCCGGCATCTCGGAAGGTGCGCTTACCTTCAGATTCGTTCCTTTGGTGGTAATAACTTCAAACTGAACCGAGGGTACAGTCGTGATCACGGTCATGTCAAATTCGCGTTCCAGTCTCTCCTGGACGATCTCCATGTGCAGCATCCCCAGGAAACCGCATCTGAACCCGAAGCCCAGCGCTGCCGATGTTTCAGGCTCCCATACCAGCGCTGCGTCATTGAGCTGCAGCTTCTCCATCGCTTCCCTGAG
This sequence comes from uncultured Cytophagales bacterium, assembly GCA_964559125.1. GTDB lineage: Bacteria > Bacteroidota > Bacteroidia > Cytophagales > Spirosomataceae > Ravibacter. Next base: position 37,930 of record CAZLGW010000024.1, read on the forward strand.
TTCTTCAAATTCGCTGGTATCGACCGGATAGATCCCGGCAAACACCATAGGCTTTACTTCCGAAAAACCCTGGATCGCCTCTGCCGCCGGGCGCTGTATGTGCGTTATGGTATCCCCCACTTTAACCTCTCTGGCTACTTTTATCCCCGAAATAAGGTAACCCACATCCCCGCATTCTATCACGTCTTTCGGCTCTTTCTGCAGCCGAAGTGTACCGATCTCGTCCGCCTCGTATTCTCTCCCGGTTGCCATAAACTTCACCTTATCCCCTTTCCGGATACTTCCGTTTTTCACCCGGAATATGACTTCTATTCCCCGGAACGAATTAAAGACCGAATCAAAGATCAGCGCCTGGAGCGGCGCCTGCGGATCTCCTTTCGGAGGCGGAATGCGTTCGACTATCGCATTGAGTATATCTTCAATGCCTATCCCGGCCTTACCGCTGGCAGGAATGATCTCCTCCCTGGCGCAACCCAGCAGGTCCACCATTTCATCCTTCACTTCCTCGATCATAGCCCCGGGCAGATCGATTTTATTCAGGACGGGTATAATGACAAGGTCGTATCCCATGGCCAGGTACAGGTTGGAAATGGTCTGGGCCTCGGTACCCTGCGCTGCGTCTACAAGCAGCAGAGCGCCTTCACATGCTGCTATCGACCTAGATACTTCATAAGAAAAATCAACGTGCCCCGGCGTGTCGATCAGGTTGAGCGTATACTTTTCTCCTTTGTATACATAATCCATCTGGATAGCGTGGCTCTTGATGGTAATCCCTCTTTCACGCTCCAAATCCATATTATCAAGCAATTGGGCTTGCATGTCCCTGTCAGAAACCGTCTTGGTAAATTCCAGCAGGCGGTCTGCAAGAGTACTCTTGCCGTGATCTATGTGAGCGATAATACAGAAATTGCGAATATTCTTCATTAAAAACAGGTATTTCCCGTGAGGGATATGATTTGTGTAATTCTAAGCCGGAGTTTTTTCGGAATGCAAATTTATTCTTAGCAATCAATAGTATCGACATCGCCAGTTAGATATTTTAATATATATAGCCGGAAGATCTCGGGGTTTCGAAACATTTTCGTACCTTTATGTAGCCATTATTAATAATTACTAATCTGTGAGCTACAACAGACCCTGAATTTCCGGGTATCATCATGTTGTATTTTTCAAATTTGCAATTCTAAAGAAGTGAATTTATTCCCAAGGTTTCTGGCATCCGTTCTCCTGATTCTGGCATTTCATACAATTGCTTCCGCGCTCCCGGCGGACGGCGGAAAAGTAACAGGAAGAGTCCTTGAAAAAGGGACTACCGATGCCGTACCATTTGCTACTGTTGCCCTGCTGCGCACCGACTCTACTATTGCGATGGGCATTTCGGCCGATGAAAACGGTGTTTTTGAGCTGATAAACGTCATATCCGGCAATTATATCCTAAAAGTTTCATCGGTAGGATTTGAAAATGAATTTGTCCCCAATATCCAGGTACCCGTTGAAGCAAAAAATATAGATGTCGGGCCTGTTTATTTGAGGAATGAAGCAAACCAGTTGCAGGAAGTCAGAATCGTAGCTGAGAAATCGATGATTACGACCGACATCGATAAAACTTCCATCAATATCGGCCAGGATCTTCTGGCGTCAAGCAACAATGCCAGTGAATTGCTGGAAAAACTTCCGGCGGTATCCATGGACGAAAACGGGACGCCTATGATAAGGGGCAAATCCAATATCGTCGTTCTCATAGATGGGAAGCCCTCTTCTCAGTATGGCAGCGACCTTGCCACCGTGCTCCAGAGCTTCCCTTCCGACCTGATCGAACGTATCGACGTCATCACTTCGCCTTCCGCCAAATACGAAGCCGACGGGGCCAGCGGCGTGATTGATATTATCACCAAAAAAGCCACTATTGTGGGTATGAACGGGAATGTGCGTTTGAGCGCCGGCAGCTATGACCATTATAACGCCGGGGGAAACTTCAGCTACAAAGCTGAAAAGCTCGTCATACGTACCTCGGCTAATTTCCAGACAAGCCAGATGCTCAACACCCGGAAACTGGAACGCCGGAACCTGATCAGCGAAATTCCCTCTACCCTGTTTCAAAACGGGAATGGCGTGAACAGGAACGCCAACGGTTTTGCGCGTGTCCAGGCCAATTACGATATCGACCCTAAAACGAATATCGGGGCCTCGATCAACTTCAGCAATAATTTTAACCGGAATAACGGCTTTACCGCCAACAGGACACTCCGGGCCGACGAGACCATAACCCAGGTGTTCGATCGTATCAGCCGCGGAAAAAGCGACGGGCAGAACATCACCTACGGGCTGGATTTCCGCCGGGAGTTTTCCACCAGGGAGCATAACCTGACCGCTACGTTAAGCTATACGACAGGAGGGTCTGACGGCCGGACCGACCTTACACAGGAAAGTGAGGAAGCTGTATGGCGCCGTCAGCAGTATAACCTGCGGGACAACTTCAGCAAAGCGCTTTACGGGAGAATCGACTTTACCTGGCCGGTCACCGAAAACCTGACGCTGTCGACCGGCGGACATACAAGGCAGAATCGGCGGGAAAACAACAACTTCCTTTACACATACGATGCCGAAACCCGGGAATTTGTCTACGACCAGCGCATCAGTAATATTTTCGGCTACAGGGATGCGCTCTACAGCGGTTATGTAAGCGCTACCCAGAAATGGAATGAATGGGGCTTCAGAGCCGGTCTGAGACTCAGCAACATGACGCAATATCTTAACCAGGTCAGTATGGACCGGAAATTTTCTGTCCACTTCCTTAACTTCATCCCGTCGTTTTCCGTTTCCAGGAAACTGAATGACGCGGAAATGCTCAGGATGAACTACAGCCGGAGGGTGCAACGCCCCAATGCCGATTGGCTCAATCCTTATACGGACATTACAGACCCCCGGAATATCAGGACCGGGAATCCCGATCTGAATCCTGAATTCTCCCACAAGCTCGACCTGGGGTATAGTAACTACAAGGATGTCATAGGGATCGGCACTTCCCTCTTTTCCAGTTATTCTAATAATGCCGTCACCACTATAAGGACGATCGACGAGGAGGGGATTTCCTATACCCGTTTTGATAACGTCGGAAGGGACCTGTCTTACGGAGCTGAGACAGACTTATCGATAAAGGTAGGCCAAAAGCTCAGGATCAACGCGAGCGGGCGGTTTTTCAGGAATGAAATCGTATCGCTGCCCGCCGGGATCGACAATCGCCGCTGGTCGTATTCAGGCAATGTCAATACTTTTTTCCACCTGCCGGCTCAATTCCGGGGTTCCTTTTATGTTAACTATGAAGGACCGAAAGCTATCGCACAGGGTACCCGGATGGGGATCTTCCAGGCGAATGCAAGCATAAGACGCAGCTTTATGGATAAGCGTGCTTTTATTTCGCTGAATATCCAGGATATATTTCTTTCACGCCTCTATAAAAATGACCTTTCCACTCCGACCTACGTCCAGTTTTCTGAGTGGCACAGGACCAACCGTTATATCGGCATAACCGCCAACTATAAATTCGGCAAAATTACGGCGCACGAAGGTTAAGAATCGGTTGCTGCAAAAATCAATTTACACTACTGTGCACGGATCCGGTATGCTCCGACGTTAAGAAATGACAACTTAATTAACCATCACATTTGTCATTTCTTTCTTATGAGTTTTCCCGCAACCGTAAAAGGTCTTACACTGAATATCTGTGCCGCCTGCTTCCTTCTGGCTGCTTTTACTATGCCCGCGCCTGGATACGCCCAGCTTTCCAGAGATCGGGAAGAGCTGACCACGGGAGAAGAGGTCAGCAAACCTAGCCGGTTAAACAACAGGAACTTCCAGAAAAACCTCGAAACCTACGCCTCTCAACTGGACCTTACCTCCAGGCAGGTAAAGAAACTTAACCGCATCGAAAGGAAATATACCCGCAAGGAAACAAAGCTTGCCCGCAAACCCTCTACAAAAAAGAAAGAGATAAGAGCACTTCAGAAGGAAAAACGGGAACGTATGATCGCCGTCCTCGATTACGAGCAACAGCAGAAGCTCCAGAGCTTGTCAAGAAAAAGCAGCTTCTGGGAAATATTCCGGGCCCGAAACTGACCCATTACCCCTTCCGCACACGATAGCGCAACAAAACCCACAGCACAAGGTAGAGCATCCCCAGCAGCAACCCGATCTCGAAAGTAAGCAGAATTGCCGTTTTTTCGCTGATTCCCGTCACTACTGCATTCAAAAGCCCCGCCGGATTCCGAAGAAGATCCCAGCTGTTCCAGCGCCCGATACGACCCAGGTAAATCCCGTAGCCTGCCAGCGGCAGGGAGAAAATCAGGAGCATGTTCCCGACTTTATTGCCGAACACGGTGAGCCAGGCGTGATGGATCCAGTAAAGCGAAATCAGTCCGTTGATCAGGCTTACCTGGGCGTAGTAGAATAGCATGATCGTGTCATGCCAGGTAAGGTTGCTTCCATAGTCTACCGACAAGTGGATAAGGTCGGTAATCATGTAAGGCGCATTCGGGAAAAACAAAAGCCACGCAAAGCTGAGTAAGACAGTAACAAAACGCTGCCGGGGAAATGCCCGGGAGTGTACGCGTGCTGCATATGCGATCAGGAGCGGGATCCAGCTCAGAAACAGGTTCCAGTCCATAGAAAAATCGACCGCTTCACTGTACTGTATCCGTATGAGATGGTATACTACAGCGGCCAGGCTCAGAATCAGCAGCAGTAGCAAAGCAACTACTCCTTCTATAGTCACCGCCGATTTTTTGTTGCGATGATAGTCTATTCTAGTAAGCTTGTATTTCGGAAATAACAACGTGATATTCGTTTTCTATACTCAAACATAACGTAAATTTCCGCCCGGGTGATATGAATGGAAGGGTCAGGCAAAATTCAGTTCCCCGCTATACTGTCCAGCGAGACCCAGGCATTACCCTGGAACTTCCTGACCGAGAAAATGGCATTTTCGCGGGAGCTTCTGTAGTCAAAACCTCCCAGCAGATACCCCTGCCTGTCGCTATAGCGCGTTTGGGTGATCCCCTCTCCTACTTTATCCTTGAACTTATCCAGCTTCCTGCCGAAAAACAGGAGGTGGTCGTAACCCAGGTATGAATAAACGGAGGGAAGTGTATTATTGGCTAAATAATAGTCGTACTGAAAGTTTTTAACATCCTTCCTTTCGTAGTCGATAAAATCGGTGTCCAGCAGATAGACCTCCCGCCCGAAAACAGAAAAGTCGGTATTATACCGGTCAAAGCCCGTCGCTGTCGCAACGAGTGGTGTACGCTCATACCCGGCCCCTCTCATCAGGTTCAGAAAAGCCCTGCCTGCCCTGGGATCCGTAGAGAACAGGGCGACATGCGAAGGATCCGCCGCCGCACCGTTCATCAATACAGGCGCAATGGCCTCTGATGTGGCGCCTATACGCGTGCTTGCCAGAACCTCGCCTCCCATCGCTTTCACTTCTTCCGCATAATGAGCGGCCAGCGCAGAGTCTTTGGACGACTCCCCGTAATAGATTACAGCCTTCACCGCCGGGTCGATGCTCCTGGCAACCTGGGCAAGCTGCCTGGCCTGTACGGAAAGGCTGGCGTGGGCCAGGAAGTAATGGGGGTATCTGTCGGTCAGCAGCTTGGAGTCGGTCGACAGCGGATTAATCGCCGGCACACCGGTCTTACGCGAATATTCCGCCACCTCTTCGCTGGTTTCGGGATGCAAGGGTCCGAGGATCAGTTCAGCGCTTTTAAAGTCTTCCGTGTCGGTAAGGCCGTTGACCGAATTTTTCGTATTGCCTATATCATACGCATCGAGCCTTATGTCTATATTTTCCTTCTTCAGCTGCTTCTGAGCGAGCAAAAGCCCCTGGTAATAATCAAAAACATACTGGTTGCTGCGGCTTCTGCTGACTGGATCAAAAGAGTCGATACGAAACGGGAGCAGGACGGCAACGTTGTAGTACTTTTTGCTATCGGATTCTTTCCCGGTTATCTTTTTTTCCTCCTTCTGTGCCACAGGTGCTACCTCATCTGTCGACAGTTTAAAGCGCGATGTCAGGCTTTTTGCCAGCTCAGTATCCGCCTTATTGGGCGGCGTATGGTTGCTGATAGCCTTGACAAGATAGCTGGCTACGATACGGTCGTTGGGGAATTGTTTATGCAGGCCTTTCAGAGTAGCAATTTCTTTGACTTCCGGCAGATAGTGCTGCTTAAGCCCTCCGACATCTTTTTGAAAAGAAGAGGTAGAGATCCTGTTGAGATAATCCAGCGCCCGGTAGTAATTCCTGAGCTTAAAATTCAAAACGCCTGCCAGGTAATAAACTTCATCCTTCTGGGCCCAGCTAGGATACCTGGTGATGAGTTGCTGCAGCATATTCCATCCTTCCTTGTCCTTGTCCAGTTTCTCGGCGGCGTTTGCATAGAAATAGTGGGCATACATGCTGCGCTCCTGGTTGGAATAATCTTTGGCAAGTATGGCAAACCTGGTCATGGCCTGATCGTACCTCTCCTGCTTAAAGGCCTGCAGCGCCTCGTTAAAATCGGTATCGCCTTTATTTTTCCGTAAGTTCAGCTGTGCTACAGAAGATCCGGCCCATAGCGAAAACAAAATTATGCCCAAAAATCTGTTCATTTCCAATAGAATTCAAAGCAAATTGCACACCCGCCAACCCGGGCCGTTCCTATTTAACGACGCGAAAGGCCGCACCGGGTATCGGGTACCTATTTTTTTCTTCCTGTTTTACGCTGCGCCTCCTCCTGCTTCTTCTTGGCTTCTTCCGCAGCCTGCAGCGACTTCTCGATATAATTCCGGAATTTTGACTGTTTCTGGGGCTTTTCCTTAAATTTCCTGCGATTGCTGTCCAGGATTTCCCGGATTTTGCCATCGTCGACCATCCTTCTGATAATCAACTGCTGCACTATGGTCACGAGGTTGGAAACAAAATAATAAAATGTAAGCCCCGCGGGAAAGGAATTCAGGAAAAACATAAACATCACAGGCATCACATAGCTTATGTACTTCATATTGATAGGCCCCGGCTGAGCAGGCGTCATCTGGTTGCTGTAGTAAGCATACCCGATGCTCGACACAGTCATCAAAACAGTAAACAAGCTGAGGTGATTCCCGTAGAAAGGTATCGTAAAGGGAAACTTCAGGAAGGCGTCATAAGTCGAGAGATCTTTCGCCCATAGAAACGACTGCTGACGAAGTTCGATCAGGTTGGGAAAAAGGAAGAAAAGCGAAAGTAGTATGGGCATAGTGGCAAGTACCGGTATACATCCGCTCAACGGGCTCACTCCTACCTGCTGATAAAGCTTCATCTGCTCCTGCTGCTGCTTAGCCATATCCTCGGGATACTTACCCCTGATCTCCTCGATTTCAGGCGCCAGTACCTTCATCTTGGCCATACTCACATACGATTTGTAGGTAAGGGGCATGAGTATAACCTTAACGATCAGTACAAGACAGATGATCAGCAAACCGTAGTTAGAGATGAACCCCTCCAGGAAATTGAACAGCGGTACCAGGAAATACTTATTGACAGGCTTCAGGAAAGCATAACCCAGGTATACATTCTGGTCGAAATTTTCAGCCCCTACGAGCTTTAAGGTATGGTAGTCATTCGGACCGAAATAATACTGGTAATTCGCCTTGCCCTTCTGGATATCAGCAACCGGTATGGTGGTCTCCACATTCATGGTTTTGGCTACCTCAGTGTCGGCCGGATTAACTTTCCCGGTTGCGGTAAATGTCTGGAAGGGAGTATCTTTTGCAATAAGCCCCGCCAGGAAATACTTGTGCTTGATAGTAAACCATTTGACGGGCTCTTTGGAAGTTTCATCCAGCATCCCGTCTGCGGAAATCCCCAGGTCGTCGAGCTCATCAGTATAATAGTTAACCGTAACAACCTTCCGGTTCTCCTGCATATCATTCTCCAGCTGAAGCATGTCGTTGGTCCATGCAAACCTCAGCGATTTGTCATATTGCCCCGCGCCGGAAGAAGATCTGATGCCGTAGTCTATAAGATAGCCCGATCCGCGGATCAGGTAGGACTGTTCCACCCATTGATCGTTGGGAAGCCTGTGCCTGAAATTCAGGCTCAGTGAATCCGCTTCCCCCAGCTCTATCTCGCCTTTCGTTTCCGACTCAAACCAGGAGTTGGCCAGGTTCAAAGTACCGGATTCCAACGGGAATTCAAGCTGGTAGCGGTTATGCCCTTCTGCAATCAGGAACAGGTCCTTCTGGTCGTAAGTCTTATAATCATTTAGTTTCAGCTCTTTGATAACTCCTCCTTTTTCGGTAAAAACAACCCGGAGATCTTTGGTTTTGATCTTTATATCAGAAAAGGTAACAGGAGCAGGCGTAAGACTGTCCCCTGCCTGTACCGAGGCTGAATCTGTTGTAAAAGGCAGGTCGGTTTCCCGGCCCGCGGTATCTGTTGTCTGTTGGGAAGTTTCATGAACCACCTGCTGCTCTGGCGCAGGGGACATGTAGGTAATCCCGATCATTAACAAAAAAATAAGTACTATTCCTATAATATGGTTTCTATCCATTTAACTTAACCTGATTAAACCCCTCATCCGGTGGTCCCTGAACACTGTGTTACTTAATAAGGAGGCAAAATTACATTATTTTCCCAATCTATCTGGCCTGTCTTTTGAGATGATGCTCCAGCGAGTATTTTACAAAACTTACAAATAAGGGATGAGGATTCAGCACGGTGCTTTTCAGCTCCGGATGAAACTGGACGCCGATGAAAAACGGGTGATTTTCCAGCTCCACTATCTCAACAAGGCTATTGTCCGGGTTAAGGCCCGCTGCCTTCATACCGGCTTTTTCAAAAAGATCGAGATAGCTGTTGTTGAATTCATAACGGTGCCTGTGGCGCTCGGAAATATGCTGCTTTCCGTATATGCTGAATGCCAGCGATCCTTTTTTGAGCTTACAGTTGAACGCGCCCAATCGCATGGTTCCCCCTTTGTTTGTTACATTTTTCTGATCTTCCATCAGCGATATGACGGGATCGGCAGTTTTTTCATTCATTTCCGTCGAATGCGCCTCGGTCAGTCCCAATACATTTCTTGCGAACTCGATCACGGCCATTTGCATCCCCAGGCAGATACCGAAAAACGGAATACCCTGTTCCCGTACGTACTTGATGGCTTCTATTTTCCCATCGATCCCTCTTTCCCCGAAGCCGGGCGCTACAAGTACCCCGTCGAGATCCGAAAACAGTTGCTCCACATTATCTGTTTTGAGCGACTCTGAATGGATCCATTCGATCTCCACCTTTGTTTCGTTCATCGCCCCTGCATGAATAAACGATTCGATGATCGACTTGTAGGCGTCGCGGAGCTCCACGTACTTACCGACCAACCCGATCCTGATCGTATGCTTGGGGTATTTGAGGCGGGAAAGGAAAGTTTCCCAGTCTTTCAGATCCGCATCCTTCTCGGAGTAAAGATCCAGCATATACAAAGCGCGCTGGTCAAGCCGCTCCTGGCGCATAAGCATCGGCACATCATATATTGTCGGCGCATCCATTGCCTCTATCACCGAGCTTTCCTGGACATTGCAAAAACGTGCGATTTTATTTCTCAGTTCGTGGGGCAGATGGTGCTCGGTCCTGCACACCAGTATGTCGGGCTGAAGACCGGCCTCATTCATCAGCTTTACGGAATGTTGTGTAGGCTTTGTTTTAAGCTCGCCGGCCGACCTGAGATAGGGCACCAGCGTAAGATGGACGATCAGCGTATCCTGTTTTTCCATCTCAAATTTGATCTGCCGCACCGTTTCTATGAAAGGCAGCGACTCTATATCTCCTATACACCCTCCTATCTCCGTAATCACGATGTCATATTCCCCGGTTTTCCCGAGAAGGAGCATATTCCGCTTGATCTCATCGGTGATATGGGGAACTACCTGGACGGTTTTACCAAGGTAAGCCCCCTCTCTTTCCTTCGTGATAACGTTATAATAGATGCGGCCGGTAGTGACGTTGTTGGCCTGGGAAGTACTGACATTCAGAAACCTTTCGTAATGTCCCAGATCCAGGTCGGTCTCGGCGCCGTCGTCTGTCACATAGCATTCGCCATGTTCATACGGGTTGAGAGTCCCCGGGTCAACATTGATATAAGGATCGAATTTTTGAATGGTAACCGAGAATCCCCGCGATTGGAGAAGCTTGGCTAAAGAGGAGGCAATGATTCCCTTGCCCAAAGAAGATGTTACACCGCCCGTAACAAATATATACTTTGCGGTCTTTTGCTTTTTGGAAGCCATCAGACGAATGCTATTATTTTGATTACGGGATACAAAGTTAGGCTATTTTCAGTTATCATTGCTGCTCAGTTATAAGAATCATTTGTAAAATGGCAAATCTGACAATCCATGCCACTACTGTACTCGGGGTACTCCATAACGGTACGGTATCTGTAGGCGCTGACGGCCAGGCTACCATGGGGAATACCGTAGCAAAAAGCAACGTCCAGAAAGTAAGAAAGCTTCAAAACGGGAAGATCCTTGCCGGCTTTGCAGGAAGCACAGCCGATGCTTTTACCCTTATAGAAAAATTTGAGGAGAAACTTAACGCATTCGGAGGCAACATGAAACGCGGCGCTATCGAACTGGCCAAGGAGTGGCGGACAGACCGCTACCTGAGGAAGCTGGAAGCCATGCTGATCGTAGCCAATGCATCGGAAATGCTGGTTATTTCGGGCACCGGGGATGTACTTGAGCCCGAAAACGGGATCGCAGCGATCGGATCGGGCGGCAACTACGCTTTATCGGCGGCAACTGCCCTGAAAAAGCATGCAAGCCATCTTACCGCTACAGAGATCGTAAAAGAAGGCCTGACCATAGCGGCAGACCTCTGCATTTATACCAATCACAATTTTGTTATCGAAGAACTTCATTGAACAGCCGGGAGCTTAATCTTACCTGATCAGCACAAAATTACCGGTATGGACGATCAAATGACCGTCATGCCTCTCTGCTATTACCTTGAATGCGAAAGCGCCCGGGTTGACCGGCCTCCCGCGATAGTTGCCGTCCCAACCGTCGGCGGGGTTCCCAACCGGAAAATCTTCCTTCATAAAGATTATCTCTCCCCAACGGTTGTAAACAATAAATTCCCTGATGCTTCTTACACAATCTCCCCCCATTGCATAAAAGGTTTCGTTGGAGCCGTCGCGGTCGGGGGTGAAAGCGCCAGGCAGAGTCACGTCGCACAAACGTACCAGGATTCTATATTTTCTTTCCAACGGACATCTGTTGTTGTCGGTAGAAGTAACGAGACGGTAAACGGTACTTTTCTCCGGTTTCGCCTCCACAACCGGGCAATCCTGACAGGATAGCCCCTCGGAAGGCGTCCAAGTCACCTGGTATCGTCCGGCAGGCGTTACGGTCCCATCCAACGATACCCCCTCTCCCTGTACAATTACAAACGACGAATCGGTAGAGACGTACCTGAAGTCATCGACCGACACGTGGGTCGTCACAATACTGTCGCATTGTACTCCCCTATTGATTACCACTATATGAGTCCCGGGCTCGGCTAACAAAGAATCACCGACTTTCAGGACTTCTCCCATACAGATCCTGACGGCCTGTTCACTATATACGGTCTTATTCACTTTCAGATTCAGGTATACCGTACTGTCGCAGAGGGAAGTCGAACGAACTTTCCGGACATAGCTTCCCGGTTCAAAATAAGTGGTATCTCCCACCCTGATGCCCGTTCCCTCGCAAACAGTCTCCTCCAGCCTCGCTTCCGTTTCGCGGTATGCAAGCTTGTAGGTCAGCTGAACTGTACAGCTTTCATCCAGACTCGAATAAGGTAACAATTTTACATCGTGTTGATCTCCCGGCAGCGCAGGCACTTTATTAATTTCACCGGTAGCTCCGTTGCTCCAGTTATATGCCGCAAAACCCGTGGGTGCTCTTAAAGCTATCATCCCGTCGTCGTCAGGGCATCCTGATACAGTTCCTATCTCAGACCTGAAACATTCCGCGTCAAAATAGGCATATCCAAAATGCCCGCGCTGAGTACAGCCGTGTACCGTCACTACAATTGTGATACGCCTCCCGATACTGTTTCTTAAGTCGATCGCCCCTTTTGTCCAGTTCCTGTATTGCAGGTCACCCTGAGATTTAAAACCGTTGACGGTATTCGTACCTTCCAGCTGAATGTCATAACTGCTGCACGGCAACTCGTTTCCTGACTCATCAAAAATCAGGATATTAAATCCCGGCTTCTGGTAAGGAGCATGACTGGCAATACTATTACCGCCCGTAGTATTTTGAAGAATAACCGCAAACTGGTACTGAAAAAGAGAGTTATCTGTCGTAACCTGGTATTGTGTAGAAATCCTGGTAAACCTTGTGCCCGTATTGGTGTTGCCAATCCTGATAGAATGAGTGCTGCCCGGAGCCACCATCGGGATTGCTTCATCCCGGATTTTAGGATCGTCGCCGTCCGATAGTTTTGTAATGTAGTGCTCACTATCGCGGGTCCCCGTTGTTTCATTGATAAAAATAGTCTTCTGGTTTTGATCCGTGGCTGTTCCGTAAGTCAGTTTCCAACCGGTGGTAGTACCGGTCTCAAAGCCTATATTGTCACACCCGGTCTGAGCATGTAACCGGATACTTATGAAATAAAACTGAAATGTTGTGAGATAAACGACCGTAAACAGTTTCTTCATAGTAAAAGATTTCACCTGTTTTCGGGTATTATACGCAACTCCGCTTATCCGTGTTGCAAACCGGATCAACAATTCAGGCCTCAAACAATACAAAAGACGGGAGGGGAACTGGGCTTCCCCTCCCGGCCGTCTTAAATGCGCATTGCCGGGATTGCAATACTCTTTCTAATGCCCTCCTACTGAATTTACTCCCACAATCCCTTTTGTCTCTACCGTAATATTACGGGTCGGGGCCGTATGGTTCTTGAAATTCTGAATGATCTCCAGCACATCGTAGTCTATATCCAGCGACCTGCGGCCGTCTATTACTACAGTGGAGTTTTTAGGAATGTTATCCAGGGTGAGACCGATGCTTCCCTTGTTCAGGAAGGTAACTTCCTCAGACAATACGATGGTAATAACCTCTCCGGTCTGATCCTTTTCCTTTCTGTAAGAATAGGAATGTTTGTAATTCCTTCTCAGGATAAAATAAATCGCTACCACCATCCCTATTGCAATACCTTTCAGCAGGTCGGTTACCAGTATCGCCGTTACCGTAACTACAAAGGGTATGAACTGCTCCCATCCGAGCTTGTACATGCCTTTAAACAATGAAGGCTTGGCAAGCTTGTAGCCGACCAGCAGCAGGATGGCTGCCAGGGTTGAAAGTGGTATCTGGTTTAGAAACCTCGGGATAAGAATAACCGACACCAGGAGCAGAAGACCGTGTATTATGGTAGACAACCTTGTTTTACCACCCGCTTCTATGTTAGCCGAGCTCCGGACGATCACCTGTGTAATGGGAAGCCCCCCGATCAACCCGGAAGTGAGATTTCCCAATCCCTGGGCAACCAGCTCCCGGTTAGTGGGCGTATTTCGCTTATAGGGATCCAATTTATCGGTAGCTTCGACCGACAGCAGAGACTCCAGGCTTGCGACGATAGCCAGTGTGATAGCGACTGTATAAACCGCCGGATTGGTAATGGCCGACCAGTCGGGCATCCTGAAGAAACCGAAAAATTCCTCCGCGCTGCCGGCTACCGGAAGCTGTACCAGGTGCTGCCCGGTGACAGCGAGTTCTGGCGCCAGGTACAGGAAAATAGTATTGATCCCTATACCAATCAAAACGACTACCAGAGCGCCCGGAACAAACTTAAACAAACCGAAAGACTTCATAAAAGGCCGGTCAAACAGCAGCAGCGCAGCAAGAGAGATTACCGAAATGATAATAGCTCCTGTTGTGCTGTATTTGACCGCATACCAAAGCTCGGTAAAGGTATTGTTTCCCTCTGCCGAGTCAAATGCCTGATTTCCCATAAATTCGGCATCAAAACCCAATGCATGCGGTATCTGCTTCAGTACCAGGATGAGGCCGATAGCGGCCAGCATCCCTTTGATCACCGAAGAGGGAAAATAATAACCGATGATACCTGCTTTGAGGAACCCTGCCAGTATCTGCAAAAGTCCGGCCAGAACAACAGCCAGGAGAAAAGCCTCAAAACTTCCCAGTTCCGATATCGCATTCAATACGATGACCACCAGACCGGCAGCCGGTCCGGCAACTCCAAGCGCCGACTTGCTCGCCATTCCTACTACTATACCTCCGACTATTCCGGCGATAAGGCCTGAGAAAAGGAGATCCGGTCGGCCGGTGGATGCCAGCGCCACCCCGAGACAAAGCGGGAGCGCAACCAGTGAAACGACTATTCCTGCGGGGAAGTCTGACTTCAAATTAGCCAGTAACCTGTTTATCTTGAAAGACATGAAGATCTTGTTAACTTAAATTTAATCATTTAACAATCGGGCTCACCCGGTAAAATTTTTCATGGCTGATCAGGTGAGCTATCCGGGCTGCCTTTAAGCAGCTCCGGAAGATGCGGGTGGAGGGCTGAAAACGTATACTTCGTCTAAAGCCGCGACATCGCCCACTGACACATTCAGGTTTTGAAGAAGGCCGTTTTTGATATCGTATACGAGCCCGTGAATATGCAGCTTGCGTTTATTTGTCCATGCATTCTGGACAATCGAGGTTTTTGAAAGATTAAACACCTGTTCTTCCACATTCAGCTCCACCAACCGGTTACTTTTCAGAACAGGGTCTGCAATACCGTCCAGCTCTTCTTTATGGAGCCTGACTACATCCTTTATATTGCGGAGCCAGTTGTCGATCAACCCTACCTGCTGATTCCCGAGGGCGGCATTTACGCCTCCGCATCCGTAATGTCCTACCACCATCACGTGCTCTACCTGCAGCACATTTACTGAATAGTCGAGAACGCTCAGCAGGTTCATGTCAGTATGGATTACCATATTGGCTATATTCCTGTGAACAAAAATCTCACCCGATTCTGTGCCGGTAACCTCATTGGCGGGCACCCGGCTGTCGGAACATCCGATCCAGAGGAAATTCGGCGTCTGCCCTTTGGATAACTTCTCGAAATACTGGGGATCCTGCTCCAATTTACTTTGAACCCACTTTTCGTTATTTATAAATAACTGTTTGAATGACTTAGCCATAACCTAAAATTGTTATCAGGGTTTGAAAAACTCTTAAATAGTGGGAATGGCACGAAGCTAACAGGCCGGAAACAGACCGGGTAGCATCGTTAAAGCCGGGCGAAATACAGCAAAATGCAGCAAAATCGCCGGACAGACAATCCCAAAACAATCGATAGGAAAAACTAAGCCCGTTCGGGAGGCGGGGCCACCATGGAGATAGAAGCTTCCATAGTACCCGAAGAATTGTAGGCAGAATTGAGAGGAGAAAACATAGCGAACGGCGCTATGGTAAAATAATTACTGTGACATATCACGTCCTCCTCTATAAAGGATGGCACGACCCGGGATTTGCCCGTTTCATCTTCTCCATCCAAAACTAATGTACAACTCAGCTTGCCTTTCACAAGCAATGAGCTCACTGTCCCGGTCATTACACCGAGAAAGTATAGCGTCATTAAGACATAGCTGAGTTGTCGCAGAAATTTCACATTCAAAATATTAAAGTAATTCAGGATGCGGCCGGTTACCCGGACGAAGTCGATTACCCTTTGGGATTATACCCTCTTTCATGCCTTTCGAGCCAACGCCCTACCAGGAATGCCGAGGTTAATAAAACCACATAAAAGACGATCATTACGATAGTCATGTACATAACGAAAAAATATTAATTTGACCTTTTACAAAAATAAAACAAAAAAAACTAAGTATCTATCCCTTTAACAGGATATTAACAAAAAAATCACAGGACTCCCTTCGTGGAGGGGAGTATGTGTAAGGCCGATAAATCGCGTTTTACTGCCATTTTTATGGCTTTTGCAAATCCTTTGAATATCGATTCGATCTTGTGATGTTCGTTGGCTCCTTCTACCTTAATATTAATGTTTGACAATGATGTATCGCTGAAAGACTTAAAAAAATGATGAAACATCTCTGTCGGCATATCCCCCACTTTTTCGCGCCTGAACTCTGCATTCCAGACCAGCCACGGCCTTCCTGAAAAGTCGATTGCTACCTGGGCAAGGGCTTCGTCCATGGGCAATAAAAACCCGTAGCGGGCTACCCCTTTCTTGTCACCGAGCGCCTGCCTGAATGCCTCTCCCAGGGCCAGCCCGGTGTCTTCAATGGTATGATGCTCATCGATATGAAGGTCCCCGTCAACGTGGATATCGAGATCGACCCCTCCGTGTTTGGCTACCTGGTCGAGCATGTGGTCGAAAAAACCGAGACCGGTATGGATTGACGACCGGCCGGTACCGTCAAGATTCAGCCCTATCGTTATCCGGGTTTCCTTTGTATTTCTTTCCACGTTTGCCACCCGGTCATTCAGCTTTACCCTTTCATAGATGGCGTCCCAATCGGTTGTGACCAGGCTCAGGGCTTTTTCCTGCGCCGGATCCAGTCCTTCCACAGCCTGCTGCTCCCCGATAAAAATGGCTTTTGCTCCCAGGTTTACTGCCAACTGTATGTCTGTAATCCTGTCGCCTATCACATAACTGTTTGCCAGGTCATACATATCGCCGAAATAGCGCTTCAGCATTCCCGTGCCGGGCTTTCTTTCCGGCGAGTTGTCTTCCGGGAAATGCCTGTCGATGTGTATGGCTGCAAACCTTACATTCTCCCCTTCAAGCATTTTCAGCATCTTGTTGTGGGCGGGCCAGAATGTATCTTCAGGAAAGGATGCAGTACCCAGCCCGTCCTGGTTGGTAACCATAACGAGTTCGTATTCCGCTTCCTCCGCAATTTTGCGCAGGTTGGAAATAACCTTGGGAAGAAATTCGAGTTTTTCGAGAGAATCTACCTGGAAGTCGGTAGGCGGCTCCCAAATGATTGTCCCGTCGCGATCAATAAAAAGTACTTTTTTCACCTGGCAAATATATAATGCTCCTTATTCGGGTACAAAAATAGTACCAAATCCGTAAGAACAAGCCAGAGCGTGATGATAAACCTTATTCAGCCTTCTCTACACAAATCCCTATACTCATGATAAACGGCAAAGGATTTTGCCTCATCGACTGCCCGATTTCGAACCGGTAAACGCCTGCCGAAAGAAAAGTATAGTCCTTGAGAAAGAGTATTTTCTGATCGAACAGGTCTCCCAACCCCTCTCCATAGGGCTTCCCGGTGGCTTCGTCTGATATTTTCAGTTCCACCAGGTCGTGAGAAATGGTCTTCTGGTCGGGACCGGTTATCTTCCGTGTCAGGTAAAGGTTATAATAAGGGTACTGGACTGCGCTTCTCAGCAGGTAGTAGACGTTGTATTTCAGGCCGGGATCGTCAATCTTCACATCAAAAACCGGCTTTTCATCCGCATACCACTGAGCGTCTTTTATCTCCTTATGCGATTTATAAACCGTTTTACCGTCACACCCCGAAAGTAAACAGATGCAGACAGCGATCCATACCCCGTATCCGGTCCTTTTCCATGCAGCGGACATATGATTCACTTTATATTTCCGCGTTCTTTTCTTCAAAATATTTTTTCAGCCAGGTAGATTCAGCGGGTACCTTCCAGCGGTTCATCCACTGGGCTTTCGTCGCAACCAGATTGTCGAAAAACAGGGTGGAAGGCAGTATTTCTTCACTGAATATCAGCTCCTTCACCGCTGAAATAGGCGTCAGCCTGATATGTCCCAGACTGTCGATCCAGGCTACCGAACGATCAAAAAAATCTATATTCATAGCCAGCCCGGTCTCTCTCATCCAGCTCACCGATTTGTCGATCGAGCAGCCGCTGGGCATCTCGGCCGACTCGTCCGCAGCTATTACTACAAACCTGTTATGAAATATTTTACCGGAGGCCACTAACGGTTTTCCATGCGCATCCCAGTGATTAAGCGCAGCCTTGAGCGTCTCAGTAAGCGTACCGGCCTGCTCGTGGCTGAGCTCGCGGTTAGCCTGGTAGATCCATATACGGGCATCAAAGTCAATTTCGTCAAAAGGGATATACATAGTTAAAGCCTTTGTTATAGTTCTTAAAACAGCATGCTTCCCGGAAAAGTGCCGGCCCTGCAGGAATTTCGCATGCCTGATTACCGCTCAATATACACTTTTCCTATAACTTCTTAAGAACGAGCTCGGCTATATCCAATACAGCTACTTCTCCCTCTTTTTCCTTGTTTTTGACACCGTCGTTTATCATTACCATACAAAACGGGCAGGCGACGGCCACCGTGCGGGCTCCTGTTGCCAGCGCTTCTTCGGTCCTTTCAATATTGATATCCTTTCTTCCTTTCTCCGGCTCTTTGAACATCTGGGCACCGCCTGCGCCGCAGCATAGCCCCTTTGCCCTGCTGCGCTTCATTTCGACCAGCTCGAGCTTCAAAGCCTCAATTACCTGGCGGGGAGCTTCATAAACATCGTTTGCCCTTCCCAGGTAGCACGAATCATGATAGGTCACCTTCCCGTCATTGTCGCGATCCGAAACCCTGATACGTCCTTCGCCGATCAGTTGATGCAAAAACTGCGAATGATGGATCACTTCATAGTTCCCGCCCAAAGCCGGGTACTCGTTTTTCAGCGTATTAAAGCAATGCGGACATGCCGTCACAATTTTCTTTACCCCGTAAGAGTCGAGTACCTGGATATTGGCAATAGCCTGCATCTGGAACAAAAATTCATTGCCGGCCCTTCTCGCCGGATCGCCCGTACAGCCCTCTTCCGGGCCAAGTACCGCATACGAAATCCCTGCTTTATTGAGGATAGTTGCAAAGGCTGCCGTCACCTTTTTATACCTGTCATCGAAAGCCCCGGCACATCCTACCCAAAACAGTATTTCGGGCATTGTTCCTTCCGAAGCCATTTCGGCCATTGTCTTAACCTGAACTGACATATAAATCCGCCTGTTACCTGTTACTAAAATTTTTAATTTTACTCCTCCCCGTTTACACGGTCGGCCCAGTTAAACCGGTCGGCCGGTGAAAACTTCCAGGGGGCCTGGTTAGTCTCCAGGTTCTGAAACATCATATTCCAGGCGCCGGGCGCCTTTGCTTCGTCCATCACCCTGTAACGACGCAATTGCAGAATAATATCCAGGGGATTGATCAGTATAGGGCATTCCTGCACGCAGGCATTACACGTTGTACAGGCAAGCAGCTCTTCATCAAGAATATAATCTCCCAGAAGGCTTTTGCCGTCGTCGGTAAAGCTTCCCTTATTGGCCTGTATATTTCTCCCTACCTCTTCGAGCCTGTCTCTCGTATCCATCATAATCTTCCTGGGAGATAACAATTTCCCTGTCAGGTTCGCCGGACAGGCCGATGTGCAGCGTCCGCATTCGGTGCAGGAGTAGGCGTCCAGCAGGTTTTTCCAGCTCAGATCGGTTACATCCTTAGCCCCGAACCTGCCTATTTCAGCCGGCGCCTCCGAAGCGGTGGTATCTTCCAGCCCGAGCATCAGTTTGACTTCACGGGTAATTTCCGGCATATTTTTCATTTCTCCTTTGGGAGCCAGTCTTGAAAAATAGGTATTCGGAAAAGCAAGCAGTATGTGCAGGTGTTTCGAATAGGTAACATACAGCGCGAAAGCCAAAATTCCTAAGATATGGAACCACCATGCCAGCCTTTCAATCGCTGTCAGCACGCCTGCATCAAAACCGGTAAAAAGCGGCCTGATCATGCCGCTGACCAGGAAGTCGCCTGTTTGGGCATAGTGCGGGGCTCCCTTTTCCTGCAGGGCCAGATCGGCTGCGTTCATCACCAGCACGGCCATCATCAGCACGATCTCGAAAATCAGTATCAGCTTCCCATCAATCGCCGGCCATCCCGACAACTCTCTGTGCCTTTCGGTACGCAGACGATTTACCTTTCCAGACTGCCTCCGAACCAGGAACGTCAGGCAAGCCGCTATCACACCGATGGCCAGCATTTCATAGAACCCTATCAGCCACGTATAAAAACCACCCAAAGCCGGCGCCAGCAGCCGGTGCGTGCCCAAAACTCCGTCGAGCACGATTTCCAATACTTCCAGGTTAATAAGGACAAAACCCGCATATACGAGAAAATGCAGGATACCGGCAAATGGCCGGTCAAACATTTTCTTCTGGGCAAAGGCTATCCGTAACATGGTACCCAGCCTTCTGGCCGGCTGATCTGTGAGGTTCTCGTCGTGCCCAAGCAGGATAGTCTTCCGGATCAGGGCAGCCCGCCGGAATATCAGGAACCCCACTCCACCCAGAGCGCCGATAAAAAGAAGTTGTTGAAACAGCTGCATAAAATGGTTAACAATTGACTTGAAACAGGAAGCTCTACGTCACACATCGCTAACACCTAATCACCAAGCCTTTACATAGCTGTAAAGATAGCAGCCTTCAGATTGTTATGCAAGCATACTTTTTGACAGGGAAAATTATTCGCATTTTTTTGATTCCTGACTTGCAATAGAAAAATCATTTCCTACATTTGCAGTCCCAAACGAACAGAAAGGGGTTTGGTGATGTAGCTCAGTCGGTAGAGCAAAGGACTGAAAATCCTTGTGTCGGCGGTTCGATTCCGTCCATCACCACTTCAGAATCAGCCAGTTACGATGAAAATTGTGACTGGCTTTTTTGTTGGTCACACTATGGTCACGCTGGCCGTTTTCAGGATCAACAGTACAACGCCCAATTTTTTTCTTATTTTCTGATGTCCCCAATTGGTATGGAGAGAATTAGTAAATTTATAGCTTAACAATATATCATCCGGTAAGCATGAATAGGTTTGAAGCTACTTCAAATAAGCTTTTTTCGAGGGCATTAAGAATTTGTCTCACTCTTTGGGTGCTTCTTACTGTTATGTTTTTCTGGGGAGAGTGTTTACACTTGAATTGGGATAATAAAATTGACCATGAGAAGTTTGCGAGTTACTTCACATGTGTGGGTTTCTTAGTAGGTGTATGCTCAATCGTTGGGCTTTTTTTACAAGTGTCAACGGCGGAAAAAGAGAAGCATGATGCTGTCAAGCCATTGTTGCTACCTAAGCAGGCAGTGATTTCCACTACGAGTCTATTTGGCCTTAAAAGTCCTGCAAAACCACCTTTTGTTTTCGTCTCTGAAGACTATTTGAAGTGTTTTGTGATTCTGAATGGAAGAATACCTATTCAAAATGTGGGTATGGGATTGGCTAAACGGGCAAAATTCTATTGGAAGTATGATAAAGAAGAACTTACAGACTTTGTAAAATTGAGGAGTGAAAAAAGGGAGGACGAAGATGAAAAAGCAGCGCTAGAAGAGGTCATGAGTTATTTATCTAGAATTTCAGGAAAGAGTAAAATCATGAATCAAGTACAGGTGATAGGTAAAGAAGAAACAATTAATATACGTACCCCCTATCATTACATATTAGGTTTACTAAACCCTTATAAATATGTAAGCACGTCTCGCTTCCCTGATAAACGACCTAAGCTTACTTTAGTTATGGAGTATCAGGGAGCTTTTGATAAGAAGGAACGGCAGGAGTTTAATGTTTTAATAACCCCCGATATCTCTGTTGATGATTCAGGAAAATCAGACGAGGTTTACCGAATAGATTTCTTAGAAATACCCGATTTGCCAGAAAATCAGGGAGAAAGGGATCAATGATAGCGCTCTAGAAGCGCCTCGATTTCATCGAGGTAATCATAGTCGATTTCGGTTAGTCCCATATACATTTCAATCACCGTTGACCACGCATCATCGGGTAGGCTGTCTCGTGTTTTGCTTAGACGCCATTGCAACAGGAAGCTTGATATACCTTGAACCGCAAAATCAGTCACTACGTAATCGTCATCCAGATCGTATAAATCAACGAACTTGTGAATGACCTTGTGAGCTTCGCGACGAAAATCCCCGAGAATTCTGTCATTCCATTTTTTCCGGTCGGAGTCTGTAATATAATCGCTCACCATACCCTCTTAGCATAAAACTTTTTCATTATGTATCTTTGATAAAAGTCTATCAAACTGCCTAACAAATTTCAAACCATATGGATAAAGGGGATTATGATCTGATGGAGGAGGCTTATCAGACCTCTTTATCAGAGATGCATCGAGATATAGATAAGAAGTATGCTGAAATCAGAAAAGAGCATAATATGGCCGCCGCCCAGAGCAAGGCGGAAACGCAGAAAAACCTTGCCTTAAAGCAAAAATTGCACGGCGTGCGGGAACAAGAAAAGCAAGATATGGAAAAAGCTAACGAGAGAAAAGAAATGGAGCGGCAGGCTTTTTTTGAAAAACAAAATGCTCGTGACAAGGAACGGGCTGCTGATTTTGCTGAAACGCAGGTATTTGGAAAAAAATGGGGGCGACTAGAAGCAAGGGAAGCAGCTTATGGCTCTCAGGATCATATTGTAACAAGTCTGAAAGCAGAAAAATTAATCGAAGATCAGCAAAAAGAGGCTGAAAGGGAAAAAATTCGCTATCAGTTGGATAATCCACATCCGCTGGAGCTGTCGAAAGGCAAACAGACCCAGCGTTTTAATGACAGGGATAGGTGAAGATAATAAAAGCCGCTTAGTTAGTCCTTATGCTCAATTTTGATCTTCTCTATATCCGGCTGATCTTCCGTAACATCAATAAATGAGCTATCCGGCTCTTTTATCCATGCAACCCTGTTTTCAAACAGATAGTCAAATAGCAATCCAAGGTTTCTGCCTGTGATACTGATCGTCGCGGCGGGTATCTTTATTTCAATCAACTCCTTCCCATCATATTCAAGGGGCGAGACAAAATCATGATAATAAATAGCTGCGCTATTTCCTTCGGCAAAGTGGATTTTGAACCCCACAGGCTTTGTTTGGGCGGGTGCTAACGCAAAAAAATCGTAAACATCCGAAGCTAGAGGCGTTTTTACCGTCTCTGCATAATCATTTTCTACCGCATTTTTGAAAGGCGGTAAAATCCGTTCATCTAAATGTGATTTTCCCATTTTGGCTTGTTTTTGGGGTTATCGTGAACGAGAAGGCTCTTCTCGTTCTATTTGGGGAGAGTTCCCGCGGACTTTCTCTTTTATTTCATCAACGCGTGAACGGGTAGTTTTACCAAGCCCCTTTAGTCTATCCTTTATCGCATTGGCGCGGCTTTTCTGTTTTCCTCGGGAAAGTAACTCTGTTGCAGACATACGGGCTGTACTTCTTTGAATGGAGGTCAACAGCTTTTCCTTATCCTCTGTGTGGATGGAAATCTCGAATTTCCCCCGCGATGCCGACACATAAAACTGCTCTTTGCTGGCTGCTTTGCCCGATTGCGAGGTCTGCAAGACCAATACGCGATTGACGGACTTGCCTTGCGAGGCTGGCGAGGTCGTGTAATACCCGTATGTAAAATTCCGGTAGTCTTTATCAAGGGTGACGACATTCCTGCCTGTAGAGGCAAGGATATTGCCCTGCTCGTCAAAGCCCTTTACCTGTAAAAGATTGCCGTTGCTCAAACGCTTCTTTTCATTGCTAAAGCCGTTCTGGGTAATTCTGACCAGATCGTTTTGAGCCAGCCCCAGCTTTTCAGTTTTATAAACCGAGAATTTCTTTGCTTCCTGTTCGGGTAGCGGCTTAATTGTATTTCCCTGCTTGACCAAAACTCTGCCATCCTTGTCCTTGCCGATCACATCGTATATACCACCACGCGTAAAGCCCTTCACATTTTGGTGGAACTGCACTGACTGGCCGGGTTGATAGCTGGCCTTGTCTTGCTTTTGGGCTTCGGTCAGGGAAAGGTTGAGCTGCCTAGTAAACTCTCGTTCCTTCTTTCCCAGCTTGCGTTGCTCTTTGAGTTTGCTGCGAATAGCGCGCGTCACGGCCTGCCCCTGCCTGTGTGTGGGTGCGACGACCAAGACACTTTCCCGTGCTTTTCTGGCCGTGACGTATTCATCGGCCAATGCGTTTACGCAGGCTTCAAAAGAACGGCCTTCTTTGATTGCCCCTATCTGGTCAAGCGCCGTAAAGCCTTTCTCAATGTGGCCTTCCGAAAGTGATTTCACCGCTTCCTTGTAGGCTTCTTTTTTCTGGCGCTGGATGGTATTGATGTAAGCGGGCTTGATACCGCCGTATTTCTGGATGATACGAAGGGCATCGCCGCGTTCCACGCCTGTGTGTTGGCGTGTATCGCCTGAAAGCAGCAAGCGCGCGTTTTGATTTTGTGCCACCTTGATTACCTGATTGAGTGTAGGACAGCCCAGAAGACCCGCTTCATCCACCCAGATCACGCCACCCTTGATTTTTTCCTGCTGCTTTTTATCTATGAGCAGAGCCGCTACCGTCGTAGCCTCGCTAAACCCTTCGCCGCGCTGGACTTCCCGCGAAGCCGCCGAAGACGGGGCGAACGCATGAAAGCCGACTTGTTTGGCTTCCGCTCCGGCAGCGATTTCTTTCATCGTCCACGTTTTGCCCGCCCCGGCAGCGCCGGAAATGAGCGTGATAAAATCTTTTGAATTAAGAGCGTGCGCCACTGCCGCGCGTTGCTCTTGGTTGAGTGCCGTATTCTGCACAATGTAATCGGAATGGACAGGCTTCCATTGCTTCCGCCCCGCGCGGGCGGCTTCAATGAGCGCCTTTTCTTCGCCTAACGCCTGCCTGTTGGTATAGACCTTTCGCCTACCCATTTCTTTGGAGAGCAGATCACCCCTTGAAGCGATTTCCGTTTCCAGTTCCTTTTTGCTGGCCGATCCCATAGAATGTTTGAGGGCAAGCGTCATCAGCTCGTCATGGCCGATCACAGATTTTCGCTCAAGCCCATGTGACAGGGCGTGTTGGATAGAGGTTTTGGCGGGTGCCGTATCCGTTTTTTCGGTAGCCCGGTTTTTGTTCTTGGCCTCGCGGATCAACTTCATTTCCCGCTCATCCAATCGCTGCGCCCATATATCTTGTAATGATCTTTTATCAAGCCCGGTTCTTTTATTGGCTCTGGTCTGCGCCCCGATCTTGGCTTTGTCTTCGGCATACTCTAACCCAAGCTCTTCGGCTTTCTGGTTGACTTCTAATGTACGGTTGCTGAATTTCTCAATGGTCGAGCGTTCAAAGCCTGCGATCTCGAAATTATAGGCACCGCGCTCTAAAGCGTATCCTGCCTTTTGCAATTCTTGTGCGAGATGATTGTTAAACAGCGCCTCGTAATAGGTAGCGTCTGCCTTTATATTTCTGAATTGCCCGGCTTTCCATTGTTTTTCCTGATCGTCGTAGGTGGCGTTAAACACAAAAACATGTTGGTGCAAATGGGGGTCTGGCACACCTTCCACCGGGCGGGCATCTTCATGCGTGAACGCCGCCCATATCAGGTTGCTCGTGGTACGATTTTGCATCGCCTTGTTTTTGCGAACCCTTGTTTCCGCATTGGCTTCTATATCCTGCATCGTAGCGGCAATGGCCGTGTTAAGGGCTTCCATGATTTCAGGGTCGCGAGTTTGCGAATGAACTATTGAAATTGACTTTGGAAGCGAAAAGCAGAAGTCATATGCAATGGTGCGCCCTGCATCGTTGCGGGCGGTCAAGCGCTTCCCGGTTTGAGGGTCGATATTGTAGCAAAGCCCGTGAAAATCGTCTCTTGCAACTTCTCCTGAAAGGCCGAGCATGGCAGCGCCAAGGCCGCCCCACATTCCGGTGATCTCGCGTTTTTCAGAATAGTAATCCGATTTGGATAAACCTTCATCGAAGTATTTTACAGCAGCAGAAGCAGCGTTGTTTTGGATGATCCGAAGCATGGCAGAAAGAAGGTCATGAAATTTCAAAAAATGGTTACAGACGTCTTCCCTTAGCACAGCTAAGGAGGGGTTCAAGGCAAGGTTCAGTGAACTGCCACTGGCAAAGTCAAAGATAGGAAAAAGTTTGGGAGGAATCAGGAAAAAGAGACGGCGTTAAAGCACATATAGGAAGTAGGCTATTTACTGTGCTTGAGACGTGGCCTTAATAATAAATACGGGGCTGGTAATAATATACCGCCCCGCATATCGGGATAGGGTCAGGAATGGTTCAGATGGTTTTCGGCGCCATCGTTTTCAGTAGAAGGTAATTCTTTGGCATCCAGTGGCTGACCAAATTCATCAAACAACGCATAGTAACCGTCTTCTATCTCTTCGTGCCATCGACCAGTTCCCCCCGCAGCATCCACAACAGCTACTATATTAAATCTTTCTCTAACTACAGGCATACTAATGTCATTTATAGCCCTATCGACATCCCACCCATATTGACTAAGGAGGTTGATGTCAGTTAAAAGGTCTTCCATATCGTAGGTACGACGGTCATTAACATCTATCATTCCCGTTTTAGTGAAGTATTCTACTAGCTTTGCTAGATTTGTGTTGTCCGACACGTTTTTCTCCCAATATTCAAATTTGATTGGAAAATATCGGTTTCGTGGTTTTATGTCAAGTAATTCTTGTCGTATGCTAAAATAGCTGAAATTTTGTTTGTTATAGTCTGCGATTGGAGAGTATTGAATTTATCAATTACGATACCAAACTCTCTTAAGTTCTTAATTCTATCCGAAATACCCCCTTCTTCATAAAGAACTAATATTCGTTTCGCATAGGCAATAGCCCACCCTAACTGAACCCAGCAAAATGAAGCTTTGTCAGATTTACTAATAATTACAATAAATACTCTTGCAGTTTTAATTAATTTTAATGAGTCGGAAGGGAGCAAGTCTTTATCATACTGAGGGGATATGTTTGTGTTTCGATGTACAATATTATAATAATCTCCAAAGTTTTTTTGAAGGTTCGCTAAGACACTTCCTAGTATTCTACCTCGTATAACATCAATGCTGTCAGCCGTATCGGGAGAAGCAATAAATACCGTAGGTCGATCATGTGGTTCAAGAAATATGCTGTTTTGTGGCTTATTTATCTGAAGATGCTTTAGTTCCTTTGCAAGCAGGGACACACTCGTAACCTCTTTTGAGATTCGGTGATAATTTAAGTTCCTTAAACAGAGATACTCTTTGATAGCAGGGTGTACATTTTTGAAGTCATTTCGATTTTTTTTAAAAGACATCAGAAGAGGCAATTTCTTTTTACCTGCTTCTACACTTTGTAGTACCAAATTACCCGAAACAATACGGTCATTTTCAAAGGTGCTGTATGTACCCAAGGCTATCGTTTGTTCTACGCCTTGCCAGTAGAATTTAATGTGTAATCTCCGGCTTTTTTTTGCATCTGTTTTTAAGTCGAAATGGAAAACTTCCTGATTGATATATTCAAATATACCTTCATAGTCATAACTAATTCCATCGCTGATGTTTTCCAGTTTTGCTTCGCGATCAGAGCTAAGTTTTAATACCGCTCGACCAAGTTCAGGATCAGGCGCTGAATGTGAAAAATCGAATTCCGTTACAGCGATATGGAGAAAATAAACATACCAAACCGTTTCAAATTGCGGCTTTTTTAAGTATAAGGAGGCTTTTTCGGAGATATCTTCAATTTTTCTTTTTAGCGTTCCAAAAGAGGCATCTGTAAAAGTAAGTTCGTCTGTTCTGTCTTTAAGCTTTTCTTTGATTTCTAAAAGCAGGTTTACCAGTTGAGTAATGGAGGTGTATCCAAGCCCCTTAATATTTGGATACTCCAATTTTAGCCAATCCGCAAATACTCTCACCCCATTGTCTTTTTCCCTGATTTGTTCAAAGATCGAGAGGCATTGCGGGGCTTTTTTTTGCAGGTACTCTATCTGGTCTGTTGAGGGTCTGTTGAAAGGTGATTTGGAGCGCGCCATATTGTTTACGTTCGGGTTGTTGCCGCAAATTTAGTCGAATTCAATTGAATTCGACTGAAAGCAACTTATTTCAGATGAATTCAGTCAATGATAGTTGAGGAAAAATGAATTCGGCTGAATCAACCTAAATTCATTTAACTATCTGAAAATCAATTAGTTAAATATTGGCTTTGTGCTTTTTACTTCATAAGTTTGTTGCGTTAAACCTATTTCACAACCCAAATTTCTATGCAAATGAAAATCCCCCCAATTTTCAATCGTTTGTTTAAATCCCCGCTTTCCAAATATGGGAAGGTGTTAAAACAGGAGCAACAACGTAGTTTTGAGCAAGCCCATGAAATGGGTGCCAGCGGAGAGGAAACCTGTCAGGACATCGAAAAACACTACGAGGCTGTTTGTAGCGAGAAAGAAGTCGAAGCTGTAGAGGAATCGATGATTTTGGCCGAAGGCTTGGTATCCCAAATGCAGAGTATTGAAGAAGACCTCTCCGGAAAATCTATTAACGAACGCGCTCAAGAGAAATATCGAACAACATATTACTCTCAGGAGCAGCGAGCACAATTAACTCTAGACGATAAAGTCGATGAGACTGAAAAAACCCAGCACGATGCGAAAAGGAAAGAAACCTCCCTAGCCTCGAAAATCGCCGCTTATGAAGCCTGTCGTATCGTTGCTTTAAAAGGCATATGGGCACATCCGATCGTTTTGTCTCTTATTGGTGTGGTATTCGTTTTGGGTGAATTCGGGATAACAGTTCCTGCTCTTGAAGCGCAGGGCTTCGCCCAAACGTACCATATTTGGTTACTTTCAGGAGTTTTCACGGCTCTAATTACCGTTTCGGCAGGCTTAGCAGGTAGGCTCTTTGCCGGAACCCAAACGCTGTTGGGGTCAATTTCTTTTTTGATTGCTTCTACCGTAACTCTGGCGGTCGTATTGCTGCGGTGGTCAGTTCCCGAAAACGTCGTATATACCTTTCTTAATTTTTCGATTCTCGTATTGACCACTGTCATAGCCTACTTATTTAGCAAGGACGAACAATATCATGTCTGGATTTTGGAGCTTAACAGGCTACGCCGCAGAATAGATCGCCTGTACCTCAAGTTAAGAAAACATCAAAAAGAGAAAATCGCCCTTACTACACATTTCCAAAGCCTTGCCTATGCGGAAGCTGTAGAAGAAGTGCAACTGCTCACCATACGCAAGCAGTCACTGAAAAAACAATATAACGAGATTCAAGCGCGTATCAGCACCATGCAGACGTATTTTAGGGAGAGTTTCAAGGAAGGTGCAGCTTCTATCAAAATCGCATTTACACAAGGTAAATTGTCTAAATTCCCCTTGGTTTTTGTTTTGTTCACCAGCATCACCCTCGCAGCCCTCACGGGCTGCGAGTTTCAATCCGAGCCGGAGAGACGGGAGGTAATGATCGCCATCGATAGGAGTACCTCGATGTTGCCACATAACGATCAGGATGCCCAAAAGATTTTCAATAAGCTCTCAAACGAAGTATTCCAGTTGGATAAGAAACGGAACCATCCATACGGCATTCGGGTATATATCGCAGACCTTGGCTCTTCCTTCCCAACCGTCAGGACGGTAGAGCTTGAGGATGGCGATCATTATGCTTTCCGGGTGGAAAAAGATAGGCAGGAGGCGGTTACGGCGTTCTCGGAAGAGCTAAAAAGCGTGTTGGAAGAAGCAATGACTACCAAGCCCGGCGTCGGCGTTACGAATGTGAACCGGGGACTATGTTATTTGCTGAATCTCTTGGTCACCTCCGATTTCAGCGACAAGAGTAAAGTTCTCTATCTTTATTCTGACGGCATTGAGAGCAGTACCGTGGCTCGGTTTGAGAATTTTTACCGAAACCCTAGCCTGCTTATGGATAAATATGATGAGTTATCCGCGGTTTTCGATGCCGATTGCCCGATCTCCGATCTAACAGGGGTAGAAATCAATATCGTCCATAAACCGGAAGAACCTTCCCTTGAAGAAATTGTACGTGCGGTTGGCGCCTTTTGGAAACAGCGGCTTGAAGATCACAATGCCACTGTCAAAGTTAGGTCCAATCTGTAAATTCTTTCAGAAAATGGACCTAAACGAACCTATTTACAGGCTGGGGGACGATATTTTTACCCTGAATAATTGTACCCTCGGAACTTTGATCCTTGGCACAACGGGTTCAGGTAAAACAACAGGACCCGGCAACCTAATCGCCCGTTCCTTTCTCAGGAAAGGAATGGGCGGTCTGGTTCTTACTGCAAAGGTCGGAGAAACCGAACGGTGGATAGAATATGCAAAAAAAGAAGGAAGGTTGGGAGACCTGATCGTTTTTAGCCCGGACAAACTCCATCAACAATTCAACCCTCTCCTTTATGAGATTCGTTCCTCAAAAGGAGGGCGCCAAGTAGATAACCTTGTCAGAATGTTTTCGATCGTGATGCAAATGAATGGCAGAGCATCCATGCAGAGCGGCTCAAGCTCACAAGACCCGTTTTGGGAATGGGCTAAAGAACGTTTACTAAAAGCTGCTATCCTTCTTCTTCTTCTTTCCGCTCATGCTTTATCTATGGCAAACATCGTTAAAATCATAAGAGATGCTTTAATAAAGCCAGAAGGAGAAATGCAGAATTTTAATTCACTGAAGTTGTTCAATCTCTTGATCGAAAGCAATAATGCTAAAGACAAGGATGAATTGGAAAAGTGGGGTGAAAGTAGTTTCACAGTCCACTGCCTGTCATGGGCATATTATAACGCAAAATCAAAATCGGAAAAACGAGATTTTGAGTTGGCAAAAACTTATTTTCTGGGTGATCTGCCAGCTTTGGGAGAAAAAACAAGATCAGGAATTACAGAACAACTGTTTGCTTTTATCGATCCTTTCTGTACTGGTGCGATAGCGGACAGTTTTACGGAGGGTGTATCTGAAGAACTAGTACCTGAGCTGACATACACTAAGCGGAAGATCATAGTTCTTGATTTTCCTGTCAAAGAATGGGAGAACGTTGGCATTATGGCTCAAGGGCTATATAAATGGAGCTGGCAAAAAAAGATCGAACAGCGTAATACCAGCGAATACCCTAATCCTGTTTTTCTGTGGCAAGATGAATATCATCTTTTTTCCAACCGTTACGACAATCTTTTCCAATCAACAGCCAGAGAGTCAAAGGCATGTTCGGTAGTTATTACACAAAACTTGCCAAACCTCTATGCTATGATAGGCGGAAGTAACCCAAGGGACTACGTTCATTCTCTTATAGGAAATCTCGGAACAAAAATGGTTTGTGCTAATGATGAACCGGAAACAAACTTATTTGTTTCGAAAATTGTAGGAGAAGTTTTTGAGACGAAACAAACATTTTCTTTTGGCGACAAAAATTCAGGCGGCTCTTTCACAGAACAAAAACGTGCTCAAATTGAGCCAGTTGAATTTTCTATGTTTAGAAATGGAGGGGAAGAGAACAATTTCAAAATAGATGCAATAGTTACCAGTACAGGCAAAAAATTCAAAAATGGGAAAAATTTTCTGCGTTCTGTGTTCAATCAAAACCTTTGATCTAAAATGGGAAATATATCACTCCTTGTCTTTCGTTACATTCTGACGCTCAGTGCTATTAGCGTGATGGTATTGACAAGAAAAAAAATAGGAATGAATGCTTTCCTTCCTTGGGAAATAAAGCAGGCAAACCCGGTTCTTAGGGTGATTTTAAGGCTTTTTATGGTTAGTCTAATTTTTGTATGGGTCAGGATATTTTTTCTTATCGAGCTTAGGACTTCTTCCGACCCTTCGCCTTTCGATGCTACTTATAATATCTGGCAGCAATTTATTGATCGCGGCTTCTACTTCGTTCTGAATGTACATACCTTCTTTCACTATTTGAGTTATACCGCGGCTTTTGCTGGGCTAGTGCATATAGTTTCTGTTGAGATTTACTATCGGACTAGAAAGCCCATCACCTCAGGAACACTAGGCTCCTGCTTTATCACAGGATGGATGGAGGGGAAAAAAATTCTCGGATGCAAGATCGACAACTACCTCATATGGGGCTTCATAGAACCTCTAACCATAGTGGGCATTGGATTTCTGGCAAAGTATATAATCGGCTCCTTTGTTTTGTTTGCCTTTCTATTTACCGCAGGAGTTGCCATGTTTTTACAGGGGCAGCTAGCGCGATTGAAGCACAGGGAAATGGGACAGTCGATTATCAATTCCAAAAAAGAGTCTGAAAGTATTGGTCATTTGAACAAAGGCTTTCAAGAAAAGTCTAAACCTAACGGAAAAGCTGACAATCATTCCCAAGAGGCCTCATTTTTGTAGATTTTGCCTTTATCTTTGAAGATTTAACGCTATTAACCATCACTTAAGCTTTGGATGTCACACTGATTCTCTGTGTTACAGGTTACTGAACCTTAGACATATTCACTGTTCTACTAGCAGCCCTATCCAAAATGGGGCTGCTTTTTTGAATATTTTACCCTAATAGTTCGAAGGGGTATTATCTCTATCTGCTCTTCTCAGTCTCGAAGACGAACGTTAACCGTCTGTAAATTGCTTTTCGATAGTATGCTAGTAAAAGAAAAAGGGGGTTGGTTTGGCTTTTGTAGTAAAAATCGACAAAAACATACTTAGGCAGATTGAAAGGCTCCCGCTCAAATTGCAAACAGAGTTTCTTTTAAACGCCTTGATAATATCCAAATCTGGATTATCAATCTTCCCCCCTCACTATCTCAAACTGGGCACAAGAGACAGCTTCGCACTCTTTATTCCTACCCCAGAAGACAATTTCAGGCATCAAAACGGGTTAGTATTAAAAGGGCATTTAAGACGCAATAAAAACCCTGAAAAGGAACACAAAGCAGCAATCTATATCCGGGGATATCATAAGCTGAATAATGGAAAAGTGAATGGAAGGTTGGGAAGCAACGGGGCACTTGAAGCCGAGAGAGTTATTGACCGGAAAAAGTTGAGCGGTTATCTCACACTCGACTATGACGAGCTGGAAAGAAAGTATGCTTCCCCTAGGATCAAAGCTCTCGCCGAGAAGAGAAGCGTAGTGCTGAAAAGCATTGCTCGCTCGAGAAATTCGATGATTGATACCTTGTTTTACAAAGATTTAAGAGAAGTCATGGCATACGGGGCGCATATCCGAAAATTTCAATCAGATGCCCCCTTCCAATATCTCGTACCCAACGATCGCTGTGACTACTGTAGATTGGATAGTCCTACGGATAGCGTTACGGGGAAAGAAGTCACGATTTATGACGTTCTACAAGCGCGTAAAACCGGAGATATCATTTTTCTAGTCAACTTCGTGGATGAACTGGACGCCTTCACTCATGCTCAAAAGAGCTTCACTGCGATGTTAGCCGAGGGCATACAGCAAATAATTCCCTATTCCGAGGTTGCTGTCGTTGATGTGATAATACGTGACAAGTTCGGAAAAAAGCCTTTTTGGGGAGAGTTCCTGAAATACACCGAGAGAGCGGAGTGGGTAGGTTTTAGCCGGAAAGACTCTAATACCCCGTCTCCATTCTCGATGATCATGGGGCGATTACGCGGCACGCATGCCATTTCAAAACTTTTGGATTTTGATTTGTTCCGCGGTTGTCGCGATCTGAGTACGTTAGATCAATCTAATTTACTTTATAAACAAAACCTGAGCCGCATCATCCACCAGGCTTTTGGAGTCGTCGGCTTTACAACAGATGTCTTCAGCGTGCTTACGAAAGACTTTACTTTGTTCGACCAAAGTGAAGTACTAACACGAATAGAAGAACTCAGTCAGCAGACCGTTACAGTTATTTTTAACGCGGAAGACGACGAAGCTTACCAGCGAGCCTTACAGGCTAGTATTCATCTTGTGAGCGAGGGCTATCCATACATAGCAATGGCCAAAACGCATATTGATAAAGGCAAGATCAGTTTGGTTTGCAATGGTCAAGAGACTCCGGTGCAATTTGACGACCTTGAAGTTGAGATGCTCCGGCTATATCAACGACATATTCTCGATCATGCAGCCACAGAGACAAAAATCACACTGGATGTTTTCCGCTACGCTAGTCTGCATTAAACAAATTCAGCAATAAATTTCGGAATCTAACTGACTCTATTCGTCCCACTCCAATCTACCTTGTTGGCGAGCATACCATTTCCATTTATTGAGAACGTATTCGTAGTGATCAAAGTTGACAGATGTAGTCTTTCCGGTAAGCCAACAATCTACCGTAGAGGGTTTGACAGGGGAGTTACTATCTCTTCTCAAAAGGTTTGTGGCTCCCACACCCGTTAAGTCACGCAAGTCACGTAGCGCTTTTAGCATAGGTGTAGTAAGTATAACATAGTTACTCCGCCTAGCGGACATGATTGCCAAATCGTTTATTTTACGAAGGGAAAGGTCTTCTAATGCCGCCCACCTGTTTAGAACATATTCCAAATGTTCTTTTCTAACAGTTTTAACATTGCCATGTAGCCAGTGTACTATTGTGGCAGGTTTTAACCCCTCCGGCGTATCTTCTCTTCCAATTCGTAACAAACCAGCGGGCCCCACTCCCGTCCGTTTCCGATGATAACGGAGAATGGATATGGTTTCATTATCAAGGTCAACACATTGGAATTGATGTGGGGATTGATCTGGCCAGTCCGGCGAACCTTTGAAAGTAGGCCATTTTTCGAGAACGAAATTTATGTAATCCTGTTTGGCGGTCGTAAGTCGTCCATCAAGCCATCCCTGAATAATAGCGTGGGTTAATCCTTGAGGTGTTTCCGTGTCTCTAAGCTGCTTCATTAATGCCTTGGGCGTCGCACCCGTTTTTTCTTGTAAATGCTCCAATTGTGCTTTCAGTTCATTAGAAATCACAACTCGACGTTTATCGGTGGTTTTCCCCAACTTTTTTCCTTTTTTTATTTTTTTTATTTGAATTTGCATTTTTCAGGAAAGGAAGAAACTATAGTGCACACACTTTTTCTTGCATCAAGCTATTGATTTTAAATCACTTATTAGAGTTCCAGGAAAAATGCAAAGCATTTAAGCTAAATTTTTCTTATTTACATATTCTTAGAATATTTCAGATACCCTATAGGAACGGTTGCTATAAACATACACGAATGAGCAACCGAATAAAAGCCCGATAAGAGGCAAAAAAACAGGGATGTAAAAAATGCGTGCGCATAACGAACGAGAAATCGTAAAACAGAATGCTGTTGCGCCCGGTGTTGACCGGGCGGTTAGTAGTGAACTCGTAGCTGATCAAGAACCAGAAAAAGACCAGCCCATTAATCACGTTACAGAAAAAAAGAAAGA
Organism: uncultured Cytophagales bacterium; assembly: GCA_964559125.1. Lineage (GTDB taxonomy): Bacteria > Bacteroidota > Bacteroidia > Cytophagales > Spirosomataceae > Ravibacter. The sequence goes on from CAZLGW010000024.1 coordinate 73,072, forward strand.
GCTTGATCATACCCGTCACAACTATGATGTAGCGGGTAATATGGACGGTGATAGCATAGACAAAATCGGATATTTACAGACAGTCTCTGCAAAAGGGATGGCTGGAAGTGACGAATCTGACAGCAAGAAAAAAGCCGAGAAGAAGCGAGAAGATGCTGCTCATTTGCGCCGAATGGATGAAAATGCGGCGTGGCAGAAGCGTATGGATGGGCTTCTTGCGAAAATTGATCGAGATTTAGATGAGTTGGACGAAAAACAGCGTCAGGCCGAAGAAAATGAGCTGGCCATTCAAGAAGGCTTGCATATTTTAAAGCACGGTACCACGGAAGAAAAGAGAGCGTGGCTTTCTGATCCTAAGAAGGGGCAGCTTGACCCCGAAAACGTTGCAAGAATGAGCGACGATATGGTGGACGAGGCTTTTCCAGAGGAATTGCGCAAGAAAATTGATCTGCACAAAGAATTCATGGAGCAGATGGAGGTTCATGTAAAGAATATCCAGCAAGATCTTGATGATGTACGTGAAGCGGGCAGAAAAGCGGGACTTAGCCCAGAACAGATTGAAGAAAAAGTTCGACAGCGCGTAGATCGTTTGGAGGCCAATGGTCAAGGTGTGAAAGGAATGAAGGCGCGCGCTGAGTCCTATGGCATTGAGCTAGATGAATTTAATCAGATGAAGGATGCTGTTAGGAAACAGGCGAATAGGGATTACGACATTTTTGAGCAGGATGAGCAAGAGCAAAGAGGTTGGCGAGCAGATTTAAATATTTTGAACACCGCAAAAAGCCAAGTACCAGTAAATACCGAAAATCCCTTTGGGGCTAGAACAGGCTTAGGTTTAAAGGATAATGCGCAAGAGACATTCGGTTCCTCTATATCGGTTGCGGAAAGTTATGCGGCCAACCCCTTCGAAGGGAAGGTAGATAATATATCGCAGGCGTTTAGGGTTGCGGCCAGCGGGGAGGCTGTTGGAGGCATTCAGAATGAACCACAAGCACCCGATGTCGATATGCAAGTGGCAAGTAAAGCCGTAATTCCCAATCCATTTGTCTAATTGAAAGCTACAGCAGGAGCCGGCGCTGCGTTATCCTTGACTATCTTAGGGATTTCTCCGTGAAAAACAAACGGATGAGTGAAGGACTCCTTGGGATCGTATATAAACATTCCCGTGGTGAGGTCGCGAGTCTTGCCATCCTTTAATACCTCGACACCTGTAGGACGATCTTTGCCAGTCTCTTCATAAAATACCGCAACGTATTCACCGTATTTGGCAAATTCGTTTTGTAGAAGCTGCGCGTATTTTGCGGCGGTGTAGGCCTCTTGAGGTTCACCGTTAATGCCCTTTGTACCACCAGAAACATACAGCACAAAAATATTCTCGTTTTTCAGAGAGTAAAAGTTTGCTTGTCCTCCATGTCCCTGTTTGATAATCGCGGCGGCTTTTTTGGGATTGGTTTCTGGATTGGCTTTTTTTGTTTTATCCGCGTTTCCAGCGAAGGTGCCGGCCAGTTCGGTGCGGGCGGGAGCGGGGTTGTCGTTACGCGCGAGTTGCTGAGCCTCCGCATTTTTCAGCGGTAGGAGAGATGCAGCGGCGATACCTGCTCCGACAAATGCTTTTTTTAGTGCATTCATAACTATAATTCCCTGTTTTATTATTAAAACCCTTATATCATTGAAATTCAGAAGCTTGCAAGAGTGCGATTCCATAATCTTAAAACATTAATGAATCTTTAGGCACTGGAATTGAAACAATCTTATTGTATAGCATCCGCAACATAAATTATTCACAATTGTCAACCACGTCAGTTAAAAATTGCTTCCCGGACTGTCTGCCACATTAGAACCCGAATAATTGCTGCGAGCACTAACAGTGTCTTCCAAAGGAGCCTTTCAGCCAATTGCCCAAGATATGCACCAATGAATAGCCCTATTATCGCGCCCACCCATTCTGCGATATCATATCCGTAAAAAAGACCAACAAAGGCGCCCACCATCGGTATGCCCGAGGCCGGAGTGCCATCTTCCCGGTATTCGTTAGATGCCATAAGTACATAGATTGAAGGGTGAACAATAAATGACTTTTCCGAGAAGAGACGAGCTAAAACACCCGCACAGTCCCTCCCCTATCTTTTATGTAAAAATACTTGTCCATAAGTTAAGGAGCGTTTACCCATGGACATCCGATAGTATTCAAAACCCTCCCCATTAGTTATTTTTGTCCATTTTAGGGGGCTTGTATTAAGAAATTAACGATCGGTCAGAAAATTTTTGTCCAAATATATTTGCTGGTTTACTAATGGACAGATCAACTAATACGGATCGGTGTCATGAATAAAGCAGTTGCACTATATCGAGTTTCAACGGGAAAACAGGGAAGAAGCGGCTTGGGGTTGGAAGCCCAAAAAGAGACAATCAATCAATATGCCGGTGTAGCCGGACTGGAAATAGCGAAGGAATACACAGAAGTTGTTAGCGGAAAAGAAACGAAGCGTCCCGTATTAAATAATGCGATACGGTATTGTAAAAAACACGACTGTACACTGGTTATAGCCAAACTTGATAGGCTGGCGCGGAAGGTCGGTCTTATCCTCTACTTGCTAGAAAAGCGTGTAAGATTCGTAATCGCTGATAAACCGCAGGCCGACCGATGGGATATCCTTCGTCAGGCTGTTACGGATGAAGAAGAAGGATTTAAAATCAGTGAAAGAACCAGAAAGGCACTACAAGCCGCAAAAAAGCGAGGCGTGCAACTGGGTAAAAATGGAAAAAAGCTTGCCGCTCAAAACAAGCGGAAGGCTGACAGTTTTGCTAAATCGCTTTTTCCAGTAATTCACCAACTTGAAGAAAGCGGATTTACTTCCGTTCGTGCAATTGCCGCAGAACTCAACCGGAGAAAGATCCCCACCTACCACGGCGCCAAGTGGCACAAAACCACCGTTCACAACCTTCTTGGCAGGATATAGGGACATAATAATGAACGTCGCACTTCATCAGAGCCTTCACTCGTTGGAAGCGCAGATCATCGAAATCAATGGTTTGATGAGTGCTTTGCAGACACTGCTACCCGACGGAGCCGCCCATACGTGCGTGGCTAATGCAATAGAAGATAAATTGAAGGGCTTAGATCAGCTGTTTTCAGAGCATTGGGCAATGTTAGAAAGCCCTAACGGTAAGCTGATTGCTCGAACGTATTTTTAATACTTCCTTCAAAAAAATGCATAGGGATATTTGAAGAAGAATCTAGATATAACTAGATTAGAACTTAATCCTTTTTCGCGAGTAGTGCGTGTCCGTCATTAAGCCGATTGCGATAAATTACTAACTCATAATCCATCCATGAAAACCACACCCCCTATCCCTGAATTGCCAGAAGGTGAATTATTCCACGCGGTTAGCGCATTAGCCAATTCTGCGGAAAGTTTCAGAAAGGCATTTCTCCTTGTCGCAGCCGGAAGCGATGCGAAACGCATTCTGCTGGATCATGAAAGTACCCTACTGTTGAGCGATGAAGTAATAAGAGCTTGGGTCGATAAGCTAGGTTTGGAAGAAAGTACAATATAGTCTAAACTATGATAACCGAGCGCCAGCTACTAGATTCAGGATTCAAGCCATTTGCAGGTATCGGAAAACCCTTTAGAAAAGAGTACCCAAACGGTGTGACGGTAGATGTTTCCTTCACATCCAATGGTACGTTCACCTGGATAAGGGTACTTAATGAGTTTTCCGAGCCGTATTGCAAGGACGAAGAAATTAGCATCGAATTGAATGCTGAAGATCTACAATCAGTTTTAGAATTTGCGGCAAGTATAAAGCGAGTCACCGTCGATAGCCGGATTGTCTAAGCTTTAGTTTTTTTGAATAATTCAGAGTATTTTTTGTAAATTTGGTTACATGGAAGTAATCTGTATTCAAACTGAAGCTTTCTACGCCCTCATAGAAGAAGTAGTTCAGCGAGTTTCCCGAAAAGAAGTCAAAGAAGACAAGTGGTTGGATACCGGAGAGGCTATGCAGCTCTTACGGATCAAATCCAAAACCACCTTACAGCTACTAAGGGATGAAGGGAAAATTCGGTTTTCTCAGCCTCAAAAAAAGATCATCCTTTATGATCGTGCTTCTATTGAAAAATATCTTGAGAAGAATGCCCGTGAAACCTTTTGAACGCTATGGAAGAAAGAGAATTTACACCCGAAGAAGAAAAACAATTTACCAAAGGGTTTAACGAAGGTTACCTACTCAAGGAGCACAAACCTCTACTTTTAGACACTTTGTTAAAGGGGATAACCTCCGGCAATTCGCCGCGCCTTGAAGGAATGAGAGCAGGAAGCTCTCAAAGAGAAAAAGACCTTACCCGCGAGCGGATCAAAGCTTCTATCGAGCGCGGCGGGAATACGCAGCAGATGACAAGAGACCGAGATAGGGAGCGGTAGCGCCTTTGGTTTTCCTTACCTTTGTCTCATGGGTAGCATCACTTCGATACACGACACGTTCATCCGGGCTATTCTGGCCGATAAGCGTATCGCTCTGGATTATTTTCAAGCCAGTCTTCCCGTTTTTGTACGCGAGAGGCTAGATTTTTCTTCGCTTACACAATTGCCGGATAGCTATGTTTCTAGCGAACTGCACAAAACGATTTCCGATATCGTGTATTCCTGTCGCCGTAAAGATGGCAAAGGAGATATAAAAGTGTCGCTCTTGATCGAGCATAAAAGTTATGTCGATAAGTTTACCCCCCTTCAAATTGGTAGCTACATATTTTCCGGCTTGCTCAAGCAGGCAGAGAATGAGAAAAAGCTTTCTCCCATCATCCCTGTACTGCTTTACCACGGTAAAGAGAAGTGGGAATACCGGACCTTACAGTACCTTTTTAAAGACATCGAGCCAGAGTGGGCGAAGTATATTCCGGATTTTGATTATATTTACAATAACCTCAGTGAAGTATCCGATGAGCAACTGGAAATGTTGCACAACAATTTCCTGAAGGCCTCGCTACTGACTTTGAAGCATAGTTTCGAGAAAGATTGGCTGGAGGCTAATGCGGTACGGTTGCTGGCATGGTCAGAGAATACAGACGAGAACTTACAAAAGGGTTTTGTTGTTTATCTATTTGAGCAGAGTAAGCTAAAGGGAGACAAGATTTTAAAGATCATGGAAGCATTACCAACCACTATAAGAAAAACAGTAAAAAGCACGGTGGACTACCTTCGTGAAGAGGGAGAGTTGGCGAAAGCAAAAAAAGTGGTTCGCAACTTAATAAAAGTATCTAATTTGAGTGATATGCAAATAGCGGCGGCGGCAGAGATTTCCGTTGAGGACGTGGAGCGTATTCGGAAAGAAATAATGGGTGGTTAAATCTCCATAATCCCACAAGCAGTGCAATACATGGGTATGATTGTCTTTAATGATTACCCCGGATCAAAGGCATGTTCCTTGGATGTGCTTTAATTTTAAATGGAAATTAACCCCAATCCTAAAACCATCGGTTATAACGCCCCGATAATTTTAACAACCGTGGGAGGATTGAAAATTGACGTCCTGTTTACTCAACTCGCGTTTTCAAAACAAAATAACGGTACCGAAAGGTCTCATATCTCGAAATCAAGCTGCGACCTTACTCCGAATTTCACAAAACACGTTGGCTGCTTGGGATTATCGTCAGCGCTATGACCTTCGCCCGATCAGGCTCAACAGCCGGGTTTACTATCGAAAACACGACCTCATACGATATTTACTCTTGTCTTCCGACACATCCTTGCTAGATGAGCCGCTTTTATTGCGGCAAGAAGCAGCCGAATACTTGGGGCGGTCAAACGGCACATTAGCCGTCTGGGATTGTCTCAAGCGGCACAATCTTCGCCCGGTCAAAGTCGGCACCTGCGTCCGTTACAGCCGAACCTATCTACGCTTTTTCCTTCATGAGCAAATGAGGGGAAAGCACGCGGTCAGGATAGCGGCCTAGCTAGCTTTTCAATCTCTCTCAACATTACAGGCTTATAAGGAGGATCAATGAATATTGATACAGCCCGCACTATACCTATATCAGAAATCCTGCGTAAAATCGGATGCCACCCAAAGAAAAAAAGCGGGAACAGCGAATGGTATCTTTCCCCTTTCCGTAATGAGCGAACGCCAAGCTTCAAAGTCAATGCGGCAGAGAATATCTGGTATGACTTTGGCGAAAGCCGGGGCGGTGACGGGATTGATTTTGTCTGTGCCTACCTTGAAAGTGCCGGAATAGGCAATACCGTTGCCGATGCTTTGCGCTGGCTAGACAATATGTTTAAGGCTGCGGAAAGTATCCGGTTATTTTCGCCTCGTGACAACTTGGAAGAGGAAAGCAGGCTTGTTCTGAAAAGTGTAAAGCCGCTCACTCATATGGCATTGATACGGTATTTGGAAGACCGGGGTATATACAAAGGCGTTGCTGAAAAATACCTTAAAGAAATCACTATATTCAACACAGCGACGCAGAAAGAGTTTTTTGCTGCGGCCATAAAAAACGAAGACGGCGGGTATGACTACCGTAACCTGTATTTCAAGGGCTGCGTGAAAAATAAAGCCATATCGTTTGTTCGCGGAGCAATTCCCGGACATGGCGGCATTCATATTTTTGAAGGCTTCATGGACTTTCTGTCTGTGATTGTAAGCCGACAGGGGATGCCGTTCTATGACGATACAATTATTCTCAATTCGGTTTCTTGTTTGAAAGAGGCTACGGCCTACATACAGGGCTACGGCTACTGCGTAGCTTATACTTGGCTTGACAATGACGAAGCCGGAAAGAAGGCGGCTTTGGCGTTTGATGAGTTTTTCCAAAGCGAAAACATCCAGCACAAGCCGATGAACGCGCGGTATGCGGCTTATAAGGACGTGAACGAAGCCTTTGTAAAGCAGTTAGGCTTATAGCCATTCCCGTAAATTTTCATGCTTGGGATGAACAGAGGGTTACTGGACGGTAACCGGAAAAGCTCTCTCGCCAACCATTATTTTCCTCTGTCTTCGACATTCACCCGCCCATCCAAAATAACGGCAGGCCGTTCGCTTTTTTCCGGGTTCTGTCCGCCTTGCGTAACTATTTACTCCAAGAGAAAGGATTTATTTCATGGCACCTTCCGTTTCACACACTACAACGCCCCGTCGCGACCTGTACCAGCACATAACCGATACCATCGTCCGACAACTGGAAGCAGGTACTGTTCCGTGGCAACAGCCGTGGAAAGGCGATAGCAACCGCTTGCTGGCACTCCCCGAAAATTTCATCACTGGAAAACGCTACCGGGGCATCAATATCCTGCTCTTGTGGTCTTCTGCCATTGAGCAACAATACCCATCCGCTGAATGGGCGACCTTTAAGCAATGGACACAGAAAGAAGAATTTATCCGCAAAGGCGAAAAAGGCAGCATGATCGTTTATTACGACACCTTTGAAAAGGAAGTCGATGGACAGATCAAAGATATCCCGTTCCTGAAAACCTCAACTGTTTTCAACCGTTGTCAGCTTGCCAGCTATACCCCGCCGGAGCAGCCGGAGCCGGAAAATACCCCCGTACCGCTCTTCGAACGTCTTTCGATTGTCGAGGAATTTGTCAAAAACACTAAAGCGGTTATTGAGCATGGCGGGGATAAGGCTTGCTACATTCCTTCACTGGATAAAATCCTTATGCCCGCACCGGAAGCTTTCATGGATATGCAAGGCTGTACAGCTAAAGAACACTATGTTTCTACGCTTCATCACGAATGACGTTGCTACCTTTGGTTGGAGGCAGAAATAGGCAGATTTAATAAACGATTAA
>CAZLGW010000025.1:0-43807 GCA_964559125.1 uncultured Cytophagales bacterium
TCCAGTATCTTTACAGGGATGAAATGGGTTTCAACTTTATGAATTCCGAGACTTTTGAGCAGGTTTTGATCGAGGAAAAGCTGATCGAAAATGCTGATCTGATGAAGGAAGGGCAGGAGGTAGAGATCCTGATCAACACCGAAAACGATTCGCCGCTCACCTGCGAGCTTCCTTCTTCAGTTGAGCTGGAGGTAACTTATGCGGAACCCGGCATCCGCGGCGATACGGCAAACTCACCGAAAAAAGCCGTGGAAGTAGAGACGGGAGCCAAGATCATGGTGCCATTGTTTATAGAGCAGGGAACTAAAATCCGTGTAGATACCAAGACATACGAATACCTGGAGCGGGTTAAATAACAGAAGAAACCAACTAGTAATATGGAAACCAAAGAGATTCAAAAACTGCTTGATTTTATTGCCAGCTCGGGATTGGATGAGGTAATAATTGAAACGTCGGAGCTGAAGGTAAAGGTCAGGCGAAACCTGGCGGCTCAGGCTGTCGTCGCGGCTCCGGCACCCCAGGTAGCTGCCGCTGCCGCTGCTCCGGTAATTGCTGCCGCTCCTGCGGCTAAAAAGGAGCAGGCTGCTCCTGATACGCCTGCTGCTGAAAAATCTGATGCGAAGCTGGTTACAATCAAGTCTCCGATGATCGGGACTTTCTACAGGGCCTCGAGTCCTGAGTCACCGGCTTTTGTCAACGTCGGGGATGAGATCAAGCCTGGTAAGGTGGTATGCGTTATTGAGGCAATGAAGCTGTTTAACGAAATAGAATCTGAGCTTTCGGGTAAGATTGTAAAGATCCTGGTGGAGAACGCTACGCCGGTCGAGTTCGATCAGCCGCTGTTCCAGGTGGAGCAGGCCTGATAATTTATGAAGAGATTGTACCTATATGTTTAAAAAGATACTGATAGCTAACAGGGGTGAGATTGCGCTCAGGATTATCCGCACCTGCAGGGAGATGGGAGTTAAGACGGTAGCGGTATATTCCGTTGCAGACCGGGAGAGCCTTCACGTGAAGTTTGCTGATGAGGCGGTATGTATCGGTCCTGCCGTCAGCAGGCAATCGTATCTGAATATTCTCAACATCATCTCAGCCGCTGAGATAACAGGGGCTGATGCTATACACCCGGGGTACGGGTTCCTTTCCGAAAACGCTGAGTTTTCCCAGATCTGCCAGGATTACGGCATCAAATTTATCGGTGCTTCTGCCGACCAGATCAATGCCATGGGCGATAAGGCTACGGCCAAGAAAACGATGCGTGCCGCCGAAGTCCCGGTGATACCTGGCTCTGAAGGACTGCTGAGTTCTGTTGAAGAAGGAATAAAGCTTGCTAAGGAGATCAAATACCCCGTTATTTTAAAGGCTACTGCCGGTGGCGGCGGGCGAGGCATGCGGATTGTTACGAAAGAAAGCGAGTTCGAGAAAGCATGGAACGACGCCAGGACAGAAGCCGGAGCCGCTTTCGGAAATGATGGGCTTTACCTTGAAAAATTTATTGAAGAACCCCGTCACATAGAGATCCAGATAGTAGGCGACCAGTACGGGAATGTCAGCCATCTTTCCGAGCGGGATTGCTCGATACAGCGCCGGCACCAGAAGCTTGTGGAAGAAACCCCTTCGCCTATCATTTCCCCGGAGCTACGGGAAAAAATGGGGGCTGCGGCCGTAAAAGGAGCTAAGGCGATTTCCTATGAAGGGGCCGGAACGATAGAATTCCTGGTCGATAAATACGGAGAGTTCTATTTCATGGAAATGAATACCCGTATCCAGGTAGAGCACCCGATCACGGAGGAGGTAACGGACTTTGACCTTATAAAAGAGCAGATCAAGGTGGCGGCCGGCGAGCGAGTATCAGGGAAGAACTATTTCCCCAAGTTATACGCGATGGAATGCCGGATCAACGCCGAGGATCCGGGGGCGAATTTCAGGCCTAATCCGGGGAAGATTACCAATCTGCATTTCCCGGGAGGGCACGGTATCCGGATAGACAGCCATGTATACGGCGGCTATACGATACCCCCTAATTATGATTCCATGATCGCTAAAGTCATTGTAAGCGGCCAGTCGCGGGAGGAGGTCATTACGCGTATGAAGCGCGCGTTGCAGGAGTTCGTGATCGAAGGAGTCAAGACTACAATTCCCTTTCACATACGGCTTATGGACGACCCGGCGTTCAAATCCGGGCAGTTTACGACGAAATTCCTGGAATCATTTGATTTCACGGGTTTGTAGAGACGCAAGGCATTGCGTCTCTACACAATTTTTTTATTCGCTTTTATCGAACAGGCTTTCGTAGTGCTTCACAGGCTCGAAAATGCCGCCGCTTTTCTGATAGTAGTCGTCATCCAGTTCAAAGACTCCTTTCTTTGTCTTGACCCAACCGGCATTGGGGAACGGGTGCCAGGAAGCCATCTGAGCCCATTGCTTATAATACTGATGGCCGTTTGCTTCCTGCAGACCGGTGGTCATCCCGGGAAAAGCCGGCAGGCGCGCTGCCACGCTTTTATTCCATTCTACCAGGATCGGGTTGACGGTAAGATCGGCGCAGAAGCACGGAATTTGCTTTTCGTAGGCGAGTTGCGCAATTTTCATGGTCATGCTCAGAGTCTTGGCAATTGCCTTGACCGCGATGGCGCTATAGCCGAGTTCTATCCGGTGAGCGGCGTCTTCGACCGTATGGGCGCTTTCGTCTGCCGCAACCCTCACGCCCAGATCCCCCACATATTCTTCGTTGCTTTCGTCAAACGGCTCTTCTATCACTGCCAGCTGCTCAAAAGCGCCTATGGACTTTGCGTGATCCAGGAAGCGCTGCAGCGTCTCTTTCTTTTCGTATCGCCCGTTTGCGTCGAAATAATAAGGGATCTTCCCGTTTTCGGTATAAGGTGTTTCGTAATGCCCTATCGTCTTGTGAACAGCTGTGAGAAAAGCCATGTCCTTTTCAAGCATTTCTGATTGGGTGCCGGGCGACCCCGTCTTGAGCTTCATAATAAAGTAGCCTTCGTCGGCAGCCTGCTTTATCTTTTCTACCGGCGTGCCGGTGGCAAAAGAAGGAATCCCGGCGACTTTATTGTTCCGGTTGGATAATCCGTCTTTAAAGGCCTGTGGGATCAGGCCGTCAAAGCTTGTAATATTATTTTCAGCTGCGTAGAGCAGCCAGGCGGCATTGTCGATAGCAACGAGCGCATTCAGGGCAAAAGTCTTCCTGAGGTCCGGGTGACCGGTTATTTTCTTTCCGTATTCCCATACTTCCGGGAATATATAGTCAAGCAGCTCTATAGGGTCGTTGAAAGACAACCCTTTCATCATTTTCAACGCCTGCGTGGTGAGGGCAAACATAAGGGCATTGCCCCCGTTCTCCGAGTGTTCAAAAAAGACACTGGCATCCGACCATAGCACGCTTTGGGTAGCGACACCTATTTTCCTGTAGCCCGATTCACTTTCAAGCAGCGCCAGGGCCTGCCAGGCTTCTGTTACGGCACTTCCTTTGAAACGATATGGGTGGAGGGGCTCCCGCTCGAAAGTCGAGCTTACGTCTTTAATCTTGATTTTCCCTTTGAGCACAGGTTTTTCCAGTTTTTCTCCTTCCAGTTTGGTTTGTTCGGCAGTACAGCCCTGGCCGGCTATCAGGCCAATTCCACCGATAGCTCCTGAAAGCTTGACAAAACTCCTTCTGTTCAGATTCTTCATGCGATACTTTTGAGGTAATTTAGGGATTAATCACAATACTAGAACCCTTCCCATATCCCTTTATACTCATCATTGCCAGGTTTTTGTCGGAATAAGCGGTTATGCAGGGAGAAATATGTTTTTTATGCAGAGGGAAATATTATTTTTGCAGCCGGTCAATTGTGTGTGTTTTTTAATCCGGCCCGCTATCTCGTATATTCACCATCTTCTCTGCTCAGCATTATGCGGCACTATTCTTACCAACCGGTTCGTACAGGCCTGCTTTTCCCGATAACCCTTGCGTATATCCTGGTGCCCGGCATTATTTTCGCTATGGGCTGGATGAGATGGTACTGGGCGGTTCCCATTATGCTGGTATGGATATGGCTGGCGCGCGGAGCTTTTTTTTCGGAAAGATCATTTCGGGCTTCCGATACGAGAAGGATACGACCGGGAGAACATATCTTCCTGGTTGTGCTTGCGGCTTATGTTACCTATGCAGCAGGTGTAGGTGGATTTGTAGGCCAATGCCAGAATTATGTCGGGTGGGAAAACCTGAAACTATATGACCTGATCGTCCATTCATGGCCGGTTGTTTACGCTAAAAAAGAAGCTTTTTATTGTTATTATTTCGGGTACTACCTTCCTATTGCTGCCATTACCCGGCTGGCCGGAAATATTCACCTGGCAGAATACTTTTCATTTTTATGGGCCTGGACCGGCGTTACACTATGCATGTACTGGATATTTGTCCTGATGCAGGTAAAACGTGCCTGGATGGTGGTCATTTTCGTGCTTACAGGTACGCTGGCTGCGGCTTTTACATTTTTTAATACCCTGGAGCCCCGGTTCCTCCGATTTGGGGAGGACATCGCTTACCCATATGTTTTTATCAGTACCTGGTGGACAGGTAACCGTCCCTTGCTGGATACGGGTGTGCCCTATCATTGCTCGCTCCACTATGCTTCGACTATGACCACCATGGCCTGGGCGCCTTACCATTATATTTCCGGAATTCTTCTCCCGGCGATGATATGGTACCGTATCGGCCTCAGGAGAACATTTTCCGGTGTGCCGCTGACGTTGGCTGCGGCTATTATCTGGTCTCCTTTTGTGGTGATCGGACTCTTGCCTGTCGTGCTTTACGGCGTTGTTAAATACCTGAAAAATGTGTTTAATACCGATACTTTCCTGGCGGCGGCTTCAGCGCTTCCCTTCCTGCTTTATTTTTCTGCCCACAGTACTTCCGAAGAGATGGTCAGCGGGTTTATCTGGAACTGCGGTAGCAGGTGGTGGCTCAACTACCTGGCCTTCGTATCAGTTGAGGTAGGAATATTTGCCCTGTTGATTATCGCGCAAAAAAAATACCACCTCTCTCTTACAGACCGTACCCTGGTAGTTATTCACGTGGTTGCTTTGCTGTTGATCCCGCTGTTCTATCTTGGCTTTTACAACGACTTCAGTGTAAAAGTAGGGATAGTGCCGTTATTTTTTCTTGTACTCGTATTTGCCCGTCTTATCTGCCGTATCCTTGACGACATACTGGAAAACGGAGTGCGCAAGATCGGGTTCTGGTCTTGTGCGGCCCTCGTGGTCTGGCTGTTTTCAACAATCGTTCCTGTCAATATTTTTCTTCACCCGGTTTTTCCTCATCCGCTTTATGCGACGAAGACCAGGATCTCACAACCATTTTCAAGCGACACTATCAGTAATTTGTCGGAAACCAGACTGTCGAGCCAGTTTCTCGGCGATGTTCACCATCCGGCTTTTAAATTGGTTCTTAAGGATCCGCCCAAACCCACTCCTTAATACTTTACCGTAAATATTCGGCATGTAGCTCCCTCTCCGGGAACAAAGCGTTCGTTCAGATAATGGGTTGCATACGACATATCTGCCCGGGCTCCTTTTTTTCTTTTCAGCCAGCTAACGAAGCCGTCGAAATTGGGGTCGACCGGTAAAACGATGCTCTGTCCCGACCTGTCTGTCACTTCGGCCATGACGGTTTTAAGCAGCATCCGTGAGGGGAGTGATGCCAGAATAGCCACAGATCCGTCGGCCCGGAGCGTAATGTCACAATCAGAAGCCAGGTATTCCCGCTTCAGGGCCGGGAGGCGGTAGTGGCCGCGCGAGATAACGATACCCGTAGTGGTATTTACCTTGTGGTATTCTTCAACTCCCTGTATGGGAGGATATAACCGCCATTTCGCTTCCTTTTCATAGTTAAGCACATTAGCAGTCTTCAACGCAAAATAGCCGTTGATTTCAGGCAGGCGTGCACAGTAGTTTACGAGAGATAAGCCCATAGCTATGCATGCCAATGTCCACTGCAGTATTTTTCCATGCATTTTCCAGTTTGTCATTCCGCAGGCGACTACGGCGAGAATGAGTTGCGGAAACATCCAGTAATGTCTCACGATTATTGCAGAAAATCCGCTGACTTCACGGCGCGTGAGGGAGATGATCGCAACGCTCATCAGTAAGAAAGCGGTAAAATACCATGAAGCCGGAATTTTTTGCATGATAAGCGCCCTTACAGCAAAGATCCCCAGGAGCAACACTCCCGGAAGGGTTGTTGCCCACCAGCTGTTTAAGCCGCTTCCTATGCTGCCGGTCAATTGCAGAAAATACAGTACGATTTCGTGAAACGGGGTTAGGCTGAAGCGGCCTGGTCCGGAAGTCCCTTGCGAAGCCCACAGGTAGGCTACTGAAAATGCTGCAAATATGGCTGCATACCTGGCTACTGCCTTCCAATCTTTTTTTACCCCTGCGATCAGCGCGGCTACGAGCCAGATCAGCATGCCGTTCCCGTTTGAGAAAGTTGCCAGTATAGCCCAACCTGTCCCTTTATTTCCGGACTTCAAAAAAGCTTCGATTGCCAGGAAAGAAAATAGGAGGACCGGTAGATTGAAAAAAGCACATTCGAGAAAATTATAGTAAGATACCGGTTGAAAGAACAACCAGGCAGCGGCTGCCGTACGGGGTGTAAAGGTGATTTCTCCCTTTCGTTCTCTCAGGAAAAGCCGGTAAAACAAAGCAAGGTACAGCAGGTTGCCCAACCAGATGAACGGTAAGACCGGGATTTCGCCCGTAATTTTTACAACAGGTAGCAGGATCAGTCTTTGTACGATATGCCAGTGATTGTGGTATGACGTTACCAGGATACGTGCGGCTTCCCATGAAAATCCGGCATCCTCTATCTTTGTCAGGAAATCAAAATACCAATAGAAATCGTCTATCCAGGGGACATTCCTGGCATAAAGGGATATCAGTGTGAAATGAAGCAGTATGGGGAGGAGTGTAAGCAGGAAAGGTAAGGTACCCGGGCCGGTAAGCTTCAATTTCATCTCGCAAATGTACGATAATTATAAGATGATTATTTATTCCCCTTAACCCTGGCATTCCCTTTTTCTATCCTGCTACCCGACAGGCTGTTGCCTGTTATTTCAGATCCGGAGCAATCGCCTTTTACCCTTATAGCAATAGTATTTTTGTCGGCTGTATTGATCAGATTGCCTTTCAGTGTTGTACCCTGACTATCTGTGACGACAACTCCCGGCAGGCTTTTGCTTGTGATATGACAGTTTTTCAGTGAAATGTTCCGGCTGTTTGTTATTTCTACTGCCGCCTGCACTCCGGGGTTCATACCGGAAATCCCGTCGATGATATTATCATGCAGCAGGATATCACTGGCTGCCGAGATCTGGATGCCTCCCGATGCCTTTACGTCCGGAGTAAAATAGTCGGGGTTGTGATCGATCACGTTGCCGGTGAATGTTATATTCCGGCTGTTCTCAACCACCAGGTGCCTGGCGTAAGCCCTGACAAAAGTATTGCCGGTAATACTGATCCCCTGGGTATGCCTTAAGCTTATGCCGGTCTGCTGGTTGCTGATGTGATTGCCTGTGATACTCCACAGACCCAGCTTATGCGGATGACGCGGGTCACCTGTGAAACGGATATTGGCACCCTCAGCGCTTTCGACAGCCTGGATCGTGTTGCTGGAAATCGTGCCCTCCCTGACGCTGCCGCCCGCGGTGAGGTCTATACAGACATCGGCGGAACCCGTAAGTCCCGGAGCACAGTTATATTCGATGTCATTGCCCGTAATCTGGAAATTCCGGATCTCCCCGCTTCTGACCAGGATGCCCGCCTGCTTGCAGTAGCTGATATGGCTGTGGCTGATGATCATCTGGTGAATATTGACGGAATCGAGGTAGATGCCTGCCCCGTTACAGTCGTAAATGTGATTCCCTTCGACCAATACGTTCCTGTTGCGCCGCGTAAGCAGGATACCATGCCTTACATTCCTGATCAGGCAGCCGCGGATCACAGGCTGCATAAGAAGCTGCAGCTCTATACCGTCTGAAGCCGGGTTTGTACCTTCTATCGCGATATTTTCAAACGTAAACATTCTTTCGCGGAGCCAAACCTTCTGGTCTACCGATGATGGCAATGCCGATCCGGTATGCGTACCTTTTACCCTGAATGCCGGGCCGGCAGCTTCCGTCACGATTGTCCCGCTTCCGCCCGGGCTGGTTATGCCCAGCGGGCCATGTTGGGAGAGGTCTATCTCGATCGTACGGCTGATCCGGTATTTCCCGGCGGGAAACAATAAGATGCCGTCGCGGCAGGCCGCTATGGCATCCGTAATGGCCCGGGTGTCGTCCTGTATGCCGTCTCCTTTTGCACCGTAGTCTTTGACATTGGTGGCTTTCGGTTCAAATGGCACAAGCAGAATTGCCGCGATAAGGATCAGGATATTTTTGATATGCATGTCTCTTACTTAAGATGCTTGTCAAGAAAAGGATAAGTTTTGGCACCATTTATCTCGTGAACGCCGTCAAACAGGTCGATCCCGAGGCGGTCGCCCAGGCCCGAGAGATCATAATGTTTCCTGACCTTCCCGAATTCATAACCTATCCATTCGGCTGTTCCTATCCCGTCTTTGTACCCGTATTCCACCATAAAAGGCCGGGGAGCTATAAGCGCCGCCATTTCCGCATAGTTGAACCGGTGCCCCAGGTCCCATTCGTAAATTTCATATTCCTTGGTAACCTGGTAGCTGAAAGAACCCCTGGTGGTAGCGACTTTCCTGATCCATTCGTTGAAGTCGCCCGAACAGACCGACAGGGCATATCCTTCCACCAGGGCCGGGATGCGCATGGCGGTCTTGCCTCCGTAGGAAAGTCCGTAGAAACCGATCTTCTGACGGTTGACAAAATCCAGGCTGCCCAGCCAGTTCACGATCTGCTGATGCTGACCTGCGATGACCGAGAAAAGCGACAGCCCGATCGGGTTTGCCTTTCGCTGCAGCACCCGGAAGAGGTCTTCCCCGCGATAGGGATTATGCGGAGAAAATGTCACGTAACCCCGCTCGGCCAGGTTTAGCGCCATTGATTTGTATATTTTGAACTTCCGGTCGGAGGTATCCCTGGTTATCAGGCCTTCGGGAAGTCCCTCGAGACCATGCTGGCATACGACCACCGGGAGGCGTTTGCCTTCCTGAGCGGCTGTGGGAACGACCAGGATTCCCCAGGCAAAGACTCCGTCCCATACGTCCAGCGCCACTTCATAGCGCTGCCATTTGGGATTGCTTTCTACCAGTCTTATTTTCGGAGAAGGGGGGAGCAGCGGATCGGAAATCTTCCCGATGGTCTGGTGAAACTGCTCGCGGAGAACTGTTTTGGAAGGGCCGTCTTTTTCAGGGGAATTTTTAATATTAGTCCAGAATGTCTGATTCCGCATTCTTTCACAGATCTCCAGCTCGTATTGGATAAGGTCTTCCATTTGTCCGAAGAGTAGCTTTTCTCTCTCCCGGGGATCGGGCCAGCCGGAGGGAGCGGCAGATCCGGTTATACCACCGATAGGCCCCGGCGAAACTTTAAAGGCTTTACACAGTGAGACAAGTGTGCCTGGGCCTAAGGGTTGACTGAATGGCTTTTGGTGATCAGATAGAACGGAGATCCCCTCTTTCCCCCACTTCCGATACCGCATCGCCTGGGCGATCTCCTCTTCTACTGCCTGCTTCTCCGGCGTCGTAAGCGTACCGGGCGCTGCGCCGCCCCGTCTTCCTTCTATTAACGGCGGATTTTTTACTTCCGGGCTTCGGCTGTATTCGACGATGACCTTTGCATGGGCCGACATTGCGAGAAGCTCAGAGTTGCCGGCATGTCTGAGACTGCCGTGGAGGTTCCGGTAAATGGGCTCATTCCACACGCTTTCGGAGTTCCCCAGGTAGCCGCCGGTTAACAAGACCGACACGCGGGGATCGACAGCAGCGGTATAGAGCGCCAACATACCGCCTTCGCCGTAGCCGGCTACCCCCACCGGTGTATCTTCACCGGCTGAATTCGCATTCTGAGATTCCAGCCAGTCGATACAGGAAGCGATTTTCAGAAGCTCATATCCTATGATGTGCCGGCCGAGATTGAATCCCTGCCGGTAGATCCATTCCCGGTGGGGCTGATTGGTGTAGATGTTCAGCAAAGGGCTGCCCGAGAATTCCTGGCTCCTGGAGATCAGCGCCGGAATCAGCACCTGTATACCCTGAGCCGCCAGGTACAGAGCCGGGGGTGGGGCGGGGCCATCTCCGATTTTCCCGGAGCCGATCCCGGCCAGCAGCTCGGGTGTCTGATCTGCATCGGGTATCATGACGAGGCGCGCTTTGACGGCTTTTTTGGGTTGTACCAGCAGGCCCGCCATGTCCAGGCCGTGGGCGACGCGCCATTTTACGGGGATTACGGTTGCTCCGCCGAAGTCGGCGGTGACGGGTGAGAGGGTAGCTGGGTCAAGGGCGGTTTCGGGAATAGGTTTTTCTCTTTCGCCGGTCATTCCCCAGATTTGCTTGAGTGTTTCCCGTTCTTTTTCGAGGTGGGTAGACCAGGCGGTGGTTCCGGCTTTGCTTTGGTTTGTCCATTCCTGCTGGCGGGATGCTTTTGTAGCGGCTATTTTTTGCATCAGGAAGCGGTCTATACCGCTTACCATGCGCTCGGAGAGGTCGCCCTGCCAGGTGAGGGCTTCGCCCTTCAGGAGGCTGCGCCCATCCTGGGCGTAGCTGGCTGAGGTGATGATCAGGGTGATCAGGAGTAGGTTCTTCATGGGTTAATACCTTCCTTAATGTACTCGAATAGGTCGCGGACCTGCTGGTCGCTCAGGTCGTCGAGGAGCCTTTCGGGCATCAGGGAGACGGGGAGCGGTTCGAGCTCATCGACTTCCTGCATGGAGAAGGTAAGCTCCTCCCCGGCCATGGGTTTGATTTTGAAGCTCTGGGCGGAGCGTTCAACCAGGCGGCCTACGATGGTCTGGCCGGTTTTTGCTTTCAGCGTGTAGGTGGCGTATCCTTCACGGATATCGGCGTTGGGATCGACGGTATTCATGATGAAATAGCTCACGTCGCGACGGTCGTAGCCGGTCAGCTCAGGGCCTATATCCGAGCCTTCGTCGAAAAGGCGGTGGCACGAACCGCATAGTGAAGTGAAGATCTCTTTTCCTTTGGCGCCATTGCCTTTTCCTTCGCTGAGTACCTTCTGTACGGCCGCAATGCGGGTAGTGAGTTCGGAGCCGCTGCTCTCTTTTGCCTGGGGCCATATCGTATAAACCTGTTTTTCCAGGCTTTCGTCCCGGAGCAGCTTCATGCGGTTTACCATTTCGACAGGCAGGTCGTCGGGTTTGATCGTTTTAATGCCTTGCACTGCGCTGATCAGGTTCCTGGCCCAGGCGGCCCGGCTGGTCAGCAGCGACAGCGCGGCCATTCTGACATCAACGTCACCCCGGAGGTTGTCGGGGTAGAGCTTCGTCACTGCCTCTCCTATTTTCGGGTTATCATATCGCATCAGGGAAGAAAGAGCGGCCTGTTTCAATGCCCCGCTTGCCTGGGAAGAAGCCAGCAGACTCAAAAGCGGGGTGACACTCTGCGGGTAATCGTCCTGCCCCATCATCCGGATATAGGTAAGCCTGTCGATGAGGGAGGTCTTGTCTGTGGCAACGGCCTCCAGTGCTTTCTTAACGGCTTCCGGGTTTTTCTGCCGGATTCCGGCGGCAAAGGCAGGTTCCCCTTTCACGGCGCGGAGTTTGTCCAGTTTGCTTTTCAGGCCCGTCGGCAGATCTTCCTGGGGCTTGCCCCGGAGTCCTTCTTCAAGACCTGCCAGCATTTTAAGCTGAAGAGGTTCAGGCAGCCGCTGACCGGCGATCTTCTCGCAGGAGCTGTAATTTTCGGCTCCTCCAGCCATAGCATATCGCTGTATGATACGCTCCAGGAGCACCTGGTGGGTCACCGGCCTTTCCAGGAAGGTACGGTCTGCAAAAAGTTCGAGCATTGCCCCCCTGTCTGTCTCCGATTTTGCTTCCAGTGCCCACCAGAGCATCAGCGGGATATCCGGGTCTTTGCTGTCATCGTGGAAGACGGCAAGATTTTTGACGATAGCAAGGCAAAGCGGTCCCTGCAGGCGACGGGCCGAGGCAGCCAGCTGGCTGCGGACCGACAGGTTTTCTTCTTTTTTACTCAGTTCCTTCAATGCGGCGGCTTCTGCATCCGACGCCTTTTTGCGGTCGCCGATCAGCCTCACGCCCCATTCTCTTACGAACGGCTCCCGGTGGCTGAGCGCTGTAAGCGATACCTGGTCATCCAGCAGGCCCAGCAGGTTGAGCGCCCACAGGCTTTCCAGGGCAATGCCGCTGGTGTCCGATTTCAGGTGGGTGATGAGCGTCTGCGACACGGTGCGGTCGGCCCTGTCGCCGAGTTCCTGCAAAGCCGTAAACCGGACTTCCTTGTTTTTGCTATAGAAACAGGAAATAAGCTGGGACGGCGACATTTTGGTGAAATCCGGCATTAATCCGGAGGGTCGGGATGCGGCATCGGACAGCCTGTAGATGCGCCCGGAAGTCTTGTGCCATGTGTCGCGTGCGTCGACGTGCGAGAGGCGGCTGTCGTACCAGTCGGTAAAGTAAACGCTGCCGTCAGGGCCTGTTTTAATATCGATAGGGCGGAACCACCGGTCGGAAGTGTTGAGGACCATCCCGGCATCCTTGTTTTTAAGAGAAGATCCGTCATTTTCCACCGCGGTGAGCACGATATTTCCCTGGAGCGGATTAGGCGCTATGAAATTCCGGTCGAAGCGCGTCGGGAGAGCGCCGCCTTCGTAACGGATCAGCGAGTGGGTGAAACGTATCTTTTCTCCGTCCAACGGCATATCCTCCAGGTACCCGAAAGCATAGGGGTTGGTAAGGGGGCCATGTTTTCCCCAGCTTTTCTTGTAATAGCAGCCCTGCTTGTAGTACGGACCGCGACCGTAGCCGTTGGTGCCGGAGAAAATCTTCCCTTTGGAATCTATCTCCACATTAAAGGTATTACCGCCGCCTTCGCCGTAAATTTCGAAGACCCTGGTGTCGGGGTGGTATCGCCAGATAGCCTGCCCGAGGAACTTAACGTTTTTGCTCACTTCCGAGCTTATATCGGCGGTGGTCGTGCTGCCCTGGGCGCCGTAGATCCAGCCGTCGGGTCCCCAGCGGAGGCTATTGGCCACCGCGTGCGTATCTTCCAGGCCGAAACCGGAAAGATGCACTTCAGGGTCGCCTTCCGGCAGCCCGTCGCCGTTGCGGTCGTGGTAAGCCAGGAGGTAAGGAGGGCTGAGCACCCAGATTTTCTTTTTACCGTGTAATACAGAGGTGGCTATATTGAGGCCTGAAATGGCATCTTTCGACTTTTCGTAACGGCCGTCGCCATCGGTATCCTCGAAAAAGGTGATGCGGTCGGCTCCTTTGACATCATTGGGCGGAGGGGCCGGAATTTTGTCGAACTGAAGGCGCAGGTGATTGTCGATCCCTGTGATTTTGAGCCCTTTCGGGTAAGGATACTGGTTATACTGCACGACCCAGAGACGCCCCTTCCGGTCAAATTTCATTTCTACAGGCTGGAAGATACGCGGCTCCGCAAGCACGAGCTCCAACCTGAGATCGGGTGCTACCTCGAAGCTCTTCAGGGCTTCTTCCGGGGGCAAAGGAGACGAATCGTCGGTCAGCGCTCCCCGTCCCTGGAAGCGCTTCAGGTGTTCAGTCACCTCCTCGTTGACGCCCAACGTTCCTACGTCCGTGTTGCCGGGTTTCTGCGGACCGCAACTTCCGATGCACAGGTAAAAGAATAAAATGATTAAGGGTCTGATTTTCATGCAGGTTTATTCGTTCGTATTGGTATACTTGCTTTTATCTAATGCTATCGAAGCATAGAGGATACTGGTGGTTGTTTAAATTTTATTGATAATTTCTATTACCTTATCCTCATAGATTTTTTGCCATCCTGTGCCGAGGAGGCATTCGCTGTCTTCCTGGGCTCCGCCGCGGTTTCTCAATTGTTCGTCGGTAGGTGCATAATAAATGTAACCATTCGAGCATCCGGTTATAAAGGTGAAAGGGAAACGTGAGCGCTTTTTAATATTGAGCCCGATCTGGACGGAAAGCTCTCCCGGGAAAGAAACAATGACGCAGTTCCCTATTTTGATAGCGAAAATCTCGACGTCGATGGTTTTTTTGGGAGCTGCCAGGTTGGTCTGCTGGTGCTTGGTGAGCAGCGCCAGGTTTTCTTTGATGCGCGTCAGCTCCTCCATCCGGTAGATATTCTTCAGGTACGCCTCTACCTTGGCCTTGTTTTCCTTGTCGAAAAGCTCAAGTTCCCTGTGGCCGAGTTGCTTTTCGTGAAGGTAGTTGAAAGCATGTGCGGAAGGATATTCTCCCGAAACTTTCTGCTGTACATAAAGCTGGATAAAGGATTTGAAATCCAGGCTGGTACCGTCGATACTGTCGAAAAGATATTGCTGCCTTTTTTTGAGCGAATCGATCGCGGGGGCCAGGTCTGCGCGGGGCAGCTGGATCGTTTCATTGACGATATTGATAAAACCCGGCTGCGCGGTATGCATCTGGCCGAGGGCTTTCAGCGTGCTGAACCCCAGCATGCGCCCGAGCGGTTCGGCGCTTCTGGGGGTGAGCACATCTTTATAGCGTATGGGGTTGATGTCGCCTGCGCATCCCTGCAGGAAGAAAGCCAGTACACCCGGACCGAGCGTATTTTCCAGTACGGCCGAGGCAAACCCGGGGTAGTCGGCCGTATTGTCGCGACGTCCTTCCGAATACACACCCTGGATAGGGTGACAGGCAAAATTATAGATCACGGCAACCGGTTGCCCGTCCTCTTTTTCAAAGCTGACGATACCGATTTCGGGATCAACCGGTCCGACTCCCGTTACCTGTTGGTCGGGAGGAAGCGAGTAGCGGTGCCTGACATCGGCCTCACGGCCATTGCTGAGCCTCAGCCTCCTGTTTTCCATGATGCGGTCTTCAAAACCTTTACCGGCCCCGATCTTTACCGGCACAAGGTTACGCGAAGCCATTTCAATGGCGCTGATCGTCAGTTCGGCTACATCGGGCCTGACCATACCGTGACAGTGGCTGGCATTGACCAGCACATTGGCCGGGTCGATATTTAACCTGGCCTTTACGCCGGCCCTTACCTTGGCCATGTAGTCATTTTTGATGTACCCGATCTCGCCGAGCGCTACAGCGTCGATGGTGGCGATCACGCCCCGGGTCTGCCCGTCGTCGAGCACCATGGCCTTGACGTAAAGAGAGTCGTTGACGACAATGCCGGGGCCGGTATTGGTGACGTTCACCCTGGCGGTGCCGATTTTAAGCTGGGCACGGGCGCCGCTAACGGCCGACAGGAATACAACAAGCAGAAGGGTTCTGAGTTTACCGGGTGTCATGTTTTTGTTTATATCGGCTGTTGTTAGTTATAGCCGGGATTTTGCTTAAGATTGGAATTCACGTCGAGCTCCGACAGCGGTATCGGCCAGAGATAATTGAATTCATAAAAGCGCTGACGGCCGATCACGAGATGCCCGTCCTGGTTGATGTTATGGATTCCTTCGTAATTAGCCGGATCATCCGTCATTTTCATACCATAATATTCCCGGTCGACCATTTCCTGAAGCGTACCCCACCGTCGCATATCAAAGTATTCGATACCTCCTTCAAAGCCCAGCTCGACCACTCTTTCGCGGCGTACGATCTCCCTTAGCCTGGAAGGGTCTTTTTCGATCACTTCCGGCATGTTGACGGCCGGGCGTTTCCTGATACGGTTGATCGTTTCATCCAGGAGCCCCTGCGTGATCGCGGTCCCTGCCTCCAGCTCCGCTTCCAGGAGGCTGAGCAGGATTTCAGCATACCTGATCTGCGGATAATCCGCACCATAGTATTGCCTGTTGCCGGTGAAGCTCCTGTCCCAGAATTTCTGGAGGATGTAGCCGGTAATATTGGCGCCGGTCTGCCCTGTCCTGGCAATGGTAACGGGGTCGCCCTGGAATACTTCTCCGTTTACTTCCGAATACCCCGTAATGAGCACCGTTTCGTAAAGCCGCGGATCCCTGTTATCAAAAGGCTCCTTCGGGTTATAAAGGTCCGATTCGGCGATACTCTTTCCGTCTTTCATAGGAAATTCGTCAAGGAAATGCTGGAAAAGATTGCAGGCATTGAAGCCCCCGTAAAGGGAACTTCGTATGGTATGCTGCGACATGGCTTCACCAAATTCATTTTCCATGTACTTATTTACAAAGATGAATTCCTGGTTATTCTCCCCTTCCGTAATAAAAAGCTGTTTGAAGCGCGGATCTATCTCATACCGGCCAAGATTCATGATCTCGCGGTAGGTCACGGCGGCGTCTGCCCATCTCTTTTCCGCCAGCAGCACCCTTCCTTTTAACGCGAGCGCAGCGCCTTTCTCGATCCTTCCTTTTTCCGTAGCGCTGTGTGAGAGCGGCAGATCCCCCGCGATTGCAGTGAGCTCCGACAGTATGAACTCCCTGGCCTCTTTTTCGCTCACCTGGCTGATGTTGTTCGCTTCTTCAAAAGTGAGGGTATGGGTGGGCATGGGAATATTCCCATACATCTGACTGAGCCAGAAATAGCTGAAAGCCCTCAGGAACCGGACTTCGGCTTTCATCTGGGCCTTTTCTTCCGCAGGTATATCGGCTTTGTCGATATTGTCGAGAAAATAATTGGTACGGCTTATCTGGAGATACAGCTTTCTCCACATAGTAGTGATCGTTCCATGCGTGGCCTGGATCTCTATTCCGCGGGTCCAGTCGAAGGTTCGCCAACTGGAATAACCGGCAAATGACGACATCCAGATCATCGATTTGTCTAGGTTATTGATCCTTTCGGCCGTACGTTCCGCATAGGTAGAATAAACTCCCATCAGTGCCTGGTAGCACTCTGCACGGTTATTCCAGAAGATCCCTTCGCTTATTGCATCGAGCGGGTTTTCATCCAGGAAGCCGTTCTGGCATCCGGAAGGGATCAACAGTGTAAAGGCGATAAGAAACCGCAACCCGTAGATTTTATTTTTTAAAATGCTTGTTTTCATCGGTGTAAAAATTAATGAGGCGATTAGACAATGAGGCGATGTGTTGTATGGTCAAATCTGATGCTTCATGCCTAAAATTGAATATTAAGCCCCAGGCTCAATGTCCGGGTGATCGGATAGTAAGAAACCGTTTGGGTGCCTCTTGTTTCCATTTCCGGGTCCCAGCCGGGGTAGTAGTTGTTAATGCCCAGCAGGTTTTCGGCATGAACGTAAAGCCTCAGGTGGTCGATCTTCGCTTTACTGAGAAACGAAACCGGGAAGTTGTAACCGAGCTGCAGGTTTTTAAGGCGTACGAAACTGGAATTCCTCGTCCAGTAGTCCAGGTTGACTTCCCAGGGCGAAGCATGATAGGCGAGCTCCAGCCTGGGGTATTTGGCATGCCGGTCGGGATTTTCTTCAGTCCACCGGTTATCGACGTGCCACTGTTGAATATTGCCGAAGTTATTGAAAGCCTGCTCGTCGCCCTGGATCAGGGTCCGGTACCCGCCAAGCCCCTGGAACTGAACATACAGATCGAAGCCGCGGAATTCTGCGGAAATGTTCATCCCGTAGGACAGTTTTGGAAACTGGCTGCCGATGATCTTGCGGTCATATTCGGCAGATATGATCCCGTCAGGCACGCCGTTAGGACCGCTGATGTCTTTGAAGCGGGGGAACCCGGGTTTGGCGATGTAATTCTGGGTAGGATAAGTATCGATGTCGGCCTGGTCGAGAAAAAGGCCGTCGGTCTCATAGCCGTAGATAGACGTGAGCGGGCTTCCCACGAACAACCCCCTCGCGATATCGCGTTCTATACCGGCGAGCGATACTACTTTATTGTTGTTTACCGAGAAGTTGGGCTGCACCCTGAGCGACAGGTTACCGATCTGCTCGCGGTAGGCAAGCTCAAATTCCCATCCCCTGTTCTGTACCTTACCCGCATTCTGTTCTCCCACCGTCATGCCGAGTACCTGCGAGACGGTAAGCTGGTAGAGAATATTGTCGGTATACTTATTATAATAGTCGACAGAAAGGCTCAGCTTGCCTTTCAGGATATCCAGGTCGACGCCGGCGTTGGAGATACGGGTGGTTTCCCAGGTGATATTTTCGAACGGTAACCTGGCCAGCTGTATTCCGGGGCGTATGGTTTCGGTCACCCCGATCGGGTAAACCGAGCCGAGCGCAAGCGTTTTCTGGTAGGGATAGGTCCCTATCTGCTGGTTGCCCAATACACCGTGCGATACGCGAAGTTTGAGGTTATCGATCCAGTCGACGTCAAAAAATGATTCTTCAGAGAGTCTCCAGCCGGCCGAAAACGAAGGGAAAAGGCCGAAGCGACGCTTTTGCGCAAATCTCGACGAGCCGTCGTACCGGAGATTACCTTCCAGGAGATACTTCCCTTTGTAGGCATAGTTCAGGCGGCCGAAGAAAGATACCAGCTTCCAGACCGATTCGCTTTCCGAATTACTGTCATTGACAGGCGAGGCCGCGCTGAGCAGGTAGAGCTGGTTGCTGGGAAAATTGTCGCGGTAGCCTCCCAGGGAGTGGGCATTGCTGGTGAGCGACGAAAAACCTCCCAGCAGGCTCAACGAATGTTCCCCGATCGACTTGTTGTAGTTGAGCAGCGATTCGAACATCAGCTCCCGGTTGTTGGATGTGCTTACGTCGACCTGAGAGGGACCGAAGGTCCAGAGCGGATCTGGGGTGGTTTGTGCGCCGAACAACCGGTTAAAGGAATGGTACCATTGGTAGCTGATGCGATTCGTGAACCTGAGATCTTTGATCACATCCCAGTCAAGGGCAAGATTGGTCAGCAGGTTGGTGATGCGTGTCAGGCCGAATGACCCGCTTGCCAGGCGCCCTTCCGCGACTGTCACACCCTGTGTAACCCCGTAAGTGCCGTCAGACCGTCGTCCGGGTACGTTTGCGGTATGGTGATTGGCCGCCTGGACGATCGAGTAGATATCGCCGGTATGCGTTCCGTTGGAAGCTATGCCGGCGGGCTTGTCGTTAATGGACTGGTAGCCCAGTATTTTGGCGCTCAGCTTAAGACGCTCTTTCAACTGGTTGTTGAAGTTGAGCTGCAGGTCATACCGGTCGTAGGAGTTGTTCTGTATCAACCCGTTCTGGCGCAGGTACCCGGTTGAGATCAGGTAGGTAGATTGCTCGTTTCCTCCCTGCACAGTAAAGTTATGCCTTGTCTGGAGCCCGTTGCCTGTTTTAAACAAGTCGCGCAGGTGGTGTTTATTGGGGTATTCGTCGGGGTACAGCCCTGAGCGGAATTTCTCAATTTCTTCCTGTGTGTACACGATGCTCTGCCCTTCGTTGATCCTCGCTTCATTAAACATCTCGGCATATACCCAGGAGTCTACATATTGCGGCAGCTCGGTCGGCGATTGCCTGCCGACAAAGGTTTCGTAGCCGACTTTCATCTTACCTCTTGTACCTTCTTTGGTGGTGACGAGGATCACCCCGTTGGCAGCCCTTGAGCCGTAAATAGCAGCCGATGCGGCGTCTTTTAAGACTGTAATATTGTCAATGTTGTTGGGGTTGACCGAGTTAATGGAACCCGGAACGCCGTCGATAAGGATGAGCGGATTGTTCCCGGCACTACTGAAAGTTCCCATGCCCCTGATCTGTATGGAAGCCTGGTCGCCTCCGGGTTCACCCGAGGTTTGCCTTACGGTAAGCCCGCTGCCTACACCCTGGAGAAGCTGCGAGGACTGGGAGACCGTCCGGCGGCTGATCTGCTCTCCGCCGATGGACGATACTGAGCCGGTAAGATTGATCTTACGCTGGCTCCCGTAGCCTACCACTACCATTTCATCGAGCAGGGCGACGTCTTCGTGCAGTGTGATATCCAGGTTAGCCTGGTTGCCTACGACGACTTCCCGCGATATATAACCCACATAGGAAAAGACCAGGACCGATTTTTCATCGGGGACTACAAGGGAAAACCTGCCGGATTCATCGGATGTGGTGCCCCGCTGAGTTCCTTTCAGCAGGATGCTCACACCGGGCAGCGCCTCCCCTTTAGGGTCGGTGACCATTCCTTTAATAGAAATTTCCAGCGGCGGCAGCGTACCTTCCGGGAGTGATTCCGTTCGGGGAGGCTTGCTATAATCGCCTCGTTTCCGTTTCAGAAGGATTTGTCCCTTACCCTGCTGAAACTCTATGCCGTGAGGAATGAGCAGTTGTCCGAGCACATGCTCAAGCGGCTCATTGTGCGCTTTTACGTTTACAACTTCGCTCAACCGGATAATGCTGCGGCTGTAAGCAAATTTTACTCCGGCCTGTTTTTCGAGGGCATTCAATGCCTGTTGAAGGGACACGCCGTTCAATTCGATGCTTACGTTTTTTTTGAGGAGCTCCTGGGCGCTTGATTCCCTGGCGTATCCTCCGAACGCTAACATTACCGATAGCAAGACCTGTAGAACCGATATCCGCATAATACGATATGCTGTCTTGTTTTTATTTGGAAAATGCATAGGTTTGGGTGTTTATTTTCGAATGAACAAAATGAAGCTGCTTCATGCACTCTGTGTGATGAATCGAGAGAAAAGCTTCGTGAAGATTCAGGAGTGTGGAGGCACTCCTGATCTTTAAAAGCAGGATGTAAGGGATAGCTGAATTTTTATCATAGGCTGTATGGGGTTTAAGGTAAACAAGTCGTCAGAGACTTGACGGGCAACCGCTGCCCTTCAATAATATTTGTTCCTGGTTGATTTCGTAGGTAAGCTCAAGCATCTCCGACATAGCGTCAAGCACTTCTGCCAGGCGGTGGTTTTCAAAAGAGGCTTTCAGGATGCAGTTGGCTAGTGAGCCGTTTTCAAAATGTACCTTTACGCCGAAGTTCCGCTCCAGCTGGCCCGCAACTTCCGCCAGGCTGGCATCCTCGAAAGACAGATCGGCCGGCTGCCATGTTTCGATATGCGGATCGGCGGTAGTTATCCTCGAAGCGGTGACCGCCCCGGTCGGAAGATGGAAAGAAGCTTTTTCGGAAGGGTTGAGCACTACAGACGGAGACGATATATCTGAATCCCTGTTTTCCGAATAAACTTCTACTTTCCCGGTAACGACCGAGACCTCGTAATTTGCCAGGCTGTCGGCCGGCCTTACCAGGAAACTGGTGCCCAATACCTTCACACGCATCTTGTCTACCTCTACGATAAAAGGATTTGCCGGGTCCCTGACGATTTCAAAGAAAGCCTCTCCGCTGAGCCGGACTTTCCTGCCGGAAGACGAAAAGGCAGGTTCCTCGTACTGCACGCTGGCGTCGGGATGCAGCCAGACAGTGCTTTGATCGGGAAGCTGGTATTTTACTATTCGCGAGAGCGTGTTGGTGAATACGGTTAAAGCAGCAGTTTTTTCGGGCGTTTCTTTCGCGCCTGTTTTCAGCAATGCCGGCAACAGGGCCATGCCGATCAGGAGAAGCACCGAGGCGGCCGCAACGTAGCGTTTCCAGGCGGTGATGCTACCGGGCCGGTAAACGGGCGCCGGTCTTTCCCGGGCAGCTTCCAATTCCGAAATTTTTCTCCTGACTTTCAGCAAATGCAGGGGTTGGCTGAATTCGGGAGGAGAATCGTTATGCCCGATCCGGTGGTACCATTCTTCTACCCTTGCAGCTTCTTCGGGACTGCATGTACCGTCGAGATAACGCTTTAATACATCAGGATCGATAGAATTGCCGGCCATGGTTGTATTTGATAAACATAGAAGAATCTGCTCTTCTTTAAATATGACGCAGCAGGATATTCCAACCCTAGTGAAAATCGACAAATTTTTTTGAAGTATTTTTGGAGTATATTCGGGATATATTAGTTATCGCGTTTATGCAGTTTGAAAATGACTTTCCGATACGGGCTTTACGATGACGGGCATTTATGGCAGCTGATCCGGGATGACGCTGACGAGGAGGCCTTTGCATGTCTTCACGAGCGTTATGCAGAGGATCTGTATCGCCTTGCCTATCGAAAGACCGGTCATGCGGAAGTTTCGGAAGACATCGTGCAGGAACTTTTTATCGCATTATGGATTCAGCGGGCTGATATCAGCATTACCCGTAATGTTAAAAATTATCTTTACGCTTCTGTCAGGAACAGGGTCATATCCTTCCTGCGGGATGTCATGAGCTCGAAAACCACCTCTCTCAATGTATTGTCGCTCGAAAACTCCGGTAATTTTTCCGGGAATGATGTAGAGCAGATGATGATCTATGAGGATACGAGGGACAGGTACGAGCAGATTCTGAACACGATCCCCGAGAGAAGCCGCACCGTTTTTGAATTAAGCCGCACCGGGCTCTCCAATAAAGAGATCGCGGCCTCCCTGAATGTCGTCGAGAAAACGGTGGAATTTCATATCACAAAATGCCTTAAACTGCTCAGGGAAAAACTCATACATATTTTTCTGATTCTTTTTTTCTAAAAAAGAAAAAATTCCACTAGGGAAATTCCGGATATAATTGACTTATAAGCCGAACCGCCGCTTAACCCAGTTATTTGTTATGTATGAACGTTTCTCAGATGAGGAATTGCTCTCTTGCCTGATTGAAGGGAATCAAAAAGCCTTCGAGGCAATTTACCTCCGGTACTGGTACCGGTTGTTCGGGGTTGCTTTTCATGAGATAGGCACAAAGGAAGAAGCGGAAGAGATACTGCATGATGTATTTGAAAGCCTTTGGAGCAGGAGGGAAGAGGCATCTATCAGGAACCTGAGCGCCTATCTTGTCGTGGCTGTCAAGCACCGGGTAACCAACTATATCAAATCCTGTATTACACAACGGAAGTACCAGGAGTACCTTATACTCAATGAAATCCAGCAATCTTACGCTACAGACGAGATCGTCCATTTTTCGGACCTTTCCAAGGCGGTCGACGAAGTAATGAAAAAGCTTCCGGAGCGTACGTCCGAGATATTCCGGATGAGCCGCTTTGAAAACCTGCCGGTCAAGGAGATAGCCAGCAAGCTGAACATTTCGGAAAAAGGAGTGGAGTACCACATTACCCAGTCGCTCAAGCTGTTGCGGGAACAGCTCAGGATTTACCAATCTTATAACTAGTTTTTTCCTTCGGGATCTATTTCAATGAACAGACACGAATTCGATATACTACTCCAGAAATACCTGTCGGGGGAATGCGACGAGGAGGAGATGCGCCAGGTGGAGGTGTGGTCAGAAAACATGCTGTCCCAGAGTAAGTTGCAGCTCGATCAGGCAGAGAAGAGCAAGCTGCAGCGGCGGGTGTGGAACAAGCTGTCTTCCGAGGTGCTGGGCCGGGGTGGTTTCTGGAAAACCATATTCCAGTTCCGTCAGGGGATAGCCGCCTCTCTGCTCCTGGCAGTGATCGGCGCATTCTGGATCGGACGTTTCTATTACAGTCAGAAATATTATATAGCAGGCGACGTTGCCAGTGTTGCGGTGCATGAAGAGATATCTTCTATTGCCCAGGAAGGTGTGATCACCTTCCAGACAGAGGGAAAACCACAAAACCTTACACTGGAAGACGGCAGTACGGTGGTTCTCGGGAAAGAAAGCAGTATCCGCTATCCTGTAAAGTTTGACGCGAATTTAAGGCAGGTATATCTCGAAGGAGAAGCTTTTTTCGAAGTGAAGCGCGATGAGAAAAAGCCTTTTGTGGTATACAGCGGCGGGCTGGTTACGCGGGTGCTCGGTACCAGTTTTAATATACGTTCCGTAGCGTCTACCGGTAAAGTAGAAGTGGAGGTGGTTTCGGGCAGTGTATCGGTATACGAAAACACGAAAGGAAAATCTTCGGCAGCCGACGCTGTTATCCTGACGCCCAACCAGCGTATCGTATTTGAAAAGAGTTCCAGGAAGCTCGTACCCGAGCTTGTGGATGAACCTGTAACGATCAGGCCGCAGGAAGAGTCCGACAACTTTATTTTCCAGGAAGAAGCCCTGCCTAACGTACTATCGGAATTGTCGAAAGCCTTTGAAGTGGAGATTTCGGTCGATTCTCCGGCCCTGCAGCGCTGTGTCTTTACCGGCGATCTGAACGGTCTCCCCCTGCACATTCAGCTCAGCCTGATCTGCCGTTCGGTAAACGGCAGCTATGAGCAAAAAGGGAATACCTACTCTATAACAGGGGAAGGATGCAATAATGAAAACTGATAAACCTTAACCGATACCCTATTTTAAAAACCTTCATGCCTATGAATAAATACAGTGAAAGATCTACAGGAATAGCAGCCGGTCACAGAAGGTAGCTATTATTTGAATAACATCCCGAAAGTGGGCGAACACTTCCGGAATGTCGATTGTTTTTGCCATTGTCTCATAACAAAAACTTCTTAAAAGTATGAAAAAAAGTATACCGTTACAACGGTTTATTCGGAAGTCCATGCAGCTAACTCTAACTCAGCTTCTGATAGCCTCGCTTTTCTGCGGCATTTCGCTGGCGCATACGCTTCGCGGGCAGGAGATCCTGGCCAGGGAAATCTCTTTACAGATGGAATCTGTAGAGGTAAGCAAGATCCTGAACCAACTGGAGAAACAGGCCAGGGTGAAATTTGTTTACAGCACTCATAGCATACAGCTACGGCAAAAAGCCTCGCTGAATGTACACAACCGCCCTCTTTTCAGTGTGCTTGATGAGTTATTCAGCCCTTTGCAGGTGCAATATGAAGTGTTGGGTTCCCGGATACTACTGCGGAAGAAAGCTTTCGAAAAGCAGAGCTCCGGGCTGAGAATCACTTTTCCCGACCGGAATGTAAGGGGTGTGGTAACCGACGAAAAAGGGGAAGGATTGCCCGGTGTGAGCATCCTTCTAAAAGGTACCCAGCAAGGTACTACGACCGATGGAGAGGGGCAATATAGTATCTCTGTTCCGGCTAATGAAAGTGTTCTTGTATTCAGTTTTGTCGGTTATGTAAGCCAGGAGATTATTGTGGGCAGCAGGACGTCGGTTGACGTATCGCTTGCGGCCGATACGAAGTCGCTCGAAGAGCTGGTGGTGGTAGGATACGGTACGCAGAAAAAGGTAAACATGACGGGAGCTGTCGATGTAATAACCGGCGATCAGATTAAAAACCGGCAGTCGGCAACAGTTTCGCAAATGCTTCAGGGCCTCTCTCCCGGGCTTAATTTTTCGGTTGGTGACCAGGGATTTGAGCCCGGCGCTTCCATGGGAGTGAATATCCGTGGGACCGGCTCGATCAACGGGGGAGGGCCGCTGGTTATCATTGACGGATTTCCAGGGTCTATGGATCGCCTTAACCCGAATGACATCGAATCTATATCGGTACTGAAAGATGCTGCTGCTTCTGCTATTTATGGGGCGAGAGCTCCTTACGGCGTTATTTTGATCACTACCAAGAGCGGGACTAAAGACAGGAAATTTTCGGTCTCTTATTCCGGTAATGTAATGATCAACAGAAAAGACAGGATGCCTGAAATGCTGGATTCATATACATTCGCAAGGGTTACGAATGAAATGGGAGACAATGCAGGCGGGCGGCCATATACAAACGAAGTGATAGACCTCATATTGGCTTACCAGCAGGGCGATATAGAAACACTAAGAAACGCTATGCCGCCGGGATCGACCCATTTTGAGACATTACCTGCTGCAAATCCTACAAGGTGGGGGAATAATAACAGAAGCTATGCCAACTATGACTGGTATAAAGAGTGGTTTGGATCCAGCGTGAACCAAATTCACAACCTGTCTGTAAGTGGTGGCTCGGCTAATACCACGTATTACCTGTCAGCCGGTTATACAGGCCAGAACGGGATACTCAACTATGGCAAAGATACCTACGGACGGTTTAACTTGACAGGTAAGATAAAGACTACAGTTACCAACTGGTGGGACATTGGTTATGAAACCCGGTTTATGAAGAGTCCTCGCGAACACTTCAACGGCAAGACGGGAGGAGGCTACGAGGGGGTATTCCGGGAGATTCCAAGGACAGTCCCCACCCAGGCCAAATATGACGGGTTTGGGAATATTTCAATGGAGTCAAAAATCAGGTGGGCTGAGGATGCCGGGACAGACCTGTCGGAAACGACTGAGAACTGGCAGTTGATCAGCACTGAGCTACGCCCGCTGAAAGGCTGGCGCATCAATGGCGATTTCGCCTACCGGTCGATTGGGG
The DNA here is from genome assembly GCA_964559125.1 of uncultured Cytophagales bacterium. Lineage (GTDB taxonomy): Bacteria > Bacteroidota > Bacteroidia > Cytophagales > Spirosomataceae > Ravibacter. The sequence continues at coordinate 26,171 of CAZLGW010000025.1, forward strand.
TAAAGGAGCTGAATGTTAAAAAGGCAGTGATTGAGACCTATATGGACGGTAGCCTGGTACCGCACGGAGAAACGCTACCCAGCCAGGCCCAGCAGGTTTCCCAAAATAATTATTACTGGTCGACGAATATTTATTCGACTTATGATCTGTCTATCGGACAGAAGCATTATTTTACCACCTTATTGGGAATGCAGCTGGAGTACGACAATACTAACTCGTTGTCGGCCACCCGGATCAATCTCATCGTACCGGATGTCCCGTCTCTGAGCACGGCGAACGGTAACTTTACTGTGGGAGAAACAATGAGCCATTGGGCTACACAGGGGTATTTCGGACGTTTGAATTATAATTTCGACGAAAAGTATTTGTTCGAAGTCAATGGGCGGTATGACGGAACCTCGCGTTTCCGGGAAGGAAGGAGATGGGGGTTCTTCCCTTCTTTTTCAGCGGGTTGGAACGTAGACAAAGAACGTTTCTGGCAGGGAATCAGTAAGGTCGTCAATACCTTTAAGCTTCGGGCTTCATGGGGACAGTTGGGTAATCAGCAGGTAAGCCCCTATTCAGATCTCGCACTTATCCCTTTAGTAAACACTCAGCTGAACTGGCTGTTCAAGTATGGCCAGACCCGTCCGATCGGTTACACGAATACGCCCGGGCTGGTCAGCCCTAATTTAACCTGGGAAACAGCTACTACCAAAAACATAGGGCTGAACAGTTCGTTTCTGAACAACCGACTGAAACTCGATCTGGATTTTTTTGAAAGGATTACGAACGATATGATCGGTCCGTCGGAACCGGTTCCGGGAGTATTGGGAGTTTCTGTGCCGAGGAGCAATAATTCGACTCTGCGTACGAGAGGCTGGGAGACGTCACTCCGGTGGGATCATAAAATACCCGACAGCGAATTTTCTTATTTTGTCGGAGCCAACCTGTACGATGCCCGTTCTCACGTTACGAAATACAACAATACAACCGGGTTGATCAGCGATTGGTATCCCGGTAAAGAGGTAGGAGAGATATGGGGCTTCACGGTCAATAAACTTTTTCAATCGCAGGAAGAGCTTGATGCTTACCGGTCTTCAGTGGATTTGTCCAATATTTTTAATTCCTGGAATCCTGGAGACGTAAAATACGAGGATATCAACGGCGACGGGAGGGTAGACAGGGGCGCCAACACTGTTGCTAACCCGGGAGACCAGCGGATCATCGGTAACAGCACCCCCCGCTATCAATACGGTATCAGCCTGGGAGCTGCGTTTAAAGGGTTTGATTTTACCCTCCTGATCAAAGGGACGGCAAAACGGGATTATGCTGTTCCGGTAGCAGGCGAGCAATATGTTTTCTGGGGTGTTCAGAACTGGCTTTTTACTTCTCTTCAACCGGTTCACCTTGATTATTTCCGGGATAGGCCAGGCGATAAATATTCGGGGTTGCATGAAGGAGACGCCAATATCAACCTAAATGCCTACTGGCCCAAAACCTATCTGGATGCCAATCAAAACCGCAAGAACCGGGAGCCGTCGACAAGGTATCTCCTGAATGCGTCCTATATGCGCATCCAGAATATGCAGATAGGCTATAATATTCCGGGTACGATCCTTAAAAGAGCCGGATTGCAGAGCCTCCGCCTCTTCCTGTCAGGCGAAAACCTGTTGACTGTGACGGACCTTATAAAAGGTATCGATCCGATGGCACTGGGAAGCCGGAATCGGGTGGGGATGACATACGGAGCGGACCGGATTTTCTCGTTCGGTCTGAATGCTTCGCTATAATCCTATGTGGAGAATATTCATAACCGGCAGAACGTATTCAGACATTTAACCATTTGCAGAGATGAAGAATCCAATATATATTTTTTTGATTTCCTTCGCCTTTATTTCGTGCGAGCGTTTTATTGACCGCCCGCCGCTGAACCAGATCAGTTCGGACAACTACTGGCTTACAACACAAGACCTGGAAAACTATGTGGTAAAATATTATGCAAGCTTTCCAAGTCACGGAACCTGGAGTGCAGGGTTCGGTTATCCTGCTATTAATGCAGATAATATGATCGTAGGTACGCCCAATACCGTGTTGATCGGCGAGCGTGGGACCACTACAGGACGATGGGTTACAGATTGGGCCAATATAAGAAGTGTGAATATATTCTTCGATAATTATCAGCGATGCAGGGATGACTTTGAGCTATATAAGCATACGCTGGGCGAAGCACATTTTTTCCGGGCCTGGTTCTACTTTTCGCTGGTGAAGAAATATGGCGATGTCCCGCTTTACCAGACTGAACTGGAGATGGGTTCCGACGAGCTTATGAAGCCCAAAGATTCCCGAACGGCTGTGATAGATGCGATTCTAACTGATCTGGACAAAGCTATCGAATATCTGAAAGGGCGGGATGAGGTTGGTAATAACCGTCTGAACATCGAAACTGCGCTTGCATTCAAATCGAGAGTAGCATTATATGAAGGGAGTTGGCAGAAATACCACTCAGGAACACCCTTCGGAACCGCTGGGGCCGATCCCATGGTTTATTTCAGGGCGTGTGTTGATGCATCTGAACGCCTGATAAACGGTAGTTATTCAAAGGGGATATATTCGACAGGCGATGCGGGGAAGGACTACTACACTTTGTTTGGGATGGACGATATGTCGGATATCAACGAAGTGTTGTTCTACCGGGCTTATAATATTTCAGACGGTGTAAGGAACGACGTTCAGTATACTACAACTTCTGCCACCAACCAAATGGGTGTTACCTGGGAACTTGTCAGTTCGTATCTGGGAAAAAATGGTTTGCCTTATCCTTATAAGACGCTTTCGGGCTCGACGAAAGGGAATGCTTTTCTTACTAAAATTGCTGAGGAAACTGATCCGCGTTTACATGCTTCAGTATGGGTACCAGGTGATCTGCGCTGGGGAAATCCTGAGGTTAGGTTTATAAAACCCAATATTGATCAACTCGATCTGAGCCTTAACCCCACCGGGTTCCAGTTAAAAAAAGCTTCCAATCCCTACGCAGCCGGAAACCTCGGCGGTGGTAGCAGTGAAACCGGGTATATTCTTTTCAGGTATGCGGAAGTTCTGTTAAACTACGCGGAAGCGCTCTACGAACTAAATGGGACAATAGCCCTTGATGCTCTGAATTTATTACGAAACCGGGTGGGAATGCCTGATTTCAAAGCTATCAGCCAGCAGGAGGATGAAAGCCGCGTAGATTACGGCTATGCAGTTTCGGATGTGCTATATGAAATAAGGAGGGAGCGAAGGGTTGAACTGGCTCTTGAGGGATACCGTTTCGATGATATAAGACGGTGGGCGGCTCACCGGCTGGTGAAAGGGCAGCGTCCTAAAGGATATCCCTTTAAAAAGGAAGAATTCCCTTCTTATAATCCCCCGCTAGATGAAGACGGTTTGATAGATTATTTCAAGGGGCGTCTACCTAATGGCTATGGCTTTCGGGAAAACCAGGATTACCTCGACCCCATTCCCCTCGACGAACTGACTCTGAATCCAAATCTTACTCAGAATCCCGGCTGGAAATAATATCCGTTCGGAATTAAAGATACTATGTAGAGGGAATAGCCGGTTTTCTTTTTTTATTTGCATAATCCTTAATCTGGGGCTTTTGGTGGTTCTGGAAGAACATTAAAAACCGCACAACTTTATTAATAATGATGAAAACGAAACTGATACGGATTTCGCTTGTACTGTTGTACTTATCTATAGCTGTCCATCCCGGTGCCTTTTCTATTATTTTACCGGCAGAAAACACCCTCCGCATCGGATGGGCTTCTACCGATATTACACCTTCGCAGCCGGTACTGCTCCAGGGGCAGTTTCATGCAAGGCTTTCGGAAAGGGTTAAGGATCCAATTACGGCCACCGCTCTGGCGATTGAATCGGCAAAGGACGGCCGCACAACCCGGGTTATCCTTATCTCCGCCGACCTGATCAGTATCGCCGACGGGATGAGGGGCGATGCCGATCTGAGGAAGGAGATCAGGAAGCGGGTAACTGCGGCTGTGCCGGAGCTGGAGCCTACAGATATCTCCCTGAACGGTACCCATACGCATGCGGCCCCGGTCGTGTCGCTGGCTGATGTGAAAGATATCTACGGTGTTACTCTCGAACAGATAAGCGGTGGGAAAGCAGTAATGACCCCGGCGGAATACTTTGAGCTGGCCGCCCGCCAGATATCGGCAGCTGCCGTCAATGCCTGGAAAAACAGGAAAGCCGGCGGCATCAGCTACGGCCTGAGCAAGGCAGTGGTGGGGCACAACCGCCTTCAGGTAGACCAGTTAGGGAAATCGCTCATGTACGGCAATACCAGCCGGCCGGAGTTCAGCCATATCGAGGGCTACGAAGATCATAACCTCAACCTGCTTTACACGTGGGATAAGTCAGGCAAGCTGACGGGCGTTGTGATCAACGTAGCGGTGCCCTCGCAGGTGAGCGAGCATCTCTTCGAGATTTCAGCCGATTTCTGGACGGATACAAGAGCATTGCTTCGCCAGGAGCTGGGAAAAGACCTGTTTGTGCTGCCGCAGGTAAGCGCGGCGGGCGATCAGTCGCCTCATATCATGTGGGGTGACAAGGCAGAGGAGCGGATGCAGAAGCTGATGGGGATAGACCAGGACGGGTCGGGAAGAAACAGCATGGCGCGGCGCAGGCAGATCGCGCGCAATATCACCGACGGAGTGAAGGCTATATTGCCCTATATGAAGAAAAACATCGAGTGGGATCCTATAGTGGCTCAGAGGACGGAGAATGTTCCTTTGTCGAGAAGGCTGCTGGGCCAGAGTGACCTGGATGCTGCCGATAAGGAAACCGCCGAATGGCAGCCTAAGTACGCAAAGATGCTGGCTGATATTGAGGCAAACCCTGAAAAGACAAAGGAAAACCGCTGGTACAGGGATATTACGATAGCACATACGCGGTTTAAGAGAGGGCGATCCGTTCATGAGCGCTACGAGCTTGAGAAGACGAACCCTAAACTGCCGATCGAGGTAAAAGTGATCCGGATCGGGGATATGGCGATAGCGCAGAACCCTTTCGAGCTCTACCTCGACTACGGGATCCAGATGAAGGTAAAAAGTCCTGCTATCCAGACCTTTGTCGTACAACTGAGCGGCGCCGGGACCTATCTTCCCACGCAGCGGTCGATAAACGGAGGTGCCTACGGTGCAGTGCCTGCCAGTACCCTGTTCGGCCCGGAAGGGGGGAAGGAGCTGGTCGAGAAAACCGTGGAAATGCTAAAGTCGCTCTGGTAGCTGACATTCCTAAACCCTTACATACCGGAAATGAAATCAGAAAGATTCTTTAGAGGAAACCGCCGGTTCTTCTCTTTAGTCCTCCTTGTTGCGTGCAGCGCCGTAGCTGCAGCAGGAGAGCTGAAGATCGGTATCGCGACTGTAGACATTACCCCATCCCTGCCTGTATCGGTCGACGGCCAGATGGCGCTGAGGGTAGCTTCGAAAATAGAAACGCCCGTAGAAGCCAACATTATCGTATTGGAGTCGGACGGGGCCGGAGGGAAAAAGACCACAAGCGTCTGGATCACCTGCGATGTGGTAACCATCCCTACCGAGTTGAGAGATATGATCCGGGCAACCGTGGCAGAAAGACTGCCGGGTTTCAACACCCGGAACATGATCATCAACCCCACCCATACTCACACGGGAGGCGTTGTCAGGGCCAACTGGTACCATGAGCCCGATTCAATCCTGAAGGTGGTTGATTACCAGAAATTCATAGCAGGCCGGGTAGCCGGCGGCGTGGCCGATGCCTGGAAGAAAAGACAGGCCGGATCGGTTTCCTGGGGATTGGGCTACACGAAAGTAGCCTACAACCGGAGGGCAAGGTATGCCGACGGGTCGGCCAGGATGTACGGGAAGACCGACGTGGACGAATTCCGGAAAATAGAGAGTTATGAGGATCAGAGCATCAACGCCCTGTTCTTCTGGAACAACAAAGGCAGGCTTATTGCCACTTGTATCAACGTGGCCAGCCCGGCGCAGATCGTAGAATCCCGCTCGACGATTAATGCCGATTACTGGCATCCGCTGCGGCAGATGCTCCGGAAACAAAACGGCGAAAGCCTGGCTATTCTGGGCTGGATCGGGGCAGCCGGTGACCAGACTCCGCGCCCAATGTACGAGCACCTGGCAGAAGCCAGGATGATGGCCCTCCGTAACGGACAAAAAGATCTCAGTAATTTAGGAAAGGACTTCAGAACAGACATCTACCTGAAAGAAATGGCCAGGCGGATAGCCGGATGTGTGAACGACATTTACCAGGTAGTGAAGGAAGACCGTCATTCCGACGTTCCGCTTGTACACCAGGTGGAGGATTGGGAGCTGCCTATGCGACTGGTGACCGACGATGAATATGCCGAATCACAGAAAGCAAGGGACGAGGATGCGGCGGAGCCCCGGAGAGCCCTGGAAATGAAGCGCAGGATCGCCTGGCAGCAGGAAGTGATCGACCGTTACGAAAACCAGAAGAAGACCGGCCGGCCTGTGTACCCGGTGGAGATCCACATAGTGCGCCTGGGCGATATCGCTATTGCCAGCAATCCTTTTGAGCTTTTCACCGACTATGGCGTCCAGATGAAAGCCCGCAGCAAAGCGCTTCAGACTTTTGTTATCCAGTTGGTAGGGCCCGGGACTTACCTGCCGACGAAGGAAGCGGAAGCGGGAGGACATTATTCTGCGATTGTACAAAGCGTAAGAGTAGGACCGGAGGGCGGACAGATTTTAGTAGATAAGACGGTAAAGGCTGTTAATCAGCTCTGGCCTTAGTGTAGTCTTTTTCTTTAAATCTCTATTTGAATATGTGTACATCCTGCGGTAAAACAGCTTCGCTCCTACTGGTTTTTCTTTTTACAATACTTGGTCAGGCTAATGCCTCCAGGCTTTATGCCGGGCGGGCCACTGTAGATATTACGCCCAAACTGCCCGTGGCGGTTACAGGACAGTTTCACCTCAGGGTAGCCAAAGAGGTGCAGACACCCCTTACCGCCAATATCCTTTTAATGGAAACCAGGGAAGGAAGCCGGCAGACCGATTTCGCGGTGATGGTGTCGTGCGACGTGCTTTATATACCGACCGACCTGATGCCGCAGCTACGCGACGAAGTAGGCAGGCGTGTAAAAGGGCTCGATACCCGGAAGATCGTATTAAATGCCACGCATACCCATACAGCGCCTGTACTGCGGGAAGGCGAATATGCGGTTCCTGCCAGCGGTGTTACGCAGGTGCAGGAATACAGGAAATTTTTTGTAGACCGTATTGCCGCGGGTATTGAAAAGGCCTGGAACGAAAGGGAGGAAGCCAGCGTGGCCTGGGGGCTCAGCTATGCTGTAGTGGGGTATAACCGCCGGGTTTCCTATTCCGACGGAACCGCCGGGATGAGCAGCAAGACCAATCTTCCGGAATTCAGAAACCTCGAAGGCCCCGAGGATCACGACATCAATACCTTATTCTTCTGGAACAAGCAGCAGCAACTGATCGCTATGGTGATCGGGGTAGCCAGTCCTTCCCAGGAAGTAGAAGGCCGCGCGGCGGTCCATGCCGATTATTGGGATGCGGTGCGGAAAGGGATTCACCAGAAATACGGCAGCCAGGTATCTGTGGTGGCCTGGCTGAGCGCTGCCGGCGATCTTACCCCTCATATCAGGTACCGCAAGGCCGCCGACGACCGGATGCGTGAGCTGCGCAAGCTCGATCGTCTCGACGAACTGGCCAGGAGGATAATCATTGCAGTCGACGAGGCCTATGAAACCGTCAAGACAGAAAGATACACTGAGCTGCCCCTCGTCCACAGGGTAGAGCGCCTTCCGCTGCCCGAGCGGCTTGTTACCGAGCGGGACTATAATGAAGCGAGGGCTTCGGTAGCCAATGCGCAGAAGCAGATCGAGGCTGATCCCGCTGCCGCCGACCGTCTTTACCGGCGGATGACCTGGGAGCAGGAAACCCTGAAGCGCTATGAGCGGCAGCAGCGGGAACGGGCCCCTCTTTACGACATGGAGCTGCATGTGATCAGGTTGGGCGACGTAGCGATCTGCACCAATGAATTTGAGCTGTTCTCGGATTTCGGCATCAGGATACAGGCCAGGAGCAAGGCCCTTCAGACGTTCGTCGTGCAGCTGGCGGGGAGTCCTGAGTGGGGCGCCTACCTGCCTACCGAAAAGGCCGTCAGGGGCGGCGCCTACAGCGCTGTTATCCATAGCTCGAGGATAGGACCCGAAGGCGGCCAGGTGCTTGTCGACAGGACTGTTGAGATACTGGATGACCTCTGGAAAAAATAATTTTTTAACCTTTCAGAATTGAATACGATGTTAAAACACTTTGCTACTATTCTATTATCGGTATTGCTCCTGGCCGAAGCCCGGGCGACGGAATTATATATCGGTACTGCAACGACAGATATCACACCTCCGCTCCCGGTAGCATTAATGGGGCAGTTCCACCTCAGGATCGCCAGGCAGGCCGAAACCCCTATTTCTGCCAGTGTGCTGGTACTGGAAAACAGGGACGGGAACCGGGCGATGGAGACTTCCGTCATGGTTTCGTGCGACCTGGTATATATCTCTGCCGGAGTAAGGGACGGCGTCAGGGAGAAGGTGAAAAAACGCCTGCCCGGGCTGGATGTTTCCAAGATCGTGCTGAGCGCCACCCATACCCATACGGCGCCGGTGCTGGAAGACGAGAGCGACAATGTATCGTTTCTCTATAACATCCCGGAAGAAGGGGTTACCTCGGTAAGCGCCTACAAGCAAATGTTTACCGATAGGGTAAGCGATGCGATAGTAAAGGCATGGAACAGCCGTAAGCCCGGGTCAGTTACCTGGGGTCTGGAGAGAGCTGCAATTGCCTATAACCGGCGGGCAACCTATGCCGACGGTACCACCGCGATGTATGGCAATACCAACAAGCCCGAGTTCAGGAACCTTGAAGGATATGAAGACCAGGATATCAACACGCTGTTTTTCTGGGACAGGCAAAAGAAGCTGATCGCGCTTGCTATCAGCGTAGCCTGCCCTGCCCAGGAAGTCGAGGGCCGCTCTTTCCTCAATGCCGACTACTGGCATCCGACACGGGAAGCGCTCAGGAAAAAATACGGGGCAGATCTCTGTATCCTGGGCTGGATAGGCGCCGCAGGCGATCAGTCACCGCACCCGATGTACCGCAAGAAAGCGGAGGAGCGCATGCGTACGCTGGGTAAATTCGACCGGATGGATGACATCGCCGGACGGATCAACCGGGCGGTAGACCGGGCTTATGAAGTAGTTAAAAATGAAGGCGTTTCGGAAGTTCAGCTGGTTCACAAGCCGGTAAAGCTCAATCTGCCCCAGCGGATCATTACACCCGCGGAGTATGAAGACTCGAAGAAAGTTGTGGCGGAAACAGACGCCGAAATAAAAGCCGACGCAAGGAAGAAAGATCAGCTTTACGCGAAAATGACCTGGTTCGGGGATGTGATAAAACGTTTCGAATACCAGAAAACCAACCCCGCACCGACCTATGAAACAGAAGTACACGTGATCCGCATAGGCGATATAGTAATCTGTACCAACCAGTTTGAATTGTTTACCGACTTTGGTATCCGTATGCAGGCAAGGAGCAAAGCCCTGCAGACTTTTGTGGTACAGCTTGCCGGTCCGGGTACCTACCTGGCCACTGACAAAGCCGTGGCGGGCGGTGGTTACAGCGCGGTTTGCCAGAGTAATGTGGTGAGCCCGGAAGGTGGTCAGGTATTGGTAGAGAGGACATTGGATATTATTGACGACCTTTGGAAATAATACCGGGGTATAACCCGGTTATTCTTAAACCCAAAGCTTTTTTACAATGCCGGTATTAACTCTAAGACAGGCCGTCAGGTTCTTCCTGTGCCTGGTAATGGCAGGCACGATGTGCTTGCCCGGATCGTTTGCAAACGCACAGCAGAGGCAATTGAAGGCAGGCGCTGCTATAGTCGACATTACCCCGCCTTTGGGATTGGGCATTGTCGGTAATTTTACTATTCCTCCCGCCACTCATATTCATGATCCGCTGCATGCCCGCTGCCTGGTGCTCGACGATGGAACAAACAGGCTCGTTTTCGTAATTGCCGATAATTGCGGCATCGTCCAGGAATTGCTTGACCACGCTAAGAAGCTGATCACCGCCGAAACAGGTATCCCCGCCGAGAATGTGCTGATGTCAGGCACGCATACCCACTCTGCTGTCGATGCGGGCGTTGACTTAGGGTTGAGGAAGATGGGCAGCAAAGAGTTGAAATTCGAGGACTATCATCTTTTCCTGGCGCGGCGCATGGCAGATGCCGTCCGGATAGCAATCAATAACCTGGAACCGGCGCGTCTGGGCTGGGGAAGCGGCAGCGTACCGCAGCATGTTTTTAACAGGCGGTGGAAGCTGAAGGAAAAGATAGCCAGCCCGTTTGGAGAAATGGACCAGGTACAGTTCAATCCCGGCCTCAATAATCCCAACAAGATAGAACCAGCCGGCGGCACCGACCCGGAGGTTGTTTTTTTATCGGTCCAATCGGCGGGTGGACGTCCCATTGCCCTGTTGGCCAATTACTCCCTGCACTATGTAGGCGGGGTTCCGACCGGGCATATATCGGCAGATTACTTTGCTATTTTCGCCGAAAAGATCAAAGAGAAATTAGAACAGCAGACCGGCGACGCACCTGCTTTTGTAGGCTTTATGACCAACGGGACTTCCGGCGATGTCAACAATGTTAATTTTCGCGGCCCGCTCACAAGTCATCCACCGTATGAAAAGATGAACATAGTGGCGGACGATGTAGCCAGGGAGGTGCTTCGGGCTTACCGTGAAGTCACCTACAAAAGCGATATTTCACTTAAAGCCGCCCATACTTACCTGCCGGTGGCGGTCAGGAAGCCTTCTCAGAAGATCTATGAGCGGTCGATCGGGGTGAAAAACAGCCCGGAAGGGACGAAGTTCGGTCATTCGCTGGAAAGGGTCTTCGCCGACCGCGCCATCCATATTTACGAAAACTGGCCTGCGCAATTAGAAGTCCCGCTGCAGGTTTTTCGCATCGGAGATCTCGGCGTAACTGCGATCCCGTTTGAAGTTTTTACCGAAACGGGGCTTGATCTCAAAAAAAGGGCGCCTTTTTCGAAAGCTTTTACCATTTCGTTAGCCAATGGGGCTTTCGGCTACTTGCCGACGCCGGCACAGCATGGGCTGGGCGGCTACGAAACATGGCTTACCGTAACCAAAGTGGAAGAGAAGGCCTCGGAAAAGATAACGCAGGAGATCATGAAGCTGTTTGAGAAGGTGAAATAGCTGTTAGCGACCTGGTGAATAATTAATAATCTCATTGTCAATAAATTAATATCATTGTGCGTGTTAAAATGCCTGTAGGTAAATCCTGCGCAGTAATCGTATTGTCTTTTTTATTGCCCCTTCATGCCTGCCGTGATGCGGGAACGCAAACCTCGAAGGAAGGATCTGTACCGCCTTCCGAAGCCTTGTCTACTTTCGAGCTTGAGCCCGGTTTCCAGATCGAACTGTTAGCCAGCGAGCCCCTGGTGGCAAGCCCGGTAGATATGGAGATCGATGAATACGGACGGTTATATGTGGTGGAAATGCCGGGTTATCCGCTCGATAAAAGCGGTACGGGCAGGATCAGGCTTTTAAGCGATACGGACGGTGACGGCGTAATGGACAAAAGCGTTGTTTTCGCCGATAAGCTCACTTTGCCCAATGGTATTCTGAGGTGGAAAAAAGGCGTGATCGTAACCGATGCCCCGGATGTGATCTACCTCGAAGATACCGACGGCGACGGGAAGGCCGATATCCGCGAGCGGTTGCTTACCGGCTTCTCGTTGTCTAACCCGCATGTCAATGTGAACAATCCCATATACGGGCTCGACAACTGGATCTACCTGTCTCACCTGGGTGCGATTGGTACGCGCAAATACGGTAAAGAATTCGGAGATACCGGCAGTGAAGTGCATTTTGTGGATAGGCCCGACCTGCCGCAACTGGCCAAAAATGCGAACAGTAACAACGTTCGGTTCAGGCCCGATTCCTATGAGCTGGAACTGGCTTCTTCCAGGAGCCAGTTTGGGCATACTTTCGACAGGTGGGGAAATCACCTGCTCACCCATAACCAGAATCATATCTATCACGAGGTGATCGCGGCCCGTTACCTGGCGCGAAACCCTACCTTGCAGGTGCCGGGCGCCACCGAATCCATATCCGACCACGGGAATGCCACCGAAGTTTTCCAGATCACGACCAATCCCGACAGGCAGTTGTTTACGCCTGTGGGTGTCACCACGGCATCAAGCGGTATTACAGCCTACCTCGGGGGCTTGTTCCCGCCGCCTTATGACGGCAACGTGACTTTTGTGGCCGAGTCTGTCAGCAACCTGGTCCATGTCGACATACTCAAGCCGAAGGGAGCCACTTTTACAGCAGGCAGGCAGCATCCCGACCGGGAGTTCCTGGCCTCTACAGATTCGTGGTCGAGACCGGTCAATATGTACATAGGGCCGGACGGCGCCCTGTACGTGCTGGATTACTACCGCCGTATCATCGAGCACCCGGAATGGATGTCGGATGAGGCGGTGGAAGCCGGCGGGCTGTACGACGGGCACGATATGGGGAGGATCTACCGGATCACCCCGACCGGGACAGGGAAGCCCGACTGGACCAAGGGCTTATCGCTTGGCGATGCCGGCGGAAAGGAGCTGGTAGCGCTCCTGGGCGATAAAAATATCTGGTGGAGGCAAAATGCGCAGCGGCTGCTGGTCGACAGGAAAGACAGCTCCGTACTGCCGGCGCTGAAGGAAATGGCGCTCGACAGTGATCCGGCCCGGAGCCTGGGCAGGCTTCATGCCCTGTGGACTTTACAGGGACTGGGAGGACTGGAGGTATCGCTGATAGAAAATGCGCTGACGGCTTCGGAGCCGGGCATCAGGGAAAATGCGATCCGGCTGGCCGAGCTCCACCTGCAGCAGGAACCTGGCTTGTCAGCAGCACTGGTCCGGCTGGAAAAAGATCCGGATGCGAAGGTCCGCTTCCAATTGCTCTGCACACTCGGCTTTGTAAAGACACCCGAGGCAGCAAATGTAAGACGTAACCTTCTTTTCCGAGATCTTGAGGACGAATGGGTACAAATCGCAGCCCTGTCGGCAGATTCTTCCCAGACAATACCGCTGCTGAAGGAAGTGCTGGCGAAATATGATGAGCGCAAGCCTGCCTACGGCTCGCTGGTAAGGCGGCTTGCAGCGATGGTAGGTGCGGGAAAAGATGCGCCCGAACTGCATGAGCTTGTGACCAGGGCTGTTGCGCCCGGGGGCGGAGAACGTGAAGCTTCAGTGCTCAATGGTTTGTCAGAGGGTTTCCGGAGAAGAAAAGATACGCTGAATATTCTCGTGAAGGAGCAGCCGGCGCTGCTCGAAGCAGTGACCACTCACCGGTCCAACAGCGTGAGAAAGGCTGCATTGGGGTTGTTAAGAACGGGAAGGCAGATTAGCCCTGAACTGCTGGGCAGAAATATAGAGAATGCGAAGCAGATGATACGCAACGGCAGCCTGCCTGTAGAGCAGCGGAGCATAGCGGTGGGGATCCTCGGGCTGGATAAAGATCTCTCCGGTCAGTCCGGCTTTCTGAAAGAGCTGCTCGGGCCGAAGGAAGAGCCGGAGGTACAGGTGGAAGCGATCCGCATCCTGGATAAAATTCCGGGCGCTGAGACAGGGGCCTATATCCTGTCAAAATGGGAGGCGCTTACCCCAACGGTCAGGGATGCTGCGCTGGATTTGTTTATAGCCGATAAAGAAAGAGTGCCTTTGCTGCTTGATGCCATTGAAAAAGAAAAAGTACAGGCATCAGGACTGGGCTATCTGCGTGGTGTACGCCTGATGAGCAATTCGGACGACGCTTTGAGAAACCGGGCCCGGAAGCTGCTTGCCGGGGGAGAAAACAAGGAAAAGGCGATAGCGGCTTACAGGCAGTCGCTGGAGTTGAAGGGAGATGTAGAAAAGGGCAGGGGCGTTTTTGTGCAGCATTGCTCCATTTGTCACCAGGTACGCGGTGAAATGGGCGTGGTATTCGGCCCCGACCTCGGTACGGTGCACAACTGGCTGCCGAAAGATCTGCTGGCCAACATCCTGGATCCGGCGTTGTCGATGGCCCCCGGCTTTGATTACTGGCTGGTAGAGCTCAACGACGGTGAAAGCCTACAGGGGACGATCGCGACCGAAACAGCCTCGGCGATCACGTTCAGGCTGGCCCCTGGAGTAGATCGTACCGTCAATCGCCAGGAAATAAAATCCATCCAGACGCTGCCGATGTCGCCTATGCCCGGCTTTGCGGATCAGATAGAGCACCAGGAAATGGCTGACCTGATCGCCTTTCTGAGGAATAGCAGGATGGAATGAGAGTTGAAAGCTAAAAAAGACATTAATATGAACAGAAAAACATTTCTCAAGACCGGGTTGCTTGCCGGCGGGGCATTACTCACAGGCGGCTCAAAAGCCTTCTCAGCTGAACCCGTAGCAAAGGCTTCGCCGTTTAAAATGAAATTTTCGCCCGAATTCGGGATTTTTGCGGATGTGGCCGGGAAAGATGTGGTCGATCAGATCAAGTGGGGCTATGACAACGGCTTCAGGGCCTGGGAGAATACCTACCTGATCAGGAGGCCGGTAGAGGAGCAGGAGAGGATCAGCCAGGCGGTTCAGAAGCTTGGCATGGAATTCGGGCAGTTTGTAGGGGTGTTTTCTTTTGATAAGGCAACTTTCGCGGGCCGGGACAAGGACGCGCGTGAGAAGGTTCTGGCCGATATGCGGGCTTCAGTAGAGGTAGCCAAACGCATGAATACCAAAATAGTCCATAACGTGCTGGGCAAGGCCGATCCCAACCTTCCCTGGGATTTCCAGATGGCCAATGCAATAGAACTTCTGAAGAGGGCTGCCGATATCTATGAGCCGCATGGGATCGTGATGGTCATGGAATCGATGAACCATAAGATCAACCATGCCGGCATGTTCCTTCATACCATTCCCCAGGCATATGCCCTGGCAAAGGGCGCCGGCAGTCCCAGCGTGAAGGTACTGTTCGATTTTTACCACGTGCAGATACAGGAAGGCAACATTATTCCCACGCTGGATTATGCATGGGACGAGATCGCCTACTTCCAGATCGGGGATACGCCCGGGCGGAATGAGCCCACTTCCGGCGAGGTAAACTTTAAGAACGTACTTCAGCATGTGTACGATAAAGGTTACCGCGGGTTTGTCGGCATGGAGCACGGCACGAGCAAGCCGGGCGCAGAGGGCGAACTTCTGACGCTGGAAGCATACCGCAGTATCGACCCCCGTTAAGAGCCGGGGCTGCCCCCTTTTAAACCTTATATGCCGGAAAGTCGTTACGCGCTCGCAGAAACAGGCAGGGAATCTCTCTGCAGCCTGTCCTTCAGCTCCAGCACGTTGGTGACTTTCAGTTTTTTGAATATTTTCGCCTTAATAGTACTGATCGTAGAGATCCGGCGGTTCATCGTTTCTGCAATCCTGGTGACGCTCATTCCCTGTGTAAGGTAACCGGCCACTATCTCTTCGTTTTTCGAGAGCCTGTTTTTCGCATGGTTGATCACTTCCGATTCATGATTGAGATATTCCCAGACAATCTCGTTACTGATGTACTTTTTCCCGCAAAGGATGGTATTAAGACATAACCGGAGTTCGGAAACGTCGAAGTCGGCCACGAGGTACCCGAAAACGCCCAGGTTTAAAAGACGGGGGATCATTTTGAGGTCATCGCGGTAGCCGTAGATGATAATTCTCGCAGACGGGTATTCGATGTTCAGTTCCGCAATCTGCTGCACCCTGCTTTTGTCTCTCTCTCTTTCCAGGCCTATCAGAATAATACCCGGATCCTGACCTCCGGTCAGCGACGTCAGTTCTTCGATACTGCCCGCTTCAACGAGCGAGGAGCCTTCCCAGCTCTCTGTAAAAACCGTTGCCAATCCCTTTCGGAATATGGGCCGGGTCTCTACAATGGCAATCTTTAATGCTATGGGGGGAATAGCATTTTCGTTTTTGTTTTTGTTCATGTGTTACCTAATGTGTATAACAGTCTTTTCAGGAGCAAACTCTTCTTGGGGCACGTGTTTTTGAAATTCCCTGCAATATTAGGATAAATATAATAAAAAAAAGCGTAAATGGTTAGTACTTATCCAGATATGACAAATATCAGTTCTGCCGGCCTGTTCCCGGCAAAACTGAAAAGCAGAGCTTCCGCAGGTAATATACGCTACCCGGGAACAGACAGGAAATTATTCGCGAGGGTCAGTCTTCCGCCAGTGTTTTGGATATATTGATCCGGTAGATGCCGAGCGATGGAATTGCAGCTGCCAGTACACCGATAACCAGCGCTGCTGCCAGCAGGTAAAACTCTTCCGGGAGTATCGAAAAATTCCGGAAAGAATAGTTGAAATCACGTTCGGCAGTCTGGCTGAAAAGCCATAGCCCGAGCCGGCTCAGGGAAATACCGGCGATAAAGCCCATTACAGCCAGGAGCAGCCCTTCGAAAAGCAACAGAAAGAAGAGCTTTGTACGGGTTGCACCCATAGACAGCAGCAGGGCCATTTCGTATTTTCTTTCCTTAAGAGAATTGTACAGGGAGACAAAAACGCTTACCCCTGCAATCAGCATGATCAGGATAGCCAGCGCCCTGAGCGTATCGATTCCCACTCCCAATAACTCGATCAGCCGGTTGATCTCGATACTGGGCAGCGCCGATTGCAATTTCGTATTTTCATTGATCATACGGGGCAGCGTCATTAGCGCCATGGGATTCCTGAAGGTGACCAGGGCGCTCGTTACTTCTTTTTCATGCGCTTCCTCCCCCTCTTCCGTCTCGTGCTCATGGTCGGCATGAATATCCCACACGCTGCTGATATCGGTGAGAATAAGCTGGTCAAGCACCGATCCCGAAGGTTTGAATATGCCTTTTACCGTATAAAGGTGGTTTCCGTGGGTCTCACCCTCTTTATCAAATCCGTGCGAGCCGGCGAAAGTGTCGCCGGGCTTCAGATCGCTTCCTTCAGCGACCTTATAGCCGATCGTCACTTCCATGGATTTGCTGAACAGGCTTCCGGTTTCCAGCTCTCCGCCGAAGTGCTCGGCGTATTTCCCGGTGGTGCCCACGATCCTGAAACCATGATAGTTATCGCCCATCGAGAGCGGGATGGCGGCCTTTACCATCGGGTTGCGGGCCAGTTTCTCGACTTCCGAGAGCGGAATATTGCCGGTAGGCGCGTCGATCTGGTAAACGGAAGATAAAATAAGCTGTAGCGGGCTCCCTTTCGCCCCCACTACCATATCTATGCCCCTCAGGTTTTTCCGGAACTGGTCCTCCAGCTGCTTATTCAGTAACAGCAGGAGCGATATGATACCTATTCCCAGTGTAAGCAGCAGCGTACTCAGGAAACTATTGAGTTTTTTGTCTTTGAGATTGGCCCAGCTTAATTGTAAGAGATTCATTGTAATGTTAAGTTACTTATTATCAAGTGTATAGTTCGTTGTCGGGTGTCACAGCGAAACACGGTCTTCGAATGTATCCTTGAGCCGCTGGTCGTGCGTCACTACGATCAGGCTGGCGT
>CAZLGW010000025.1:43907-79146 GCA_964559125.1 uncultured Cytophagales bacterium
TCTTCGAATGTATCCTTGAGCCGCTGGTCGTGCGTCACTACGATCAGGCTGGCGTTGATCTGGGCCGACTGTTCTTTCAGCAGGCGTATCACACGGTCGCAGTTGATGTCGTCCAGGCTGGAAGTCGGCTCGTCGGCCAGGATGACAGACGGCGAATTCATCAGCGCACGCGCAATGCTGACGCGTTGCTGCTCGCCCTGGCTGAGCTGGAAGGTCTTCTTATGAAGGTGATCGGCAAAGCCCAGCTGTTCTGCCAGGTAGACGGCTTTTTGCCCGTCCGGTTTCTTTCCTGCCAGGTAATTGGATATCAGCAGGTTGTCTGAGACCGACAGGGCGTTTACAAAGTGTGCCCGCTGGTAAACGATACCGATCTGTCCCGCGCGGAGACGGGCCAGCCCGGAAGGGGAAAGAGAAGTAGCCTCCTCGTTGCCGATGCGGACCACTCCCTCATCCGGCTTCAGAAGCAGCGCCAGAAGATGAAGCAGGGTTGTTTTCCCTTTTCCGGATTGGCCGAGAATCAGCAGCGCCCGGCCGTCCGGACAGGTAATGTCGGGGAAATGAAATTTCTTTGCGGTATGATAGGAGTATTTCAGCCCTTGGGTTTCAAGCATCACGAATTGAAGTTAATTGATTCAAAAATAGTCAAAATAGGTAAGAGGCGGGACGGTTGGCATGACTTTTTAACTAAAAATGTGAGTAAATCCGGTAGTCTTTACTCATAGCGGGTGTAATGCGCTTGTGCTTTATATTTGCGATACAATAGAGCTTAGGACTGCTTCGTTCTAGTCACAGATTTTGCGTTCACATGTACATTATAAACAATTTATGAAGATCGGTTTTTGGAGGGTTGTCCGGGGATTCGGAGTAGCGGAGCTGAAGCTTCTTCTGGCGGGGGTTTTAATGACGGCAATAACTCATGAGATGTACGGGCAGGGATACCGAAGCCAGTTTGTACCTTATTCTACAGTAGGGTTCGGTATAGGTACATCCAACTATTATGGCGATATGGCCTCTTACAGGCGCCCTTTCCCTTCTACCTTCAAAATGATGCGCTGGAGTGTGACAGGAGAATATACACGTCATTTTTCGCCCAGGTTCGGAGCGAGAGCGTCGCTTACCTGGGCCCGGATCGCCGGTGACGATTACCTGATGAACAGATCGGGCAGACAGGTGCACCAGGGCTTTTTTATCAGGAATCTTCATTTCCGTAATGATATCAAGGAGCTGTCGGCTGTCGGGATCTTCAAATTGGTACCCGACGGCAGGAGCTACGACCGCAGGCCACAATTCGGCGCCTACGTCTTTGCCGGTGTGGCATTGTTTGCTCACAACCCCAAAGCCCGGCTCCCGGTACCTGCAGGGAGCCAGGAAAAGCAGCGGTGGGTGGCGCTGCAGCCGCTCGGTACCGAAGGCCAGGGACGCGATGGACAGGACAAGCTTTACTCGCTGGTAGGCTTCGCTATACCCGTGGGGCTGGGACTGCGCTATAAGATCAACCCCAAGTTTGATATTGCCGCAGAGCTGGGCTTTCGCTTCACTACCACCGATTACCTCGACGACGTATCCAAAGCATACCCCGATCCTGCCGTATGGGCTTCCGGCGCCGATCCCGTCCAGGCCCAGCAGATGTCTTTCAGAAGTTTCGAGGCCCAGCCGGCCAGGTTTCCCAAAAAAGAAAGGACTGAGACCCTCAGGCAATACCTCCGGCTGGAGCCTGACCAGGATCCATACGGCTACCTGGCCGGGAATCCGCAGTTGCTGATGCGCGGCAACAATGCCAAACAAATGGATGCTTATATGACCGGTACTATCAAGCTTGTTTACGTGCTGGGGCCGTCGGTCAAGTGTCCTCCTCTGAAATAAAATATCCAATGTCTCCGACTATCACCCTGTTTCGTCTTTTCCTGGCTGCCGGGGGTCTGCTAGGCCTTCATGCCGGAGCTCCCGCTCAGAAACTGGAAGCAGGCGGCGGCCTCGGGGCGCTCAACTATACCGGCGATATATCAAGGAACCTGATGCTGAGAAATTTTCGCCCGGGCGGCGACCTTTTCTTTCGTTACAACCTAAAAAACGGCTTTTCATTTCGTGCGTCGGTCCTGGCGGGCGGTATTGCCGCCGACGACAGGCACGCCGACAACCAGTTCCAGCGGTTGCGCGAGCTTTCTTTCCGTACGCTTTTAGCGGAAGGCAACCTGCAGACCGAATATAATTTCCTGGATTACCGCGACAGTAAAAAGGCGATTAACTGGACCCCCTACGTGTATGGCGGCCTCGGGTATACCTTTTTCAGGCCTAAGCCCAACGATGGCGGCTACCAGGCCTCGACGCTTGTCATACCCTTCGGACTGGGCGTCAAATACGAGTTCAGGCGTCCGTGGAGCATCGGTGCACAATTCGGCGCCCGGAAGACATTTAGCGATTACCTGGATAATTTCGGAGGTGAGGAAGTGCTCGCGGATAAATACCGGAACGGTAATCCCGCGCTCAGGGATATGTATTACTACCTGGGCCTGCAGCTTAGCTATACGTTCTATAAAATCGTTTGCCCGTGATTCCCCCTTTACCGCTATCTTAGCGGCTCAGTTAGCCTGACCTCACTAAGAATGATATGTTTGTAGAAGCTCTGGACCGGGTAGACCAGTTTACCCGTGCTATACATTTTATTTCCCGTTATTACGGTAGTGCCGAGATTGTTCCGCAGACGGCTACCATGTTTTTTGTAAATGAAAACGGCTGTGCCGTTACCTGCAGGCACGTTGCCGACAACCTGATCAACGGCGACACCGTCTATGCGAAGTACCTCGCATTTAAGAAAGAGTTCCGCTTTTTTCAGAAAGAACCTACTGCTGCCGTGCAGAAGCACCGGCTGGAAGAGAAATATAACCTTGACGGGAAAACACTTATACGGGTTAAAAACAGCTTCCCCGAAAGCGTCACCGGCGATTACCAGCTCGTCATACATCGCCATCCGGTATATGACCTGGCTATTATACGCTTTGTAGGCTACTCGGGGATCAGATACCGTGGTTTTGCAACGTTCCTGAAAGACGAGCAGAAGGTGAGGCCCGGGAGAAGTCTCTGCCGGCTTGGGTATCCCTTCCCCGAATTTACCAACTACCGTCTTAATACGGATATTGATGACATCGAGTGGTCGCAGGAAGGGAAAGTCGGCACGCCCGGTTTCCCTATTGACGGGATCATTACACGCCAGATAGCCGACCAGAACGGTATTTTCGGGATAGAGATGAGTACTCCCGGACTGCGGGGCCAGAGCGGCGGACCTCTTTTCGATAAAGACGGTATTGTCTACGGGATGCAGAGCGCTACCCAGCACCTGCACCTGGGCTTTGACCAGGTAAACCGGGAGGTAATTTCAGACGGGGTCAGGAAACGTGTTTCAAACTATCCCTTTCTCGATGTAGGCAGGTGTGTCCATGTCCGGATTATCAAGGAGTTTTTGAGGGAGAAAGGAGTGAAGTTTTATGAGGGGTGATTTATTGTTGTAATTTTGGTATAAAAAAATACATGTTATGAGAGTAGAACTGGTAAGAGTTGATGATGCCTTCCATTTTGAAGCATCGGGGTCTTCATCTAAAGTTACGGTGCATACCGATGCGGCTGAAGATATAGGCGGAAGCAATGCCGGTGTCCGTCCGATGGAGCTCCTGCTGATGGGACTGGCAAGCTGCAGTGCAATAGACGTGGCGCTTATCCTGAAAAAGCAACGGCAGGACGTGCAGGACTTCCGCATTTCAATGGAGGGGGAGCGCATCGAAGAAGAAGGAACCAAACGAAAGCCGTTTCGCAAAATCCATCTGCATTTTCAACTGGCGGGCCGGGACCTTGATGCAGAAAAGGTAAACAAGGCAATAGCCCTTTCCATGGAGAAATATTGTTCCGCTACCGCGCAGCTCGAAGCGCTGGCTGTTATCACTTTCGAAGCCGAAGTTGAAAGTAAATAACCACAAAGTATTACCTCTGCGCCACCTTTGCGTACTCCGCGTCCTTCGCGGTAAAAAATTAACCGCAAAGTGCGCGAAGGGCGCAAAGGATACACAAAGTTAATATTATCTCAGCGCTACCTTTGCGTTCTTTGCGTCCTCTGCGGTAAAAAAAACCGGTTAGCCAATTAATACCCAATATTCCAATGTCAGAAAACATTCCATCCCTTCCGGCGAGACCCGACCTGGAGCAGCTTACTCCCCAGCAGATAGTCGCGCAACTGGACCTTTATATTATTGGACAAAAAGACGCGAAGCGAAACGTAGCCATTGCGCTGAGGAACCGCTGGCGCAGAATGAGCAGTCCCCCGGAAATGCGGAAGGAAATTGTGCCCAACAACATCCTTATGATAGGCGCTACCGGTGTGGGGAAGACTGAGATCGCCAGGCGGCTTGCCAAAATAGCAGATGCCCCTTTCGTAAAAGTGGAGGCGTCGAAATTTACCGAAGTAGGCTATGTGGGGCGGGATGTGGAAAGTATGGTGCGCGACCTGGTCGACCAGTCGGTAGCGCTCGTAAAGGCGCGTAAAAAAGAAGAAGTAAGGACACAGGCCGAACAGGCAGTAGAAGATATTATCCTCGATACGCTGATACCGCCGGTGCATCACCGTAGTGGCGCGCCGTCTTTCCCGAAGCAGGAGCAGCCCGATAACGAGGCCATGCCCAGCAGCGACCAGGAGCTCAACCAGCGTACCCGCGAGCGGTTTCGTGACAAGATCAGGAACGGCGAGCTTGATGAACGAAAAATAGAGATCGAGCTCAACCAGAACCAGCTTCCCAATATCGGGATGATCGGGGGCGGCGTCGACGATGTTTCGATGATGAATATCCAGGAAATGATCGGCAATATGATGCCCCGGAAGGCCAGGAAGAGAAGAATTTCTGTCGGCGAAGCCAAAAAGCTCCTCCTGGAGGAAGAGGCCAACAAGCTGATCGATATGGAGGAGGTAAAGGAAGAGGCGATCCGGAAAGCCCAGGACCTGGGGATTATTTTTATCGATGAGATCGATAAAGTAGCGTCAGGCCGTTCCGGCGGAAGCGGCCCCGACGTCAGCCGGGAGGGAGTTCAGCGCGACCTCCTGCCTATAGTTGAAGGCAGCACCGTCAATACCAAACATGGTATCGTCAGCACCGATCATATCCTGTTCATAGCCGCCGGTGCTTTTCATGTAGCCAAGCCTTCCGACCTCATTCCCGAGCTGCAGGGCCGTTTCCCTATCCGCGTAGAGCTGCAGAGCCTTACGCAGGAGGACTTTTACCATATCCTGCGTACCCCCAAAAATGCCCTTACCAAGCAGTATGAAGCCATGCTGCAGGCAGAGGGTGTAGATCTGCAATTCCAGGACGATGCCTTGTCCGAGATAGCCAGGATCGCTTTCGAAGTAAATGCCGAAGTAGAAAATATCGGCGCCAGGAGGCTGCAGACCGTGATGAGCACCCTGCTCAATGACCTGATGTTCGACGTCCCCGACTCAATCGGGCCCAACGCACACATCGTGATCACCAGCGAAATGGTAAATGAGAAGCTCAGCGGCCTGGTTAAGAACCGGGACCTGAGCCAGTACATATTGTAGACATAACGCAGCATCAGGGGTTTTTAGAGGTTCCCTTCAGTCAATCCTGATCTCAAACGGCATCCGGGCCTGTATGCCCTCCATCCGGGCCAGGCTACGGTAGGCCTTGGCATAAGGGGCGAGCGGACCGGCTATTTTGCTTAGCGTTTCTTCGTTGTCGGAACCGGTCAGGTTATTGATGAGTTCCTGCCTCCAGTCTTTTTTCTCGGGGTAATACCTCACCCTGTATTCTCCTTTCTTGAGGCCGGCGGCAGTTGCGGCGATGTCTATGGCCGTATCTACCCCGCCCAGCACATCCACCAGCCCGTTGCTTTTGGCGGCGATACCCGACCAGACACGTCCTTCAGCCAGCTTTTTCAGATCGCTTTGGGGCATTTTACGTCCCTCGGCAGCTTTCGAGGTAAAGATCTCGTAGCCGTTTTCTACCGCACGTTGTATCTTCTGTTTTTCGAAGTCGGTCATATTCCGCGTCGCTGTAGGCCAGTCGGCATGAGGATTGGTCCCGACCCGGTCGAAAGTAATGCCCAGCTTGTTTTTCATAAAAGGCTCTATGTTGAGCAGCAGTCCGAAGATGCCGATCGAGCCGGTGATCGTATTGGGCTGCGCCACGATCGTATCGCAGCCCATCGCGATGTAATAGCCGCCTGACGCCGCTACGTTCCCCATGGAGGCGATTACAGGCTTTTTTTCAGCGGTGAGCTTCACTTCACGCCAGATCAGGTCTGAGGCAAGCGCGCTCCCGCCGGGAGAGTTGATGCGCAGCACCACCGCCTTCACCTTGTCGTTCTCCCTTACCTTTTTGAGCTCTTTGATAAGCTTTCCCGATGAGACCACCTGTTCTGCTCCCTCGCCGCTTACAATGTCGCCTTCGGCAATCACTACCGCTACGCGCTTGTTGAAATCACCCTCCTCTTTTTTATCGGTGCGCGATTTCAGGTATTTTTTCAGTCCGGTGAAGTTAATTTTGTCTGATTCTTTTGTTTCCAGTTTTGTTTTCAGTTCGCTTTCAAACTGGTCGTAATACCCGACATGGGTGATGAGCCCCCGGCTCAACGCATCGCTCGCCTTTTCTATAGAAAGGGAGTCGGCCCAGTCTTTGAGTCGCCCGGTCGCAACCGACCTGGACTCCGCTATTTTACCCAGGAAGTGGTCATTGATACCCGTAAGCAGCTCCCTGGCCTGTATCCGGCTCGCTTCGCTCATATCGGTCCTCAGGAAGGGTTCCACCGCGCTTTTAAACTCACCTACCCTGAACACCTCCGGTTTGATTTCCAGTTTATCGAAGGTTCCTTTATAGAAATCATATTCCGCCGAAAGGCCGTTCCATTCGAAGTCCCCGAATTCGCTGAGGTAGATAACGTCGGAGACCGACGCCAGGTAATAACCCTTCTCACTGTAGCCTTCCGCGAAAGCATATACAAACTTTCCGGACTTTTTGAAAGCCTCAAGAGCACTCCTGACCTCTTCGAGAGTTGCCCACCCGGAGGCCGGCGTACCTGCTTTCAGGTAAACTCCCTTGATTTTGTCATCGGAAGCCGCGCCGGCAAGCGCATCTTTGACTTCTTTGATGCTCACCGGCTGAACTTCACCCGTAAAAGGTGAAAGGGCTTCAGAAAAAGGGTTTTCTTCGACAATTTCCCGGATAGGTCTATCCAGGTCGAGGCGCAGCACCGAGTTTTCTTTAAGCACTACCTTATCGCCGTCGCCAAACAGCGCCCCGATGCCGGCCGCCAGGAAAAAACTCAGGATTATAAACAGGAACAACCCTACAATGGTCGCCAGTACATATTTCAGGAAATTCAACATTCTTGAGACAGTTCTAAATGATATAGCTATTAGCAATCAGCCTTTAGCCCCCAGCAGATTGCAGATTGCTGACAGCTAACAGCTAACAAAACTACTAAAAAAAATACTGAGCGGATCCAAATTGTGTTCAAAGGTATTTTTGTCTTTGTCAATGGCAATTTTGTGTTCCGAGTTCGTACATTTGCGTATGACTACTCCCACCATTATAAGGAAGTGAAAAAGAGACTCTATCTAGTAAGGCATGCCAAAGCGGAATCCGGGGCTCCTATGTTTAAGGACTTCGAGCGCGAGCTTACGGGCGAAGGATATATTGATGCTGCGCGAATGGCGGCTTTTCTAAACAACAGGGGAGAAAAAGTGGAGCGCATCGTTGCCAGCAGCGCTTTCCGGACCAGGCAGACCGCCCAGGTATTTGCCGAGCAGATGGAGTTTGACTGGGAGCAGGTAGAGCTGATCGACGATCTGTACGATTGCGGTGCAAGGGCTTATATCGCGGCATTAAACAGCACTCCTGCCGAAACGACCGGTTTGATGATGGTAGGGCATAATCCCGATATCTCTTATTTTGCCGAGTACCTGACCAGGGATTTTTACGAGAGTATGGGGAAAGCCAGTGTGTGTATCATCGAGTTTGAAGACCTGGAGTGGGCCGAGGTTTCCGGCCGGACCGGGACTCTGGCGGGCTTCTTCCGGGTCAGGAATCTCCCGGAGTAAGGGAGAGGGGAAGTGGAGGAGAGGGGGTCATTCCAGTGAGGAAAAGATATTAAAATGGCAAATCAAAATACCAACCGGGGTAGACGGTTGTTCATCATAGCCTTCATCATATTCCTGTCGGTGATCATCCTGCTGGTGATCGACATGGCGAGCCGTACAACTGCTCCGTGGAATAAACCCAAACCTGTGGAACAGCCTGCAGACACCCTGTCACCGGGTTTGTAGATACTAACTCAACAACCCGTTATGTTCATCAAAGCCTCTATATCCATTTCTCCCCAGGGGGATTTTTCCGGCAGTGAACTGAAGGAGCTTGCAGGCGACAAGTATTTCGCAGCCGAACCTTCCTATGACGGACTCATACAGGCCGGTGTGCTGAGGAGGATGGGAAAAGCGGTCAGGATGGGAGTGGGCGCCGGGGTGCAGATACTGAAGGAAGCGCCGGGCGTAGACGGGATCATCATAGGTACCGCCAATGGCGGACTGGAAGACTGCATCAAGTTCCTCAACCAGATCGTCGATTACAACGAGGGGACGCTCACCCCGACCAATTTTGTGCAAAGCACCCCCAATGCTATTGCCGGGCAGCTGGCGCTTATTCATCGGAATACGGGCTATAACATTACACATGTGCACGGAGGGTTGTCCTTCGAAAACGCCCTTATCGATGCCTCGCTGCTGTTTGAGCAGGAGCAGGCAGAGACGCTTCTTGTAGGGGGAATAGAAGAAATTTCGGAATACAATCATAATATAGACCGCATTTCCGGTATTTTCAAGGAGGAACCCGGCAGCTCAGGTTCGCTTCTTGCCTCGACTTCCGCGGGGACGGTCAACGGTGAAGGAGCTGTCATGCTCTTGCTGGAAAGAAAAGCCTCTCAGCCCGGACAGGTATGCATCCGGGAAGTAATGACGCTGTCTTTTGCCTCGCCGGACCAGGTAGGGGAACGGCTTTCGGAGATGCTGGGCAGGCACGGCCTGGATACTGAAACAGTAGATGCCCTGATGCTGGGTTATAACGGAGACGTGCACAGCACGGACTGGTACGACCGCATCCGCAACCGTTTCGCGGCCGGTACTCCTGTTTTTTCCTTTAAGAACGCCTGCGGTGAATACCCCACTGCCAGCTCTTTTGCGGTATGGCTCGGTCACCAGGTACTGACAAACCGGCCTGTTCCGACAGGATTGCTTTATTCGGGAAAGATGCCTGTGAAGCCCGGTAACCTGCTTATTTACAATCACTATAGGGGGGAGGAGCATAGTTTTATCTTAATTCATAATTAACTTATGCCTGAAGTCTGGCTTAGGGGGGCTTTGCCCGGTATTCATCCGCTTTTGCAGCCGGTAGCGCATGCGCTGCTACAATCGAAGGAGGAGGTTGTGCGGTATACTACGGATTTTCCCGATCACCTTTTATGGATAAAGCCCGGCGGGGCGGCGTCTGCAGGATTTCATTTGCAGCATATCAAAGGAGTTCTCGACAGGCTGTTTACCTATGCCGAAGGAAATGCGCTGACGCCGGATCAGCTAAGCTACCTGGCGGCTGAAGGTGTTCCTGCTGACGATACCAGGGTTGGCAGTCTTGTTCAGGCAGTGGTCGAACAGATAGACCGGTCGGTAGAAATCCTTAAAAATACGGATCCTGCCGTGCTGACGGAGGCCAGGAGCGTAGGACGCAAGGCACTACCCTCTACTGTTCTGGGCTTATTATTTCATGCCGCTGAACATACCCAACGGCATATCGGACAGCTATATGTGACGGTGAAGGTGGTGTAGAAAAATCTGCAGCTTGGTATTTCCGGGAAATAATATATTTATTAAGTTGCGGTGGACGCGATGAGCGGTTTTACAATTTTATAACCAATAACCGATGAAAGTAGGAATACCTAAAGAGCTCAAAAACAACGAAAATCGCATAGCAATGACTCCTTCCGGGGTTATAGAACTCACCAGGCTCGGGCACCGGGTGTATATTCAGCAGGGCGCCGGGACCGGAAGCGGGTTTACTGATGAGGAATACCGCCAGGCCGGTGCAGGGATCCTGCCTGATACGAGGAGTGTCTATGAGACGGCCGATATGATCGTAAAGGTGAAGGAGCCTATAGCCGAGGAATACGGCCTGATCAGGGAAGACCAGTTGTTGTTTACCTACTTTCATTTTGCATCCTCCGAAGCGCTTACACATGCCATGATCGGGAGCGGGGCCGTCTGCCTGGCTTACGAAACGGTGGAGAATCCCGACCGTTCGCTTCCCCTGCTTATCCCGATGAGCGAAGTCGCAGGGCGGATGTCCGTACAGGAGGGCGCCAAATATCTCGAACGTCCCTCCGGCGGGAAGGGCATCCTCCTCGGTGGTGTTGCCGGTGTAAAGCCTGCCAATGTGCTGATCCTGGGCGGAGGAGTAGTGGGCACCCAGGCCGCCCGGATGGCCGCCGGTCTGGGCGCCAATGTAACGATAATGGATATCAGCCTGCCCCGTCTGCGTTACCTGGAAGACATCATGCCGGCTAACGTAGATACGGTTATGTCGTCGGAATACAATGTCAGGCAACTGATCGGGAATACGGATCTCATCATAGGAGGGGTGCTGATCCCGGGCGGGAAGGCTCCTGCCCTCATCACCCGCGATATGCTGAAGCTGATGAAGCCCGGTACCGTCATGGTCGACGTGGCCATTGACCAGGGCGGCTGCTTCGAAACCTCGCGGCCCACTACTCACGAAGACCCGGTGTTTGTGATCGACGACGTCGTGCATTATTGTGTTACCAACATGCCGGGGGCAGTACCTTTCACTTCGACCCTCGCGCTCACCAACGCCACCCTGCCGTACGTGCTGATGCTGGCCGATTTCGGCTGGGAAGAAGCCTGCCGCCGCAGCATCCCCCTTGCAAAAGGGCTGAATATAGTGAAAGGGAAAGTAGTTTATAAAGAGGTTTCGGAGGCATGGGGGCTGGAGTATGAGGCGATTAGTTTTTAAATAATGCTTAATAAAATTTTCTCCTGGGGGCGGAAAAAAGCCGGAAGCGAAAGGATAATTTTCGACTTACATTCACACCTGATCCCGGGGATTGATGACGGAGCGCGGACGATGGCCGATTCGGTGGAGATGATCCGTCAGATGGCGGCGCAGGGGTTCACCCACCTGGTTACTACGCCGCATATCATGTGGGACAGCTACAAGAATACGCCGGAAGGTATCAGGAAGGGTCTTAGTGAGGTGCGGGAAGCCTGTCTCGAAAACGGGATTGACATCAGGCTTGATGCTGCTGCCGAGTATTTTATCGACGAACATTTCCTGGAGCTGCTGCGCGGGCGCGGTGAATTGCTGACTTTACCCGGCAACCGGCTCCTGGTAGAACTGCCTTATACCACCCCGTTGATGAATACTACCGAAACGCTGTTTTCTATCATCGGCTACGGCTACAGGCCGGTACTGGCCCACCCTGAGCGGTATTCCTATTTTCATGCCACCCCGGAAGTTTACCAGAGGCTGAAAGAGCAGGGTTGCGAGCTGCAGCTCAACGCGCTGTCTCTTACGGGGCAGTATGGCTCAGGGGTACAGAAAATCGCCCGCCGGCTGCTGAAGCAGCAATTGGTTACCTTCATCGGCAGCGATGCGCACGATCTCCGTCATGTAAGAGCGTTGTCAAAAGCCCTGGAATTGCAGGCCGTCCGGGATTATGTTTTCTTAAACAATGAAATTTGTCCGGACTGACCACAGGGAAAATCGCATTAAATCTATTATGTTTGCGCCATTGTTTTGGATCGAATATTGGCGACTTTGTTTGTAGCGGATGTTTTAGATGGTTTTAATAGTCACCATTTGTGTTCGAAAAATTTCTACAAACTAAAGTGTGAACGGCAAGGTCCGATCGTCAGGTATCATCCATTTACGACTTTTTTATAACTTTACTTGTTTTTTGCAAAGCCGGGTCCCGGGTTTCCCGCGCCGGAAGATCAGGAGCTTTGTCACTACATCCACTAAATTACTCGCATGAAAAACAGATTTTGGAGGCATTTCAGGGTTTTCCTGACCACGTTACCGGCATTGCTGGTTTATTCCGTACTATTTACTTCATGTCTTTCCCAGAAGGAGGTCACCTATTTCCAGGAATCGGAGGATAATCCGAAGCGGGGTATCGGCCTGCAGGCTTATGTGCCGTTGATCGAATCTGGTGACATACTTTCGGTGGTGGTGGGGAGTCTTAACGCGGAAGCCAATGAGATTTTTAATGTGAGGAATATGGCTACGGCCTTACATTTGAATTATGCCCAAACTGGCACTGGCGGAGGACGTGCTCAGCCCGTAGGGTACCTGGTAGACGAGGAGGGTAATATCGAGGTACCGCTCATTGGGAAGGTGAAGATAGACGGTATGACTACCGAGTTGGCGGCCCAGCATATACGGACATTGTTAAATAAATATCTCAAAGAACCATCGGTAGCGGTACGGGTGGTGAGCTTTAAAATTTCTGTGCTGGGTGAAGTAAAAAATCCTTCGATTTTTATAGTACCGGAAGAGAAAATTACGTTGCCTCAAGCTTTGAGCTTAGCGGGCGATCTGACTATCTATGGCCGTCGCGACAATGTGATGGTGATCCGGGAAGAAAATGGGGTGCGGACCTACGGTAGAATCAATCTCACCTCTCGCGAGGTATTTGATTCTCCTTATTATTACCTACGCAAAAACGACCAGATCTACGTGGAGCCAACCAAGGCTAAAGTCACTAGCTCCGACCGTACTTTGCAGATTCTGCCGCTCGTATTGAGCAGCATTTCAGTTATAGCTGTAGTCCTGACCCGCATTTTCTAGCAAGCAGCATCATCCATATCATCTCCGTTATGAACATCAACGAATTAAATGGCTTGGAAGAGCGTAATTCTACTGAAGAAGAATTTAATCTGGGGGAATACCTTCAGCGTTACCTGCGCTATTGGTATCTTTTTCCTTTTTTCCTGGCGCTGACTGCTATTGCTGCCTGGTATTACTTCCAGGTCACGCAGCCGGTTTATAAAAGTACTACTTCGCTTTTGATCAAGGATGAAAAAAAGGGAGTACGGGCCGGGGCGGATGATATACTTGCCGAGATGGGTAGTTTCTCGGGCAACAAGCTCGTGGAGAATGAGATCGAGATCCTGCGCTCCCTCAACCTGATGGAGCAGGTGGTCAGGGACTTAAAGCTGGAAATAAGCTATACCATGTCCAGCGGTCTGAAGACGATAGATCTTTATAAAAAGAGCCCGGTTCGGGTGGTGGCCGAGGTAGTCAACGAGCAAGCCTATCAGAACCCCATGGAAATCGAGCAGGTAGATGGGGATTTGTATACGATCCCGCAGGACGATGAGCTGCGGGAATATGGTAAGCTTTATTATACCGATTGGGGTGCTCTCCGGGTGTTCCGCGATAGTACGGGTGACGCAGCTGTTACAGAGGTAGAAGTACATTTTCATAAGCCCGCAAGCCTGGTGGAACGGATGGTGAAAAACCTATCCGTGGCTCAGCCTAATAAAAGCAGCACAGTGCTGGAGCTCAATTTCGAGGATACATCCGTGCAGCGTGGTATCGATGTACTCAACAAGTTGCTCGACGTGTATGTCGGCTCATCCATTACCGATAAGAATACCGAAGCCAGTAATACCCTGGCCTTTATCGAGGAGCGGCTGGCGCTTATTACCGACGAGTTGGGGGACGTAGAAAAGGACGTAGAAGTCTACAAAAGCCAGCAAGGGCTTACCGATGTCAGCGCCGAGTCCCAGCTTTTCCTGGAAAACATTAAGGAAAATGATTCGAAGCTCAATGAAGTCAACACTCAGATCAGAGTGCTGGAGGGAGTAGAGAATTACATCAACCGCAGCGGCGATGGCGCCGTAGCGCCTGCCACCTACATGATAAGCGACCCAGTCCTGGTCTCGTTGCTCAACAAGTACACGGAGCTTAACCTGCAGAGAGAAAAATACGCCCGCACCCTGCAGCCTGATAACCCCATTATGGAGACGGTCACAACCCAGATGGCCCAGACCCGGCAGTCTATCAGAGAAAACCTTCAAAACCTTCGCCGGGGCCTCGATCTTACCCGCCAGAACCTGGAAGGGATCAATGCCCGTTTCTCGGCCGGCCTGCGCAGCCTCCCCCAGAAGGAGCGGGAATATGTGGGTATCAAGCGCCAGCAGACCATTAAGGAGAATCTTTATCTCTATCTTCTCCAAAAACGAGAGGAGACGGCTCTCGCTTACGCATCGACGGTAACCGATAGCCGGCTCGTGGATGCGCCTCGGGGAAGTTATATCCCCGTAAAGCCCAAGAAAGCGATCATAGCCCTTGGGACTTTGCTGGCAGGGTTGGCTATCCCGGTTTTGCTCATCAATCTGCTTATGATGCTCAATAATACTGTCCAGAGCCGCGATGAGGTAGAGCGTTTGAGCGGTGCGCCGGTAATAGGTGAGATAGGCAGGATGAAGCAGGCGACCCAGTCCGGAAACGGTGATGTGGTTATCAAAATGACCAGTCGCTCGGCAGTGGCCGAACAATTCCGGGCGTTGCGTACCAACCTGCAGTACCTGGGCGATGGCTCGGGTAAGGTGCTCATGTTTACCAGCTCTATCGGGGGAGAGGGAAAGAGCTTTGTAAGCATCAACCTGGCGGCCAGCCTGGCTTATTCCGATAAAAAGGTGCTGCTGGTCGGCGGGGATCTGCGCAAGCCCACCCTGCATACCAACCTGAAGATGCAGAATGACAGGGGGCTTACCAACTACCTGATCACAAAAGGCGACGCATCCAATCTCATTAAGCCTTCTGGAGTACATGAGTTGTTTGAAGTGCTGCTGTCAGGCCCGATACCACCCAATCCGTCGGAGCTATTGAACAATGGTCGCCTCCCGGTTCTTATCAAGGAATTGCGCGATCAGTACGACTATATATTGATCGACTCTCCTCCTTACGGGCTGGTAACCGATGCCTCGCTTATCGGTGAGTATGTGGATGCCACGCTTTATCTCGTGCGCCATAACTACACGCTACGCGATCATATGAAAAATATACGTTCGCTTATCCGCCAGAAACGCTTCAAGAACTTGTCAGTAGTATTTAATGCGGTCAATTATGGTGTGGGGTATGGCTATGGCTATGGTTACGGCTACGGTGGGTATGGCTACGGCTATTATTCCGAAGACAAAGAATCTAAGCCCAGTTCCATACTTGATCAACTGACCAAGAAAGGAAAGGAGCTTTCTGCGAAAATCAGGCAAGGGTGAAGAAGAGAGTTGATTAGGGCGGTCTCTGAGCGTAGTCGAAAGGAGCGGTTGAGAATCAGAGTATTAAGAAAAATATTAAAAAAAGAGGAGTAGCGAGTGTTACGATCGGAAAGGAAGGGAGTATTAAAATAGAATCTATTCTATCTCAACGATTGTGAAAATTACGAAAGAACACTGCATCCCTCGGGTATATATCCCACTGGTTCGGCTTACATGGGTAGGCTCGGATAGAGATTTGAGAGGGACAGCGCTATGACTCCCAGGTCCGGAGAGTTTTTTTATTCGTTTTTGTTGTAAGGAATACGCTTTCTATTGAGAGAGGGTGATCCCTGAGCGTAGTCGAAGGGTGAGTGGGAGATAAACTCTGGGTATTTTGCCCGCTAGGTCCGGAAATGGGACTGAAAGGGCGGAGCTGCAGAAAGACAAGTGAAAGATATCGGCCATGATAACCAGAAATCCTGATACATCCTCCCTTCTCAACTGGTTTGTCCTCTACACCAAATCTCGCAGCGAAAAAAAAGTAGCAGATGGTTTGAGGCAAAAGGGTCTTGAGGTATACTGTCCGATGCGGATGACGAAGCGGAAGTGGTCTGACCGGTACAAGTGGGTAGAAGAGCCGCTGTTTCGGTCATATTGCTTTGTCAGGCTTGCAGATAAGGACCGTAGTGAGGTTTTTGGAGTACCCGGAGTAGTGCGCTATCTCTTCTGGCTTGGTAAACCGGCAGTAATAAGAAATGAGGAAATAGAAAGCCTGCGGGAGATGCTAGGCAGCTTCGACCACCATCAGATAGCCCTCCGTGAATTCGATGTCCATGACCGGGTCAAAGTGAAGGGGGGTGCCTTTGATACGCATGAAGGAGAAATCGTGGAAAAGCGTGGCAGCAAGCTCCGGGTTTTGATGGAAGTCCTGCGGGTGATGGTATATGTGGATCTTAAATCGGTGAATGTAGAGAAGGTGTGATTAAGAAATAACCAACTTTATAAATATTGTATCAACGTAAATTAAGTAAATGAATAATTCCGGGATAGCAATTATTGGCCTCGGGTATGTAGGCCTGCCTTTAGCGGTAGAATTTGCAAAAAAATACCCGGTAACGGGCTTTGATATAAACGAGTCGCGGGTAGCAGAGCTGAAAAAGGGACACGACCGTACTTTGGAAGTAAGTGATGAGGCGTTAAAGGCAGTGTTGACGGAAGAAGAAGCGGGGACCCGAGGGCTTCTCTTTTCAAGCGATCTTGAGAGTATCGGCGGCGCCAACTATTATATTATCACCGTCCCCACGCCGGTAGATAAATACAATCGCCCTGATCTTACACCTCTTTATAAGGCCAGCGAGACTGTGGGCAAAGTATTGAAACCTGGCGATATAGTGGTATATGAATCCACGGTATACCCCGGGGTGACCGAGGAAGAATGCGTACCTGTGTTGGAGCGGGTATCCGGGTTGCGGTATAATGTAGACTTTTTTGCAGGTTATTCCCCGGAGCGGATCAACCCGGGGGATAAGGAGCATACGGTAGCCAAAATATTGAAGATAACCTCTGGCTCCAATGAAACTACCGCAGAGAAAGTAGACAGCCTGTACCGCTCCGTCATCACGGCGGGCACGCACAAAGCGGCGAGTATCAGAGTCGCGGAAGCGGCCAAAGTAATTGAAAATGCCCAGCGAGACATTAACATTGCTTTCGTGAATGAGCTTGCGAAAATTTTCAATCGTCTCGGGATTGATACTGACGATGTACTGCAGGCTGCGGGTACTAAATGGAATTTCCTGAAATTCAAGCCTGGCCTCGTGGGAGGACATTGTATAGGAGTCGACCCCTATTACCTGGCGCAGAAAGCGCAGGAAGCAGGCTATCATCCCGAGATCATACTGGCTGGCCGCCGGCTCAACGACGGCATGGGCGAATATGTAGCACACGAGGTAGTACGGCTGATGGTTAAGAAAGATATTCCTGTTAAAAATGCGAATATTCTGGTGTTGGGGATCACCTTCAAAGAAAATTGCCCAGATGTACGCAATACCAAAATAGTCGATATCCTAGCGACGCTGAAGGGCTATAATACCCGTATTACCATATACGATCCGTGGGCATCTCCGGTTGAAGTGAAGAATGAATATGGTTGGGATTGTGTTAACCAACTCCTGGAAGTGAGCGATTTCGATGCCGTTATTTTAGGGGTTGCCCATAAAGAATTCGAAACCCTGGACTTGGCCGGTCTTTGTAGAGAAAATAGGGTGATATATGATGTGAAAGGTATTTTGCCAAGAGAGATAGTAGATGCAAGACTATAAAAATGAAAAAAATTCTTATTACCGGGGGAGCCGGCTTCATTGGTTCCAATCTCACCGAATACTTTTTAAATAAAGAATACCAGGTAACCGTACTGGATAATTTTGCCACCGGTCACCGCCACAACATCGTCCAGCACGAGAACAACCCCGTTTTTTCCCTGATAGAAGGTGATATCAGGAACCTGAAAGATTGTCGGAAAGCAGTGGAAGGTGTCGATTATGTACTTCATCAGGCAGCCTTGGGGTCGGTACCTCGCTCCATCAAAGACCCTATAACGACAAATGAGGTAAATGTTTCGGGTTTTCTGAATATGTTGGTAGCTGCTCGTGACGAGGGAGTGAAGAGGTTTGTGTATGCAGCTTCCTCTTCTACTTATGGTGACTCGGAAAGTCTGCCTAAGGTAGAGGATAAAATAGGACAGCCTCTTTCTCCGTATGCTATCACCAAATATGTAAATGAGCTGTATGCAGAGATTTTTTCTAAAACATATGGAATAGAGACGATCGGTTTACGATATTTTAATGTGTTTGGAAGAAGACAGGACCCCAATGGGGCCTACGCAGCAGTGATCCCGAAGTTTGTGATGCAGTTAATGAAGCATGAAAGTCCGGTGATTAATGGTAATGGTAATTATTCAAGGGATTTTACGTATATAGATAATGTAGTTCAGATGAATGAGTTGGCACTGCTTACTAAAAATCAAGAAGCCCTAAATACAGTTTATAATACGGCCGTAGGCGACCGTACAACCCTGAACCAACTGGTAGATTATCTAAAAGAGTTTCTATCAGCTTACGACTTGGAGATTGCAAAGGTAAAAATCATATGTGGATCCCATAGACAAGGAGATATTCTTCATTCTCTAGCTTCTGTGGAGAAGGCAAAAAGATTATTAGGATATGAACCGAGTCACACGGTTCGCGAAGGGTTGGAGGAGACAGTCAGGTGGTATTTTAAAAGATGATGAGAATTATAATCATGGAACGTCTTGATTTTGAATAAATACTAGTCTGATACAATACAAATTAAAAATGATAAAAGCCTGTGTATATGAACTGTCTATTTATTTGGCCGTTATTGTCTGTTGGATATTCTCCGTTGAAGAGGATTACTTGATTTTGATTTAGTTTACTTCAGCGAGAATAATTTTTTAGAAAATTACGGATAGGATTGTTACAAATGATTTTTATAAATTAAAAGAAGCAACAAGTAAGGTGAAAAGAGGAAAAGAAAATTTAAAGCAAAGGGCTTATCTTAATACCGTTACTTCATTTATTGATTATGGAACAAAAGCTTTAGTCTCTTTCACTATAAATCCCTTTATCGTTAATGGATTAGGAGGAACTTTATTTGGAGTATGGCAAATGCTAGGGCAGATTACTAATTATAGTAATTTGGCCGATCTGAAAGCTTCGACTGTTTTAAAATGGGCAGTAGCTAGAGATCGCGAAAAAGCTAGTGAAGAAGAGCTAAGAAACTATGTAACAACTACTTTTGCTCTAGTGTTATTAATGCTTCCATTAATTTTAGTTGTAGCTTCAGTTGTAGCATGGTATTTACCAGATATAACAGGAGTACAGGAGAAGTATATTCCTACTATTCGACTTGCATTTTTGGTGTTAATAATTTCTTTCGTAGTCAACAAGTTCTTTAACGTTTTTGAATCTATTCTTAATGGGATGAATTTGGGCTTTAAAAGAATGGGGATAAGGGCAGCAGTGACAATTGTTGGGGGAGGTCTAAGTGTGTTAGTTATTAATATGGGATATGGATTGGTGGGGCTTGCTTTAGTGAATTTTACAATATCAATTATTCTTGGAATTATTTTAACAGTTGTTGTAAAAAGAAGTGTTTATTGGTTTGGATTAGGTAAGTTTAGTTTTGGACAATCAAAGACTTTTTTTAAAACAAGTGGCTGGTTTATGGCATGGTCTGGGCTGCAAATGGTATTAACAAATAGTGATAAAGTACTTTTGG
Source organism: uncultured Cytophagales bacterium (assembly GCA_964559125.1). Taxonomy (GTDB): domain Bacteria; phylum Bacteroidota; class Bacteroidia; order Cytophagales; family Spirosomataceae; genus Ravibacter. Next base: position 63,526 of record CAZLGW010000025.1, read on the forward strand.
GGTTCTTAGCTTCACCTTTTATTGTAACTCAATATGTAATAACAAAGTATTTATTAAATACTATTAAAGATATACTTATGCATATTATTAATGGAGTATTGCCGGGTATGGGTAAGCTTTATAAAAAAGGAGAATTTGATAAGATGATAGTGGTGAGAAAGCAGCTCAGGTTAATTACTTGGATTTTTGTGATAGGTGTTGGGTTTGTTGGGCTACTATTTAATCGTTCTTTTGTTAGTTTATGGATTGGAGATGAACAGTATGCTGGGCAGTTTGTTAATTTGTTATTAATACTGATGACAATTCAGTTTATTTTTATAATTAATGAAGGTACATTGATAAATATCACTTTAAATATTAAGAAGAAGGTCTATTTGGGGGTAATTTCAGTTATTATTTCTGTTTTTTTTGTATTTCTAACAGTTGAAAAATATGGTATTGTTGGATTGGCTATATCTATGATGCTAGGGAGAAGTATTGTTTCTGTAGCATATCCTATTATTGTTTCTAAAATGCTGCAAGCGAAATTTTTGTTCGATTTTAGCAGTTTAAGATTGTTTCTTTTACTGTCTTTTTTGTTCTCTTTAGGTTATTTTCTAGGAGAAGGGCTATTGATTAGAAGCTGGTTTCTACTTGGTTTGGGAGGCGTTGCTATATTTGTAGTAACATTGCTATTAGCTTTTTATGTCGGGCTTACTACTTCAGATCGTAAAATGTTAGCGACTCAATTAAAACAAATACGTTTATTGAATAAGGAATAGAGCTATTTAGATGAAAAAATTGTGGTATAAAAATGCCGGACTAATTGATTTGGGGAGGCTTAGTCAAACCAGTCCTAATATTTTGTTGTTTTCTCTTTTTGCTAATCGATCATCAAGCAGCGCTGCAAAGATAAGATATTATCATGCCAAGATTTTTTGGAAAAAACTTCCTTCTTACGGAATAAGAAACACCATATTTATATCTTCATATTTTTTATTATGGCCGTACTCATTTCTGAAGGCTATTAGAAAATTGGGTATCGATCCTTATAGGAAAGTTCGAAGACTCACAGGCAAAGCAATAATACAGCAGTTTATCGAGCAAATATATCTTGCTTTTTTTTACTCTTCTTCTCCTAAAGAGTATTTTATGTACGAATTTTTCAAACTAGAAAATCGAAAACGAATAGATAAGTATTTGTTAAGATTAACTCTTAAGCCTTTAATTTATTCTTTTCTGGACGAATGCTATATGGGAAAGAATAATTTAAACTACATAAATAATCATGACTCCAAGGAGTTCTTTTATAATGTTTGTAAAAAGTATGAATTGAATGCAGTTCCTATTTTAGCAAAAGTAACAAGCGAGAAAGTTTTTTTCTTTGTAGATCTGAGGCAGATTAGAGAAAGTGGAGATTTATTTATTAAGCCAGAAGAATCGAAAGGGGGAAAAGGGGCGCAGATGTGGAGAAAGCAAGACAACTATTATGTGAACACTTTTGGAGAAACAAAAGATTTTGATTCTTTAATTGAATATATTAAAGGAATTAAATCTAATAGATTTAGTAATGATTTTATTATACAACCTCGGGTTGTAAATCATCAAAAATTGTTTTTTGATACTATAGCGTTGTCAACAATTAGAATAAATACGTTATTAGTTAATGAGATCGTTATGGTTACTTTTGGGGTATTTCGGTTTTCTTTAAATAAAAATTCAGATGTAGATAATTTTCATGCAGGTGGATATGCTGCGCCAATAGTAGATATGGAAACCGGTGAATTAGGTCCTGCTTCTGGTATGGGGTTTAGTAATCCAGGTCATTGGATTGATATGCATCCTATTAGCGGTACACAGATTAATGGATTAAATTTGCCTTATTGGAATGAAACAAAAGAATTAGTGTCAAGGTCGCATAAGCTTGCATTTAACAATAGAGTTTTATTAGGCTGGGATGTAGCCATTACAGATAATGGGCCAATATTGGTTGAATGCAACGGTTGGCCAGATAACGAGCTGATACAAAAACCTTATAACAGGCCATTAAGTGAACTATTTGGATTGGATGTTCTTGCTCAGAAGATTGAGGATGAATACTTAGAGTATTGTAAAGCATAGATAGTATAAAGAACTATAGATTGAAAATTATGATTTGGTTTAGGGATTTTTTTATTAAGAGTTTTTTTTCTTCTCAAATTGAGAAGAAGTTGGAGTCTATAGAGAACAGCTTAGATTTTTTGATTAATAATTCTCTTGATATCAAGCAAATTCAACCGAAGCCGTCGATTCAATATACTCAGCTTCAAGAATTTGTAATACTGGAAAAGTTGAGTGTTTTTTTTAGTAAAATAGGAGTTTCTTATTTTCTATATGGGGGTTGTTTATTAGGCGCGATAAGGCATGGAGGCTTTGTACCATGGGATGATGATATTGACATTGGCCTTTTGAAAGAGGATTTTGATGTGCTACTAAAGCATGAGGAGGAGTTAGAGAGCTTTGGTTTATATTTGTCGTCTCCTTTTTCAACTAGAAGGGTTTATAACGGCAGAGGATACGATAAAGTTTATGATAGGGAAGGGAAATTTCATGTGAGTATTTGTGTTTTTGACTTAATAGAAACAGAATCTATAGAGGAAAGTTTACGCATTAGAACCAAATTTAATTTGGTGGCAAAAAATATTAGAGACAGATATAAAAATGATTTTACAAGTTTATTTAAGAAACTTAATAAAATCAACTCTCAATATTACAGAGACGGAAAGTTTGTTAAAAGATCGGAGGTGAGGAGTTCGACCTTTATTATTAAAAGTATATGTTCAGCTCGACGTAACGTTTTTATGCCGTATTATTCTGTATTTCCACTAATAGAGATTGATTTTTTTGTTTATAAAAGTCAAAATCTTAACAAAGTTCCAATTCCGAATACTCCTCATGATTATTTACAAAGATTTTATGGGAGAGATTATATGCTTTTTCCAAGAGATTTATATCCTAATCATACTAATAAATAATAAAATAGAGATGAACAAAAGTTTCAGTGAAAAGTTTAGAATAGAAGAGTTATTGCTTTTTGATTTTCGATACTGGGCAGTGAGTGTACGTCCTCAGCAACCTACGATAGGCTCTCTAATAATTTCGTTAAAGAGAGATTGTGTAGAATTGGGAAAGGTAACTTCAGATGAAAGTAGTGAGTTGTCATTAGTATTTTTTGAAGTGGAGAAATTATTGAAGAAGGTATTTTCGTTCGAGAAAATTAACTATTTGTGTTTGATGATGGTTGATAGCCAAGTACATTTTCATGCTATTCCTAGGTATAAAGGAGAATGTTTGTTTGATGGTAACTATTATGGTGACATATTTTGGCCTAAACCAGTTGATATTTTATATTCTATTAATGAAGCTAATATTGAGGCTAAGGTTTTTCAATATTTAAAACCTCTAGTTGGCTATGTAAAACGCGTAGTTGGGTATACGACAGGAGTATTTGATTTATTTCATATTGGGCATCTTAGACTATTAAAGAGAGCTAAGGAGGAGTGTGATTATTTGATAGTTGGCGTTACTACAGATGAGCTGTCATTAAATCGAAAAGGTAAAATTCCAGTGATTCCTCTAGATGAACGTGTAGAGATTGTAAAAAATCTCTCTTTTGTCGATGAGGTAGTACATCAGGAAAATATGGATAAGTTTGAGGCCTGGAAGAAATATCGTTTTGATAAAATGTTTGTTGGGAGTGATTGGAAGGGAACAAATAAGTGGAATCAATTAGAGGGCGAGTTTGCGAAGGAAAACGTAAAGATAGTATATTTTCCATATACGGATTCTACTTCAAGTACTTTATTGCGCTCTGTTTTGAATGACATTGTTAGATAGATAAAATATTATGGGAAAGCCAGTAGAGCGCTATAGTGTTGATGTCGATAGGCAAAAGAAGTCAGCTATTCAACATTTCTCTTTGATCGTAGATTTGTTTAAGTCAAAGCGAATAGATTATTGGATCGAGTATGGGACTATGTTGGGAGCTGTTCGTGAGAAGGGGTTTATTCCGTGGGATTCTGAGTTTGATATCGGAATATGGAACAGAGATTATGTTTTATATAAAAGTGATCTTTTGGAGAAGTTTGATGAATTTGGATTTCATGTAAATACGTCGTCTAAGGATAGAATAAAGTTGGTTCATAGAGAATTATTAATTGGTGCTTATACTATTGATATTCATACTTATCATTTGAAGGGAGAGATAGCGTTTGTTTCATTTAACCGACGTAAGTTGTCGGCCCTAGAACGATTTTACGCCTTTCTTAGGAATTTTGATAAAAGAGAGGTTAGAGTATATCCGATTTCGAGTATGATTAAGACGATTCTAAAAAGTGGGAATCAAATTCCGGAGCATTTTTTCTTTACTAAATTTAATTATGCTAATAAGATATCATATATTATAGAATATAACGATAAGGTTATAGAGGAAGTCACTCCAAGCCCTTCGCTTTTTCAGTATTTGTTAAAGAAAATATTTTCATTTTTAGTAATGAAGCTTCCCGCTAGTCTAGTTAGTTATTTAGTAGATTTTTTTAAAAATATTTTGAAATCTGAAAATCGACAATATACGAAAGTTCAAGCGATACCTAGTCGTTTTTATTTAAATTTGACAGAGTACCTTTTCGAAGATACATATTTATCTGGACCAGCGAAAGGCGTCGAATATGTAGAGTGCATTTATGGAGATGAATGGCAAATTGGGAAGCCAAATTGGATTAATTCTCAAAATTCTATCAATAAAAATATTGAATCAATAGAATAAATTTTGTATACTTGATATGGTTATTTTTCAACATAATGATACGAAATTTCTATTTTTGAAATCTGAATTGTTGAAGATTGGTATTGAATCTGAGGCGGTAAATGGACATCCGATTTTTGCACCTTTTTTTTTGGTACAGGAGCTACTAAGAGGGAAGAAGGTCGGGATATACGTTTTTCGATATATTAACGATAGTGAATCGACAATCTTAGCCATCGGTAGATACTTTTCTGATTTGCTTCAAATTTTTTTATGTAGAATATTTAGAATTAAGATTTGGTGGCTTTGCCATAATGTAGATAGAGAGACTGCTGTATTTCATCCAATGATTACGAGGCTAAGAAGGAGAAATATTATTAAATATTCAGAGAGGATTTTTACAACAAACAGTTTACTTATACCAACTGCTCAACATTATTTTCCAGAAAAGTTTGTAGATTCGTTATCTCTGGGATTTATTGAGGGGGTAATTTCTGAAAGAATAGAGCGAAATGATTCGATAGATAGGGAGATTGTGAGATGGATGGAAAGTAATAATACCTCCAATACAAAATTTATTTTTTGTATTGGATCCCCAGCAGATAAGTCACTCCATTTTCAATTGATTAATAAATTTATCGAGAATGTAAATAGAATCGATACGTCTAGGAAATGGTTTGCAATTGTGGTAGGAGATAGAGTTAGGGAGTCTCCTTTTATTTATAATGTTCCTTATAGACATTTTGTTAATCCAGAGATTTTGTTAGAGTATGCGAGCTATTATTATAGAGTAATTAACGACTATTCTATTTCTTATTCGGTTTTTGAAGCAGTTCACTATCGCATACCTATTATTACGGAGTCATACGGAATTTTACCGGAAATTGTCAAATATTATAATATAGGTATAGTAATAGATTCGTTGGACAATTTGCTTTCTGATATAGATAGTTTTCAAGTTAATTTTGTCGATTTTGAGCGATTTGAGGCTCTAAATAACTGGCAAGTGGCGGCGAGTAAGATAAAGTTTTATTATCAATTGGATGTAAGATAGATGTTTTTAAGAGCGTTAATTCCGCACTTTTTAGGTATTGGGGTTTCTATGTTTTTATTAGATTTTCCGATAGTGGGTCCGTTTTCTACAAGTAGGGTAGGTTTTTTACTGATTTTCGGATCCTTCGTTTTAAGAATACTGAGTAGTAAGAAAATATTTAAAATCCCAAAATTTGAAAACTCGATAGTTATTAGTTTTTTCTTTGTGTTTATGGCGGTAGCTATTTCCTCTGTTTATCATATGACAGAGATTAGTAGGATTGTAAGTTGGATTTTTTTATTTTTAACTATAATTATATTTCCTCGATTTTTAAATAAGCGAGAAGAGGGAAAACTAGTCATAAAATCGATAGCTATTTATTCCTTTATTTTTCTTATTGTTTTAATAGTATATTGTATCCATACGTATGGGGTTTTAGCCTTTACAAATAAAAGTATGAGGTATGGGATTGATGAGTTACCTCCTGGCTTAAATCGTATTACAAATGGAGTTGTGTTTGCTAATATTTATATATTGATTTATTTTTTTATTTTCAAATCAATATTAGCAAGATATTTTGTCATAGTAGCCTTTGTAGTTTCCTTTTGGTTTGTTCTTAGCACTTATACGCGGCAGGGTTTTATTTCAGAGTCAGTTTTGCTAGTTGGATTTTTAATATCGATATACACTTCTTCTAAGAATAGATTATCTACGATTTTTTTAGTTGGATTAGTTGTTTTTTTTGCTTTTTATAATATCCTTTTATCCGATATATTTATTGATAATTTTGTTAGGAGATCACGCGATCAACTTGAAAACGACGAGGGATCTACTGCTTATAGAGCTTATTTATATCGAAGAGGTTTAGAGTTTATCGAGAATAATTTTTTTGCGGGAATTGGGCCCGATAATTTTTTGAATTACGTTGGTAAAGACGCTCATAGTGGTTATCTTTCAATAGTGTCCGAGACGGGAGTATTGTCGATAGTAAGTATTTTAATACTGGTTGTTTCATCGGTTATAAATGTTGTTAGAAACTATCGACGGAGACTTAAGACGCATTTTTTTTGGATAATGTTGACAGTATTAATTGCGCCGTTGTTTAAGACTATATATCACTTGCCAATGTTTTGGACCGGGATAATTGTTGTTTTTTTTTATAACAATTATGTAATTGAGTATGAAGGCCGTTCGAGAATATTGTTGCGAAATTCAAACTGAAATGGTTCTTCATATAACCAACGATTATTCGGGATCGACAGTTTACAGAAATCTAATCAAAGAATTAGATGACTTGGGTGTTTCACAGATTGTTTATAATCCTATTAGGGATCGGAGTAGAATTGATAGAAATAGAATTTATTTTGCGGTACCAGAGTCAAGAATTATATATTCACCTATTTTAAATAGTCTAACAGATCGGATTTTTTACAAACGGAAAGTAAAGAGGATAGCTAGGGATTTGCAAAAGAGTATTGATTTTTCTAAAATTGATATTGTCCATGCTCATACTTGGTATAGCGATGGGGGTGTAGCATATGTATTAAAGAGAATATATCAAATACCCTACATTGTTACTATAAGAAATACTGACTTAAATTTTTTTCAGAAATATCTAATTCATCAGCGTTCCTTCGGCAGGAAGATTCTCGAAGAGGCGGAGAAGGTTATTTTAATATCAGCTTCGTATAAACATCGAATACTTAATGAGTCTTCACTCCAAATAATAAGGGATAGGTTAATAAGTAAATTACGAGTCGTTCCTAACGGAGTAGATTCTTATTGGATAGAAAATTTGGTAGGAAGGAAGGGTAAATTGAGTAAAAATATTTTTAGTATTTTATTTATCGGTAAGTTTAATAGGGGGAAAAATATATTAGCACTTCAATCAGCTATTAATATTATTAATAGAGATAAACGTTTTGTTCATTTACATTTAATTGGCGGTGGAGGGGATGTTCATAACGCTGTTTTGAGACAGGTTCAAAGAAATTCGCAAACAATGACGTATTATGGTGAGATTTTTGATTTATCTCAACTAAAAAAGTATTTTGAAATTGCTGATATTTTTGCAATGCCGTCGAGATATGAGACTTTTGGACTTGTATATGTTGAAGCAATGCTACAGGGGTTACCTATTTTGTATACAGATGGTGAGGGAATAGATGGCCTTTATCAAGAGAAAATTGGTGAAAAAGTTCAATTTGGAACTGTTGAAGAAATTAAGGAGAAGCTTTTGATTTTGGTAGAGAATTACAGTTCTTATGTAATACCGACGAAAAGATTGGTAAAAAATCATTCTTGGAAAAAGATTGCTTTAGTATATTACGACTTATATGGTTTTAGATAATGAGGATTCTATATATTCACCAGTATTTTAAAATACCATCTGAGCCGGGAGGGACTCGTTCCTATTGGATTTCTAGGGAGTTATTGAAGAACGGACATGAAGTAGTAATGGTTACTAGTATTCCGAACGATTTAATAAAAAGGGAAGAAAAGGTGATAGATGGAATTAGAGTGATATATTTGGGAGAGCCCTATAGTCAGAGTATGTCGATTTGGAGGAGAGTTCGGTCTTTTTTGGGTTTTGCATTGAAAAGCATAGTGGAGGCGAGAAGGCAGAAGGATATTGACTTAGTTATTGCTACTTCTACCCCTTTGACTGTTGGACTTACCAGCTTGTTTATGAAGTGGTTTAAAAAGGTACCTTATGTTTTCGAAGTTAGGGACCTTTGGCCTGAAGTTCTAATTCAAATGGGCGCTTTGAAGAATCCATTCCTTATAGGAATTGCGCGATTGTTTGAGAAGACTATTTATAGAAATGCCGAACATGTGATTACACTTTCTCCCGGAATGCAAGAGGGGGTCATAAAATATATTTTACCAGAAAGGACATCAATGATACCTAATATGTCTAAAGTAGAGGAATTTTGGCCCCGACCTAAGGATTTAATTTTCGAAAAAGAATTAGGATTCAATCCTAATTCTTTTAAGATTATTCATTTTGGTTCATTGGGATTAGCAAATGGTGTGGAGACAATTATCGAATCTGCGAAGTTGTTGAAGGAAGATAGTACTGTCGAATTTTTATTTTTGGGAGACGGGGCTATTAAATCGGAATTGGTTAGGAAATGTCGACATGAAAGATTAGATAATGTAAAGTTTTTGGGTGAGTATTCTATGAAGGAGACCTCTGAAATAGTTAACTTGTCAGATATATCAATAGTAAGTTTTCTTGATATTGAGATTTTATACACAAACTCTCCAAATAAATTATTTGATGCTCTATCAGCTGGAAAGCCTATTATAGTTAATTCGGCGGGATGGACTAAAGACATGGTAGAAGAATACAATTGCGGATATTATGTAAATCCGCGTTTACCCAATGAATTGGTAGATAAAGTACTTTATTTAAAATCTCATCCTGAAATTGCTCGCCAAATGGGTATAAATTCCAGGAGGTTGGCTGAAACTATCTATGATAAGTCAATTCTCTGCAGGCAATTTATAGACGTTATTGAAAAAACTCTGAAGGGCTACTACAAGTAATAACCGCCTTGGAAACGCTGGCTGGCTTTTTTTACACTCAAAAAGGCGTTTTGGACGGCTGTGAGGGTGTAATCTCCCCTAAAAAGAGCTACGGTTAAAACTGTATTTTTTCTAACTTTAGGGTACCTGCAGTGATGTGATCGTGGGCTTTTATAATGATGGTGGTGGGCCCACCAAGAACTGACAGGTAGATCTTTCAGACCACTTTATGGTGCTTTTCTTGAAAAAGTTTGGTACTGAGCGATAAAGAAAAAGCGAGTTGACCTGTCAGGGGTGATAAAGTGAGTTGAAAGAAGGTAAACTACCAAAGTAAAACATCAATACGTCCCAAGATCCTGTCAAAACCGGGTGGATTCACTTGTAACTGGGAGCAGGGTTTAGAAGCAGCAACCTGAAGCGGGCTACATAGCAGGCGATGTAAAAATAGCAGGATGCTGCATCAGGTATTCTAACGGAACTGAATATAGTATTATTTTTATATCGTGTATAGAATTTTCTTCAAGCGTCTAATTGATTTCTTTTTCGCTTTGTTAGGGCTACTTTTGTTGTCACCTATGTTTTTATTTACGATTGTAGCTCTTTTTTTAGCCAATCGCGGGAAGCCTTTCTTTTTTCAGAAGCGTTCTGGAAGAAGGGATAGAATATTTACTATCGTGAAATTCAAGACGATGAATGATAAAAGGGGAGTTGATGGGGAGTTACTACCTGATGCTGAGCGACTTACTGGGCTCGGGGCGCTTGTCAGGAAAACGTCACTCGATGAGATTCCGCAGCTTATTAATGTTTTAAAGGGAGATATGTCTTTAATCGGGCCGCGACCACTGCTTCCTGAGTATCTGGGATTATATAGTGAGAAGCACAAACGTAGACACGAAGTCAGGCCTGGAATTACTGGTCTGGCACAGGTGGAAGGTAGAAATCAAATGAAGTTTTCTGAGCGATTTGATAGAGACGTCTACTATGTGGATAATTTATCTTTTACTTTGGACGTAAATATTGTTATAAAGACGTTGCGATCTATCTTTTTTAGATCTTCGGAGATAGTAAACGGGCAGACCGTAGATGAGGTAGATGATCTGGGTATTAGTGTTAAGTTGAGTTCTAATCATTTTAAGAATAGAAAATGAATATTAAAGGAGAAAAAGTACTTTTAAGAGCAATAGAGGATGCCGATTTAGAGCTTTTAAACATGTGGTCTAATAATCCGGATATAAATTATATGCTTGGCGGCTGGCATTTTCCATCAAGTATGAGAGATCAGAAGAATTGGTACGAAAATTTGTCATACAATTCAAATAACCAGCGATTTGCAATTGATGTCCCTCAATTGGGATTGATTGGTATGGTAAATCTTGTGGATATAAACTGGAAAGATCGGAGAGCATTTACTGGATTGTTACTTGGAGATAAGGATGTGCGTGGTAGAGGTTACGGCATTGACACGATTAATACCATTAATCGGTTTGCGTTTGAGGAGTTAGGCTTAATGCGACTTGATAGTGTAATGATTTCCTATAACAAGCCGTCTATTAATGTATACACAAAAAAATGTGGCTGGAAAATAGAAGGTATTAAGAGAGTTGCTTTTTTTCGCAAAAATCAATGGTGGGATGAGGTAATTGTTGGAATTACAAGAGAGGATTACTTTACTTTTATCAATGGCAAATAAGGAATACGGTTCTGATTTTCACTATATAGAGAGAATAGAGGATTATCCTATATCAACATTTTTCCAGAAAAATGATTATAAACTTTATTTTTCCGGTAGAGTAGCCCTATACAATATATTAAAGGAAGGGATTGAAAAATATAGTTGGAGTAGAGTGGGGTTTCCTAGTTATTATTGTCATGAAGTTGTTGAATTTTGTGCTAAACTTCCAATTGATATAATCTACTATAGTTATAACCCATTTGATAACAATCTTGTTTCGGATTGGTCTGATACGCCCAGCAGTGTTTTTATAAAGGTAGATTTTTTTGGTATACAGAAGCTTGATACCTTCTTTTTGACTAATAGCGTTGTAATAGAAGATTTAACACACAATCTACTTGCCATTTCAGACTCAACAGCGGATTATTGTTTCGCTTCTTTAAGGAAGCAGTTACCTATGGGAATAGGTGGAATTGCTGTGGGAGTAAAGCACAGATTGGATTATGATGAAGTATATAAACCTATATCTGAAAGAGTTGCCATCCGGAGATTGGTAGCAATGTTTTTAAAGGCCGAGTATCTCCTAGGTAAATTTAATGATAAAGTTTTTTTTCGAAAACTATTCGCTGAGACGGAATTGTTTCTCAAACATGAAGATTCCGATTCGAGATTACCTGTTTTTTTTAGAGAACAGCTTTTCTCGCTTGATTCTCAATTGTTGATTGAGGACACTCTTGGAAATATTAGTTTTGCTTTAAATTATTTAGAAAAGCGAGGATATTATATTTATTTAAATAATTTGGGTTTGATTTTGCTTTTTGAGCGAAAACAAGATCGAGATAAATTACGTTCATTCCTAATAGAAAGAAGGGTATATCCCGCAACCTTGTGGCCTAACCAAAAGTTTGATATTGATATTGACTTTTCTAATAGAATGCTATTTGTTCATTTAGATTTTCGATATGATAAGTCTCAGATTTTAGATATCGTTTCAATAATAAATCAATTTCGTAATTAATGGTTTTTGAAGTTATTTCAATAAATGATACACGTTGGGATGATATAGTATTTTCATCCTGCTTGTTTGATTTTTATCATACGTCGTATAATCATAAGTTGGATAGCGAGTTTGATTTAAAGCTTTTTTATCTTAGTGACGGAAAGGATTTTATTGCTATGCCATTTGTTATTCGCCCTATCGAAGGGTCTGAATTATTTGATGCGACCTCCGTTTATGGTTATAGCGGCCCGATATCAAGTAAATGTAGCTATTCTTTTTCAAACACTGAGTTTGTTCCACTTTTTCAGAAGAGTGTATCTGAATATTTTAACAATAATCGTATTATTGCTGCTTTTTCCCGACTTCATCCTCTTATTGATTCTTCCTTGTTATTTAGTGATTGGGGTGAAATAGTGCATTTGAACAAGACTGTTACTATAGATCTACGTCTTACGATAGAGGAACAGAGGAAGCAGTATAGAAAATCGAATAAGTCCGAAATAAATCAACTTCGGAGAAAAGGATTTTATGTTGAAGTAGTTACCTCTGATGTAGAGATAGATAATTTTATTAGAATTTATTACGAAACAATGGATAGGGTTGGGGCATCACCATATTATTATTTTAGTAGAGCTTATTTCTATTCTTTTTTGAGAAATAATTTTTTTCGAAGCTTTCTGCTCGTTGCGAAATTTGAGGGTCAGACGGTTGCAGGTGCAATATTCACATATGCTAGTCAGATTATGCAATATCATTTGGCCGGAACCGGACTAGACTATATCAAAGATACACCGATGAAATTAGTGCTTGATGAAGCTCGTATTTTGGCTAATGATTTGGGCCTTTCCTTTTTTCATTTAGGGGGAGGAGTGAATGGTAAAATTGATGATTCATTGTTTAGATTTAAATCGGGTTTTTCAAGTAATTATAGCCAATTCTCCGTTTGGAAATATATTGTGAATAGAGCTGAATATTACTCGTTAGTAGAACAACGGGGGAAGACGAATAGCGGAAGTAGCTTTTTCCCACTTTATAGAGCTTAAGTCATTCATATATTATTAGCAGATCGGGCTTTAAATTAATTCGGTTTTGATTCCTATTTATAGGAACTATGAATAAGAATCTTGTTTTACTCTCTCCGCATGGGTGGAGGAGAATTAAAATTCATCCAGGAGGCTTTCGATCAAAACTGGTTCGCCGCGCTCGGTCCGAATGTTGACAATTTAGAAAAGGATCTGGCTCAATACCTGGGCATTGGTCATGCGGCAGCGCTCAGTTCTGAGACAGCCGACATTCATCTGGTGTTGATCTTGCAAGGTATTCGGCGGGGTGACAAAGTTGCTTACACACTTTTTTGAAGCTGAGAGATGACTCAGGAGTAAATAGCATAACTCAAATTTCTGGAGAAAGCCAGTGGCTAGAGCGCGCTATTTCGGTAAGCAATATAGACATGCTCTTGGAAGCAGTTTGTGCTTTTGTCAATGATTTGCCCAATGATAAGCAGGTAGATTAGATCGCTCTACAAAGTAGTAAATTAGTGGAAACGGAAATTCGGCGTTTAGTTTTGATTTAATGACGGTATTTGAAGTAATCGTTCAGTTTTCGAGAGAATATTCGAAAGTCACTGGACAAGTCAATATACTTATTAGTGTACCGGACAAGAGGTGAATAGAAATGAAATACAGCATAAATTAAGTCTTATGCATAGAGAAAATTTAGGATACAATACCTTAAAACTGCTTTGGAACAAGGTTTTGTAGAATTGACTATTCCTGAAAACTCAATAGAAAACTGGGAAGTCTTTTAAGTGGGAATCTACAACAAAGCTTGTTAAAGCTCTATTCTGAACAAACTCATTAAAATATGAAAATCTGGCTTTCCTCTCCCCACATGGGCGGAGGCGAACTCAAGTACATCCACGAAGCTTTCGATCAAAACTGGATTGCACCACTCGGCCCTAATGTAGATAATTTTGAAAAGGAACTGGCTCAATACCTAGGCATTGGCCATGCGGCAGCGCTTAGTTCCGGCACAGCCGCTATCCATTTGGCGCTGATCTTGTTGGGCGTTCAGCGGGACGACGAAGTACTTTGCCAATCATTTACCTTTTCGGCTACTGCTAACCCTATTGTTTACCAGGGGGGGATACCCTTATTTATTGACTCAGAAACCAGCACCTGGAATATGGATCCCGATTTGCTGCAGGAAGCTATAGAGGATCGCTTGAAAGCAGGGAAGAAGCCGAAAGCCTGCATCGTGGTGCATCTCTACGGCATGCCTGCGCAGATCAGGCGTATTAGCGAGATCTGCAATTCCTACGACATTCCGCTGATAGAGGATACTGCCGAAGCGCTGGGTTCAGCAGTAGAAGGGCGAAAGCTTGGTACGTTCGGGCAGTTTGGAATTCTGTCTTTTAACGGGAATAAAATTATTACTACTTCCGGAGGCGGTGCATTGGTTGGTTTGGACGGTGAGGCTATTGCAAAAGCCCGCTTCTACAGCACCCAGTCGCGTGATGCCGCTCCCCATTACCAGCATTCGGAGATAGGCTACAATTACCGGATGAGCAATATTGCCGCCGGTATAGGTAGGGGGCAGATGGAGGTATTGGATGAATGGGTTGCGCTACGTCGCAGGAACTTCGAATTCTACCAGCAGGAATTACCTTTAGACTGGCAGCAGGAACCGGAAGGATATTTTTCCAATCGATGGTTGAGTTGTGCGCTGTTCAGCTCCTTTGAAGACAGGGAAGACATCCGCCTTGCACTGGCGGCAGAAAATATCGAATCCCGGCCCTTATGGAAGCCCATGCACTTGCAGCCGGTATTTTCTTCCTATCCCAGCTATGTTAACGGGGTATCCGAAGACCTGTTTAACCGAGGCCTCTGCTTCCCTTCCGGATCTAACCTGACTTTGGATGATCTCGGCCGGGTGCGGGATGCGGTTCTCGTGGAAATATGATCGTATCCGCCCAAGTAAGTACATCTTTCTTCTCCGGCTGAGACCTGGTAGCTTTGCGGTCAAATCAACCCGCGTAGCGCCATGTCCAAACGAACCGATAAAACCGAAGAGATGTTCAAGCTGGTATCCGAACTGGAATCTTCCGATTATGACCGGCAGAGTTTCGCCCGACTTCATGGGATGAGTATAAGCAAATTGGATTACTGGCGCCACCGTTTTCATCGGAAGCTTCAGACACCCTCTGGATTTGTGGAGCTGAAGGGTGGCGATGATCAGCCGTCGGTGTCCATTATTTATCCCAATGGGGTAACCGTCCGTATTGATGGCCCGGTAGGCGCGGCCCGTTTACGGCAACTGGTCACCTTACTATAGGCGTATCCGCCGGATGAACTACGTGTTGTTTAGGATCTCCAGATTTTTATAATTCTGCGGGAATAGCTCAAAGAGCTTTTTGTGGTCAATGGTCATGATATTTTCCAGCGCATATTTGAGCCATTGAAATGGATTGACTTCGTGCTTTTTGCAGATGTCAAAGAAGGAATAGATTATGGCCGCTCTTTGTGCTGCTTCATGAGTTCCTGCAAATAGGTAGTTTTTTCGACCCATGTTATGTAAAGCTTTACATAAGCTGGGTTATGCATAGTAAACGATTATGTGAAGAT
>CAZLGW010000026.1:0-78135 GCA_964559125.1 uncultured Cytophagales bacterium
CGGGATATCGAAAAAGCGGTACTCTCGGAGGCGCTGAAGCTCGTGTTTAACGACAGGGTATTTATTCACCGGAACCGTACAGTGATACTTTAAAATAATTTACATAACACAACCTGTCGCTTATGCAGGAAATTAAGTGGGAAATTTATAACTTTCCACCAATATGGTGCGTATAGGAGTTATATAAACCCAAAGGTCAAAAAGATAATTAAGCCGAGTGAATAATCATCACATACATTATGGTACGTAGATAAAAATCACTTTGTCATTCAACAATTAAGAAAATCGTGAGCATTCACTCTGTTAAGATACGAAATTTCAAAAGCATTAGGGAAACTGACGAAATACATTTAAAATCCCTAAATGTACTTATAGGCGCTAATGGCGCTGGTAAAACCAATTTCATAAGCTTCTTCAAATTTTTAAACAAGTTATCCGAGCAACACTTACAGTTATATATAAGTCAGAATGGCCGGTCTGATAATTTTCTCTACTTTGGAAATAAGGTATCGGATTCACTAAGAGGTAAGATCATTTTCGATAATGAGTGGAGGAATGAATACAGATTCAAAATGGTTCCCGATCAATCAGGCAGCCTCATATTTGCCTGGGAGTGGAGTAACCTGACATTACCTGGAACAACTGAATTGAATAAACTCCAAATCAGCGAAGGAGGAAACCGTGAGACTGTATTACCCGAATCAGGCGAGTACAGAAACAATCATCTCAACAACCTCTTTCAGAGCTTTAAAATTTTCCATTTCCATGACACTAGCTTCAATTCAAAAGTTAAGCAACCCTGTGTAGCTAAGGACTATGCCAGTCTACATGAAGACGGAAGTAATTTGGCGGCATTTTTATACAGGATCCAGGAATCGAAACCTCAACATTTTAGCTTTATCGTAAAAGTAATTCAGTCGATAGCGCCCTTTTTCCAAGGCTTCTATTTACAACCAGATGAAATTGATCCAAACTATATTTTTTTGCGATGGAGAGAAAAAGGTTCCGATCAGCTTTTTACGGCTCACAACTTCTCCGACGGCACGTTACGAATGATTTGTCTTGTTACGCTATTAATGCAGCCCGAGTTGCCGGATACAATTATAATAGATGAGCCGGAACTTGGTCTTCATCCTTTTGCCATTAGCAAATTGGCTTCAATGATTAAAATAGCATCTAAAAAGGCTCAGATTATCATTTCCACACAGTCTACAAACCTGGTCGATCAATTTGCTCCTGACGATATTATCGTCGTAGAACGGGAAAGTAACCAGAGTGTATTCAAGCGGCTAAATGAGGAATCTCTCCTGAGTTGGAGAGAGGAATATTCCCTGGGTGAATTATGGAGTAAGAATATATTGGGAGGTACGCCATGAATAAAGCATTAAAAATCCTTGTAGAAGGTAAAACGGAGCTCGAATTTGTAAAGAGCCTGCTAGTTCCACATCTGAATAAATTTCAAATTTATAATGTTCACCCAATTACGATTGAAACCAGTCCGGGATTTAAAGGCGGTGATGTCAGGTACAACGATCGATATAAAAAGCATATAAAACGACTCCTGCTGGAAAGCAATACTTATTTGGTAACTTCACTTATTGACTATTATCGCCTGGATCGAGATTTCCCTAATTTTAAAGAAAGTCAGGTACTCCCGAAAGAACGGAGAGTTGATTTCATAGAGCAGGGTTGTTTTGAAGATGTCAATGACGACAGGTTCCTTCCATATATTCAAGTTCATGAGTTCGAGGCGCTACTATTTGCTTCAGAAAAGGGGTTTAATAACTGCTTTTGGAATCTCCCATCTTCCCATAAAAAAGAATTGTTGAGCGTTGTTAGCGAATTTGAAAACCCGGAGCTTATCAATGAACGTCCGGGATTTGCTCCTTCAGAACGATTGAAAAAACTAATTCCAGAATATGATAAACCTTTCTTTGGTAATATGATCGCGCTGGAAAACGGGCTGGATATTATTTTGAAAAAATGTCCCAGATTCAGCGATTGGGTAAATACCCTCATACAAAGGATGCAAAAATCAAAGTAAACGCCCGAACTGTAATTCCTGCGGAGATAAAAGAACGGCTTTAAATTTGGGAATCACAAATCCGGATGCGCCTCAATAGCGAACAGGTATTTATCACCACGATAGTAAGAGTGTTCCAGCTCCACCACCTTGTCGAGCGAGGTGATTACTGCGCTTTCGAGCACGAAGATTGGGATTACATGAGGTATATCGAAATGGTTATCGTCCCCTCCCGGCTCGAAAAGCCTGCAGCTGAGGGTCTGTTTGAGGTGCGATACTGAAAGCTGATACTTCTCCTCGTAAATCTTGTAATAGGATATTTCCGTCGAAAGGTGGTTAATCCGCGGACAAAGTATCAGCGATATATACTTGGTCTCGTCTTTCATGACCACTTCATTGGCGTAACGCAACTGGTGGATCTTCAG
The DNA here is from genome assembly GCA_964559125.1 of uncultured Cytophagales bacterium. Lineage (GTDB taxonomy): Bacteria > Bacteroidota > Bacteroidia > Cytophagales > Spirosomataceae > Ravibacter. The sequence goes on from CAZLGW010000026.1 coordinate 2,449, forward strand.
AACAGGGCCCTCTATAATAAAATGCTTACCACCTATTCCCAGCGAAACCCCTTCTTCCAGCACAGTCTTTTCGAGAATGATATTTTTGGGTTCGAAGCCTTCGGCTTTCAGCTTTTCGTTAAACCCCACGCGGGTATCGCCGATAGAGCCCAGCGTACGCAGCAGGCGCTGATCCATCGTACGGTTGAGAACAAAGGTCCCTTTTCCTTTGATCCTTCTCGCCCACCCCTTCAGCTCTATATCCAGCAAAGCCTTACGGGCTGTCGTATTGCTCACGCCATATACGCTGATAATCTCGTTTTCAGAAGGTATCTTGTCCCCGGGCCGGAATTCTCCGTTCCTGATCTTTCCTATGATTTCTTCGCTTATAACCGAAAACTTGTGATTTACACTGGGTACCATTCTCTTAGCTTTATAGTAATGAAGGGAAGCGTGGCCGGATAAAACGCTTTTCGTGCTTAATTCCTCAAAGCTAAAATAATTAATACACAAATACATCCGTAATTGCTTTAACCGGGGATAAACTCCGCCGGCTTGCCCTGCTTTCCCGGCAGGCCCGAACTTTCCGGCCTGCACGCCCTTCAACGACCCATAACGCAGTTTTGTATGCCGGAATATCAAAGAGGCTGTCTCAGGAATAAGAATCTGAGTCAGCCTCTTTTGGCATTTACATTATTTCACGCTTTTGTCACGTTCTGTCACGCCTTTTTCACGCTCAGAATTTGTTCCCCACCCCTTTTTAAGCACATTTTTGGAAGATGGCCGTAAAATCGGCAACTGTGCCCGACCGACCTTATGACCCCAATCCGGGACGTGGTTATGTGAACTGCAAACAATATCATTCAACGTTAAACTCCGGACTATGAACCCTACAAGTATGAAACTACCCTTCCTGCCTGAAAACCGGCAGGTAGGCTCTATCGCCAAAAAGCGTTTTTTTTTGCTACTCTTCCTTGTTTTTTGCTTTCAGGGAAATGAAATATTTGCCCAGGTCAATGCGCTGCATTTTGACGGCATAGACGACAGGGTCGAGATTCCCGATAACAGCGCCCTGGATTTTACACATACCGGCACCTATACACTCGAATGCTGGATAAAACCCTCCGGTTTCAATTTCCTGGCAGGCATTATTTCCAAATTCCATACCAGCAACGCAAACGGCTATTTCCTGCGGCTAAAGGCCGAAGCGCCTTATACAGGCATCGATTTTGACAATATGCAGACGGCAGACGGCGTCCTCAGCGCCGACACCTGGTATCATCTCGCCGCGGTCAACAACGGCGGCACGCGAACGCTCTATGTAAACGGCGTACCACAGGCACTGACAGGCTCGCCGTGGCCGGTAGCAGCCAATAACAACCAGCTGGCGATCGGGGTGGATTACCTGTCTTCGCCCCGGTATTTCAACGGCGTCATAGATGAAGTCAGGATCTGGAGCACAGCCCGTAGCCAGGCCGATATACAGGACAATATGGGCCAGGGTATAAGCCCCTCCTCGCCGGAACTGGTCGCATATTATAAAATGGACGCCGGCGTGCCGTGCGGCGACAACGCCGGATTGACGCAGATAACGGATGCTACCGGCAACGGCCACCACGGCACGGTGATAAACTTTGCGCTGAACGGCAGCACGTCCAACCTGGTAAACGGCTATATCCCCCGCAACGTGCTTTTCGTGGACGAAGCCGCAACCGGCGGCAACTCTGGAAGCAATTGGGAAAACGCCCTGACTTCATTGGCAGACGCCTTTGCTATAGCCGGCGCCAACCCGGCCATAGACAGCATCCTGGTGGCAACCGGCACTTACTATCCCGAACATTTTGCCGGCAACGGGAGCCATCCCCGCGACATCGCATTCGTTTTACCCGCCAATGTAAAAGTATTGGGGGGATATCCGTCTGGCGGGGGAATAAGGCATGTGTCTAACCACCCTGTAGTACTTCATGGAGATATAGATAAAAACAATATACCGGACGATGGCAATGTTTCCCACGTGGTGATCGCTGCGGGAGACCTGGGCACTGCCGAGCTGGATGGCTTTACCATTACAGGCGGTAACGCCGCATCGCTGAATACCATAACCGTAAACGGAAAGCCTGTCGGGCATCACCAGGGCGGCGCTATATACACCGAAGGCGCCTCCATCGTCATCCGAAACTGTACGTTTACCGGAAACCAGGCGCAAGATGGCGGCGCTATTTCCAATCATAGCGCATCGCCCGTCATTACCAGCTGCCATTTCGTAGGTAACACGGCAGCATCGGGCGGCGCTATCCATAATACCGGTACCGTTTCAGACCCATCTTCTCCTGTGATCATTAACTGCCTTTTTACCGGAAACGGATCGGCCCACGGCGGTGTTCTCTATAATGATTCCTATTCGGCCCCGACCGCTGTCAATTGTACTTTTTACGGAAACACGGCCTCTGCCGGCAATAGCGGCGTCGTGTACAACAATAACGCTTCCGTTTCGACGATCATCAACTCGATCTTATACGCCAATGGCAGCATAGCAGAAAACGCCCCTGGCAGCTCAAGCCAGATAACGTACAGCATTACGGAGGGCGGCCACGACGGCGACGGCAATTTAGATGCAGACCCGCAGCTCACAGATCCCGGCAACGGTGATTTTAGCCTGCAGCCGGACAGCCCGGCTGTTAACGCGGGAGACAACAGCGTGGTGACCGTTCTGACCGACCTGGCCGGGAATTACCGCATCCGCTACGGGAATGTGGATATGGGCGCTTATGAGGTACAAACAGGTAGTATTCTGCTTCATGTGGCCCCGGATGCCAATGGTATTTTATATGTGGTAAAAGGAGCAGGCGGTACCGGAAGCTCCTGGAGCGATGCATTGGGCGAGCTGGCTGATGCACTGCTGGGCGCAAAACAGCTAAACGACGACGCAGCCGGATCGGTTACGCAGATATGGGTGGCCAAAGGCACCTATTTTCCCATATATAACGCAGGCGATGGCACAGATGAAAGGGACAGGGCTTTTGTATTACCGGAGAACGTACAGGTATACGGCGGTTTCGACCCCAGTAACGGTATAGACGATCTGACGGATACCCGGCTGCTGCCTTCAGCCGACGGCGGGGCGACCGTCCTTTCCGGTGATTTTGACCGGGACGACAACATAACCGGCAATGGCGGCAGCCTGGTGATTACAGGAAACAGCGAAAATGCCTACCATGTAGTGGTCGCCACCGGCAACGCAGGTACAGCCAGGCTGGACGGCTTCATCATAACGGGAGGCAACGCCGACAGGAGCGGTAATATCGAAATAGACGGGGCTACCGTTTACGGCAACCACGGCGGCGGACTGATCAGCGTGGCAGCATTTTCACCTGTTATCATCAATTGCACCTTTACCGGCAATTCGGCCTTCAATGGCGGTGGTATAGCAAGCCGTCATCCCTCCCTGCAGGAGCTAACCGTCAACAGCTGTTCTTTTACGAAAAACAGCGCTATCAATACCGGCGGCGGTATTTATAATCGCAATTCCAGCAATACATCTGTGATTAGTCACTGTCTTTTTACCGGGAACCTGGCCAACTACGGTGCAGGGTTGTTCAACCTTGCCGCTTCGCCCCTCGTCAGCCATTGTACTTTTTCAGGCGGCAACAAAGTCAATTTCTATGGCGGGGCCGTATATAACCAGAATGGTTCCTCACCTGTTTTTGAAAGCTGTACCTTTGCCGGGGGCGCGGCACAATACGGCGCAGGCATGTTCAACGACAACGCGTCGCCCGGTATCAGCAATTGTGTGTTTGTAGGTAATCAATCCATCTATAATGCCGGCGCGTTGTTTAACGACGCAGCATCTGTCGCGTCGATCGTCAACAGCACTTTCTCTGCCAACTCGGCCGCTCCTGTCTTTAACAGAAACGCTTCTCTTACCCTGACCAACAGCATTGTATACGGCAATGGAAGCGGCCATGGTATTGTGAATGAAAATGCTACTTCTACCGTTACCTATAGCCTTGTCCAGGGAATGCCGGCCGATGAAGCTCTTCATAACCTCGACGGCCAGGCGGATCATTCCCTGTTTACCGATACCGGCAACCCTGCCGGTCCTGACGGAGTCTTCGGCACACCCGACGACGGGTTTTCGCTGTTGTTCTGCAGCCCGGCTGTCAATGCAGGTAGCAACGATGACGCCCCCGCTTCCGGGATGGACATTGCCGGCAGCGCCCGTATAGGTAATATAACCGTAGACCTGGGCGCTTATGAGGTACAGAGCTCCTTCGACCCGATCGGAACCGCTGTTTATGTAGATGGAGCAAACGGCAGCGATGCCCATAGCGGTACCAGCTGGCAGAAAGCCTTCAAAACACTTTCATACGCCCTGGAAGCGACACAGAATATCCTCTGCTATGCCGGCGTCGACAGCATACTGGTAGCAGAGGGCACCTATTACCCTACCGGCGGGCAATCCGGAGACGACAGGGATCGTACTCTTCTGGTTAAACGCGGCTTGAAAATACTGGGCGGCTATCCTGCCGGCGGGGGCGCCAGAAACCCTCAGGTTTACCCGGTTTACCTGGACGGAAATATTAACGACGCAGGTACAAACACAGATAACAGCCACCACATCATGGTCATTGCCGGCCTGCCGGCCGAAGCCGATAGTGTTGTGGTAGACGGCTTTATATTCCGGTATGGCAGCGCTACCGGAGAAGGCGATGTAAGCTACAACGGCGTGCCGATCGGCCGGAATTTTGCCGGTGGGCTGATCGCGATTCATAATGCAAATGGGGAGAAAATCAGGGTAAGCAATTGTACATTTACCGAAAACATGGCTGTATTGGGCTGTGGCATGGTTTCTTACCATTCAGATACCCGCATTGTCAATTGCAGCTTTACTCATAACACGACCGGGAGCAACGCATTCGGCACCTCCGGGGGCGGGCTGTATATAGAGGGAGGCGCGCCTGTGGTAGACAGCTGTATTTTCGAGAACAATTTTTCCGGCTACGGAGGCGGCGGCATGGCCATCATGCATGCCTCGGGGGCTATGGTAAGCAACAGTACATTTAGCGGGAATCATAGCGCGTTCAGAGGCGGGGGTGGGCTCCGGAACATCAGCTCGAACGTGCATGTGACCAACTGCACCTTCACCGGTAATAAAGTCTCCTTTCTCGGAACGGCGGACACCGACGGTGGTGGTATATACAACCACAGCAGCATCGTGACCGTGCGGGACTGTATCTTTTCCCATAATACCATAACGGGTATGGGAGGAGGGATCTATAACCGGTCATCCGATCTCCACCTCTCCAACAGCATTTTCTACCGTAATTTAGCCGTAGGCAACGGTAACGGGTATGGCGGCGGACTGTATAATTTCGCTAATTTTGACAGGCCGGTTTCCGTCAGCAACTGCACCTTCCTGCGCAACGAAAGCAGGTTCTTCGGCGGAGCGGTTTTCAACTCTTCCTCATACAACTTCAGGATAACCAATACCATTGTCTGGGGCAACATCAGCTTGGGCGATCACAATACTGCGCCGCAGGGGCCGGGCCTTTATACCGACTATACCAGCACTTTCCCTGTTGTCAGCTACAGTCTCATACAGGGCCATACCGGGGGCGAGGGCAATATCACACCGGCTACCGACCCACTGTTTACCGATATTGATAACGCCGCCGGCGCAGACGGTATCTGGCGTACGCCCGACGACGGGCTTACGCTGCAGTTCTGCTCACCGGCTGCAAATGCAGGCACACCCGACACCACCGGGCTCGGCCTCCCTGCCTGGGACCTGGCCGGCCAGGCACGTATCTTCGATGGCAGAATAGACATAGGCGCCTACGAATTCCAGGATATCAGCTTATCTTCCGCTATTTACGTGGATGATGCCGCCGGCAGCGACGACAATAACGGCGCCAGTTGGGGAACCGCTTTTAAAACCCTCAGCCAAGCGCTCCGCAAAGTGAACAATACCGACTGCTATACCGGGGTCGACAGCATACTGGTAGCCACGGGCACCTACTACCCTACCGGCGCGCAGGCGGGTGACGACAGGGACAGCACGTTCCTGGTAAAACGCGGAGGCTTAAAGCTGCTGGGCGGGTATCCCACGGGCGGAGGCGTCAGGAATGCGAAGCTTCATCCGGTCTATCTGGACGGAAACATCAATAACCCGGCTACCGCCGACGACAACAGCTACCATATTATGGTCGTGGCAGGCCTGCCTGCCGACGCCGACAGCATCGTAATTGACGGCTTCACGTTCCGCAACGGCCAGGCAACAGGCACTGGTGACAAAACCTATAACGACGTGGCTATGGGCAGGGGCTTTGCCGGAGGTCTGATCGTCATCAACAATAGTAACGGTGAAAAAATTACCGTAAGGAACTGTTCCTTTACCAGCAATACTGCAATAAGGGGCGGGGGAATGGTCGTTTACGGTAATTCCATACGGTTGGAAAATTGCATTTTCACGAATAACCAGGCCATATCGGGCAATATGATCGCGAATGGCGGGGGGCTATATGCCGAAGGAGGCGCTCCCATTGTGGCCGGTTGCCTGTTCGCCGGTAATTCATCGGCCCAGTTCGGTGGCGGTATAAGCAATTATCTTTCCGAAGCCCGTATCCTCAACAGCACATTTTCAGGTAATACCGCAGCTTCCGGCGGGGGGATTTACAGCAATGACGCAGGCATTCTCCACAACACGATTATATGGGGCAACAGCTCTGGAATTACGGATGCCAACAGCACACTTACCGTAGGGCATTCGATCGTGCAGGGAGGTTTTGGAGGCGACGACAATATAGATGCCGACCCCCTGTTTATCAACAGCACGGCCGGCGACTATCGTCCTGCTGCCTGCTCCCCGGCGGTCAACAGCGAAGACAACCTTCAGGTACCCGACTGGCTTACCACCGACCTGGACGGTACAAGCCGCATCCTGTTTTCCACCGTAGACAGGGGAGCCTACGAGGCTGTATCCGATACGCCCGATCAGAGCGCTGTGATAACCACAGAAAACCTTGCTATCACTGCCAGCCAAAACAGCAACGGCGTTACGGTGTATGCCAACGACTGTTTTACCCTGGTCGCAGTTGTCACCGGTCAGGGGGGAGGTAACGCTATCGGCGGGGCCACCACGGCGAAAGTATGGATAGCCGGCGCCCAGCCTTCCCGACACGTAAAACGCCACTATGAGATCTCTCCGGATGAGAATGCCGAAACCGCGACAGGCAGGGTGACGCTTTATTTTACCCAGGAAGAATTCGATGCCTTCAATGATATCAATACGTTAAAGCTCCCCACCGGTCCGGCAGACGCAGAGGGGATCGGGAACCTACGCATTGAAAAACACGGCGGCAAAAGCGAGGATCATACCGGTCTGCCCGGCACCTATCCCGGTATGATCATCATCATAAACCCTGACGATGAGGATATTTTATGGAACGCCACGACCGGCCGATGGGAGATAACCCTCGATATAACCGGCTTCAGCGGCTTTTTCGTCAAAACCGGCGACGAACCCCTGCCCGTACGCTGGATCTCATTCGACGGATACTTTAACGACCGGCAGCAGGCTGTTTTAAACTGGACAGTAAATGAGACGTCCGTCAGTCATTATGAAGTCGAAAAAAGTGCCGATGGCAGGAGTTTCCGGTCTTTGGCACGCATTCCGGGTAAAGGAGACGGCATCCATCGCTACACCTTTACCGGGGTTTCACCTGTCCCGGGCAGCACTTACTACCGGATCAGGCAGACCGATACCGACGGGACTTATTCGTTCAGCAAGATCATCAGCCTGGCTGCCCCGGCCGGCCAGGCAATAGTCCCCTACCCTAACCCGGTGCGCAACCGGGTGACAGTGGTAATGGGGGAAAACTACCATGGAACTGTTATTAACGTGGTCAATATCGCAGGTAACAAGCTGCAAACCATACCCGTAGAAGTGGAAAAAGTGACGATCGATCTCAGCGGATATGCACCGGGAATCTACCTGCTGCAAACAGAAGACGGGCAACTGGTAAGGATATTAAAAGAATAAATGACGGCACAACCTCATATACGATCCTGAGCAAACAATGTTATATTTGCTACGCGGGCGGTATTCAAAAAGGGCCGGGACGTCATCTCGACTGTAGTGTAGCGGAATGGAAATATCTCATTATCAATGTGTGGAAACATTGGGATTCCTCCGCTACCGTCTCGATGACCGGCTTTTCGGACTGCCTACGTAGCTTTTAACCTTCGCTCAGGACGATATTGGAAATAACTACCCCCTTTTTCAGGCCCGTCTGCCTGTTACTCCTCTGGATTTTTCAACCTTTTGCAGTAACAGCGCAATATCAGGACCTGCTTCACAAGAAGTATGCCGAAAAGGTAGCAGGGCTCAACAGTCTTTATGCCTACCTGGTCGATCTGAATGATTCTGCGGCAATAGCCGCAAAAACGAAAGAGATAGATGACTTCGCCCGAAAGCACAAAGACCGGGAACTGGAGCTGGAAATGTATGCCTTTATGGCCTATCACAATGCCCACTTCAAGCATCATAACCCGCCGGAGTCTATTGCCGGACTAAACGAGATAATCGCCTTGTCCGGGAAGGAAAACATCCGGCATATTAAAATACGGGCTATACGTACCCTGGCCCACTATTACTGGCAGGTTCTGGGAAACTATGAAGAGGCTTTCGAGCAATACCTGCTGCTTGACAAAGAGCTCGGCTTTGTGACGGCGGAGGAATACCCGGATATGGCAAAGGACCTTCTCAAAATCGGCGAATCCTACTATTTCTTCCGCGACTATACGCAGGCTAAAAAATACCTGGAAAAGATCATCGGCATACCCGAAACCGAGTTTAACACCCATGCTATCAACTCTGCCAAAAATACGCTGGCATTATGCTACCAGAAAGAAGGAGACCTTGAGCAATCCGATCTGTATTTAAATAAAATATCCGAATCCATATTTCCGGAATCCCGGGCAGTCTGGGAAAGGATAATGAAAGGGAACCTGGGTAACAACCTCTATTTCAGGAAAGAGTTTGACAAAGCAATTCCGCTACTTGAAAGTGACTACATAGGCGCCGAGCTCGAAAACGATTTCGGATCGGCTGCCGGGGCATTGATCATTCTCGGAGACATCTTCCTCGAAAAAGGTAATGCTTCTCTTTCCTGGAAATACCTTGCCAAGGCCAGGGAATACATTGCCAGAAGCGGCCAGCATGAACGTCTCCGGCGCCTCTATCCCGTTATGAGCAAATGGTACGGAGCAAAAGATCAGATTGTGCTTTCCAGGGCGTATCTCGACTCGGCGATCGCCGCTACTAACAGCTACCATGAGAACTTCAACGCCGCAAAAGCGCTGAGAGCGCAGCAGAAAATAAACCGCCAGGAAGAGCAGCTGCGCCTGGCCGAGTTTTCCCTGGAAAAGCAGCGAAAAGCCAGTGAACGCATCTTCCTGGTTACCCTGGTAACTGGACTATGCCTCTTTATCATACTCGGCTACTACGTTCACCGGAAACGGCAGCTCTCAAAAGACCTGCAGCTACAGACTGCCAGGAAAGAGCTCGACAGGTTCACACAGAACATTTCTGATAAAAATAAGCTGATCGAGCAGCTACAGAGCCACCATTCAGAAGAAGAAAGAAACGGGCTTATCTACCAGCTGCAGCAGAGTACGATCCTTACCGATGAAGACTGGATGAGGTTCCAGCACGTGTTTGAAAAAGTCCATCGCGGATTTATCGGCCGGTTAAAAGAAAAAGCCCCTTCTCTTACCCCCGCCGAAACACGTGTGCTCGTTTTGACCAAACTGGGCCTCTCCACCAGGGAAATGGCCGGGATATTGGGAGTCGGTACCGATACTATCCGCCAGCACCGCAGCCGCCTGCGAAAGAAGCTGGATTTAACGGACGAGTCAGGCCTGGATGACCTGCTGGCTGATCTGTAGATAGCCGTCCCGCGTTGTAGTCACGCTTTTGTCACACCCACCGTCACGCTTTCTTCACTGCCAAAATTTGACCGGGGTATCATGTAGTCTCAATTTTGAGGAATGGCCAAACCAAACCTGCTCAACAAAATTAAAGAGATACATGACCTCGACTAACCGGAAACCCCGAAATCCATTAACCCTGAATATCTCAAAAATACGCTCCGGCAGTTGCCTTCCGGCGATCGTATTTCTTTTTGCCTTCATGCTTTGGACGACGGAGACCTATGGGCAGTCAAACGCCCTACACTTTGACGGTGAAAATGACAGGGTTGAAATTGCCGATGCCAACAGCCTCGACCTGGCAGGCTCCTATACGCTCGAATGCTGGGTAAACCCGACAGGATTTAACGCGCTCGGCGGCATTATTTCCAAATACCACAGCAACAACGCCGACGGCTACATCCTGAGGCTGACTGCGGCAGAACCTTATTCGGGTATCAATTTTGACGGCGTGTATACGCCTCCGGGTGTTTTACAGGCAGGAGTATGGCAGCATATCGCTGCGGTGAACAACGGGGGGACCAGAAAACTATATGTAAACGGTATTGAAGTAACCTTCACAGGAGGGTCTGCCCTTAACGTGGTTGCCAATGACGACAACCTTGTGCTGGGAATGGACTACCAGCCGTCGCCCCGCTATTTCAACGGCGCCCTGGACGAGGTGCGCATCTGGAACACCGCACGCACCCAGGTACAGATCCAGCAAGATATGAACAGTGCCGTAGATCCAGGCTCCTCCGGCCTGGTGGCCTACTATAAAATGAACACAGGCGTTGCCAACGGGAACAATGCCGGATTGACCGAGGTTACGGATGCCACTGAAAACGCCAATCACGGAACTGCTACCGGATTCGCTATGAACGGCAATACCTCCAACTGGACATACGGCTATACCCCCGACCCTGCACTCTACGTCGATGCAGCAGCTACCGGCTATAATAACGGCAGTAGCTGGGAAAATGCCTTTACTACCCTGGCGGAAGCGCTCGTACATGCAAATAATCACCAGCATATCCATAGCATTCATGTTGCCGAAGGCACCTACTATCCCACCGGCCAGCAAAGCAGCACCAACCGCAATACCGCCTTTGTGATCGGAAGAGGCGATATCAGGCTATACGGAGGTTATCCGTCCGGTGGTGGCCAGCGAAATATCGCCGCTCACCCGGTTTACCTCGACGGCAACATCTCTGACCCGGCCGAGAAAACCGACAACAGCTATCATATCCTGGTAATTGCCGGCCTTGATGCCGAAACCGATAGCGTTATCGTAGACGGCTTTACTTTCCGTAACAGTCATACAGCCGATGGATACGGATTAAACTTCTATAACGGACAGGGCATTCCCCATACAGCAGGAGGCGGCATCACGGTCTACAACTGCGAAAACGGAAAAAAAATAATGGTGCGAAAGTGCACTTTTACTGCTAACGAAATGCGCAACGGAAGCGGGATACTTTCTTACAACAGTGCACCCCTGATTGAAAATTGCCGCTTTTCCCTCAACAAATCCTACTTTACAGGGGGCGGGATCCAATCGGAAAATAACGACGCCGCTACTATTGTCAACTGTCTTTTTGAGCATAACACCGCCGGATCGGAGGGCGGTGGGTATTACAATGTGAGCTCTCCTTCGGCTACGGTCACAGGTTGCCTGTTTGTCGGGAACACCGCCAACTGGGGCGGGGGAATCTTTACCAGCGACGGTACCAGCGTCAAAGTCACCAACTGCACCTTTGCCGAAAACGCAGCGAACAATGCCGGTAACCTGGGAGGGGCTTTCTCCGGGAACGGAACTTCTGAGTTGACAAACTGCATTTTCTGGGATAACGGACCATCCCCTGTCAGAAGTAATCTCAATAGCAATATAGTCAGCTACTCGATTATACAGGGCGGTTATACGGGAACTGAAAACACCTTTGAGGATCCGGAATTCAATGACCCTGAAAACGGTGATTATACCCTCTCCGATATCAGCCCCGCTATTAATACCGGTACGACTACGGGCCTGGCCCAGTTACTGCCGGCCACCGATCTTGCCGGGAATCCGCGTATTAACGACGGGTTGATCGATCGCGGCGCCTATGAAAACAACCCGGCCTCATCCTCCCATGTGCTGTATGTAGACCACACCGCTACAGGAGACAATAACGGGACCAGTTGGACAAATGCCTATCTTTCACTTGCCGATGCGATGCTATCGGCAGCTGCCAACACAGATATCGAAATGATCCTGGTAGCTGAAGGTGTCTACAAACCGGAATACGCTGCCGACGGGGTCAGCTCCGATGTGCGGGACAAAGCGTTTGTCCTGCCCTCCAATGTTAAAATACTCGGCGGCTTTCAAAATGGCGGCGGCGCCAGAGATATTACCGCGCACGCAACTACCCTAAGCGGCGATATCGGCACCGCCGGCGTAGACACAGATAATTGTTATCATGTCATCGTGGGGGTAAGCCATCTGGGCAATGCTGAGCTGGACGGCTTTACCATTACAAAAGGCTACGGACTGAATGCCAGTAATTTTATTGTGGTCAATTTCGTGAACGTTACACGCAGCAACGGAGCAGCCATACAGCTTGTCAATACCGGGACTTCCTTTAAAATTAACAACTGTATTTTTCATGAAAACACATCGTTTTCCGGAGGAGCCGTATACAACAACAATGCTCGTTTATAAATACGGCGAACATGATATCAAAATTGATGCGCCCTATATGCTGAAATTAAACCATTGGACATCCTCCAAATGGGTTCAGGGTCCGCCCACACCGGGCGTTGTGAGCAACTATCAGATCGACTGGATACAATTCACACCCTATAAGCCATGAGCTCACCGGAATCAATCAAATTCAATAGTATGTTTTATCGCCATTTTATCAGGTTATTGTTTTTTGCTTTTTTCCTGTCGTACACTCCGGCACACGCGCAGCAAGCCCGCGCCTACCGCCAATTCCACGAAGGGTTCAAGACCCCTCCTTCCAATGCTTACCCACTTGTTTACCACTGGTGGCTGGGAGGCCATGTCGATACGGTCAGGCTGAAAGAGGAGATCAAAGCTTTTTCTGAGGCCGGCGTAGCGGGCTTTACCATTTTCGAGATCGGCTCAAGGGATACCGTATTGGTAGGTACCGGCCCGGAATACCTGGGAGGTGAATCTCTCAAAAGCATCCGGCTGGCTGTTGAGGAAGCCGGAAAATATGGAATGGAAGTAGGGCTTAATACAGCCAGCAGTTGGAATGCCGGTGGCAACTGGATTCCTCCGCAGCATGCCGCCAAATCGATCTATCAATCGGCAGTAACGGCAAAAGGCGGAAGTAAGCTCCAACTTAAAATACCCTTCCCCAACATCCCGGAAAGGGACGCGTGGGGCAAAAAACGGATGATTGAGTTCGGGAAAGACGGCAGGCCGGTCTATAAGGAAGAGATCGCCGTGCTGGCCATTCCTGTCGTGGCTACCGGAAAACATGCGGACATCATTTCTGTTCACGACATTTCGTCCCATTTTAATCCTGAAACAGAAATGCTGGATTGGGATGCGCCCTCCGGCGAATGGAAAATTATGCGATACATCTGCTCCAATTCCGGTGAAAACCTGGTTCTTCCCAGTAAATATTCTGCCGGCCCGATCATGGATCACTACGATGCTGAAGCCGCTGCTTTCCATTTCAACTATATCATCAGCCGGCTGCAATCGGTTTTAGGTGATCTACGGAAAACTGCGCTCAAAAGCCTTTATATGGCCAGCTACGAAGCCAAAGGATTTACCTGGACGCCTACGCTTCCGGCCGAATTCATGCGGATCAACGGCTACGACGTAAAGAAATTCCTGCCGATTTTATTTGATGGAGCTTCCTTTCCCGCTGAAGTAACAGCAGAGTTCAAAGCCGATTTCCAGCGTACACTGTCGGAGCTGATGATCCGGAACTTCTATATGAAATCGAAGGAAATATGTAATGCCCACGGACTGAAAAACAACAGTGAAGCCGGCGGGCCCGGCCTGCCGCTGCACAACGTACCGGTAGAGCCTCTGAAGGCTTTGGGCAAGGGGCTGGACATCCCCCGGGGTGAATTCTGGATTAACCACGAGCGGTACAATAAAGACGGTATGGATATTCTGAGGGTGGTGAAAGAAGTATCGTCGGCCTCTCATACTTATGGCCCGAAGATCGTCGAAATGGAAGCTTTCACCTCGTTCCAGCATTGGCAGGAAGGGCCGTTTGAGATGAAACCGATCGGTGACCGGGCCTTTGCGGAAGGGATGAATCGCGTGGTCGTGCATGGCTCAACGCACAATCCTGCCGGTACCGGCTACCCCGGCATCGTCTACCATGCCGGTACGCATTACAACGATAAGCGGGTCTGGTGGAAGAAAGTAAGGCCATTCAACGACTACCTGGCCAGAGTTTCTTATATCCTGCAAAAAGCCGATTTTGAAGCCGATATAGCCTACTACTACGGTGACACCATTCCCAACTACGGAGGACATAAGCACGGCAGATTCTCGCCCGGAGCCGGGTATGATTATGAGCTGGTCAATACCGAAATCCTGCTCAACCTGGAAGTAAAAGATGGCCGGATCATCAATCCCAAAAACGGTGCAGCATTCAAAATCCTCGCCCTGACCCAGGAGAAGAAAATGAACGCCGAAGTAGAGACAAAATTAAATGAGCTGAAAAAGAAAGGGGCGGTTGTCGTCAGCGGGCCGAATCTTGAAAAAGATGTCGCTCAAATGCTGAAAACGCTAAAGATACCACCCGACTTTGAATACGACGACAAGGGATTTTACACCCTGGACTACACCCACTATCGTAAAGACGGCCTGGATTTTTATTTCGTGGTCAATACAACCGGCGATTGGATCAACCGCACGTTAAGCTTCCGGCAGCAGCAGAAAACCCCGGAAGTATGGGATCCGGTAACCGGAAAAATTGCCGCTGTTGCGATCTTTGAGCAAGACGCCGGCCGCATCAGCCTACCCTTGTCGCTGGCTCCTTTCGAAAGCAAATTCGTAGTGTTCAGAGAGGGGAATACGACCAACAGGTTTAACAAAATCACCTCAGCCGGAACAGACCCGCCCAAAATCAGCTTCCGTGAAACGGAGCTGGAAATCTGGGAAGATGGCCTGTTTGAGCTTCATTACGGCAAACAGACCCGGAAAATCACGAACAGGCTGAGCACCAAAACGCTCGAAGGCGCCTGGGAGGTTTTTTTCGATAAAAAATGGGGCGCTCCCGAAAGAGCCGTTTTCCCCGCTCTTACTTCCTGGACCTTGTCGGAAATCGATGGGATAAAGTATTATTCCGGTACGGCACGCTATGAAAAGGAGTTTATCCAGCCCATGCATGCCAACGATCATACCGACAGCAGGGTTTACCTCGACCTGGGCGACCTCTCCCACGTGGCGGAAATCTGGCTCAACGATCGTTCCCTCGGCATCACCTGGGCAAAACCCTACCGGTTTGACGTAACCGGGTTGCTGGTTCCGGGCCTCAATAAACTGGTGGTGGAAGTAGCCAACACCTGGTCGAACCGGATTACCGGTGATGCTATTACCGGCGAAAAGTTCACAAAAACACACATTAAAGATACGTTTATTAAAGGCATAAATAACGTCAGGGTCCCGTGGAAAGATGTACCGCTGATCCCTTCGGGGTTGTTCGGCCCGGTTACGCTGACCACAATCCTTCCGGTTGCGCTGCCGGGTGAGCTGAAAGCTGCCGGGATATTCTCCGACAACATGGTGCTGCAGCGCGATAAGCCGATAGCGGTATGGGGTACGGGTACCCCGGGAGACGACGTGACGATTCAGCTGGGGGACAAATCGGCACGTGGTACCGTGCAGAGCAACGGCAGCTGGCGGGTAGATCTGCCCGCCTTTACGGCCGGCGGGCCTTACACAATGCGGGTTCAGGGGCCGGCCAAAAGGCTGGAATACCGGAACGTGCTGGTCGGCGATGTATGGTTTGCTTCGGGGCAGTCCAACATGGAGCACGCGATAAAGGGATGGGAATGGATCCCGCATTCGGCCATCTTCGATGCCGACAAGGAGCTAAAAGATTCGAATTACCCGAACATACGGGTTTTCAACGTGTCGCTGTTTCCTTCGCCGGAACCGCTGTCGGATCTGGCAGGTGACGATAAGTGGCAAATGGCAAGCCCAGCCTCGCTGGCCGGGTTTTCGGCTACAGGATGGTTTTTTGCCAAAAAGCTGAACCACGAACTGAACGTACCGATCGGCATCATCCACAGCTCGTGGGGCGGCACATCTATCCTGACCTGGACCAACCGGAAGTCGCTGGATGATTTCAAAGATTCTCTGAACGTAAAGACCTTTACCGAAAATGCTTCGCTGCCGGTCTGGAAGGAAATCGTCGGTGAAAGTATACGGAATAACCGTGAGCGACGCAATAAAATAAGCTATGCCAGCGCTGAAGCCGAACACACGGTTTTTGGAAATACGCCCGGTAACCAGGCCTGGAAGCATACAGAACTCCCTGCGGGTGAGAAGCAGTTCGGGTATGTCGTCTGGCTGAAAAAAGAAGTCCGCATACCTGAAGAAGTGGCTTCGGGAGATCTGACATTGAGCCTTGGGTTTCTAAACAGGCAGGCCAATGTGTATTGGAACGGAAAAGAGCTCGGCTATTTTCAATACCCGGCGCCGACCAGGATGACTATACCGGCCAACCTTGTGAAACCCGGTCCAAACCAGGTTGTGATCAGGCTGTCCAACCAATGGGGGGCTGCTCAGATCATAGGGAATCCCCGGGCTTTTGCTCTGGAAGCTCCGAACGGCGGATTTAAGCTTTCACTGGCAACGACCTGGGACGTAAGAGACGACCTGGAACCGATACCGGCCGCAAAACCCTTTTATGTAAACCATCCTGCGTTTTTATTCAACGGAATGATCAATCCCATCATTCCTTACGGGATCAAAGGCTTTATCTGGAACCAGGGAGGGGCTGATGCCTCAAGGCCTGCCTTATATACGCAGCTTTTCACCCGGCTGATAGGCGACTGGCGAAAGCTTTGGGGACCCGACGAACTGCCGTTCCTGTTTTTTCAGGCTTCTAACGTCTATGACGACCACCAATTTGACAGACAAAGTGATAGCCGAAGCTACCTGAGAGAAGCGCAGGCAAAGGCTCTTGCCATGAAGGGTACCGGTATGGTCGTTTCTACCGATATCGGTGATCCCTACGACGTCCACCCCAAAAATAAGCAGGATTACGGCAACCGCCTGGCTTTACAGGCTTTAAAAAAAGTCTACGGAAAAAACGTCGTTGCCGACGGGCCTGCCTGCCAATTCTTGCATGTAAACGGAGACACGCTTGTCATCCGTCTGGACAAACCGTCGGAAGAAGTAGTGATGCGTGAAAATAACCCATCCGGCTGCTGTTTCGAACTCGCCGCCCACGACGGACAGTTTTACCCGGCCGAAGCCACCCTGAAAGGAAATGAAATTCACCTGTATTCCAACCAGGTCCGTACTCCTGCTGAAATGAGATACGCCTGGGGCAACAATCCCTGCGTATGCGTATTTGATCAGACCGGGTTACCCATGGCGCCGTTGCGGATTTCGGTTGCGAAGAAATAGCCGATAACCCTCATAAAAGTGGGGAATCAACTGCGACACAGTCGACATTTTTACCCAATAATCTTCAAAAAACTTCCAATAAAATCATATTTAAATTCCAAAAAACACCCTTGCCCCCTATCACAACTTACTGATTATAAAATACATATACACAACTTCATCTCTTTTCAGGCATACTTTTGAAATAACCTGGTAGCATATACGGTAAAACAAAATAACCCGCCGGCGGCTGATAACCGACGGCATCTAACCCTATATGTATATGAACAAAAGTCTCATTGCTGTGCTCTTCCTCGGAATAGGTTGGTGCAGCTCCTGCCGGACAGTATACTCACCTAATACCGTTCATAACCCTCTTCTGCAGGAAAAAGGGGAATTCAAGGGATTGATAGCTTCCAATAACCTGCAGGCTGCTTATGCCGTTACCAACAATATAGGTATTATGGCCAACGGGTATTACAATTCCTTCACAAGCGACGACAAAGACTTCCATAACAAGGGAAAAGTGCTGGAATTTGGTATCGGATATTTCAATAAGATGCCGAACAACATTGTCTACGAATTATATGGCGGGGCCGGGAGGTTCAACGTTAAGATGGATGAGGACGCCGGAACAAAAAAATTCAACGCCAACGCTACCAAGCTGTTTATTCAGCCCGGCATCGGCTGGGTAAACCCTTACGTCGAAGTGGGGCTTGCTCCGAGATTTACGATGGTCAACTACGACAGCCCGGAAATCAGCGGCTACACCGCCCAGGAACATAGCAGCTACTATTTCGAAAGCCTGGCGACCAAACCCCACCTGTTCCTCGAACCGGCCATTACGGTACGGGGAGGCTACAAATGGGTCAAATTGCAGGTGCAGTACGGAAGGGCTTTTAAGCTTTCCAAAAACGAGCTGAACTATGATGACAATATAGGAAGCGTGGGGTTGGTGTTTAATGTGGGGGAATGGTATAAATAAGCTGTCAGGCTATCCGGGCGACAGGTTACAATACTTTATCCAGATCTTGTGCCGCAAATACAACGGCATCACTGCGATGCTGCGATTCGTCGCCTCCATACACTAATACAGACTGAGCGTCAGGTACAATCTTCTTAAAGTATTTAAGACCTTTGAAAAAGTCGGGATTGATTGTTTTTCCGGATTTAATTTCAACGGCTTTGAGATACATACCGTCCTGTATGAGCAGGTCCACTTCGTTTTGGTTGCTGTCTCTCCAATAATAGAACTGCGGGCGTTTCCCCCGGTTGTACTGTATTTTCATAAATTCGAGAATCACAAAATTTTCAAAAATAGCGCCTTTGGCAAAATGAAGGGTAAGATCTTCCGTTCGTCTTAATCCCAGAAGATAGCAAAGCAAGCCGGTGTCATAGAAATACAGTTTAGGGGCCTTGGTTATCCGTTTGTTAAAATTCTGATAGTATGGGCGTAAGCGAAATACCACGTAAGACGCTTCCAGGACAGAAACCCAGGATTCTATAGTTTGACTGTTTACACCCACTTCATTGGCAAGAGCCGATGCATTAAAAACCTGCGCGGATCTTGTTCGGCCATCATCCGTTGATCCGGTAGTTCCACATTTACATACTGAAATTCAGGGGAGACCAGCCTTGAAAAAGTAGTTTTCCCCGACTGGCGCGGTCCTGAAATAGATACGATTGGAAATTTGGTCAGCAGATCCTGTGCTTTATCCGTTAATGCCCTTAAGATCATTTTATGTAAATTAAGAATCGAATTGTTAAATTACATAAAATATACTTAACAGACTAGTTATGAGCTAATTTTAATATCCCTCTGCTCCACGCCGATAACTAACTATTCAAAAAAATATTCGCAGTTGACACCACCTTTTTTGTAAATTCAAACCAATTTTACGGCGATATCGCGGCCCGCCCTATCGCTTTTCTACCTATTAACCCTTAAGCCTGCCTAACTTCCCCGCCGGATGAAAGCGACTGCCTTCTTATTATTGGGTCTGTGGATGGTCGTTTATTCCCTGCAGTTGAACGCTGAAAAAAAACAGCTGATCTGCCGCAACCTGACAGAGGCAAACGGGCTTTCCGACAACCGGGTCACCTGTTTTTTCAAAGACCGGGCAGGTTTCATGTGGATTGGCACGGAGAACGGGCTGAACCGGTATGACGGCCACAGCTTTATCGTCTACCGGCCGGGACAGGAATCGTTTGCAATTTCAAACGAATTTATAACAGGTATCGGTCAGGATGAGAACGGGATGTTATGGGTTGCCACGAAAAACGGGCTCAACAGGCTGGATGTCGATAATGACTCGCTGACGGTTTTTCTGCCGCTTCACTCCGGCAAGGCTCCCTCCGGCGGAGGCCTTGCCAACAACCTGCTCCGGGATCTGTATACGGAACAGAACAAAGTGTGGCTGGCAATCGATAACAGGAATCTGGGCTATTTCGATACCCGTACAAATGAATTCGTCTATTTCCCATGGAAGGAGTTCCTCTATAAAACCTTCCCTCAGTATATCAACGAATACGCTGCTATCCAATCCATCGAACCGGGCTATCCGAACGGGCTCTGGTTGGGCACCACGATGGGATTATTCGGCTTTGACACCCTGAGTCACCGGTTCGAATACATCGGGGGCGGGCAGCGCAAGAACATCCGGTTCCTCAAAACCGGCAAGGACGAATGGGGCAAACCGGTAGCTGTTTTCCTGCAGGAAGAAGGAGAGCTGGGTATTTACCAGGAGGGGGCCGGGTATACAATTCCGGGAGCACGTGTCACAGAAATACCTTTTTTGAAAAACAGAGCGCAGCTCGACCTGTGGCTGAATATCGGGAGGAAATTATTCAGGTATGACAGCCGCAGCAATACCCTTAACCCGACAGAGCTGGCCGTACAGGACAAGCTGTCTGCTCCTCATATCAGGGATTCATTCAGCGATGAAACCCTCAGAAGCTGCTGGCTCGCGACAGACCGCGGATGCTATATTTATTCCGACTACCTGAACCTCTTTCCTTTTACACGTATTGCTGCAGAAAATGAAGATTCACCCCTCGATATAAGAAATGCGCTGAGCATAAATGACAGCACTACATGGCTTGTTGATTTCGGCGGTCAGCTGATTATACGGAGAAAAGACCACCCGCCTTCTTTTATAAGGAATATCAACGGTATTCCTCTGAAAGAATGTACATTCATTTTCCGCGATTCCGAAGAAAGGATATGGATACTGGCAAGGAATCTCCTGTTTAACTACAACCAGAAAACCGGGAGTTTCTCCCTGGTAAACGTACCTTTTCCGGAAGTGAAGGTCTATTATGTGATGCGGGAAGATCATCTAGGAAACTTATGGGTAGGCACTATCAATTCGGGCGTATATATCTGGAGGAAAGCTGCAAAAAAATGGGAAAAACTGAGCGACCCGTCGCTTTCCATCCCCTGGTATGTGCGGGATATCCTGGTCGACAAAAACGGGCAGGACATCTGGGTAGCTACCTATAACCTGGGCCTGGTGCGTTACCACATCCCGTCAGGAAAGACCCATTACTATAGCAAGGACAGTACACCGCCAAACGGAATGCTGTCTTCCATCGTCACATGCATCGCCCAGTCCCGCGATAGTACGATCTGGATAGGAACCGAGTCGGGAGGGCTGAGCCGATATAACGGGGAGATTGACGGGCAGGCTAAATTTACAACATTTACCACCAGGGAGGGACTCCCGGAAAATACCCTGTACGGAATACTTCCCGGCATAGATAATGGTCTGTGGATCAGCTCCGCCAAAGGTCTTGTCTATTTCGACGGGAAAGAAAAAGTAACGCATCAATGGCTTTCCTCCAACCATCATATCATCAGGCCGTACAACACGCTTCTTCATGAAGATCCGGAAAAGGGATTTGTTCTTCCGGTCGAACAGGGGTTCATCCACGTCAAATGGCCCGGCCCGGAGCATAAAAATGTGAGGTATCCGCTCATCATGACTGGTATCACCATCAACGATACGCTCGCTTTGCATCCCGTTTCCGAAATACCTTATCATAAGAACCAGATTGGCTTCAGCTACCAGCTTCTGAGATACGACGCTCCTGCCGACGTATTCTATGAGCACATGCTCGAAGGCCTCGAAAAAACCTGGAAAAAATCCGGCGGGATACTGGCGAAAACCGATTACTTCAACCTGCCTCCCGGAGCATTTACATTCCGGATAAGAGCAACTGACGCTCTCGGAAATCTGCAGAGTGAAGAATTACAATACAGCTTTACCATCGGCAAGCCTTTATGGATGAGATGGGAACTATGGCTGGCGGGAATATTCGCTCTCATTACATGTGCCTGGCTTTTATGGCGCCGGCAGGTCAGGCAACTGGCCGACGAAAGGATCATCAATTACTTCGCCACTTCCCTCTATGGCCGGAATACGGTAGAAGACGTATTCTGGGATATTGCAAAAAACTGCATCAGCCAGCTGGGTTTTGAAGACTGCGTGCTTTACCAGTATGATGAAGAGCGTAGATTACTGGTGCAGAAAGCGGCATACGGACCGAAAAATCCCGGGAAACACGAAATACTGAACCCGATCGCAATTCCGCTTGGCGAGGGCATTACAGGCTATGCCGCACTACACGGCAAATATGTGCTCGTGCCCGATACGACCAGGGACAGCCGCTACATCCTCGATGACCAGGAACGATACTCGGAGCTCGCCGTCCCGATCTTCATAGGTGGAAAAGTCTTCGGCTTGATCGACACAGAACATTCAAAAAAGAATTTTTACACCCGGCGGCATGTCAGGATTCTCCAGAAAATAGCCGGGCTCTGCAGCCAGAAACTAACCCAATACCTTACCGAGGAGAAGATCAGGGCCTCTATTGCGCGCGATCTGCACGACGAGATAGGAAGCACCCTTACCAGTATCAACATTATCAGTAAAATCGCCATCGAACAGCATAACCCAGATAAAGTATTCGACTACTTAAGCCGGATTAAAGAAAACAGCAGCACGATGATGGACGCCATGAGCGATATGGTATGGGCTATTAACCCGGAAAACGACTCCCTGAACCGTATGATCATCCGGCTGAAGGAATTCTGTTCGGAAATATTCGACCCTACGGGAATTGCCTATTTCTTTGACGTAGATGAAACGCTCCTGAACACCAGACTTACCCTCGGCTCCCGGAAAGATCTCTACCTCATCCTGAAGGAGGCCGTTACCAATGCAGCCAAATACAGCGGGGCATCCAGGGTTCTCATCAGCTTTCACGACCATACCCACTCCGTAAGGATCAAGGTAGAAGACAACGGAGTCGGCATGGATACTGACCTGGCCACCTCCGGCAACGGCCTCAGGAATATGAGGCACCGGGCGGCTGCCATCAGATCGGAGCTGGTTATCGAAAGTAAAAAAGGAGAAGGAACAAAGGTAACAGTGGATATGCCGGTGTGAAAGAGCTCCCCATCACATGATCTGGGTATACCGCTTCTGGCCCAAACCACTTACTTTTGCTAGTCCTGAAGTCATCTCACCGACATGAAGCGCCACATCACCATCTACGAAGACAACCAGCAATTGCGCGAAAGCATCGAAGGATTGCTGACGCTACATGATGATTTCCAGGTGGTGGGCTCATTTGAAAATGCCAAAGAAATACTGGATCAGACCCGCTCTCTCAATCCCGACCTGATTTTCATGGACATTGATATGGGCGACTCTATGGGGATCGAAGCAGTAGCTCAGCTTCGTAGCGCCGGCCTGCAGGTTCCTGTTATCATGCTCACCGTTTTCGACGACAGCGACAATATATTTAGCGCGCTACATGCCGGCGCCAACGGTTATCTCCTCAAAAAACATGCTGCTGAAAAGCTTATTTCCTCTGCTTATGAGGTTTTGAAAGGGGGCGGCCCCATGAGCCCCGATATCGCCGGCCTGGTGCTGCAGTCTTTCCACAGGCACCAGGATGCCGGGATCCAATATGGCCTTACCCCGCGGGAAAAGGAAATTCTGACATCCATGTCGTCAGGAAACAGCTATAAACTTATCGCAGCACAATTCGGCATTAGCATCGAAACTGTACGCGTTCATATCAAGCACATCTACGAAAAACTTCATGTCAGCTCCCAGACGGAAGCCGTAAGCAAGGCCTTCCGGGAGAAACTGCTGTAAGCACGGTTTCGCTATACCTTCTCCGGCGGCATTACATCATTTGGGTATTGTACAATCGATAACAGACTACAAACTTTGCATAAATCAGTATCAATCCTTGTAAATACCCTGACTACTTATGAAAAATCCCTTTTCGACGTATACTCCACACCTCCTGACCCTCGCTTTTTGTACCCAGGGCCTTCTCTTGTCGGCCCAGGATGTAGACGTAGAAAGAATCGAAGAGCGCAGAAGCACCTCGACCAGTTTCTTTTCAAATCAATGTACGGTCAACTTCTCGGTTCGCAACCTGGGCGAGAATCCTGTACAATATGTGAAGGTAGGTGAAATCAAAAAGGCAATAGATTCCAAAGGTAACACACTCATAGACCCGGAGTCGTCGACAGGGAAATACGAGTCGGTCAGCAACTCAAATCTGAAGATCGACCTGCTAAGCCCGGCGAGGGAAGCCTCTACCATCCGGGAGCTCTCCGGCGAGTTCCGGTTTTTTACACCCTCCGAAAAAAACGGCAGTATCTTAAAGGTCGCCAAATTTTCTTCTCTTCCGGACAAGAACCTCCTGCCCTCTTCCGCACCTTTTAAGTTAACGTACCTGAGCCCGGAAGTCATCAAGAAAAAAGCGGAAGAATTAAAAAAAATGAGGGAGGAAGAGCTGGAAAAAATGAAGGGGCCCGAACGTGAATTTGCAGAGGGAATCCTGGCTATTTTCGATGGTTTCAGCAGCTGGGGTGGTGACTATAACAGTGTGCACTTTATGACCGAAGGCGACGCCGAGAAGCTCATTGAGATCGAATTTGTCGATGCCAGCGGCGAAAAGATCAGCACCAACGGCAGATCTTCTTCCGACAGCCAGATCACCTACTATTTGGAAAATGCACCGGCTAAGGACTGGTCGCTCAAGATTATGTATGAAACGCCTAAATCGGTAAAGATCGTACCGTTTAGCTTCAAAGACTTAAAACTGCCATGAAATAGCTATGAACTGTCTGGGCCACCCCGTCAGAAATCAGATGAAAACACCTAAGAACTCAACGAAAACATCGGAAAACCTACTGTATGCAGTCCGCCTTGCCGCTATCGTGGCGATCGTCACACTTTTTCTGTTCTTTTTGAGAACCATGTACTGATAGCCGACTGCTGATAGCTGACCGCTAAAGAGTAAACCGACAGGCTGATTCTCTTTATTTTTAAAGTAAAGAGAATCAAATCCCAATCTGTCGCTACTCATGAGGCTAAGGCTTTACAGTTTTTCGATCCTGATCATATTATCTTTCGTTCTCGCATTCAAATGGCGCGGGGAAACAAAGACCGCCTCCGGAGAATCCCTGAAGGCCGGGCTGGACGAAACTAAAGGGGTTATTTCAATATACCGGACCGGAATAGCCGACCCAATCCTGGTACAGAACGCTTTTCCTGATTTCCGACCCTACCTGCATCCGCTCGTATCTCCCGACGGGAAAAAGATCCTCACCGAATACAGCCCCGGGCACCATCCCCACCAAACCGGTATCTACTGGGGGATCACCAGGATCAACGGGCGCGACTATTTCCACCACCCGAAAGGCGATTACTGGAAAAGAGTGTCGTTTACAGTGCTGGAGAAAGAGGGGAGTAAAGTCTCCTGGCAGACCGCCTACGACCTCCTTGACGACAAAGGAGAAACGTTGCTGACCGAAACCCAGAGCTGGTCGATGGTGATCCGCAACAACCGGTACTATCTCGACCTGGAATGGATCGGCGAAGCAAAACAGGATCTTACTTTCGGACAATATGACTACGGCGGGCTTTTCGTGCGTATGCCCTGGAAGAAGGGAATGGAAGGGCAGGTCGTCAACGCTGCCCGGCAGGTCAATGAAAAGGCGGAAGGACAACCCGCTATGTGGGTAGATGTGGGCCTTCGATACGAGGACCGTGACAAACCCGACCATATCGCCATCTTCGATCATCCTCAGAACCGGGGCTACCCGCAGGTGTGGCGCGTGGATAACCAGATGGGAATAGGCACCGCCAAAACGCGCCTGGGCGAATGGAAGCTGCCGAAAGGCGCCTCGGAAATCACCCGGCACCAATTGGTAGTGTATGGAGGCGATCTCAATGATGTAGAGCTCAACAATGAATGGTCTGCTTTCTCAGGCCGGGGCAACACCTCGGAGCTTTGGAGAATTGCGCAGGAGGAAGGCCGGAATGCCAGATTCCTCTCGCCCGAAGAAGCTGTTAAGGCAATGACCGTGAAGGACGGCTATAAGGTGAATGTATGGGCCTCAGAACCCATGCTGACACAGCCTATGGCCTTTTGCTGGGACGACCGCGGCAGGCTTTGGGTAGCCGAAAACCGTGACTATGAAAGCCGGGGAAGAGGATTTTCAAATGCCGGCGACAGCCGGATCCTGATTCTCGAAGATACCGATGGCGACGGAATTGCCGACAGCCGGAAAATATTTGCGGAAGGTATCGCCTTCCCCGCTGCGCTGGCTGTAGGGTTCGACGGTGTTTTCGTAGGCGCTCCGCCCAATCTTCTTTTTATCCCAGACCGCAACGGGGACGACAAGGCGGATATGGATGATATAGAAGTAAGACTGACCGGATGGGGTATACGCGACCGGCATGAAACGCTTAACAGCCTTCACTGGGGTCCCGACGGCTGGCTGTACGGATTACAAGGCTTTGCCACTCCTTCGAAAGTCGGCAAGCCCGTCGGAAAGGGGAAATTGTACAAGGGGAGCGACCCCTACCCGGAGCAGATCGAGGTGCAGAAAGGAGTGGATATCAACGGCGGAGTCTGGCGCTATCATCCATCCCGTGATAAATTCGAGGTAGTAGCACACGGCTTCAGCAACCCCTGGGGAATAGATTACGACGCTAGAGGCCAGCTTTTTATCACCGCCTGCGTGATCCCGCATCTATGGCATGTGATCCCGGGAGGAATCTACCATCGCCAGGGCGGGCAGCATTTCAACCCTTATCACTACAGCGATATACGAACGATCGCTGACCACAGCCACCGTTCTGCTCATGGCGGCGCCCGTATCTACCAATCAGACGCCTTCCCCGAAGACCAGAAAGGGAGGATCTTCATGGCCAATATCCATGAACATGCCGTGCTTTCCGACCTGCTTATCCGCAAGGGCTCCGGTTTTATCGGTAAACACGGAGACGAATTCCTGATGGCCAACAACGCCCAGTGGGTAGGGTTCAGCATGGAGTCGGGGCCGGAAGGAGCCCTGTATGTGCTCGACTGGCACGACGCCGATATCTGCGGCTCCGAGGTTTTAAATAAGGAAACAGGCCGGATTTTCCGGATTACGCCGGAAAGATCACTCGCTGAAAACTGGAAAGGACGTTACGAAGACCTCCGCCTTCTTCCGGATGTCCAGCTCGCCGCCTTACAGACAAGCAAAAGCGACTGGCATGCACGCAGAGCGCGACTCATCCTCCAGGGCCGGGCCCTCAAGGGAGCTATCGACAAAAAGGCAATCGCAGGTTTGAAATCACTCTTCGCCGGCAGCAACAATCCGGACCACCGGTTGCGCGCTTTATGGAGCCTGCACGTTACGGGCTCAATCCCGCAAAAGGAGCTTATAGATGCCCTGAAAGACAAGGAAGAATACATCCGCGCCTGGTCTGTACAATTGCTGTGTGAAACCGACGGCAATAAGCCGGAAATCCTGAAAGAGTTGAACCGGCTGGCCTCTTCCGATCCTTCGCCTGTCGTCCGCCTGTATCTTGCGGCAGCCCTCCAGAGGCTACAGCCCGGCAACAGGTGGCCTATCCTGGAAGGACTTCTTACGCACGAAGGCGACGAAACAGACCATAACATCCCTAAAATGATCTGGTTCGGACTGGAACCGCTGGTAAGCGAAAACCCGGAAAAAGCCCTCCGGCTGGCTTCAAAGAGCCGTCTTACACTTCCTGTAAATTACACTGCCCGAAGGTTACTCGATGCGGGCAAGCTGGAAACATTGCTGGCATTTTTACCTGCCGGAACCGGTTCGGACAAATATTTCCTGGAAGGGATCCGCGACGGACTGGATACGCATCCCGGTATAAGCGCCCCTCCCGGCTGGGCAGAAGCCTACGCGAAACTCAAAGTCTCCGAACAGACGGTAAGCACACTCGCTGCTGAGATCGCCCGGAAATTAGGAGACAGCGAAATGAACACCACGCTTATCAAAACGATCCATAACAAAAATGCTCCCGTACAGGAGCGTAAAAAAGCAGTTTCCGAACTGGCCGGACGGCAGACAAAGGAGCTGTCTGCCCTGCTTCCGGCCCTGCTCGACGACCCGGTTCTCAGACCAGAAGCCATCCGGGCCGTGGCAGCCTACGACATCTCCGCTCTCGGGAGAAAGCTGATCGAAAGCTACCCTTCCTACACTCCTTCTGAGAAAAGCGAAGCCATCATGTCCCTTGCATCGCGGCCGGGGTACGGCGGCTTGCTGACAAAAGCCATTTCTTCAGGGGCAATCCCCAGGAAAGACGTCCCTGCCTATGCAGCCCGGCAATTGCTGCGGGTGGTCGGAAGCGGATTTGTAGAAGTCTGGGGGCCTATCGAGCAGCAAAATGCAGGCGGGCAACAGGAATACGCCAAATACCGCCGCATCCTGTCAGATCAGGCAATGGCAAAAGCTGACCTCACCGCAGGAAAAAAACTATTCACAACTACATGCGGCCCCTGCCACAAAATGCACGGTACCGGTGGCGACATCGGTCCCGACATTACCGGCTCCAACAGGACCAACCTTGACTATCTCCTGGCCAATATCCTGGAGCCCGGCGCCGATATCCAGGATGACTACAAAATGGTAGTAGTTACGACGAGAGACGGCCGTACCTACGCAGGAAATATTTCCTCTGAAAACAGCCAGCAACTCACACTCAAGATTGTAGGACAGGATCCAGTCGTGCTGGCTAAATCAGCCATCCAATCCAGGGAGGTAACCCCGGTATCTATGATGCCGCCCGGACTCCTGGAAACGCTGACCGAAAAGGAAGTCGTCGACCTGATCGCCTACCTGCAGAAGGTGAATGACTAGCTGTCACTATCGGAAAGCGGGTGTTCCGGGCAAAAAAATCTGTGCTCTTTGTACCTCCGTGGTGAGCTTTACCACATAGAAGGCACAAAAAGCACAGAGTTAATCATACTGTAAAGTAGTGGGTATTCAAAGACCCGCCAACACCTCATTAAACGTCGTGCTCGGCCGCATTGCCTTTTCCGCCAATGCATCAACCGGCGCGTAATAACCACCGATATCCTGCGGTTTGCCCTGGGCATCGATCAATTCCTGCGCGATCTTCGCTTCGTTAGCAGCCAGCTTCTCCGCCAAGGGAGCAAACCGGGCCTTCAGCTCAGCATCTTTATCCTGGGCTGCAAGCGCTTCCGCCCAGTAAAGCGCCAGGTAAAAATGAGAACCGCGGTTATCGATCTGGCCGACCTTTCTGGCCGGTGATTTATCGTTGGCCAGGAATTTCTCGGTAGCCGCATCAAGTGTTTCCGCCAGTACAAGGGCTTTTGCATTACCCTGTGTCTGCCCCAGGTGCTCGAGCGACACCGCCAACGCGAGGAATTCCCCGAGAGAGTCCCAACGCAGGTATCCTTCGGTCACGAATTGCTCAACGTGCTTGGGAGCCGATCCCCCCGCACCGGTTTCAAACAGACCGCCTCCGTTCATCAGCGGTACGATAGATAACATTTTTGCGGAAGTTCCCAGTTCAAGAATCGGGAAAAGGTCCGTAAGATAATCCCGAAGCACGTTTCCGGTTACCGAAATCGTGTCGAGCCCTTTCCGGATCCTTTCCAGCGAGAATTTAGTTGCATCTACCGGGTTCAGTATCCTGATATCCAGTCCTTCGGTATCCAGTTCGGCCAGGTACTGGTTTACTTTTTTGATAATTTCACGGTCATGAGCCCGGTTGTCATCCAGCCAGAACACAGCGGGCGTATCCGACAGCCTGGCCCGGTTAACAGTGAGCTTCACCCAGTCCTTGATAGGGGCGTCTTTAGTCTGGCAGGCCCGGAAAATATCGCCCGGTTCCACTGCCTGTTCCATCAACACGTTTCCATTACCGTCCACAACCCGGACTGTCCCGCTCGCAGCGGCCTGGAATGTCTTGTCATGTGAACCGTACTCCTCGGCTTTCTGCGCCATTAACCCTACGTTGGGAACTGAACCTATAGTCGACGGGTTCAAAGCGCCGTGTGCTTTCATATCTTCAATCACCGCCTGGTATACGCCTGCGTAGTTGCGGTCGGGGATCAAAGCCAGTGTATCCTGCTGCTTCCCTTCGGCGTTCCACATTTGTCCGGAGGTACGGATCATAGCAGGCATCGAAGCATCTACGATCACATCGGAAGGCACGTGCAGGTTGGTGATCCCTTTATCGGAATTGACCATTGCCAGGGCAGGTCCGGCCTGTATGGCTGCTGCAATCGCCTCCTTTACTTCGCCTTCCTGCGGGTGTCCTGCAATCTTGGCATATACATCGCCCAGGCCATTCCGGGTATCTACATTCAGTTCCTTAAAAAGGGCTGCATATTTTGTAAAAACATCTTTAAAAAAGACTTCCACGATCGCCCCGAAAATAATGGGGTCGGATACTTTCATCATGGTAGCTTTCAGGTGGGCCGAAAGCAGCACACCTTCCGCTTTGGCTACCTCTATCTGCTCTGCAACGAAGCTTTTAAGCGCCGACAGGCTCATCACAGACGAATCCAATACCTCACCGGCCTTTAAAGGTGCGGAATCCTTCAGCAGTTGTGTATTTCCGTCCGATCCGACAAATTCGATCCTGAAGGTTGTCGCCTCTCCTACCGTGACCGACTTTTCGCTACCGTAAAAATCCCCGGCAACCATAGAAGCCACCCTTGTTTTGGAATCGGCCGACCATGCGCCCATCGAGTGAGGGTTGGCCTTAGCATAATTCTTAACTGCCTTTGGCGCCCGGCGATCAGAGTTTCCTTCACGAAGCACAGGGTTAACGGCAGAACCCAGGACTTTGGAATACTGAGCTTTTATCGCTTTTTCTTCATCTGTAGCCGGGTCTTCCGGGTAGTCGGGCACGGCATATCCTTTTTGCTGAAGCTCTTTGATAGCAGCCTTTAACTGTGGGATTGATGCTGAAATATTGGGAAGCTTGATAATATTGGCATCCGGAGTCGTCGCCAGCTGGCCCAATTGGGAAAGGGCGTCTTCAATCCGCTGATCTTCTTTCAGATAAGTAGGGAAATTCGCCAGTATCCGCCCGGCGAGGGAAATATCACTCAATTCTACATCAATACCTGCCGATACAGTATAAGCCTTTACAATAGGTAATAAGGAATATGTCGCCAAAGCAGGGGCTTCATCTGTTTTGGTGTAGAAAATCTTAGGGGTATTAGACATAATAAACGGTTTTATATAGGAATGGTAAAACGAAACCTTCTGTTCGTATCGAATGGCCGCAAATTTAGCAATTTTCGGGTGTAACAGAAGTCCCGGGCCGGTTTAAATTCGCAGTCCGGAAAGCCTGGCCGGCACAACCTGTAATTGCTGACACACAATCGGCATGTATATGTGTGCTCCTGAGGCGGCAATTGCGACACTTTGTCCTGATTGTCCACACTTTTCCTGCCGTCAGACTGTCATAATATCCCGGCAGCGCTTCTGGCACGCGGTTTGTTGATGTAAGAACCAGACAAAATCAACAACCTCTAAAAAATTCATTAGCTCTCTAAACTAAAAACGCCATGGAAAACCTAACCTCATTCCCGGAACTGGCTTACCTCACTCCTACTACCCGCGAACGCGCCCTAATGCTGGCCAACGAGCTGATCCGGCAGGGAATATCTACAAAAGACGCTGTCTCACAAGCAATCCTTTCGGCTAAAAACTGGGCGGTAAAAAGTGTAAACCGCACCGTCTGGAAAAGGCTGAGAAAAATGGAAGCTTAAGGCTTAATTTCATGGAAAGCCGGCAGGCAAAGCAAAAGTAAAAGCCTAACTTTGCCAGTCATTCAGTCATTCTTTCCATGAATATTTACATCCATACCCTTTTAAACCCGGCGTTATCTGCCGGCATTACCGGTTCTTTCGGACAGCATCACAGGATTACCTTCAGAACGGATCCGGTCGTTCCGCAGAATGCTCCGGAAAGTTTTCTTAGTGCTGACGCTATCCTCGGCAATCCGCCTTTGGCATGGTTTGACGACTCGCCGGCCGGGAACCTGAAATTCTGGCAGCTGGATTCTGCCGGGTTCGACCAGTACCGGCCGCTAAAAATAAACGCAAAGGTGGCCAACATGGGCGACTGGTTCGCACGTCCCTGTGCTGAAACCATTATCGGCGGCATCCTGGCGCTATACCGGGGTCTGAATAAGCTCGCCGTTCTTCAGAAAGAGAAAAAATGGGTGGGCGCTCTCATACGTGAAGAGCTCGGGCTTTTATACCGTAAAAATGTCGTCGTATTGGGAAGCGGAACCATCGGGCTGGCCGTCCGATCGATACTTATAGGTTTCGGGGCCAACCCGAAACTGGTGGCAAGATCATCCGGCGACGCCGATATTCACTCCCGGGAGGACCTTTTCGAAGTACTTCCTTCTACTGATATCGTCATCAATACGCTCCCCGGGGCTGCCGGAAAATACGTTGATGAAGATTTTCTGAAAGTTATGAAAAAAGGCAGCGTGTATGCCAACGTAGGAAGGGGCTCCACTACCGACGAACGGGCGCTTATCCGGCTTCTGGAAAGCGGGGATCTGGCGGGCGCGGTACTCGACGTTACCGAAAAAGAACCCCTCCCTTCGGACAGCCCGTTGTGGGAAATGGATAATGTTATCCTTACCCAGCATTCGGGAGGGGGACAGGCAAATGAAGACTCCGGGAAGGCGGCTAACTTTATTGAAAACTTTTCGCGCTTCCTGAAAGGCGAAGAAATCCTGTTTGAGGTTTCGCTTGCCAGGGGATATTAAGGGAGTTAGGAATTCCGCTCTCTCCGCTCTCCTTCGTCTCCGCTCTCCTTCGTCTTCAGACGAAAGGAGGGTAACATCCGGTCTCTGACCGGAATTGTTCATCGGTCAAAGACCGCTTTTCGCGCTTCCTCCGTCATGAGACGGGGAAGAGCGGTCCCTGAGCTTGCCGAAGGGAGGATTCCCTTTATCTTTATTATCTTTGCAGCCATTTCAGCAACTTTTTTTTTAATGCAGACACAGGAGAGAATCGCATCCAAATACCGGGAAATATACCAGGGGTCGCCAAGGCTTTTCCGCTCTCCGGGCCGCATTAACCTCATCGGCGAACATACCGATTACAATGAAGGTTTCGTCCTGCCTGCCAGTGTCGATAAAGCGGTGTACTTTGCCATTGAGCCGCGCGAGGACAGGAAGGTGGAATTATATGCCGCCGATCTGGGCGACAGCTATCACTTCCTCCTGGACGACCTGTTGAAGCCAGACAAAGAGTGGCCCGTTTTTCAGTTGGGCGTACTGGACCAGCTCGGAAAAAGCGGGATCAGCATCGGTGGATTCCAGGCTGTTTTCGGAGGTGATATACCCTCCGGCGCAGGCATGTCGTCGTCTGCCGCTCTTGAGTGCTGCCTGTTGTTCGCCCTGAACGAAATTTATGCACTCGGGCTCAGCCGGCTTAATATAGCCCGGATGGCGCAAAAAGCGGAAAACGAGTTCGTGGGAGTCAACTGCGGCATAATGGACCAGTTCGCTTCCGTATTCGGCCAACCCGGATCGGTGATCAGGCTGGATTGCCGGAACCTGGAATACGAGTACTATCCTTTCGTGCTGGAAGGTTATAGCCTGTTGCTTTGTGATACGACGGTCAAACACTCGCTCGCCGGCTCCGAATATAACACGCGCCGCAAAGAATGCGAAGCCGGTGTATCTGTGCTTCAGCAATATTATCCCGGGATAAAGAGCCTCCGGGACGCATCCATCGACCAGGTTGAACGCCACAGGGAGGAAATGGGAGACCCGGTTTACCGCCGCTGCCGGTTCATCACCCGTGAAATTCAACGGGTACCCGAAGCCTGCCAGCTCCTGCTTGAGAATGAGGCCCGGGCTTTCGGTGCGAAAATGTATGAAACACACGACGGCCTGCAGCATGACTACGAAGTGAGCTGTAAGGAGCTCGATTTTCTCGTGGATTTCACGAGACCCCTGCCGGAAGTAGCGGGAGCGCGTATGATGGGAGGCGGATTCGGTGGATGTACGATCAATCTTGTCAGGAGCCAACAACTCGATTCTTTTGAAAAACAAGTAAAAGAAGCCTACTTTGGAGCTTTTGGGAGAGAACTTCCGTGCTACAGGGTAAAAATCGGGACAGGAACCGGAGAAATCCACCAAACAGCCTTTCCCGACTCGGCAGTATTATTATCATAACCTTAGTAATTAGTAAAGCTATGCGTTTCTGGGCAGCAATCTTCTTCTCCTCTATGCTTCTGGCCGGATGCGCCGGCGAAAACAGCCAAAAAACAATGGATAAACCATCTATAAGCAAAGCGGTCTTCGGACAACTGCCCGACGGCAGCACCGCCGACCTCTATACTCTTACCAATTCCAATGGCGTGTCTGCCAGGATAACCAACTACGGAGGTATTGTCACGCATCTTTTTGTTCCCGACAAAGACGGTAAATTCGAAGATGTCGTTCTCGGGTTTGACTCCCTTCAGAGCTATCTTAACGGGCACCCTTTTTTCGGAGCGCTGGTAGGAAGATACGGGAACCGTATCGCAAACGGCAAATTCCAGCTCGACGGGAAAACCTACAATCTCTATATTAACAACGGCCCCAACGCCCTGCATGGCGGGAAAGTGGGATTTGATAAAGTCTTATGGGAAACACAGGAAATCTCTACCGATTCCAGTGCCGGCCTGGAAATGTCGTATGTCAGCGCAGATATGGAAGAAGGCTACCCGGGTACCCTCACCGTCACGGTCACCTATACGCTTACCAATGATAATTCCCTGAAAATCGACTATAAGGCCACTACTGACAAACCTACCATAGTGAACCTGACCAATCACTCCTACTTCAATCTCACAGGATTGAAACGCGATATTCTCGGGCACCAGGTCACTATACACGCCGACAGTCTCGTAGCAGTCGATGACAAGCTGATACCTACCGGTACGCTGATGCCGGTAACCGGTACCCCGTTCGATTTCAATACGCCCCGCGAGGTGGGTGAGCGGATAGACGATAATACCCACGAGCAGATCAGATTCGGCGGCGGATATGACCATTGCTGGGTTCTCCGGAAAGAAGACAACGACGAACTTCCTGAAATAGCCCGGGTCTACGATCCTTCGAGCGGACGGCTGATGGAAGTATTCAGCACCGAACCCGGAGTTCAGTTTTATACAGCAAATTTCCTTAACGGAGAGCTGAAGGGTAAGGGTGCAACTTATACCAAACGCTTCGGGCTATGCCTGGAAACAGAGCATTACCCCGATTCGCCCAACCAGCCTCATTTTCCGACAACCGTATTAAGGCCGGGAGAAACCTATCATACGACAACGGCATATAGGTTTTCTGTAAAATAGAACACCCCAATGAAACACACTCTTCTCAAATACACTCCTTTCCTAAGCGGCGCCCTGGTTCTGATGACATTGCAGGCCGGAGCTCAAAGCCCTGCCGGGGACTACGCCGGCACTATTACGCCCGAAGAGCTGAGGAAACATCTTACCGTCATCGCGCACGATAGCCTGGAAGGAAGGGCTACCGGGTCGCGGGGACAGAAAAAAGCGGCTGAATATGTCGCCTCATTCTATCGTCAATACGGGCTGAAACCGGTCGCTACCGATCTAAATGGCAAGCCGGGTTTCTTTCAATCCTATAATCTTTACAGGGGAGCCTGGGAATCGGCGCACATCAGAAAAGGTAAACACCTGTTTGAACTGAACCGGGATTTCTACATCGACGGGCTCGCCAATATACCGGAAGACGAAAATCTTCAGACTATTTTTGCAGGCTATGGCATCACGGAAGGAAGCTACAACGACTACGAAAACCTCGATGTGAGGGATAAGGCGGTAGTGGTATTGGAGGGAGAACCTGGGAATGGAAATGGCGGCTACCTCCTGTCGGGCAATACGGAACCTTCAAAATGGGGGCGTCCCAGGGCCTGGGAGGAAAAAGCGATGCTGGCCTTAAGCAAAGGAGCCAGGACCATTTTCATTATTTCGTCTAAAGACGCCCAGGGATTCGAAAAGGAAATGCAAAGGAGGGCATCAATGGCCCCGCGTGTCAGGAGGCTTTCCCTCCGGCAGGAAGAAACTCCGGCCCAAAACATGGCCGCTTTCACAGTCGGGGAAGCAGCCGCTGCCTCGCTGCTGGGGATTTCGGGGAAAAAGCTGAAGAAATTAAAGGCGAAAACAGAGAAGAACAGCTCTTCCCGCAAGAAGAATATCGGCAGCAATATCACTGTCATGGCCAAAAGGCAAAGCGAGGTAGTACCCACCGAAAATGTAGCCGCCCTGCTGGAAGGCACGGATAAAAAGGACGAGATACTCGTCATTTCCGCCCACCTTGACCACATCGGTATTTCGCCCGATGGCCAGATCAACAACGGCGCCGACGATGACGGAACGGGCACAGTAGCGCTGCTTGAGCTCGCCGAAGCATTTTCAAAAGCTAAAGCCGAAGGGAAAGGCCCCCGAAGAAGTATTCTCTTCCTCAACGTTACAGGTGAAGAAATGGGGCTTCTCGGATCGGAATTTTATTCTGAAAACCCGCTCTTCCCTGTTGCCAGCCATGTGGCAAACTTAAATATCGACATGATAGGAAGAGTCGACGACGCCCACAAAAACAACCCGGACTATGTCTACCTGATAGGCTCAGACAAGCTGTCGTCGGAGCTCCACGCCATCAGCGAGGAGGCCAATCGAAAATATGTGAACCTTACATTGGATTACACTTTTAATCATCCCGACGATCCGAACCGCTTTTATTATCGTTCCGATCATTACAATTTCGCAAAAAAAGGCATCCCGGTTATCTTCTATTTCACGGGCGTCCACGAAGACTATCACCGGCCGGGCGATGATGTCGAAAAAATACTGTTTGACCGCCAGGCCAGGATCGTGAAGCTGATCTTCCATACTGCCTGGGAACTGGCCAATCGTGACGAGAGGATCAAAGTGGATAGTAATAAACCGTAGTCAGGAAATGAACGACGGGCACCTTCCTTCGGCCTTTATCGAACAGATGAAGGCACTGCTGCCTGTAGACTTCGAGTCTTTCGGGGCGGCGCTGAAATCAGTGCCGCCGGTAAGCATCCGGATAAACCACAGCAAAATTTCTCCCGAAGGACTTTCCCACCTCCCCCTGGAGAAGAAAGTGAGCTGGCATCCGGACGCATACTACCTCAGTGAAAGACCTAATTTTACCCTCGACCCGCTTTTCCATGCAGGGGCATATTACGTACAGGAAGCCTCTTCCATGTTCCTGCACGAAGTTCTCAGCCAGA
The DNA here is from genome assembly GCA_964559125.1 of uncultured Cytophagales bacterium. Taxonomy (GTDB): domain Bacteria; phylum Bacteroidota; class Bacteroidia; order Cytophagales; family Spirosomataceae; genus Ravibacter. Next base: position 39,614 of record CAZLGW010000026.1, read on the forward strand.
GCTCCGGCCGGGAGCGCCCGTTAAAGATCCTTGATTTATGTGCCGCACCCGGCGGCAAAACCACGCTCATCGCCTCCTGGATGCCCGAAGGATCGATCCTGATCGCAAACGAAGTGATCAGATCCAGGGTAGCAGTCCTCAAACAGAACCTGGTCCGCTGGGGACATCCCGCCGTGTTTACCTGCAGCTACGATCCTGAAGCATTTCTGCCGCTGGCCGGGTGGTTCGACCTGGTGGTAGTAGACGCCCCCTGTTCAGGGGAAGGTCTCTTTCGTAAAAATAACCTTGCCCCGGCCGAATGGTCTCCTGAGAACGTAGCCCTGTGCGCCGCCCGGCAAAAACGGATACTCAACGTAGCGCAAAAGCTGGTCAACCCAAAGGGTACGCTTATATATAGTACGTGTACCTACAACAAACAGGAAAACGATCTGAACACTGTATGGCTCCGGGACGAAAAAGGCATGATGGAAGCCAGTTTGGAAATCCCGGAACAATGGGGCATATCCCGGCGAGAGCAAGGATACCAGCTATATCCGCACGAAGTGCGGGGAGAGGGATTTTACATTGCCGCACTAACACAACTGGAACCTGTCAGGCCGGTAGAAAAGAGAAAAAAGGATTTCAAGAAATTGGCATTTGCCGGCAGAAAGGAGCTTGAAGTTATTTCCGGCTGGATAAATGATCCCGGGGAGTTTGCTTTTCTGAAAACACCCGACGGGCAGCTTTTTCATGCCCCGGCAGCTTTCGTTCATGACCTGCTGACGCTCGACTTCCTGCTACCCCATGGTGTCTGGCTGCATGAAACCGGCCAGATCAAAGGGAAAGACTACATCCCGTCTCACACGCTGGCACTGCAAAATAACACATTGAAGCCTGGTTTTCCTTCTATCGACCTCGATGAGACGCAATCGCTTCAATATCTTAAAAAAGAACTGAATTCGATACCGGCTCCCGAAAAAGGCTGGTATCTTGTCAGGCACAAAAACCTGCCTCTGGGCTGGCTGCGGCATCTTGGCAGCCGTTTTAACAATTACTATCCGACAGAACAACGGATACTGATGCAGATCAGATAGTTGATTTTTTATCGAGGATCGCCTTTAATCACGGTGCCTCCTATCCGGAAGCTTTGCCTTTGACAGCATTTTATTTGCTTTCTCTAATTTCTCAGGAAAAAGGATTTTATCATCCAGCTTGTCCAAACTTCTGTCGATAGTTACAAATGCTGCTTTTTGTTTTGATATATTGTTCATTGTTTTCATGACCGCCTTTTTAAAATTTACGCTGGGCCAAGAACCCATCATATTCCATACCAATTTCAAATTCTATAAAATCGTTCCCGACCTAACCATAAAGACAAAAATCTTTTTTCATTTCATCGTAGAACCGGGTTATACCCATTCTGTATAGTCTTGTCCGGGATTTCGTACTTCCGGTAGCATATACAAACACATCCGGATATTGGTCGAAAAAAGTGTAAACAGCTTTAATAACGGTAGCCAGTACTTTTTCCGTATCTCCGTTACCCGAGGTCGCCAGATCGTCTATCACCTGACTTTGAGGGTCGAAATCTCCAAAAGCCAGATTATAGACATCGGAATTTGCGGTCTTCTGAAATTTGATCAGTTTGCGGATTGTTCCCCGGGGACCATCACTAGTGAACTCAAAGTATGTATACCTGCTTCCGGCTTTCAGAGGATATTTTTCTGCGTTCATTATATTAGTATATAGGAGTCTGGTTAGTATGCTAGCACGTAAAGATACGAATTCCCCCGATACCATACAGCCGTCCAATAGCCTCGCACTCACAACTACTACGGGACAGAACAACGGATCAGGATGGAGATAGGATAGAGGGACTTCTGGATGGGGCCACCAAAAAAATCCGTGACTTCAAAAACTTTCCCCGTCTCAATAAAAGTATCACTCTTCGAACAGAACAGCGTATCGGGATGGATATCCCCGACCGACGCATATAGTGCTACCGTTACCAGAACAAAATCATTTAAAAGACAATGATTCTTTCAATCTACTTGCTCATTTTTAAGCTAATTTGATTTTTTTCTTCCTATAACTCAAAAAGTTACTATATTGCCAACGATTTATTAACAACAAATTAACCGTATGAACAAAAATTTACTAGCTCTCTTTTTCCTGTTCTGGGCTGGAGTTGCTTTCGGGCAGACCCGTACAATTACAGGAAAAGTAACCGCCGAAGAAGACGGGAGTGTCCTTCCCGGCGTGAGTATTCTTCTCAAAGGCTCAAATTTGGGCACATCAACAAACGTAAACGGTGAGTATTCGATCAACGCTCCTGCCGACGGCGTCCTGGTATTCAGCTTTGTGGGATTTGTCTCCCGGGAGGTCCAGGTGGGATCGAGCTCCGTAATTGACGTTGTACTTTTATCCGATATCCAGGCTCTGAGCGAAGTGGTCGTGACGGGGGTTGGTGTGGCAACGGAAAGAAAAAAGCTCGCCATAGCTGTCGAGTCGCTTAACTCGGATGATCTTCCTAAAGCCCCGACCGGAACTCTTGACCAGGCCCTGGTAGGGAAAATAGCCGGAGCCCAGATCGCTTCTACTTCCGGGCAGCCCGGCCAGCAGGCGTCTATACTTCTGAGAGGCATTAATACATTGGGGGCCACGCAGCCTATGATTCTGGTCGACGGTGTTCAAATCAACGCCGGCAGCAACGATAACGGATCTGCAAGAAATACCTCATCACGGTTATCTGACCTGGACCTGTCTAACGTAGAGCGTGTGGAAGTAATACAGGGAGCCGCAGCCGGTACGATTTATGGTGCACAAGGAGCAAACGGCGTAATCCAGATCTTTACCAAGAAGGGCAAGAAAGGTCAGACGCCCACTATTACGCTTAGCCATAGAATGTCGATCGATAACGCGATCAGGGGTAACCTCACACTTGCCAAAAATCACTTTTTCAATACCAGCGACGGTTATATTATCGATGGTGGCGGTCGGCGTTTAAATCCTGATGTCAACGGCAGCTGGGGTCAGCCCTCTGTACCCGCCATCGACGGCACCACAGTAAACAACAAGCCCTATATGGAGCAGACTTACGATCACCTGGATCAGCTCCTTCATAAAAATGTACAAACGCACAATACCAACCTGACCATTACAGGAGGGGGAAATTCATCCGACTATGCTTTTACTTTGTCGAAGCTGAAGCAGGGCAGCATTATATTCGGAAAACTGGACCGCTATAATGTGTCGAGCAATCTGGGCGCGGAGCTTTTTAAAAATTTCACCATCAGGAGTATCACGCAGCTTGTTTACTCTGATAACGGAACCGGCGGTATAACCGGCTCCAACAATATCTACAGCGGTATCGGAACTGCTTTGAACTCACGTCAATTCTGGGATCTCACCTTCAGAAACCCCGATGGTGACTATGTAGCTGATCCTGAAGGGGGTAACTCTGTCAATCCGTTTTATACCCAGCAATACAGGAGATATACCGCTAAAACCACCCGTATTGTCCAGAATTTCAACCTGAACTATAAGATCAACCGGTTCATTGAGCTCGACTACAAGTTTGGTATCGACAATTACCGCTATGACTTCAATGACTTCATACGATACCAGGGCAATGTAAAAACCTCGGGAGATAAATTACCTCCCCTGACTGGCCGCATTACAAACGACAGGGATAGTGAAACGTTCCAAAACTCCTTATTGAGCGCTTTTATTAAAACCAACTTTGAAAAGGACTTCGGAATGAGCATACCGATCCAGACTTCTACCCATTTTGCTTACGACTGGAGAAAAAGACTGTATCAGAACCTGACCAGCATCGGCAGCGGCTTCTCTCCGTTTCCTCCCTATAACCTGAGTACTGCAGATGAGCAGAGCAATGAAGAAGAGAATATAGAGTTCGTCACTTACGGCTACCTTATCAATCAAAGAATTGACTATGGCTCCCTGTTTGGCGTATCCGGAGGTGTCCGTGTGGACTACGCTTCCACATTCGGCGCTCCCAACTACAAAGCTTTCGTGTTCCCGCGCGCAGACGCTTACTTCAATTTAGGGGATGTAATAGCTTCTGACAAAATTTACGAATTCAAGCTGAGGGCAGCTTACGGACAGGCGGGTACCCAGCCGGACGCTTATGATCGTTTTATTACACTCAATACGGGAAATATCGGCAACTCAGGCTATTTGTCACTGAAATCAACAGCGAACAATCCGGAACTGAATGTACAGGTTTCAAAAGAAACCGAATTCGGTACCGATCTGGGCTTTACGCTTAACCATGGGAGCTGGCTCAGCAGGTTGAATATAAACGCAACCTATTGGATGCGGAAGAACACCGATGTCATTCGTGAACTGGATCTTGCCCCCTCTTCGGGAGCTTCAGGGCTTCTTAACAATGCGATCAGCATAGATGCCAAAGGTTTCCAGCTAGGCCTCGACCTGGATGTACATAGGAGTGAAAACCTTGATTGGACCTTTGGAACCCGTTTCGGGACTTCCAGATCTATCATCTCCAATATTTCGAACGGGAAAGAGATCGCGATCGGCGAAAGCGGGTCCGGGCAATTCGTTCTGAAGGAAGGTGAAGCCGTTTCCACGTTCTTCGGAAGAGCGCCACTGCACCGGATCGATCAGCAGGACGCAAATGGCTCCTACTACCTCAACCAGGACAATGCCGCCAACTATACAATAGTAAACGGAATGGTCATCAACAAAGCAACTAAGGCCGTACAGTTTACGACCGACAATGTTAAAATCGGCGACCCCACTCCCAAATTCAATATGACATTCCTTTCAAATGCTACTTTCTTCAAGAAGCTGATGGTCGACGTTCAACTGGATTGGGTATACGGCAACGATATATACAATCAAACGAAGCAATGGCTTTTCAGGGACTATATGCATAGCGATTTTGACAAAGAGATCACGGTTGAAGGACAAAGCGGAGCCTATGTAGCCCACTACGTCAGTTTGTACAATACTAATACGACCAACGGCTTCTTCGTTGAGAAAGGCTCATTCCTTCGCCTGCGCAACGTCGGTGTATCGTACGACCTGGCCAGCCTCATCAAGGCAAGCTTCCTCAAAAGCCTGAATGTTAACCTGAGCGCAAGGAACCTGTTGACCTTCACTAAATATTCCGGGATAGATCCGGAAGCTGCTTCCCACTTTAACAGCCCTATTTATCGCGGGCTCGATCTGTACACGTTTCCAAATATCAGGACGTTTCAATTCGGAATTTCGGCAGGATTTTAATGAAGCAAAGAAAAAATACGAAGATGATGAAAATACATAAATATATAATATTCACGTTTAGCTTGTTTTTGGCGACTTCGTGCGACAAAGCCAGCCTTGACCTGGTCAACCCGAATGAACCGGGGATGCCGGCTCTTTTAAGTGAAGAAGGGATAAAAAGGGCCGGTCTGGGGGTTTATGATAAATTTGGCCTGGAATACTGGTGGCTTGCCCTACAGAGCCACGACATCATGGGCGACGCCTATTTCACCTCGGTCGGCAACTTTAGCTGGAGGTGGGTAAACCAGCCTACTTCTATTACGCTGAGCGATGGCACCGTACTGAATCCTCCGCAGGGAGGCTCCCAGATTACCGAACTGCGCAATCGTAACTCGAGGGCCTTTGGGGATGACAATGCTTTTAAGCACGAATGGCAGGCCATGTACCTGGTCAATAACCAGGCTAACCTGATATTGATGATCGCTGATGATGCGGAGCTTACGTTATCAGGTAATGCAGACCTCAAAAGAAACGTCCTGAAAGCCTGGGCATACTGGTGGAAAGGATTTGCCTATTCGAGGATAAGCTCCATCTATGTTGCCGGAATCATTGCAAATACATTCAATGAGACCAACGACAACTATATAACACACCTGGAACTGGCTGCAGAAGCCAACAGGAACTTTGATGAAGCGATCAGCGCCCTTCAGGGGTTATCTGCAACTGAAGAGTATAATAACTTCCTGGGCGGGATGATACCCTCTTTTACAAAACTAGGTAAAGGCGGCGTTTTAACTCCCGAGGAGTGGATAAGAAATATCAATACTTACAAGGCGAGGAATATCCTTGTAGGAAAAGAAGTCAATGAACTGTCTGCCGGTGAGTGGGCACAGATCCTTACGCTGACAGAAAATGGAATCCAGGCCAGTGACAAGATATTTACCATGAGGTCTTCATTGACAAACGACCTGGTTTCGGAAACAGCATGGCAGCCTTTCCGCTCCACTCTGGCTTTCTGGTCTCATATAAGTGAGCGCCTTATCCAGGACTATAAACCTGGCGACGACCGGTTCGAAAGAAACTTTTACGAATCCGAGGAAACGATAATGATCAATGCCCAGGGGCGTGGTTTCAACTATAGTACACGTTATGCTTTAAACTGGATAGATGATGGCGGCGATTATGCTACACAAACTGCCGGGCTGGCCGAAATCCCCGTAGCATGTAGCCATGAAGAAAACCAACTGATGAGAGCGGAAGCCCTTATCAGAACAGGTGAAATCGAGGCGGGGCTCGCCTTTATCGACCAGGTAAGAGACTACCAGTCAGCCGGGCTCGATCCGGTAGCCGGTACAGGGCTGACAGAAGAAGAAGCTCTTGAAGAGCTCAGAAGAGAAAGAAGGGTCGGTCTGCTCAATAAAAATGTTGCGTTTTATGATGCCAGGAGATGGGGAGTGCTTAAACCTGTCTCACAAGGCGGCGGAAGAACAGGCGCGGTCGTGCTCTATACACCTGCCGGCGGCGGTGCATTTATTGTTGACGAGAATGCGACTATCGACTATAATTATCTGAGCTGGTGGGATGTCCCGTTGAATGAAATCGATTTTAACGAACCGAGCGCAGGCTCTGCTCCTGTTCAATCGCCAAACTAACAGGATAAGAAATTACAATTTTCCAGTACTTTAAAAGAAAAAAGCCGGCACGTTTTGCCGGCTTTTTTCTTTTAGGGCAAACCCTCCTCTAGAAAAAGTACTATCTTGCTGTCGAGTTTTTTTAACGACAGATTAACCCACATGAACAAAAATTTACTAGTTCTCTTTTCCCTGTTCTGGGCCGGAGTTGCTTTCGGGCAAAACCGCACTATTACAGGGAAAGTAATCGCTGAAGAAGACGGGAGCGATCTTCCCGGCGTGAGTATCCTCGTAAAAGGCTCGGGTTCGGGCACATCGACAGACGCAGAAGGGCAGTACACAATCAGTGTTCCGGCTAACGCCGTTCTGGTATATAGTTTTGTAGGATTCATTAGCCGGGAGGTTCCTGTCGGAACGAATTCAATTGTCGACGTTACGCTCAGAGCCGACGTATTGGCACTCGGAGAGGTGGTCATTACGGCCATGGGTATCGCAAAAGAGAAAAAATCACTCGGATATGCGACGCAATCCATCAAATCAGAAACACTTGTACAGGCAGCCAATACGGGCCTTGCAGGAGCCCTGCAAGGTAAAGTTTCAGGGGTAAGCATAGTCCCGTCGAGCGGGATGCCGGGGGCATCCGCACAAATCACTATTCGCGGGGCGCGTTCCTTCACAGGCAACAATGCTCCCTTATACGTGATCGACGGGATGCCGGTATCTTCCAATGCGGATATAAGCACCGGAAACAGCGTAACGGGGACAGATATTGCCAATCGCGGTGTGGATATCGACCCGAACGATATCGCCAATATCGAGATACTGAAAGGTCAGGCAGCTTCTGCCCTGTACGGCCTGAGGGCATCCAACGGGGTAATCGTCATTACTACCAAAAAAGGTGCCGCCGGATCCGCACAGGTATCCTTCAACTCGAACATCAGCTTCGACAGGATATCCCGCTACCCGGATCTTCAGAATACTTACGCGCAGGGCTCTGAAGGGGAATATTCGCCAAATGCTTCGTTCTCCTGGGGACCGAAAATAGCAGATCTCCCCAAAAGTGCCGATTACGGAGGAGAAACCGATAACCAATACACCAGGGCCGACGGCCTCAAACCCGGTATGTACTACGTACCGCAACGTGCGAATGCCGGACTCGACCCCTGGGTCAGGCCGCAGGTTTATGATAATATACGCGAATTTTTCAATACCGGAGTTACCTGGAATAATTCGGTGAACGTATCGCAGGGCTCGGAGCGCGGTAACTATTCGTTTTCCCTGGGTAATACGCGCCAAGACGGCATCGTTCCGAACACCGGCATGAAACGTTACAACGCAAGGCTGAGTGGTGAGGCCAGGTTGTCAGACAGGTTCAAGACCGGATTTACAGGCAATTTCGTATCTTCCGATATTGACAAGGCGCCCTCCGCCAACGACGGTATCATCGCTACTGTTTACCCTGCTCCGCCGAGCTATGACCTGAAAGGTATCCCTGATCACTATGCAGGCAACGAATATCGCCCGAACGGGTACCGCGGAGGAGCTTTCATCAATCCTTACTGGGGAATGCGCCATAATACTTTCAACGAGAAGACCAATCGTTTCTTCGGTAACGCGAGTGTTTCCTACAACAGCACACTGAATTCGGACAATCTTGCGCTGGATGTCAAATACCAGTTAGGTACTGATGTATACACTACCGACTTCCAGGATATCTGGGGATTCGGATCTACTGCCAGGGGATCCAATAATAACGGTACGATCGAGGAGTACAGCTTTACCAATAACATGGTCAATTCGCTGCTGACGGCCAACCTGAGCTGGAATATCAATGAAGATTTCAATCTGACTGCACTGCTCGGTAACGAAATTGTCAATACTTCTACCGTATATAAATACGCCTATGGCTCTGACTTTTCGTTTTCGGGGTGGAACCATATGGACAATACTGCTACAAAAGACGCTTCATCCGAATATAAGAAGTCAAGAACATTCGGCACCTTCCTCAACCTGAACCTGGCATACCAGAACTTTCTATTCCTGACTGCCTCCGGGAGACAGGATATCGTTTCTACCATGCCCCGCGGAAACAGAAGGTTCTTCTACCCATCTCTCGGGCTGAGCTTCGTATTTACCGGGCTCGACGGGCTTAGCGACAACCCGGTGTTGAGCCTGGGCAAGCTGAGAGCATCTTTTGCACAGGTAGGCCAGGCGGGCTCTTACCTTCCGAACAACTATACCATCCCTTCTTACGGAGGCGGGTTTTATAACGGAACTCCTATCATATATCCTATAAACGGGATAAAGGCATACATTCCGAATACCTCGATGTATGACGGTAACCTGAAACCTCAGAATACCAATTCTTACGAGATAGGGGCCGATCTGGGCTTGTGGAAAGGATTGATCGATCTCAGCTACACCTATTCAAGACAGAATGTTTCGGGGCAGATCTTCGATGTACCGCTGGCAGGGTCGACAGGCGCTTATGAGTTTACGACAAACGGCGGGAAAGTACACACCAATGCACATGAGCTTACAGCGAACGTGAATGTCGTCCGTCAAAAAGACCTGAATTGGAATATAGGTCTGAACTTCACCAAAATTGACAACTACGTAGACGAGCTTGCCGAAGGTGTGGAGAGCATTTTCCTCGGCGGCTTTGTATCCCCTCAGGCAAGGGCAGGAATCGATGATAAATTCCCTGTAATTTACGGTTCTACCTACGCAAGAAATGACAAGGGGCAGATACTGGTCGATGATACCGGAACGCCTGTTGCCGGAGCTCCGGGGGTAATCGCACATGTGGCTCCGGACTTCATATTGGGAATGAATACCAGTCTGAATTACAAAAGGCTGACACTTTCTGCTGTAGCGGAGTGGAAGCATGGCGGGCAGATGTACGGCGGTACTACCGGTCTGTTCGATCTCTATGGGAATAACAAAGCAACCCTCGAAGCCAGAGAAAAGAACGAAGTGATGTTCCCGAATGCCGTAAGTGAAGAGGACGGAACACCGAACACTAAAAAAATAACAGGCTACGCAAACATTCAAAAATACTTTTCGGACCTGAATAACATAGACGAAAGCAGCATCGTAGAAGCTTCATTCTTCAAAATGAGAGAGATCTCCCTGAGATACCAGGCGGTGAAAAAAGCAAATTTCAATGTGGGGCTTAATTTCTTTGCCCGTAACCTGTCGCTATGGACCAACTCTCCGGTGATCGACCCCGAATCGAGCCAGGGGAATACCAATATGGCAGGCAGCTTCGAAAGGTTTACATTACCTCAGACAAGCAGCTACGGGATGGGTATCAATCTTCAGTTCTAATTCTTAAGATTCGGGAAAATGAAAAATAGATTATTGAATCACAGATATTTAACCGGTTTTCTGACTATGGCTGTTTTCCTGGCTTCCTGCTCGGAAAATGCTTTGGATGAAATAAACCGGGACAGGAACAATGCGTCTGATGTAGATGCTAAATTTATTCTTACGGATATAATGACCTCCACTGCTTTTTCTGTTGTCGGAGGCGATATATCACTGTATTCTTCCATCTACGTAGAACACGAAGCCGGCGTACATAACCAAACTTACAATGCCGAGATCAGGAGCGGGGAGCCCACGCTGGCCACGACCAACAACAATTCATGGAATGCAATTTATCAGAACATCAAGAATGCCAGGATCGTAATTGCCAAAACTTCTGCCGGAGGCCCCGAAGAAGGAAACGCTGTTACCAACTCGATCGGCAAAGTCCTCCTGGCTTACAACCTGGGCGTTTTGACCGACTTTTTTGGTGATGCTCCCTTCTCTGAGACAGGTGTATTGACAGAAGATGGCTCTCCTGCATACCTTCAGCCTAAAATTGAAAAGCAGGCTGACCTCTATCCGCAAATCCAGCAGTTGCTTGATGAGGCAATTGCCGGTTTTGCCGGTAATGATGCGGCGGGTTCCGGCGCAGTCGGCGGCCAGGATTTGATCTACGGCGGCGCCAAAGCCAAATGGCTGCAGGCTGCCTACGGACTGAAAGCCCGGTACCTGATGCATGCAATTAAGAGATCATCCAATGTTAATGCCGATATGACACAGATACTTTCATTCATCGATCAGTCATTTAAGAGAGTGGTCGACGAAATGAAGTTTGACCAGTATGACGGCGTTAAATACATCAACCCTCTTTTTGGATATACGAACTCGCGGGATGGGCTGGGTGTCAGCAAGAGTCTTGCTGCCAAGTTTGCAGAATACGAAGATCCCCGCGGAGAACAGGCTTTCGGAGTATGGGTGGATTGGATAGAACATATTCCTCTTGAAGAGGTACTGGAGCAGGCAGTTCCAAACGGTACTCCTATACAGCAACAATATGAATACCCGCTTTCATTTGCAAATTATGCCGATAAAGCCCCTACCATGCTGCTTAGCTATCACGAACTGTTATTTCTGAAAGCCGAGGCTCTGGCAAGGCTCGGAAGGACAGAGGAAGCGGAAGAGGTACTGCAGGATGCTGTCATTGCAGCTTTCGCAAATCTTGAAAAGTCTCTTCAATATGGTATCGAATACGCGGCTGATCTGGCTCCGGACCTGGACCTGTCGGAAGAGGTAGCGCTCGGCTATTTCGAAAATTCGGTAAAAGCCCGCTTCGAGGCGAATCCATTGAAAGAAATAATGCTACAAAAATACCTTGCCTTCTTCGGGGCTTCGGGAGAATCTACTGAAACTTTCAATGATATCCGCAGACTGAAAGCGCTGGGCGAGGATTTTGTGATATTGGAAAATCCTAAAAATACCAGCCAGTTCCCGCTGCGGTTACCATACGGCAACTCGGATGTCACCGCAAACCAACACATAAAAGACGCCTACGGAAACGGCAGCTATGTGTATACAGAAAACGTGTGGTGGGCAGGGGGGACAAGGTAAAAGGTATTTCAGTCATAATGCCGGAGATCGCATCAATTCCTGGTGCAATCTCTTTTTGCCGTCGATAGAAAAAAAGGTACATTTATAGTTGCAAAACTAAAAACTCCAAGAGATGGACGCCGAATTACAGATACAGAGCAAGAAGCTGGAATTGATTCAATGGTTATCGACTATTGAAGATTGGGATGTTTTGGAGAAGATTTCTGACCTGATTTCTCGTGAAACAAAAAAAGACTGGTGGAATCACATCTCCGATGCTGAAAAAAAGGCAATTGAGACTGGAATTGCAGACGCAGATGCGGGCAAGCTCAATCCTCACTCAAAAGCACAAGAATTATATGCAAAGTGGTTATAGGGTTGTATGGACTGATTTTGCTTTACACGAGCTTTCCCAAACAATAGCGTATCTGGAAGAAAATTTCACAGAAAAGGAAATAAAAAAACTCATCCTCGAAATAGAGAAAACTACGCATCTGATTTCGAACAATCCTGATCTTTTTCCAGAATCCGACACCAAAGCAGTCAGAAGGGTCGTAATTCTGAAACTAAATACATTGTATTACAGAGTTGTAAATAATAATATTGAAGTTTTATCTTTCTTCTCCAATCGCCGTTCTCCCGGCAAAAGAGAAATATAGCTGGTTTTCCGCATCTCCTGCTGATGTCTAAATATTATCATCTCAAAGTCAAGGAAGTCGTCCGGGAAACAGCCGACACTGTCTCCATTCATTTCTGGCACCCGTGGAACGAAGTGGTCCAATATAAGCCCGGCCAGTATTTCACCATTCTTTGGCCGGCTGCAGACGGCACAAAACTGCGCCGGTCCTATTCCCTGTCGAGCTCGCCCTACACCGATATTTCTCCGGCAATTACCGTAAAAGAAATTGCAGGCGGAGCTGTTTCCGGCCACCTGGTTTCGGATATTAAGGAAGGGGATGTCCTCGAAATCATGCAGGCTACGGGGACCTTCTTTCTTGAACCTGACGCCGATCTGGAACGTACGGTCTTTCTTCTCGGCACAGGAAGCGGCATCTCCCCTCTTATTTCCATTGCCAGGTCTGTCCTGATCGTCGAACCCGAAAGCCAGGTAGTTCTTGTTTACGGAAACAGAAGAAAAGAGAGTATCATCTTCTCCGAGGTTATTCTCAAAATGCAGGAGAAATACAAAGACAGGTTCCGGGTCATCCACTCGCTCACCCGGCCTGAGCCCGACTGGCAGGGTCACACAGGCCGGCTTACAAGAGACAAGCTGACGGAAATCCTGCAACCTTATACCGATTCACTCAGGCTACCGGCAAGCAGGTTCTTTATTTGCGGGCAGGAAGAATTTATGGATGAAGCAATACTGTCGCTCGAAATGCTTGGAGCGAACAGGGAAGCCATATCCCGGGAAAGCTTTTACATCAACAGGGACATCGTCGAAAGCGACCCTCCGGCACAAGCTGAAGCGGATCTTCTGCAGGACCGGACCATCCTGCTGCGCTACGAAGGAGAAGAGCACCACCTCAAAGTAGGAGCCCATCAGACTGTGCTGGAAGCAGCCCTGGAAAACGACATAGACCTCCCCTACTCCTGTCAGGCCGGCATGTGTACTGCATGCCTCGGACGCGCCCTGCAGGGCAAAGTAACACTTGACGAATACGATTCGCTCACGGAAGCTGAGCTGAAGGAAGGCTTCATTCTTACATGCGTAGCCCACCCCTTAAGCGACGACGTGATCATCGAAGTGGAATAAAAAATTACTTCCTGCCGGGTGTTGACATTTTCATAAAAAACTATCTAAATTTGCCCTGTACGCGGAAGTAGCTCAGTTGGTAGAGCGGCAGCTTCCCAAGCTGCAGGTCGTGGGTTCGAACCCCATTTTCCGCTCAGAGAATAAAAAAACAGGATCCGGAAGAATCCTGTTTTTTTATTCTCTATTCTTGTAATTCGTTATCTGGCTGGAAAGACCAAACTGGTAGACAGGAGGAGAAGATCCTCCGGGTCTGCTCTTTCTATACAGAATCCAGCTATATCAATAAAACAAGACCCTCCACTAGAAATAGGCTTGAGCCGAAAGATCTTCCCTAAGTTCCAACCCTTTCCACTTTGTTATCACATATATCATTTATACATTTGATATAGCATATACTATACAATAAAAATATGTGGACGAAGTACTATTTAATCTAAAAATGAGAATTGCTGCTTTGAAGCAATTCCTCCGGGATCGGTCAGAGCACCTGGCGGAGAAAGAAATCGAAGAGGTACTGGATCAGATAGACCGACTGATAAAGCTTTTGGGAAAATTGGAAAAGAAATAAACCGGAAAGGAAAACCAATCCATAACCTGATCATAAATATGGACTACAAAGAGGAACTGAAAAAACTGATGAAAGAGGCTTCCGAAGCCGAAGATCAGGCGATTATGTATCTGCTGGCCCGGGATAAAGTTGTAGATCTTAACGAATGGGTAACTATTCGGGAGTACTGCAGACGTTTCGGTATTGAGACTACCGAAACAGTAAGCAACTGGATCAGGAGGGGAATAATCCCTTCCGAAGATACAATGCTGATTAAAGAATTTAACGATACAACCTTAATCAGGGCGAAAGAATACCACATCAGGGCTTATAAAAAAGCCTGATCAATTCTCCACCCTTTACTCCCTGAACCCTTCTAAAGCTTCTTCCAATTGGGAATAGCTCAACTCACCTTCCAGGAAAGTCTTCTTTCCCTTTCCCGGGCGTATGATCAATGTAGCGGGCAAAGCGCCTGACCAGGAAGCGTCGACCCGATCGATGTATTCCTGCTGATTGGCTTCGTCGAGGAGAAAAAAGTCTGCCGTTATACCTGTACGGCTGACAAAGGGCTTTACCTTGGTTTCAAGGGTATTCCGGCTGTCGAGACTTACAAGCATAACCTTTACGCCCGATGCGCCGTATTTATCGTGGATCTCCTGGAAATGCGGCAGTTCCTTAACACACGGCGCACACCAGGTCGCCCAGAAATTCACAACAAACGTGACATCCCCTCCCTTCTGCAGCTTTGCCTCCAGCTCACTGAGCTTCAAAAGACTTATAGACTGTCCGTATAACGATTCAGCACACAGGAGGAGAGCCAGGATACCGCTAAGAAAAAACTTAAATATTTTCATGGCACTTTACAAACAGGAGATCGGCGAACTTCCCTACCCCGGTTTTCGCGACGGACTGATCTCCTGAATTAGCATATAAAAATAGTGTATTTAACTCAAAAAGCGTAGGCAAGCAAAAAATTTCTACCTTTGATTTTCAATTCGATTCTATTTTTCATCTGGATATGAGAGCTGGATTTTTAACTTCTTTAATTTTCACTTTAATCAGCGGTCTTGCGACCATTCAACATACGCTGGCGCAGATTTCCGGGATCACTTACCCGACAGCAGCCTGTACAGGACAATCAATCTCCGTTGCTTTTACTGCTCCTCCCGCCACTTATACAATCCGGCTGATACCCGCTACCGGGCCGGCTATCACACTTGGAACAGCTACCTCATCGCCCGCCAGTGTTTTGATACCAAATACCGGGGTCGCAGCCGGGAGCTATAAAATCAGGGTTGTCAATGTCTCTGTTGATTCGACCACAGGTAGCGGCAACCTGGATATAGCTGCGCCGCCCGCCAAGCCGGTAGTTTCATCCCTGCAGCCTGTTTGTGTGGGAACTGCCGTTACGCCGGCGTATGTAGCCGCTGCCGTAACGAGTGGCACAGATCTGAAATGGTATCCCACAAGCGATGTCAGCGGTGCGGGCACTTCTGCTCCGGTTATCCCTGATCCTCTGACAGCCGGCTCTACAAACTTCTACGTTGTGAGTACCAATGCCGCCTGTAAAAGTGAAGCTTCAATAGTATCGCTTGTAGTGAATGCGTCGCCTGCAGTCCCCACCGTTACAACCCCGGTGAATGTCTGTACCGGCGCGGCGCTGACATTAGCTGCCGGTGGCTCCAACCTGAAATGGTACTCCTCCACCGGAACACCCCTTCCCTCTGCCCCTATCGTACCTACAGCCAGCGCAGGCACGCAGACCTACCAGGTATCGCAATCTGTCGGCAACTGCGAAGGACCTAAAGCTACAATTACTGTCAATATAACAGCTGCTCCGGCTACACCGACACTGGTTGCGGCTCCGGCACCTGTGTGCCTGGGCGCAACAGTACCGGAAAGCGCTTTCACCGGCGCCATCGCTTCCGGGGCCGGTATGCTGGTCTGGTATAGCGCAGCATCCGGAGGGTCGCCCCTTACAGCCGGCAATATTACCGTGAACACCTCTACTACAGGCGAAAAGAGCTTGTATGTAGCCCGAAAAGTTGATGACTGCGAAAGCGCCCGGCTGAAAGTAAGCATTACAGTCAATGCCATCCCTGCCGCTCCTTTGGTTACCACTCCTGTCAATACATGCGTCGGCACAACGCCGGCGCCGGTTCTTAGCGCAACAGGCGCCAATCTCAAATGGTATTCGTCGGCGGGGGCTGCCCTTCCGTCAACACCGGTGATATCTACCGCCTCTGCCTCTACGACAAGTTATGGTGTTACACAGACCGTCAATGGCTGTGAAAGTCCAAAGTCGACCATTACTGTTAATGTCAACACTGTCCCGCCGACTCCTGTTATCGCTACGCCTCCCGCCGCGGTCTGCATAGGTGCATCGGTTCCGGCAGCCACATTTACAAATGCTATCGCAGCCGGAACGGGTACACTGGTCTGGTACAGCTCTGCTTCCGGCGGAACGCCTCTTTCAGGCCCTAATATCACCGTGAGCACCAGTACAGCTGGGGTCAAAAGCCTGTATGTGGCACGGAAGCAGGGAGATTGCGAGAGCCCCAGGCTGAAAGTTGACATTACCGTAAAACCTCTTCCCGCTGCGCCGGGAGTAGCGGCGCTCGATGTCTGCGTAGGCGATACGCCTGCGCCGGTGCTGACCGCCACAGGGACGGGCTTGAAATGGTATAATTCGTCGGGCACAACAGCACTTGCATCGGCTCCTACCATTCCGACAACTGCTGCGGCCACTTTTACTTACCAGGTAAGCCAGACGGTAGACGGCTGCGAAGGTCCGAAAGCAACCATAGTAGCCAGGGTACATAAAACCGCTGCCCCCGCTGTGACCAGCTCCATTGCCTATTGTAAAGGCGAAACGCCTGCAGCGCTGACCGCCACAGGCACAGCGCTCAAATGGTATACCGCTGCTACCGGGGGAACAGGTACCGCTACTCCGCCAACTGTCTCTACCGCTACCGTAGGTACAGTAGCTTATTACGTAACCCAGACACTGAATGGCTGTGAAAGCGAAAGGGCGAGGATCGATGTAAGAACCAAGGAAGTACCCGTAACCCCGGTCGTTACCGACGTACCTGATGTCTGTCAGGCGTCGACAGTATCTTCTACGCAGTTGCTGAATGCAGTGACAACCGCTACCGGAACGCTCAAATGGTATACCGCTGCAACCGGGGGAACAGGCACTTCTGCTGCACCCACACCGGTTACCACTACCTCCGGAACCCGCAACTACTACGTAACGCAATCGATAGAAGCCTGCGAAAGCCCGAGAGCAAACATTAAAATGGAGGTTAAAGCCCTCCCCGCAGCTCCCGGAGTGACTGCTACCGTCGATCTTTGCCACCAGGCAACTTCAACCACTCCGCTCGCAGCCACAGCTGCCGGTTCCAATACCCTGAAGTGGTATAATGCAGCCACCGGTGGAAATGCTTTGGCAAATGCCCCGATACCCGCTACCTCGACTGTTGCGACAACGCCGTACTACGTAAGCCAGGTACACGCCTATTCAACATCTCTTTCATGCGAGGGACCCCGGGCCAGGATAAACGTAGTGGTCAACCCGCTCCCGGCAGTTGCCAACTCTACAGATCAGGTGGTATGCCAGACAAGACAAGATCAAATCCTCAATTTCGCTGCCAGCACGAGTGGTTCGGGCAACTCCCTGGTATGGTTTGCCAACGAAAGCGCAACCAGCGCAGAAACTACTGTCCCGTCGCGTAACCTGAATACTGCGGGAGAATTTGAATATTTTGTTGCCCAAAAATCAAACAAGGAGTGTATCGGTGCGCGCAAGCCCGTGAAGATAAGAGTAAAACGACTGCCGGGATTACCGGCTGTCTCCAACCTGGAATACTGCCAGTTTGAAAATACTCCTGCCCTGACCGCCGGGCTGGAAGCAAATGCTACTCCGAACTGGTACGGACTCAATGCAACAGGAGGCTCTCCTTCTCCGGTAGCGCCGTCGCCGTCAACAGAAGATGGAGGTACTTTCTCTTACTATGTGAGCCAGACACTGGAAGCCTGTGAAGGAGATCGGGCGGAGATCAGGGTACTGGTCAAAACCACCCCAAAACCGGAGACTCAGACCGAAATTTCCTATTGTCATAACGCTCCCTCTACGCCTTTGTCTGCAAACGGGCAGCGGCTGTGGTGGTACAGGCCCAACGGTGAAAGGCAGAATGCCCCCTTTACCCCCTTTACCGCTTCTGTAGGTGACCAGTTCTTCTACGTGACCCAAACCGGCGATAACAACTGTGAAAGTCCCAAGCAGGAGATCAAGATAACGGTGTATCCACTCCCGTCAGCCACCATATCAGGCCAGTCTTCCATCCCGCTGGGCGGAACGGCTTCCATCCAGATCGACTTTACCGGGATGGGGCCATGGTCGTACAAACTATCCAACGGCTATAGCGGCACCAGCGAGTCCAATACGGTTTCCATCCAGGTACAGCCGGCCTTTACCACATCCTACCTCGTAACGGAAGTTTCCAACGCTTGCGGTAACGGGACACCCAACGGCAGCGCTGTCGTAACCGTATTGAGACCCACTATCACAACCGGTAATCCTAACGCCGTTACAGTATGTGCAGGTGCTGAAATAGCCGTCCCTATACAGCGCTCGGGAAGTTTCCCCTCCGGCAGTAAATTCGTACTTCAGATCGCTAAGGAAAATAACGACGACAGCTTTAAAACGATTGCAACGACCGTATCGGGCAATACACTCACCAGCACACTTCCTGATACGCTTGAGGGAGGCACTTATTTTGTCAGGGCAATCAGTGAAAACCCGAATCCCGACCTGAGCACCGTCGGAAGCGTGAGCGGGGTAAACATCCTGGTAGATCCTAAACCGACAGCCACGCTGCCCGACGACAGGACTATACTGGAAGGCCAGTCTACAACGCTATCTATTGAATTGACGGGAGCTGCTCCCTGGACATTCTCTTATTCAGACGGAACTGAAAGCAACTCCATTACGACGAGTACGTCTCCGTATAATCTGAACGTAACACCGCCGGTCACAACGGTCTATAGCATTACTTCGATAGAGAACAAATGCGGGGCCGGACGGTCTTTTGGTGAAACGCGGGTCCAGGTGGATAAGATCCTGGGAGTGGAGCCTGTCGCCGAAAACTGGGTAAAGGTATTGCCTACCGTTACCTACGATCATTGCAGGGTTGAGCTTGATGTAGCCGGATACGAGGGAATAGAGCTGAAAATTGTCGACCTCTCAGGCAGGACGCTCAGAACACTTCTCCTGAACTCGGCAATAACTCCCGTCGATATGGGCAACCTGCCGTCGGGTATCTATTTCTTCCAGGTCAGGAAAGACCGGAGCCTCGCTGTAATCAAAGTACTGAAACCATAGGTGCGTATTACGCTCATGCCGTTTCTTAACCTGTCAGACGAGCATTACATGACTGAAGCCCTTTCCCTGGCCCACGAAGCGGCCGGAGAGGGAGAAATACCCGTAGGTGCCGTAGTGGTATGCCAGGGCAGGATCATAGCAAGGGCCAAAAATTCTACCGAAAGGCTGAACGACGTGACGGCACACGCCGAGATATTGTCTATAACCGCAGCTTCGGAATACCTGGGTGGAAAATACCTCAATGACTGTACGCTTTTTATTACACTTGAGCCCTGCCTGATGTGTGCGGGCGCCCTGTACTGGGCTCAGATCGGACGTATAGTATTCGGAGCTTCTGACGAAAAGAGAGGTTACAGCCGTGTAAAGGCGCCTGTTCTGCATCCCAAAACACTGGTCCGCTCAGGAGTTCTGGAAGAAGAATGCAGGGATGTGCTGCTAAAATTTTTCGCCCGTTTACGAACATAATCGCCGTGGACCACGTTATACCTTTAACGAACTCAGTATAATCTTATCAATTTTATTTTCAATTATGGCCTTTACACTAGCCCCGTTACCATACGCCAACGATGCTTTGGAACCCCATTTCGACGCGAAGACAATGGAAATCCATCACGACAGGCATCACCAGGCTTACGTCACTAACCTCAACAACGCCGTCGAAGGAACAGAACACGCCGATAAGTCCCTGGCAGAGCTGGTAGCATCTGCAGGCACTATTTCCCCGGCAGTACGCAATAACGGCGGAGGTCACTGGAACCATACTTTTTTCTGGAATACGATCTCACCAAAAGGCGGCGGCTCTCCTAAAGGAGATCTTGCCAAAGCTATTGATGCGAAGTTCGGTTCCTTTGATGCATTTAAGGAAGAATTTAAAAAAGCTGCTACAAGCCGCTTCGGATCAGGCTGGGCCTGGTTGATCGGTACCGGAAACGGAGAGGTGGCAGTTACTTCTACTGCCAACCAGGACAATCCTTTGATGGACGTAGCTGAAGTAAAAGGCACGCCTATCGTCGGGCTCGATGTCTGGGAACACGCCTATTACCTGAAATATCAGAACAAGCGCCCCGATTATATCGATGCATTCTGGAATGTTGTCGATTGGGACGCTGCCGAGAAAAATTTCAAAGAGGCAAAGTAATCTGATTATCAAAGGGAAAGAATTGACGCTATCAAAATTCTGAATTTTGGATTTGTAAAGATCAATTCTTTCCCTACTTTTGTGTCCGCAAACGGAGATCGTAGCTCAGCTGGTTAGAGCGTCGGATTGTGGTTCCGAAGGTCGCGGGTTCGAACCCCGTCTTTCTCCCTTCTACAGATTTATAAAGTAGCAAAAAGCCTGTTTAACGCGTTTAAACGGGCTTTTTTGATTTTTAGCCCTGTCAAAATTTGCGTAAAAACGCACGGTTTATGGCTACAAACCGTGGAGTCAGGGATTTTTCCAGCCCTCATGACGCAACATAAACGCTGTAACTGGCTGACAAGCAAGATGTTTCAATAAAACACATCTTGCAGCAAGAGTGTGGTTTCCTGAACTTTGTTCACCCAAACACTTATAGCTATGTTGGCAAAAAGTTTCAGTTTCTTCTTTTTTCTCAAGCAAACCCGGAATCTTGAATCTGGGAAACGTCACATTTACATTCGGATAACCGTCGACGGAAAATCTGTTGAAATATCTACCAAGGTTACCTGGCCGATCAACCGATGGAACCCCAAGTCGGGCAGAACAATCGGAAACAGGGAAGACGCCAAAACCGTAAATGCCTACCTGGACACACTGGCCAACAAAATTTACGAGTCGCATAAGTCGCTGCTTGAAGCCAATAAGCCGGTTACAGCAATCGCTGTAAAAAACTACCTCAACGGACTCGGAATAGAAGGAGAAAAGAAAATGCTCCTGGAAGAATTCCAGGCACATAATAACCAGATGGAAGCGCTGGTAGGGCGCGAATATGCTCCCTTAACCATGAAGCGCTATAAGACTTCTCTGGAGCATACCCGTGAATTCATCGAATGGAAATACGGTGCGCCTGACATGGAAATCCAAAAACTTGACTACGAATTCATCTCGGAATACGCATTTTGGTTGAAGACAGCCCGGAAATGTAACCACAACACGGCCATGAAGTACCTCAGTAATGTAAAGAAGATTGTACTGTTGTGCGTTCGCAAAAAATGGCTCAAAAAAGATCCCTTTGAAGACTTCAAGATCAAAAAGAAGGAAGTGATCCGATACCCGCTATCAGAAAGGGAGCTAAAAACAATTTCAGAAAAGAAATTCGATATAGAGCGAATTGAGCAGGTAAGAGATATTTTCTTATTCAGCTGTTATACAGGACTATCTTATATCGATACCAAACAGCTCGAACCCGGCAATATCGCCATCGGGATAGACGGAGAAAAATGGCTTTTTACCGCCCGACAAAAAACCGACTCCCCTACTGCTGTTCCACTACTACCTAAGGCATTAGAAATTATTAAGAAGTATCAAGATCATCCATATTGTCGGGTGAGCGGCAAATTGCTCCCAGTGATCAGCAATCAAAAAATGAATGCCTACCTAAAGGAAATCGCGGATTTATGCAATATTCGTAAAGTACTCACTTTTCATATTGCCAGGCACACATTCGCGACAACCGTAACCTTGGAGAATGCTGTTCCTCTCGAAACCGTCTCAAAACTGCTCGGACACCGCTCGATCCGACAGACTCAGCATTACGCAAAAGTTCAGCATATGAAAATAAGCAATGACATGCAGGCATTGAAAGAGAGATTGGCATTGCCTAAGGATGGAGTAGTAAAAAACCCCTGAAGACGCCACAAGCCCTTTTGCCGAATGGTTTAACAGCCTGGGGAACCAGGCGGCGGCTAAGGTCACAACTTATCTCTCCCGGATAGAAGCAGGGAACACTTCCTCTTTGAAAAGCCTGGGAGATGGGATATATGAAAGCCGTATCGACTGGGGGGCCCGGATATAGAATCTATCTGGGTCAGGAAGGGAGGCAATTGATTATCCTACTCGGAGGGGGTGCTAAAAAGCAACAGCAAAGAGATATCTCTGTCGCCAAGGAGCTCTGGAAGGAATATAAGCAACGTCAAAAAAAAAGCGAACATGATACTGACGCGAAGTTTTAAAGATACAATTAAAGATTGAGCCTTGCGTGACCCCGGATTCCGCGAAAGTTTACTGCGCGAAAGCATCGAGCTTATGCTGGCCGGCGACGTTGAGGTCGGAAAAAATATGCTTAGGAATTATATCAACGCTACAGTCGGATTTGAAGAACTCGGAGCGCTCTCAGCTAAATCGCCCAAGAGCCTGATACGGATGTTTGGCCCCAAAGGGAATCCTACCTCTGCCAATCTCTTTGAAATCATTAAGAAACTCCAGGAAAGAGAGGGGGTGGAATTTGAGGTGCGGGCTGTTAGGCTGGGTTAGCGGTTTGGATATTGCCTGCGGAGTTTTTTTGTACTAACGCTGATACGAAGAACGAAAAGCTGAATCTTGCACAAATGTTTAATCAAAGCTGTTGCCCCGCTTTTGCCAATAAGATGTTGGCGTAGTTGTATACCCTGCATTATGAAGAGCCGTATGAATCCAGAGAGGAGGTTTACGTACGTTCCGCCGGAGGCTTAGGGGGTGAAATTCCCCTTCTACTCGACTATTTTAGTTTTTCGTTTATTAGTTCCTCAAATTGATTAAAAGTTTGTACTTTGGCATTGTCTGTCCGTTCCCAAACAAGTTTGTTGATTTTATATTTGTAAGATTTGTTTTCAAATTCTAGCAATATATTTTGCGTATCATTTTCGGTAAGATTTTCTGCAATGAAGTTCTCTGTTTCGTTGTATCGATCATTTAGTAGTTCTTTGATGTCTAAAACAAATCGAGACTTTTCTTTGAAGTTGTCCGAAGTAGAATTTGAGATATCAGGAAATACACATAGAACATATTTTTCTTTACAATTTACTGCTGTTTCCACTTGTTTTTTTGTCATTAATACATAGCTCCCATTTTTACTTCTTGACTTTATTTCCAAACGTATTCCTATTTCTAATAGCGAAGTCATAAGTAAAAAATCTTGTCCGTTATCTGCGACCTTTGCCTCACCTCCTATCAGTATAGAAAAAATATCTTCGACAGTTTTCCCCAAACTTCTGTAAAATTTTGACTGTTCTATTTTATCATCTTCTTTTTTTAAGTTTTCCAAAATAGAATTCATCAATATATTCTTACTTTTTTCATCGTGCTTGTCAACAACTTCAGCAATTTTAGATAACTGAATTAGATACCCGCTATGGATAATTTTGCCTGATTGCTCTTTTTCAGCAATGCTTAAAGTATTATAGGCAACACCTGCTCTTACGTCAAAAAAACGACCAAATGATTGTTTTATTTTTTGTTTTTCGCTTTCATCGGCCTTAGATATTTTTTTTGAAATCCAATTATCTAAATCTCTAATCGCTTGTTTAATATTTACGTCTAAACTATCACGAAATTTCATCACAACTTCGTCAAGTCTTTTGCAAATGTCTTCCGTGTCTTTTTGTTCTTTAAGTAAAATATTAACGCCTGTATGTCTCAAAATATTTTTGTAATCATATTCTTGTCCGAAATTCACTAAAATATTTTTCAGGTCTTTCGATATCCGTCTCTCATAATTTTCCTTGTTCTCTTCTCTCTCATATTCGTCTTTATCATCTACATCATTGTAAATATTATTGTTATAAATGCAAAATTTATTGTTTTGATTTGGAATAATTGCGTATTTAGTCAATAAATCTTTGTAATAAGTTTCAACAAAAGATATTATTGAGTTAATAAATTCATCTACTTCGTTATCATTATTTGGAATATAATCTCGATTGAATATCAATAATGAAAATGAATTTAAGTCTTTCAAGCCGTTATCTCCATTAAATTTTGATAGGATATGATTTACTAGCCAATCATTTGCGCTATCCCATTCAAAGTCTTCTGCATTTAGGATAGTTACATCTATACTCCTACTATTTTGTTCATCTATTGGGTAAAATTTTAGTGCTATTCTATGCAATTCGGCCTGTTTTACCAAATTTCTTTTGTTACTGTAAGAAATTAAACGAAGTATTGCGGATAGAAATTTGATTTCCGTATCTACTTTCCCATCTTTAATAAATTTTTCTATTGCAGATTTAACAGTATTTGAAATTTTAGTATTGCTTTTCTCGCTATCACTTATAAAAACCTCTTCAAATTCAGGTTTTACTAAAATTTTAGAATAATCATATTCTGCGCCAAACAATTTAACTGTTTCAATCAATTCAGCAGGAATATTTTTATTTTTATACAATTCGTTTTTCAAAACATAATTACCCTCCAAATTTGGTAAAATGCAATACGGGTTTTCATGTCTTGTTAATAAATCAAGGTTTTCATCTTCAATGAATTGTACAATTTCCTTTATCTTATAGATTGTTTCTGTAATGTCGCCATTAAAAAAAGACTCACTTGTTGATTGTAAATTATTATTCTCACCTTGGACTAAATCAACTAATTTTTCAATATCAAAACAAAAATCTGTTTCCCAAGATTTGTATTCTGTCTTATTAGGGTGAATAATATTCTGCCAAACTTCAGCTTGTCCTAATACTGGTATTTTATCGCCAATCATTGAATAGCATAAATTCCAATATTTTTCAAATTGTTTATCGTCTTCATAGTACGGAAACAAAGTATCTTTAGGTTTGATACTAATTTCGCCTTTGGCAGGTTGAACTATTTCTGAATTTAAAATCTTTGCTCGTATTTTTTGTTGAATCTCCTTAAACCAAACCCTATCTACTACATTTGGCATACTTGACTTTGCCAAGAAGTGAATATTTTGCCAATTATTCTTAGAAGCATAAGCAAGTAATGATAAATAAAGGTCGATTACATTTTCGTAAATTTTCTTATTTAACTTTGCTTTTTTTATTGCAATTTCATTATCTCTTAAATCGGTATCAGATTCTATAAAAAGACCGTCTCTTGCCTCTGTTGGATTAAAAAGAGGGCTATTAACAATTACGGGAAATTTAAAACTATCCTCATTTACTAGAGGAAAGGAAATATATTGAGTTGCTAATTTGTCGTCAAACATTTGAAATGAAGTAGTAGAATCTTCATCAACAAGGATTGGAACTGCAATTTGGTAAGCATTATATTTGGAAGATACAACGACAATCTGTAAATGCTCGCTATTTTCGTAAATATCTACAATATTTACACCTTCTGATAGATTTGGTGATACCTTTTTAAATACCTTCTCTTCTTCACGAATATTAAGTTTTACAGACTTTATTATATCAACAAATGCAAGTGTATAATATATTGATTTTAATAAATCTTGAACTCCACTCTCTGCATTTTTTTTTGCTATTTCATTCTCATTAAAAATATACTTGAAAGTGGTATAAAACTCTCTTGGTTTAAATGAAATAAAATCAATTTTGCTTAAATTTTCAATTTTATTAAAAACTTCAAACGAAGTCCTAATTTTTTTTTCCATCAAAGGTAAAGTATCAGCATCTCTGTCTAAATCAATTTCAAGTATAGCAAATTTACTATCTTCTTTTTTATAGACTGTTTTTAAGTATATGGTTTTACTCAAAAGGTAAGTTGTCATAAAACCAGTACCGAACTTACCTGTTTTTAATAGAAACTTTTGTAATTCATCATTTTCAATATTTTCGCCTGATGTGATTTTTTCTAAAAACTCAAATTTTTCATTATCACTGTAATCGGGTGTTTTAGAAGAATCTTTTGTAAGTAAACCTATTATGTCTTCTTCGGAAAAAGGCATACCATTATGAGAGAATTCTATATATTCATCTGTTAATTGAATTACTACGTCAACGCCCTCTGTAAAAGCACAATCTTTCGCATTTTGAAGTAATTCCCAAATCCATCTTTTTGTAGCATTGGCGTTTGGTTCAGCAAACTCGGCTAATATGTCCTTGGCAATTCGTTTTGGTAAATTGTCTATAAGTTTTTGGTAGATTGTCATTCTGTATGTCTGTACGAAGTCTTTGTTAAAATTACGCCTAATTAGTTATACGCACTAAGAATCATAAATCATTTCGCCAGTAGAACATCCTTGGGTTGTGGATTGGCGAAACAGCCGCTGCGTATTATTTTCAAGTAGTACTCCAGGATTCTGATAGAAAATATCTCGCATAGGAGCATCTACGGCGGAGCCGGGCGCTTATCACCGGCATTTCGTATAAGAACATGGTACTTCATTTAGAGGAGCTGACCCCGAGGAGGTGACTATTGCTTTTAAACGCCAATATAGTGAATAGTTAAAAACTTTCTAATATTCGTTTTATTTTTTGATCGTACGATATGCAAAGCAACTGTTTATTAAGCGTCATATTTCCTCACCACCACCTTCGTCCCCTTATAGTAGTCATACGTCGGCCTATACTCAATATACCCAAACTCCACCAACTCCCGAACACACTTATGATAGGTGGGTAGCCCCCTGATCCGGGCCAGTACCATAACCTGCCGCCTACTGATAGTAACCGGGTTCTTTCTGCCGTTTTGCTTCCATAGGTGCACAAAGGCCATATACATACCCAAGTGCCAGACATTTACCCGCTTGTCTTGCCAGATTTCAAAATCTGGCCGTCGCTCTCCTCTCCCTTCCATCCCACTAACTTTTGTTTTTGCTCAGCATCGCTTCCACATCGCTGTACCGGTAAAAGTGGATGCTGCCCACCTTGGTATATTTCAAATCCCCGGAGATCCGCATCTGCTGAAGCGTCCCCGGCGAAATGCTCAGGAGCTTTCGTACCTGGGCGCTCCTGAGCCATTTGGTATGTGAGGTCGGGCTATCTTTAGACAGAAGCACCTTCACCTCCCCGATCAGTTCATTTTTGAATGCCCACAAATCTTCCTTGGTTAAAATCTCCACACCCATGATTCAAAAATTTTATTGTCTTCTAAACTATCCCGCGTATTGTACGCTCATTCAGATAAGGCTATCGGTTAGGTACACTTTACTAGGCCGCCGGTTATTATTCGACGGCTCATAACGGATGTACCCATACTCGCACAGTTCCCGCATGTATTTGTAATAGGTCTCCCGGCAGGAGAACTTGGCGGGTCCAATCATCTCATGGCTGTAAACCGTTAATGGGCCGGGATTATGCTGCCGACTCCATTGATAAAGCAAGGCAGCATAAAGCCCGATATGCGTGCTATTGATACGCGGATCCTTTGCAGCCAGCCTGAAAAAACGATCAAGCAACTTTGCCTGGCAAACAGGATCAGGCCACAGACAACCCCCGCTTTTTCCGGGCTCTCCCGGGCTTTTCCCCTTCTCCCTCATTCTGCTGTTGCTTCTGCCCTTGCTCTTCCTGCTGTTTCTGACCTTGCTTTTTGTTTAAAGACACCCGGTTTTGATTTTCATCATACACCCGGACGGTCTTAAATCGCGGATGCGCTTCGATGTAGCGGCGCACCTGGTTTCCCTCGCTCTCCAAAGTGACTGCATGCCGGTTGCCTTTCTTTAAAGAATCGATCATGCGCTGCCGGTCTGGTTCCTGCGTGAGCTCCTTGATCGGTAGTTTCTTGAGGGCATCCTCTAAGTTATAGCCGTAATTCTGGTGAAACTGCTTGAGCTTGTAATTCCCCGCCGGGTCCGTATTCTTAAAATCCATCTGTACCCAGGCATTGTAAACCTGCCCTTCCTTATTAGTCAGGTCTTTGTTGACAGCCCGGCCGCTCAGTAGGTTGACCGCTTCTTTTAACGTAAAGTTGTTGGTCTTATCGATATGAAAGGTACGGCCAAGCTTTTCATCCTGCCCGTCTTTGGCAAGCGATACCAGGTAGCTGTTGAAAAAATACCGGTCTGTTGTAGCTGACCGTTTAAAATTGAGTGCAGTGGTTGCCTCATCTTTTCCGAAGCTGGCCCGGTGCTGCAGGCTGAATTCAGGAGCTTGTTTCTGTAGGTTCTCCTTTAGCTGCTCTTCCAGCCCTTCTCCAAAACCGGCGTATTTGACCTGGTCTTTCAGGTATTCAAAATTTTGCTGATTCATGGCTTTATAAAGGTTTTAAAAATTTGATTGTTTTATTCACTTAGCGGTCTGGCCCATAGGATGGCCTTGTCTGCAACCTGGAGCTCCAAATGCCGCGCGCCGTTTTGCTCTTTTGTCTGTATGGCCAGGCGCTGGTTAGAGGCAAGCGTAAACTTTGGCAGTACAAACACTATGCGGTGCCCGGAACCGGATGGCACCTGAGCGGTATCATCCAGGCTGAAAACGGGCCGAACTTCCGTCAATTGCAGGGCCGTCCGCTTCGCGCGTTTTTTGTCACAGATAAAGAATCGAAGGCTTTCAAGGTCATAATCGAGCGAGGAGCGGTTGTCCAGCTCAAGTCCATACAAGAGTACATCCTGGCGCACATAGATCCCGGTCAACCGAAACACTACTTTCCCTTTCTTGTCTTTAATCCTTGGGGGTACCGGATCGCTGTTCTTAGCAGCTGCCGCCAGTTCTTTAAAGATATCCTGTCTTCCTCCCGAGCCCAGGATTGCTGCAACCGGTCGTTGCTGCCCGTCTCCGATTAGGATCGTCAGGTTTTCGGGATCCTGGTTATAGCTGACCAGGAAAGAGTATATCCTACCGTCCACGGTAATGATGGTCAGATTCGTCGGCTGAAAGCCTTCCCTTGCTGCCTTTACTTTCAGGATATTCTCCGCTGCGTTCGCCTTTTGGGCCAGGATATCCCGGCTACCTTTATCCACTCCTTTGATTTTGTCAGGAAACACCAAATGAGTCGTTTTACCTGTGGTGATTTGGATACGAAACGGCTTTATACCCGATAATTTTTCCTCTTGCCCTCTGGCCGTGAAACCCACTAGCGAAAGGACTATCCACAATACCTTCTTCATTAATTCTATCAGGTTAGTTTTTTAAAAACTCGGCTTAACTTCGGTCATGCCCGTCTTTAAGCAATAGCCGGTAGCCTTCCTTTACGGTGACCTGCTGCAGCCTGATTTTACGCCCCAGGAAAGTTTTAGCCGCATGAATGCCGGCGTCTGCTACCTGAGCACCGATAGAGGGGTTAAAGGCACCCAGGTTGACCCCTTGAACGTTCTGGCTTAAAGATTGTTTGGCAGCATCTCGCCCAACAGCGCCCGGAATATAGAGCCCCAGGATGCCATCCAAATCATACGCCTGCAGTTTGACCGGCAGCAGTGATTCCTGATGCCGGATCGTGTTGATCTGAACCGTCAGCCGCTCGTTGCCAAGGGATACTATACCATATATAAAGGTACCTTCCGGAATCAGTACGCCTGCCACATAGACCGGACTGGTCAACCTTAACCGGATCGTCGAACCTGACACCAGTGTCTGCGTACCGTCCACTACGACCGAAACCGCATTCTGCTCCCTGTGATCCGGCTCTTCGTCATCCAGGGAATAGAAGCCAATATCATAAGCTGCCAATGGAAAGGGATCTTGAACGGAATCCCTTTCCGCTTCGCCTGTCAGAAAAGACACCGGGTTTTCCTCCGGAAGGGAGCTGACGGCAAATACTTTCCTTTTTTCGGTCTCAGACTGTTCCTGGATTCTACCGGTCATCCGATCCGGGTATTGAAGGTCCAGCGCTTTTTCAAGGAGCTCGTTGAGCTGCTGCATTTCAGGGTCTACCGGTAAAGGGCTTTCTTCTGGAAGCTGCATTTCTGCCATCATCGCCTGGATCCTTACCATGTCAGGATTGCTTTCAATTTCCGGTATCTGTGGCTCCTCTATACGGATAGGTTCCGGATTGGCCGGCGCTTCCAGGGCGACCTCCAGCGCCTTTAGCTTTTGATAGATTTTCTCCTCTCCGCCGTCAGCTGTCGCGCTACGCCTGGCAGATGACTTCTTACGACTGATCGGTTGAGGCCGATCTGCACGATTGTCCGGGTTCTCATCCATAAGTGCGGGTGAAAATGCCAATCCTTTCTCGGGTACTTCGCCAGCCCGGTAAGGATCCTTTCGGATCGCTTCCAGGATCCGGGCCGAGTCAGACGCGGCCTTCTGATAATGGCCCAACTTGCTGAGCTCTTTTTCCGGTGGGTTTCCGTCAGGAAGCGTGAGCAAAAGGCCGGTGGCTTTGGCCTCTTCTTTTTGGCTTTGCGCAATCCCTTTGATCGCGACAGCCCAATAGAAGAGCGTTAGAAACGGCACAGCGATCAGCGGCAGGAAGGTATAGAGTTTTCGCTGCCTTAAGAACTTTTGAGAATACGGTCTGGTTTTCATGGCTTGTAGTTTTGTTGTTGTATCTGAGGCAACGTATCGCTTTGCGTGCTGTCTGAGATCGGAGTTAAAAACTCCGGCCTCCAGAGCTTTTCAATCGTGACCGGAAACTCTTTTATGCCATCGGGAAACAGGCTTCTTTTTAAAAGCAGCACACTGTATACCGATGCTGCAGAGAGAAGCAGCGCCATTCCGGCAAGGATCCATTTGCCTGGAATCAAAAAAGGCCTTCTCTCCGGCTCCCCACCTTCTGGTTTTCTTTTGTCGTTAAAGGGATGAAATCTGTAAAACATGGCTAATAGATATTTTAAAGTGAAACATGAATTTCCTAGCGCTTTTTGACATGCAGATCCCGGTTCTCAAGGGTTTTCCAGCGTTCGATCAAAAATCCGTGCGGGTTGTTATCACTGCGTGACACCGTTCTTAGGTAGCCTTCGGTAATCAACAGTCTGGTCACGATACTGGTCGTACGAATGATCCGCTGACGGGCCGTACACCGGAAATAATAAGGATAGTCTACGGTCGACAGGGCAACACTGTCTACTTCGATCAACTGGCTGACATTTCCGGAAATCATCTGTGTGTAATACCCGGACTCCTTCAGGTAATCATACTGGAGCTTGGCAGAAGCATCGGCCAGGTAAAGCGCTTTACCGACTCCTGACTGGATGGCTTTCTCATCCGGGTCCAGCGTGAAGAAAAGGCGGTGGAAAATCGCGACGTGACTTCTAGCCTCAGCCGGTATGTTTTCCTGGCGCGAGGACGCGTAAGCTTCCAGGATGCTGCCTTCGGTTAGAATATACACCTTATCCCGGCTGTCTTCGGCCAACGCATATCCTTTATAGACCGAATAGACGCTGAAGCCAAAGCTTGCCGCCACGATCAGAAACGTAAACAGTCTGACATGGCGAAACGCGGTATCGATTCCTTTTGCTTTTGTAAACATGGCCTGATGGCGTAACTTTTATCTGATGGTTCCGGGTATTAGCGCCCGGTACGGTTTCCAAAGCCCGGCATGGCGCTGGCTGACATCTTGCGGGCCAGGTTATCGGACATCGCCGAAAACATCCGGGTCGTGCGGTAAAGCAGGGCGTTGCCGCCACCGGCATGGATGATATAACCGGCGACAGAGGGGACCGAGAAATACCCCACGATTCCGATGATCAGAAAGACGAGGTACCCGATATCAGTAGCGCTGAAGAACGTATCGCCCGTACCTTCCACCTGCCGGATGTCAAGGGCGATCATTTTCTCCTGGATCTTGCCGATAATGGCCCCGAAGATATTGGCCACCGGTAGCCAGAGGTACACGTTCATGTATCGGGCCGCCCAGCCGGTGAGCGTGTGCTGAAAACCGTCGAAGACTGATATCCCAAATGCAATCGGGCCTACGATGGCCAGTACGATTAAGTGAAACGTCCGGATCGCGTTGATACAAAGTGCTGCTGCCTCAAAGAGTACCCGTAAAATCTCGGCCATCCATTCCTTGACAGAATTCCGGAATTGGTAGCCTATTTTGTCCATGGCAAAACGGATGTCGTTGCCAATCCCCTCCAGCATACCTTCCCCAGAGGTGCTTTCTACGCCAAAAGTGTATTGGTACCAGCGCTGCCGGTCACCTTCACCGGTGATACCCACATACATCTGCCAGGCATTGGTTTGCCGGATGGCTTCTTCTCTTTTCTGAAGCAATACTGCGATCGCGCTATTCGAGCCCTGTACCATCGAGGCCGTCGCACTGGTCACTGGGGATAGCACACTATTGATCAATCCAAGTACGGAAGGGAAGATCAGGATCGCAAAACCCAGCGCAAAGGGCCGCATCAATGGATAAAAATCTACCGGCTCGGCGGCAGCGATGTGCCGCCAGATGCGCGATCCGATGTACCAGATCGCAGCAAACCCTGCAATGGCCCGTCCCGCTCCGATCAGCCGGCCGCACAACGGCATCATATCCTGGTAGAGCTGATCGAGCACCCCATGCAGCCCGCCCATCTGGGCTCCTCCCTGCGCCAGGCATATGCCTGGGTTCAGCATCGCTACCAGCAGGAGTATGATTATTCTCTGCGTTCTCATCACGGCGTTCCGATATCGTGTAACTCTTTCAGTACCCCTATGCTCCTCGTCTCCCGGGCCCGTTGAAGGCCCAGCACCGATGCGCTGGAATTAAAATACCTCAGGAATTCCAGCCTGTTTTGCATGTCGGCATAAATGGCATCAATTGCCTGTAACCGCTCATCATCCGAGGCTCTCAGTTTTTTAGCTGTGATCACCGTCGTCAGCGCGTCCAGGGACTCAATACTCTGATCGGTGAGCTGCTTGTATACTTTCCCCACGTACGCCAGCTCTTGCTGGCTGAAGCCGTCCATTGCCGCAAACCGGTCATAGGCGCTGCGGTATTCCCGCACCAAGGCCAGTTGCAAGTCGATGATCCCTGCCACCCTTCCGTATTGTTTCACCACAGGGTTCACTTCCAAAAGCCCGTCCAGGTAGGCTTCGTGCAGCTTAAAGTTTCCTTTGGAAAGGTCTTTAATTGTGTTGTAGCCCTTAAACAGGATCTCATACCCTTTCTTAAGCTCCGATAAGATCTGGCGGAGTTGGTTGAGTTTTTCAATGTTGAGTACGAGTTGCACCACTTCCGGAGTCTGAGCTCTTGCCAGCTCCGGGGCGATTAGCATCAGGGCCAGTAATATCATTTTAAATTGGTTGTTTTTCATGGCTATGGTAGATTTTCAATGCCGTGAAGCGGCCGGCTGTTTTGGATGGCGCTTCGCTCTCTGGCTTTTTGCCTGGCTAAATCCAGCGTGCTTTCATAAAAATCTTTGGCAAAACGGTAGTTGGATTGCACCTGGGAGAGCAGTTCATCGATCCGCTCTATTCGCTTATCATCCGTCAGGGAAAGATTCCCGCTCCGGATCGTGGTCAAAAGGTGCGTAATGATCACCTGCCCATCCTCATACAGGCGCGCATAGACAGTTTTGAAATACTCTAGCTCCTGGCTTGTAAACTGGCCCGTCTTGTCAAGATCCGCTCCGCCTCTCTCACAGATCATATTGATCAGATCATGTAGATCCGTGATCCGCTCTATATTCCCGTAGCTACCGATCACTGATTTGACGATCATCAGCGAATCAAAGCGGTTTTTGTGCAATTGAAATTCTCCCCGTTTAAAAGAGGAAATCGTCGTTAGCCCTTCCTTAGCTATTTTGTATCCCTTCTCAGCCAGCTCCAGGTAGAGCTTCAAATACGCGATCTGCTCGATCAAATATTCCCGCTGGGTCTTCTTCTGGGCAAACCATTCTTTAAGGCCTTGGCCTTTTGATAAGCTGCTGATCATTAAAATGACAAGCAGCAGTGCAATCTTCTTTAGCGACTTCATCATTCCAGCCCGTAAAGTTGTCGCAGCGTTTCGGCTTCCTTTAAAGTCCTGGCTCGGGCCAGGCTCAACAAGCTATTCTCTCTATTGAAGGCCACCAGGTCATCGTAGACCGCGTCAGCCTGCACGGCTGCCCGGTCGATCAATTCCAATCGTTTGGCATCACTCATCTGGGTTGTAAAGGACTTGACCACCAGTAAAAGTAAATCCACATTGGCTGCCGACTCTTCCAGGATGGCCGAATAGACTTGTTCCATGTGGGTAAGCTCCTCTAAAGAAAAGCGATTGTCCCGGGCGAACAGGTTCCAGGCCTTTTGGTATTCATCTACCAACCGGGAGTTTTTTTCAGCGATTTGTTTGACCCTGAAATAGTAGGCAATCACGCCTTTTACCTTCCGGAGTTCCTCGTAATACTCCTTATAAAGATCCCGTTGTTTTTTTACCCAGTCGGCAATCTCATCCAGCTGTAACTTGGACATCGTATTCTCCAGCGCTTTCTGGGCGTTTTGCAGCTTGATGACTGCATTCTGCCTGCGCTGTATGATCAAATCCACGGCCTGCACCACTTTTTTGATGGCGGCTTTGATGATGGCTGCCCAGGGATTAGCCATTACGGCCGACTGTGCAGGCGGAAGCGAGAACATCGCAAACAGCGCGATAAGAACCAGCTTCTTTTTCATGGCTTTTCTATCATTTCTGCGGCCAAGGCCGCAATCCCTCTTTCCATACTCCCGTGCTTTTTTGCATACGCATTCACTTTGAGCTTCTCGGTTTCTTCGGTTGTGTAGGCCAAATATTCCTCAGCACTCACCTCTGTACGGTAAACCCTTGAAAGCACACCGCCCAGGCTGATAAAAACCTCCTTATATTTTTTGGCGGGGTCGTTGGCCTTGTTGACCGAAAGTACCAGCGCTTTTTCTTTCTCGGTCAGACCCAATAGTTCCTGGATCTGATCGAATTTGTTCTGGTATTTGCTTTGATCCAAAAGGATTTTGCAGTCGCTGTTGTTAATGATGGCCTGCTTGACAATCGGGGAAGAGATGATGTCCTCCACTTCCTGGGTCACCACAATCGCTTCTCCAAAGAACTTACGAACGGTCTTAAAAAGGTACTGTACGTACTGCGCAAACCCCTCTTTCATAAGGGCTTTCCATGCCTCTTCGACTAAAATTAACTTCCTGATTCCCTTCAACTTACGCATCTTTGAGATAAAGACTTCCATAATGATGATCGTGATCACGGGGAACAAAATAGGGTGATCCTTCACCGCATCTAATTCAAAAACGATGAACCGCTCGGAGAGTAAATCCAGGTTTTCAGTCGCGTTAAGCAGGTAGTCCAGCTCTCCGCCCCGGTAGTACGGGCGCAGCACATACAGAAAGTTCGACAGGTCAAAATCCCGGTCCTTGACCTTGTCTTCTTTAAGCTTCTCGGTAAACCCGCTTTTTAAAAACTCATAGAACGTGTTAAACGAAGGCCCTATGTTAAGATTTTGTTCCAAATGATCGTAATACAGCGTCAGGGCATTGGAAAGGGCCACATATTCACTGCGCCGGTAGGTTTCCGTATCTTTCTTCCAGAGGGCTAAGAGCAGCGTCTTGATGCTTTCCTTCTTTTCGGTATCCGGCCGCTTGCCGTCTTCGGTATAAAACGGGTTGAACCGGATCGGGTCGGATTCGCTGTAGCTGAAGTAATACCCGTCGACCAGATCGCACAGCCCTTTATAGGAATGCCCCACATCCACTAATACGATATGGCTTCCCTGCTCGTAGTAGGTTCTGAGCATGTGATTGGTAAAAAAGCTCTTACCTGATCCGGACGGCCCCAGGATAAACTTGTTCCGGTTGGTGCAGATCCCTTTTTTGATCGGCTCATCGGAAATATCTACGTGCAGGGGCCTGCCGGTCAAACGATCTCCCAAACGTAGGCCTACCGGGCTGACCGAAGATCGGTAGCCGCTTTCCATGTTGATAAAGCAGGCGGCCTGTTCGGCAAAGGTATCAAAGGTCTCTTCCACCGGAAAATCAGCATGATTGCCCGGGATCCCTGCCCAGAAGATTTGCGGGGCCGAAACGGTTTCAAGCTTGGTCACCGCATCCATCTGCGCGATGGCCGATGATACCTTACTTTCGATCTCCTTTAGTTTCCCGGGTTCGTTTGTCCAGACCAGTACATTGAAATGGGCCCGGATCGGAAGCTTTTGTCCCTTGATCGCTTCGTTTAAAAATTCATTGGTCGCATCCAGCGCCAGGCTGTTTTCTCGCGAGTAAGCGGCCAGCGATTGAAGCCTGAGCCGTTTGCTTTCCAGTTTCCGGATCGTTTTGGCCCCATCCTCCAAAAAGAAATACTGGCTGAAGACATGATTGCAGTCTAGCAGCTGTCCCAGGCTGGTCGCAAAGCCGGTACTGAACGTGGTTCTATCGGTCGAGTATTTCTCGTAGCGGTGATAGGGCGCGCAGTAGCCCGGCAGATCGGCAGTATCTGCCAGCGAGTAAAGCTGGCAGTGATCGTTTCCGATCCGGATCGTATCCTCAAAACTAATATCCTCCAGCATAGGCTCCCCGCCTGTTTTACCCAGCTTACAGTAGCTTTCAAGAAGCCCGCAGTGTCCGGGTTTGCTTAGCAGCTCAGCGTCTGTGAGTTTCTCGAGGGAAACAAACCCGGAGTCTTCCAGGATCCGTTGAAACTGGCTGGTGCTACTTAAGAAATGATGCAGCGCCTGGGGTTCGAGTGTTTCTTCCGGCACGATCGAGGGACTTATCAAACTGGAAAACAATACGCTCCCCTGTTTTCGTTTGGCCGGTTTTTTGGTGATCATCACATAGCCCTCATGATCCAAAAACGGCCGCTCGTTAAAAAAGCGCTCACTGCTGCTGGAAAGGAAACTATCGCTCGTCCCGCTGAAATCGGCCTCATACCGGCTTTCAAAAAACCAATCCTGCTTACAGACGACCGTATGGGAAGGAAGCACTTTCAGCGCTTTTACCCAGGCTTGGTGAAAGGCGCTGTATTCGCCTTGAGACAGGGTGAACAATTCCGGTAGTTTTACCCGAAAGGCCACTGTCACATCGCCCTGCCTTGACAGGATACAGTCGTGCTCCACATCCAGGATCGGCCATAAATCACGCAAGCTCTTTTCCATCTTGGGTAAATAGTTTTCGGGTGGTTATTTTGACATGTTTCGGAAGCCTTTTGCGGGCCAGGTGCCGCGTCAGCCCGTGCTCTCCGTATTGATCGCTTAGGTGATAAATGCCAATGATTCCGGGGAACCCTAACGCTACTACGGTTCCTAAGCACCAGTAGGTATTGACGCCGATCCCGTAGAGTAAGGCGTAGAGCAAAAGCAGCCCGACAGCCAGTACGGCCACATACCAGATATACTGGGATTTGAGCCCTTTGAAAAGGATCGGCCGGCCAATGCCTTTGTTGATCGTGTAAGTGGTTTCAGATGCCATTTTCTTTATCAAACGCTTATTATTATACGCCAAAGAATGATTGCAGCACGGTGGCCACTACCACCAGGAAAATGCAGCTGCCAAACCAAGCGGCTGCCACCTTTCCCGTATCCGGATCCCCGGCGTTCCACTTTTGAAATACCTTCACCCCGCCTACCAGGCCCAACACAGCCCCAATGGCATACATCAGGTTGGTGCCCGGCTCAAAGTAAGACCTGACCTGCGAATCCGCTTCATTGATCCCGGCCGCGCCGTCTTGCCCCATGACAGCTGCCGCAACGGCTGTAAAACCCAGCAACAGCAGTCCTCTCCTCCACATCTTTCTCCTCACTCGCATACCTGTTACTTCTTTTTTTAGTTGAACAAATTGATAGTTGCCTTTTGTAAATTAAAAATGGCTTCGTCAAACCACCTCCTTCCACATCTCTTCCCGTTCTACAACATGGAGGGGGACGAAGCCATATCGTTCACATTCCGAAAGGATCAGCCTTTCTACAAGGCTTCGGAATGGCTGGGTTGAAAAGCCCGGGTATTCTTTTAAGGTGATCCGCAAAAGTAGGAGCAGATCCTGCCTGGTGTATTCTTTCTGGGCTGCTTCCTTGAGCGAGCTGGTTAAAGTAGTACAAAGTCCTTCCACTTGGCCGGTCAATACCTCAAGATTTTGCTCGGTTCCTTTGATTTCTGGTAGAGCATTAGGGCTTTCTCTTTTAACCGGCAGTCTTTCGGCCTGAAAGCCCCGTTCAGTCCCTGAGAGACGATGCCACGTCAGCAGAAGTTCTTTCCGGTAAAAGCGCAAAAGGATTACCGTGTAGTAAACAGCGGAAACAAGGCCCAGCAGGATCAAATAGGTTTTCCATGGCGAAAGAGTTGACATAGCTCGTCTTTGTTTTAGATGTTGCGCTTATCTTGCATTACCTGACAAAATTGGCCTGTCCGAACACGTTGTTTTCACAACCCGTACCCAACTTGGGTAATATTTTT
>CAZLGW010000027.1:0-77101 GCA_964559125.1 uncultured Cytophagales bacterium
GAAGGGATTGAAAAGAAATAATCTGTAGAGACGCAATGCATTGCGTCTCTACAGACTATTTCTTTTTCCCTTTCTTTTTCACCGGAACTTCAGCAGGAAGTTTGGTCTTCCAATCAGCCAGCGCAGTTTCGATCTGTCCTTTATAGAAGCTGGTGAAATTGGCCTCACCCGATGCCTGGCCTAAGGTAAGGGCCTTCTGCGCCAGGGGTACCGCTTCCGCTACCTTGCCGAGCTTGTTCAGGATCTGGGCTTTCAGCCATACATTTGTGAAGGTTTCCTTCAGTCCGATAGATTTGTCTGCCAGCGCCAGGGCCTGGTCGAGGTCTTTCCCTTTTCCGAGCATGTAGTTGGCTGCGCCTTGCAGTACGGTGGGGTTTTCCGGGTTTTTGGCAATTGCTTCCCGGACGTTGGCTGCTGTCAATTCTTCTGTGGCAACCTCCAGCTTAACCGGTACGGCCACACCTGCCCACGATAGACTGAGTATAGCCGAGGTTTCCGTCAGGTTGCTGAAGCCTATCGTAAAAGTTTCGGTAGCGGGTGAGCTTACCGGAGTAGCACTGACACGGGCCACATCGTTTGACTCGGCATAGGCACCGATACCTCCCTGGTAGTTTTTATTGAGAATGATGGTCCATGAGCCGCTGTTGGGAATCGTGAAAAGAGCATATTTCCCGGCAGGGACAGTTTTTCCGCCAAAAGTAAACTCAGTGCTTGCTTCGAGCGTCGTCGCCTGGTTGGCTCCCGTACGCCATACCTGTCCGGTAGGCGCCAGAGGCGATCCGGGACCGAAGGCTTGCCGTCCTTTCAGACTGGGACGGGAATAGCTCACCGTGAAATCGGTCACTCCCACTGCCTGCTGGATAGTAGAACCCGGGCTCGGGACCGGCGTGCGCTGTGCAACGGATGACGTAACGACAGCAAAAATGAAAAGGAATACGAAAAGATTTTTTTTCATGCGCTTCGGATAGTTTAGTTAAAACGTGTTATTCAGGATGAAAGAACTTCAAAAATAACAATAAACGTCAGCTTGGGGATATATTTAGCCGTGAATGTTATCCCTTAATGAATTTCCGGAGATACGTCCCGCTTTCTTCCGACCTGAGCCTGAGGAGATAGAGTCCCCGGGGAAGGTTATCTACGGTTATTCTGGCAGTGCCGTTGGGAGATATAAAAAGCTCCGGAACAGACTGTATCGTTCCTGAAAGACTTATAATTTCCGCAGAAAAATCTGCCCTGTCCGGGAAAGAACGCAGATCCAGGAAGATATACCCGTCGGCGGGATTAGGCCAGAGCGGCGGGATGCCGGGGCCAGGCCCGTCGTCGCTCCTGAAATCGACTGCGGCAATTTCGGAAAAACTACCGGCCCTGTAATTCACTACCGTTCGTACCCTGTAGCGGTATGAACCTGATTGATGAAGCGTATCGATCGGTTGGTAAGCCCCTGCAACGGTAGCAATCCTGGCAAACGGGCGGCCATCAATTGAGCGTTCGATCTCGTAGCTGACCATCCCGTTATACGGGGATTCCCAGGAAAGATATACCAGATTTCCTGCCAGAGATGCTATAAAACCGGTGGGGGCATTGACGTTTAGGGATTCATTGTAATAGGGGATACCGTAACCGGTTTCATTGTCGGGGTTATCGGCTTTGTTCCCCGTAGAACGAATGTAGGCAGTGAGCTCCTGTGCCGATTTTTCGGGATATACCTGCCATAACAGCGCAGCGAAGGAGGCCACAAGCGGCGACGAAAAGGAAGTGCCGTTGGAGGAAGTAACCGTACCCGACGCCGACCCCAGGCTGACACCCGACCCCAGGGCTGATACGTCAGGTTTGGTGACTCCTTCGGCATTCGGGCCTAAAGAGCTGAAAGAAGAGCGGGCGCCGGTTGAGGTCACCGCTCCCACTGTCAGGACGGAATCGACATCGGCGGGAGCTGTTATATACTTCCAGCTGTTGTTCCCTTCGTTGCCGGCCGACGTAACCAGCAGCATACCGGTCCGGGCGGCGAAGCGGGCTGCCCTTGAGATGATGGCGGTCTTTCCGTCCATCTGCGCATAGGTGTAGTCATGGGCAGGGTTGTCAAAAGAATAGTAGCCCAGCGATGTATTGATAATATCCACCCCCAGGCTGTCGGCGCGTTCGGCGGCGAGCAGCCAGGCAACTTCTTCGTATGGCGTTTCGCTGCCGGTGTTTTCAGTTCTGTATAAGACATAGTCGGCATCAAAAGCCGGGCCGATAAGGTGACCTTCCCACCGGGAGGCCATTACACTGAGGACCTGCAGCCCGTGGCTGTGATCGTCGTATACGTTCTCCTCACGGGAAATGAAGTCATAGGTATCTGCGATCCGGTCATTTTCAAAAAGATGGCTCAGATAGGCCTGCTGGTCGGCATTGGTAAAGCCTGAATCGAAGATCCCGATCAGTAGCCCCTGGCCGGTATAGCCCATGGCGTGGAGCTGCGGAACGCCCAGCATATCGAGCTGGAAAAGACTGCTTCCGTAGTCAATAGCTTCCTCTGATCCGAATTTAGTATCCGGCCGGCTTATTCTGGCTGAGTAGTTAGTCCCGGTGAGCGCCATGCCGCGTTCGATCCCTTTGTAGCAGGGGAGCGCCTGAATGGCCTGCAACTGCAATTCGGACGCGCTCACCACCACGGCGTTAAACCATTTGGAAGTATGTAGCACCTGTGCACCCGTAGCGCTGATCTCTGCGACATAGGCAGGATTTACGGGCAGATCACTTTCCGAAATTGCTATATTCCGGGTAGTACGTCTCTGTATGGCTCTTTCGGAAAGAAAGGTTCCGGGCTGCGTCACAGAATGAGGCGTACCGTTTTTGTCTTTTAACAGGATGAGATACCGCGGGGATGTCTGGGCCGGGCCGGCGATCGGCCCGCCTGCAAGAATGAGCGTAAATGCGAGAAATTTCGCACCGGTCTTCAGAATCCTATGAAATCCGTAGTGAATCATTCGGCGGCGTGTTTACAGGACCAATCCCCTTAGCAAAATACGCAAATTTTCACGGTAAATGTTGCACTCTTGCGGAGCAGCGGCGTCAGGAGGCAATGTGCGAAGCGCCTCCCAGGTGTCCGCAGGTAAACAACGTTTGCATACCGTCGAATTTTACGACGTCTTTGTTATAGCCGTGAGACATGCGAAGCGATTGCGTGATGTTGTTATCGCCCATCGACAGGTCTACGTCGTCCATCGTAAACTGGCATGGGTGCTCATAACCCGCAGCATGAGTAATTTCAATGAGTTCTTTTGTAAAGGTCCTCATGTAGTTGTAAAATCTCTCACTCTTAAGAGCGGGATCAAGCCCCGAAACCAGCCACTTGTTGTTGGTAGCGACACCAACCGGACACCTGTTGGTATGGCACAGCTGGGCCTGTATGCACCCGATCGACATCATCGCTTCCCTGGCGACGTTAATCAGGTCTGCTCCCATTGCAAAAGCCATCACTGCTTTATCCGGAAGGCCGAGCTTCCCGGAAGCGATAAAGGCGACGCGCTCGGTGAGGTGATAACGCTGAAATATTTTGTATACATTGGCAAAAGCGTATACAAAAGGAAGCGATACATGATCGGCAAAAGACGGTGGGGCGGCTCCCGTACCGCCTTCACCCCCGTCGATAGTGATAAAATCCGGACCTTTCCCGGTTTCGACCATCGTTTGGGCAAGCTCTTCCCACAGATCGAGCTTCCCGACCGCCGATTTGATACCTACAGGTAACCCGGTCCTGCCTGCCATTTCCTCGATGAGGGCGATCATCCCGCTGATATCCGAAAAGGCGGTATGATAGGGCCGCGAAACGACGTCCTGCCCCATAGGTACCTGGCGTATTTCGGCTATTTCCCTGGTAATCTTGCTTGCCGGTAGCAATCCTCCTTTCCCTGGTTTTGCCCCTTGCGAAAGCTTTAATTCCAGCATCCTGACTGCAGGTGTGTCACGGGTAAGCCTAACCAGTTTTTCAATGTCGAAATTCCCATCTCTGTCGCGGATGCCGAAGTAAGAAGTGCCTATGTTAAAGACAATATCGGCTCCGAGCCGGTGATATGGCGCCAGGCCTCCTTCTCCCGTATTATGATAGCAACCGAATTTCGCTGCACCCATATTCAGGGCGGAGATGGCCCTGGACGACAGGGATCCGTAGCTCATGGCACTTATATTGATCACAGATTTCGGTCGGTAAGGGCGTGCCCTGTTGTGGAAGCTGCCGATCGTTTTGGCAGACGGAAGCGTATAATGATACGGGTGCTTCCCGTTAAAGATACTGTGCGGATGATCGTCGGGAAGGTGCTTCGGCATCAGCGCGGGTTTGATCAGCACATACCCCGGACCTGACATATCCTGGTCGGTGCCGAAGCCCTGGTAATTATTTTCCTTTTTTGAAGAGGCGTAGATCCACGACCGCTGTCGCCGGTTGAAAGGAAGTTCCTCCCTGTTGTTGGCAACGATATACTGGCGAAGCTCCGGGCCTATCGATTCAAGCAGGTACCTGAAATGCCCTACAATCGGGAAATTATGCTTGATGGCATGCTTCTTCTGAAGAATGTCGGCGAGCGCCCAAACGGCCAGGGCGACCAGCAGGTACACCCACCAGGGAATGTCAGACAGAAGCTCCTGCATAGCTTTCCAGCTTTGTAACAGTTTCCAGGTCTTTCCAGAACCCGGGATAGGATTTGACGACTACACCGGGTTCTTCGATTACGATAGGGCGTGAAACCCCAACCGGAGCAAAAGCCATAGCCATACGATGGTCGTCGTAAGTATCAATAACCGGAAGCTTGTCTCCATCGCCGGTTGTATTGACTTCATACCTGTGATTGGGCTCTGTTTCGGTCAGTTCGGCGCCTATTTTTAACAGCTCGGTCTGAAGGGCGGCCACACGGTCGGTCTCTTTGATCTTAAGGCTCTCGATGCCGGTCATTACGAGTTTAATATGCCTGGCGGCGCAGCATACTGCCACGGTCTGCACAAGATCCGGACAGCCTGAAAAATCCCAGTTCAATTCTGCTACTGCGTCTTTCTTTTGCAGCAGTACGCCCCTGTCGGTATAGGTAGTTTTTACTCCCAGAGGATCCATAATATCGGCGATGGCACTGTCCCCCTGCAGGGATTTCTGTTTAAGTCCCAACAGCTCGATCTCTGCGTCTTCTGCCAATGCGACCAGGCTGTACCAGTAGCTGGCCCCCGACCAGTCGGATTCGACTGCAAAAGCTGCAGGCCGGTAGGCCTGGTGCGGAACGTGAATCGTTTTGCTGTCCCAGTCGGCCTTATAAGAGATCCCGAAATGAGCCATCTGCTGCAGCGTCATTTCTATGTAGGGACGCGAGCCTATCTCCCCGTCGAGGTTCAGGCTAAGTCCTTCAGGCAATGTGGGCGCTACCAGGAGTAGTGCTGAAATATACTGGCTGCTTACGTTACTTTTGACTGTAAGTGTATTCTTCCCAGCGTATTCAAAGCCTTCCAGCCGCATGGGAGGATATCCTTCTTTTCCGAGGTA
The DNA here is from genome assembly GCA_964559125.1 of uncultured Cytophagales bacterium. Classification (GTDB taxonomy): domain Bacteria; phylum Bacteroidota; class Bacteroidia; order Cytophagales; family Spirosomataceae; genus Ravibacter. The sequence goes on from CAZLGW010000027.1 coordinate 5,507, forward strand.
GGTAATAGCCGCTCCCAGCTCCCTGAGCGCATCCACCAGTATACCGATGGGCCGCTCGCACATACGCGGAGTTCCTGTCATTACTTTCTGTTGTCCTGTCACCGCAAAATAAGCGGTAAGGAACCGCATAGGCGCTCCGGCATCTATGACGTCTGCAGTTTCCCCGGTATCGTGAAGAAGCCTTTCCAGGGTTTGGGTATCCCTCGCCTCGGAAACATTGCTCAAGGTGCTTTTAAACCCGGTGAGAGCGCTGATAATCAGAGACCGGTTGCTTTCGCTTTTGGATGACGCCAGTTGGATGGCGGTACGGATCGGCTGCTGCCTGGGACTCACTAAAACTGATTTCAAAGTGCTATCGATCATGCAATTCGTATTACGCTTATACCGGAGCGGTATTTGTGCCGCAAGTTACGAATAAATGTGCTCTTCCCCGTCTCCTGGCGGTGGGAGGATGTCTACCGGTCAGAGACCGGCTTTCGCTCTTCCTCCGTCCGGAGACGGGGAAGAGCTTTCCCAAAGGCGGATGCCTAGTTTGAGCCCCACGGAGAGGAGCCCTGTCCATCTTTTTCCCACGTAGAAGTCTTCGCCATCAAAGAACGGATCGTGTATTTCATTCCTGGGGTTTTCCACATCGGAATACGAAACCTGGGTCCAAGCCATGCCTAAACCCGAAAATAAATCCAGGGTGAGCTTTCTGCCGACCAGGAATTTAACGCCCATCTTGCCTATCCCGCCCAACTTTTCCTTCCGGAACCCCGCTTTGTCAAATACTACTTTTTCATCGAAAGAAAGGATATAGTAGGATTTGTCCGAAGTATAACTACTGTTGACATAGAGTCCTTCCCCCGCTAAATACCATCCCATATCTTTACGCTGATACAGATAAAATTTTAGCTCGGGTCGTATCTCCCACATTTGATAATTAGTACGCCTGTCGTTCTTCATTAAAACGGTGGTAAAAGGATTATTACCGATACCTGCGCTCAGGCCATAGCTCCACCTGCCGCCTGTGATGCGTTCTGCTCCGATACGAAGAGACGGATCGGGGTGAGCTAATGCGAGCGGCATAATGTGAAGATCGAGATTTGCCGGTAAGGTCTCGCGGTTCCGGGTCTGCGCATTGACCTGTAGCACAGGCAATGCAAAAACCATAATCTGAATCAGCAGGATGAGTTTCGACATAAATGTGGCAACTTTTGTGAAGAATTTCTTCGTGAAATTGACGAGAAATCAGCTATTTCCCAAATCTCAATCCTACCGACAGATCGACGTGGGACAAGGATTCGTAGTTGTCCTTGCCGAGCTCGACCGTTTCGGTCCGGAAGCCATTCGAGATCTTGTATTTGGTGAGTGATGCGCCGGTAAATCCGAATTGCAGCCCAAGCGCCATTCCTTTCGACAGGCCGATATCGTACCCTACCCCCCAGTACACCCCTGCTGTTCCTCCTTTGAACGTCAGGTTTTCGTTTAGCAGGGCAGATTTGTTCCGGTATCCCGCATAGCCGATACCGACATCAAGGACGAGTGCGCCGGTTTTCTTTCCGTTGAGAAGGCGGGTGCTGAAAAGCGGGCCCAGCCAGGTGATCCCCAGATTGTCACTCATGCTGCCGTATTGCGTCGGCCCGCCGGGAGGGGTAACATACACGTCGTCAGTGCTGGCTTTCGAGAGAAAATGATTGTACCGGAGTCCCACTCCCAGTTGTTCCGAAAAATAGTAGGAAGCGCCGGCCTCGAAGTGAGCGCCCGATTTAAGATCTTTCAGGTATGGTTTCAGGCTGGGGTCTATGCCCGGGGGCAGTTTTCCGAGCCGGTAGCTGAAGCCCCCGTTCAACGAAAACCGCCAGCGCGGGAAATCGGGCTTATCCCGCCGGTACGCTACAGGCAGGGCGGCAGAATCGAAGTAATTATACTGGTATGCGGTTACCTGGGAAACAGGCAACAGCGTATTCCTGACCTCATTTTCATGGACAAAGGTGAAGTAGACATAATTATTCTTCACTTTCGTGATCCTGCAGTTCAGGGAGTCGCCCTCAGCAGTTACAACCAGGTCCTGGGCGGCGCCTTTCAGTAGCACGCCCGATAGCGCGAATATCAATAACAGCTTGTTCATTTCAGACAGAAGAGATTGGTCAGTTTTTATTTTCTATAGCGTCAAACTCGAATTTGCCGGTTTTTCGGTCTACCAGCTCCAGCTTGGGGCGCCCTACAAATGCGCCCATAGTCACACTGCACCGGATATAGTATTCGTTGCCAAATTCAATTTTAACAGGAATTTCCGCTTTTGCTTCCGTCTTCGCCCACAGCGAATTCAACCCCTCCTTTTTTATCATGATGGTCTCTTTCCATTTATTCTTCACTCTGCAGATAACGGTGTCTCCCAGGTGAAGGTCGAAGTTGATCAGCGGGCCGGTACCGGATGTTCGGTAAACATGCAGCAGGGCATAATCGGCATCGGGGGGAAGGGAGGAGGCCGGTTCATCTGCTTTGACAATTAAGGAAGCGTCTATTTTGAGAATATCCGCTTTTATCCTGTGGCAACTGCTTGTCCAGAAGCTCGGCGCCTTATGCCGGGTGACCTTTATAGCGTTTCCTCCGGCTTTGCGCGCTTCTTCTTTCGCTTTTGCTATCGCTACGTCCAGCCCGCAATCAGTAGAAAAACCGGAGTCTCCTATTTTGACCGTTCCTATTAGCTCTGCATCTTTCGGGGGTTCATCGCCCGGCATAAATACGGCGACTTCCTCCCGGTAGTCGAGAGCGGTATAGTGTTTGCTGATCGATGTGGAAACTTTCGGAGAGCATGATGAGATTAATAATAACAGTAATCCTCCTGCAAGGAGAGAGATTTTGGGAAAACTCATAAGACGTTTCATTTTTTTGAAAGGAAGTATGCTGAAATTGTATGTTTTATTTTCAAACCTGATCCGGATGTTCCGGTTAGTATAGATTACCTCGATACATGGTCGCAAAGTAAAAGCTAGTTATTCGAGTATTAATATGATTTTTGTCATCTGCACGCTCTTCCCCGTCTTTAGACGGAGGAAGTGCGAGAGCCGGTCTCCGACCGGTAAATAAATATCATAATAAGATGATGTTATACCGGTCGGAGACCGGGGGCCACCCTCCCGCCGTCAATAGACGGGGGAGAGCTTATTTTCCCGGCTTCAGTCTCCACAACATGAAGACAATAAAGACCATGAGGACGGAAGATATTCTGAACAACAGCCCGATGTTGATGTCCATATCGCGCATGGCGCCCCCTGCGTAGAGACTCAGTCCGCCGACCAGGCAGGCTACGAAATTAAGGATACCGTAGCCGGTGGCCAGGTATTTCTTATCGATTAACAGTGTCAGGATGGGCATCATATTGGCATCCAGGAATACGCGGAAAAAGGCGAAAACCATGAAACCTGCCAGGGCGGGATACAGCATATCGGTGCTGCTGGCCAGGAAAACGGCAGGCGCAGCGATCGAAAGACCCAATATCGGGACCAATATACGTCCTTTCGGATGACGCCTGCTCCACCGGTCTGCGAGCAGCCCGCCAATAATGACGCCCACCAGCGATGCGGTATGGAAATACCCCGTAGAATAAATCCCGGCGACGCTCTGTGACAGGTTGAAATGTTCTTTAAAATAAGTAGGGAGCCAGCCTGTCACCAGCCAGGCTACAATTCCTCCGGTTCCCCAGAGCAGAAGCGTTTTCAGGTATTCCCTGTTAGCCGACAAATTCCTTACGGTTTCCATAAACGAGACTTTGTTTTCCGCAGCAGGAGCAACGGTGCCTGTTTCGGTGGTTTCCCCGGGCGCTTCCCGCAGTACGGCCAGCAGTACGAAGGCATATACTATCCCGATGATTCCGAAGATGCTGAAAGCAAAGTTCCAGGTATGCGTTTCGGCAAGCCAGCCGCCTATGAACCCGAGGCTTTGCCCGATCATGATCCCCGCCAGGTGGATGCCGTTGGCAAGTGAACGGGTAGGGCCTTTATGATAGTCCATGATCATAGCCAGGCCTGCAGGAATGTAACAGGCTTCGCTGATCCCCATAAGGGCCCTGGTTGCAAGCAGTCCTTCATAGGTGGTCACATAAGAGGTGAGCCATGTTACCATCGACCAGACAAACAGGCTGCCGATGATCACCCAGGTCCTTTTAAAGCGATCGGCCAGGAAGCCTCCTACCGGGCTGAGAAAACCGTATATCCATAAGAACAGCGACGTAAGCAGCCCGAACTGCGCATCGGTCATAGGGATCGATTCCACAATGGAAAACCGCATTGTGGTAATCATCATCCTGTCGAGGTAGTTCAGGCAACCAACTACGCTCAACAGGCCTACGACAAGCCAGGCATAGGATTTGGAAGAAGTGGAGCGGGAAGTGGTATGGGCAGTATTCTTAAATCGTAGCATCGTGCACTTTACTTTTCCCGGGTGAAAGTTGAAGCTCCTGCCTTATTCGTTCCAAATGCCCGGAAATAGCATGAGTGAATATGGAAACGTCGTTGCTATGCATAATCAGGTTTGCTCCCTTCCGGGCCCAATCCAATTCTTTATCAAATCCTACTTCTTCCCAGATATGCACGCCTACACCAACCTGTTTTTCCCGCGACTTCCTTATAATCAATTCAATAGACTCTTTAAACAAGGGATGATCATATTCCTCCGGGATCCCCAGGCTGCATGTCAGGTCATGAGGGCCTACCAAAACCGCATCCAGTCCTTCTACCGACAGGATCTCATCCAGGTTATTCAGCGCCGGCACACTTTCGATATTAACTATAAGAACATTCTCTTCGTTGAGCTTTTTCAAATAGGATAATAAACCGGGTTCCAAATCGGCTTTCCCATTCAGAAAGTCTTCCAGTCGTTCTCCTTTAAGGGGTTTGTATTTCACTGCTCCTACCAGCTTCCGCACTTGTTCGGCAGTTTCGATATACGGCCCGATAATACCCAAAGCGCCTCCGTCAAGCGCCATAGTCGCCTGGTAAGGGTCAGGGCTGGGTATTCGTACTACCGGTACTACGCCGTGCCCTCTGTAAAGGTGACACATAGTACTAATGGTTTGACGGTCTGCGGGCGTATGTTCCGAATCGATAAATGCCAGATCCATTTTGAGTGATGCCAGAGCGCCCGGCCAAAATGCATCCAGGCGGGAAACCATGGCTGTTCCAAAAACATATTTACCTTGTTTTAGGGACGCTGCTAAATTTTTGCCTATCATATTCTGCCGATAGTTATTAGTTTAGATAATTATTTCCCGGCCTGTTTTACCACGACGTCCACCCACCGTCTACGACCAGGTTGTGGCCCGTGACATAGGATGAAGCTTCCGAGGCCAGGAATACCACGGGCCCCTGGATATCCTTGTCGTCAGCGAAGCGTCCCAGGGGAGTAAGGCGCTTATAGTTGGCGATAAATTCTTCTTTGCCGGTCATCTGCTCTACCCCGGGCCCGTAGCCCCCGGGGCTGATGCAATTGGCCCGGATGCCGTATTTCCCATAGTAGTTGGCCAGCCATTTGGTAAATCCTACCATTCCCCATTTGTCGTAGGTATAGTTTACCGGGCTGGTCATCCCGGTGCTGCCGTATACCGGGAAATTAGGCCCGACCGTACCCTGGATCGAGCCGATGTTAATGATGTTTCCGCTTAAACGCGCCTGCATCTGCGGGACTACCGCTTTCGTAATAAGCATCAGGCCGGTAGAGTTGATTTTCTGAGCGGCTTCCCAGTCTTCTGTTCCCATGTCCTCCAGGTTTTTGAAACCCTCCCTGGAAACGGCGTTGTTGACAAGGATATCGATCTGCCCGAAGCGTTCGGTTACGGAAGACACAAAATGCTGTATCTGCTGTTCGTCAGAAAGATCGAGCTCCCACCCGCTTGCCTGTAGCCCGGCGCCGGATAATTCAGCTGCAAACTCCTGGCAGCGCAGGGCATTACGGGAGGCAATTACTACATGGGCTCCCGCCTCTGCCAGGGCGCGGGATATTGGCGCCCCGAAAAGGCCCGTACCACCGGTTACAATGGCTACTTTGCCGGAAAGATTGAAAAGTTTGTTCATAGCGTTCAGTTCCACATTCCCGGGGCAATTACCTGTTTTGGGATATCGGCTGTCAGGATTTTCAGTTCGGTTCGTAATGATTCCGGCAATTCGGGACCGTTCAGAAGGTCCAGGTTGGATTGTATCTGGGAGACATTTTCAGCACCGACCACCAGGCTATCTGCTTCAGGGAGGTCGCGTATAAATGCGAATGCCAGCTCGGCTATCGTCAGGCCATAATCGTGAGCCAGGGAGCGTAGTTTTACCAGGTAGGGAGTGGCCGCTTCTAAAACTCCGGCCAGTTCGTGCGGGTTACGGAAGAATAGTCCCTGTAGGAAAACGCTTCTCACGAAAATGGTTTTACCGGCCTTGTGCAGACTTTCGAGCGTGCCGTCGTTAATCACCTTCTGATCTAAAATATTCAGGGGGATCTGGATGGCCTCGAAGCAAGCATGTCCGGCCAGTATCCCGGCTTCTGCGGAATAATTAAGGGAGATACCGCCGTGAGCGATCAATCCCTCTTCCCTGAGTCGGGTAATCAGCGGGGGAACGATCCGCAGGACTTCTTCCGCAGGCTCTTTGGTGCCCGTGTGATACAGGAGTATCGGAATTTGCCGGAGATTCAGCTCGCTTAGCGACTCACTGACGCTTTCTTTAACGGATTTCCAGGCAGTTTCGAGGGTGATCCCGGGCGCCCAGTCATATCTGAATTTCGTAATGATAAGGTCTTCGTCTGGTGTGTTTTGGGTAAAATAATCTCCCAGGACTTTTTCAGACCGGCCATAGGCCCGGGCGGTATCAAATGTATTGATGCCCGATTTTCTCGCCAGGTCGAGGATAGAGAAGGCGTCTTCTTTTGTCGGCGCACCGGTAGTATTGGCAATCCCGTAGCTCATGCCCAGCTGGACGGTCCCAAGCGCCAGCTGTGAGATCCGGTATTGATGGAAAGGGGTATATTTCATGATGGTTAGTGGTTAGTCACTTATTCTGATAATAGCAGGGGTTCGTATGCCGGGCTTCACTTCGCCACTGATATACAGCCATCCGTCACGGTAAGGTATTACCGGCAGGGTGACGAGGGAGGTGTATTTATCCTGGTTCCCCAGGTATTCCCAGGTATCATTTCCGGGGTAGTAGCACAGAACACTCCGGGGCATACCGGGGTGGGTCTCCGGTTTCCGGTATTGAGCCGTAACAGCATCAACACCGCCCCATATAATGAACCTGTTGCCGTTCAGGAGGGGTAACGTTCCTCCCGCAGCAGCCCCTCTCGGGATAGGGGACAGCTTTTTCCAGCGGCCCTCCCAGCGCTCTCCATCCTTGGTAAGGGTAAGAGCATAGTTGTCGGTAAGAATATCACGATATTTTTCCCCGAAAGAGTTTACAGAGCTGTTTTCACCGCTCATCAGGAACAGCTGTGCGTTCCATACGCCGCTTACGGGTAATATCCGTTCAGGCCCGGGCCAGGATTCAATTTTTTGCCAGCCCTTGCCCGGATTCAGAAGATCCAGCAGTAATACTGTCTTCAACGGAGGGCCTGCGGGACTTTCAGAGCCGCCCAGAATAACCAGTACATCGCCGAGGAGCGCACCGGTCATATAGGAGAGCGGATGCGGCAGGTCGGGCAGGGTTTCTTTTTCGAGCCTGCTCCCGTTCCAGCGGTAACTGTAAACTGTGGTAAGATGGTGCGTGTCGGTACACCCGCCGGCAATGATCACTTTGTCTTTGTAGCTGACGGATACGCCATACCCGGACGGCACCGGAAGCTTTTGATCCAAAAGACGCCACTCTCCTCCTTCGGGCATTACATAAATATGGTCGTACCATTTCTTTTTACCTCCTTCCCACGGATATTGACCGGGAAAGTTGGCGCCTCCCATTGCCAGGAGTGTTCCTGAAGTCACGCCGGCATACATGCCTGCAAATCCTGACTTATCGGGTAGGGACGGAAATTCTGACCACTTGATCTGATCAGTCTGAGACATACAAGGTATCGTGTTTAAAAAAATAAAGAGGTAGATAAGCCGTGACATTTTCAGTATTTTTTCCATAGCCTGGTGATTTACATTCAGATGTCTCCATTCAGAAATCGACAGTGATGAGCATGACCGCACCGGGACCGGGCTCACCGTAGCCTCCGGTTACGAGCAGTTCTTTTTTTTCAGGTGTATCTTTTACAAACGCCAGGTTGCTGGTTAAGGGAAGACCGGTATCGATAGTGTGCAGGAGCAATCCTTCCGGGGAAACTACCTGTATCGCCTGCATACCATAGTGGGCAACCCAGATACGTCCTTCCTTATCGACGGCCAGTCCGTCGGGCAGGTTTTTTACAGGGTCGCCTGATGTATGGGAGGGAAGGTCGATCAGGGTTTTCCGCCTGATGCCTGGCTCGGAGTCCTCACTAAGCTGAAATGCCAGTATCCGGTTCCCATAGCTTTCCGCCACATAAAGAATGTTTTCGGAGGCGTTAAGGGCCAGCCCGTTTGCATAGTCAATACCGCCGGCGATCAGCTTTTCCCCGCCATCCTGCGTTACCATGAATACCTTTCCTTCGTGCCTGACCGAATCGGTAAAATACAGGTTGCCCAGGGAGTCGGTAATGAGGTCGTTGGGAGTCGAAAAGGCTATGCCGGCGCAGCTCCCGTCTACTATTTTCGCTCTGAAACTCCCGTCAGGATGGTAAGCGGTAATACCACCTGTCCGGCTTTCACAAAACCAATGCTCTCCGTTGCTCATCATCACCTGTCCGTTCGGACAATCCCCCTCCGCCCATACCCTGCTGGTATTTCCGGGAAGCCATTGCAGTATTCCCCGCCCGGTCAGCGTGGTGAAGAACAGGTTGCCTTCCCGGTCGGCTACCGGTCCTTCCGTGTAGTATTCCAGGTCGAGGAGCTTCTCAGATTGGTACCCTGTCATCAGGAAAAGTCTTTTTCGGCCGGTTCTTCGAAAGGAAACAGGGGAGTACGCCTGTTGTTAAAGACAAAGCGGGTCATATCGGCGCTGGTATCACCCGGAGTGTCGACTTTGCAGAGGTGCTTACAGACATCCTTGTAGGCAGCAATGGGTGCATTGACACCCTTGGCAACGATAAAGTCAAAGCTGTCGGGCTGCAGATCGTAAGCCAGTAACTGCTGGAGGCTGAAGGGGACGGTTCTCAGGGAAGTGAGCATGACCGTCTGGCCGTTAACCGTTTTCACGATTGCAGAAGCCCCCATGTCATAATTGACGAAACCGCCGTGCTTGGGAGTCAACTCCTTGAACTTCCCTTCGATGATACGGTAGCTTTCCGGTATGATCACGTAGCCGCTTTCTCCGACCACAAGCTCTGAAGGTATACCGGAGGCATTCTGCAGGGTTTCTACCGCCGCCGGGTCGTAAACACAGATGAAGGTGCGGGAAAGCCCGGCCTGGTCAAGCTCCTCAAGCAGATGGGTGCTTTGCGCGCTGCTTCCGCCTCCTACATTATCTCCCATATCGAGCAGAAGGACGGGCTTTTCCATTTCAGGGAAAAGAGGTATCCAATCCCGGATATGGAGCTTCCTGCCGTTGAAGCTCTGCAAATGGCGGTGCATATAACCCCGCAGCTCTTCTTCGGCTTCGCGGGCGCCTGATGACGGAGTCTGTCCTTCTTCCGAAATAAGGATAAAGCCAGAGCCCAGCTCGGCAACGTCGGCATAAGGGAAACCAAGCAAAAGACTAATTGAATAAAGCCCGTGTTTTTCTCTTAAGTTTTCCGCCAGTTGCAGAAGATCGAGACAGGGAGATTCGGACGTGTACTGCTGTTCTATGCTGATCGCAAGCGGCAGCTGGATCAGCTTCTGGGTAAATTTTCTTCCTTCGGAGAGCATTGCTATCATCATCCTGGCTGCCTCCCTGCCTACTCTTGCCTGGTCGATATGGGGGTTGGTCTGGTAGGGGAACAGGCCGTTGGTTGAATCGGCCATCAGCGGGCTTACATTGGCATGGGGGTCCAGTGTCCCTACGATTGGAATTTCATCTCCTGCCCGGGCACGCAGTTGCTGAAGCCAGTAGCCGTCCATATCGGGATGATTTTCTGCAACACCGGCTCCGTGCGGGACCACCAGGATACCGTCATAAGGGCCGTTTTTGTCGTATAATTCCCATAACCTTGAGAGAATAGCCTCCAGTGCATCGGCTGTGACCAGGCCGCTCGGTATAGCACAGGTATAAAAAACCGGCACAAGCTCATACTCATCCGAGCTTTCAATGACTTCGATAATCCCGCTGATCTCATGGTGAGCGCCGCGGTACTCTTTTGTGATGGCTCCCTCTTCCAGCCAAAAGCCCGATCTGAACTCAGCCAGCGTGGTGAGCTGCTTTGAGAATGTATTGGTTTCGTGGTAGATGCCCAGCAGGGCGATACGTTTTTTCATAAGGATTATTTATCGATGGAGAATACCGCATCCACCTCAAATTTAAGCAAATCTCCAAGACAGCCGATCAAAGTTGTCCTGGCCGGATAAGGCTCATTAAAATACTCTCTGTAAATCGTGTTGAATTCCGCCAGATACTCCTGCCTGCCTACGTAGTTGCGTACCTGCACCGCATCATCCAGGGTAGCTCCTGCGGCCTCCACGATACGTTTCAGGTTTTCAAACGAGCGCCGGCATTCTCCTTCAAAAGTGTCGGTGACAATGGCGCCTTTGTCGTCGACGGAAGCCTGGCCCGAGACAAACAGGTGGCCTCCGGAAATGATACCGGGCGAAAACGGAAGATGGCTGGCAGGGATATTTCCTCCTTTTACAACTTTTTTGTTACTCATAATACTCCGAATGTTTGATATGCTTCCTGTGCTTTCATGCCCATCCTGATGGCATCGCGCGATTGGTTTTCTGCTTTTACTTTTTTCAATGCCGCCTGTATAACCCTGTCTTCTACAGACTGCGGGATCACCACTATACCGTCTTCATCGGCAACTACAATATCGCCCGGGTTGAAAGTTACGCCGTCGATGACAACGGGAATATCCATATCTGTTACCCGCTGCCGGTTCTGGCTGTCGTAAGGATTTTTTGAGGTTGCGAATACCGGAAAACCCATTTCCCGCATTTTAGCAACATCTCTTATGGCGCCGTGGACTATTACGCCCGCACAGCCCCGGTTGCGGGAGGCCGTAGCCAGCAGCTCGCCGAATATACCGGATCTGCTGCTGCCGTGCGCCGCGGCGATCAAAACTTCTCCCGGGCGGCAGGAGTCTACGGCTTTGAGCTCCAGCTCATACGGGTTTTCATCTTTATGAAACATATCTGCCCACAGCGTGGTTTTGCACCTGCCGGCGAGCCTGTTAACGCCGGTATAGGGGATAAACGGGGTCCTGGTGGCCTGTCCGGTAAATCCCATGGAGTCGAGGACATCGGAAATAACGGCCGTGTATAGCTCGTTCTTTATAAATTCAAAATCAACAGACATAGCGGCAGGTTAAATGGTTTCCTTCAAAAGTCCGTAACTGTCAACCTGCTCCATCATATCAACTATCTCCTCGTCGCTCCAGGGCATAGATGGGGCAAGCAAAGGCGGCTTGGGCGGACCTACATGAATATCATATTTGAGCGCCATACCCCTGTTGATAAAGCTCCATACATAAGGCAGGATCTTCTCAATGAAACCCTGGAAAGAGAGCATGAACTCTTGCGCTTCATTTACTTTTCCTTCGAGGAAACTTGCCCTCACATATTTGCATGTAGGGCCGAACATATTGTAGAACGTACCGATGGCGCCTACTGTGCCGGTAATAGCGGCCTGGCACATCAGCTCGTCCGCACCGCTGAAAAGCTGCCATTTGTCTCCGGCCATATTTTTGACGGTACCTATTTCCAGGAGTTTGCCCGTAGTCAGCTTCATCCCTTTCACCTGGGGGAGATCCAGCAGCTTTTTAATCACCTCATGGCTGGCTGCACCGCCGATCTGGTAGGGGAAAAACGGGCGGTCTGTAGCCTCGGCGATACGCTTGTAGTGTGTAAAGGCCATTTCACCGCTTCCGCCATAGTAAATCGGGCCTACCGACGAGATCCCGTCGGCGCCGTGATCTGCCGCATGCCGGGCGAGGCGGATCGATTCTTCGGTATTCATAGCCCCTACCTGGACAATGACCGGAACCCTTTCTTTAACGATCCGTATCGTATGCGCGGTAATTTCTTTCCTTTCCTCCTCACTGAACAGGAAACCCTGTCCCGTGGAGCCCAGGATGTAAATACCGTCCATTTCCTGGCTGATCAGGAGTTCAATGAGCTTTTCCAGCTCATTAACGTTTAGTTTCCCATTGGCATGGACAGGTGTGAACAGCGCCGGCCATACTCCTTTGAATTTTTGTGTACTCATTTTCTTGTTTTGTTTTTATGATGTAAAGACCCGGGACTGCGCCGGGCTTGCTCCGGGTTATGGATATGGCGCCCTTTCAGGGCTTTTAAGGTTAGGTTTCGTTAAAGATGGTTTTAAGGTGGTTGATAGCTGTTTCGGAGGGGAGGGTGGGGAGGGGTGGCAGGGAAAACCTGTTTTCGACAGTTGCCATGTCTTTGAACCCGCTTCCGGTTATAAGGCAGACATAGTGGCCGTCGGGGTCGGCTTCTCCTTTCCTGACTGCCTCTTCCAGGCCGGCGAGCGCCACTGCCCCGGCAGGTTCGGAGAAAATCCCCTCCTTCATGGCCAGCTCGCGGTGCCACCGGAAGATGTTTTCGTCTGTTACCACGTATCCCGTTCCGCCCGTTCTTTTACAGGCTTCGATCACTTCCTGTCCGTCGAGGACATTGGCTACCTGGAGACCGCTTACCAATGTGGTAGAGCGGGGTACAGCCCGTGCCGGAGCGCCGGTGCGGAGCGATGAAGCGATGGTGTCATTTCCTTCCGGTTGTACGCAATGCACTTTGAAGCCGCCGTTTTTGGACAATACCCCTTTTGCGACCGCAAGCGTGAGGCCTCCTCCTCCCGCAGGGACAAATATTTCGCCCGGCCCGCCGAGTGAACCCACAACTTCATGCGCCAGGGTTTCGACTCCGCACATACCCTCAGGGCAGAACTTATACGCACTGATGGGTAACGGCAGTTTGTGCCGGGCGCTCAGATCCTGAAGAGCGGAAAAAACGCTTTCGGTGATTTCGGCCGATTTTCCGAAATCCCGTACCATCAGTAGTTGCGCGCCATAGAGCTGCATTTGCCGGAGCTTGGGCAACGGCGCACCGTCAACAACCAGGATGATACAGGAGATCCCTGCCGCGGCGGTATAGGCGGCAAGCGCTGCGCCGGTATTGCCGCTCGAAGTGGCTATACATATTTTTTGTTCCCGGGCCATCATATCGCGTACCAATACGGAGGCAAACCTGTCCTTATATGAGCCGGTAGGATTAAGGTTTTCGAGCTTGAAATAAAGATGGGGGATACCCAGGGAAGGGCCAATGGATTTTGACCTTACCAGGGGCGTATTACCCTCACCGAGACCAAACAGGCTTCGGTCGCTCATGGCCGGGTTGTATGTTGGGTTGCTGTTCAAAATTCTTCGGGATATTGTAGTTTTTTAACGGAATACGGGTTAAAGTTGGGCAGGAAGCCGCCATCTACGGTCACGGTAGTGCCGGTAACGTAGGAAGCCTGATCAGAGCAGGCCCAGGCGATGACATCGGCGATTTCTTCCGCCCTCCCGCCTCTTCCCAGGGGGATGTAATCTGTAAGCTGCGAAATAAGCCGGGCGCTGATATTTTCTCCGTCGGGATCTACGTAGTCGTTGCTCAGTTCGGTATCGATGTAGCCGGGGGCAATTCCTACCACCCTGATCCCGCTCCGGCCGTAGGTAACCGCCAACTCCCGGGTGAGGCTGTTGATGGCCCCCTTGGCAGCCATATAAGCCGGCGCCAGGCCGGACGGGCGCTCGGCCATTACACTTGAAATATTGACAATGACGCCGCCGGAATTTTGCTGCTCCATCGCCCGGGCCGCAGCTTTTGCCAGGAACACCGGGGCGGTAAGGCATATTTTCAGGGTCTTTTCCCAGGAATCTGATCCGGTTGAGCGTAGCGAGCCGGGAATTCGCCAGGCGGCGTTGTTGACCAGGACGTCTATCCGGCCGTGTTTTTCCAGGGTAGCCCGGATGAGTCCTTCCCAGGAAGATTCGTCAGCCAGGTCGCTTGGTAGACAGTGGACCCGGATGCCTTCGTTTTCGAGCTCTTCAGACAGGGAGGAAAGCTTTTCTGCGTCGATGTCGGTGAGAAGGAGGGCGTATCCGGCGGCTGCGAGGCGGCGCGCTGTTGCGGCGCCGATGCCTCCGGCTGCGCCGGTGATGAGGGCGGCCTTCCGGGTGGCGCCCCGGTGGGGCACGGTCGTTACGGAGTCGTTATCGTCGATAGTTACGCGGCTGGGGGTGGTTATGGGTAGGATTCCGCCCAGGGCGTCGCCTTTTTTTACTTTGACGATGTTGCGCATTAGGAAGGCAAGGCCGTCGATGTCGGCCAGGACTTCTGTGGTTTTGCCGGTTTCGGGGTCGAGGATTTTGCCCCAGACTTCGCCTTTTTTTACCTGGCTGCCGAGAGATACTTCGGAGATGAAAATCCCGTCTGCGGGAGAAGGCATTTTGCCCTGGAGAAAACCGCTGTCGGGGCGGGGGTCTTCCACCCAGTAGATTTTTTCCGGGTCAGGGGCGGTATATTCACCCGGTATCATCTCCATGGAGCGGAGCAGGTTGATAAATCCGGAGACGTAGGCCTTCACAACGTGTTTCCTGAAGCCCGTACCGCCGCCGTACTCCAGGTAGATAGCAGGGATACCCGCATCCCTGGCAACGGAAAGAGTCCGGCCGGAAGGAAGCGGATCGGTTCCCCATACGACCGGCAGCCCGAAAGCGAGGGCCATTTGTCTTTGCCTTTCGAGAACGGCCGGGTCGGGGTGCAGCATGTAGCCGGCCAGGGGGAAAATATCGTACATGACGCCCCCGGTATGCATATCGACCAGGTAGTCGGCGGTACGGATGATCGTGCTGACTGCAAAGGCGGCTTCCTCGGAAGCGCTTCCGCCGGATTTGCCGGGGCATATCCGGGCCATATCCAACCCGTCGCTGCCATATCTCGACCCGCTTTCATATGCGGTCGGGTTGGAATGCGGGATAAAGGTAACCCGGCCTTTCAGGAGACGGCCTTCCAACTCACGGTATAGCCGGCGGCAGGCCGCCATAGGCTCGTACTCGTCGCCGTGTACACCGGCAAGCAGGAGTAGGTGAGGACCTTCCTGCGGACCGCTTAGCGTAAATGTTCTGATATTTTCAGTGTTCTGCTTCATAGTATTCCCCACCGCAGGTCGGTTGCTCGGGATCGAAAATTCCCAGTTTCTTAAACATCAGGCGGGCGATCTGCTGATGCCCGGTCTGGTTAGGGTGCAGGTAGTCGTTCAGCCACTGTTTGTAAACATGGTTCATATACCGCTTATGGCGGTCGGTCCAGTACTCATAGTTATCGACCAGTATCGTTTGCTGATCTCCGGCTACCTTTCTTACAGCAGCTACATAGTCGGGAAGGGTTTTCCGCGGGCCCGCCATTTCCAGGATGATAGGGTTGGGCGTGTGAAGGACCGGTATCGCTTTCAGATCGCGGACTTTACCGACGAAAACAGTAAGCTCCTTTTCGAATACGTCTACCGGTATATCTTCTTTGGCACAATCGTTGGTGCCGATCATGATGGATACCACCGACGGAGCGAACCTGCTGACCCGCCATTCGAAATCACCGAGAATCAGCTTGATCGTCTGTGAGCTAATCCCGGTGTTGATGACCCAGTCGCGGGTGCGGCCCAGCTCCCAGCGCATTCTTTCCTCGAATATCTCAGGATAGGAACGGTAGCCCATCGTATGCTTGGCTCCGTGCGTAATGCTGTCGCCGGTAAACAGCCAGATGTTCGGCTCCTTTTTTTTCAGAAGCTCTTTTATCCGCTCAAGGTCGGGCGCCTGGCTGAGAACGGGGCGTGCCGGTTCTTCAGCATGGGAAGCGAGCGGAAACATAGCAGCAGGGATTCCTGCGCCCAGCGCTTTTAAAAAAGATCTTCGGTGAAAGGGTGATTGCCTGCTCATTTATACAGCCATTTTTGGTTTAAGCGTGTAATGTTGGTTACCGACAAATGTGTCTTTTTTGACTGGCTTCCCGCACAATAACTCAGTAACACCTCTTTTTTGGTAAAGTGAATAGCGATGTAGCAATACCAGCCGTCGGGGTCGGTTTCGATATCTTTAATATGCTGCCAGGTTTTGCCTTCATCTTTTGAAACGGCTACTGTCAGTGGTGTTCTTTTCCCTTTTAATGCGGGATTGCTACCGTCGTTGTTATTCCATACCAGCAGCAGATCCCCGGTTTTCGGAATCCGCTCTATCGAAGCGGGCGAGATGGGCGAATAAATATTGCTTTCCTCTATGTGGCTCCAGGTTTCGCCTTTATCAGAAGAAAAAGACAGTTGTTGCTTCCCGCCGCTTGCCCTGATTATCATCATGATGCGACCGTCTTTCAGCTCGATCACACCTGGCTCCTGGGTAACGATATCGGTGTCGTTGGGTACGGCGGCGCCTGGTTTCCAGGTTTTTCCGCTATCATCGGAGTAGTAGCTGTAAAGCGTGGCCTGCTCCCTCCATTTCCCGTTTTCGGATCTGTGCAGCGCTACCGCCATCAGCAGGCGCCCGTTTTTAAGCTGGATGACCCGGTTGTTATTCAGCACGAAGTACCCGTTTTTGTCTGTAATGCAGCTGATGGGGTCACTCCAGGTCTCGCCTTCGTCGCGGGAGATTCGCAGCAGTGGCTTGCAATCGGTTTCCGAGTTTTTTTTGAGATACCAGAGACCTATCGTTCCGTCATGAAGCCTGAGGAGCGATACGGACATCACGTTCATATCGCCTTCGCGTTCGACGATCAGCCTGTCGGCCTGGGTCCAGGTCTTGCCGCCGTCGGAAGAGTACCTGCCGGCCAGGTAAGCCGGTGCATGGTCGCTGGTAGAGGTGCCGGTGTAGCGGCTGTAGATAAAGAGAATACGGCCGTCTTTGAGGTTGATGAAGTCGCCTTCGCTGTTGCGCGGATTGTCAGGGCCCGGATTGAGCTGCAGGGCCAGGGTCTGGGATTTGTTCTTCTGGGCATTGACGCAGATTGAGATGCAGGTCAGGAGCAGAAGGGTGGAGAGAATGTGTATTTTCATGGTTTTTTGGGGTAAAATATGATCATAGGGTCAGGGCCGAGGCCGGTTTTGATGATGTCGATAACTTCGAGTTTGGCCAGGTCTACTACGTGTATCCCGTCGGAAATGTTTTTATGGGCGTCGGTTTTTTCAGAGCCGTCGGGGAGGACTTCAGCCTTTTTGGCATCTTCGCAGCCTACGAAGGCGAAACGCTCATCGGGGGAAAGCTCGACGCCGATTGCGTAGTCGCCTACCGGGATGCGTTTGATTTCCTTTCGGGTCGGAACATCCATGACAGTCAGTTTGCCTTCTTTAATCCAGTTGGCGATGAGCGCCCGGGAGCCGTCTTTCGTAAAGCGGATCCGTACCGGCATGCCTTCGCAGGGGAAAGTCTCTTCCGGCTCCCACGATTTTACATCGATGATTGTGATGGAACCGCCGGTTTGGTTGAGCGCCCAGAGCTTTTTGCCGTCGGGTGTAAAAGCCATACCTTCTACTCCTTTTCCAGCCGGGATCTGTTTTACAAGATTTCCCGTTTTGCGGTCGATTACAGAGATATTTTCGGATACGATGTTGGCGGTCAGGAGGTATTTTGCATCGGGAGAGAGATATACCATGTGCGATATCTTGCCGTGGGTCGGGATGTTTCTTACCACCTCGTTGGTTTTGGTATCCACCTCCACTACATACCCTGTCTGGCCCGCGGTAAAGTAGGCATGTTTGCCGTCGGGGGCCATGGCGGTCCCGTGGATCCTTCCGATTTCCCCGGTCGATATCTGTTTGACGTGCCTGCGGCTTTGCAGGTCTATGACAGAGATGGTATTGCCCGGGGGAGCGTAGTTGGAAAGGTAGGCAAACCGCTGGTCGGGCGTCACGATTATTTCGTGCGGGTTGGGCCCGGTGGAAATGGTCTCCAACACATTGAAGCCTTTGGGATCGACAAAGGCCAGGGTGTTGGAATGCTTGTTGGCGGCAAGGAGGACCGGGAGTTTCTTTTGCGTACTATAAAGCTCCTTCAGGCCCATGCGTTTGATCTTAACGCTGAAGCCCGGATCGTCGTCGGGTTTGACATAGTATGCAAACAGGACGTTGTCACCCTGGAAATGAATAGCCGTGTAGGCGTAGGTTTCATTGGGGTTATTCTCAATATCGGCTATGGCCTGCCAGGTGATCCCGTTGTCGCCCGACAGGAAGACGGTGAGTGGGGTACGTTTGGACTTATGGTAACCCGGGCCGTATTCGCCATTGTTATTGGTTACGGCCAGCAAGTCTTTGGAACCAGGCACGCGCTTCACTGAAGCCGGTGAAATCGGCGACCTGAGACCTGAAGATGCCGCATATGTCCAGGTGATCCCGCCGTCGGAAGAAAAAGCCTGGTACTGGCGGCCGCCGCTCGCTCTTATGATCATCATGACCCGCCCGTCGGCCAGCTCCACAACGCCCGGTTCCTGGGTGATGACCGAATCGGGTGCAGGGACAATCTGCCCGTTCTTCCACGATCTTCCGTTGTCGTCGGAATAGTAGCAACTGAGTGTTCCCTTGTTGCTCCATTCGGTAGCTTTGGTTTTATGCAAGGAGACAGGAACGAGGATACGGCCGTTGGCAAGTTGAATGATCCGGTCATTGTTTACGACAAAGTAACCGGTCTGATCGGTGATGATGGATTTCGGTTCAGACCAGGTATTGCCTTCATCGTTTGAGATCCTGATCTGGGGAATGCAGTCGTCCAGGGAATTTTTTCGCGCATATACCAGCGCAATATCGCCGTTTTGCAAACGCAGGAGCGATACCGACATGACGTTCATATCGCCTTCCCGGTCAATGATCAGCTTGTCGGTTTTGGTCCAGGTTTGGCCGTTATTACCCGAAAACCGCCCCATCAGGCGTGCGGGGGCGTGGTCGCTGGTCGATCCTTCAAACCTCGAATAGACATAAAGGATCTTCCCGTTTTTTAGCCCGATAAAGCTGCCTTCCGAATTTCTCGGGTTGTTGGCATCTGTGGTCAGATGCAGCACAGTTTTCCCGGCAGCAGGCGCCTGGCTCCATCCCGGGGAGGAGCAGCACAGCCAAAAAGCCAGAAGGTAGATGACGTTACTTTTCATAGAGCCAGCCGGGGTTGATTCTGGTAATATTGGTAATGGAAAGGCCGGTCCCTTTCGAGCGTTCACCCGCACAGTAGCTCAAAAGTAACTGTCCGTTACCGAGAAAGCGCGCAGCGGTGTAGCAATAATATCCGTCCGGGTTGTTATGCAGGGTTTTAATATACTGCCAGGTCTGTCCCTCATTGTCCGACACGGCGATATTGAACGGCGTTCTTGGCCCGTACTTAAGGCCCATGATGCCGAAGTTATTCCATACGAGAACGAGATTCCCCGTTTTCGGATCGCGGACGATGGTGGCCGGGGAAAGGGGCGACGGAATATTGGACGGACCCGCCGGAGTCCACGATTTCCCTTTATCGGAGGAGTAAGAGGCATACTGTATGCCGGCATCCGTCCGGATATACATCATAACGGAGCCGTTCCGGAGCTCAATGAGCCCGGGTTCCTGAGCCATGATGCTTTCCGAAACCTCTACCTTCCGGCTTCTCTTCCAGGTTTTACCTTCATCGTCGGAATAGTAGCAATACAGGATTCCGTAATTGTTAAAATTTTTCTCCAATTCTTCAAGCGGCAGACCTTTGGCGTCCGAATTGTGGAGGGCAACCGGCACAAGCAGCCTTCCGTTGGGGAGCTGGATCACACGCGCATTGTTCACGACGTAATAGCCGGGGTGATCGGTGATACACGCAACCGGCGCACTCCAGGTTTTGCCTTCATCTTCCGAAATTCTCATCATCGGGATGCAGTCGGCAATGGAGTTTTTCCGGGCATAGAACAGTGCGATTTTCCCGCTTTTGAGCCGCAGCAGCGAGACAGACATGACATTGGTAGCAGCTTCGTTTTTGACGACGATCTGGTCTTCCGGCGTCCAGGTTGTCCCGCCGTCTGCCGACCACCTGGCCGCGAGGTCCGAACTTCCGAAATCGCTGGATGATTTGCCGGTAAAGCGGGAATAGATATAGAGAATCCGTCCATCGCGCAGTTCTACAAAGTCGCCTTCGCTGTTTCGCGGGTTATCGGGCCCGGGAGTCAGCTGAAGAGTAACCGCAGGGCCCTCTGTCTGTGCTTTGACAGAAGGAGCGGAGAGCACCAACATGACAGGAATTGCTGCAAGCCGTAGAGTAAGATTTCGGATGACGCTATTGATTATCATGCTAACGAATCATTTTCAGTGGAATACTGGTAATGAACACCCCACGGGTATGCCAGTCGAAATAATTAAGCAATACATCATTTTTGGTAAAGAGAATGCCCGTATAGCAATAGGAACCTTCCGGGTTTGTCTCGATATCGTACAGTCCCGTCCAGGTTTTACCATTGTCTTTTGAAACGGCCATCGTCAGCGGTGTCCTCTTGCCTTTCCGGCCCTGATCGTTGTTGTTCCATACTGCAAACAATGCTTTACTTCCCGGCAACCGCACTATACTGGCGGGAGATACAGGCGACACGAGAGACGATGTCCTGACCTCGTTCCAGCTTTCGCCGCGATCTTTTGAAGTAGCGTAATACTGGACTCCGGCATCGGTCCTGATGAACATCAATATATTGCCATTGGCCAGTTCAACAACACCCGGTTCCTGTGCCAATACCTTTTCCGGCACCGCTACCTGAGCGCTTCTTTTCCACGACCGGCCCTCATCATCCGAATAATAGCAGAAGATTTTACCGTAGCTGTTGAAGCTTTTTTCCAGTTCATGAATACTGGCATCCGGATTGAAATTGGAGTTATGAAGCGCTACCGGCATCAGAAGCCTGCCTGATGGCAGCTGGATTACCCGGTTATTGTTCAGAACATAGTAGCCGATCTCATCCTGTATGCAAACGGTCGGTTCACTCCAGGTTTTCCCTTCGTCGGAGGAAGTCCTCATGAGTGGCAGGCAGTCGGCGAGGTTGTTCTTTCTCAGGTAGAAAAGTGCGATTTTCCCGGAGCGGAGCCTTAGAAGAGAAACGCTCATGATGTTCATTTTTCCCTCGTTTTTAAGTACGATCCGGTCGTCTTTTGTCCAGGTTTTGCCTTTATCGTACGAAATCCTGGAGGCAAGATCCGACCCACCGAAATCACTTGAAGTATTGCCGGTGAAGCGGGTGTAAATGAACAGGATAGAGCCGTCTTTCAGGGTGACGAAATCTCCCTCACTGTTGCGGGGGTTATCGTTGCCGGGTAGGATACGGAGGGAGGTGGTTGGGGTTTGGGCAAAGGTATTCAGGTTTAGGAATAGTCCTAACGCCAGCAGGAAGCAGGTATTTTTAATCGGGTTGGTTGGCATTATTAAAGTTGCTTTTTAGCTTTCAAACGGCTGACAGCTGATTTCTGATGGCTGACAGCTGTTCATTCTACTGCGAAAATTTTATTAACGGTTTTATGGGTGATCAGTTCTGAATAGTGCAGCACGGTTTTGATCGTTTTCCCGTTTTCTATGATCGGAACCGGCGCTTCTACCACGAAATCGGCGAAATGGGGTACGTTAAAGGCAATGAAAGCCAGTCGAAGCGCATCCATCGGTTCGTCGTAGTGCCTGGAAAGATCCGGCAGCACAATGGGACCGGTGTCGGTCTGGTACATCTTTGTTTCTGAATTGATATTCATCGTTTTGCAAGGGCATTCGATCATGGCGGAAAGACCTGTATTTTCGTCTGTGATCTCGGTTTGCGTAACGATGGGAATGCCTTCGAGCGTCGCTTCTTTTATTTTTTCAAAAGTGTCTAGCAGCGTAATGGATTTCGGCTGCGGCAGGCGGATATCGGGATCGGCCCCCCATGTATCGGACATGAGCTGGACCTTCCGGTAAGATGGCCTTTCATCGAAATGACGCCTGAAGATCAATACTTTGTCTTTCCCGAAAACCGGCAGAAAGTCATAATTGTCTTTGTAGAAAAGGTTTTTTTCAGCGAAAGTATCTTCGCTTTTACAGGAAGCCCCCTGGTAATATGCCGCCTCTTCCCCGGTTTTGGTGTTACGCACAATGGTGCGGCTTTCTATCCACATTCTGACTGAATTGGACGCTTTTGATTTTCCGGAATTGCAAAGGAAAGAACGCCCGTAGTCGAGGCAGTCCGGAACTTCGCCGGGGGCTGCGGCAGCTTTTTTACTGTCTGAGGCGGCATTACAGGCAGCAAAGGATAGGGAGGAAGCCATGACTAGTCCGGCTTGGAGGAAATTTCGGCGGGTGGTCATAAATTGATTAAAAAAGAAATGTATTGAGACTGATTAGAGCTTGTTGGTCTGGCACGATGAAGTACCAGTTCAGATCTTTCACAAGGCGTACAGGATTAAGGACTACTAGTTAAAATGTCACCCCCAAATCTAATGGAATAAAGATCAGCATCCTTCATTACAAATCTAAGTCGAACTACTTTCCCCTTTAGTTTAGCAAGATTGCTGCCGCTTTTCCACAACACTTGTTTGGCGATCGAATCACCAAACAAAACCTCCGAATGATTGAGAGAGAACCCGGGAATCGGATTGCCGTTTTCGTCTTGGATTTCTGCTAGTATGCTCCCAGCCGCAGAAGTAGAAAAGTTTACCCAAAGATGCTCTCCTGAAAATGTTATGGGATTGGTAATAACCTCTCCTTCATTATAACCTGCATTCAGTGAGGAGAACCCATCGATTCTCAAGGTATAGCGCCGAAGTGCGCTAGCCTTTCCCTTCCAATAATTTTCAACAACATACATAGACAGCTCGTTGGGAGCACCGGGTAAGGCCGACTTGGTTTCAACTACCTGCCAGGCTGCGCAGTTATCACCGTAGGTCCAGCTTCCTTCCCGTTCTACTCCCGGTCTGAGAAATGCCTCATTCCATCTTTTAAAACGTACTCCGTCCCTGCTGGACATTAGTAAGGTTTCCGTGAGGACAGTTCCATACCTCGAAGTAAGGTCAGCAGAGCCTCCCTTAACAGTCTTTCCTGCCCGTTTTTCCCTTTCTTCAAGCTCCGGCAACCTTTTCATGGACGTAGACCAGCCCCGATCAATATAACGCAGCGGGAAACCTAACAAAATATGAGGAGCTCTGTAATAAGGCTTTATCTGATTGGTGTACAGATGTTCATCAGGGGAGTCTTCGTAGATAAGATCCTGATGATCGCTCCAATTGAATAAGCTGGAGGAGGTTGCAGTGCGAATTCCTCTCACCCCACTTTTAGAATATTGCCTCCAGTAGACTCTGTATTTTTTTAGTTCAGGGTCCCAAAAAGCTACATTCTGAGAGTCAAAATGACCATTTTTCATCATCAATCCCTTGTCGTGTAAGCTCCAGTTTAAGCCGTCAGGTGATTTGAACACGACCAGCCCATAATCAGGATTTTCAAGAGTAACGATGGCTTTGTATTTTGCATCCGCGCTTACAAGAGGGTTTTCATCTTTGAAAACTGCCGGGTGACCAGCATCGATTTTAAACCCGTTTGTAAGACCGCTTACCAATACAATATTGTTTTCCTTTGATCCTCTGAACTCGTGTATTCCCAGTTTGGGTTTGTGCCATGTAATACCATCATTACTTTCCGCGTAAGCACAGAAAAGCGGATGGGAACTTGTGGTGTCAGCACTTGCCGTATGCTGCCACGCTTTGTAGTACATCCGATATATATCTCCGTCTTTAAATACAGAATGATATCCCGAACCACTGCCTTCCCAAGGGGAATCATGAACCATCGCAAGTTCCCTGGGGACCGGATGATGCATTTTCAGTCGTATATCTCCATTAAGCCGGTCAATAAGGAAACTGTCGATAAAAAGTTCCAGTCTTGAACCCAAATTGATTGTAGTTTCTTTTTGGTTGTTTCTTTGCCCGTGAAGTGGTGTCAGCCAGGCAGTCAATAGAAGCAAGACTATTGCCACTAAAGATATTTTTCTCATCATTTATGATTTAGATACTCCAGGTAAAAGTACTCGTGCTTAGTTTTGAGAGCCGGTTTATTGAAATTTTAATGAATATAAATCACCGTCTCTGATTACAAACCTGAGCTTTATTTTTTTTCCTTGTAAGGAAGCGACGTTTGTCCCCTTATTTTTCCAATGAACCGTACGATTGACAGTATCTCCAAAAATTTCCGAACATTCTTCAAGAGTATATCCGGGAATCGGTTTGTCGTTCTCATCCCGTATTTCGACCTTTATATCTCCTGCTGCGGATGTCGAAAAATTGAGCACGAGTTTACTCCCCTGAAAGACTAGGGATTTTGTAATAATTTCTCCACCATCCATAGGTGCATTAACTGATACAAACCCATCCAATCTTAAGACGTACCTCCTTAAAGCGCTAGCATTCCCCTTCCAATAGTTTTCGGTGGCATAAAGGGAGAGTTCGTTGGGAGCACCTTCTTTGTCCGACTTTGTTTCAACAACATGCCAAGCAATATATTGGTCACCATAAGTCCAGGTCCCGTTACTTTCGATACCGGGCCTTAGAAAAGCTTCGTTCCAACGTTTGAAATTTTTCCCATCTCGGCTTGTCATTAGTAAGCTTTCTGTTAGGGCTGTTCCGTATCTTTGACTTACGGCTGCCCTTTTTTTTCGTTCTTGATTTTCCGGCAATGCTTCCATGGAATCAGACCATCCGCGATCTATATATCGTGCAGGAAATCCAATTAGAATATGCGGAGCCCGATGATAAGATTTTATCTGGTTTGTATATAGTTCCTCTTCCGGGGAATTCAAATAAGTTACATTAGTCTGGTCTTGCCAATTTATGAAGTCCCGAGAGGTAGCAGTTCTGATAGCCCTGGTTCCTACGTATATTTTTTTTTCATCATTTGCGCCTCCCGATTTTGTAAAATATCTCCAATAAGCTCTGTATTCTCCTTTGTCTTTATCCCAAAATGCCAGGTTTTGAGAATCAAATGCCCCATCAGTAATAATAGGGTCATAAGATAGAGGCTTCCAGTTTATGCCATCAGCAGACTGAAAGGCGGCTAAACCACGCTTAGGTTTTCCGGAGATTAGGATAGCTTTGTATAAAGCATCTCTGTTAACGGAAGGGTTTTCGTCCTTAAATACAGCCGGATGTCCCGCATTTAAGGAAAACTCATCGAATGAATCACTAGCAAAAACAATATTATTGTTTTTTGAACCTTTATACTCGTATAAACCTAAACTTGGCTTTGTCCAATTGATGCCGTCATTACTTTCTGCATAAGCGCAAAATAGCGGATGGACGTTAGATGTATCACTGCTTGCCGTATGTTGCCATGCTTTGTAATACATACGGTATTTATTGCCATCTTTAAATACACTATGATAACCGCTTCCACTGCCTTCCCAAGGTTTATCATGTATCAAGACTAGTTCCTTGGGTATTGGGTGATGTAGTTTCAGGGCAGCTTTACCTGCCAATTTTTCGATCAAAAAGTCGTCTACAAACAGCTCCAGCTTTGAACCAATATTAATAGTGGAATCTAACAGAGAATTCTTTTCCGCTTGAGCATACGCACAACTAATCAGTACTAAATAAAGCGCTTTTATTTTCAGTAGTCTTTTCATTGGGAGTTTATATTAGATATGGAACTGATATAGAATATGGTTTATCAAAACACTATTTTCGGAGGCAGAAATAGGTCTATTGGAACTGGATAGAGTATAAATCGGCATCACGGAGCACGAAACGCAGCTTCACTTTTTTGCCCTGCAGGGCAGCTACATCTGTTCCTTTTTCCTTCCAGTGTACGGGTCGGCTTACGGTGTCTCCGAAAATTTCGGAACAGTCGTCCATTGTATACCCCGGAATCGGTTGCCCTTGTTCATCCAGGATTTCCACCTTTATATCGCCGGCAGCCGACGTTGAGAAATTAAGTAATAGCTTGCTGCCTGTAAAAATGAGAGGCTTTGTAATGATCTCTCCACCATTCATAGGAGCATTCACCGAAACAAAGCCATCCAGGCGTAATGTGTAACGTCGCAGTACAGTTCCTTTACCTTTCCAGAAGTTCTCGGTAGCATATAGAGACAACTCGTTAGGAGCAGCCTCTCTCTCAGGCTTTGTTTCCACAACGTGCCAGGCAAAATAATTATCACCGTAAGTCCAGCTGCCGTTACGTTCTATTCCCGGCCGTAAAAAAGCCTCATTCCAGCGATTAAACGTAACTCCGTCTCTACTCGACATGAATAGCCCTTCCGTAATTACTGTTCCGTATCTGGCGGCCAAAGCTGTGCGTTTTTGCCGCTCTTTCTGTTCAGGTAGCTGCCCCATAGACTCTGACCAGCCCCGATCGGTGTAGCGGCTTGGAAACCCGATAAAAATATGGGGTGCGCGATGGTACGGTTTCACCTGGTTGGTATATAAGTGTTCCTCCGGTGAATTGACATACCGGAGATCCTGCTCATCTTTCCAATGGATAAAATCTGCGGATCTGGCCGTTCTGATTGCTCGTGTTCCTTTATATCGGCTCGTCTCTGTCTCCTCTGAAAAATAGCGCCAATAGGCCCGGTATTCTTTTCTCACAGGGTCCCAGAAAGCAAGATTCTGGGAATCAAAGGCGCCGTTTGTTATGATCGGGTTATCGGAAATAAGACTCCAGTTGATACCGTCGGGAGATTTGAAAGCCACTAACCCGCGTTTGGTTTTATGTGATATCAGGATTGCCTTATAGCGGGCATCTGGAGTGACATCAGGATTTTCATCTTTAAAAACAGCAGGGTGGGCTGCGTCCAGATCGAAACCATGGAAACTACCGGATGTAAATACAATATTATTATTTTTGGAGCCATTAAATTCATGGAGCCCAAGACTGGGCTTAACCCAGTTAATCCCGTCTCTGCTCTCGGCGTATCCGCAGTTGAGGTCTCTGGAGTGTTTACCGTCTGGTGTTTCTAATGGCCAGGCCTTATAATACATTCTATATAAATCCCCGTCTTTAAAAACAGTATGATAGCCGCAGCCGATTCCTTCCCAGGGAGCATCGTGGATGAGGGCGACTTCCTTTGGTACGGGAGAGTGCAGCTTTAAATTTGCACCGCCGGTCAGCTTGTCGATTAGAAAGTCGTCGACGAATAATTCCAGCCTTGAGGCTATATTAATACCTGTTTCATGCAGATGCCTGCTTTCAACCTGAGCGTTTGCAGGAGAGTTAATCAGGTAAGCAGCGAGTAGGCTGCAAGTAACTAGTATACTAATAGATATCTTTTTCATAGACATTATAAAAGGTAAACTGTCGGAATCCGCTTTTT
The DNA here is from genome assembly GCA_964559125.1 of uncultured Cytophagales bacterium. GTDB lineage: Bacteria > Bacteroidota > Bacteroidia > Cytophagales > Spirosomataceae > Ravibacter. The sequence goes on from CAZLGW010000027.1 coordinate 32,949, forward strand.
TACAGGTATTTCAAGCCCAAGGAGTTGTTATCAAGAGAGATACGCTACCTGAATTGCATCGAATAAAGATCCGCATCTCGTAAAACAAAACGTAGTTTCACTTTTTTACCTTGAAGCGGCGCCACATTGGTTCCTTTATCCTTCCAATGGACAGTACGGCTTACGGTATCTCCGAAGATTTCAGAGCAATCAGCAAGTGTATATCCAGGTATTGGTTTTCCGTTCTCATCCAGGATTTCAACTTTGATGTCTCCTGCTGCGGAAGTCGAGAAATTAAGAAAAAGTTCTCTACCGGAAAATGTAAAAGGCTTTGTCACAAGCTCTCCACCATCCATTGGGGCGCTTGCCGAAACGAAACCATCCAGCCTAAGTGTATAACGTCTGAGTACGCTTGCCGTTCCTTTCCAATAGCTTTCTGTTGCGTAAAGAGAAAGTTCATCAGGCGCACCCTGTCTTTCAGATTTGGTTTCTACGAGGTGCCAAGCTATATATTGATCGCCGTAAGTCCAGGTGCCGTTACTTTCTACGCCTGGACGAAGAAATGCCTCATTCCAGCGATTGAACATGACTCCGTTACGGCTTGTCATGAGCAGACTTTCCGTCAGTGCCGTACCGTATCTGCGACTCTTGGCTGCTCTCTTCTCCCGTTCCTCCGGTTCCGGTAGCGCTTTCATCGATTCTGACCACCCTCGGTCAATGTAACGGGCGGGAAAGCCAATGAAAATATGCGGTGCCCGATGGTAAGCTTTTATCTGATTTGTATATAGTTCTTCCTCCGGGGAGCTTAAATAAGTTACGTCAGCTTGATCCTGCCATTTTAGAAAATCTTTAGAAGTCGCTGTTCTTATACCCCGAATTTTCCCTTGAAAGTGACGCCAGTAAGCGCGATAGACTTTTTTTTCGGTATCCCAAAAGCCAAGGTTTTGGGAATCAAACATACCATCTGTTATCACGGGGAGGTCGCTCATGGGGGACCAATGAATACCATCTCCGGATTTAAACGGCATCAGGCCTTTAGGGACGGTTTTCCATTCTGTAGGGAGAAAGGCTTTATAGCGGGCATCAGGAGCAGCATTTGGATTTTCATCTTTAAATACGGCGGGATGTCCCGCGTCCACGCTAACATTTCCAACCTTACTTCCAACCATTACTATATTGTTGTTCTTAGAACCGTTGAATTCATAAAGGCCCAGGTTGGGTTTTGTCCAATTGATCCCGTCTTTGCTTTCGGCATAAGCACAATATAATGGATGATAGGTGCCCATATCTGAGCTAGCTTCATGTTGCCAGGCTTTATAGTACATCCTGTAAATATCTCCATCTTTAAATACACTGTGATAGCCACTTCCGCTGCCCTCCCATAGCTGATCGTGCCGTAGCACGATTTCCCGGGGTACCGGGTGATGCAACTTCAGGCTAGTCTTACCTGCCAATTTATCTATCAGGAAATTATCTATAAAAAGTTCAAGTCTTGATTTTAGCTCGATGGCGGTATCTGCAGGGAAACGTCTTTCAGCTTTCACTGATGTGATCAACAAGAAGGCAAGGAGTAGAGAGGAAACAGCAAATAGGAAAAGTGTCTTTTTCATCAGTAATTTTTTAAGGGGAAATAATGCTTTAAACGAGCCTTCCGGATGTTTTAATTGCTGTTACAAGCCGGCGGGAAAGTTCCCGCCGGCTTGTACTCCGGTGACTTATTTTATTTCGGATTTCCAGCTATTGGACGCCCCATCCCGGATTCTGGGTCAGCTTATCGTTTAACTGTATTTCCAAAGGGGGTATCGGTGCGAGGTATTTAAACTCGGGGAATTCCTTTACCATAGTGGGTTTTACTATTATTCTTCCCTTGTCTCCCTCCGAAAGCCGAATGGAATTACCGTCAATCACCATATAGTATACCCCCTGTATCGGGGCAGAAGGTGCCGTGCGGACAAAAGAAATATCCGGAGCGCCATCATCATTCAGGTCATACAGCTCATCCATTTTTGGTACATATATTCCGTCTGTTTCCTTTTCCAGGTTGCCTGCCGCTTTCCACCGCATCAGATCGTCCCACCTGAATCTTTCGAGAATCAGTTCAATGGCTCTTTCCCTCCTGATTTCTAAAATGGCAATCGAGGTTATATCTGGGTAGAAATTAGTCTGCAGGTAGGAATCAATACTGGCAGGCATTTCTGTATTGATTAAACCGGCACGTTTTCTCAGAAGCCCGATAGTATTTGTCCAGTCGCTTTCGGAGAAGGTGCCGAGTTCGGCTTTAGCTTCTGCGTAATTCAGAAGGACCTCCGCGTAGCGCATCAGAGGGATGTCATTTGTATTCCGGCTTACATCATCAAAAAATGGATCCGGGTGAGAATACTTTACGGGGTGGTACAAAGTTGTTGAGACTCCTCCGAATGGTGCAGGCCTGGCACCGTTTGAACGCCGATAGGAGGGCGTACGGATGGTTTGCGAGAGCCTCAGATCACGATTCTGCACTTCCTTAGTAAAAAACAGCGTGTCATATCCCGGCAAATCGGTGAACCTCGTACCGTCAATATTAAGATAAGTATTGACAAATCGCTTATTGAGCGAAGTCATGTACCTCCCGCCTGTGTTGGAATAGTGGTTTGTTGATCCATGCATTATCTGCAAAGCTTCGTTGTGCGCATTTGCCAACATAACTTCTGTGCTTACAGCATTCTCGCTGATGAAAAGGTTTTGATAGTTCCCTGATCCGGATGTGTTAAGAGAATACCTCCCGCTTTCTATTACTTTACCGGCAGCATCTGCAGCCTGTTCCAGCCATTTGTTTGCGTCGGGTAAGCCCATTTGTGAATGGTATTTTCTAAAAGTACCTTCGAAGAGGCAAATCCTCGATTTCAAACCTAAGGCAACCCATTTGGTAATAGTAGTGCTTGTGTTGTCTTTTATGTCAGAGATGTTCTCAATGGCAAAGTTCAGATCTGCCAGCACAGAGTCCATAACGACTGTTCTGGGGTCTCTGGCTTTATACAGGCCCGGATCCAGAGATCCTAACGCAGAACTATACCAGGGAACGTCGCCAAATCGCTTCACTTTGTCGAAATAAAATTTAGCTCTGAACCAGCGCGCTATTCCGGCATAGTGATTTTTAACTGCCTCGGGAGCTTCGGATCGACGGTAGTTGTCAAGAAAATAGTTGATTCGACGAAGTTCATCCCAATACCAGAAGACCTCGTCAAACGGTGTAAACGCACCGGGTACATAATATTTTTCTACAAACTGACCATTGAAAGTCAAATCACTACGTGCGTCTGTTACGTATTGAAATTCACCGATCCCGGTACTTGCCGGTGTCCCGTATATATGAATAGCAGGAGGGAATGTTCCGGGTAATTCGTACAATGAATTAATGTACATTTTCAGATTCTGCTCGCTTCTGAAGGCCTGATCGGGGGTGAGAGCATCTAACGGGTTAACGTTCAATATATTGTTACATCCGTATACAGATATTAACAAGACCCCAAAAACTAACTTTTTATAATTTCTCATCTTTCTTGAAGTTGTATACTCGATAGAATTGTAAAATGTTAACTTTAAAAACTGAGGTTGATACCCAGACTGAACGATTTCAACATCGGATAGTAAGTCCCTATTCCTCCATCCATTTGTTCCGGGTCTATATCCCTTGTTATTTTGTACACCGGAGAATAGCTCCAGAGATTGTATCCGGTAAATAGGACTTTAATATCCTGCATCCCGAATCGCTGAGTCAGTTTTTTGGGGGAATAGGCAACGGTGAGCTCTTTGAGCCGGATGTAAGCTGTATTCTGTAAATAGCGGGTTTGCGGCTGCAACTGACGGTTTGCATAAGCCATGTTTCCCTTCCATCTCGGCCAGTAGGCATCAGGGTTTGGATTGTCATTTGTATATGAGTTTTCCAGGAAGTGTATCGGGATTTCAGCCCCCCAGTATCCGTAAGGTCCCCAAAAAGGATTTTGATGATGGGTGGGATACCAGTCCCGCTTGGCTACCCCCTGGAAAAAGGCGTTAATTGAAAAATTTCCGTAGTCCCCGCTAAGCCTGGTTCCAAATTTGTAACGGCTGGCCATGTTCCCGATAATCGACAGGTCGCCTGGATTATGAATAGTTCTGTCGCCCCAGTCTACCTTTCCGTCGCCGTTAAGGTCTGCGAATTTGACATCGCCCGGTTTAGCAGGCATCCCTCCGACGTTTGGCAAGATAAAGCTTTGGTTTGCATGACTATCGATATCTGCCTGGTCTCTAAATAGTCCTACGGTGGTCAGCCCCCAGATTTCACCTATTGTCATTCCTTCATAATATCCGGCAGTCCGAAGATCGGGATCAATTACCAGTGTGCCTTGCGGATTGTTAAATTTCGTGATCCGTGACACGTCGTCTGCCAGAGTAAACTGTATTGCATAGTTAAGGGGCCTGCCTGCTTGGATCTGGTCACGCCAGGTTACAGATAGCTCAAAGCCTTTTGTGTCAAGATCGGCATAGTTTCCCTGAGGCATTGCCGCCCCGAAAACGCCCGGTAGAAGCGGACCGGCTGTGATCATATCTGTTGTAGTCCTGCGGAACCAGTCGAACACCACGCTAAGCCTGCTCCTGAACATATCCACATCCAGTCCGATATCGAAGGTTGTGGATGTTTCCCAGGTAAAGTTGTCAGCCAGTACAGCCGGGTTCCTGGTAGCAACAGGTCTGGCTCCCTGAAGGATTTTCGAGGTCTGACTGCCTCGTATCTGCGGTAAATACAGATAAGGACTGATCTGGCTGTTACCAAGAGAACCGTAAGAAAACCTTGGTTTAAGGTTATCTAACCATTTAACACTCCCTTTCAAAAAAGGCTCCTCGCTTAATCGCCACCCGACAGAGAAGGAAGGGAAAAAGCCGAATTGTTGAGAAGGGGGGAATTTAGAAGATCCATCATACCTTCCGTTCAACTCCAATAAGTACCTATCTTTGAATATGTAATTTATCCGGGAGAAGTAGCCCAGGTTTGCCCAGTCGCTTCCTCCCCCCCCAATAGCAAAATTATCTCCGGTAGCAAGATTAAAAGCTTCCAATTCGGGAATAATCAAATTCGTGCGGTTTACATTCAGGTACCTTGTTTTGCTTATTTCGATATTGGTTCCTCCCAGAATTTTGAAGCTGTGGTCTCCAAACTGTTCCGAATAGTTTCCAAATAGATTGTAATTAAAATAGTTTAATGCAGTCTTGTTGTTTGTGAGGCGAGAGTCTCCAACACTTATAATTTGTCCCGGGACGTTGCTATAGGGTACCGGAATTATCTTTTGGTGGGTCTCAACAGTCCGGTTCCTGAAAGTAAAATTTCCCTGTAGATTTAACTTGTTTTTTATTATTGAAGCATCGAAGGCGGCATTTGCTAGTATTTGTCCTTGTCGCGTCCTTGATTCGCTGAATCCTTGAAGGAGACCAACTGTCTGGGAGCCGATTAACGTGTAAGAGCCATCCGGGTTAAAGGGAACACCCATTGGTGTTGCGCCACTTAAGACATACATGTTTTGAAATACACCGTCGCCACTAAAAGGATCAGTGTAGGAGTTGGCTGAATAATGGATATTACTATTCACATCGAGCCATTTCAGAGGCTTTACTGACCCCTTTATGCGCATGTCGTAGGACTTGAATTTGTCTGATCTGAACTTATACATTCCGTCTTGGGAGAAGTAGCGGCCTGACATGTAGTAGGATGATTTTTCGTTACCTCCCGATGCGGTAAGATTATGTTCCATTGATGGCATATCGTCTTTGTACAGTAAATCCCACCAATCGGTATTTCCGTAATACATATAGGTTCCTGTCGAAGGGTTAATGCCTACGTCAGGTCTTCCGTGACCAGGGTTCTCAGATCGATATTTAAGTTCATCAAGATATTCCTGTGAGAAATTGATACCGACGTTACCAACGGTTGTAGGCGTTCTTGTTCCGCCATAGAGTTCCGTAAAGCTTTCCATGTACATTTTTGCCCATAAGTAGCTGTCTTGCAATACTTCTCGTCTGGCAGTTCTGGCGTTTGCTGTAAAATTAGCCGTATATCTGAGCTGCGATTTTGTGCCCGGATTCTTGGTGGTGATCAGAATGACACCGAAAGCGCCGCGAGAACCATAAATAGCAGCAGAAGCGGCATCTTTCAATACGGAAATACTCTGGATATCTTCCGGATTCAGGGTACTGGGATCTCCTTCTGCACCATCTACCAAAATCAAAGCCGAACCTCCCGCTCCAATAGAAGTAACTCCTCGGATATTATAGGAAGGGTTAGCATTAGGTCTTCCACTATTGAAGGTGATATTCAGACCCGGAATCTGTCCTTGCAATGCCCGTGAAACGTTCGGTACAGAGAGGTTCTCTATCACCTTACCATCCAGTTGATCTACTGCTCCGGTGAGATTGATTTTTTTAATCGTCCCATACCCGACCGCCACTACTTCGTTTAGTGTTGTTATTTCTTCTTCGAGAATTACATTTATCTCAGATTGAGACCCTGCGGCTATTTCCTGAGATTTGAATCCCACAAAACTGAAGATCAAAGTCTGGTTTGCTCCAACATTGATTTCGTACCGTCCTTCCGCATCCGTAAGGGTGCCGGTCTGGGTACCTTTGATTACTACCGTTACGCCTGGTACCACTGAGTTGTCAGATGCTGATGTGATCACACCCCGGATCTGCCGCTGCTGGGCGACCGCTGAAATAACACTTGTTATAAACAGTGTCATCAGAAGAAATACCCTGATTTTTGGAATGTACCTATGCTTCATGTTGTAAAGGGGTTTGTTATTAGTTGAACATATGGTAAAGGTTATTTTATAAGGAATTATACACTAAGTTTATTTGTTGGACAAATATAAAAATAATTTTTAACTATCTATTTAATTATAGAATTATTTTAATGTTCTAATAAATAGAGGTTCCTTCGGTAAAAGATGCTATTTTTGAGGCGTAAAGTTTAAAGTCAGTATGAGTAGAAACAGCGTATCACCCCTTGTTCCCCTGGGCTCCCTGTCGATGACAGACCGTGTGGAGAATATTCTCCGGGAGTATTTTGCAGAAAATAAATTCAAGCCCGGAGACGCGCTGCCGAATGAAACGGATATAGCCGCCCAGCTCAATGTGAGCCGTAATGTAGTCAGGGAAGCTTTGAGCCGGCTACGGATGCTGGGCATGATCGAAGCCAGGCCGAGGCGGGGCATGATCATCGCGCAGCCCGATCTGCTTGCCGGGCTCGAGAAAGTGCTGAACCCGCTTATTCTCAGTATCGACAATCTGAAGGATATTTTCGAAATGCGTCTTATCCTGGAAATGGGGATAGCAGAATTCCTATTTGCCAGAAAGACAAAAAAGGATATTGAAGAACTGGAGGCTCTGGTTATGAGCCAGAAAGATGCCTTTGTGCCCAGCAAAGAAGAGGAGGTCGCTTTTCACGGAAAATTGTATGAGATGACCGGCAATGAAACTTTTACGCGGTTTCAGACTTTGCTGATGCCTGTTTTCGATCACGTGTTTTCGGAGTACTATGATAAAGGAGCGAAAGTAAGTATTCCGAATCCTGTCATACACCGGGACCTTGTCGAAGTACTGAAAAACGGGAACTCAGACGATTTCAGAAAGGCTATGTATACGCATCTACAGCCTTATTATATATCAGGGCATATTATGCCGAGGGGGAGAAGCTAGACTCTTTGAGATCTAATTCGCTACCCTACTTCTTTATCAATATATGCCGGGGAAATTTATATACCCTTTTTTGTGTTTTGTTTTTACGGCTGCATACGGCTTTGCGCAGGCGCCTGACCATGTCATCATCAGTGAATTTATGGCGGGCAACACCGGCACCTATTCAGACCAGGATGATAGTTACGAAGACTGGATAGAGTTTTATAATCCGACAGAAAACGCAATTGACCTGACAGGCTACTACCTGACCGACAACCTGTCTAACCTGACCAAGGCACAGCTTGTAGCCGGTAGCGAGTCGCTGGTAGTTCCGGCCGGGGGGTATTTGATCATATGGGCCAGCGGCAAGAATACCCTATACAATAATCATGTCAGCTGGGGTCTTTCCGCCGATGGGGAGTCGATCGCGTTGGTGGATCCCTACGGTACGACCATACTCGACAGCTTTACATTCCCCGCCCAGCGCGCGGATGTATCCATGGGTCGTCGTAACGAAACGAGTGATGAATGGGTGTGGTTTACAGACCCTACTCCGTTTGGCAGCAATAGCTCTTCTACAGGATATATCGGTTTTCTCGACCCTCCCACATTCAGCGATACCGGCGGGTTTTATACTGTTCCGTTTGACCTCTCCCTTAGCGCCCCGGAAGGCGTGACCATCTTATACACGCTGGATGGGTCTGAGCCCGCAGCTGAAAACATTGGCGGCACCACCTATACCTACAAGCAAAGCTATCCGTATTCACCCGGCTCTTTGCCCGGGCCACTGCTGGAAGGCCAGGTTGTAACGTATACCTATTCGGGGTCGATCGGCATAGCAGACCGCACCAGTGAGGCGAACCGGTTCAGCATGATGTCTTCAACGTATCATGCGTCGCCCAACTCATATATCCCCAATCAGCCGGTAAAAAAAGGTACTGTGGTCAAGGCAAAAGCAGTACGGGAAGGATATCTGGAAAGTAATTCGGAGACCCACACCTATTTTGGATTTAACAACCATTATTCTGTCCCGGTGTTTTCCCTGACGACCTCTCCGGAAAACCTGTTTGGCTATAAAAACGGGATATACAATGCGGGGATCGATTTTGACAAATGGCGCTGTGATAACCCATCGCTCACGGTTAACGAGGGAAGGCCGGCGAATTATCAAAGAAGCGGCTCTGAATGGGAATATCCGCTAAGCCTGGAGCTATTTTTGCCTGGTGCGAACGAGCGGGTCACAGCGACGAACGCTGGGTTCAGAGGGCAGGGAGGATGGTCGAGAGCTTTCCCGCAAAAATCTTTAAGGCTCTATTTCAGGAGCAGGTACGGGAACAGTACATTAAACCATACCCTTTTTCCCGATAGTGAAGAATCTCAGTTTAGCAGGATAATCCTGCGTAATTGGGGAAATGACCATCAACATGGGCTTATACGTGACGCAGCGGTTCAGCGAACGGTAAGAAGGCTCAGATTTGAAACTCAAAAGTCGCAACCGGTTGCTGCTTACATCAACGGAGAGTACTGGGGTATCCTGGATGCCAAAACCAGGTACGATACAAAATACTTTGAAAGAGAATACGGGATCCCGGAAGATGACCTGGAGTTGCTGGAGAACGATGCTGAGATTAACGAGGGCTCAAGTAACACGCATTATCTTACTATGAGGAACTTTATCCGTGACAATGATATGAGCGTTGCGGAAAGCTATTCCCATGTTCAAACACTCATGGATGTCGAGAACTTCATTGATTATCAATTGACCGAGATTTATTTTGGGAATATAGACTGGCCTCAGAATAATATCAGGTACTATCGAAAAAAAACGGCTGCTTATGAACCAAATGCCCCCTTGAACCATGACGGTCGGTGGAGATGGTTGCTCTATGACATAGATCAAACGATGGAGCTTTTTAATGCTTCTACTGCAGATTTGAATTCGCTCGAACGGGCAATTAATTATAATTCTCCCTGGGTATCGGTAATTTTGAAGAATTTATTGGATAACGCTGATTTCAAAAAGAGCTTTATTGTCCGCTATGCCGACCTGCTGAACGTCGTTTTCAATGCGGAAGAGGTCAACAAATCGATTGCGTATTATGAAGATATTCTCCGCCCCGAAATTAGCGAACATCGGACCCGGTGGCGGAATAGTACGGTATCGACATGGAACTCACAACTGAACGTCATGAAAAACTATGCGAACCGGAGGCAAAGCCATACCCGGGCCCACTTACGGGATCAATTCTCCTTAAGCAGTGAGCAGCAGTTGAACCTGACTGTTGTAAATGCGGAAGGTAAAGCCTACGTGCAGGTGAACACGCTTCACCTTGCACCCGGAGAGGCGGGGATCGACGAAGAAGTAACCGAATGGAGCGGCCTTTATTATCCTGATTATCCTGTGATGCTGACTGCGCATGCGCAGCCCGGGAAGCGGTTTGCTCACTGGGAAGGCGATGTGAGCAGTACCAGTACCACGATCCGGATCACCCTGGCTGGCACGACAAATGTACAGGCGATTTTTGAAGATGAAGTAGCGCCGGATTTATTGCACTACTGGCACTTCAACGGCGTGAATGATTACTTCAACAACATTGCAGCAGATTATACGCTGAGCGGATTGGATCCGGGAGTAGTCATGTATGCGGGCAAGGATGGGGCCGTTTTGGAAGGAGAAAACGGCGGTATGGATGGCACTAATACGAGCAGTGGCTCTACCTTAAACGTTGTGGAAGGCTATATAAGCGGCCGCGCGCTCAGGCTCCGTAACCCCTCGAATGAAAAGGAACTGATCTTTAAACTTCCATCCCAGGGGTACCGGAATTTAAAATTGGCTTATGCCACGCACCGTACGAACAATGGGGCTCAGACGCAAAGGCTGCTTTATACGACCAACTACGTGGCTGCTTCCTCCGGAGCCCGGACTGCTTCCACAGAGTGGCATGCACTGGGGGAGGCGATAAATGTGCCTACCGCTTTTGAATTGGTGTCGCTTGCTTTACCTTCTGATGTTTATGGCTCTGACAATTTTGCCTTCAAGGTTCAATTTGAAGGAAGTAACGCCTCTGACCCTTCCGAGGGCAACAACCGGTTTGATAATTTTACTTTCCATGGCACGTACGATGCTCCTTTGCCGGCACGTCTTATCGCTTTTGAAGTAGGCCGGGAAAGCCATACCGCTGTTTTACAGTGGCGTACCGCCGAAGAGGTGGGTTTCAACCGCTTTGAAATAGCGCATAGTACTGATGGCGATGCCTGGAACAAGGCAGGCGAAATAATGGCGAAAGGAGGAAGGGGCCCCAACGATTACCGGTTTACTGTAGCCTTGCAGGATCGCCGTAACTATTACCGTTTAAAAATGATAGACGATGACGGGAGCATAAGCTATAGTGTTATTAAGACATTGTTATATGCTCCGCCTGTTGCCAAAGAGCTGATCCTTGCGCCTAATCCGGCGATCAGCGGCCGGTTTATGATCAATTATGATTTTGACGAGGGCAAGGATTATTCGATCATGGTATTTAGTTTATCCGGAACGGAGGTATACAGAAACGACCTTATCACTTCCTCAGAAGTTAATTTAGAAAATCTTAATCCCGGCATTTATTTACTGAAGCTGACAGACAGTAGTGGGGAAACCGGGACTCAAAGAATAGTGATTGATTGATAAAAATTCGAGATTACTGTTGTCCGGTAGAATTGATTATTTAAATGAAAACCAAAGCAGCCGTCCTTCACCAGGTTGGAGGCCATTCGAGGCCATATGGTGAATCAAAACCATTAAAAATAGAAGAAGTAGAACTCGGCAAACCCGGAAAGGAAGAAGTTGTTGTACAGATTAAAGCTGCAGGACTTTGTCATTCCGATTTATCCGTAATTGACGGAAACCGTCCGAGACCAATACCAATGGTACTTGGTCACGAGGCAGCGGGAGTAATTGTAGAATTAGGTGAAGGCGTAAAAGGTTTTGAATCAGGCGATCACGTTGTCTTCGCTTTTCTCCCTTCCTGCGGACATTGTGAATATTGTATGTCCGGCAGAGCAGCCCTTTGTAACCCGGGCGCAAAAGCCAACAATGAGGGTGTTCTTTTGAACGGAGACCGGAAAATTAAAAACCGGAACGGAGAAACGTATTACCACCATTTAGGAGTTTCCGGATTTGCAGAATATGCCGTAGCTTCCATATATTCTCTTGTTAAAATTGACAAATCTTACCCGTTTGAAATCGCAGCTCTTTTCGGTTGTGCGGTAATGACAGGAGTTGGAGCAGTTGTTCACACTGCACAGGTACGTACCGGGGAATCGGTTTTGGTCGTCGGTCTCGGAGGGGTTGGCTTATCTGCTATTTTAGGCGCCAGGGCAGCAGGAGCTTCAAAAGTAATTGCAGCCGATGTGAGTCAGTCAAAACTTGATGTGGCCAGGGATTACGGTGCAACTCACGTAATTAATTCAGGGAAGGAAAATGCTCTTGAAGAATTAAAACAGGAGATGACCAGCAGCGGAGTCGATAAATCGATAGAATTTGCCGGAGTTATGCCGGCTCTTGATTTTGCTTTTAATGCTACCAAAAAAGGAGGCGTAACCGTAACAGGAGCCCTGCCTCATCCTGATGCACGTCTAAGTCTTAACCCGTTGGTATTGGTAGCGCAGGAAAAATCTCTGAAAGGATGCTACCTGGGAAGCTGTGTTCCTTCCGTTGATATTCCGAACTTCCTGGAATTATATAAAAACGGGAGCCTTCCGGTAGATAAACTCATCACGCATCGCCTGACACTCGAAGATATCAATGAAGGTTTCGAAAGACTGGCGAGTGGGGAAGCTATCAGGCAGGTGATAGTTTTTTAGCCTCGGGAGACTATTATTACCGGGGGGATATGCTTACGGATTGATATAATAAAATATTAAGCGTAAATTGGGAATAAAAATAGTGTTATGATAATAGAGCGGACCAGCAACGAGGTAATTATACGCCTCCCATCGTACGTAGATACAGAGGGGTTGCAGCGCCTTGTCGATTACCTTACTTACAGAGAAGCGACAGCAAAATCGAAAGCGAAGCAATCTGATGTTGATCAGCTAGCCAGGGAAGTGAAATCCGGCTGGTGGAAAGAGAACAAAGAACGCTTCCTTAAGTGAGAATAGTAGTTGATACCAACATTATATTCAGTGCAATTTTAAATTCAAATAGTTTGATTGGAGAATTAGTGTTTAACTCTCATAATCAATTTGAATTTTATAGTTGCGGGTATATGCGCTATGAAATTCAGAATCACTGGAAAAAGCTAAAAAAAATATCGAAGCTCTCAGAAGAACAGCTACGGATCGCCTATAATTTGGTTTTATCCAGATTGAAATTTATTAACGAGGATATTATCCCTTCGGAAATCTGGCTGAAAGCCGAACATATTACCAGCAAAATCGATATTGACGATATCGATTTTGTCGCGCTATCAGAATTCCTGGATGCAGCACTATGGACAGGCGACAAAGTACTATATAACGGATTGCGAAAAGCCGGCTTCAAAAATGTGTTAACGACAGCCGAGTTATTATCTCTCAGACTTTAGAATTCATGGCTTGGTATTTGAGGACGCAGATTGCGTCCTCAAACCGGAGTTTCGTTTACTTATACAGCTCACTATGCAAACTCTTCAGTGTCCCTTCCGGGATCTTGATCACTTTCCTGTCGTAGGTGATCAGCCCGTTGGTCTCTATCTCCACATCGGTTGTCTGGGTGTAAACACCCGCAGAAAGGCCGCGTTTGATCAGCGGCTTCAGATCCTTCATGAGCCTGGTATACCGGTTGGTTAGCTCTTCCACATTCTTGAAGCTCTGGTACCCCCAGTTGTTTTTGTCCTGCCAGGTATGATCGGCAACCGGCAGGCCCAGTCCCCCGAATTCTCCCAACACGATGACCTGGCTTTTTCCAAACAGGTCGGGCCGCGGCATCACGGGATCGGGATAATTATGCATGTCGATAATATGACCGACCGGCTCAAAGTTACCGCCGCTGGCGCTGTTCACAAGCCGGGAAGGATCGTACTTCATCGTCCATTCGGTGATCTCCCTGGTTTTAAACTGTCCCCAGGCCTCGTTGAAAGGCACCCAGACTACAATAGAAGGGAAATGGTGGAAGGCATCCATGATCGCTTTCCATTCGGTTTTGTAGATGGCTTCCGATTCCGGGGTGCGGTCTTTATCGGTTTCGCGGCCCGTAATCCCCGGCCGCTGCTCCCACACGTTGCCGAGGTCGCCGCTGGGCATGTCCTGCCATACCAGCATTCCCAGCCTGTCGCAGTGATAATACCAACGCGCGGGTTCTACCTTGACGTGCTTCCTGATCATATTGAAGCCCATATCACGGGTTTTCTCAATATCGAAGAGCAGGGCTTCATCTGTAGGGGCGGTGTAAAGCCCATCGGGCCACCAGCCCTGGTCAAGGGGGCCGTACTGGAACAGGAATTTGTCATTGACGAGCATTCTCTGTATGCCCTGTGCGTCGGGCTGCATGCTGATCTTGCGGATGGCGAAATAGCTTCCGGCCTCGTCCACGGCTTTCCCTTTCCTGAGCACAGATACCTTAAGGTTATAAAGAAAAGGATTACCGGGCTCCCATATCCTGGCATTGGGAATGCTGAGCGCCACTTCCTTCCCTGGTTCGGCAGTAGCAGAAGCTATTTCGGTATTGCCGTCCAGGGCGGTGATCCTGACCTGGTCGCCCGCCTGGGCTCCATTGACAGACGCTTCAATTTTAACTGACTTTGTTTCAAGCTGAGGGGTTACTTTGAGCCCTCCGATATGGGTTTCCGGCACTGTTTCCAGCCAGACGGTCTGCCAGATACCGGTAACCGGCGTATACCAGATGCCGTGTGGTTTCTTTACCTGTTTTCCCCTGGGCTGAGGGCCGTCGTTGGATGGATCCCATACCCTCACTGTTATCTCCTGTGCTCCCGATTTTGCGAGCGCCGGGGTGATGTCGTAAGAAAAAGGATCATAGCCGCCTTTGTGAATTCCGACGCTTTTGCCATTCACGAAAACTTCCGATTCCCAGTCGACAGCGCCAAAATGGAGGATGAGCTTTTTGCCTTTCAGGCTTTTCGGAGCATTGAAGGTAGTTTTATACCAAAGTTCCTGGTCTTGTCCGACAGTCTTCCCGACGCCGGACAGGGCTGATTCCACTGCGAAAGGAACCAGTATTTTCCCCTGGAAGCCTGCTGGTTGAGACGATTTGCGCGGTACGATCGCATAGTCCCAAAGGCCGTTGAGGTTGGTCCACTCAGGCCTCGTCAGTTGTGGTCGCGGATATTCCGGCAGCGGGGATTTCGGATCGATTTTTTCTGCCCACGGAGTAAGGATCTTCGAACCGGCCGGCTTCCATTCCTGGGCGGAAGCCTGGGAAGAGGAAAGCAGACAGGCGGCAATGATTAGAAAACGCATGATATTATGAAAGAGTTGTACGGCTTGGATGTAAGCATCAAAGTTAGTATTTTCATTTACTCCTTCTGTTCTACGGTTTTCAATTCTTCTTTGCGATTTTTGTTCAGGTCTGCGATGTCGTAGTCTTTATGTGTATTCAATTCTATCGTAAATCCTTGCACCCGGTCGATTTCTATCGAAAGCGTGTCGGCCTCAAAGTCAAATACGTGTCCGCCCTGCTCCAGGCTTTCATCAACATAGTGCAGGTGATAGCCCGGTACGTTGGTGCGCGCGGTATAAACAGGTGAAACAAAACCTATACAGGTTCCCCTGGTGTCGGAAAAGGAGAACGAGGTCTGACCGCCTGCTGCCAGATAGGCAGCCAGTTCGGGGTAAGGTTTTGGGGCAGGGGCTACCGAACGGGCTTCTACTCTGCGGAAATTCCCCTTTAACCTGATGGCATATATTTTATTTTCATTCAGGTAAGGAGATAGCTGGCTTTTAAGTCCTTCATAAGTAACGGACTTTCCCCGGATAGTGAGCACAGTATCGGGTTGGAAGAATTTAACGAACGCCAGCGGGGTTTTGACGGTATCGGAAACTTCGATGATCTCTCCGTTTGCCCTCATCTTCAATACTTTGCCATCTATTACGATCATTTCTCCGTCCAGTCCGTTGAAGGTTCCTATACCGAAATCGCCGTGTTGTTTCAATTCGCCTGTAGAAAGGTTCCCGTCGAAAACACCGGCAAGAAGCGCATCGATAATAGAGTATTGGAAAAGGAAATCGTTTGTTACGACGCCGGTATTTCCGGGTGTTGTTTCTGCCGGGGCGTTCGCGCCACGGCAAGATGCCAGCATAATTAAAACTACGGCCAGGCAAGCATAAATTTTCATCGGAAGAAAAGGGTTTATCTTTATAAATGAACGCAAAGGTAATCAGATTCTCTCTTGACAATACCCGCTTATCTTTTTCGTTACTTTAGCCAGTTGTTCTACTCGCGATAAAGCACCCTTATGAAATTTACCCGGTTTGCAGCAGGTTTGATATTGCTATTTTGTGTCGCCCGTCACCTGCCTGCCCAGCAGCTTAACCTGAGCCGTTTATTTTATCCCAACGCCACCCTCCGCGCCGAACATTATCCTTCCGCTCAGATGGGAGGCGGACATGAATACGGACTGACACGAACCAGCGCGCTGGCACTGGTGCCGGTACAAAGCGAGGTGCAGGCCAGTTTCAGCCTGCGGAAGAAATTCGATCTCCGCGCTGTTCATACCCTTATGTACGGGCATTATAGCCAGGTATCCCCGGTTTTTGACCAGGCAAAGGATCCGCTCAACGGCTATAAGGCGGTTTCCCTGGGGGTAATCAGGCTGCAGGCAAGCCTTAAAGACAGACTTTGGGTATATGGGGGCGGACTGGGTATTTCCGAATCAAACGAAACATTTTTCTCTCCCCGTCCCCACCTTTGGGGAGGAGCGGCGAGAATGCATATCCTGGGACTGCAGACTCAGCTTATGTACGGGTCGGTGCTGGCCTACAACCAGAAATTTCTCGTGATACCCGTCTTCGGGATCAACAAGCGATTCAATAAAAAATGGCGGGCTACTGCGATCCTGCCTTTTACAGCTACCGTAAAGTATAACGCCGAAAAATGGTTTAGCATGGAAGCCGTTGCCGGTCTGAACGGCTACAGCAGCGGCTTTAAGATAGCGACTCCCGCAACCCCGGAGTCGGAGCGGCTTAACAGGCAGAATTACAGGCACGTAAAGGCAGGTATTGCCGCCAATGCACACCTGCTGTCGGTGTTTAACGTCTCGCTCGAGGCAGGGGTCACTACTTTCAGAAATCTGAAAAATGTGGGAGAAACAGGTCATGCGCTGGATGCCTGGCAACCTGCCATGACACCTTATATAGGGGCCAGCGTGAGGTACATTACTTCCAGATCGAAGCTGTCGTCAAAATTCACCCGTAGGATGGGCATTGCCGAAAACGGCTTGAATTGGTAAGAAAAATACAGACCTTTGCGATGAATTAAACAGTATTGATCTTTTTAATGAAGTCGATAGAGCAGATATTTGAATCTTTTAACTCCCTGCGGGTCCTTGTTGTGGGCGATGTGATGCTCGATTCCTATGTTTGGGGAAAGGTGGAACGTATTTCACCGGAAGCCCCGGTTCCGGTGGTTTCGGTAAAAAGCAGGGAGCTCCGGTTGGGAGGAGCGGGAAATGTTCTCCTCAATCTTCAGTCGCTCGGCGCCGAGGCATTCGTCTGCACTGTGATCGGGGATGATGAGTACGGTCAGAAGCTGTATACCCTCTTAAAAGAAAAAGGGCTCAATTGCGAAGGGCTGCTTAAAAGTGCGGACAGGGTCACTACTGTAAAGGAAAGAGTGATAGCCGGATCGCAGCATGTGGTCCGCATAGACAGTGAGACAGAGGAACCTGTTTCGGAAGCCGACAGGGAACGCCTGATCAGTAAAGCAGTCGAGCTTATACCTTCCTGCGATGTCATATTGTTTGAAGACTATGACAAGGGCGTACTGGACCCCGCTACAATTTCGGCTATTACCGGTTTTGCCCGCGAGCACGATGTCCCGACCGTGGTGGATCCGAAAAAGAAAAACTTTCTAGCCTATAAAAATGTGACGCTTTTCAAGCCTAACCTCAAAGAACTGAGAGAGGGCTTCAAAAAGGATTTCGATATAGACAACCGGCAGGAATTTGAGGCTGTCGTCTCCGAGCTGGTAAAGGGCTTATCGGCTAAAGGTGCGCTCATTACGCAATCAGAACGAGGCGTTTTTATATTGTCCGACGGTCAGAAGCATCATATCAAGGCTCATAAACGTAAAGTGACCGACGTGTCGGGCGCAGGCGATACGGTGATCAGCATCGCGGCATGTTGCGTAGCGCTGGGGTTATCTCCGCTCCAGACGGCTGTTCTTTCCAACCTGGGCGGCGGACTTGTCTGCGAATATGTTGGGGCTGTCCCGATAGATAAGGCCGTGCTGCTGAAGGAAGCATTGAAAGGAGAAAGCGAGATAGACTGAACAGCATAAAAAAACGGGGCGAATGGCCCCGTTTCCTCTTTCCAGAAATATGTCTATACTATTTCCTCTACGTCGTCTGTCTCTACGCTGACCGCTAACGGCTTCCTGCTCCTTACATCCGACCTTTTGTTCTTGAATTTTTTTATTTTCATTTTGAGCGTATCGATCGCGAGGTCTGTTGCTTCTTCAAAGGTTGTACCCTCTTCGCTGACAAAGACGCTTCCGCCGGGGACATACAACTTCACTTCCACCACTTTTTTCTGGACTTTACTGGTCTCTCCCTTGTCGAGTTTGAGGAAAACATCACCGCTGGTAATGTTGTCATAGAATGTTTCCAGTTTATTCATTTTGTTTTGAATAAAAGCTAACAACCTCTCGTCCGCATTAAATCGAACGGCTTGCATCTGCAGTCTCATACGCATCTGAATTTAAGTGAATAACTAAACTCTTACTAAAATCAATTAATTAAATTAACTAAAGGATAATGTCAATGTCAAGCGAAACAGGGGGTTTATTTTCCCCGTTTCGGAATAGCCTGAATATGAGGAATCAAAGGGAAAATTGCGGCTATCATCTGTTTTCAGAGGCGCTGCAAAGATCCGGCCCGATAGCTATTGGTCAGGTTATTTTCTACCCGGTTGTATCCCTGAATAATGGGGGACAAAAGATGTGTAGCATCAGGGGGCTACCAGACCGATCGAGCCTACGGCTCTGCATCGCGGTCACATAATTTTAAGCAGCGTCTGGAAATAAAGCACCTGGCCGGGAAAGGCGTCCGTCATCAGGGATTGCAGCCGGGGATCGTGCTTCTCAAGGAATTCTTCGGCAGCGGGCAGCGTATCGATCTCGGTCTGGATAGTATAGGTAACGCCATCGCTCTCAACTTCCGTGAGCAATTTCAGGAACCGGCATGACCTGACGCCCGGGAGTTCCCTTACAGCAGGTACGTGGTGCTCCTGTATCCATAGCGCCCATTTTGCGTCTGATGACGGCGCTACACTATAAGTAGTGTTGTGTATGATCATCTTCCAATCAATTTCCCCGCAAGTTAGTTTGCGTATTCAAAATTGAGTATATTTTGCCTGCAAAACTCGTTTTATAACCGTCTACAAATAAACCTAAATACTTTTAGACCATGAAAAAATCAGGATCTCCGAAGCTTACGCGGCGCCGGGCCATCCAGATAGCTGCCACCGGTGGACTTTCCCTGTCGCTGGACCCTAAGTTTGAAACCCGGAGGAGTAACAGGATTGTTGAGGAAAATAAAAAACCGGGCACACGCGACTGGCAACTGACGCGGGTGCGGTACGATAAAAGCGAGCAGCGGACGACTCTGATCGAAGGGTACTGCTCCAGGCAAAGCGTAAGGGCTGGAGAGAAGCTCGATATCATGGTTTCTACAGATCCGGCCATTCCTTATCAGTTGGATATTTTCCGGACAGGGTATTATGGGGGTACCGGTGGGCGCCTCATGAAAAGCATAGGTCCTTTACAGGGAAAGCCGCAAACTGTGCCCGCCCCGCTCGAAAAAAACCTTCATGAATGCAGTTGGGAGGTCTCGACAAGCTTCGTGATCCCCAACGACTGGCTGAGCGGCGTCTATATAGGCAAGTTAAAAACACTGCCCGGGCGTGAGGATCTGCCTTATTGGGAAAGCTACATCATCTTTATTGTCACCGACGACCGCCCGGTAGACCTGCTGTTCCAGTGCTCGGACAATACCTGGCAGGCCTATAACAGGTGGCCGAGTAATTATTCGCTCTATACGCATCCGAAAGGGGTACAGGGGCCCTGGGCCGCGGTCAGCTTCGACAGGCCCTACGGACGCCAGTCCCAATACATGGATATCGTAAACGATCCGCTTTCGTTCGGGTCGGGAGAGTTCATTTCTTTTGAACGCCCGTTTTCCTATTTCCTGGAAGGGGAAGGGTATGATGTTTCCTATTGCGCCAATTGCGATATGCTGACGCCCGACCGGGCCCTGAAAGCAAAGGCCTTCCTGAGTGTAGGGCATGATGAGTATTGGGACATCCGCCAGTTCAGAAGTGTCGAAAAGCTGAAGGAAAGCGGCGTCAACCTCCTGTTTTTTTCCGGGAATACCCTTTGCTGGGTTTCCCCTTATTCAGACAGCAGCTCCGGGCTGCCTAACAGGCGGCTCTTCCGGGGTGGGCCTTACGGCGCCGGTAATTATTATGCCGAGGACAGGCAAAAGCTGTTCGGGCCGTACCCCGAA
Organism: uncultured Cytophagales bacterium; assembly: GCA_964559125.1. Classification (GTDB taxonomy): domain Bacteria; phylum Bacteroidota; class Bacteroidia; order Cytophagales; family Spirosomataceae; genus Ravibacter. The sequence goes on from CAZLGW010000027.1 coordinate 53,312, forward strand.
CGCGGTCCCGACGAAGGACTTCTCATGGGCGTGCGTAATATCCGGCCGGTAAACGGCGGAGGCGACTGGATCATTGTCAATCCTTCCCACTGGATCTTTAAAGGTACCGGGGTAAAGAAAGGTGACAGGATCCCGGGCCTTATAGGCTGGGAATTCCATGGCGATGCGCCCGATCTGCCGGGGCTGGAAGTGGTAGCAGAAGGAATTGCATGGCAGGGAGGCGATAATCCTTCCAAATGGCAGAGCGTTGTGTATGACGGGCCTAAGAACAATTTTATTTTTAACGCATCGACTATTTTCTGGGCGCAGGGACTGAGCAGTCCGCCCGGGCATTCCCTGCCGTGGTCGCACTATAGCCGGCCGCACGGTCCCGATGCCCGCGTGCAGCAGATTACCAGGAACCTGCTTGACAGGGCCATCGGATAAAAAGAAGATGTTTAAGCCATACAACCTGCCTGAACGTAACCTGGCTGATAGCTGATAATTTGTTTTCTACCAATTGGTGACTATCTTGAGGGTTTTATTTTTTTCAAACCCCTTAACCGACAATAGAAATGCGTTTTAGAATTTCAGCTTTGCAGATCTTTTTACCTTCACTGGTATTTTTGCTCCTGGCGTGCAATACCGGCGAAAAGCCGGCGGAAGGCGGAAAGACAATTTCACTTTTTAACGGGAAGAACCTGGACGGATGGTACAAATACCTGAAAAGCACGGGCAGGGACAACGATCCGAAAAATGTATTTACTGTAAGTGGGGGAGAGATATTTATCACAGGTGAAGATTACGGGTGCATTACTACGGAAGAAGAGTACGAAAACTACCGCCTGGTAGTGGATTTTAAATGGGGTGAAAAGACCTATGAGCCGCGGGTAGACAGAGCCCGGGATAACGGTGTGCTTATTCACTCGGTTGGGGAAGACGGGGCGTTCAGCGGCTCGTGGATGTACTCTATCGAGTGCCAGATCATAGAAGGAGGAACCGGCGATTTCCTGGTGGTGGGCGACGGCAGCGATACTTACGCACTGACCGCAATGGTAGCGAACCCCGACAAGCAAGGCGCTAAGCTCTATCAATCGGGAGGACGCCCGGCTACCATTCACAGCGGACGTATCGACTGGTTTGCCAGGTCTCCGGTCTGGAAGGATACTGTCGATTTCAGAGGGAAGCATGACATAGAAAAGCCTGTAGGCGAGTGGAATACGATGGAAGTGGTGGCTTTCGGCGACAAAGTGGATATCTTTCTGAACGGCCAGCTTGTCAACCAGGCGTTCGATGTCCGCCCGGCAAAAGGAAGGATCCAGATCCAGTCGGAAGGAGCCGAAATGTACGTCAGAAAAGTAGAGCTTACCCCTATAACCGAATATAACCCGGATTACGTCAATAATCCGGAGGTTGTAAAGCAAGGCTCAGACGGGGCGATGACGCTCTGGGCCCAGTCGGGTGTCGGTGTCGGCCCGAAAATCAAGTATATGCCCGAATGGGAGGCGTTCGGTTGGTTTACAGAAGCCGATTACGTACAGTGGGAAGCCGACATAACCAAAGAAGGACAATATGATGTGATCATGGAATGGTCGGTATCCGACAATTCAGCGGGAAATCCGTATGTGCTGGAAGCTAACGGAAAGGAACTGCTGAAGGGTAATGTCGGGAAATCCGGCTCCTGGGAAGATTTTAAAACCGAGAAAATCGGGACGGTTACCCTGGAGAAAGGTAAGCAGAATATCATATTCAAGCCCGACCCATCGCTTGAGAAGGCGGGAATGCTGGATCTGAGAAAGCTGGAATTTGTACCTGCGGGTTAGGGAGAGAGGAGTGACATGGCCGGACGAGACTTTAAGGTATCAGAGAGTTTAAAACCTTACGACAGAGTTCAGGTATGTGCTCGTTCTTTTGTTAAAAAAATGTTACAACTATAGGGGCAGACTATATTAAGAGGGTGTAGATAGAATTCTATAAAACAAGATTGAGGGGATATAGATAAAATTCTATAAAACGAACGCCTTCATGATAAGTCTGCTACCTTTATTATGACCGATATTGATTTCGGAATTTCCAGGTTGGAGAAAGTATCCCAATACCTGGAAGACCTGTACGAACCTTTAAGAAGAGGGGTCTACATGGTTATTTTTTCCGGCCCCTCCGGCGCAAAACACTATATCGATAACGAGCTGTTCCACCTTCCTCCCTATTCCGTGCTGTACCTGGGCCCGGAACGTATGTCCCATTTCGACCGGAACGTCCACGAAGATACCTATATACTGGTTTTCTCATCCCGCTTCTATAACCGCTCTTACCGGGATATTCATTATCTCCAGAACAGCCCTCTGTTTTTCGACCTGAACCGGATCTACTACCTTACCCCTCCGGCCGAAGTGCTCATGTATTGCAAGGTGCTGGTCAGCCTGCTGTATCGCGCGCGGGACAATTTCGAAAAACAACTGAACAGGGACCTTGCCCACAACCTGGTACAGCAGATACTGATCATGGGCACGATGCTTCATGATATCGTGCCGATAAGGGATTTCAAGAACAACCAGGAACAGGTACTGGCCCTGAAATACAGAGAACTTGTCGCAAAGCATTTCAAAACCAACAGGACTGTCAAATTTTACGCTGACCTGCTGAATATAACCGAACGAAAGTTGAATAAAGCTACCGAAAACATATTTGGTATCAGCGCAAAAGACCTGATCGTATACCACATTATGAGAGAAGCCAAGCGACTGCTTTCCTATTCCGATCTGACTATAAAGGAGATCAGCTTTGACCTGGGCTTCAGCGAGGAAAACAATTTCAGTACTTTCTTTTCAAAAAACGAATCCCGCTCTCCCAGGCAATACCGCAATAACAATAAGCTCAAAGTGGTAGCATAGACCCTGGGGGAGGCGCCTCCGATACGAAACATCGCCCGGCAAGACAAAAGTTTTCACGCTGCAATTCAGAATTTACCATGAAAATATTATCTATCATAGTGACACTGATTTTCACCGCGCCTTTTATCCGGGAATCCTATTCTCAAAACCATACGGGCGGCGTCACGATCAATATCAACCTGCGGGTCCCGCAGACGCAGACTATCCTCGTCTATAGCGGGCGGCCCGGGCCTGAAGCGGCAGAAAGCTTCCGGATCCCGTTGCTGGAAGACTCCCCGGTTGTCGTGTCCTCCCCTGGCCTGCAGACAGAATGGGAGCTTACCGCGGGCTCAAGCCTGGCGCCCCCATACGGAAAATCACCTACGGACGATTGCTGCAGGCCGGGACTGGTACAGCTTTCCTCTATTCCCCGGTAGCGGGCCGCGACATCCCTCTGTCGGCCTCCCTATGCTTCGTTTTTCCCGGCCCCTACCTGTCGGCCTCTTTCCCATATTCTCAAAACACAATTCTGCATTAACAGCCAACCTTGCCGAAAAAAATAAGAATTGTGCAGTTTTTAATACTTTATTGGTGGCTAGTTCACACTACTTTTGTACTGTTTTTCAGCAAGTAACGAAATGCTTGTATAAACATTTAATCCCCCCAAAACACAATAACAGTACAATCTAATTTTTAACATTCAGGTAATTATGAAAAAGTCTTTTTTTGCAGTAGTTTCTTTTGCAGTCCTCTCTATCAGCAGTTCTTTCGCGCAAACAGCTACCGATCAGGTAACCGTTAACGTCAACCTGCACAAGTTCCAGACTATCGTAGTCAACAACTCGAAAAGTGTAGATATCGATTTCACCACCAAACAGGATTACCTCAACGGTGCAAGATCCGCCAAGCAGGAAAACCACCTGACCGTTTCTTCTACCGGAGCTTTCGTTGTAAGAGTAGGAACTGCTACCGGGGCGAGCAACAACACCACCAACTCTACCGGGAAACAGCTGGGAGCCGATCAACTGAAAGTCCAGGCTTCCGCCAGCGCTTCCAGCCCTATCGCTGACGCCCAGTACAGCAACGCGGTAAACATCAGTAATACAGCCGAAATACTGAGGTCTTCCAAAGGCCAGTTCGACAAAAATGTAGATGTCGTTTACATCGCCGAACAGGATTTCTTCAAAAACAGTAACCTCATCAACAACGGTTTTATCGACAACAACCAGGCGGTGACAACATACCAGGTCAACCTGACCTATACCATCACCACCAACTAGGAAGTTGCCGGTCTGATAAAAAAGTTGCTCCGGCCCTCACGGGAGGGCAACTTTTTTTTAATACCCAACTATGAGAATCCTCCTTTCAGCCATCGCTCTTTTTTTAGAGGTTTCGCTCGTTTCCGCTCAGACCGGGATCAGCATAGGCCCCCCGCGGGTATACTTTACAATCGGGCCCGGGCAAAGCCAGACCGAGAAAGTCCTGGTCAACAACCCGAGTACGGATTACGCGCTCGAGTTGGGAGTATCTTTTGAAGACTGGGAATACAGCGCTACAGGTGATAATATAATGTACGACGCGGGCACGCTGCCGTCTTCATGTGCTTCGTGGGTAAACGTCCCGGAAGCTTTTTTTTCGCTGGCCCCCGGCGAAAGCAAGGAAATCGACGTCCAGATGACTGTCCCTTCCGGCTACCGGAACGACACCGTCCCGGTTCATACCTGCATGCTGTACGTAACGCAGCTCAACCCCCGGGACGGCGTGGATCAAAACGGCGCCAATATCAAAATCGCAGTACGGACCGGCATCAAGCTTTACCAGCGCCTGCCCGGCTCCTACAGGCCGGAAATTGAAATTACCAATTTCCGGTACCACCAGGAGAGCAAAGCTCCCGAACTGATCCTTTCCTATGCCAATACCGGTGATGTATGGGCTGACGGGACTATAAGCCTCGAGATTATCGATCAGTCGACCGGCGCTAAAACCGTGCTTCCCAACGCAGAATTCTATTCCATGCCGGGCAACCGGAGAGATCAGTACCTGGCATTGCCGGAGAGCCTCGCCCCGTCCCGCTATATTGCCACGGCAATCCTGAACTACGGCAATACCGATACGATTAAAATGGCCGAACTGGAATTCAGTCATGAAAAAAAATGAGCTAATCTTCATCAGCCTGCTTTTAGCTTTCGCGGCCGGCAGCCTCCCGGGGCAGGTCTCGATGCAGGCCGACGGGAGAGGATACTACACCGTCACGAGCTACAACGGCCTTAGCAGTAACGAAGACAGGGCGCATAAGCTGCAGATCGCCCTGAGCGGGCAAAATGTCAGTCTCTCCGGCTGGTCGGTCAAAGCCCGCATCAATACCCCGGCAACGCCCAATATCCCGAATGTTTCGGGGGCTCCCTTTCCTACAGAAAAAATCAAATTCCGTTTTACACAGGAAGAAATAAACGGCAACCCACCGGCCCCTCTGCCCACCCTGCCGGCCATAGGCGCTACGATGGCTGCCATCCCGATGAACTCCCCCGGGGTGGAAACCCCGTTGATCGCCAATTCCCGTGTCCCTCTGCAGACCGGAAGCTCCTACTATGTCGGGATCTTATATTATTTCGCGATCGATATAGAAGGAGGCTCCTACCTTTCGGGAATGCTCTCCGACAATTCGGGCAACCCCTGGAACGCCAACCCCGTCCTCTACCAGACTACCATCACCTTTTCGCTGTATGATGCTGCCGGCGTCGAAGCAGCCAGCCATACCCTGCAGTGCAATATCCAGGTAAACAGGCCCCTGACCGACACTCCGGCCGCCACCCCGTCGTACGGCATAGAAGTAGCAGGTGAAGCCCGGGCAAGCGTGCTGGAGTTCAACAGCGCCAGCAGCTATGTGAACGGAGCGGGCGCCACTCACAAAGATGGCTTGAAAATAAATTCAGAAACCGGCTTTGAAGTAACGGTCAGAAGTGTTTATGCCGAACTGACCAACCCGGAGGGGTATGCTCTGCCCGTCTCAGTCATCAGGCTTCAGCTACTTCCGGGCAGCAACAGCGCACATACCGAAACCTACCCGGCGGCATCGCTGTCTACCGAGCCTCAGGTAGTTCTCAGTTCGGGAAGCGGCGGTCAGGCTACCAGGCTGTATACGATCCACTACAGCACCCAGGGCAACGACAGCCGGCTCCTCAACGCCCGGAAGGGCTCATACTCGTCGACGCTTATCTATCAGCTGACTCCCCGGTAGATATCTGATGCGCTTCTGTTCTGAACGATTTCCCGGAATACTTTGGACAGGGCTCCTTTTCATTGCTTTCCTGACCGGCGGCACAGCCCGTGCCCAGGCGCCGGTATCAATGTCGGCCGACACCTCACTGATCGCCCGGAACAATTCGATAGAGGGGATTACGGTTGCTATCCAAAACTCTTCCGACTCGGTGCTGGACGTCAATCTCCGGGTGACGCTCCCGAAGGGGATAACCCTGATAAGCGCATCTTCAAAGGAAAGTGACCGGGATGAAATCAGGGACATACCCGTAACTCTGGCCGCTTCCGGCAAACTGTTCCTCCCCGTCAAATTCAGGATAACCCCGTCCGCTCCCGCCGGGAGCTCAGCCATCCGGCTTTCGCTGTCGGAAAAAAACGGGAAAACGATCACCGAAACGTCTACATCCGTACAGATTTTACCCCGGAAGCACGTACAGATCCAGGCCCTGAGCGCATACGAGCTGATCAGCCAGGCAGGCGATTCTATACGCGTGCGGGTGCTGATCCGGAACACCGGCAATACAAAAGAAAAGGTTCGGCTGATCTCCTCCCTGCCGGGGGCGCCGGGCCGCCGCTTTTCGGAAATTCCGCTTTACCTGGAAGCTCCGGCCGATACGACCATTACGATCGGGTACGTAGCCGATAAAGCGCTGCTGGATATGGGGCGCTTTACCATCAATGTTGCAGGGATGTACGAAAACAACGATATATTCGGGACCGCCGCCGTCTACATCGAAAACGCATCCTCCAGCAAGGTCTATACCGATCAGGGGAGCGTCATCCCGGATCTGTGGTCTATCCAGCGCAACAAAGTAATACTGATAGCCCGTAACCCCTTTTCCGACAATCAGTCGTGGCAGCTCAATGCAAACGGAAGCTACCGTACCGCCCGGGGCAAGCTTGACTTCAATACCTATGCCTATCAATCCGGGCTGCTTGCCGGCAAGCCGCTGCTAAGCAACACCTGGATCAATTACGAACAGGATAACCGGGGGATCCTCCTGGGGAATGTCGTGGAGAATCTCGAGAAATTTGTAACGGGCCGCGGCGGGAAAGTCTACTATTCGGACACGGCGCGGGCACGGAGGATTGAAGCCGGGATACTGGACAAATCTTACAACCTGCTCGGGGACGAGTACCGCCCTTCGGGTATTTCCGGTATGACCGGATTTATCAAAACCCAGTTGGGGCGCGGAAGCTCCGGAAGAAGCAGGTACACCGGGCTGGCTGTTTTCGACCGGGACCCCTATGAAAACTCGGAAAGCCTGCTGTTTATGAATTCCCTGGACGTGATCAGGAAAGCAGAAAAAGACAATGTCCGGCTATCTTTCGATTTTGGCCCTGCCATAAGCAGGTCCCTTGCTGACCGGGACCGCGGCGGTGAGCTGAAGCCGTCCCTCGCTACCGGGCTGCAGTTTTCCGCCAACCTGAAAAAATATTCCTTCAGCAGCATCAGCTATTACAGCACGGCCTACTATCCCGGGCTGAGGCGCGGCGCCCTGCAGCTTAACCAGCGCGCTGCGCGCAAAATAAACCGGGCCAACCTGTGGGCCGGGTTCAACCTCTATGAATATGCCCCCAGATCCTTGAACCCCCTTGCTGCCTTCAACAGCTATTTCCTGATTTCCCGGACCGAAACGGGAGTATCATTTCCCCTATCCAGCTTCGCACACCTTTCGTTCTCCCCGAGATACGAATACGAAGAAGGGCTCTACGCTTTTTATGAGAGTGAGAGGCAAAACAGGGAAATGGCTTCCTACCGGCTTAACGGAACGCTGAGCTGGCACAGCCGGAACGCCAGGCATAACACCTATCTCTCTACCGAGGCCGGCCTGGTCTCATCGCCCTTTACCAGCGAAAAAACATGGCATGCAAAAGCTAACGTAACTTACACCTACGGCTGGGTTAATCTCAATGCTACCCTTCAGCACGGGAACTTTTCGCTGGTAGAAGCCATCAACAACTGGTACAGCGACCGCGACGACCCTTATAGAGTCAGCCTTAACGTGCTCGCCCGGAAATTTTTCTTCAAAAGAAGGCTTCAGACGGAGGCTGGCCTAAGCTATTTCAAAGACAGTTTCTCGGGGGAAAACTGGATCGGCAACGGCAACCTGCAATACAACCTCACTCCCAAAACAGCCCTGCTTCTCAACGCCCAGCTTTACCGGTACGGGAACAATTATTTTTACAGCAGCACCTCTGTCAATTTCCAGGCCGGCGTCATACAGGCCCTTCCCCAAACCGGGAAAAACACGCGGAAAACGACGGGCGACATCGAGTTGTCCTGTTTCTTCGATCTCAACGGGAACGGCAAGCCTGACGAGGGAGAGGAAGCTGCGGACGGCATAGTCCTGCAAATCGGGAAAACCGTCTTTATAACCGGTCCGAAAGGAGAAGTCAGCTACAAAAAAGTACCGCACGGAGCCTATAAAGTCAGTATGGCGGTACAGAAAGGATGGTTCGCCCCTGAATTCGGGCTGACCCTCCGGGATAGGCAGCTGAAGGTTTCCGTACCCCTTCAGAAAACCGGTACACTGAGCGGATCTGTCGCTTTCAATATCGACGCCAGGCTAACCAAAACTGCCAATACTTCCCTGGAAGGATATTCGGTTATTGCCAGGAAAGCCAGCGGGAACAGCTTCCGGACGAGGACCGACAGCCGCGGGAAGTTCCTGCTTTTCCTTCCGGAAGGGGACTACGAGATCAGTATAGAAGAAAACAAAATGCCGGAAAATGTCTATGCGGTAAAAACGGTCGTACAGGTAAAAATAGAAGCCGGAAAAATCAACGAAGCGCCGGCGTTTGAACTGAAAGTACAGGAAAAGAAAATCGAGATCAAACGCTTTTCCGCGCCTTAGGAAACCGGAGACAACCATGGGCCTTCACCGGTAATACGCCTCATTCCGGGCATGGAAAACTCCCGGGATATTCTTCCTCGTCGACGACATGGGGTGGCAGGATACCTCCGTACCTTCTATGTGGTTTCATCTCTTTCAAAGAAATATTTATTGTTTTTTTGTGACAAAATTGGAGTTATAGCCGGGAAGTTCGCATCTTTGGGATGACATAACAGGGATATTCGTGGAAAGGTTATGGATCCGCATTTGATAGCTGCCGTGGCAGAGGGTAGCCAGAAAGCCTTCTCTCAATTGTTTTACGCCTGTAAGGACAAGGTGTACACCATTGCGTTGCGGTTTACCGAGTCGCCGGTCATGGCAGAGGAGGTGGTCCAGGAAGTATTTATGAGATTATGGGCAAGACGAGAAAGCCTGCGCGATATAGAGGCTTTTGAAGACTACCTTTTTATTATGACCCGCAACCATGTCTTTACGGCTTTGAAGAAGGTTGCATTGCGGCACCGCACCGAAGGCAGCTGGCTTGGTATTCTTCCTGTTTCCGAAAATGCTACGGAGAGCTCCATCATGATGAAGGAATACGAGCTGGTGCTCCGGCGGGCGATAGACCTTTTGTCGCCGCAGCAGCGTGAAGTATACCAGCTAAGCAGGGATAAAGGCCTGAAGAGAGAAGAGATAGCGGCCATCCTGCAGGTTTCTCCCGAAACTGTCAAAACACACCTGGCCCGGGCCCTCCAGCATATCCGGAACTACTGTTCTTCGCAGCTGGGAATGAAGCTGCCCCTCTCACTTATAATAATGGCCGGCTTGTGGTGAACCTTTGTGGTTCTCCATTCACTCCGCGGCTCTCTGTGTCCGGCTTCTGTATCTCCTAAAAAAATTTTCAGAGCTTGTCCCCCAGAGGAAGACTATAAAAGTCTTTATAAAAAACAGGACATTTCTAAATCCTTAATACGGAAATGATTGACGACAGGCTTCGGTACTTGCTGCTAAGGTATTATCAGAAAAGAGCTTCGGCGGAAGAGCGCGACGAGCTAATGGAACTCCTCCGCGACGGAGCGTATGATGAAGAAGTGAGATACCTGATCGCAGAGCTGATCGATAGCCAAAGCCAGTTTGGGGACGTGCTGGAAGACGGACGTGCCGAAGAAATCCTGAGAAATATTTTCCGTTCTGAAGCATCTGTAAATGATCACGGAGATATTTATGCCACAGAGGCAGCGGATGACTTCCAACCACCCCGGCGCAATTGGGTGCAGGTCTTCAGGGTCCTGCCGGTGGCGGCAAGCATAGCGCTTCTTGCTTTCCTGGGAGTCTATTGGGCGATAAATGGTAATCCGCTGAGCATGTTCGGAAAGGCAACCGGCAGTGATAACACTTCACCGGCAGCATCAGCCAGGCAATTGCTGCCTGCAACCGAGAAGGCGCTGCTCACACTCTGGGATGGCACCGTTTTTAGCCTGGACACCACGCAAACTCAATCTCTTGACAAGCTGACCAGGACTCCGTCAGGCTTTGAAAACGACCAGGAAAAAGGCGAGCTTGTCTATAACGGAACTGAGACCAGAAGCGGTTATAATTCCCTGTCGACCCCTCTTGGCGGACAGTACAAACTGGTTCTCCCCGACGGCTCGAAGGCATGGCTTAATGCAGGTTCAACGTTGAAATTCCCTACTTCTTTTGATACCGGGAGCAGGAGAGTGGAAGTGACCGGAGAGGTATTTTTTGAGGTGAAGAGTGATAAAAACAAGCCGTTTATAGTGAGTCTGCCCCGCCGTAAGGTACAGGGAGAGTCCATGGAAATAATGGTATTGGGTACAGAATTTAACGTGTCGTCCTATCATGAAGACCCGGTTATCCAGACTACCCTGGTAAAAGGCTCGGTGAGGGTGAAAAAAGGAAATGATTCGAAGGTATTGTCGCCGGGAGAGCAGGCGGAGATCCGGTTTGCTGATATACGCGCCGGTAGTGTCAGGAACGGAAACCGGGCAGACAGTGAAGGCAGGATAGAGATAAAGAATGTAGATGTAGAAAGCGTAACCGCATGGAAAGAAGGGCGGTTTGAGTTCAACGGGAGTATAGAAGGGATCATGAGGCAGATTGCACGCTGGTATGCGGTGGAGGTGGAATTTGAAGATGACCTGCGGTCGCGGGAATTTGTAGGGGCCATCTCCAGGAAAGAAAATGCGGCAGAAGTGCTGAAAATGCTGGAGCTCACCGGCGGCATACGCTTTGAGATCCAGGGACAGAAAATAAAAGTAAAAGCTATTTAAATAATAATTAACCTAAACTAAATCAGAATGCAGATGGAGAAAATAATACACTGAGTTTCGCGCAGGGGACAAAATAAATCAGGTGTGCTCGTAACACACCTGACATGAAGGATTGGTCCCGAAGTCATTTAGGAAAACGAATTTTAACCTTAATCCAACAATCAAAAGTATGAAATTTCTATTCAAGGTCAAAAATGACCCGGGGGATACGTATATTCATATGCGGTTGCCTGTTGAAAACGGGCTCCCTCATCTCATCCAAAAAGTTTTCATTTTTATGAGACTGGTTACGCTGATATTATTCCTTGCCGCTATGCATGTTACTGCCGGTAGCCTTGAGGCGCAGCGTGTTTCGATAAACAAAAAAGAAGCCACTCTTCTCGAAGTGTTAGAGGCAGTGAGAAAGCAGACAGGATATCTTTTTGTGTGTGATATGGAGATGATAAGAAAAACGAAGCGGGTCTCACTTAATTTACGGCAGGCTGATATGGTGAAGGTGCTTGATGCCGCTTTTAAGGATCAGCCGGTAACCTATAGCATCTATGATAAGACTATTATTGTTCAAAAACAGCCTTCAGGTAAGAAAGCAGAACCGGAGGGCTACATCCTGCCGAGTTTGAAAAAGCCGATAGAAGAAAGCAGGGAGGATCGCGGGATGTTTATGACCGAACTGAGTGAGAAACTGCGGGAAAGAGCGCTACTGACCACTGTTGCAGATATCTATGTAAGAGGAAAGGTAGTGGATGAAACGAACGGTGAGTTACCCGGGGTCAGCATTGTTCTTAAGGGAAGTTTATTGGGAACAACGACCGACGAAAAAGGAGAGTTTTCATTACGTGTTCCGGACAGTAAAGGAATACTGGTTTTTTCCTATGTCGGGTATATTACCCAGGAAATATCTTTCAACAGCCAGACAAGATTAGATATTGTCATGAAAGAAGACCGGAAGAGCCTGGAAGAAGTTGTGGTGGTAGGGTATGGAACGCAAAGCAAAAGGGATATCACCGGTTCGGTATCGTCGGTTAAATCGGAGGAGCTGATGCAAACCCCTATTACCAATGTTGCTCAGGGTATTCAGGCTCGTGTACCGGGTGTACATATCACACAAAACAGCGCTGCGCCGGGTGGGAATATCAGTGTAAGAATAAGAGGGACGAACTCAATTAACGGCTCGTCAGAACCGCTGTATGTAGTTGATGGGATCCAGATATCAAACGGAGGGAGCATTACACAGATAAGCCCGCTTTCGACTATCAATCCCAATGATATTGAATCAGTAGAAGTATTAAAGGATGCTTCAGCCACCGCGATTTACGGATCGAGAGGTGCAAACGGTGTTATCCTGATCACAACTAAAAGAGGAAAGAATGCGCCGACAAAAGTGCAGTTTGACAGCTATGTAGGGGTGCAGAAAATTACGAAAAAACTGGGGGTCTTAAATGCGAGGCAGTTTGCTGAACTCGAAAATGAAACATTCCCTACTCCACCTTACCCCGATCTCGAGAGTATCACAGAGGGAACAAACTGGCATGATCTCATTTACCGGCAGGCTGCCATACAGAGCTATCAGCTTTCACTTCAGGGGGGAGACAAGAAAACGAGATTTTCAGTTTCCGGCAATTATTTTGATCAGGATGGTATCATCATCAAGTCTAACTTTAAGAGATATTCCCTGAGAGCCACATTGGATCATGAAATTAACGATAAAACAAGGATGGGTATAACGATCCTGGGTAGCCATTCGGTAAATAGGGGTATTCCGACGGGTGTCACCGGATTGAGTAATGCGAATTCTATGAGTAGCATTGTTGGTGCGGCTTTGGGGGCTCCTCCAACATTGCAGGCCTATAGGGACAACGGAACAATTTTTCCATTTGTAGATCAGGGCGGCGGAAGATATGCAGAAGTGGTTAATCCACTGGGTCTAGCTGAAATATTTAATCAGACGGGCATCACTCGCTTCCTTTCAAATTTCTATGTCGACCGCCAGATTATCAAAGATCTGACCTATCGTGCGTCTTTCAATGTTGATATAAGTAACTCCCTTAACGACTACTACTCTCCGATTTATATTATTCCGGAAAGTATGGTCAATTCCAATTCAGGTACCGCACGCAAAACCAATGAAAACAACAGGTCGCTGCTGCACGAGAGTATCCTGACCTACTATAAAGACTTCGGGAGAAACTCGCTGAAATTTACAGGAGTGTATGCTATCCAGAGTATAGCGTATGCCACAAACTCTATCAATGCAACAGGGTTTCCCAACGATCAAACTACCAATGAAGCTCTTGGATTGGCCGTTACTAGGACAGTTTCAAGTAACCGGACAAGAGAAGATCTCGTATCCTTCATGGGAAGGGTTAACTATGGGTTCGACGGAAAATATTTCCTTGATGCTACAGCCAGATATGACGGGGCATCGAAGTTCGGCAAAAATAACAAGTACGGTTTCTTTCCCGCGATTTCAGGTGCGTGGCGAGTTATCGGAGAAGACTTTATGGTTGATCAGACCGTATTTAGTGATTTGAAGCTAAGAGCAAGCTATGGAATAACCGGAAATGCAGCTGCTATTGGCCCTTATCAGTCCCTTTCCCTGTCAGGTCAAAGAGGAGCATACTATTTTAATCATCAATACGTAACCGGCATAAGTCCGACGGGTATTGCCAACACGGATCTGAGATGGGAGCGGTCGAAGCAAACTAACATCGGACTTGATATAGGTTTCCTGAATGATCGACTGAATGTGGTTGTGGATGCATATACCAAGAAGACAGAAGATCTGTTATTTGCCCGGGATTTGCCCTTGTCTTCAGGATATGGCTCTTACACAGGGAACTTTGCTGTTCTGAGAAATAAAGGAATTGAGATTGGAGTAAACTACAACGTATCTAATTCTGGTTTCCGGTGGGATGTTGGCGGGAATCTGTCAGTTAACCGGAACAAACTCCTAGCCTTAGAGGGAGATGAAGATGAATTTGTCACGACGGAATTTAGCATTTTGAAAGTCGGGCAGCCTATCGGTGTATTCAGAACCTATGTTTTCGACGGTATCTATCAATTAGGAGAGGAAGTACTGCCCGGACAAACAAGCCGGGTCGGGGCAACTAAGCTGAAAGATTTGAACAACGACGGTAGCATTACCGCCGAAGATCAGAAGATAGTAGGGAACCCTAACCCAGATTTTATTTTCGGATTCACTTCTAATATGTCCTATAAAAAAATTGATTTGAGTGTGTTCTTCTCAGGTGTTCTCGGGAATGACGTATACAACCTGAGCAGGTTTACATTCGAAAATCCTCTTGGGTCAAGAAATGTATTTGCCGGTATGGTAAATCGATGGTCACCGACAAACCCTAGCAATGAATACCAGAACGGTTCACAGGGAGGCAGGCTACCAGCTTCAGACCGGTTTCTCGAGAATGGGTCGTTCGTAAGGCTGAAAAATATTAATCTTGGCTACACATTTAATGATCTGGCCGGAATTTCGAGCCTGAGACTTTATGTTAGTGGGAACAACCTGCTCACTTTTACCAAGTACTCCGGTTATGATCCTGAGGTTAACTCATACGGAGGATCGAACACTCTGATAGGGGTCGACAATCTGGTTTATCCAAACTCGAAATCATATTTGATGGGAATTCAGGTTAGCTTTTAATGAAAAAGATCATGGAAAAAATACAAATATTCCGACTTTTTTTTATCTCGCTTGTCTTTGTGTCATGCGATTTAGAAGAGACTACCTATTCGTCTCTTTTTACGGAAAGCTTCTACAGAACAGCGAGTGACGCTGAGGCCGGACTGGCTTCAGCCTACGGCTCACTGGCGGATCTCTATAATACTGCCGGTACCGGAGCTTCTGATTTTAGTGCTGACCAAAGTTACGCTCGCCCGGTTGTGGGCAGGGATGTCTACGCACTGTTTAATTATGATCCTAATTATACAACACAGAGAAGTGCAGGACGTGAATTTGAGTCTCCTCAGGCGATCTGGCGGTCGTGCTATGCCGGAATTGAAAGGATTAACTGGGTAATTGAAAAGGTGCCGTATGCAACCATGAGTGAAACCCGGAGAGAAGAAATTGTCGGTGAGGCTTACTTTCTCAGAGCATTCTTCCATTGGATGCTTACCAGGAATTTTGGAGATGTTATTGTTAAAACAAGTGCAAGTTCTGATCAGGTAGCTGCGTACGTAGCAAAATCACCCAGATTGGAAGTATACAAGCAAATATTTTCAGACCTGGATGAGGCAATAAAAAGATTGCCTTCCTATAGCGGGAGTCTTCGGAAGGGGAGTCCTTCAAAAGAAGTAGCGATCGGACTTTATGCGAAGGCAGCTTTATACTCCGAAGATTGGGGAACATCTCTGGAAAAGGCAAAGCAGGTGATTGAATCAAATCGGTACCAGTTGATGGATGATGTGGTCGATCTTTATGAAGTAGAAAAGGAGGATCTTGCTCGTCAGGAGAATATGTGGGCCTTTGAGTGCGAAACATCCATCCCCCAGGTTGGGAGCCAAATCCATAGCCTGTTCGGACCACGAAGCAGCTCCGGGCTTTATTACCTGAGTACAACATGGGGATCGGCCTATATGTACCAGTCTTTTTTCGACTCGTTCGATCCTAAAGACCGGAGAAGAGCGCTTATGGATACGAATTACGTGCACAGGCAAGGTCATATCGTCCACCAGAAAGACATAGATCCTGCTACTCCCGAAGCGGTTTTATTAAAGAAGTATCGGCATCCAAATTCGATTGGTGGGATTGGGTCAACCAATATGCCGATTCTGCGGTTGGCCGATATGTACCTGATCGCTGCTGAGGCTGAGGCGAGGGCAAATGGGGTAACTCCGGTTGCGTATGGGTATATTAACAAGATCAGGAACAGGGCGGGTCTTGCGGATTTACAGGCCGGTTTGAACAGGGAGGAATTTATAGATGCTGTCTTGCAGGAGAGATCCTGGGAGTTTTTTGGAGAAGGAGACCGTTGGTATGATCTGACAAGAACCGGGAAGTTTTTGGAAGTAATACCCAAAGCGACGAATAACATCTATCCTGTCAGAAATCCGCAGCCCAGGCATAAGTTTTTCCCGATACCTTTGGAGGAAATTAATGCAAATTCAAAGCTGACCCAGAATGAGGGATGGTAAAAGCTTTTAGATACGATAGAATCAAAACAGGGATAACTATGCTGAAAAAAATCAGGTTTTTTGTTGTCGCCGGCTTTGTTTCCGGAACTTTATTGACGACGTTTCGTAGCCAGGCGCAAAGAAATGAAAGTAAAGACCTTCAGATCGATGCGGAACTTCCGGGAGGAAATATTATAGTAGAAAGGATTGCCGGCGATACGGTGTGGATTACGCAGGATCTGAGAGAAACAGAGGGTAATTGGTTCTATTGGTATTTCAGGGTAAAAGGGGCAGCCGGAAGGAATATTTCTTTCCGGTTTACCCATCCCTGGAAACAATTGCCGGTGATGCAGACCATAAGTGCGGGAGGAGTAGCCGTAAGTATGGATAAGGGAGTTACCTGGGATTGGTCAACCGGAGGAACTTTTTCCAGGAATGCTTTCACATTTAAATTTCCTGAGCATGCCGACGAGGTGCAGTTTAGTATGGGAATGCCTTATACACAGGCTAATCTGGATAAGTTTCTCGAAAAGTACAAAGGCAATCCCCGACTCGAGGTGAATGCACTGACCAGGACAAAAGGGGATCGTTTAATCGAAAAATTACATATCGGGAATTTACACGGGAAGCCGAAGTATAAGTTGTTAATAACCGCCCGGCATCACGCATGTGAAATGATGGCAAGTTATGTTTTGGAAGGAATGATCGAAGAGTTTCTTGATGATGGCGAGGTCGGGAAATGGATAATGGAAAATACGGAAGTAATGGTTGTGCCGTTTATAGACAAAGACGGAGTGGAAAATGGTGATCAGGGAAAAAACAGGCGAGGGAGGGATCATAACAGGGACTACTCCGGAGAAAGTATCTATGAAAGTACCCGCGCGCTCAGATCATTCGTCCCTGTATGGTCGGGAGGTCAGATGACAATGGCGCTGGACTTACATTGTCCGTTTATCGCGGGTGCTGAACACGAACGGATTCACTTTGTAGGGAGTTCAGACAGCTTAATCTGGAAGGAAGAGATCCGGCTATCCAACATCCTGGAAAAAGAATCTTCGGAGTCGCGGGGCCTAAAATTCAGGACAGTTGATAATCTTCCTTTCGGGACATCCTGGAATGTTACCGCCAACACCTCTAAGGGAGACAGTTTCAGACAATGGGCCAGGCATCTGAAGGGAATAAAAATAGCGAGTACATTGGAATACCCCTATTCTATGGCGTCGGGTGACAGGGTGACCCAAAGCAACTCCAGATTATTTGGCAAAGTAGTGGCAAAGGCTATTTACAGATACCTCTCCGGTGGGGAAAATTAATAAAAATGCAGAACTTACATGATGTTTTCCAGGTATAACCATTAAGGCGAACATCATGCTGGGAGTGATCTTGTTTTTTCGTTTGCTCGTTGGAGTCGGTAATCCGGCTCATCAGGAAGACCAACTCGTCTTTACCTACCATACCGACAGGGGAGTCGACGCGCACATCTACCTGGCGCAGGCTAAAGACAGCCTTCCTGACTACTATTACTGCGATCTGAAAACACCGATTTGCCTGGAAAATCTCTGTAACCCGATCGAAATCAGGCTGGAGTGGGACCTGATCGGGAATTTCCGCAACTATCGGGAGGTGCCAGGCAAGGAGATCACCAAGTTTGATCATGAACCGTTTGAGGAGAAAGATCACGAGCAACTGAAGAAAATACTGTCCGACAGGGAGTCGATGTTGCGGGATTACCTGATGGAAGACCTTGTCGATACGACCGTGAAGGTATATTCTGCCGAAATAGATGGCCTTACGGCGGCAACGAGCTCCACTTTTTCGGATAAGCTCGTCCCCGGCGCCATTTATACGTGCTACACGCTCTGGCATCTTATAAACGGGGAGATCGCCGACCGTATCCGCCGGAATACCGTGGGACTGCTGAATACCAGGCTGAAGAGGAAAATGCTGATGTCGGGTCTGACGGATTACCAGGATTATATCCTCGACGGGATCAGGCCGGCCGACAGCGAGGTATTTGCACCCGACCTGGTTGCGCTGGCCGGTGGTAAGAATAGGTTTATCGCGATAAAGGCGATCCGGAAGCTGCCGGCAAGCGGTACGATAAAGCACAACGCCCTGGAGATGGTAAAACGGTTTGAAGACTATGATTTCCCGGTTCAGAGCGCCCTTATACAGTATTTTATCCGGCAGGAGTGTGATGCGGATATCGCTGACGAGTGGGTGAAGAAAGCAGGATCGGTAAGGGAGGCTCAAAAGGTGGATATTTACAAGCTGTTTGAGCAGAGCTCCAGGTGTATGAGAAATGATACGGCAGGGAAACTCATTCATTTTCTTGAGAGTAAAAAAGAAAAGATGGATGGTTTAGATAGAAAGCTATTGGTTTTACTAAACAGGAATTAACCAGATAAGTATGAAGGAGAACAGACGGAATTTTCTGAAGGCCATAGGGCTTTCATCCGGCGCTTTTTTTATAGATCCTTTTGAAGAAACCGCAGTACCGGTTGAAAAAGTGATGAACGCCCCGGTAAAAGGCCTGGATATCTATAAAAAGAGGATAATCAATACCGATATAGTCGTAGCCGGCGGCGGTATGTCCGGGATTTGCGCCGCCCTGGCAGCAGCTCGCAACGGCGCTAAGGTTGTCTTGATCCAGAATCGCTCGAGACTGGGCGGGAATGCAAGCAGCGAGATCAGGATGCATATTTCCGGGTCCAGCGCACTCCAGCAGGTTTGGCGGGAGACGGGCATACTGGAGGAAATCATGCTGGACGACGCGGTGCTCAACCAGCAGAATGCCTACCCGATGTTCGATTTTGTGATGTATGATAAGGTGATAAACGAGCCGAATATTACCCTGCTGCTCGATACAGCCCTTTTCGATGCCAAAGCCACCGGCAGGAAGGTCCGGACAATCACAGCTCTCTGCTCACCCACAGAAGAAATCTATGAAATTACAGCAAAGCATTTTGCCGATTGTACCGGCGACGGTACGCTGGCTGCGCTGGTAGGGGCCGAAAGCATGCGGGGAAGGGAGGCGGAAAGCAAATGGAATGAATCATTGGCTTTCCCGGAAGCAGATGAGAAAGGAATGGGAAACAGCCTTCTTTTCATGGCCGATAATTTTAAAAAGCCGATGCCGTTTACAGCTCCCAAATGGGCGAGGAAATTCCAATACGAAGATTTTCGCCACAGAGGGGTCAGCTCATTTGAATACGGCTATTGGTGGATAGAGTTGGGTGGTGAATATGACGCTGTAGGCGACGGACAGAAGCTGCATAAAGAATTATTGGCTATTCTGTTCGGAGTTTGGGATTATATCAAAAATTCGGGGAATCATCCTGAGTCGGAAACCTGGGCACTTACCTGGGTGGGGATGATCCAGGGAAAAAGGGAAAGCCGCAGGATCGTGGGCGACCTGATCATGACGCAGAGGGACATACAGATTCCGCAGGAATATGCCGATGGGGTGGCGTATGGAGGGTGGTCGCTGGATGATCATCCACCTGCCGGGATGGATGATACTTCGCTTAAGCCTGCACGGCAGGTTCCGCTTAAAGGTCCTTATCCGATTCCGTTGAGGGCTTTGTACAGCAAGGATTTTGACAACTTGTGGATGGCCGGAAGAAACATAAGCGTTTCGCACGTAGCATTGTCTTCGACAAGGGTAATGGCAACCTGCGCGACTCTGGGACAGGCAGTCGGAGCGGCGATGCAGCATGCGGTTGCTAAGAACATGACCGGAAGACAGATCGTCAATTCGGCTCCCGATATCGCACAGCTCCGCCAGACTTTGCTAAGGCAGGATCAGTCTATCCTTAACGTGGTGAACAATGACAGTAACGACTTGGCCCGGAAGGCCGCTGTTACCGCCTCCGCCGAGGAGCCTGAGCATAGGGCCGCCAGTGTGATTGACGGGATCAACAGGGATATCAAAGACGGGAAGTCGCATCAGTGGCGGGCAAGTGCGGAAGCCGGTAGGGAGCCATGGATCAGCCTGAAATGGAATTCGCCGGTGACTGTTGGCCGGGTGGAATTTACCTTCGATACCGGTCTCAATCGTTTCCTCAGGATTTCCGGCCAGAAGGTCGTGATGGAAAACCAGGTCCGCGGTGTACAGCCCGAAACGGTGTCAGATTTTAAAATAGAGGGGATTCTTAACGGGAAAGTAGTATATTCGGATTTTGTGGCAAATAACTACTACCGCAAGCTGTCCGTAGCATTCAACGCGGTGAAGGTCGACACTGTGAAAATAACCGTTACGAAGACACACGGGGATAAATTCGCAAGGATTTTCGAAATACGGTGCTATAACGCCTGAATTGCCCCCGGTGAATTTCCTCCGGTTTCAACCGGAGGAAACCTTTATATATTTCTTTTATAGTTTTTTTCTAAGATTAAGTCATTTGAAATGAGGTATTTGTTCTCTCTATTTTTCGCATTATCCATAACAGGCGCCTTTGCACAATCTCTCCTGATAGAAGCCGAGAGCTTCCAGGAAAAAGGCGGATGGGTAGTGGATCCCCAGTTTGTCGAACAGATGGGATCTCCTTATTTGCTGGCGCATGGCCTGGGAGAACCGGTTGAAAATGCCGTCGCCACGGTGAATTTCAAAGAAGGAGGAAAGTACCATGTATGGGTACGGACTAAAAACTGGGTTCCGGGTAACTGGACTCCCCCGGGGCGTTTCAAGCTGAAGGTGGCGAACCAGCTACTGGTTACAGAATTTGGGAAAGAGCCTATGTGGGGTTGGGAATACGGTGGCGAAGCGACAGTCCAGAAAGGGAATAACAAGCTGGAGCTGGTAGACCTGACCGGGTTTGACGGGCGCTGTGACGCTATTTATTTCAGCAGGCAGCAGCAGGCGCCGCCTTCGGAGCTGGCTGAGCTGGCCGGGTGGCGGCTGAAGGTTACGCAAAAGCCTGCAAAGCCCGAAAGGACAATGAAATTTGATTATGTAGTGGTAGGGGGTGGTATTGCCGGTTGTGCCAGCGCTATAGCTGCCGCCGAACAGGGGTTGCGGGTAGCCCTGATCCACGATCGCCCGGTATTGGGCGGTAATGCAAGCAGTGAAATACGGGTGCATACACTGGGTATTTACGGGCATTTCGAGCGGATCCTGAGAATGCTCGATACCAAGCATTACCCCAATGGGTCGCCGGAAGCCTATGCCGAAGACCAGAAACGGCACCGCAACATAGCCAGGTACGATAATATCGAGGTTTTCCTTAACTGGAGGGCATACGATGCAGAGGCTGTAAACAATAAAGTCCAGTCGGTAGACGCCGGCAATACGCATACGGGCGAGAGGATACGTTTTACCGCGCCTTATTTTGCTGATTGTACCGGCGATGGCTGGATCGGCTTCTGGGCGGGCGCCGAGTTTATGTACGGGCGCGAGGCCGCCAGTAAATTCAACGAGAACTGGGACGAGTTCGGCGAGCTGTGGAGCCCTGAAGTGGAAGACAATGCGGTAATGGGGTCTTCCGTTCTCTGGAGATCTTATTCCGACGACAAGCATCATCAGTTCCCCGACCTTCCCTGGACCAGGGATGTGGTAGGTGACTACGCTGCCAACCAGGGAGAGTGGCAGTGGGAATATTCTAACACCGACATGCACCAGATCGACGATGCGGAGGCGATAAGAGACCACATGCTGAGGGCGATATACGGTTCATTTGCGAACTATAAAAAACAGCCGAAGACAGAAAGACAGCGTCTCGAATGGGTATCATACCTGGTAGGGAAGAGAGAATCCAGGCGGTTGCTCGGCGATCATATTTTTACATTCAACGATGCTAAAAACCGGACTCCTTTCCCCGATTCGGTGGTGATGGAGACCAGGGAGGTAGACGTTCATTTCCAGGAGAATCTCGTGGATCCGACTAAGCCGGATTTTCTTTCGAAAGCAATGTTTTATAAAACCGGGAAATACTACATCCCTTACCGCAGCCTGTATTCTAAAAATATCGATAACCTCTTTATGGCCGGGCGCTGCTTCAGCACTTCGCATGTAGGGCTGGGAGGCCCCAGGGTGATGAAGACAACCGGCCAGATGGGCGCTGCCGTCGGTTTTGCCGCGTCGCTATGCTTTAAGTACCGCCTTAAGCCGCGGGAATTGTACGAAAAACGCCTGGATGAGTACATGAGCCTTATCCAGCAGCAAAAAATAGGTTATAACTAAATCCGGAAGCATGTCTTTCGCGGGAAAAGGCAGGAGTAGCGGGAAGAACGGCCAGGGAAGGAGAGCTAAGCAGATGACGCTTTTGCTGACCTCGCTGGCCGTGCTTTGGTCTTTATGCCTCAGCGCCCGCGACGCGTCCGATACCGTCCGTACCCGGCATCCGTTGAAAGTGAACGGGACATGGCCGGACTACCAGCTGTATACGGCCGATCCTTTGATCCGGTTTGAAGATACGCTCGGCGTCATACACCGGATCGGCAGACTTACCGATATAAACAGGACGCCCGAGGGGTATGTCAGCCATATCGAAACGCCGGTGTGCAGCGATACGCTCTGCGCTCTGATGGACATCCGGATGTTCTGGACTCTTTCAGGCTCTTACTGGGGATATGATACCATTCCCCGGAAGCCGCTTACCAAGAACGATCATTTAAAATTTGACGAAAAAGACTACGAAAAGCTGCATGAGCTGCTGATGGACGAGCAATCGATCCTGAGAAGAAGGCATAAGGACGATCTTTTTGACAAGGAAAGCACCCGTGTATCTAATGTAGTGGATGCCGTTACGGGAGCTACTGCGAAGGAAGTAAAGGAAGCGGTGGTAGACGGGGCCGTGTATTCGTCGTATACGATCTATCACCTGGTACACAGCCAGCTCGCAGCCGTAATACGGGACGACGTCAGGAAAAACCTGCTTCCCGGGCTGACAGATAAGCTTATCAATTCTGAAAAAGTAGATGAGCGGATATTCCTGATGAAGGAGCTGGATGGAGGGCAACTACATGCCTACACCGGGAAAATGATCGAAACGATCCCGATGGCAGTCCCGAGAGACCGGCTGTACATCATGAAAAAACTACCTTCGACCGCCTGGAACCGGCGGGACGTCCAGGTGCCGGTATCGGAAATGGCTGAGCAACTCGACATCCATAGCCTGTCGCACTTTCTGAACCAGCTGAAGGCTGCCGATACCCTGCATGTTGATTGTCTCAGGAAGCTCAGCGAAAGGCTACCCTATTTCAGTGTAAACCAGGTCAGGACGTATCTTTCCCTGCTGGAGAGAGACCCGGAGTTCCTGAGAGATCCGGCGATAGTGACGGCCGTGAAAAAGACTGCCGCCGATCCTGCGTATCAGTATCGCTCCTATCTCGATTCTTTTCTTGCTAAAAATCAGCTGGTGCCGTAGAGGTTGTAGGACTGAAGATATGATTTTCAACCCCACTATTTGTACATTAGATTTCCGG
>CAZLGW010000028.1:0-74997 GCA_964559125.1 uncultured Cytophagales bacterium
TAATTATTTCTACAAAAAACTCTATTTCAACAGGTTATTGAAAATCAGGATGGCCAAGATAGTTGAATTTTGTGGTGTTGTTGGGTATTTTCAGACCCAATAACACCCAGAATACTACAGCAGCTACATCAGGAAGTGAGCACTACTTCCTCCAGGATCTGTTCGGTAAGAGGCTTGGTTCTGTAATACACATGATCGAGAATACTGGAGGCTTTCTGCTGGTCTTTCGACAGAGACGAGGTCGAAAGCATCACTATCTTGGTACCAGACCTTACTTCAGGGGGTAATGTCTTATATTTTTCAAGGAAATCGAAGCCGCTCATGCCAGGCATGTTGATATCGAGAAAGATGATATCCGGCTTCAGAAAATTTTCGCCCGGCCTTCCCGAAAAGTAGTTCAATGCCTTTTCTCCGCTTTCCGCAACAAGTATCTCGGGGCTGAGACCGGTGTCCTGTATGACGAGCTGATGAAGAAAATTATCATCAGGATCGTCATCGATCAGCATGACGCAGCTCAAATCGGCATGGATAGACATATATCAGCTTTAATTGGAGTCGATCAGTCTTCAAAAAGCTCCCCGAACTTACCCAGTACAGATCCGCTTTCCTTTTTTGCGTTTGGTCCGCGGCTTGACAGCCTCTGGACGAGTTTGGAGATCGGCATGGATTGTATCCAGCATTTTCCTGTTCCCCTGATGGTGGCGAGGAACATACCCTCTCCGCCGAAAATCATAGATTTGAGATTGCCCGAACGCTGGATATCAAAGCTCAGTGAGGGTTCGAACGCCACCACACAGCCGGTGTCAATCCTGAGCATTTCGTTGTTGAGCTGGCGTTCTATCACGACTCCTCCGGCGTGGATGAAAGCCAGTCCGTCGCCCGTCAGCTTCTGAAGGATGAAACCTTCTCCCCCGAAAAGCCCGGAGCCAAATTTCTTGTTGAAATGGATCTTCATGCTTGTGCCGAAAGCGGCACATAGAAATCCGTCTTTCTGGACAATCAATTCATTGCCGTAAATATCAGCCAGGTTGACCGGAACTATTGTGCCGGGGTAAGGGGCTGCAAACGCAACCTTACGCTTGCCGACGCCAAGGTTGGTAAAATGGGTCATAAACAGCGATTCGCCCGTCAGCAGCCGGGTCCCGGCGCTGAACACCTTCCCGAGTATGCTCTGGTTTGCTTCCGCGCCGTCTCCCAGCTTTGTTTCAAACTGGATGCCGTCTTCCATAAACAGCATAGCTCCTGCTTCTGCTATGACGGTTTCGCGGGGGTCCAGTTCGACTTCGACAATCTGTATATCGTCTCCGATTATCCGGTAGTCAATTTCGTGTGATCGCATAAATAGGAAAAGAGTTGATATTATGATCGCGCAGATCTATTCTTCTTCATCAAGATTGTCATCAAAAATGTCAAACGGAGGCTCATCTTCCGGAGTCCCGGTTTGATCTTTCAGGCCGGGGATATCCTCCCGGTCCCGCAGCTTTTTATCCTCCACATTCCGGTTGAGGAACTCGTTGATCTTATCCATGTCGAAGGTAGAAGTGATCTCCCCGAATGAATTGATCTTGATATCAAAGCCTTTCAGCTCCTTATGAACTTTCGGAAGTTCATGCGTTTTTTTGCCCGGAGTGTTACTTTTTCGCTTTGCCATAGGTGGTTGTTTTGCTGCTACCGGGTAGAGTAGTTAGGCGCTTCTTTCTGGATCATGATATCGTGCGGATG
Source organism: uncultured Cytophagales bacterium (assembly GCA_964559125.1). Taxonomy (GTDB): domain Bacteria; phylum Bacteroidota; class Bacteroidia; order Cytophagales; family Spirosomataceae; genus Ravibacter. The sequence continues at coordinate 1,723 of CAZLGW010000028.1, forward strand.
GCTTTCCTTTACGCCCGCTGTTGTTATTTTAATGAATTTGGCGTCCTGCAATTGCGTGATGTCCCGGGCACCACAATAACCCATCCCGGCTTTCAGACCTCCGCTCATCTGGTACAGGATTTCGGCTACCTTACCTTTAAACGGAACACGACCGACAATACCTTCAGGTACCAGCTTTTTGATGTCGTCTTCCGCATCCTGGAAGTAGCGGTCTTTTGATCCGTCTTCCATAGCTTCCAGCGATCCCATTCCGCGGTAAACTTTAAACTTACGTCCTTCGTAAATGACTATTTCGCCCGGAGCTTCGTCGGTACCCGCCAGCATCGATCCGATCATGACCGTATGGGCTCCGCCTGCAATGGCTTTTGTTACATCTCCCGAAAACCGGATACCGCCGTCTGCAATTACCGGGATATCGCGGCCCTTCAGCGCTTCGGCGGCGGCAATCACCGCTGAGAGCTGGGGCACCCCGATACCGGCGATAATACGGGTAGTACAGATACTTCCGGGGCCAACGCCTACTTTTACGGCGTCTGCACCGGCTTCTGCGAGCGCAAGGGCTGCCTCGCCGGTAGCTATGTTCCCGGCTATGAGGTCAATAGCGGGGAAAGCCGATTTGATAGCCTTTACGGCGTCGATCACTCCTTTTGAATGCCCGTGGGCTGTGTCAAGACTGATCACATCGACACCCGCTCTGATAAGTGCTTCGGCACGCTGCATCATATCGGGTGTGACGCCAAGGGCCGCCCCCACCCGTAACCTACCGTAAGCGTCTTTAGAGGCGTTGGGGTGGGACTTCCTTTTCATGATATCCCGGTAGGTAATGAGCCCCGTGAGCCTGTAGTTGCTGTCTACGATAGGCAGTTTTTCGATCTTGTATTCCTGGAGAATGGCTTCCGCCTCATCGAGGGTAATGCCCTCCTGTGCGGTGACCAGGTTTTCGCGGGTCATGATTTCCTTCACCGGGCGGCTGCCGTTCCGTTCGAAACGGAGATCGCGGTTGGTGAGGATCCCTATCAGCGTTTTGTTTTCGTCTACTACCGGAATGCCTCCTATTTTAAACTCACGCATGATGTTGTGAGCGTCGGAGAGTACCGCATTTGCCGGCAGTGTAATCGGGTCGAGTATCATCCCGCTTTCCGAACGCTTGACTTTCCTGACCTGTTCGGCCTGTTTTTCAAGCGTCATATTCTTGTGAATGACCCCAATCCCGCCTTCCTGTGCCATGGCTATGGCCAGCTCGTATTCGGTTACGGTATCCATTGCAGCCGAAACGAAAGGGAGGTTGAGCTCTATATTTCTGGTAAGCCTGGTTTTGGTGCTGGTGTCGCGGGGCAGAACTTCCGAATAGCCCGGAAGAAGAAGTACGTCGTCGTAAGTAAGCGCCTCGAAAAGCACCTTGTTTGAGCTTGAAATCATAGCAAATAATCTGGTCGTTTATTTGCAAGGCAAATTTAGCACTAAAAATGAAATGACGGTAGTTTAGGGAAGAGAGAAGTGAATTTTTTTTACAGAGAGCCCCGGAGCGGAGGAATAGGACATTCGTATAGAAATTTGTAAGTCCGCAAGGGCTGCAACAAGCTTAAGGGTTTATATCTTCCCTCAACCCGCCAGCGTCACACGTACTTTCCTGATCTGTTTTTTGGTAGCCGCCTGAATTTTGAAGGTAAGCTCCCTGAAAACGACTTCTTCGCCGTGGCGCGGTACACGCGCAAACAGTTCCAGGATCAATCCGGCCAGTGTTTCGCTTTCTATGCGGAGGTCCGCAAAATAGTCCGTATCCAGGTCGAGCGTCCTGATAACATCGTTGAGAAGGGCTTGTCCCTCGAAAATGTAATTAGTGGCATCGAGCTGTATGAAATGGGTCTCATTTTCATCATCATGCTCGTCATTGATATCGCCGAATATCTCTTCAATGATATCTTCAAGCGTTATCAGCCCGCGGGTAGTGCCGTATTCATCCATCACTATCGCCATGTGGACCCTTCTTTTCTGGAATTCTTCCAGGAGACTGTCGAGCCGCTTCGTTTCAGGAATAAGGTAGGCATCCCTGATCAGCTTCTGCCACGCAAATTGCTCGTTTTGCTGAATATGCGGCAGGAGATCCTTGATATAAAGGATACCTTCAATGTTATCCAGGTTGTGGCGATAGACGGGTATCCTGGAATATCCCGATTTGTTCACAAGGTCCATCAACTCGTGAAAATCGAGCTCTATGCTGAACGCCCTGATATTTGATTTGGACACCATCGCTTCGCGGGCAGTGGTTTTTCCCATTGCAGCAACTCCCAGCAGAAGCTCCTTTTCCTCTATCGCGTCGGAATCTTCTTTATCGGGTACATCCGACTCACTTTCGTGGCCCTCTTTTCTGGATATCCCGAGGAAAACCGCAACCCTGAGAAAAAAGCCTCCTATGGGGTTGAGGAAATCAAGAACAGTATTGATGACAGGAAGGAATTTTTCAGAGATGCTGGTAGCATATTGTCCTGCATACCACCGCAGGACCGCATCGGTTACCAACCAAAGGCTTACTACGGCGAGAAATGAATACAGCATGGCACGGCTGTCTTCCAACTCGTTTATCAGCAGGTTGGCGGTGATCAGCCAGGCCAGCAGCATACCGGTATGCTGGATCAGAAGAAGGGCGAAACGTCCCCGCCGGTCGGAAATGCGATCATGTGTTTTCTTTTCCCAGGGTGTTTCAAGCGCAGCCGATGCAGACAGGCTTGCCCGCAGGGCGGAGCAAAAGAGAGCAATCAGCAATAAAAGCACGATCGAGATGATGTCGGCCGCAGACCCCGGAATAACGAGCAGTAGCGGGTTAATAGTAAGTATGTTGATTGGACTGATCAGTTTTCGGGCCGACGTTCGGGGCTCACTGTCTTCATTGTCCGGTATATCTTCCACGTATATTTAAGTTAAGGTTTTAAAAAGGTAAATCGTCGTCGTCCTGGGAGGCGATAGCCGGGGGAACGGCTGCTTCACGCGAAGGAGGCGGAGTCCTTTCTGCACCCGGAGAGGCGCCTGCCTGCGATCCTGCGGAGGGGTTCGGCCCCCCGAGCAGGGTCATGCTGTTGCCCCTGATGCTTACCCGGCTCCTGGGCTGCCCGTCTTTATCGGTCCAGTTTTCTGTCCGTAAACGTCCTTCTATATAAACCTGGTTCCCTTTTTTCAGGTATTGCTCGGCAATCTGGGCCAGCCTGTCCCACAGTTCAATGCGATGCCATTCGGTCTGATCAACCCTTTCGCCGCTTTTGTTGGTGTAGGTCTCTGAAGTAGCGATGTTGAAATTGGCCACTACCGATCCGTTTTCCAGGTGTCTTACTTCGGGATCGGCTCCCAGGTTTCCTATCAGTATTACTTTGTTGACTCCGGCCATTTTATCAGATATAGATTATTGCTTGTTGTAAAGTTATCTGGTACCCAGTTATAAAGTTACAAAAAATCCTTCAGATAAATGTTCACCGGGAGTGGCTTCGGCAGGTCTTTAATCTGTGCGGGGGTATACCATTGAAGCCCTTCAGGCAGCTTGTGCAGTTCAGGGAGCTCCGAGAGCCAGTAGCAGATAGTGAGATGCTGATGGGTGAGAATATGTTTAAAAGGTCCGGAGCTGAGTTCGGGCTTCAGTCCGCGCAGCTCCTCCGGCAGGAAGCTGCTCCAGTCGCCTACAGATTCAGTCTCTACCGAATAGAAATCATACAGCCCTTTCCAGATGTCTTTTTCCTGCCGCTCTTTCATGGCGATCCTGCCTTTTGCCATGATGACGAGGTAATGGATCGGGCGGCGTTTTATTTTGAGTTTTTTAATCTTGACGGGTAGTACGCTCTGCATTTTATGGTGGTAGGCGTAGCAGGAATCGTTTATAGGGCAGGCCTCGCATTTCGGCGAAACCGGAACACACTGCAGCGCGCCGAATTCCATAATTGCCTGGTTGAACAATGCCGCCTGGCCCTCCGGCATGGCTGCGAGGGCGGCCTCCTTAAAGGTTTTTCTGGAAGCAGGGGAGTTGATGTCTTCGTGAATGCCGTAATACCGGGCCAGGACGCGGAAAACGTTCCCGTCGACTACGGCGGCCTGTTCGCCGAAAGCGAAGGATGCAATGGCGGAGGCGGTATAATCGCCAATTCCTTTTAGCGTGATAAGCTCTCCATAAGAGCCGGGGAATTCTCCGTTATACTGATCGCAGATGATCTTTGCCGTAGCGTGCATATTGCGCGCTCTCGAGTAGTACCCGAGTCCCTGCCACAAGTGAAGCACTTCTTTTTCAGACGCAGCGGCAAGACTCCGGATGTCGGGATATTGCCCGATGAATTTTTCGTAGTAAGGATAACCCTGGGCTACTCTTGTCTGCTGCAGGATCACTTCCGACAGCCATATTCTGTAAGGATCGCCGGTTTCTCTCCACGGGAGCTTCCGGTGGTATTTCCTGTACCACGCAACCAGTTTATGTCCAAAATTATCAATAACCACCCGTGTTCTTTAAAAAATACATCCGGTGAAAGAAGCTCCTCCTTGCAGGCCGGTGAAAAATGTTCAGCGATTCGTCTTTTTAACTTAGTGAAAAAGATGTAACTTTGTGTTTTCAAATTTTGCGCTTAAAAATAAGTATTCAGTAATAGTTTATCTAAAAAGTTAGTATAAAGTGACTAAAGCAGAAGTAATAGCTCAGATATCGGAGAAAACCGGTGTTGAGAAGGTTGATGTACAGCAGACACTTGAATCATTTTTCACAGTAGTTAAAGATACCCTTGCTGCCGGTGAAAATATTTATGTTCGTGGTTTCGGAAGTTTCATCAACAAGAAACGGGCCAGAAAGGTAGCCAGGAACATTTCTTTGAGGAGTACAATTATTATTGACGAGCATTTTGTGCCGAGCTTCAAGCCTGCAAAAGTGTTTGTCGAGCAGGTCAAAGAAAGCGAGGAATTAAAGGCCCAGCTATAAATACGCCTTGTAGTTGCTCAGAAAATCCGGGAGGATATATTTTCATTAAATGAATAAGGCCACTCTTTTAGTTGTAGTACTTTCCGTCGGTTTGGTAGGGCTGCTATACAGCTTACCAAAAGGGGTGGTAAGCAGCCAGTCTAAGGAGGTGTCGGCGGAGAAGATTAATGAAAATAGTGATTCTGTATCGGTTTCTACTGCGGGGACAGAAGCAGTGAGTGAGCACGGTCCCAGGCCATTGCTGCCTGAACAGGCCAAAGAAATTGCAGATTTGAAGAAAGGTTTGGCCGCAGGCCCCGATGCGGGAGTGCTTGCGGCCATTTCTGATGCCTTTTTCAGGTTTCAGAAGTTTGACAGCGCGGCGGTTTATGCCGGTAAAGTGGCGGAACTACAGCCTACTGCCCCTAATTATTTAAGGGCCGGCGACAGGTATTACGAAGCTTATACATTTGCCGTCGGGGGTGATAAGTCGGGTCCGCTGGGTGCTAAAACCCGTGAATTTTACCAGAAGGCGCTGGACTTGAACCCGAACTATACACTGGCCAAAGCCAATATGGCGATGACCTACGTGAATACCGACAACCCTATGCAGGGGATCATGATGCTCAGGGAAATCCTTGATGAGGACCCGACAAATGAGATTGCCCTGTTCAATATGGGAGTGCTTTCGATGCGGTCGAATCAGTATGGAAGGGCGGTGCAGCGGTTCAGCCAGATAGTCACCAACAATCCGGGCAATATAAAGGCGAAATTCTACCTGGCATTAAGCCTCCTGGAAACCGGGAAGCAGGATGAGGCCAGGAAATTACTTGAAGAAGTAAAGGAGAAGGAAAAGGACCCGATGATCCAGAAGGCAATAGCTGAGCTGGAAGATAGATTGTAAAGGGCTGTTTCCCGTTGCAGATGAATGAAGAGAGAGTAACAGAAATTGAATTATAAATAAATTAAACGTATTTAAATTATGCCTTGCGGTAAAAAAAGGAAACGTCACAAAATTGCTACGCACAAGAGGAAAAAACGCCTTAGAAAAAACAGACATAAGAAGAAGTAATTTTCTTCTTGTGTTACTTTTATCAGTCATAGGAAGTCCGCCTGCCCTGTTCTGACAGGTTAGGAGGATTTTCGTATTATGCCTGATATTAGCCTGTATATTCTTCTAACAACATCATGTACTTGGCTAGCATTGAGTAACGAACTAGTAATCAACTCTACTGAAAAGGGAGAGCGTATCGCCCTTTTGCAGAATAAGAGGCTTCTTGAATATCATGTAGAATCGTCCAACCAGAGTTTTACCGTCGGGGATATTTACCTGGGTACCGTAAAAAAGCTGGTTGCGGGGTTAAATGCCGCTTTCGTAGACGTAGGCTACGAAAAGGATGCTTTTTTGCATTACCTGGATCTGGGACCCAAGATCAATTCGTTGAATCAATATACGAAAGATGTCATAGCCAAGCGTGCTAACACCGGGAGCCTCAAAGATGTAAAGATCGAGGCGGATATTGATAAGCAGGGGAAGATAGACAAGGTATTGACAAAAGGCCAGCCCATTCTGGTACAGATCGTCAAGGAGCCCATCTCAACCAAAGGACCGCGGTTGTCCTGCGATATTTCCATCGCCGGTCGATATATCGTTTTAGTGCCGTTCGGTGAATCGGTCAATCTTTCCAAGAAAATTACCGATCGCCAGGAACGCCAGAGGCTCCAACGCCTGATGTCTTCCATAAAGCCCCCTAATTTCGGCGTTATTGTACGTACGGTCGCGCAGGGAAGGGATGTGGAAGAATTGAACAGGGACCTGCAGAATTGTCTTGAAAAATGGGAGAACGGGATGAAGCTCCTGAGGGAAGCCCGTCCAAGAGAGCGCATCATCGGTGAAATGAACCGTACCTCTTCCATTCTGCGGGATATGCTGAACGAGTCTTTTGACAGCATCACGGTAGATTCGAAAGAGGTTTACGAAGACACTAAATCGTTTATCCGTACAATAGCTCCCGATAAGGAGAATATCATAAAGTTCTATTCGGGGAAAACGAAGATTTTTGAGCAGTTTGGGCTCGAAAAGCAGATAAAATCACTTTTTGGACGTTCTGTAAGCCTGCCCGGCGGAGGTTACCTGATCATCGAACACACCGAAGCCCTTCATGTAATCGATGTCAACAGCGGGAATAAATCCAATTCGGAAGAAGACCAGGAAGCTACCGCTCTCAGTGTGAACATAGAGGCGGCTAAAGAGATAGCCCGCCAGCTGAGGCTGAGGGATATGGGCGGTATTATCGTTGTCGACTTCATCGATATGAAGAAGGCCGATAACCGGAAAACAGTATATGAAATGATGCGCGAAGTGATGAGGACAGAGCGCTCCAAATATACGATCCTTCCTTTGTCCAAATTCGGCCTCATGCAGATCACCAGGCAACGGGTACGGCCGGAGCTGAATGTTGTCACAAGAGAGACCTGTCCTACGTGTAACGGCACCGGCAATATCCAGGCTAGCATCCTGGTCACCGATTCCATTGAAAGTCATCTCGATTATATACTTACCAAGCAGAACGAAAGGGCGATCAGCATAGTTTTACATCCCTATTTATACGCTTACTTTACCAAAGGGATTATTTCCAGGCAGGTAAAGTGGTTCCTGAAGTATAAAACCTGGGTAACGCTTATCCCTGACAGCTCTATCGGTATTACGGAATTTAAATTTCATAACCGCTTCGGGGAGGAAATGGAGCTGGTGAGTTAAACTGCTCCGCCTGTAGAGGCATCAGCGGTTTTTCCAGACAGGATCCCTTTTTTCTTTGAAGGCGACAATTCCTTCTGCGGCATCTTCCGATTGCAGAAGGAATTCCAGTTTTTCCCGGAGTGCCCGGTAATCCGGGCCTGACGGCTGCCCGGAAAGCGATCGGAACGCTTCGATGCCTTTTGAAATAGCCAACGGCGCATTTCCTGATATTTCTCGGGCCAGGTCCGTTACTTCCTTTTCAATCATTTCCTTTAAGACGATGCTGCTGATCAGTCCCATAGCCATCGCCTCTCCCGCCGTATAGGTTCTGGCTGTTATGCACATTTCGAGGATTTTCCGGATGGGTAATATGGTTTTCAAAGAAGCCATCACCTGCATGGGCCACAGCCCTCGTTTGACTTCCGGCAATGAGAACACGGCCTCAGGAACTGCATAAGCGAATGTGACGCCGGCCAGTATCAGGAAGCCGCCGGCATAGACAGGGCCTTCGATCTGGGCTATGGAAGGCTTGTTTAACATAGCAAATGCTTCTCCGAGATTGACCGGGCGAAGCGGAGCGGGAGGAGAAACAGGAATATCTTCCCGGTCTTCATTCAGGAAGGATATGAGGTCTGCTCCGGCGCAAAACACGGGCCCTTCGGCTCTGATCACTACGCAACGTATCGTGTCTTCCTGGTTGGCATACCCGAGGGCGAATGCTATTTCTTCTGCCATTGGCCCGTGAAAAGCATTTCGCTTTTCAGGCCTGTTGAGGGTAATGACGAAGATGTGCCCGCTTTGACTCGTTTTCAGGTATTTTAATCCTATGTGGGGTAGCGTCCGGAGCTGCTCAGGAGTGTAGAAAGGCTGGTTCATAAGCGGTAGGTTTGGGCTATCGTTTCCCTGAATATCTGTCCTGCCCTCATCAGGGCCTTCTTATCGATTGTACTGGTAGTCCCTTTTTCCTCTGCAAAAGTCAGCAGGCTTTCTGTTGCCAGGTTGCCGACGAGGTCGTCCTGCGCAAACGGGCAACCACCGAAACCGAACACAGTCCCGTCGAAGCGCCTGCATCCGCTGTCGTATGCAGCGGCAACCTTTTCGCGCCACCGGTTGGGAGTAGAATGAAAATGGGCGCCTGTCTCAATCTGGGCGTTGCCGGTAGCCTTCAGATGGCTGAATACGGAAGTGATATCGGAGGTGCCGGCGAACCCCACCGTATCGGCCAGGGAGAAAATCCGGATACCCAGGTCGCTCAGCCTCTCTATCCAGGCGCTGGCCATACCAGGATGCCAGGTGTCGCCGTACGGGTTGCCGAAGGCCATCGAGATGTAGATGACGAGCTCCTTCCCGGAGTCAGTACATAATTTTTGGATGGCTTTTACCCTCTCCAGCGACTGGAGGATCGTACAGTTGGCATTCCTGACCTGGAAAGTTTCGGATATCGAAAAGGGATATCCCAGGTAAGTTACCTTCTCCTCACGGCAGGCGGCTTCGGCTCCCGCGGCATTGGCTACGATGACAAGCAATTTTGAAGCGCTTTGGCCAACGCTGATCATTTCCAGCAGCCTGCCTGTATCACTGACCTGCGGCACAGCGCGGGGAGATACAAAGCTGCCCATATCTATGGTGTCGAAACCCACTTCCAGCAATGCCTGGATGTAATTTGCTTTTGTTTCGGTAGGGATAAAGGTATGCAGACCCTGCCATGCGTCTCTGGGACATTCTACAAGCTTCAGGATGTCGTTGCGCTCGGCCGGCATAGCTTTAGATCAGGCGAAACCCTAGTGTTATCTGCCAGGATTTCAGCTTTTGCTTAACTGTTGTCGGGTTGTCCCCTGTGTTAATCTGGAAGGAATTAAGGTTAGAGATGGTACCTTCACGCCTGACGTCGATGCTCACGCCGAAAATATCGAGCCCGGCGCCCACCTGATAGCCGAAGATCGCCTCTGACATGGCTTGCGGAGCTGTCGTGTAATACCTGATAGCGTCGCGGATATTCTGGTTGTCGCCTATCCTGAAAGAGGCAACGGGGCCTGCATTTACCCGGAAAGGGCCGCCTTTCAGCCCGAACAGCACCGGTACGTCTATACTGCTGAATTTATAGTCTATCTGTTTTACTATTGGCGTATCGCCGTCGTTGCGTTGTATGTCGAAGCGCCCTCCTTTGGTAGAAACGAGAAATTCCGGCTGGACATAAAAACCTGATCCGAAGCGCATGTATACCCCGCCCGACCAGCCGGTCTTGCTGTCGAAGCTTTCCTGCAGGTTGTCCCTCACTACCTGTCCGTTGTAGTTCAGGTAGGGGTTCCCCTGGGCGTCGTAGCGGGTTGTGAGAAAATTCCCCATCGACAACTGGGAAAGATTAACACCGCCCTTAATCCCCATAGTAAATTTTTTACCCTGTGCGTTTGCTGCATTTACCGCCAAAGCCAGGGCAAAAATGAAAGCAACGATGAAGTTCTTTTTCATGGAAAAGAGAATGTTGTGTTTCCGGCAGCCGATCTCCGGTAGCGGCAGCCGGATGAATAACGATCTGACCGGTTGCAAATACATAACCGGATCAATTTTTTTTAAAATCCTCCGGACTTTCTTCCGGTTGATTAACTTGCGAAATAATCATGCCAGCAGTTGGGCCGGATGTATGCGAATTGCTGCCGCCGGCGGGCGTCGCAAAATAATCGCTTAAAATGTCAAAACAAAAAACGGTATTTGTGTGCCAGGAATGCGGGCATAGTTCGGCCAAATGGCTCGGCAGGTGTCCTTCCTGTCATGCGTGGAATTCGCTGGTGGAGGAGATTTCCGAGCCGAGAGAAGAGAGAACGAGAAAGGTGTGGAAATCTGTAGCTGTTTCCGGGAAACCTAAGCCGATCCCCGCTATCATATATGAAAAAGAACCCCGGCTGGTTACCGGCGACCTGGAGCTTGACAGGGTTTTGGGTGGTGGAATCGTGCCCGGGTCGCTGATCCTGATCGGTGGAGAGCCGGGAATAGGTAAATCTACGCTGATGCTGCAGGTAGCGATGGCCCTGAAAAATCACCGGGTACTCTATGTCTCAGGCGAAGAATCGGAAAGCCAGATCAAGCTCAGGGCGGAAAGGATGGCTGGAACAGGTGAAAACTGTTTTGTATTGGCCGAGACATTTACCGACAGTATTTTCAGGCATTCGGAAGATCTGCAGCCCCATCTGATGATCGTGGATTCTGTGCAGACGCTCCAGTCGCCGTTGCTGGAATCATCGCCGGGCAGCATAGCGCAGGTACGCCAATCGGCATCGGAGCTGATGAAATATGCAAAAGAGACGGGTATCCCGGTTTTCCTGATAGGACATATTACAAAAGACGGCTCCATCGCCGGTCCGAAGACGCTCGAGCATATGGTTGATACGGTGATCCAGTTTGAAGGAGACCGGCATACGACCTACAGGATACTGAGGACCAGTAAGAACCGGTTCGGTAATACTTCCGAGCTGGGTATTTACGAGATGCAGTCTTCAGGGCTGCGGCAGGTCAACAATCCTTCCGAATTACTCATACCCCAGCGCGAAGGGCCGGTGAGCGGTGTGGTGATCGGGTCGATGCTGGAAGGGAACAGGCCTTTGAAAATTGAGATCCAGTCGCTGGTAAGTGTAGCAACCTACGGAACGCCCCAAAGGACCAGCAACGGGTACGATACGAGGAGGCTTCAGATGCTCCTGGCAGTGCTTGAAAAAAGATGCGGCTATAAATTTGCTGTGCAGGACGTATTTCTGAACGTGGCCGGCGGGATGCGCGTAGAAGACCCGGCTATAGATCTGGCAGTGGCTGTTTCATTGTACTCGTCTTACGAAGATATTCCCATACCTATGGATACCTGCTTCGTGGGGGAGGTAGGCCTTGGCGGAGAGATCAGGGCCGTCAACAGGATAGAAGCCAGGATCAACGAAGCGGCGAAGCTGGGTTTCAAAAGGATATACCTGTCCAGGTACAACCTGAAGGATGGAGTAGAAAAGAACGCACAAGGACTGGAGATCAGGGCTGTCGGGTCGCTGGGAGACCTGTTTACACTAATAGAGAGTAATGACTGAGAAGGAAGCCGGTTATGCCGGATGCTCCCTGTACCATTTCAGCTTCTGCCTGTGCAGCCGGAAGCTAGTAAGAAAGCGGATATGCTCTTTCAGTATTTTGAATTTGTAAGAAAAGTCCCTTGTCGTAACAGATTGCCTGAAGTACGTCCACGAAGCATTGTCGGGAAGAGGCGGGAGGCGATACCAGGTATCCCGTAAATCTCCAGTATTTACATTCTGACCTGCTGCCGGGAATTCCGGTTTCCAGTCATATCCCAGTTCCCGCAGAATGCCCAGACTGCGGCTAAGCAGCTTCCTGATCCCTTTTTCCCCGGCGATCCTGTCTACCAGCGCCCAGTCGGTTTGCGGGCCGTAGCGATCCATATAAGCTTTCAGGTCTGCCACGTATTTTAGCCGGTTCCAGTCTTCCTTTCCTCCATGGTTGACAATCATCATCAGGAATTGGTATTCATTGGAGAGAACAGGAATCTGATGGTTCAAAAACTCCATTTGAACGGTGTAAGGGCTAAAATCTGCCGGACCGAAGTCAAAGCACAGACGTGGGTAGGCAATGCTCCAATGCAGTTCAACGACCGACTTTTTATAGCCGGATACATCCGTGCTTTTAAGCGGGATATGATAATCCGAATCGAGAAAGTCTGATACAATCGGTTCACGGGAGCTGAGGAGCGCCTTGTGGAAAGGCAGGATGCTATAATCGTTTCCTTTAAGCGCTTCCATAAGAGGAGTGAGGTGCTCTCTGGCTACAAAAAGGTCAATATCACCCGGCGCACGCATTTTGATGTCGTCGAAAAGCCAATGCGACCATACCACTCCCTTGTAGAAATGTACCGGGATTCCCAGATCGGACGCCAGGCTGTTGATTTTAATGGTTTCGCCGGCTTGCAGGAGTGTAGAAAAAGTATTCCCCTGGTAGGTGTTCTCCAGCTTTTTCCGGGCTTCAATCGTCAGGATATCCTTGTCTATTTTATCAAATGCGTAATTCAGGATACGGTTTCCGAGGATGATACGCTCCATTTCATTGCTGTCCAGACCTTCGGCGCTCACGGCGGCTCCGGAGGAGAAGCAAGTCGAGATAATATAATCCAGTTCCCGCGAAATCATGGCTTCAATGTGAAATTTTATCCCGTACCCATTCCTCCAACGCTCCAAATCCGTCCGGTCGTCTTTGTGCGAAAGCTTTGGCGTTTGTCGCACACATCATACTCTGCCTGAAATGCTGCTGAAGCACTTCAGGGGTCAGAAACTGGTTAGGCATAGGGAAATGCTTCAGTGTTTCTACCGGCAGCTCCATCGGGCTCATTTGTTTTACATCGGGGAGTGTGTCGTCGCGGTGCAGGAAATACAGGCGGCCCAGCTGGACCGGAGCAGCGCTGAAGTTCTCCCGGGGCAGCAACGCAAATTTATTGATCCCTTCCGAAACCGGTGTCAGCTCCTCCTTGCGATAGCCCAGCCCGGCGACGGTATTCTCCCAGATTTTCAATTGTGGATAGGCCGGCAGGATAAACGGCTGCCCATTCCCATCAAAACAGATCGCCGTAAGGTCGTCGCTTAGCAGCGGACAACCTGCTTTTACAAAAGCGGCGCTGGTAGTAGATTTGCCTGCTCCGGGCGCACCCATAAAAACCCAGCCGGTATCCCCGACCCTGATCGCACTTGCATGGAGCAGATAGTATTTTCGTTGGAACAGAATCATTCCGATTGCTTCCGATACGGTAAAAAGGCTAAGCAAGTCGGGGTCGCCGGCTATAACGTCGACTTCGAGCAGCCGGCCGGCCGAGGCTCTGAAAGTGGCTACACCCTCCCAAAAAAGCCAGAGCGCTCCATCCGCACCAATGGCTGTCTCCGCCGTGATCCCCCTCCGGTGGATAGTCGTAACTTCCAATTGGGGGCATATCAGCTTTTTTCGGAGGATCACAAAGTCGTCGGCTGCAGCCGTAGCGCCGTTGCATTCCGGCAGCTCAATTTCCGAGGAGAAGTTCAGGCAATAGGCGTGGTATCTGTACATCAACTCTTTATATTAATCCCACACCCAAAGCGGCTGGTATTGAGTAGGCAGGTCGCCGATAATTGTTTTCCCTTTTTTTTCAACCCAGGCATGAAACTCAAAACCTTTTACGATGTCTTTGTTTACGCCGATATGCATCACAACTCCTTCGGATTTTCCGAGCAGGTACTTGGCTGCCAGCGATTGCGGGAGGCAGAGCAGCCTGAAAGGCAAAATCCTGGCGGCGCTTTCTACCGCCCATACTACGTCGGCGACTTCTGCATCAGGAACGGGTTTTCGCGGAAACCGGCTGCTAAGCCTGGAGTACCATTTTTTAAAGGTTGCAAACGACATCAACTTCAGCGATATACCGATAACCGTAAGCACCCATGCAGCCCGGATCCAGTAGGCTTTTTGCCTGCTGCTCAGCAGTCCCCACTTTTTTATGGCTGTTGTCAGGCGCATATCTACGATTGATGCTTAGGAAGAAGCCTCGATGAGCCCGTTCTTTTTCAGGTTGTCTATCAGGGCTTCAAGGTCGGCGATACATTGATTTTCGTCAACTTCGTATGCTTCGGTCACCCGCTTCGACAGGTCGTTGATGCTCAGCGGGGCATCTTTCTGTAAAACCGACCATACAAAGCTCCCTACCCCTTCCAATCCGAAGTATTTACCCGCTTCATAGTCCAGGATCACCGTTTCGTCGGATACTTCCGAAGCAACCAGTTTGGGCGATAACCTGTATTTTATATTTTTCGGAGCGTCCATAGTTCGACAAGCTGACTGATTCTAAAAACACAAAGTTAAAATAAATTCTTCATGACAGACGGCATATCCGCGCCGGCGGCAGGACTATTGCGTGTTAAAATACCTATCTGGCGACATTGGAGAAATGATTTGGGTATGAGTGCACTCATTGTGGGAGGAGGGATGTAGTTTCATAATGATAAGATATCTGGGGAGAAGATTGAATAATTGATTCATTTTCTGCAATTTTATATGGTGTTCCGGGGCAAAGCATACCAATCCCCAGATCCTGTATTAGATGAGAAAACATATCTGTTTATTAAAGATGACAACATTTCAGGTATCTGTTCCCGAGAGCAAAATTTCTTCATTTAGGGAGTTCATGGAGGCCATTGGAGCAGAGTATTCAGAATTCACTTCCGGTTTCGAACTAACTGAAGAACAAAAAAAGCTGTTAGATAAGATAGATGACATTCCTCCGTCGGAATACACTCCGGCTAATGTATTCTTGCAGCAAATAAGAAGAGAGTATGAACTATAAGGTGATACTTTCACCTGTTGCCAAAGCAGACATCCGGCAGGCAGTTAAATACTATACTTTGAAAGTTTCTGAAACGGTAGCCGAAAATTTCCTCAGTGAATTGGAAAACGCTATCAAGGTGATTGCGATTAATCCGTTTTTTCAAGTGTACTATAAAGAAAACCGGGGTCTTCCCATGAGGAAGTTTCCCTATATTATCATTTTTAAGGTCGATAAACCGGAACAGACCGTATTTGTGAAAGCTATATTCCATACATCTCAGAATCCGGAAAAGTACCCTGAGTAGCTACGTTTCCTTTTCAAAATGATGAGGTGTATCCCCTTAATTCATGTTGCGTACAACCACATTTATTATAATAGTACTGAGTTTTTTAAGAGCCGGGGCCCAAACCAATGATTGGGTGCTGTATTACCGGCAGACAGACCGGGATTTTACCGGCCCGCGCTCCTTTATCGATTCGCTGGGGAAAATGCCCCCTCCTTTTGCGAAGGAAGTCATAGAAAGCCTGTCTCATCAACACGGGAATACGGCCCGGGTCATGCTGTCTAAAGCTATTTACACCCGGGAGAACGGCTTTTTCTTTGAAAAGAACGATTGGCGTACCTGGTGGTCGCGGGCGTTGGAGGAGGCTACCCGAAAGGACGAAATGAACGTACTTTTTGCCGGCTTTTTTTATTTCGGCGATTTGTACAACGCGATGCAGAATGTCGATACCGCCACTTTTTACCTGATGAAAGCCGCAGATGTCGCCCGGAAGGCAGGTTATCGGTTCAATAAGGAAACCAACCTGGGGGTATTGGTAGGCCATGCTTTATATAAAACGCGTAATTACCGGGAATGCGCCGATTATTGCCTGGAAGCCCTCCCGGATACGGCCTCGAAAGATCCTATGTTCGTCATCGCTATTTTGAATAACCTGGGGCTCAGCTATAAGCGTCTGGCGAAATACGATTCGGCACAATACTATTTCAGGGAAGCGGCCGACTATGCTTACAGGCACGATATCAAAGTATGGTGGGGCATAGCGACCGGCAATATCGGTGATGCGCTGTATGAGCAGGGCAGGGAACCGGAAGCAATACGCTATTGGAAAGCAGATTATGATTCGTGTATGAAATACGGCGAGCCGCTCAGCGCTTTCCTGTCGGGGGCTTTTATAGGTCGCTACGAGTTTAAAAACGGCGACCGGTCGAAAGCGATGGCTAACGTGCAGCAGGCCTTCAGGCAAAGCGCCGGGAAAAGCCTTGTAAACGAGCTGGCGATAAGTGAAATCCTGGGCGACTTTTATGTAGCGCTGGGAAAAAAAGATTCGGCTGCCTATTTTAAAGATTTTCATGGACGGCTGAGAGATTCCCTTTCAGCGGTCCATCAGCGAAACAACTATTCTTTTCTCAAACTGAAGCTCGACTATGAGAACAGTCAGCAGGAAGCGCAGACCCTCATGATGGAAAAGGAGACGGAGGTGTGGCGGCGGAATATGCTTTTGGTATCGCTGCTGGTGATGGGGTTGGTGTCGGCTTTTTTATACAATCGCCAACGAAAGAAAATGCAGTCCGGATACCGGCAAGAGGCCGGTGCTGCGGAAGAGTTGGCCGCACAGGAAAACCTCGCAAGCAAAACGCTGCTTACGGACCACGACTGGCTCAATTTCAAAGATTCTTTTGATAGGTCGTATCCCGGCTTCTTCGGGCGCCTCAAAATAGCAGCTCCGGGTGTTACTTCGGCCGAAACCCGGCTGGCTGCCCTGATGAAGCTTAACCTCGGAAGCAAAGAGATGGCCGTTATGCAGGGAATAAGCCTGGGTGCTGTCCGTGTGACCAAAAGCCGCCTGCGGGCGAGGCTGGGCCTTTCGGCGAAAGATAGTCTCGAAGAGTTTATACAAAAATTATGAATAGGGTCGGGCTGAAGCCCGACCCTATTCACGTCTGTAACGCTTTGTAACGGCTGATTTTCACGGTCTGCCGTATTTCCTCCTTATGTTTATCCGCTGTTGATCCAGACCGTAGATCTGTATGGCACGTGTTCCCGGATCACGAGAATACCTCATAGCTGTAAACATTTCCAATCACGCCGAACCTTTTTTTGTATATGAAAACAACGTTATTGTTCCTCTTTTTTCTGGTATTTACAGGGATTTCAGTAAAGGCTGCCATACGGTATGTGAAGTCTGGCGGGACTGGTGACGGCAGCTCCTGGAATGCCGCCAGCGGTGACCTGCAGTTGATGATAACAAATTCGGCGGATGGCGATCAGGTCTGGGTTGCGAAAGGAACCTATACTCCTCCTAACCGAACCGTTCTTTCCACAGGAGCTGACCCGGCTGACCGGGCCTTTGTGCTGAACTATGGTGTGAAGATATACGGCGGCTTTCCGGAAAACGGTGGTACCTGGGCGCAACGGGATTGGGTTGTGAATGAGACTATACTTTCAGGTTCTCTGGGAAATGATTTTCATGTTAATCATGTGGTGATTTCGGTTGGCGACGTGGGTACTGCCTGTTTGGATGGATTTGTTATCAGGGATGGAAAGGCCAGGCTTCATTCAGGGCAGGACTACCAAATCTGGCTCTATGGGTCGGCCATGTCCTTTTCCGTGCACAAACAATTTGGGGGAGGGATATCGCTAAGCAGCTCAAGCCCGAGGCTGGAGAACCTCGTCATTCGTAATAATTCATCAGAATTCTATGGAGGAGGTATCTATGTGGTCTTTTCAAGCCCGACCCTGGTTAACGTGACGATTACCGACAATTATTCGTCCGTACACGGCGGCGGAATGGTTGTGAATGGAAACAGTGCGCTTTCAACTCCCCCTCCTGTTCTTCACAATGTGACGATAGAAAAAAACACCGCTGAGCAATCGGGGGGAGGGGCCAGTTGCTTTTTCCCGGTAACATTCCATAATGCGACCATTCGCGGAAATCGGGCCAATTCGAATGGTGGAGGATTGTTTTGGAGTGCGGCAGCGGAGGGCTCACTAACCAATGTCGTTATTTCGGGAAACATCGCTACTAATGGTGGAGGGATGTATTTGGCTGCGTCATCACCGGTTATTACTAACGCAACGATCTCCGGAAATTACACGTATCCATCGTCGACGAGCAGCAGCGGTATCATGAGTAACGGAGCATCGAATCCGTTGATCCGCAATTCGGTAATATGGGGAAATACGGGCGCTGCGGATTATACAGGCGGGATAGCCGACGCGTCTGCCAATAATTATATCAAGGGTCTCGCGGCCCATAACGGATCTGAACCCTATATCGGGAGCAATTTTTTTATTGATCCTGTCGAAGCAGCGCTTAATACCCCCACCGCAACGGGAGATTTTCGCCTGAAAGATAGCAGCCCTGCCATTGAAGCAGGAAATAGTAGTTATCTGCCTGCCGGAACTACCACCGACCGGGACGGAAACCCTCGAATCCGGCTCTGTGAGGTCGACGCCGGCGCCTTCGAATATGCAGCCGATCACCTGAACCTATCCTTTTACGTAGACGCATCAAATGGCGGCGATTCCTATACGGGAAAGGGTTGGGACAACGCCTACAAGACGCTGGGCTATGCGCTGCAGAAGGTCGCGCAGCTATGCCCATCCGTCACCGCTGAGATTTACGTGGCCGGAGGATTTTACTATCCGACGGGGGAGCAGGGAGGTGATGACCGGGATGCTGCCTTTGTGATACCGCAGCGGGGAGGGGTTAAGCTCTATGGCGGCTATCACCCGGGTACGGGTGTAAGGGATATTGGCGCTTTTTCGACTGTACTCAGCGGTGACATCAATACCCCGGGAACCTATACGGATAACAGCCACCATGTGTTGGTGCTGGCCGGGCTTGGGTCAGGTGCCGATAGTGTGGTGATTGATGGTTTTACGATAACAGGCGGATATGCTATGGGCGAGGAGGGGATTACGATCAACAACACCTCGATCCCCCGGAGCGAAGGGGGCGGTATTTATGCGGCCAATAACAGTAATAATCCCAATATAGCCATTCGCCATTGCAGGATACAGGATAACAAAGCGGATCGGGCAGGAGGTATGCGCAATGCAAACGGAACAGATCCGTTGGTGGCCTATTGTTTCTTCTCAGGAAATGAAGCGATCATTAACAACGGGGGCGCCATGTACAATTCGCACAATGCTTCACCCCTTGTGCTCAACAGCCTTTTCACCGGCAATAAAGCCCAGGCCAACGGAGGGGCTGTCTATAACTATTATAATGTGGCGTTTGCTGCCTTCAGTTGCACCATGTCGGGCAACAATAGTATGTCCGGATCGGGAGCTGTCCACAATTATTCGCTTAACGACGTAATTTCTTCGAATGTCGTTGCCAAAATCTACAATAGCATTGTGTGGCAAAATTCCGGCGGACTGATCAACCAGGGAATCCATAGCATTTCTCCGGTAGCGCATAGCCTGGTACAGGGCTGGACGGAGGAGGGCAGTATTTCAGGTGTCTCAAACCCGGTTTTCCGGCAGGCCCCGGGGTATCCCTCTGCGCCTTTTACGGATGGTGATTACCGGGTCAGGCCATGTGTTCCGGTAATTGACGCAGGAAATAACGAATGGGTAGATGAGTTTGGGTTGCTTACCGACATTGCGGGCAACCCTCGCAAAAGGGACGGAATAACGGATATCGGCGCGTATGAGAACCGGCGTTTTAGCCTCGCTGCTACCCCTGGTGCCACCGTGAATGCTACCGACATTTGTTATAGTGAAGGGTGGTTGTACTATTACGACCCGGAGGATAACGCGGTGGCGCTTGGGATTTATTACCAGGAAGGAGATCTACTCTGGGGTGTAACCTCCAATCTGAATAGTAGCTACGGATCAGGGAATGCGGCGATGCTCGAAAAGCCCTTTGGTCAGAACTTTGACCTGATCCCTCTTAACCGGAGTTGGACCGCACAGGCATCCAGTGAAATTACAGAACCTCTTCCTGTCCGCTACTTCGTCAGTGAGGACGATCTTGCGGACCTGGATGGTAACAACGGATTTAGCGGCCTTGTCCTCTACAAAATAAATGGCGCGGATGCCTATAACACAGCGGCCGACGGCTACAAGGAGTATAGCTATACCAATGCCGACGCGCCGGGCGCAAACCAGTTTAGTACAGGGATTTTCCGGGGATTGGACTATGTGCAGTTTGCCGTGACCAGTCTAAGCAGTGGTGCGCTTGCCGTAAAAAACAACGATCCGCTGCCGGTATCACTGGCTGATTTCAGCGTGCGTAAAGAGGAGCATCATGCCCTGCTGACCTGGCAGACGACTGCCGAAGTCAACGCCTCCCATTTTGATATAGAGCGCAGCGCCGACGGCCGGTCCTGGCAAAAAATCGGACAGGTGGGATCCAAAGGTACCGAAGGGGCGCTTGCCGATTATACCTTTCGCGACCGGTTTCCGCTTTCACCACAGGAAAGAGGGGCCGCTTTACGGTACTACCGGCTGAAAATGACGGACTTTGACGGGACTTTTTCCTATTCTGAAATCCGCTCCCTCCGCTGGGACGGCGCCGCTCCTGTCGCGGCCGTCATTTACCCTAACCCGGCGAGTGGGTATATCAAAGTAGAAACCGCAACCGGCGGCCTGCTGCTTGTCAGCGATATTGCCGGCCGACGCCTGACGGAGATAAACGCACAGGCAGGCATAAACGAAATGGATGTCCGTAACCTACCTGCAGGCGTGTATTTCGTGTCTATCAACGGTATCTCGCTACGATGGGTGAAGCAGTAATGAGAAGATACCCGGCCCCATCCTGATAGCTATCGGGACAGAGGCCGGGGTATCATTTTCTAATTGCTTTGCGCTACCTTCGTATTGTCGGGTATCAGGTCTTTAGGCCTGTTGAGGTAGCTGTGGTATTCTGAAAGCGAGGCCAGGAAATCTTCATCGAGCCAGGTACTGCTGCGCTCAGGCTTATTGAAAAGCTCCTTTACCGCCACAATTTTGTACACGTATTTCGAGGTTTCACTGTTGAGCCTGAGCTGGTAGAAGTTGTTTTTCTTCTGCGCGTCCATTTGCCTGATGAGCCTGGCCGGGCCTGCGTTGTATGCGGCGGCGGCGAGTGTCCAGTTTCCAAGTTCTCCGTACAGCCATTTCAGGTATTTGGCGGCTGCGTGGGTCGACTTTACAAGGTCGGTGCGTTCGTCTACGATATCGTCAACCCGCAACCCGAGCGCTATGGCTGTCTGCGGCATGAACTGCCAGTAGCCTACCGCCCCTTTCGGAGAAACAGCAAATGATGTAAAGTTGCTCTCAACCAGCGGGATGTAGACAAGATCCGTAGGGAGGTTGTATTGCCTGAGGATCTTGCTGATTACTTTCAGGTCGGCCGCAACCTGCTTCTTGTATTCCCTGTAGTTGGGGTGGCTGAAATGCTTTACTGCGTTGTGGTAACGGCGGGCAACGTGCGATTCTGTAAGGGGTAGCTCGTCGCCGCAAAAGTCAATCTGGAGCATGGTCGTATCGATGACGGGCCCCGCAATAGTCTGTGTGCTGTCTGTTGATGAAACACCTTCTGTTGATCCGCTGATTTCATCGATCAGCTGGATGGTTTGTCTGCTTATATGTCCTGTAAAAATAACGGACAACAAAATCAAAACTACATACCGTAACATTCATTCTTATTTCGTGAAACATATTTTTCGGCCTGCAAAGATAGTGAAATATAATTTATCTTATCGATCCGACTTGTAAATAACTGTAAATTAACGAGATTAGTATTTAGAATTTGAATAAAAGTTATTTAACGGTACTAATCAAAGGTATGAGGCGTCAGCTATGAGCGTTGAGGTGGAGGAATAGTAGTGCCGGTTTTTGCTGGAAGTTGAAAAAGTAATAGATAGTTTTGCGCCTTCATCCTGATAGGTACTTATGACAGAAGATCGCATTCATAGAAACGATTTAAGGAACAGAATTATTACACGGGAAGAGGCGGCATCCAGAATAAAGGATGGAATGGTAATTGCCACCAGTGGTTTTACCAAAGCCGGCGACAGCAAAGAGGTTCTGCCGGCCCTTGCCGAGCGGGCACTCACTGATCCGTTAAAAATTACGCTGATGACAGGCGCTTCCCTGGGTCACGGCACCGACGGAAAACTTGCCGAAGCCGGGGCGCTTTCGGTAAGGCTTCCCTTCCAGGTCGACCCGATCCTGCGGAAAAAAATAAATGAAGGGGAGGTGCTTTTCATCGATCAGCATCTCAGCGAAACTGCGGAATGTATTAAAACCGGCCATTTCCCCCCGATAGACTATGCCATCATAGAGGCGTCACAGATCCTGGCCGACGGGAGTATTGTGCCCACTACGTCAGTCGGCAATTCGGCGGTTTTCTGTCAACTGGCACGAAAAATCATAGTGGAGGTGAATACGTCCGTACCACTTTCGGTAGTGGGAATCCACGACATTTTTTCGGCAGGAACCTATCCGAACCGTACCGTTATCCCGATTTTATCGCCCGACAGCAGGATAGGCAGGCCTTCCATAGCGGTTGATCCCGACAAGATCGAGGGTATTGTCTGGACGGATATACCTGACAGCCCTGCAGACGCTGCCTCCGACGACGATGCCACCCGTAATATTGCAGGCCACCTGATCGATTTTTTCTCCTGGGAAGTAACAAAAGGCCGCCTGAAAGAGAGCCTTTTACCGCTGCAGGCCGGGATCGGGAAGGTTGCCAACTCCATCCTGAGAGGGCTGGTGACCAGCCGGTTTCATGATCTTACCATGTATTCGGAGGTATTGCAGGATAGTACCTTCGATCTGTTTGATGCGGAGAAGCTGAACTTTGCTTCCGGATCGTCTATTACGCTGTCACAATCTTACCAGGAAAAGGTATTCGGAGATTTTGAGAGGTACAAGCACAAACTTATCCTGCGCCCCCAGGAAATCAGCAACGCGGTCGGGCTGATCAGGAGGCTTGCGGTCATTTCCATCAATACCGCCCTGGAATGTGATATTTACGGCAACATCAACTCCACGCACATTACGGGCACTCATATGATGAACGGCATCGGAGGATCGGAAGATTTTGCCCGCAACAGCTACCTGAGTATTTTCGTTACCCCCTCCGTTGCCAAAAAAGGAGCCATCTCTTCTATTGTCCCGATGGTGTCTCATGTCGATCATACCGAACACGACGTGGATATTATCGTAACAGACGAAGGACTGGCTGATCTCAGAGGCCTTGCGCCGCGTCAGCGTGCGAAGGTGATCATAGAAAATACCGTCCACCCCGATTACCGCCCCCGTTTGGAATCCTATTTCGAGAGGGCGTTAAAAAGGGGCGGCCATACCCCGCACCTGCTGGAAGAAGCGCTCAGCTGGCACCGTTCGCTGCAGGAGACAGGGAGGATGTAAGTAAAAGCGGGAAAAACTGCCCCTGCATCCGGTTGCCTTTGGTAATAACGGGTACACCGGCCAGCAGCTCATTATCGCTATCCGACACAGTTCCGTCGGCAAAGACATTCAGAACGAACGCACGTCGCGGTCTTTCCGACAGGTTTTCGTAGGAGCCGTGCACCGTAAGAGGGTGATGGAAAGTGGCATACCCTTTTTCCATCTCTACAGGGACGGGCTTGAATTCCGCCTTTTGCGCATCGGTCAGGTAATCCATGAGGCCTTCCATATCGCCGGCCAGCTCCGGTTTGTCGAGCAAACCCCACCGGTGACTCCCGGGGATGTAGTAGACACACCCGTTTTCTGTAGTAGCGTCGTCAAGACCTGTCCAGCAGGTCAGGTGCTGCATCGGTATCGTACGGGTCCAGTAAGAATAATCCTGGTGCCAGGCCACTACGCCGCCATGCCTGGCCGGCTTGCAGAAAAGCTGGTCGTGCCAGAAGCGTACAGGCTGCTCACCGAGCAGCTGGCTGGCAGCCATGAGGAATGCCGGGTTCCAGAGGACATCGTGAAAGCCGGGTTTTACGCGCCAGGCGCCCAGGGCGTGTAGCAGCACCTTTCCGGGATCGGACGACTCGTTGGAGTGGAATTCATAAAACAGCTCATGGCCCGGATGCTCCGGGTCGACCAGGTCTGCCAGCTCTTTATTCAACTGGTCTACCTGCCAGGGTTCCAGCAACTTAACATTTGCAAGGTATCCATGCTCGTTAAAAAATTCCACCTGGTCATCTGTCAGGCGGTAAGGTTCCCATTCTTCGGGCGTTGCAGGAAACCGGAAAAGGTCGGATATCAGTTCGTGGCACTTTGACAGATCGTCAATTTGTTTTTCTGGCATATCGGGTAAAGGTCAGAATTTTGGATAACTACAGGAATCAAAGTTACAATATATGAACGACTGTAGTTTATAAAACATCATGGTATAGTTTAAAAGAATCAGTTAATTTGTATGATGTAACCACATTCCCTTTAAGCCTATGTTGTCTTCCCTGAATTTTTCCGGCACAAGAAAAATGGCGCTCCTGGCCTGCGCGCTTTTATTTTTTTCTTCCGTTCACGCACAATCGCCGCGTGGTAAGATGGATCTGTACCTTCTTATAGGACAGTCTAATATGGCCGGAAGAGGAAAGATAGATCCAGCCGCTAACGGAGAGAGGGAGGGGATATGGGTTATCCAGGCAGATAACCAGTGGAAAAAGGCGAAAGATCCGGTACACTACGATAAACCCACGGTAACAGGCGTCGGGCCTGGTATGGCATTTGCCGAGATGGTCAGGGTAAACAACCCGGAAAGGACGATCGGGCTGATCCCCTGTGCGGTGGGAGGAAGCCGCATAGACGACTGGGCGCCGGGGCAAAAGCATGAGCAGACCGGGATCTATCCCTACGATGCTATGCTGGAAAGAGTAAAAAATGCCCAAAAAAACGGGAAGATCAGGGGGATCATATGGCACCAGGGAGAAGGAGACAGCAGCCCGGAAAGGAGTGCGGTTTATGATCAGAAGCTAAAGGCATTTTTCAAGAAGCTTAGAAAAGATATCGGTGCGAAAAAAGCGCCGATCGTGATCGGTACACTGGGCGATTTTTATGTAAAGAAGAATCCCGACGCAGCTGCCATTAATCGGATAATCGAGAACTTTCCCCTTGAAAACAAACGGGTGTACGCCGTGAGCGCAGCCGGCCTGAAGGACCTGGGAGACCAGACTCATTTCGACGCCGCCTCTGCGCAGGAGTTGGGACGCAGGTATGCAGAGCAGTTTTTGAGTGCTACGAAGAAATAACGGGGCTCAGACAAACGCACTTTCCCCGGTAATGGCCCGTCCTACTATCAGAGAGTTGATTTCTTTGGTCCCTTCGTAGGAATAGATAGCCTCAGCGTCGGCAACAAACCTGGCGATGTCGTACTCGAGCAGGATGCCGTTCCCGCCGAACAGCTCACGGGCGTGGTCGACTATGGACCGCATGCGCAGCGTACAGAATACTTTTGCAAGAGAGGCATGTTCGTCGGTAATAGTACCGCCGTCCTGGAGCTGGGAAAGCCTGTACACCATGGTCTGCATGGCGGTGAGGTCTCCGAGCATGGTGACAAGGAGGTCCTGTACCAGTTGGAACCCGGCAATAGGCCTTCCGAATTGTTTGCGTTCCATGGTATATTTCAGCGCGGCTTCATATGCTCCCCTGCCGCAGCCGACAGCCTGCCAGGCAACACCGGCCCGGGTCATCCGCAGTACATTGGCCGTGTCCTTAAACGAACGGGCGTTCTGCAGCCGGTCACTTTCGGGTACCCGGCAATCGGTCATGGTAATGAGCGCGTTCTGAACCGTTCGAAGCGCCATTTTATCTTCCATCTTCTCGGCTTTGAAGCCCGGGTTTTCTTTCCTGACAATAAATCCTTTTACCTGGTCGTCGTCGAGATCCCGCGCCCAGATGATCGTAATGTCGGAGAAGGTAGCATTTCCAATCCATTTTTTCTGGCCGTTTATGACCCATTCGTCGCCGGTGCGCTTACAGGTAGTGGTGAGCCCGCCGGCTACCGCCGAGCCGACTTCAGGCTCAGTAAGCCCGAAAGCCCCGATAAGCTCCATTCTTTGCATTGCCGGCAGCCACTCCTGTTTCTGTTCGTCGGATCCGCAGAGATAGATCGAACCCATGGCCAGGCCGCTGTGTACGCCGAAAAAGGTGGAGATAGAAGCGTCTACCCTGGCCATTTCCATCGCCAGGAATCCTTCCAGTAAGGCCGATTTTCCCGGGCAGCCATATCCGTGGTAAGTCAGCCCGGAAATATTAAGCGCCGCCATTTTCGGGATGATCTCCATAGGAAACCTGGCCTTGTTCCAGTATTCGTTTGCAATAGGGCGTATTTCGTTTTCCATGAATCCGCGGACTTTGAGCAGTATTTCCCGGTCTTCGGGGCTTAGCGTATGTCCCAGGCCATAGAAATCGCCGTTTACTTCCGGTTTTTTCCGGGGTTTTCCGCTTCCCGACTGGAGCATTTTCATCATCTTCCCCAGATCTTCATCGCTCATTCTGGAAACGGCGGCCATTACGGCATTCAGGTCTACCTTTTGAGATAGTTTTTGCAAGGCTTTGAAATCGAAGTTTTTGAGAAGGTTTCTGATGTCTGAGAACGACCGGAAAAGGCTCATAGGAATAGTGTTTAAGGTTTGTCAGAAGAACGAATCTGGTTGTGTAAAAATCAATTAGACAATTAGCCCCGATCGCTATCGGGATAGACAATTAGACAATTAATCCCGTCCCGATAGCTAATTGTTCATGACTATTTAATGTATCAAGATAGAACAAGGAAATTTTTACTTAGATTTGGTCACAGGAGTCAACAATTTTCCAGGAATGAAAAAAGCTCTTGTAACAGGCGCCAGCGGATTTGTCGGGCGCTACCTCACAGACTTACTTCTGGCCAGCCCGGATTACGAAAAAGTAACCATTGTGGTCCGAAGGGATACCGGTCTGGATCATCCTAAGCTGAAAACCCTGATAGCAGATTTTGAAAGCCTTCCGCAGATGAAGGAGGCTATAGAAGCAGATGAAGTTTTTATTACCCTCGGTACGACGAGAAAGAAAACCCCGGACCTGAAAGACTATTACCAGATTGACCATGACTACCCGGTACTGGCTACCCAAATAGCTAAGGAAATAGGAGCCGGGTCTGTTTTCCTGCTGACGGCCGTCGGGGCGGACGCAGGCTCCCGTACGTTTTACCTGCGTACGAAAGGAGAGACGGAAAGGGATGTAATCGCAGTCGGTATGGATCATACCCATATTTTCCGTCCCTCCATGATATTGGGAGAAAGAACGGAATTCCGGCTCCTGGAGAAAATTGCCCTCAAAATATGGCCCCTTGCGGAAGGACTGCTTCAGTTGTTCGGCTTATCGAAATACCGTGGGATTAGCG
Organism: uncultured Cytophagales bacterium; assembly: GCA_964559125.1. GTDB lineage: Bacteria > Bacteroidota > Bacteroidia > Cytophagales > Spirosomataceae > Ravibacter. Next base: position 29,028 of record CAZLGW010000028.1, read on the forward strand.
GAAAGGACATAGCAAAAGCCATGATCAATGCCGCCTCGCAAAATAGCGGCAAAGTAGAGATTTACGAATGGAAAAGGATGAGAGAGCTGGCGGGATAAGCCGTCAGAAATTTACATTTTTAAAACAATTCAATGCTTAAAGTTTACGGAATTCCAAATTGCGATACTATCAAGAAAACACTGAAGTGGCTGGATGCCAAAGGAATCAAAAACGAACTGCATAACTACCGGCAGGACGGTATTACAGTAGAGAAACTGGAAAGCTGGCTGAAACAGCAACCGCTTGAAAAGCTCCTCAACAAGGCCTCCACTACCTGGAAGAACCTCCCGGAAGAAGATAAAATGAAGGCTTCGGCTGAAAAAGGAGCAATCGCCGTTATGCTGGCGCACCCAACCCTGATCAAGAGGCCTGTCATAGAGGACGAAAGCGGGAATGTGCTGTCTGTAGGATTTAACGAAGCGCAGTACGAATCGGTTTTTAGCGGCAACGCCGGAAAATGAGATAGGGGAAGACTTATTTCAGTTGCGGATATTCCCTAGTTTTGCAGAAATTTTATCCGGACGTGTCAAAACCTGTTATCGTAATCAAATTTGGTACCGCCGCCATTACACAGGCAGGCGGTGAGCCGGATTTGGATGTTATAAAAAAAATAGCCGCCGAGGTGGCTTCCGTTCATGACCGCTATCATATTATTATTGTGTCGTCGGGAGCGGTGGGGGCCGGTAAGTCCCTTATCAGGAATTACAAGGGGACGCTTTCCCAGCGCAAAGCGGCGGCATCGATCGGCAACCCCCTGCTGATCAATATCTATTCGGGAGTATTCAGTCAATACGGGATACCGATCGCGCAGGGCTTGTGCGAGCGCCATCATTTTGCAAGCCGCTCCCGGTTTCTGCAATTGAAAGACACCTTTGAGGAACTGTGGCGGAATGGGGTCATTCCTATTGTCAATGAGAATGATGTGGTGAGCGACCGGGAGCTTAAGTTCTCCGATAACGACGAGTTGGCAACGCTGCTCGCTGCAGGTTTCGGGGCGGAAGCCCTGATGCTTTGTACCTCGGTCGGGGGCGTGCTCGATGAAAATGGGAATATTATTGCGAAAGTGAACGATGTCAAAGACGTTTTCCGTTTCGTAAGGACAGACAAATCATTCCTGGGGTTGGGTGGGATGGCTTCCAAGCTGACTTTTGCCAAGCTTGCCACCAGGATGGGGATCAGGGTGGTCATTTTCGGGATGAAGGAAACGCAGGGCCTGCTGAGGGCGCTGAAAGGGGAGACAGGAACCGAGCTGCAGTCGCTCAAAAGTACTCTGTCTGCACGTAACAGGTGGCTGGGTAGCGGGGGATTGATATCGGGGAAGCTGACGGTCGATGCCGGCGCCGAGCGGGCTGTTCTGAAAAGAAAAAGCCTCCTGGCGGTAGGTGTTACCGAGGTGCTGGGTGACTTTGAAAGCGGTGAAATAGTCGAGGTTCATAACCCTTCAGGGGAGGCGATCGCCGTTGCCCGGGCCAGGGTAGCGTCGGCAGATCTCCTGCAGAACCTGAAAACTGTGAATTACGAGGTGGCTCATGCAAATGATATTGTACTTTTGTAATACGCTGCGCATCAATTGACCGGAAAAGATATGTCAATACAAAATATAAATACTGATGAGATCGTGGAGATTGATTCCATCATTCCCAGGCTGAAAAAAGTACAATCGGCCGCTGCGGGTGTGAGAAATCTCTCCGACGACCAAAGCAGGGCCTTGCTCCGTGATCTGGCAGACAGGGTTACTGCGAATATCGATGGAATCCTGGAGGCTAATCAGAAAGACCTCGAAGCCATGGACGATGCGGATCCGAAAAAGGACCGGCTGAAGCTGACGGAAGGACGGATCCGGGATCTTGCGCAAAGCCTCCGCGATGTGGCTGACCTGGAGAGTCCTGTCGGGAAAGTGCTTCTGGAAAGGACCATAGAGCAGGGGCTGAAGTTGAAGAAGGTCTCCGTTCCGCTGGGCGTGGTAGGCGTGATCTATGAATCCAGGCCCAACGTAACGCTCGACGTGGCTTCCCTGTGCCTCAGGTCGGGTAACGCCTGCGTACTGAAAGGCGGAAAGGAAGCTATTCATTCCAACCGGGCTTTAGTAGGCCTGATCCACGACTCTCTTGCGGCTTCCGGGGTAGATCCCGATGCCGTGCTTTTATTGCCGACCGATCGGAAATACCTCGCAGAGCTGCTCTCTGCCGATAAATACGTCGACATCGTGATCCCGCGCGGCTCGGAGTCGCTGATCAACTATGTTCGTCAGCATTCCAAAATACCAGCCATAGAAACGGGAGCGGGAGTGTGTCATACCTACGTCGATAAGACGGCGGACCTCGATAAGGCGGCGAAAATCGTGGTAAATGCCAAGGTTTCCAGGCCGTCTGTATGTAATTCGCTCGATTGCGTGGTCGTGGATGAAGCGGTGGCAGCCGATTTCCTGCCCCGCCTTAAGGAAGGGTTCGAAGCTTACCACGTACAGGTATTTGCCGATGAAAGATCGTACCCGGTACTGGAAAGCGCGTCCTATCAGTTTTTGGACAAAGCGGAGGAGAAGCATTTCGGCGAGGAGTTTCTGGACTATAAATGTGCCGTGAAGGTGGTCGGCGGGCTGGAGGAAGCCCTTGCCCATATACAGCAGTATTCTTCCAGGCATTCGGAAGCGATCGTTTCCTCAGACAGCAACGCGATAGTACGCTTCATCAATGAAGTGGATGCCGCTGCCGTTTATTCCAATGCTTCTACGCGTTTTACCGACGGAGGGGTCTTCGGATTGGGAGCCGAGATAGGTATCTCCACCCAGAAGCTCCATGCCAGGGGACCGTTTGCGCTGGAAAAGCTGGTGACCGAAAAGTGGATCGTCAATGGCGACGGCCAGATCAGGTAATGAATTTGTTCGACTCCTATCCCCGGTACAGGGAAGAGGCGCTTTACCAACGGCGTTTTAAGCATGAGGATATAATCCCTCTTATAGATTTACACGCCCGGCGGGGAATCTGGCAGGTAACCACGGCCGGATTTTCTTTTGAGAGCCGGGAAATAAAGCTACTCAGGGCGGGCCGTGGTGCTGTAAAAGTGCTGCTGTGGTCGCAGATGCACGGCGATGAGCCTACTGCTACCATGGCGCTGTTCGATATTTTTAATTTCCTGGAGGCCGGAGGCGACGGATTCGACAGTCTGAGAGAATCTGTTCTGAATGATATCACCCTGTATGTGGTGCCGATGCTGAATCCTGACGGGGCGGAGCGGTTTCAGCGTGCGACAGCCCAGATGATCGACATGAACAGGGATGCGCTGGCACTTCAAACCCCTGAGGCACGGATATTGAAGGGACTTGTGGAGACGCTGAAGCCCGATTTCGGTTTTAATCTGCACGACCAGAATCCCCGGTATACCGCCGGTCGCTCAAGCAGTCTGGCCACGATGTCCTTTCTGGCTACTTCCTTTGATTATGAGCTGTCTGTCAATGCGACCCGTCTTAGGTCGATGCAACTGATCGCATACCTGGATCAGGTACTGCAAAGATTTATACCCGGCCAGGTAGGGAGGTTCGGCGACGAGCACGAGCCCCGGGCTTTCGGAGATAACATCCAGAAATGGGGGACCACGCTGGTACTTGTTGAGTCGGGCGGTTATAAAGGCGACCCTGAGCGCCAGTTTGTGAGAAAGCTGAACTTTGTTGTCCTTCTGAGCGCATTCGAAGCGATAGCGTCCGGGAGCTACCAGGTGCAGACCAGGGACGGGTACGAAGCGATTCCTTTCAATTCAAAATGCGCCTATGACCTGGTTATCAGGGGCTGCACCGTTAAGCGGGGAGAACAGGAATACAGGGTCGATATAGGCATTAACCGGGAAGAAGTGGTTAACTACGGACCCGAAGGCGGTTTTTTATATCAATCAACGATAGAAGAAACAGGCGACCTGAGCACTTACTACGGGATTGAAGAGGTAGACGGGAGCGGGCTGACATTTGAAGCGGGGATTCCCGTTGTCGGTGATATGGCCACTTTCCGGCTCTTAGAAAACGGGAGTATCAAATATGCGATCGTAAACGGGTTTGTGCATGATCAGAATCCGGAATCCCTGATATCCCATGAGGCCGATTGACATTCTCATAGGAAATTATTAAAATTGTATTTAATTGATAATCAGTTTTAATCGTGACAGCAGAAACATTTCGTAAACATCAGACCTATCTGTACGACGAAGACGGTAAGCCGGTCATGGTACAGTTTGACCTGAGAAATCGTCAGGCAAGGAAGTTATATGAGCAACTAATGAAAGCTTTGGAAGATATGCTTGATATTCAGGAAGCGGAACGCCGGCTAAATGACGACAGTGAGATGATTCCCTGGGAAGAAGCAAAAAAGCACCTTTATAATACTTCTTCACTGGCGGAATGAGTTATCAAATAGTCATCCACCCCAAAGCGCTAAAGGAAATCAAAAAGCTCCCTCTTAAGGAAATCCGAAAAATAGAAGCTAAAATTGATGGTCTTGCTACTTTACCCAGACCTGCCGGATTTAAGAAACTTACCAATTTTAGTACAGACAGAACATCAGAGAAAGACTTATACAGGGTAAGAGCAGGAGATTATAGAATCATATACACCATAGAAGAAAACATCATCAAAATAACTATTATCAAAGTCAAACATAGAAAAGAAGTATATAAGTCGTAAAGTAAGTCTGACTAAAACCTTTTCATGACTATACTATAAAATCTTCCTCTCCTGATAGGACCCATTAAATAAGAAACAGGATTCTTGCCAGACGAAAATAAATGTGTGTAAAACACTGGTCTTCAGTCAAAAAGTGCGTAACTTTGCGCCCTGATTTTTAGAAAAAACCAATACAGCTGCCAGCTTTCCGTTTTAAAAATCCTGTTTACAGCAAAAAACGGTACCAGGCGCCATAATCAAACCTTATGCAATCGATTCGTAACATCGCCATCATCGCTCACGTCGATCATGGGAAGACTACTTTGGTGGATAAAATTATTCACGCATCCAAGCTTTTCAGAGATAACCAGGAGTTTGATGATCTTATCCTTGACAACAACGACCTGGAGCGCGAAAGAGGGATCACCATCGTGTCGAAAAATGTGTCGGTCAGGTACAAGGATTTGAAGATCAATGTGATAGATACACCTGGTCACGCCGATTTCGGGGGAGAAGTAGAGCGTGTGCTGAAGCTGGCCGACGGTGTGGTGCTACTTGTCGACGCCTTTGAAGGCCCTATGCCGCAAACACGGTTTGTACTGAGCAAGGCGATCCAGCTGGGTCTGAAGCCTATTGTTATCGTCAATAAGGTCGACAAGGAGAATTGCCGTCCTGACGAAGTGCAGGAGGCGGTGTTTGACCTCATGTTTAATTTAGGGGCCACAGAAGATCAGCTTGATTTTGTAACCGTATTCGGATCGTCAAAACAGGGATGGATGGGGCCCGACTGGAAGACCCCGGCTTCTGATATCACTTTCCTGCTCGACACTATTATCGAGGTGATCCCGCCTGCTCCTTCTTTTGAAGGCAAGCCGCAGATGCAGATCACTTCGTTGGACTATAATGCTTTTGTCGGCCGTATCGCGGTCGGCCGGGTTTATCGCGGCGTTTTGAAAGAGGGAGCCCAGATGGCGCTCTGCAAGGCTGACGGGAGTATCAAAAAAGTGAAGATCAAAGAACTGCATGTATTTGAAGGATTAGGGAAGCAGAAGGTGTCGGAGGTAGCTTCAGGCGAGATATGTGCAATTACAGGGATCGACGGATTTGAGATCGGCGATACCCTTACCGATATCGAGGAGCCGGAAGCGTTGCCGCGTATTGCTGTAGACGAGCCGACCATGAACATGCTGTTTACTATCAATAACTCTCCTTTTTTCGGGAAAGAAGGCAAGTTTGTGACTTCGCGCCACCTTCGTGACAGGTTGCTGAAAGAAACAGAGAAGAACCTGGCGCTTCGTGTTGAACCTACCGATAGCGAAGATAAGTTCCTGGTCTTCGGGCGGGGTATCCTCCACCTGTCGGTACTTATCGAGACTATGCGGAGAGAAGGCTATGAGCTCCAGGTAGGGCAGCCGCAGGTATTGTTCAAAGAGGACGAAAATGGTCAGCGGCTCGAGCCTATCGAAACGCTGGTGGTAGATGTTCCCGAGGAATCGGCAGGAAAGGTAATAGAGCTGGCTACCCAGCGGAAGGGAGAGCTTCTTATTATGGAGCCGAAAGGAGACCTGCAGCACCTGGAATTCGAGATTCCATCGAGGGGGCTGATCGGGCTTCGCTCCAATGTATTGACTGCTACCCAGGGAGAAGCGATCATGACCCACAGGTTTAAGGCATTTGATACGTTCCGGGGACCGATCCCGGGCAGGATCAACGGCTCGATTATTTCGAAGGGAACAGGCACAGCGACGGGCTATACGCTCGATAAGCTCCAGGATAGGGGCCAGTTTTTCGTTGACCCCGGTGAGGAACTTTACGGCGGCCAGGTAGTCGGTGAGCACAACCGGCCTAATGATATAGTCGTAAACCTCCAGGAAGCCAAGAAGCTTACCAATATGCGGGCTTCCGGATCGGACGACGGACTGCGTATCGCTCCCAAAATCAACTTTTCGTTGGAGGAGTCCCTGGAATATATCCAGAAAGACGAATACCTCGAAGTGACGCCGCAGAATCTGCGCATGCGTAAAATATACCTGGACGAAAACGACAGGAAACGCTACGCCAATAAGCTGGAGGCCGTTTCTTAACTAAGGTCTCAGTAAGTACTTTAAAAGCGCCGGAGTGGCTCTGCAGGAGAGCTCCCGGTGCTTTTCGTTTTTATCAGCATAGTGTAGCTTCCCGGCCAGCCGGGGAAAAATCCTCAGAAAAAGAATTCAGAAGTGTGCTTTACTTCTTTCAGTACAAAAGTGCTGTTGAGCACTCCTATGTTTTCGATTTTTGACAGCTTATAGCGAACAAAGTCATGGTATTCTTCCAGGCTTTTGACATTGATCTTAAGAAGGAAATCTACCTGTCCTGCCATGTGATAGCACTCCTGCACTTCTTCCAGGTGCTGGATTTCATTGACAAAGTTTTCGATAAAAGCATCATTATGATACCGCATTGAGACCTGGCACATTGCGGTGAGGGGGCGGCCGATTTTACGCTGGTCGAGTATGGCTACGTACTTGTTGATAAAACCCTGGTTTTCCAGCTTGCGGATACGTTCATATACGGGTGATACGGTAAGGTTCAGGAGGGCGGCGATTTCCTTCGTCGTTTTTTTGGCGTCGCGCTGCAGTATTTTAAGAATGGCTTTGTCTGTTTCGTCTAAGGTATACATTGGCAGTAACTTTTACTGATCGGGAACGTACACGGTGATAGGTTCAGGTTAAAATTACTGAGTATTTCAATAATATCAATAATATTTTCTATTATAGACATATTATTTGGTATAAAATTCTACATTTTTTAATTTTGATCGTAAATATTCTTCATCAATGAACACCCTGGAGGGAGAAGCCGCAATGGCTTCGCCCTTCTTTTTAACAACCTGCGGGATATGTTTGCGGATAAAATTCTGGTTACCGGCGCAAACGGACAGCTCGGTTCGGCGCTGATCCCCTACCTGACCAATATTTACGGCGCGGATGCCGTTATAGCGACAGATATAAAGGAAAGCGGGTATGACCTCCCGCGATTTGAGCTGCTTGATGTGACCGATGCAGATGCGTTGTCGCGATTGATCCGGCGCCACCGTGTAAGCCAGATCTATCACCTGGCAGCTGTTTTGTCGGCAAAGGGAGAAAAGGATCCGCTGGGTACCTGGAATATCAACACAGGCACCCTTTTCAATGTGCTGGAAGCAGCCCGTAGTCTTAAGGTCGGCAAGGTTTTTTTCCCGAGCTCAATTGCCGTATTCGGAGACAACATCGACCGGGAGCTTGCCGGGCAGTATGTCAACCTGATGCCTGCAACGGCCTACGGGATGAGTAAGGCCGCTTCCGAGAACTGGATAGCCTATTATTTCCGCAGGTACGATCTGGATATCCGTTCCCTGCGCTACCCCGGGATCGTGGGATACCAATCCAGTCCGGGTGGTGGCACCACTGATTACGCCGTTGATATTTTTCATAAAGCGGTTACGGGACAAACTTTTCACTGTTTTTTAAAGGAAGATACCACGTTACCCATGATTTATATGGAAGACGCCATCGTGGCGACCCTGCAGCTCATGGAGGCTCCGTCTGACCGCATCAGGGTCCGTACTTCCTATAACCTGGCAGGTATGAGTTTCAGCCCGGCGGAAATAGCAGCTGAGATCAGGATTCACTATCCTGATTTTAAAATAGTTTACGAGCCTGATTTCAGGCAGGAAATTGCAGATTCCTGGCCCAAATGTATAGACGACACTGAAGCACGTCAGCACTGGGGGTGGAAACCACGGTTTGACCTGGCCTCGATGACAGCCGATATGATCAGCCACCTGGAAGTTAAGTACAAACGTACAGCCATTTCCGGATAGCAGGAGCCTGAAAAGAGTAGTATGATTGAATAAAAAGTCCGGAGGACTGCCGTGATTATAGAAAAAGGCCGGAATCACATCTCAGCAAAACCGCGAAGCGGTGACATTGATTCTGACCGTGAATTTACGTTATATTAAATAATGAGAGGACCGGATTATGTTTGATAAAGTAAAAGCAGGACTGGAGGCTGAGCTGGAAGAGATCCGGCAGGCAGGCCTATACAAAAAGGAGCGGGTGATCACAAGTCCGCAAGGCGCAGAAATAGTAGTTTCAGGAGGAGAGGAGGTACTTAATTTCTGCGCAAACAACTACCTCGGGCTTTCTTCCCATCCCGAAGTAATAGCGGCGGGTATCGAATCGATCCGCTCCCATGGTTTCGGGATGTCGTCGGTCCGGTTTATATGCGGTACCCAGGATATTCACAAGGAGCTGGAGAAGAAAACGGCTGCATTTCTGGGGATGGAGGACTGTATCCTCTACGCCGCAGCTTTCGATGCAAACGGCGGAGTCTTCGAACCCCTGTTGAATGAAGAGGATGCCATCATTTCCGACGAGTTGAACCATGCTTCTATTATTGACGGGATAAGGTTGTGCAAGGCAAAGCGGCTGAGGTATAAAAATAATGATATGGCAGACCTCGAAAGCCGGTTGGAGGAAGCCCGCGGTGCGAGGAGGGTACTGATCGTAACCGACGGAGTTTTTTCTATGGATGGGATCATCGCTCAGTTGGACAAGATATGCGACCTGGCCGAAAGATATGGAGCCATGGTAATGATCGATGAATGCCACGCTACAGGTTTTATGGGAAAAACCGGCCGAGGGACCCATGAATTGAGAAATGTAATGGGCAGGGTTGATATCATCACCGGCACTTACGGGAAGGCGCTGGGCGGCGCATCCGGAGGTTTTACGGCTGCAAGGAAGGAAATCGTTGAGATACTTCGCCAACGCTCGCGCCCCTATCTTTTTTCGAACACGCTGGCTCCCTCTATCGTCGGGGCTTCGATCAGGGTCCTGGATTTGCTCAGCAGTTCGACTGAGCTCAGGGATAAGCTGGAGTCCAATACCCGTTTTTTCCGGGAACGGATGACGGCTGCAGGATTTGATATCATCCCGGGCGAGCACCCTATCGTGCCGGTGATGCTGTACGAAGCGCCGCTGGCGCAGGAATTTGCTTCTCGGTTATTATCAGAGGGGATCTACGTGACCGGCTTTTTCTACCCGGTAGTGCCCAAAGGAAAGGCCCGGATAAGGGTACAGGTTTCGGCAGGCCATGAGCGGGAGCACCTCGAAAAAGCGGTAGCAGCCTTTTCAAAAGTAGGAAAGAGCCTTGGTGTGATCAGTTAAGCTTACTGTTATTCAAAAGCCCGAGCCAGAGTTGTACCGTTGCCTGGGAGGTATTGAAGACCAGGTTGGGGAATATTCCCAGGATCAGGGTAGCTATCGCAAGGATCGAGAAGAGAGCTGTCTCTTTTGCAGAAAGATCGGAGAGAACGGTTTCGTCGCCGTTGTACCAGAATGTTCCGAAAAACATTCTCTGGTAGGTCCACAGGCAGTACATGGCGGCCAGTACGATCCCCAGCGTAGAAAGCACCGGTATCCACGAGGGGATCTGAGAAGCACCGAATCCACCCATCAGGGTGAAAAGCTCCCCGACAAATCCCGAAAAGCCGGGTAGGCCCAGAGTAGCAAAAAATGCTATGCCGGTCATAACGGTATATTTCGGCATTGTATGGATAAGGCCTTTATAGTGGTCTATCCGCCTGTCGTGCGCCCGTTCGTAAATAACGCCGGCTATGAGGAAAAGCATCGATGACAGAACACCGTGGCTTACCATCTGGTAGATCGCCCCGTTGAAGCCCTCCGCATTAAAGGCTGCTATGCCCAGCACCACAAAACCCATATGCGAAACCGAGCTGTAGGCGATCATTTTCTTGAAATCATATTGGGCAAGTGCGTTGAATCCGCCGTATACAATCGAAATGGCAGCAAGTATGGCCAGCGGTATCGAGTATGCAAAGGCCTCAGCCGGGAAGAAGCCGTCTACTATCCTGATGATCCCGTACCCGCCGACTTTGAGGAGTATTCCCGCCAGGACAACCGATATCGGGGTGGGGGCTTCTACGTGCGCATCAGGCAGCCAGGTATGTACCGGAACGATGGGTAATTTTACGGCAAACCCGGCAAATAAAAACCAGAATGCTATGGTTCTGAGCGGAATACCGGCCAGGACTGCAATGCTGTCTGTATGAAGCAGGCTTCCGGGAATGTAATTGGCTTTATCTGCCAGGTATCCGAAACGAAAGGTATGTACCAGCTTCTCCGGGGAGATGTTGTTATCGGCGAGAAGATTTTGTACGGAGCTGATTGCCTGGGGAGTAGCTGATGAAACATCAGGAATCAGCCCGAGAAGTACCGCGGTTTCGGCAGGGTCGATCGCCGACATGTAAAGCCCTATCATGGCTATCAGGATGAGCAACGAACCCGCAAACGTATATATAAAAAACTTTAGCGCCGCATATTCCCGCCTGTCGCCGCCCCACAGCCCGATCAGGAAGTACATGGGGAGCAGCATGAATTCAAAAAACAGGTAGAAAAGGAAGAAATCCTGCGCTACGAAGCAACCGGTTATGCTGGCGCTGAGCAGGAGGTACAGTGCATAATAGGTCCTGGGTTTGGAAGTAATTGCCCAGCTGCTCACAGCTCCCGTTAACAAAACAAAGACAGCCAGCAGTACCAAAGCCAGGTTCAGGCCGTCGACCCCTACTGCATAGTCGATGGAAACCCTGCCCAGTTTTCCCAGGTCGAGCGTGATCCAGTCTATATTCTGAACAAGCTGCAAAGCCGGATTTTCCGACCGGAAAGCCTGGAGCAGCAGCACAGCCCAAAGGGCTTCCAGCAAAAGTATGCCAATCGTAAATTTCTGTAGCAGCGACCTGCTGTCGGGAAGCGCCAGGATGAGAAGGGCTCCCGTCAGAGGGGTTGCGATCAGAAGAGAAACCAGATAGTTATCAAGCATTTCTTTACTTTAATTTCTTTTTACTTACCTGCTGCCAGCCATATGATAAGCATAATCAGACTTATAAAAGTGACCAGGTAATAGGACTGTATCTTCCCGCTTTGAAGGGTTCTGACAAAATTACCTGTCGTTTTTGCCGTTTTCGTAACCAGCCGGACGCTACCGTCGACCAGCACCCTGTCTGTCCAGCGGGCAATTGCCGACATGCCTACCAGGCCTTTCCCCACAATGTTTACTATACCATCGACAAGGAAGCGGTCCGTATAATCCGAAATGATGGCTGTGATCTGGAAAGGAACAAGAAAGAAGCCCGTATATCTTCTTTCTTCCGAATAGTCCAGCAGGAATATGCTTTTCGGAGTTCTCGCGGCTGTCTCACTGGGGGACAGGAAGCCTGAAGAGGACCGGGCCCGGCTGATTGCCAGCCCGATAGCACCGAGGGATATGATAGCCGACAGGGTGGGGATCACGACGGAATGTCCCGGTGAAATAACCCCGAAATAGCTGAGAAACCAACCTCCTGATGCATCAAACGGGTTTATTGAGAAAACGAAGAAGAAGGACAGGAGTGTAAGGATTGCCATCGGCAGCCACATGATCATGCCCGATTCATGCGGATGTACCACATTAGTATCAAATCTCGGATAGCCTCCGAAGATCAGCCACAACTGCCGCGACATATAATAGGCGGTCAGTCCGGCCGACAGCATGGCAACAGCCAGGGCTATGTAGGCAAACACTCCCCAGTCGGCGTATTTCCCAACTGCGGCAAGGAAGATCGCGTCTTTTGAAAGGAACCCTGAGAAAAACGGCAGGCCTGCCAGGGCAGCGGCGCAAAGCAGGTAGCAAATGAAGGTAACCGGGAGCTTCCGTCTCAGTCCACCCATGGTACGCATATCCTGGGGGTCGAAAGAACCTGCGGAGCCTTCGGACGGCGTAATGGCGTGGATAACCGAACCGGCAGAGAGAAAGAGGCCGGCTTTAAAGAAAGCGTGAGTTACCAGGTGAAACAAGGCAATCTGCCAGGCTCCCAGCCCGATGGCAAAAACCATCAGTCCCAGTTGAGACTGCGTAGAAAAGGCCAGTACCCGCTTGATATCCCAGGCTTTGCAGGCCCGGACAGCGCCGTCGGCCATAGTGATAAGCCCGATAATGGCAATGATGAGCTGGGCCTGCGGGGTCAGTAAAAGGGCTACGCGGGCCATGAGGAATATCCCGGCGGCCACCATAGTAGCGGCATGGATCAACGCTGAAACCGGTGTCGGGCCCTCCATAGCATCGGGAAGCCAGCCGGAAAGAGGGAACTGCGCCGACTTGCCTATACATCCTCCGAAAAGGAGCAGCCCGATCAGAGTGAGCGTTGCGGGCTCGAGACCGGCCGTTGCATCCAGCAGTTCGGAGAATTGTATAGTACCGGCATAATAAATAAGCAGCAGGATACCGCTCAGGAAAGCGGCGTCTCCTATGCGGTTCAGGATAAAGGCTTTCTGTGCGGCCCAGACCGTACGGGGCTTATGGTTCCAAAAGCCGATCAGAAGATAGGAGCTCAGTCCGACAAGTTCCCAGAAAATGTAAATGATGATCAGGTTGCCGGCAAACACAATCCCTATCATCGAGAAAAGGAACAGCTGTATGAAGGCAAAATACCGGCTGATGGCCTTGTCCCCTTTCATGTAGCCGATCGAGTAGCATTGCACGAGGAGCGCCACCCCATGCACCAGCGGCAGCATGACAGAGGTACGGGAGTCGGTTTGCATTGAAAAATTCAGCCTGAACCCACCTGACGATATCCAGGGAATATCTATCAGCAAATCGCGGTTTAAAAGAGAAAGGCTCAGGAGAAGACCGGCTGCCGTTGCCAGGCATCCCAGGAGCCCGGCAATTCCGGAAATCCGGCTGCCCACAACCAGGAGCGTCAGGAAAGCGACAAACGGGATGCCTATCAGTAAACCTATCTCCATATTGCTTGTTTCCTGTATCGATTCGACCGTTTGCCGGAGGTTCCCGTTGAGAGACGGCCTGTCATCCAAAGACTTCCCGGTTCGTAAGCCGGGAAGCGATTGATCGATACGGGGAATACGGTCATCAGAATGATGAATGCGGTGCTATTCTAATTTATTAACGATGCAAATATCTTTAATAAATGACCTAAATCAAATCTAAACTTTAAAAGTCTACCATATCTATGGAGAGATGGTCTTTCACCTGCCTTATCTCATATGCAGGATCTTACTTTTTTCAACGGCTCCCAAACGCGTAGTGTACCTGATAAAATAGATACCGGGCCCGGCCCCTTCCAGGGAGAGCGTGTTCTGGCTGTTTCCGGCGGCGGTTTTTATCACAATGCCCATTGAATTGATCAGCTCGGCGCTCTCAAGATCGGGACAGTTCATAACCGTAACCGTTTGCGCAGAAATATCGTGATAAACGAAACTCTCCCTTTTGTTGGCTTTTATGCTTACGATCCGGCTATGTTCATAGGTATCGTCCAGGTCGATCATTTTTAAACGATAGTAGGTTATACCGGTAATTCTTCTACTGTCGGTAAACCTGTATGCTCCTTTTCCGCCAGTCACCCTCTGTGAAAAAACCGAGCCTATCGGAGCCCATACATCTCCCGACATGCTTTTTTCAATCTCGAATCTTGAGAAATTGTCTTCCCTGGCAGTCTTCCAGCTCAGAACTGCCTGGCCTTCGCGGTTCATTTCTGCCGAAAACTCCTCGAGGTTTACAGGGAGCGGAAGATTTTCATCCACAACGGTAAAATTAACGGATTTGGTAAGCAGAGCGGTTTCTCCGTTGTGGATGGACGCTACAAGCTTATAGCCGCTTCCTAACTGTACGGTGCCGGACCCGAATCTGCCCCATAGCCCGTAAGGGCCTTCCGAACCTTCGATATTTTCAGGTCCCCAGCCGGTTAGAGGCTGATTGTTCCTGTAAAGATGTAAGGATACGCGGTTGAAAAAATTACTATTTGAAGGAGAAAGCTCCTGGCCGTTGATTATATGAAAGAGGAAGTTGGCGCCAAGGCCATTGAGCCTTCTCAGATTGACAGTTCCGTTGTCGGTGATGGCGCTCAGTAAATCACGGTAGCCGATCCCGCCTGATCCGTAAAAAGCAAAGCTGATATCAAGATTCGTGCCGCCGTCGTTATTGGTGACCACCGCCATAGGGAGATTCTTGGTAGGGCATCCACTTTTTTTAGCTGAAAAGTAATAGGCGTTAACCGCAGCTTCATTGGGAGCAGCGGCAGATATGAGCATACCGTTGGCGCTCCAGCCTTTATCGTTCCACCAGTAAAATTCAGCATCTTCACAGTTGGCTCCTGTGCACGATCCGTTGAGGTCGATTTGGGTTCCTTTCATGACAATGTCATTCGGGATAGCGGCGCTCAGCGTAAAGTCGCAATCACCCACTTCCATGAGCGATCCGAAATAGTTGTCGAGGAAAATCAGCCTTTTGGAAATGAAATTCCTGACATACTCCAGGGCGCTTCCTCTTCCGAGCTGAGAATAGTCGTCGTTAGCTACCAGGACATCCCGTTCATACACTCCGTTGGCAATTAAATAATTGTAGTCCTCGTTGAAGCCCGAAATTAGTTCGGATGAAGAGAGAAATCCTTCCCTCAGCTCAAACCAGCGCTCTGCCAGTTTTTGCCTGTAGTTATTGGGGTTTACGGAGAGAAGCCTGTCAAAAAGCCCGTTAGATTCGATCTGGGTGTATTGGTAGGTCCTGATTCCCATGGCCGTATAGCCCCAGGTGCCGTCAAGGTCCCAGGGAACAAAGAAATAAGGATCTCCCGATTGGTATTTGGCCAGGAAATAGTTCCTGTCATCGTTATCTACAGCTTCCATCAGGTTTATGAAAATAAAATAATCCATGCAGCTTTCGATGGAGATCAGGTTTGAGATTTGAGCTGCAAAAGTGGAGTTACTCCTAAAGGCTGCCATATGCAACAGGCTATGGAGGTTTTCCCACCTACTTCCGCCTTTGTATCTCATTTCGAAGCCGGAATAGTAGTCGCCCTCGTTTCCTTCGGGATTGGTCGGCGTCTCAGCGCCGGTAAATTTTGTTTCCGGGCTTTCGATATCTGCTTTATACAGCTCGCCTGACGCCGTGAGCCCGAGCTGCGTCTCATCCATATCTTCAGTGAACAGGTATACACCTTTGTAAGTGCTGTTGATGAACAGATCGACAAAGCGCGTACGTATGCTTGCCAGGGGCAGGTCGGTACCGCCGGGCTCCTCCATAAACGGGAGCGTGTGCATATTGATCCAGAGCTGATGCGATATACGGTTGACAAGCTTAAGCTCTTCGTTCCACAAAGCCAGCAGCAGCCATCGACGGTCTGTCCTCAACCCGAGAAGAGACTCATGCCTATTGGCATTACCTACCTCTGCGTCTTGCTTTAGTTGCATCCGGTACGATTTTTTCGGATAGTGCTGCGAGGCATTCCCCCTTATACGCAAGGCAGCCCGGTAGCTATGGTCGTACGACCCGACAATGTCTTTCAGCGTCATATAGCCGAACTGCTCAGGGCCGTCCCGGGTAATATTCCCCGCATCTATATTGTCTACTACAAGAAGAGGTAGTTCAGTGAAATAAAGGCTGTAACTCTGCCCGTTACGGTTGGCAGTATATTTCCGGCCGTAAGAAAAAGAAGAAACGGCTGGGAGCGAAAAGACTTTTCCCCTGATCTGCAGGGTAGCCGGGGTACCCGACGGAAGACCGTTGCATACGATCAGCTTGATGGATTCATCTACCTGAGCCCGGTTATCAGGAATAACTTCCTGGGCGAAAAGAATTTGTGCGGTAAAAATCAGGGTAATCCCGATTATCAGTCGTGTTTTCATGGGGAGGATAAAAAAACGGATTTTCAGAATATGTATAACGACTATTGGGGGGGGGAATATATAAGAAAGTAAATATAGTGAACAACTATGCCGAAGGCAAAGAATCTCCTGCTCAGAACCGTATATCTTTTACAAGCAGTTGAAGTGTACGGTTACCCCTGAATTCATTTTCTTCCAATGTATAGCATAGGGAGAAGGGTTTCCCTTCACAGAGATCGTTGAGATGCCCAGCTCCCCCGAAAACTACGGCAGTAAAGGGTAGAGATCCGTTTTGGATTATTTCAAGCCGCAGATGCTTTTCTTTCATGAGGTAAGGCTGGCGATTGAGCTGTAGCCCGTAGGTGACAAAGACAGGAGCCATGTTACCGGGTCCGAACGGCGCCATTTGCTTTAATATGTTAAAAAAGCGCGGCGTGATATCGGACAGGTCGAGCTCCAGGTCTATCTCTATTTTAGGAATCAGCTGGTCGGGCAGTATCTTACGGCTGACAACTTCTTCAAAACGGAGCCTGAATGCAGAGATATTTTCAACCGCGAGCGTCATGCCGGCGGCAAAGGTATGGCCTCCGAATTGCTCGAGCAGCTCGGAGCATTCTTCTATGGCTTCATATAGATCAAAGCCCGGCACCGACCTGGCCGAGCCGGTGGCTTTCCCGTTGGAGTTGGTGAAAATAATAGTAGGACGATGATAGTATTCGATACAACGGCTGGCGACAATCCCGATCACCCCTTTGTGCCAGTCTTTATGGTAGAGGACGGTGCTGTTGGCTTTCTGTAACCATTCGTCCTGTCCGATCATCGTAAGTGCTTCATCGGTAATGGTAGAATCAAATGTTTTGCGATCGGTATTGTAGCTGTTGATTTCGGCGGCGAATCCATGCGCCTCTTCAGGGTCATCGCAAAGCAGCAGTCTGACTGCTGCTCTGGCGTGGTGGATTCTTCCGGCCGCATTGATACGCGGCGCCAGTCCGAAAACTACATTTGTGATACTTACTTCCCTGTTCAGCCCGGCAACCTCCATGAGGGCTTTGACGCCCGGGCGGGGCGATGTGTTGAGTAATTGGAGGCCATAATAGGCCAATACCCGGTTTTCATCTGTAACCGGTACGATATCGGCTGCAATGCTGATCATAACCAGGTCAAGGTAGCTGAGCGCTACGTCAGCCGAGATGCCTGCCGCCATGCAATAAGCCTGCACCAGTTTGAACCCGATCCCGCAGCCTGTGAGTTCCTTGTTTGGGTAGCTGCAATCCTGCCGCTTCGGATCAAGCACAGCGCTGGCCGGAGGGAGCCGATCGCCCGGAAGGTGATGATCGCAGACGATCACGTCGATACCCCTTCTGACGGCTTCCGTTATCTTGTCGGCAGATTTAATGCCGCAATCGAGGGTTACAATAAGTGAGACCCCGTTTTGCTCCGCCCAATCGATAGACTGCCAGGAGACTCCGTAACCTTCGGTATACCTGTCGGGGATGTAAAAATCGATATCCGGGTGCCTTCGCCTGAAAAAATCATAAAACACCGCTACAGCCGTACTCCCGTCAACATCATAGTCGCCGTACACGAGTATTTTCTCACCCCCTGACACCGCTTCCTGCAGGCGCTTTACCGCTGCTTCCATATCTTTCATCAGGAACGGGTCGTGAAGGTCGGAAAGGGTCGGTCTGAAGAAGCGTTTTGCCTCGTCGAAAGTAGTTATCCCTCTCTGGACCAGGAGCCGGGCCAGGGGAGGGGTTACATGAATGTCTTTTTCCAGCTGAGCCGACTGAGCTTTCCGGTCAGCGTCCGTGAAAGGTTCTTTTACGATCCATCGTTTGGTAGCTTTCATAGAGCAAATATGGGCTATAAGTTTTCTGAAAGTATAGTATCGGACTAAAATAATAAAAAAGCAGTAAATCCCAAGTACTCATGCCCGCCTACCGAGGCCGGGATGACCAGGCATAAAGGGTTTGAATATGCGATAGCCCTCCCGAAGGGAGGATTTATTTGGATAAGGCGCTAAAAAGAGCGAACTTTGCGCGACAAAAAAAAGAGTAAAATAGTGGGCAATCCGCTATAACCGAATAAGAAAAATATGGCAGCTGTGACATGCTCGTTCTGCGGGCGACGTAAAAATGAAGTGGAGTTGTTGCTTTCCGGAATCGATGCGCACATTTGTAATAACTGTATAGAGCAGGGGCACCAGGTGCTGCTAGAGGAGTTTGGGAGTAAAGAGGAGAAAAAAGGCAAGAAGAAAATGCCGAAACTCAACCTTATTCCCCCGGTGGAGATCAAGCGTTTCCTGGACCAGTATGTAATCGGGCAGGACGAAGCCAAGCGGTCGCTGTCGGTAGCGGTGTATAATCACTATAAACGTCTGACGCAGCCGGCCGGATCTGACGATGTCATGATCGAGAAATCCAATATTATTATGGCCGGTGAGACAGGTACGGGTAAAACCTACCTGGCAAAAACACTGGCCCGGATACTGGAAGTGCCTTTTTGTGTGGCCGATGCCACGACAGTTACGGAGGCCGGTTATGTAGGGGAGGATGTGGAGACTATCCTGACCAGGCTTCTCCAGGCAGCAGATTTTGACGTGGAGAAGGCCGAAAGAGGAATTGTCTATATCGATGAGATCGATAAGATAGCCAGGAAAAGCGATAACCCTTCGATTACACGTGATGTAAGTGGTGAGGGCGTTCAGCAGGCTTTGCTCAAGCTGCTGGAGGGATCTATCGTAAATGTGCCGCCGCAGGGAGGAAGGAAGCATCCTGATCAGAAAATGATAGCGCTCAATACCGAAAATATCCTGTTTATCTGTGGCGGGGCTTTTGTCGGGATAGATCGTCATATTGCGAAGAGAATCAATACCCGGCCGATAGGCTTCAGTAATGATTCCAGGATTATCGAAATCTTCGACAAGGAGAACCTGATGAGGTATATATCTGCCCAGGATCTCAAATCGTTCGGTCTGATCCCCGAGCTGATAGGGCGCCTGCCGGTGCTGACCTACCTGAACCCGCTCGACGCCCAGGCGCTGAGACAGATTCTTACAGAGCCCAAAAATGCGCTTATCAAGCAATACAGAAAGCTGTTTGAGCTTGAAGGGATTGAGATCCGGTTTGAAGACCCGGTATTGGATTATATAGTCGAGCAGGCAGTAGCCTACAAGCTTGGCGCGAGAGGGTTGCGCTCGATTTGCGAGTCTATTATGACGGATGCTATGTTCGAACTGCCTTCGCAGCCGGATATCAAGTCCTTTACCGTCACGCTCGACTATGCCCAGGATAAATTTGAGAAGTCTTCGCTGGCATTGTTAAAGTCGGTTGCTTAAGAATAAACCACAAAGGCACGAAGGACACAAAGATTGCACAGAGATTAACTTTGTGCTTCTCTGTGTCTTCTGTGGTAAAAAGTGTAAATCTTACTATTGAAAGATTGAACAATCTGAACGACATTGATCTCACAGGCCACGAGCAGATCGTGGTTCAGGGTGCGCGGGAACATAATCTGAAAAATATCGACGTCAGCATACCCAGGAATAAGCTGGTTGTGGTGACGGGTATCAGCGGGAGTGGGAAATCATCTCTGGCTTTCGATACGATTTATGCCGAGGGACAGCGCAGGTACATGGAGAGCTTTTCTGCCTACGCGAGGGGATTTATCGGTGAGATGGAAAGGCCGGATGTAGACAAGATAGACGGGTTGTCGCCCGTAATCAGCATAGAACAAAAAACTACTTCCCGCAATCCCCGATCCACGGTGGGGACCGTTACCGAAATATATGACTTTCTGAGGCTGCTTTATGCGAGGGCAGGTGAGGCTTTCTCGTATGTCACGGGGAGGAAAATGGTAAAGCAGTCGCAGGATCAGATTGTCGGCCAGCTCCTCTCGCAGCAGAAAGGCCGTAAGATTGTGTTGCTGGCCCCTGTGGTAAAAGGCCGGAAGGGACATTACAGGGAGCTGTTTGTACAGATAGCACGGTTGGGTTTTAACAAGGTAAGGGTCGATGGCGAAATCCAGGATATTGTCCCTAAAATGCAGCTCGACCGGTATAAGATACACGATGTGGAAATCGTGATCGACCGCATTGTGCCCACAGAAGATGATCGTTACCGGTTGGGAAAGTCGGTTGATCTTACTTTCAAGCATGGGAAAGGGGCCTTGATGCTGCTCGATGACCAGAACCAGGTTCACTATTTCTCCCAGAACCTGATGGATCCCGAATCAGGGATCAGCTACGACGACCCTGCCCCCAATAATTTTTCCTTTAACTCTCCTTACGGCTGGTGCCCGACATGCCAGGGGCTTGGCGTGACTGAAGAAATTACGGAAGAATCTGTTATACCCGATAAATCGCTGACGATCAGCAGGGGAGGTATCGCACCGCTCGGAGAATACCGGGACGCCTGGATTTTCAAGCAGTTGGAAGCGCTGCTGAAACCCTACAAGCTGAGTATTACCACGGCTTTATCTAATTTCCCCCAGGATGTGATTGACCTCATCCTGCACGGAAGCCAGGAGCCGGTACCGGTTCCATCCAAAAAATATCCCGGGACAGACTGGGATACCAGGTTTGAGGGGATCATCAGCTTTCTCAGGAAGCAGCAGGAAACCGGGTCGGATAAAATACAGGACTGGCTCAAGGATTTCCTGGTGGTAAGTAAATGCCCGGAGTGCAACGGTGCCAGACTGAAGAAGGAATCGCTGTATTTTAAGATCGACAATAAGAATATTTCTGAGCTGGCCGAGATGGATATCACCGATCTGGCCAGGTGGCTGGAAGGCCTCGAAGAGCGTATTTCGGAGCGCCAGCGCCTGATAGCTCACGAAGTCTTGAAAGAGATCAGGAAACGGACCGGTTTTCTTCTGGATATAGGGCTGGGGTATCTGACGCTCAACCGGGCTTTAAGAACCCTGTCGGGAGGAGAAGCCCAGCGGATCAGGCTGGCCACCCAGATAGGCACCCAGCTGACGGGTGTATTGTATATTATGGACGAACCCAGCATAGGGCTACACCAGAGAGACAATGTAAGGCTGATCGAGTCGCTGAAAAATCTCCGTGATATCGGGAATACCGTCCTGGTAGTGGAGCACGACAAGGATATGATGCTTGCATCGGATTACATCCTGGATATTGGTCCGGGTGCGGGCCGGCACGGCGGACAGATCGTGGGCCACGGTGCGCCGGACGAATTCATGCATAACGGATCACTCACGGCAAGGTATCTGAACGGAGAAGAGATGATCAGGGTGCCTGAAAGTCGCAGGAAAGGTAACGGCAAGTTCCTGGAACTGAAAGGCTGCACCGGGCACAATCTGAAAAATGTAGACTTAAAACTGCCTCTGGGGACTATTATCTGTGTAACAGGCGTAAGCGGAAGCGGGAAATCTTCACTTATCCATGAAACGCTTCATCCCCTTGTCAGTAAGCATTTTTACCGGTCCAGGAGGGATGCCCTTCCCTACGAGTCTGTATCGGGGCTTGAAAATATAGATAAGATCATTGAGGTTGATCAGTCGCCGATCGGGAGAACACCGCGGTCTAACCCCGCTACCTATACTAACTTATTCTCAGAAATACGTACACTGTTTTCTGAGCTGCCCGAGGCTAAGATCAGAGGGTATAAGCCCGGCAGGTTTTCCTTCAATGTGAAGGGAGGACGCTGCGAGGATTGTGAAGGGGCAGGTATGAAGCGGATTGAAATGGATTTTCTGCCCGATGTTCACGTAGCCTGCGAAAGCTGTAAGGGGAAACGTTTTAACAGGGAAACACTTGAAGTCAGGTATAAGGGTAAATCTATTGCAGATATACTGGATATGACAGTTGAGGCAGCCCTGGAATTTTTCGGGGCCCATCCGCGTATACTCCGGAAAGTAAAGACGCTCTATGACGTCGGTCTTGGATACATTACGCTGGGGCAGCATGCTACGACGCTCTCCGGCGGTGAGGCACAGCGGGTAAAACTGGCCGAAGAGCTTTCCAAAAGAGATACAGGCAATACGCTCTACATCCTGGATGAGCCCACAACAGGACTACATTTCAGGGACATCAGCCAGCTTCTGCAGGTAGTCGAACAGTTGGTGGAGAAAGGGAATACCGTTCTGATCATAGAACATAATCTCGATGTTATCAAAATTGCCGACTATATAATTGACCTGGGTCCTGAAGGCGGTACCCAGGGCGGGAAGATTATAGCGAAAGGTACGCCTGAAGAGGTCGCAAGGCAGAAAGGCAGCTATACAGGGTATTTTCTTAAGGCTGAGCTGGAGGCGGCTGTGAGCTAGCTATCGGTGGCTTTCAGTGGACAAAGTCTCCTTCACAAACGAAATATTCCTCTTCAATCCTTCCAGCTTGGTCCTCTTGACCGGCGATCTTCTGAATATTTCCCTGAAGACCTCCGCGGTGATCTCTTCCCAATCGCTTTCCCTGAAGCTTTCCAGTCCCGGGTTCAGGTGAAACAGTGGCTCGCGATGGGGTTTTGAAAACCTGTTCCATGGACAAACGTCCTGGCAGATATCGCAACCGAAAATCCAGTTTTCAAATTTTCCTTTTACATCGTCAGGAATAGCTTCTTTCAGCTCAATAGTGTAATAGCTGATGCATTTGCTGCCGTTGACTTCATATGGAGATTCGATAGCATCGGTCGGGCAGGCATCTATGCAGCGGGTACAGGTGCCGCAAAAATCTCTGATCGACTCGTCGGGCAGAAGCTCCAGGTCCACGATGAGCTCACCGATGAAAAAGAAGCTGCCTGCACCGGGACTGATAAGATTGGTGTGCTTTCCTATCCAGCCCAGGCCGCCCCGTTTTGCCCAGGCCTTATCCATTACAGGGGCCGAGTCGACGAACGCTCTGCCGTTTATATCGCCGAAATTCTCTCTCAGCAGCTCTGCCAGATGTCTCAGTTTGTCCTTGAGAATAAAATGGTAGTCCTCGCCATAGGCATATTTGGAGATCCTGTATGCGGATTCATCCTCCGGTAATTTCTTTTCAGGGTAGTAGTTCAGCAGGACGGAGATGACGGACCGGGCTCCCTCCACCAGCTTTGACGGATCCAGCCGCTTGTCGAAATGATTCTCCATCCACTGCATTGTGCCGTGTTTTTCTTCATGGAGCCATTTTTCGAGGCGTGGCGCTTCTTCTTCCAGGAAGCCTGCCCTGGAAATGCCGCAGGCGTCAAACCCGGCTATCGTTGCCAGCTCTTTTACTTTATTGCTCCTTTCCTCCGCTATGATGTCCTGAACCGTCATAGCCCAAAGTTACAATTTTGTGTCAACTTGTCAGTTTATTATGCCTGGCAAAGATTTTTACCTATATCAGCGAAGTATCAATAAATTGTATTGCGAGACAATCATGGCTGAAAATAAAGTAAATGAAGAAGAATTGACAAGTGATGCCTCCGGCCAGGAGGATCTTACTGACAGTAAGTCTGACCAGCAGAACGAGGAACCGGCAGGAAGCAGGGACGTGGAGGCAGACCCGCTGGATGAAGCCAGGCAGGAGATAGGAGAATTGAAAGATAAGTACTTACGGTTATATGCTGAATTTGAGAACTTTCGCAGGAGGACATCAAGGGAGAGGATAGAGCTGATTTCTACAGCTAACGCCGGCCTGTTGAAAGCGCTGCTTCCCGTACTCGATGATTTTGAAAGGGCCATTACTGCTTTTGAAGGGCATGGTCCGGGAGTGGATCCACTCAAAGAGGGGGTTGAACTTATTTATACCAAGTTTCTGCGTACGCTTGAAAGCGAAGGATTGAAGCCGATGGAGGCTCAGGGAGAGACGTTTAATGCCGACTTTCATGAATCAGTAGCGCAGTTCCCTGCGGATGAGGAACAAAAAGGAAAAATAATCGATGTCCTTGAAAAGGGATACTACCTGAACGACAAGGTGATACGTTACGCCAAAGTGGTGGTAGGCGTATAGCGTGCGTCTGAATATTTTTGAAATATGGCAAAAAAAAGAGATTACTACGAAGTTCTGGGTGTAGGCAGAAGTGCGACAGCCGATGAGATCAAGAAAGCCTACCGGAGCCTGGCATTTAAATACCATCCCGACAAAAACCCCGGCGATGCTGAGGCTGAAGATAAATTCAAAGAAGCTGCGGAGGCGTACAGCATCCTGAGCGACGAAGCGAAACGCCAGCGGTATGACCAGTTTGGTCACGCAGGTATGGGCGGAGCGGCAGCAGGCGGATTCGGCGGCGGGTTTACCATGGAAGATATCTTCTCCCAGTTCGGGGATATTTTCGGAGGGGCGGGGAGCCCGTTCGGAGATATTTTCGGTGGTGGCGGACAGCGTCGTAAGAAAGGCGCCGATCTCAGAATCAAGTTAAAACTTAATCTCCGCGAAGTTGCCAACGGAGTTGAAAAGAAAATCAAGGTAAAGCGTTATGTGAGCTGTAACAGCTGCTCGGGTAACGGATCGAAAGGAGGCAACAGCCTTAGCAATTGTACAACCTGTAACGGAACCGGCCAGGTAAGAAAGGTAGTCAATACCATTATGGGGCAAATGGTTTCCACCAGTACCTGCCCTGCCTGTAACGGCGACGGCAAGATCGTGAAAGAGAGATGTGAGTCATGCGCGGGAGAAGGCCGCCTGATGCAGGACGATATGATTACGCTCAATATCCCGGGTGGTGTAGGGGAAGGAATGCAGCTGTCTATGTCGGGAAAAGGGAACGCCCCGGTTCGCGGCGGCATACCCGGTGATCTCCTGATCGTTATAGACGAAGAGGAGGACGAATTTCTCAAGCGCGACGGCAATAACGTGGTGTTTGACCTGCACCTTAACTTTGCGGACGCTTCACTGGGGACTACCCTCGAAATACCGACCATCGACGGTAAAGCACGGATCAACATAGAGCCGGGCACGCAGTCGGGGAAAATACTCCGCTTAAAGGGTAAAGGGATCAAGGACCTCAACGGCTACGTCAAGGGCGATCAGCTCGTGCATGTCAGCATCTGGACGCCCCAGCATTTATCGTCGGAAGAGCGTGCGGTGCTTGAGAAATTGAGGGATTCGCCGAATTTTGCACCGAAGCCGGGGAAGAACGACAAGGGATTCTTTGAGAAAATGAAGGATTTCTTTCATTGATTTCCGGAAGGCTTTAGTTAGATCGGATATAAACCCCGCAGTTAACAGTATAGCTGCGGGGTTCTTTTACTAACTCAGAATCCTGATGTTATGAAACATTATTTCCTGGTATTCCTGATGGCGTTTACGTGGGTTACCGTTTACGGTCAGCCGATCGGCCCCGGTTTTTCAAAAGACGAATTCAGGGAAATATTACTGATCACGGCCCGTACCTGTGCGCTGGATTCCGGCTATTTAAAGTCTATCCCTGAGCCCAAGGAATATTCGATTGTCTACAGATCGCCTGTCACCGGGCTTGACAATCTCTGGGAGTTGTGGAAGAGCGACAGCAGAGCGGTGATCAGCATCAGGGGTACGACAGACAAGGCCGAAAGCTGGGCAGCCAATCTTTATGCTGCGATGGTACCCGCGAAAGGCGCCTTGTCGATAGCAGACGGGAAGTCGTTCGATTATACACTGGCAACCGACGAACGTGCCGCAGTGCATATGGGCTGGCTGCTGAGCCTGGCGTATATATCAGAAGACGTTGTGCAGCATATCCAGTCATTATATGACGCCGGTACCCGCGATTTTATCCTGGCCGGGCATAGCCAGGGTGGCGCGATAACCTACCTGCTGACAGCATATCTCTATCATCTCAGGAAGGCAGGTACGCTGCCTTCCGATATCAGGTTCAAGACTTATTGCAGCGCAGCGCCTAAGCCCGGCAACCTGTATTTTGCCTATAACTATGAGTATATGACCGGCAACGGCCTTGCCTTCAATGTTGTAAATTCAGCCGATTGGGTACCCGAAACACCGGTTTCCATACAGACGCTCCTCGATTTCAACAGGGTTAACCCATTCATTCATGCCAAAGGAATGATAAAAAAGATGAAATTCCCCAGGAATATGGTAATGAAGCATGTTTATGGGAAGCTTAGCAAGCCTACCCTGAAGGCGCAGCGTAACTATGAAAAGTATCTCGGTAAAATGACGTACAGGACCATCAGGGGATATCTGCCGGATTTCACGGCTCCCGAATACTATCATAGTAACCACTATGTCAGAACTGGAAATATGATCGTATTAACCCCCGACAGTGCTTATTACGAGAAATACCCGGACGATCCTTCCAGGATTTTCATACATCATTTCCATGAACCCTATTTGCTTCTATTGGGGCTACTGGAATAGGAACCGGATAGTAGATTTGGAATACTTTCAGAGATCCGGTAGCTCTGCGTAATATTCTTTTGCCCGCCTTGATTCCTGGCGGGCTGACGCCGTCTCACCGCTTTTTTCCAGGAGCTCCGACCTGTACCGGTGGCATTGCGCCGCAAGGTATGAATCGGGGAAGGACCGGGCCGACCTGGTAAAAAGGGATAACGCCTGGGCGATGGAGGCGGAATCCGCTTGTTTTGCTAGCGAAAGGGCCTCGTAAAAATCCTGTTTCCATCGCTTTGCTACCGGGCTCATTCGCTCGGCTTCCCGGAATGCCTGGAAAGGAGGTATCTCCCCGACCAGCGAGTTCTTTTCGGCTATTGCGGGAACAGGCCGGCTGAAAAATAATTCAAGTGCTTTCAGGTAGGCGTGGGCTTCATCCTCGTTGTGCGATTTGCTTTTCAGGAGTTGCTCTTCCTTTGCATTGCTGAAGAAGGAAGCTTCTGCCAGTACCGCCGGTATACCGTAAGTATTCCGCAGCACCGAAGCTCCGGCTCCCGGGAAGACGGTAAAATCGGATGCCACCGTGGCGAAATTGCCTTTTTCCGAAACTTTACCCTTGTATAGTGTAGTTACGAATTCTTTTGCAAGGAGCTTCCCGAACAAAACCCCTGCCTGGTTTTCCGATACATGACCGTGAAAATAGATGATTGGAAAATTGACGGACGAGTCGGCGGTAGCATTGTGATGAATGGAAATAAAGATATCGGAACCGGCCTCCACACAGATCTTCGAGCGGTCGGGCAGCGGGACAAACACGTCTTCCGTCCTGGTCATCACAACCCGGGCGCCCTTGTCTTCGAGCATCTGTTTCAGGAGAAAGGCGACCCTGAGGTTGATCCATTCCTCGCGTTCTCCGGCCGGGCCTACGCGATAGCTGTCGGTGGCGGCGGTGCCTCCGTGACCGGGGTCGATACAGATGATTTTACCCGCGAGAGGATTTCCTTCCTTTGTCTGAGCGAAAGAGAAAGATCCGGAATAGAGAAAAAACAAGAGGGTAAAGAAAGATGATATCCTGCGCATATTAAAAGGGTATATGTCCGGCTGGGCTTTATCCGGAGAAAATTAAGAAAATGTTGTCAATAAATTTCAATGGGAGGGGCGCCCTTTTCCGCTATTGTCGTTAAACTTTATTGCCGGCTCCCGGGATGAGATTTTCCTGAATACAAAAAAAGAGGACTCTTTCGGGTCCCCTTTTGATAATATGCCTGCTTCTTCCGGTCAGTTTGCCACTACAAGGGTACGTCTGAATTGTTGCCCTGTTGAGGTAGTAAAATGGATCAGGTATGTCCCGGAAGGCCAGTTCGAGGTATCGAACGACGTACTTTCGTTAAATTCGATACGACGCTGCTCTATACCCAGGCTGTTGTATACCTTCAGGGTGGCAGCGTTCTTCTCAATTGTTTTTACAGTAAGCGCCCCGCCTGTAGCCGGGTTGGGATAAATGGATATCATTTCGCCGGGGCCGTCTGTTTCAATTACCCGGATGATCGAGAGTTCGGTCTTTCCGTCCGCACCGGTAATGCCCAGGCGGTAGTATATAATCTGCCTGGTAGTCGCCGCATTTTCATCCCGGAAGGAAAACCTTTGCCGGTCGCTGACAGCAGGTATACGGTGTATCGTCTCAAAGCTGTACCCGCTGAAAGAACGTTGTATTTCGAATACGGTACCATCTTCATAGTCGGCGATTTCCCATAAAAGATCTATAGCGGCTTCGTTACGGGTTGCAGTGAAAGAGACGAGCGTGACGGGGAGATCGTTGTCGCACGGGTCAAATGCTACAGTGGCGTGCGAGCTTTTGCCCGGGCTGCCGTATTGCCCGGCTACTGAAGCAAACGATCCCTCGGTATCGCCCGACGAGGAAAGGGTCCATTCGCTGATGTCGTTTGCCCCCAATCCGGTCTCGCTGACCCAGGCGCTGTGGTCTTGGGTTCGGGGGGTGCCCGGGAAATCCTGATCGCCGTAGGCCAGTTTGTCGACCAGGTTGTCTTCGGCATCGAAAAGATTGATTTCATCGTTCCTGCCGAGATTGGTGGTGTTGTCCCCTATCACTTTTACCTGACTGCACAGGTCCCAGTGTGCTCTGAAGTCTTCTGCCGGAGATTCTGCGAGGATCACCGACTCTCCAGGCTGGATGATCCCGAAAGCGCTCAGGCTAACCGGGGCCGGAACCGGGTTGTTGTCAGTGAAACTCCACCCGGTCATATCTACCGGAACGTTGCCAATATTGGTAAACTCGATAAATTCCGAGCCGTTGTACATGTATTCCGTGATCCGGACCTGTGCCATTACCGGGCCGGCTATTGCAGACCATAATGCTGTGAAGAAAAGTGAAAAGACATGAAATGTAGTAATCTGATTCATATGGCAGTTGTTAGATTAAGTTAGAATCGGAGTTCATCCGGCCGATCATTTTCAAAACGTTAAATATTCAAAGTGTATGTGAAGTCAGTATTACCTGTAAGTTAACAAATAAATACCTGCTACAGAATAAAATACAGGAATAAAAAAAACCGGGGAAAGAACAGGTATCCTGCTTTTCCCCGGGGTGTCTGATAGCTGCTATGCTGTTTATGCTGCCTCTTCAGGCTTTTTACGGAACCATTTATCCCTTATTTTTTCGTTGACGTAATACATACACGGTACCAGCACGAGGGTTAGCACAGTTGAGAAAGTAAGCCCGAAAATGATTGTCCAGGCGAGGATATTCCAGAATACTGCACTTGGTCCGCCGATGATCAGGTCCGGGGAAAGATCCCGGAACAGGCCTACAAAATCGACCGTAATACCGAATGCCAGCGGGATCAGCCCCAGTACGGCGGCCGAGGCGGTCAGCAGAACGGGAGTAAGCCTTATCGCGCCTCCTTCGATGATGGCTTCACGCATCGGAACGCCGCGGTCTCTCAGCTCATCGATAAACTCTATCAACAGTATACCGTTCTTTACCACGATACCAGCGAGCGCTATCATCCCCACTCCCGACATGATAACCGAGAATTCCTTGTTGAAGATCACGAATCCCAGGAACACGCCGATAAGGGAAAGCAGAATTGTGAAAAAGATAATGAAAGGTTTTACGACTGAATTGAACTGGGTAGCCAGGATCAGGTAGATCAGCATGACCGCCCCCAGAAAAGCAGTTCCCAGGAAGGCCATGGATTCAGCCTGTTCTTCCTGCTCGCCACCCATGGAAATGGTATAACCGTTAGGGATTTCCATTCCTGCGATCAACTGGTTGATCTGGCCTACGATGACGTTCGCATTATATCCCGGCACCACATCCGAGCCCAGGGTGACGATTCTGCGCTGATCCTTCCGGTTGATCTGGCTGAAGGTAGTCGAGTATTTGATATCGGCAACCGATGTAACAGGTACCTGGCGAAGGGCTCCTCCCATGTTCATGTCGCGATATACGATGTTGAGGCTTAAAAGCTTCTCGATATTCTCGCGATCGTCTTTTTTAAGGCGCAGCATGATCGGGTATTCATCCTTATCATCCCGGAACTTGGAAATTTCGAGCCCGAAGAGGCTGGTACGGATGGCCATTGCGATCTGTTGTGAGCTGATCCCTTCCCGCTGTGCCTTTTCCCGGTCGATATCGATGATGATCTCCGGCTTGTTAGTGACCAGGTCGGAACGCAGCTGGTCTATGCCTTCGATACCCGACTGCTCTATCAGCGTCAGCACGTCCTTCTCGAGCTTCTGGAGCACATCAAACTCGTCGCCGGTGATTTCGACGGAGATCGGCTTTCCGGTAGGAGGGCCTACCGCCTCTCTTTCTACCGATATTTCCGTCCCCGGTATGTCGATGACCGCATCCCTGATTTTATTCAGGATGACTTCGGTGGATTTGCCACCCCTTTCCGTACCATATACAAAAGCTACTGTTACCTTCGACTTGTGGGGAGTAGCCGAACGGTCGGGATTGTATGGGTCGCCCGCATTTTTACCTACGTTGGCTATCACCGAGTTGACGATACCCATAGCATCTTCTTTTTCAAGAACGTCGAAAACCCGTTGCTCGATGATCCGGGTAAGCGAATCCGTCACAGCGGCGTCGGTACCGACCGGCATTTTGTTGTATACATATACATAATCGGGATCTCCGCTCGGGAAGAATACTACTTCAGGCTTGGCGATCGCTACGATAAAGAAAGTCAGGAAAAACAACCCTACCATGCCGACGATGGCCCAGATAGGCCTCCATCCAACGAGCAGCCACCTGATCAGCCGTCCGTAGCCATTTTTAAGGGCAGGCAGAAGCTTTTCCTGGAAGGGAAGCAGGATTTTCGGAGTAAGGATATAATGGTTGAAAAGGAAAAGTATCAGGATAAAGATAAGGAAGTTCCCGACCCCGCGGTCAATCAGGTAGCCCAGCAGAGCGCCGGCAACGAGGATAATCACGGGACGCCTGATACTTCCGAAACTGAAATCGTAGTTGGCCTTTTCCTCCGCATGCCTGCCCATAAACGATACTGCGAACACCGGGTTCATAACATAGGCTACGAACAAGGAAGCACCGAGGGTAATGATCAGCGTAAGCGGCATGAATTTCATGAATTCGCCGACTATCCCGACCCAGAACAACAGCGGTACGAACGGGGCTATGGTAGTAAGCGTCCCCGAGAGTACCGGGATAAATACCTCCCCGGCAGCTGCTTTTACCGCCTGCTGGATAGTCCAGTCCTTATGCTGGTTAAACAACCGGTGCGTATTCTCGATCACCACGATGGCGTCGTCGACTACTAGTCCTATCCCCAGCAGGAATGCAAAGAGGACAATGGTGTTGAGTGTAAAGTCAGTGCCGAACATGGGCCCTATGATGGGCATCAGCACGAAGGCCACCAATGCGGAAAGCGGTACTGCCATTGCAACGAATATGGCATCGCGGACCCCCATGAAAAACATCAGCACGCATACTACGAAGATAAACCCGAGTATAACCGTATTGATCAGGTCGTGGATGTCGGCGCGCGTCTGTACCGACTGGTCGGCAGTGATCTTGATATCAAGTGCTTCGGGGAAACGGTTTTCCTTGTATTCGTCGATCACTTCCTGGATCTTGTCGGATGCGTCGACCAGGTTTTCGCCGGAGCGTTTGATGACGTTGAGCGTGATGACCGATTTCCCGTCGAGACGGGCAAAATCCTGTTGTTCTTCAAAGCTGTCGGTTACTTCGGCTACATCCCCCAGCCTTATCACTGCGCCGGTGGCGCTCCGGATGCGCATGTTGGCCATTTCATTGACGTCGGTATACTCGCCCTTCACACGCAGGGTCCTTCTTACGCCGTACACGTTCAGTTCACCCCCGGAGATGTTGATGTTTTCTCCCTGGAGGGCGGCCTGTATGTCGTAAAACGACAGCCCGGTAGCCTGCATCCTGGGCAGGTCGACGTTGATCTGTATCTCCCGGTTAAGCGCGCCCAGTATATCGACGCGGGTAATCTCTGGCAGCGCCTCGATGCCGTCCTGCAGGTCTTCTGCGAATTCCTTCAGTTGCTTCAGAGAGAAATCACCCGCCATATTGACGTTCATGATAGGGAATTCCGAGAAGTTGACATCCTGGGCTGTCGGACCGGCATCCAGGTTCTGGGGGAGATCGGTTTTGGACTTATCGATAGCGTCGCGAACCCGCTGGAGCGCATCTTCCACGCGGACGGTCGGGACAAATTCCACCAGAATCACCGAGACGTCCTGCAGGGCGTTGGATTTTACTCTCTTGACACCGTTGAGCGATTTAAGCTGCTTTTCGATCGGCTTGTTGATCGTATTTTCGATATCGGCAGGCGCCGTTCCGAAGTAGATTGTGTTGATATAGATCTGTGGGATCTTGATGTCGGGAAACTGCTCTTTGGGTAGGTTGTTGTACACCATAAAACCCGCAAGCGCAATGATGAATGTGAAAATGTAGACCGTGGTCCTGTTTTCCACACACCAGTTCGTAAAACTCAGGGTTTTGTATTCGTGAAATTTCATACGAGTCTATATTTTTAATGATCTCTGTCAGGGGAAGACCGCAGCAGGCTAGTACGATACCGCCTGGCCGTCTACCACCTCCTGGTAACCCTGTGTAATCAGCATTTCGCCCGCTGTCAGTCCGCTCAGTATTTCAATTTTGCCGTTATAGGCGAGACCGGTCTCCACCAGTTTTGCTTCGGCTATCTTTTCGTTCCCCCTGGCGACTGCTACGAACACAACCTTTCCTTTTTCTGTATTCTGTACGAGGTTCTGGTTGATTACCAGCGCATCCTTACGTGTGGCGTCGTTGACCTGTACCTGCGCCATCATATTGGGTTTCAGGTCTTTGGTGGCAGGAAGATTAGCCTCGATGTTAAAGGTGCGGGAAAGTGGGTCGACTGTCGTACCGACGAAAGAAATCCGTGCAGTATATTCCCGCTGAAGGTCGGGGAATTTTACGATGACCTCGTCGCCTTTTTTGACGCTGGCTACATAGGAGTCGGCAATTTTGGCCGCTACTTTAAGATTGGACAGGTTGACTACCCTCACGACCCCGAGTCCCGGCTGGGCCATTTCGCCTATCCTGATATTGACCAGGTCGACGGTGCCTGCGATCGGCGAGGTGATATTGGACTGGGAAAGCTGCGTCTGAAGCGTGGTCAGCTTTTTTTCCAGCGCCTCTTTGTTGTTTTTGGCTTGCAGGTACTGGATCTCGGTCCCTATTTTCTGGTTCCAGAGCGATTCCTGCTTTTCAAACAGGGTGTTGGCGAGCGTAAGCTGGGTTTTCAGCTCTTCGATGCTTTCGCGCAGAATGCTGTCGTCGACCTTCGCGATGGTCGAGCCTACGTTAACAAAATCGCCTTCTTTTACATACATGGCTGTTACCGCTCCCGGTGTTTTAGGGGTGACCAGCACGCTGTTTTTGGCGTCGACAGTGCCCTGCAGCTCGATATAGTGCCTGAACTCGGTAGCCTGCAGCGGACTTACCGTAACCAGCTTTACCCTGTTTTCGGCCTTCCGGGTGGTATCCAGCTTTGCGATCTCTGCTTCCAGGGCTTTGATCTGCTGCCCGATCTGGATCTGCTGCGATTTCAGGCCGGCGAGCTCCTCTTTTTTGGCTTCCAGCCCTTCCTTTTTGGAGCCTCCGCAGGCGGCAAGTATCAGGACGACAGGTAGAATTATAGCTTGACGTAACATGGTTTTCGTGAATTATGGTTTGAAGGCGGGCCCGTATGGTCCGGCCTTGAGGATTATTTTTGTGAAGTATACAGTTCTCCGCGTGCTTTCTGAAGATCCACCTTCGCAATCAGCAAGTCGTAGAGTGCGGCAAAATAGTTGGTCTGCGCTTCCTTAAGTGACGATTCGGCATTGATCACCTCGATATTAGACCCGACTCCCTCCTGGTACTTGATCTTCGAAACCCTGACCACTTCCTTAGCCAGGTCGATGTTGCGCTGATGAGTTACGAGCGTCTCAAGGGAGTTGGTAAGGGTTATATTGGCTTGTTTTACCTCCAGGTCTATCGATTGTTCCAGCAGCGTACGGTTGTTGTTGATTTTATCGAGCGCTATCCGCTTCTGCTGCAACTGGTAATGTTTGGATAAACCGTCGAAGATCGGGAGCTGGAGATTGAAGTTGAAGGCAGCGTTGTTGTACCATTTGGAAGTGAAAAGCACTCCCAGTTGATCGCGCCCGTTATTATAGCCGTAGCCCAGAGAAGCGCTGACGACCGGAAGGTAGCCGCTCCTGATATTCTGAATATCGAGTTTAGCAAGCTTGCCCTGGGTAGAAAGCAGGGAATGCTCTATCCTGTTGGTATAGATACTCTGCTCCGGATCGCTTATCAAAGCCTTGAACTCACCCAGGTTGAGGTTAGGGTCAAGCTTATCGGTAAGCTCAATTTCAGTATTCTGAGGCATTCCCATCTGGAATTTCAACAGCGCCTTGCTCAACTCGATCAGGTTGGATACTTTCTGTTTTTCGGTCAGAAGGTTATTGCGTTGTACCTCTATCCGGTCAATGTCGATCTTTTCGACAAACCCGGTCTCATACAGCACTTTTGTCTCCCGTAGCATGGTATCGAGCCGGGCGATATTGAGATCGAGTATTTCAGATTGCTGCCCGGCTACCTGGACCGAATAATAGGCTTTATGTACGGCTTCCGCTATACCGACGGCAGTCTGCTCCACTCCTTTTTGCGCCAGTTCCCGGTAAGTTGCTGCAGCCCTCAAACCAACGAAGTAGGAGCCGTTGAACAGCAACTGGTTCCAGTTGACGCTGGTCAGACCGGTGTTTTTGATGCCGAAGTCGAGTACCATAGGAGGGGCGTCTTCCGGTGCGTCAGGATTAAACGTATTAGCCGGCACGATGAATTTCTGGATAATAATGTTATTAGTATATCCAAAATTTGCACTAAGCTGCGGTAAGCCAATGGCTCTTGTCTCCCTGATCTTGGCTTCTGCCACCACGGTTTCGAGCTGGGCATTGCGGACGTTGATATTTTTCTGGATGGCATACTGGACGGCTTCCTCTAGCGAGAACGCTTCCTGCGCCATCACCGGCTGCATCACGGCCAGGAAAGCCGTAAGGGCAAGCAGACAGTAACGATAAGATTTCATATAATTCAGTTTTATGATAAATCGCCCGGTTACCCTGAGTAGTGAACCGGAAAGATGTTGGAATTGTTATCAGGTCTCCCCATCGGGAGTCAGCGCGGCACTACCCGGAGGTTATCGCAACCGGACTGGCATGCGGAAGTAGCTCTTGAATGACATAGTAATATTGTATTTGTATTTTTTGTGGTGACGGACAAGCAGACTTTTTACTTTTTCAGCCCGCAAAGTTTTCATATTATTTTTTTCTTTACAAGGTATACAGCTTATTTCTTGCCCTATGACAAGATGAATCTGCAAGATTTTCAACGCTTTCCATCCGGGCGGCAGATCCCGTTGGAGCGGGGTTTGTCAGGTTGGGATAAGAAAGAATAGGTATTTGCATTTTTTTTATATAAACTATGTTGAAGGAAAGTAGGCAAAGCCAGTGTTTCAGCCTTTCGGGGATCGTGAAAAGTAAAACGTATCACATTTGTAAAATTTGGTATTTATATCCAATTTCGGACTCTTTTTTGACAGGTGGTAAAAGAAGGTAACTGAGGTGCCGGCAAGGCGGCTCAACGGTATTGTTTGAAAGTGTTTTTTCGTCTTTTTTAGATTTAGATAGCCAATGAAAAGTTACATTGACCTGATTCAGCAATCGTTTGAGTTCCCTACGATGGAATTCAACGTGGAAGATAACCAGTTGCTGTTCAACAATGTACCGTTGATGGATATCATCAACGAGCACGGTACGCCGCTGAAGCTGACCTATTTGCCGAAAATAGGAGAGCATATCGAAAATGCGCGGATGTTTTTCAGGAATGCCTTTAAAAGGCATAATTACAAGGGGACCTATACCTATTGCTACTGTACCAAGTCTTCACACTTCAGTTTTGTGCTCGAGGAGGCGTTAAAGCATAACATCCATATAGAAACATCCTCTTCTTTCGATATTCCTATCATCAGGGAACTGTACAGGACTGGGCATATCAACAAATCGACCTTTATCCTGGCTAACGGTTTCAAAAGGCCGCTTTATACGCAATATCTCAGCGAACTCATAAATGAAGGTTTTAATGCTATTCCTATTCTCGATAACCTGAAGGAAATCGAAGAATATGAGCAGCTGACAAATGCCGAAACTGTCAATTTCGGGATCCGGATCGCGACCGATGAGGAGCCGAACTTCGCCTTTTATACTTCGCGGCTCGGTATACGCTACAACGATGTGCTTGAGCTTTACAAGGAGAAGATCAAACCGAATCCGCGCTTTAACCTGAAGATGCTCCACTTTTTTATCAATACGGGCATTAAAGACAGCGCCTACTACTGGAGTGAACTAACCCGGTTTATGTTCAAATACTGCGAAATGCAGAAGATCTGCCCGGAACTGGATTCTATCGATATAGGCGGAGGACTGCCTATCCAGACTTCGCTCACCTCCAACTACGATTACCAGCAGATGGTAGATGAAATAGTGGAGAATATCCAGTGGATATGCAATAAAAACAATGTGCCGGTTCCCCACATTTTTACTGAATTCGGCAGCTATACGGTAGGAGAGAGCGGGGCCGTTATCTACAAGGTTATCGATAAGAAGCTTCAGAACGATAAAGAGCTGTGGTATATGATCGACGGATCCTTCATCACCCACCTGCCCGATTCATGGGGGATGAACCAGAAATATATCATGATGCCGATCAACAATTGGGATAATCCTTACCAGAAGGTGAACCTGGGTGGGCTGACGTGTGATTCGCAGGATTTTTACAATACCGAAATGCACAGCTCGGATTTGTATCTTCCGATCTTTGCCGAAGACGAAACGCAGTATATCGGTTTCTTCCATACGGGCGCCTACCAGGAGTCGCTGGGTGGGTATGGCGGGATCCAGCATTGCCTTATCCCGGCGCCTAAGCATGTACTGGTCGACCGCGACGAAGAAGGGGCGATAGTGACGAGTGTTTTCGCAGATGCGCAGGACAGTGAATCCATGCTGAAGATCCTTGGTTACGGCAGAGACCGCGGTTTACAGGAAAAGAAGATCGAAATTCCCAGGGAACTTCCGGCCGTTAACGGCGAAGAGGAAAAACTGCTGGTAAAAAGCGGGGGTAAAAAGCAAGTAATTCAAAAATAAAACGTTAGTATTGAGACGGATATCAGTTGCCATCCATCAGGAATCGGCTATTGCCTGACGGCGCAACCGGTAATTTTACGACAAGCAACTTTGCAAGCATTTATAATTTATCCCGATTTGACCAGATGAAAAAGGCAGTACTTTTACTGGCGTTGGCAGGTTTTATGGCGCTTGGCGCCTGTTCACGCAAGACCTGTCCTGCGTATAGCAGCATTCAGAAGACGGATGTTTCTGTAAGCCAGCCTGCTGTTTAACCGGCATTCCCCAATATTACTGCCGTTGCCTCCCGGAAACAGGAGACTTTAAACCCGGCTTTTGTCTGCGATCCGGATTTCCCGATGAGGACTGTCCGGACACCTGCTTTAATCCCCGCTTCCACATCCCGCTCGCTGTCTCCGATCATCCATGATGCGGACGGGTCGATTTTGTATTTAGCAATTGCCCTTTCAATCATCAGCGAGCCGGGCTTCCTGCTTAGCGACCGCGTGGTATAGTCGTCATGATGAGGCGCAAAATAGAGGTCGTCGAGCACGCCGCCGTATTCGTCGTTCATCCGCTGGTGTATGGCCTTGACTTCAGCGCCGGTATAGAGGCCTTTGGCTATTCCTCCCTGGTTGGTGATGACAATCAGCAGGTAGCCGGCTTTTTTGAGCAGTAATAAGCCCTCTTTGACGCCGTCAGGGAACTGAAGGAGCTCAGGCTGGAACAAGTAGCCATCGAGATCCTGGTTTAAGACACCGTCACGGTCGAGAAATATGCATTTGTTCATTATGTAAATGATAGCCAGAGATGGAGCCGTCTACAAATTATTCATGTGCGTTACAGATTTTTCCTCTTCAGCTCTTTGACCGCATGGTCGGCGGCGCGTGCGGTGAGCGCCATATAGGTGAGCGAGGGGTTGACACAGGACGCAGAAGTCATAGAGGCTCCGTCGGTGACAAATACATTTTTAACCGTGTGGACCTGGTTGAAGGCATTGAGCACGGAGGTTTTCGGATCCCGCCCCATACGTGCCGTCCCCATTTCGTGGATAGCCATACCGAGATACGATCCCCTGTCGTAAGTATTAACATTCTTCACACCCGAGCGCTCGAGCATCTCGGCGGCATCATTCTTCATGTCTTCCCGCATT
Source organism: uncultured Cytophagales bacterium (assembly GCA_964559125.1). Lineage (GTDB taxonomy): Bacteria > Bacteroidota > Bacteroidia > Cytophagales > Spirosomataceae > Ravibacter. The sequence continues at coordinate 67,532 of CAZLGW010000028.1, forward strand.
TTGTGCTCGTTTTCACGAAGATCTGCATCAAAAACAACTACAGGCATCCCGAATTTATCCTTTTTCTCTTTGTTGAGGTACATCCGGTTTTCGTGGTAAGGGAGCGTTTCACCAAAACCTCCGAAGCCTATTGTCCAGTTACCTGGCCTGGTAAGAGCCTCCTTGAATTCTGCGCCGAAAGCGTGCTCAGCAATGTTGCGCTGCCATCCCTGGCGGCTGCCTCCTCCCTGGAAGCCGAAACCCCGAAGGTAGTCGCGTTTATCATTGCCGATATTCCGGTATCTCGGGATATAAATGCCGTTGGCGCGGCGGCCAAAATAGTAAGTATCCAAACCGCCTTCCCAGGTACCGCTGGCGCCGATCCTGAAGTGATGGTCCATCAGGTTATGGCCCAATTCTCCCGAATCGTTTCCTAACCCGTTGGGGAAACGGCCGGAAGTAGAGTTGAGAAGCGTTACGGTAGAGCCGATAGCTCCCGCACATACGAAGATAATTTTAGAGAAAAACTCTCTTTCCTCGAGCGTTTGGGTATCTACCACTTTTACTCCCTTTGCTTTCCGGGTACCATTGTCGTAAATAATGCTGCTGACAAGGGAATGGGGACGAAGCGTCAGCCTTCCTGTCTTGACAGCGGCAGGCAGCGTGCTCGACTGAGTACTGAAATAGGCGCCGTAGGGACAGCCGAGCGAGCAAAGGTTGCGGTACTGGCAGGAAGCCCGGCCCTGGTCGAGCTGTATTTTGGATGCCTTTGAGAGGTTGGCGACCCGGCCGATGGTCATGATACGCCCCGGGAACTCTTTTTCCAACCGCTTGCGGACCTCTTTCTCCACGTAGTACATGTCCATCGGCGGCAGGAACTCGCTGTCGGGCAGTTGAGGCAGGCCCAGCTTTTCGCCCGAAATACCCACATGCTTTTCGACATAACTATACCAGGGAGCGATATCCTTATAGCGGATCGGCCAGTCGACGGCAATGCCGTCTTTCAGGTTAGCTTCAAAATCGAGGTCGCTCCAGCGATATGACTGACGGCCCCACATGATGGATTTGCCGCCTACGATATCCGGACGGTACCAGTCGAAGCGTTTCTTTTCCTCGTACAGGGAGTCCATATCGTTCATCCAATACTTTTCGGTCATTTCATTATAAGGATAATCCCTGGAAAGAAAAGGATGCGTCTCCTTCTGCTTAATGGTAAGGCGGCCGTTGTATTTCTTTTCCCACGGCGCTTTCATCGCATTTTCGTAGCCTGTCACATGCTCAAGAGGCTTGCCTCTCTCGAGCATCAGTACTTTGAGGCCTCTTTCGGTGAGCTCCTTGGCGGCCCAGCCTCCGGAAACCCCGGAACCGATCACGATTGCATCGTAAGTAATGTCCTTTATGGCGTCTGTATTCAGGTACATTGGTTATTCAGATTTTAAGAGATTGATTTTGTTGAAGCGGATGCTTTACAAGGCCCAGGTTTTCTGACCCGGTCTGAGGGGATAAGACCCTTCGAAGCGGCCCGGAACAGGCAGGTAGTCAAGCGCCTGTGTGGCACCGATCTCTGAAGTAAAATACCCGGTGACTGTCAGGCTCTTCAAAAGCTGGAAGAAATCCTTATCGCTGGTTGCTGCATCACCGATAATCTCCTTTTTCTGGTCTCCTGAAAGCCCGGTAAACCCTTTCCCGAATTTCCCGGAAGCTTTCTTATCCAGCCGGTCAAGCCCGGCATAAAAGTCATCCTGGTCTTTCTTTTCGTAGCAATCCCTTATTACGCGGATGATGAAATCCTTGACGCCGGCTTCCTTGGCGCCGGGTGTCGAAGTAGCGGGTATAATAACATCGGCGACTTCGGCAAGGAGCTTTTCCTGCTCCGGAGAAATTTCTGCCGATGGCCCGAAATAGGTTTTTTCTCCCATTACGCCTGCGCGCAACGGTTCGGTGAAAGCCAGCCCTAAAACGGCCGAAAGCCGGAAAATGACTTCTCTCCTGTTGATATTGGTCATATAATGAAGAATTTATTAAGGTTTGTATCCGATACTGAGAGTTGCGGCAGTTGCCGGTAATTGTAAGCGGGTTTCTCTCCGGCACCTGCTTTTGTTCAAATCAAACTTCCAATACTACTTAAATTTGGGGGAAGCGTCAAAGCCCGGATATTTATCCCGGCTTATTTATAAAAAGTATAAAACAGTTTGGTAAAGGATGATAAACTCTTGCCCGATTATGTTTACCTTTCCGGCTTTTGAGCGATCCGGATATTGTAAAATAGTCACGAGTAGTAAGCTCAAACCTTTTATACATATGAAAACCAATATCGCCCTGCTGGTTCTTCTTACAGGAGTAGCAGCATGCAATCAATCATACAAAATGGATAAGCAACCTTACGAATGGCCGGAAGGGGTTACTCCCCCTGTGGCGGAAATCATCCCTCACACGCGTATTCTACACGGAGACACCGTGACTGATAATTACTACTGGATGATCGACTACTTTAAAAACGGTCCTCACAGTGATAAAGTCATTGACTACCTTAAGGCCGAGAATGCGTATCTTGAAGAAATGATGAAAGGTACGGAGTCGTTCCGGAAATCGCTGTTTGATGAGCTGAAGGGGAGGATCAAGGAAAAAGACGAAAGTGTTCCGGTATTCAAAAACGGCTACTATTATTATTCAAGAACTGAAGACGGACAACAATATTTCAAATATTGCAGGAAAAAAGGCTCGCTGGATGCGCCCGAAGAAATACTTGCCGACGTCGACGAAATGGCTAAAGGGTATGCCTACTACTCTGCGGGCGGGTTTAATGTGAGTCCTGATAACCGGCTGATGGCTTACGGGGTCGATACAGTCTCCCGGAGACAGTATACCATTCATATCAAGAACCTGGATACGGGGGAGATCTACCCGGAACGCATCGCAAATACTTCCGGCGGGTCGGTCTGGGCCAACGATAACAAGACGCTTTTCTATACGGCTAAAAACGAGCAGACGCTGCTGAGTGAGAAAATCAAACGTCATGTACTGGGCGCACCCGCAGAAGCCGACGTAACGGTGTACCACGAAAAGGACAACACCAATTATATCGGCGTAGGGAAATCAAAGGAAGGCAATCATATTTTCATAGGCTCGTCGGGGACGTTGTCGTCGGAGTACCGTTTTATAGATGCCAACAACCCGGGTGGGGAATTTAAAGTTTTCGCACCCAGGAGAAAGGACGTTCTCTACAGTGTAACGCCGCTGGAAGACAGGTTCCTTATTCTCACCAACTGGAATGCGCGTAATTTCAGGCTAATGGAATGTCCCCTGGATAAGACAGACCCTTCCGGGTGGAAAGAGGTCGTCGCTCACCGCGAAGACGTACTTTTGTCCGCGATAGACGTTTTCATAGGTTATACGGTACTCACCGAGCGAAAAGACGGGCTGGTACAGCTCCGTATCATTAACAGGGTAGACGGCAGCGACCATTATCTCGATTTCGGCGAGCCGGCTTACGATGCCTATACCGGCGCCAATCCCGAGTATAACAGCACATCGCTGCGTTATCATTATACTTCGATGGTCACCCCTAACTCTACCTATGACTATGATATGCTCTCCAGGAAGAAGGAGCTGAAAAAGCAGCAGGAAGTGCTGGGAGGGTATAACCCGGACGACTATACCTCCGAGCGGCTTTATGCAACCTCGCGTGACGGTAAAAAGGTGCCCGTATCGATTGTTTACAGGAAAGGATACAAGAAAGACGGCAACACCCCGCTGCTGCTGTATGCCTACGGGTCGTACGGACACAGTATGGATGCCGGGTTCAGCAGCAGCCGCTTAAGCCTGCTGAACAGGGGATTCGCCTTTGCCATTGCGCATATCAGGGGTGGGGAAGAAATGGGCCGTCACTGGTATGAGGATGGTAAAATGATGAACAAGAAGAATACCTTCAATGATTTCGTGGACTGCGCGAAGTTCCTGGTCGACCTCAAATACACTTCTCCGGCCCACCTGTATGCCCAGGGAGGCAGTGCGGGAGGTCTTTTAATGGGTGCGGTGATCAACCAGGCGCCGGAGCTTTGGAACGGCGTAATCGCCGATGTACCTTTCGTAGATGTGGTCAACACCATGCTTGATGAGAGTATACCGCTTACTACGAACGAGTTTGACGAATGGGGGAATCCGAAAGAAAAAGAAGCCTACGAGTACATAAAAAGCTACTCGCCCTATGAGAATATAGAAGCTAAAAGCTATCCCAACTTATTGGTGACTACCGGTTTGCACGATAGCCAGGTACAGTATTTCGAGCCTGCCAAATGGGTGGCAAAGCTGAGGGCTACCTGTACCGGTAATAACCTGATCCTTTTTAAGACCAATATGGAATTCGGGCACGGAGGGGCTTCAGGAAGGTTCGACTACCTGAAGGAAGTAGCGCTGGAATATGCTTTCCTGTTTTCGCTGGAAGGAATTACTAAGTAGCACGGCAGACTCTGCGACGTATCCGGGAAAATAGTGGTTTTAAGGAGCGGGTTTCATAACTTCGCGGGTTCCAAACATTAAAGTTTATATTTTGTGGCTTATCTGACCGACTCTATCAGAGATATCCTTCGTATTCCCAAAAATATCGTCGTGACGATGCACCGTGATCCTGACGCAGATGCGATCGGGTCTTCCCTGGGCTGGGCGGCATTTTTAAAGAAGATCGGCCACAAGGTTACGGTCATCAGTCCTACCGAAGTGCCTGCCAATCTTACCTGGCTGGACACCGGCTCCGATATCCTTAATTTTGAAGACAGGAAAGCGGGGAGAACTTTATGTCTGGAAGCAATTGATACAGCGGATCTGATCTGCTGCCTTGATTTTTCAGCGATGGGACGGTTGAAGGACATGGCTGCTTTCATCAGCCGGTCAAAGGTCCCGGTGCTGATGATCGATCATCATCTCGATCCCGAGCCTTTTGCTAAATACCTCATTTCGGATGTCTCGGCTGCCGCTACCGCCCAGATAATTTATTATTGTATAAACGAATGGGATGCATCACTGATGGACGAGATCATAGCCGAGCGGCTCTACGCGGGTATTATGACCGATACGGGCTCTTTCCGCCATAACAATACGACCAGGGAAGTCCACCTGGCAGTAGCCGACCTGATGAAATACGGGGTACAGGCCGATAAAGTACACCGGATGATCTTCGATAACAGCCCGTTGTCGCGACTGCAGTTGCTGGGGCATTCATTGTCGACAATCACGGTTCTTCCCGGATTCCGGACTTCCTACATGGTTTTGACCCATAAAACCCTGGAAAGCTTTCATTCGGCTATCGGAGATACCGACGGGATTGTCAATTTCGGGCTCCAGGTAGAGGATGTTGTCATGACAGCACTATTCATTGAGCGCAGCAATGAAGTAAAAATTTCATTCCGTTCGGTAGCAGATTTTTCGGTAAGGGAGCTTGCACACGCACATTTCGAAGGGGGCGGGCATAAAAATGCTTCGGGAGGAAGAAGTAATTTAAGTTTATCAGCTACAATTGAAAAATTTTTAGGAATTTTGCCGCACTATCGGGAGCAGCTCCTTGCTGTGAACAAGTAAACTTGAAAATCGGCATGGCCAGTCTGTTTTCCGGCAATCAAAATAGTTCATGGCCGTTTTTCCTGATTAAAATACTATTTCATAATTTATTTCTGATGATTTCAAAATTTACATCTTGCGCGTTACTGCTAACGACGCTGGCATTTCTGGGTTGTGACAGATATAAGACCAAGATCACCGATAGCGGCCTGAAGTACCAGATACATGACCATAAGGAAGGAGAACGCCAGGTTAAGGTGGGGGACGTCGTTTCCTTTCATCTCGTTCTTAAAAACAGCGATGATTCGGTATTGAACGATACCTATAAAAGCGCCAATCCGATCAGGATGATGTACCAGCAGCCTGAGTTCCAGGGGAGCTTCGAAGAAGGGTTGGGTATGCTTTCGGTAGGCGACAGCGCAACTTTCTATGTAAATGCCGACAGCATGTTCGCCAAGATGAACCAGCCGCTTCCGCCTATTATCAAGAAGGGGTCCGACCTGATGTTCAGGGTGAAACTGCTTAATGCCCAGACTCCGGATGAATTTAAGAAGGCCAGGGACGAAGAGATGGAATCTCAGAAAGGAGTTCAGGATGAGATCATCAAAAAATATCTCGCAGACAGCAGCCTTGCTGAGAAAGCGACCCGCAGCGAGACGGGGCTTTACTATATCGTAACCAAGCCTGGCGACGGTAAAAAGCCCTCTGACGGCGATAAAGTAACTGTGCACTACACAGGTTCCCTGCTGGATGGTACCGTTTTTGACGGTTCGCAGCTCCCCGAGCGGGAAGGGAATCCTTTTGAATTTAACGTAGGAGTAGGCATGGTGATACCCGGTTGGGATGAGGGATTGAAAGGGATGTCGAAGGGAGAGAAGGGAATCCTTATCATACCCTCTGCTCTGGCTTACGGGCCTGACGGCTCCGGACCTATCCCGCCGAATTCGGTGCTGCGGTTTGATCTGGAACTGGTGGATTTTTCTTCCCCTGCAAAGAAATAGTTCTGACACTACATAACGATCCCCTGGATGAAAGTTCAGGGGATTTTTTTATTATTACCTTCGTCTTATTCCTGTTTTCATATGCGCACTCTTTGTTTTGCTACCCACAATGCCCATAAGCTGAAAGAAATCCAGAATATCCTTGGAAACGGGGTGAACTTGCTCACCCTTGGACAGATCGGCTGTTTTGACGAAATCGAGGAGCCTTTTGATACCATCGCGGCGAATTCGGAAGCCAAAGCCAGGTTTATATGGGAGAAGTATAAGATGGATAATTTTGCCGACGACAGCGGACTGGTCATCCCGGCGCTGAAGGGCGAACCGGGCGTGCTTTCAGCCCGTTATGCCGGTCCGGAGAGGGACGATAAGGCTAATATAAGACTGGTTTGGGAGCGTCTGCGGGGATTGGATACCGGTGCGTATTTTGTCACTGTCATCACGCTGATCCTGGACGGCAATACCTATGTTTTTGAGGGAAGAGCGTACGGCAATATCCTTTTTGAGGAAAAAGGGGAAAACGGCTTTGGTTATGATCCCGTTTTCCTGCCGGAGGGATCCGACCGGACTTTCGCGGAAATGTCGCTCGATGAAAAATCGAAACTCAGTCACCGGGCTAAGGCTTTCAACCAGCTAAAAGAGTTTTTGCAGGGGCAGCAGGTCTTCCCCGAAACCTAACCATCAATACCTGACAGCGATCACCTAACACCTATAATCAACATATCATGGGAAATTACAATCAAAAGACCTTTCTGGTGAACGGCACGGAGCCCTTTGACATAAAAAAAGCGCCAACCCGTATCAAGGATGTCTACGACGACAAAAAGGAATATGAAGAGATGCTTGCCGGGTCTATCCGGGACCTCGACGAAATGCAGAACATGATGTACGCCCATAACCGCTACGGGCTGCTGGTGATCTTCCAGGCGCTGGATG
>CAZLGW010000029.1:0-16940 GCA_964559125.1 uncultured Cytophagales bacterium
TATGCCCCGAGAGGGTCGCCTATAGTACCTGGCTCCGGAAGCGGTATTTTAAGAGCAAGTAAAGACCTTTTTCAACGGTATTCAGCCAATGACAAAAGAAAGTCCGTCACTTTTTTAACTGAATACGTTCATCCCGTTAACGGGCAGACCGTTGAACTATCTATCGACGACCCGGATCCTGCAAAAGCCATTTCTTTCTGGAAGCTTGCGGATCTGACCGCCGCTACGTCGGGAGGTGCTGCCAAAAGCTTTCCGCTCCTTCGTTATTCCGATATTCTCCTGATGTATGCTGAAGCCCTCAACCATTCTGATAACGGTCCGTCGGAAGCTGCTTACAATGCGCTTAATCAGGTACGCCGGAGAGCCGGCCTGGAACCACTGTCAGGTCTGACCAGGGAGCAGTTTAACGAGGCCGTACTGGCAGAAAGGAGGCTGGAGCTCTGCTTTGAAGGGCACCGCTGGTTCGATCTGGTAAGGACAGGACGGCTTGTAGATGCGGTAAAAAGTGAGAATAGTTTTTCCCGGAATACTGTTATCCAGCCTTTTCATGTACTCTTTCCCATACCTCAGAGGGAGATGGACGCAAACGCTCAGCTGAGCCAAAACCAAGGGTATTAATTATTTTCTTTATGATATCTCCGCTTCGTTTTCTCAGGTTTGCCGCCATTTTTATTACCGCAACCACGCTTTTCGGGTTTTTATTTATCGCTCCTGCCAAAACATACGACATCGTTGTCTATGGCGGGTCGTCGGGCGGCTTTACTGCTGCTATCCAGGCAGCCGCTTCAGGAAAGAAAGTAGCGCTTTTAGAGCCCTCGCTTCATGTGGGGGGCATGAACGTGGAAGGACTGGGCGGTACGGATATTGACAATCACAGGGAGTTTCAGAACAGTCCTGCCGTTGGCGGACTGGCTCTGGAGTTCTACCGCCGCATCGCCAGGGCTTATCACCGGGAGAAAGAATTTGAGGGAATGCTTAAAAACCGGAAAAAGGAGCCTGCATTATGGCGTTTTGAGCCGGGCATTGCTGAAAAGGTAATTCATGACTGGTTGAAGGAATATGCCATCGATGTGATAACGGGGGCTGTTTTGAAAGAAGGAAAGAAAGGTGTAAAAAAGAAGGGCAACCGGATTGTTTCCATCGCTACGGACAGGGGCGTTTTCCGGGGCAAGGTGTTTATTGATGCTACTATCGAAGGCGATCTGCTCGCCGCTGCGGGGGTTTCTTTCGCCATCGGAAGGGAGGCCAACTCGGTTTATAATGAAACCAAAAATGGTATCAGGGAGCATACAACCCATAACCAGCTCGCAGTGAAAGTAGATCCTTATAAGATACCCGGCAACCCTTCAGGTGGCTTGATCTTCGGGGTGTCGGAAGAACCATTAGGTATACCCGGTTCGGGCGATCATCGCCTGCAGGCTTACTGTTTCAGGGTATGCCTGACCGATAACCCGGAGAACCGGCTTCCTTTACCCAGGCCCGGAGACTATGACAGGAGCCGCTACGAGCTGTTTGAGAGATACCTGAAAGCCGGGGGAAAGCTCTACCGGCCCGGCGCTTCCCTCCCCAACCGGAAGACCGATTTCAATGGCGGGCGTGACGTGTCCCATAACCTGAACGGCATGAATTACGAATACCCGGGAGGAAGCTACAAAAAGCGCAGGGAGATTATCGATTTTCACCGAAACTATACACAGGGACTTTTCTATTTCCTGGCCAATGACCCGGAAATAGGAAAGCTTGATCCCGATCTGCAAACGGCCTGGTCGCAGTGGGGACTCGCAAAGGATGAATTTACCGACAACGGCGGCTGGCCCCGGATCTTTTATGTGCGCGATGCCCGCCGTATGGTATCGGATTATGTGATAACAGAACACCACGTCAAAAAAGACAATCCCGTTCCGGTGGAAGATCCTGTCGGGATGGCTTACTGGCCTCCTGATGTGCATAATGTCCGGGCTATGGTCAGAGACGGATATGTGTATAACGAAGGATTTGTATTCGGCGGAAACGACTGGATCCCTTTTGGAGTGTCGTACCGGGCGCTGGTGCCCAGGGTTTCGGAATGTGCCAATCTTTTAACCCCGACCTGCCCGTCGTCAAGCCATATTGCCTATGGAGCAATAAGAATCGAATTTACCTTTATGGCGTTAGGTCAAGCCTGCGGATATGCCGCGGCCATGGCTGCCGATAGCGGCCTGTCCGTACAGGAAGTGAACTACGAAACCCTGAAAGAACAACTTCTTGCAGATGGGCAGGTGCTGGCGCTGCCGAAATGACGACTTAAAATACCCGGAATTTGTGACAAAAAAATAATCGCAGATTCCGGGTAACGGGATGCTATACCTCTGTGGCTCTCCCTTCAACCTCCGTGACCCTCTGTGTCCATACGGCAGGTTACACAGAGAACCACAGAGAAATAACAGAGGACCACAGAGACGCAAAGAACACGAGAACGCACAGAGTCGATAGCTTTGTGGTAAAAAATCCCGGTAATTTCCCGGCGCTTCCGGCTTTTATACTTCATGCGCAAAACAATACTCCTGCTGCCGGCAGTTGCCGCTCTTGTAATAGCCCTGCAACTTCCGGTTACCGATAAAAACTGGCCCGAATACCAGGGAGACGGTGCCCGGAGCCATTATTCGTACCTCGACCAGATAAATACTGAAAACGTATCCCTGCTCAGGCCGGCCTGGACCTATGAATCGGGAGGAGCCGATACGGTCCAGAACCGTAGCCAGATTCAATGTAATCCGATCATTATCGACGGTGTGCTGTACGGAGTATCTGCCGACATACAAGCCTTTGCTTTAGAAGCTGCCTCCGGGAAAGAAATCTGGAAGACCAGTCTTGAAGACAACCGCGGAACCCTCAGCCGCGGCGTTTCTTATTGGACAGACGGAAAGGACAAGAGGATCTTCTTCGGTGCCGGGAAATGGCTGCATGCGCTCGACGCCGCCACCGGCAGGCTGATCCCCACTTTCGGGGATAAGGGCCGCATCGATCTGAAGATCGGGATCGAACGACCGGGTTCGGATAATTCGGTTTCTTCCAATACGCCCAATACCATTTATAAGAATCTTATTATCGTAGGCACCAGGGTCAATGAAAGCGAAACAGCGCTTTTAGGCGATATCCGCGCCTATGATACGCGCTCAGGCAAACTCGTCTGGACTTTTAAAACCATCCCTGACAAAAGCGACCCTGAGGCTTATAAGACCTGGGTGCCCGAAGCTCCCCGGCAACGGATTGGCGGTGCAAATACCTGGATGGGAATGGCTATCGACAGGGACCTCGGCATCGTCTATGCACCTACCGGCTCAGCAGCCTATGATTTCTGGGGAGGCAACCGTGCGGGCGATAATCTCTACGCCAATTGCCTCCTTGCCCTGGACGCCGCTACCGGGAAAAAACGCTGGCATTACCAGCTGGTACGGCACGATATCTGGGATCGCGACCCCCCGACTACCCCTAACCTGGTAACAGTCACCCGGAACAGCCGGAAGATCAAAGCCGTAGCAATCGTTACAAAGCAGGGCCACACCTTTGTTTTCGACCGGCTAACGGGCGAACCGGTCTTCCCGATCGATGAAGTCGCTTTCCCGCAGGACGGAGTAGAAGGAGAAAAACCGGCCGCCACTCAGCCAATTCCGAGGCTCCCCCTACCGTTTACACGGCAAGGATTTACGGCAAAAGACTTCAATCCTTTTGTCGAGGACCGTGATTCGCTAGAAAACCTGCTGAGAAATGGGCGTACGGGAGGCCCTTATATTCCGATCACCGAAAAAATGACGGTATTTTTTCCCGGAACAGACGGCGGGGCGCAATGGGGCGGGGCGGCGGCCGACCCGGAGGGTATTCTGTATGTGCCGGCAAAAGAACTACCGGTATATACCTCTCTCATTCCTGCTGAAACTGCCGCGCAGGGATCAGGCGGGGAAAAGCTCTACGGAATGTACTGTGCGTCCTGTCATGGAGCCGACAGGAAAGGAAACCATGACGGATCCTATCCTTCCGTTATCTCACTACAGAATAAAATGACCTCTGCCCAACTGGAGGAGCTGCTCAAAACGGGGCGGGGGATGATGCCTTCTTTCTCCCATATCTCACAGCAGGAACAAAAAGCGATTTCCGATTTTCTTTTCCAGAAGGTATCTCATGAAAAAGTAGCGGTGTCGCAAAAAAAGGTCATTCCCTTCCAGCACACAGGGTATAACCGGTGGTACCATAAAGGCTACCCCGTCAGCACACCGCCCTGGGGTACGCTCACGGCTGTCGATCTGAATACCGGCGGCCACAAATGGCAGGTTCCGCTGGGCGAATACCCGGAGCTTACCCAAAAAGGGATCCCACCTACCGGCACCGACAACTACGGCGGCCCGGTAGCTACAGCAGGAAACGTGATTTTTATTGCGGCCACCCGCGATGAGAAAATCCGAGCTTTCGACCGGCGAACCGGCAACAAGCTCTGGGAACACCCGCTGCCGGCCGCCGGTTATGCCACTCCCGCCACTTACATGATAAACGGTCGCCAATACGTGGTGATCGCCTGCGGCGGTGGTAAGCTCAATACGAAATCGGGGAGTAAATACGTGGCGTTTTCCCTCCCGGATCACTAATTTTGCCGCATTAAAGGCAAAATACCTTTCAGACCTATATGAAGCTGCTCGATGTGCAACTGGCTCCGGAAATCGCGCTGGACCAGGAAAGATTTGAAGAATTCGTCAGGGGAAAATTTTCTGTAAAACCGGGGGAAAAGCTGGGAATCCGGAAGATCCGCCAATCTATCGATGCCCGCTCCCGGCAGGTGAAAGTCTCCGTAAAAGCTGAAATATATATTAATGAAACGCCTCCCAACCTTCTGACTACGGATCAGAAGTACGGTGACGTATCGCGGGCCAGGCCCGTTATCATCGTAGGCGCCGGCCCCGCAGGGCTTTTTGCCGCGCTGAGACTGATCGAACACGGGTTGAAGCCTGTTATACTGGAACGGGGAAAGGACGTAAGGGCTCGCCGGCGGGATCTGGCAGCTATCAATAAGGAGCACGTCGTCAATCCCGATTCAAACTATTGCTTCGGCGAAGGTGGAGCCGGCACCTATTCCGACGGCAAGCTCTACACACGCTCCAATAAACGTGGCGACATCAAACGGATCCTGGAGATCCTGGTCAGGCATGGCGCTACCGAGCAGATCCTGATCGATGCCCATCCCCATATCGGTACCAACAAGCTGCCGGTCATTATACAGGCGATCAGGGAAACCATTATTAAAGCAGGGGGAGAAATACATTTCAATTCCAGGGTTGAGGAATTTCTCATTGACGGCGACCGTCTGAAAGGCGTAGCTACCGCCGACGGACGTGAGTTTACCGGAACGGCCGTTATCCTCGCCACAGGCCATTCTGCCAGGGATATCTTCGAAAAGCTTCACCGGCAGGATATTCTCATCGAAAACAAACCCTTTGCAATGGGGATCAGGATAGAGCACCCGCAGACACTGATCGACCGTATCCAATACCACTGCAGCGCTGACCGGGGCCCTTACCTACCTGCTGCAGCGTATAGCCTTGTGACGCAGACCATGACAGGAGGCATCCAAAGGGGAGTATTTTCTTTCTGCATGTGCCCGGGTGGGTTTATCGTCCCGGCGGCCACGGCTCCCGGAGAGGTAGTCGTAAACGGTATGTCTCCTTCAAGACGGGATTCTGAATTTGCGAATTCCGGCATCGTGGTGGCGGTCACGGAAGAAGACGTAAAGCCCTACCTGAAAGATTACGGTGCACTCGCAGGTATGGAGCTTCAGCGCAGGATCGAGCAAAAAGCATGCAGCGTAGCAGGAGCTACGCAGACAGCGCCGGCCCAGCTAGCGCTTGATTTTGTACGTAAAAAGCCATCTCAAAACCTCCAGCCGGCCTCCTACCAACCCGGCCTTGCACCGGTTCCGCTCGAAGCGTATCTCCCTGAATGGATCACCGGATCGCTCCGGGCAGGCCTGGAGGATTTCGGCCGGAAAATGAAAGGCTACCTGACCAACGAGGCGATCCTTGTCGGGGTCGAAAGCAGGACCTCCTCACCCGTCAAAATCCCCAGAGATAGCGATACCTGCGAACATCCCCGGCTTAAGGGCCTGATCCCCTGCGGAGAAGGCGCGGGCTATGCAGGAGGAATTATGTCGGCGGCAATGGACGGGGAGCGCTGTGCAGATGCGGTTGTGAAATACGGGATACGGGTTTCATAGTTCATCCGGCCATTTCGCGGCAGCTCCGGTACTCCGGTAAACAGGCATTTGCGCATCCCATCCCTTGAGTTTTTCGGTGAGCTCCCTGGCAAGCTCATTCCGTTTGGCGACGTTGGTCCCCGCCATATCTCTTTCCTCCCCGATATCTTCGGCCAGGTTGTAAAGCGATAGCTTCCGGTCTTTCATTGAGTAGATAAGCTTCCACGAACCTTTACGTATGGCGCTGTAATAATTGATTCCCGGACCGTCGCCTCCCGTCCATTTATTGGGGAAATGCCAAACCAACGACCGGTTTTCATCTCTTTGTAACGGATCGCGGAGATAGCGCACAAAGCTCAGGCCGTCGATCTGTTGCAAAGGCTTCCTGCCGGTAGCCGAAGCGATTTCCAAAATCGTCGGGAAGAAATCCTCGATCACGACATACTGCCCGCAGATACTGCCTGCTTTCGTCACACCCGGCCAGCTCACCAGCATGGGTTCCCTGATACCCCCTTCGTGCATCGACCCTTTCCCTACTTTTAACGGGAGATTGTGCGTATGAGGCTGTCCTCCGCGAGGCGGAACACGGCTAAGTCCCCCGTTATCCGACATGAAAATTACAACTGTATTCTTTTCCAGGTGGTTTTTCTCCAGGAAATCAAGCAGGTCTCCCAGGCTTTTATCCATTCCCTCTACCAGCGACGCATACCTTGCCTCGACAGAATCCAGGCCCGCTTCCAGGTATTTCCCGTAGTAACGGGCATCGGCCTGGATAGGGGTATGCACCGCATAATGCGCCATGTACAGGAAAAATGGCTTTTTCTCTCTTACAGGCTGCTGCAAAGCCTTCATTGCTTCCAATGTCAACGCCTCGGAAAGAAACACTTCCGACCCATAATATTCCTGTAAACCCGGAACTGCGTGATAGGTCATCTTCCCGGGCATGTTCCCGTAGTTCTGGCTACCCTGGTAGCTTTGCGGATGGCCGGCGGCATGTCCGGCGATATTCACCAGGAACCCGAGGTTGGCCGGATTGGCGCCGGGGGTCCCCATCGACCCCCAGTGCGCCTTTCCTACATGTATCGTATAGTAGCCTTCCTCCTTCAGCAACTGAGGGAGAGGCGTACCGTAAACGGTGCCGGGGATTCCTTCTAAGGGACTGAACCCGTTAAGATTCCAGGCTACCGGCTCAAAGACATCATCTTTGGCATCCGTACTGTTGTCCCGCACCATATGCGTCCAGTTCGTGACCCTGTGACGGGCAGCGTTCATACCCGTAAGCAGGCTTACCCTGGTTGGAGAACAAAGAGGCGTTGCATAGGCATTGGTAAATTTCATGCCTTTACCGGCAAGCCTTTCCATATTGGGGGTATGATATCGCCTGTTGAGCGGGGTGGTTTCGGTGAAAAAGGGTACAGACGTATCCTGCCAACCCATATCATCCACCATAAAGAGCACGATATTGGGCTTTGCGTTATTTCCTGCCTGAGATAACGACTCCCCGTATCCTGAAACCAGGAGCAATAATGCGAGCATTGAATTCTTCATAAATTTCCTGTTTTAAAACGCCGCGACGATCTGGGCATAAGGCCGGCCTGACTTCAATAGCCGGAATTTTGCTCCAGGTTTTTGTTGGCATCCCGCTGCTGCTGCGGTATCGGGAAAAGTACCTGGTAGTCTTTGGCATCCCATCCTCTTTCTCTTGCGCCCGAAATGTATTTTCCATGCCTGATCAGGTCCTCCCGGCGTAACCCTTCGGAGTAAAATTCCCGTCCCCTCTCTGCCAGCAGGAAATCTCTCAGCGCTTCTTTGGTAGGGTAGTCCGACAGGGTTATTTCGGAAGCCTTTGCACGCCTGCGTACCTGGTTGATCAGGTCGACTGCCTCTGCAGCAGGCCCGTTCAGCTCGTTCAGGGCCTCTGCCCTGCACAGCAGGATGTCGGCAAGCCTGATGTAAACAATGTCATTGCCGTTGTGTTCGGCCACAGCATTCGGATCCGGGATATATTTGAAGCTCCTGGCATTATCCAGAGCCCTGCCCGAAGCGTCTTCCAGCAGCTCTACGGTCCTTCCGCTCATATCTGTGTAGTTTGTAATAATAAGCTTTCTCCTTTCATCGGCTGCATCGAAAATTTTATAAAAAGCCGTGTACGTCCTGAACTGCGCCCCGAAGTTCGTCCAGTTTGACTGGATCGGGTAATTGGGAGGGAATGCATGGGGCATGTAGTTATTCTGGTAACCTGCCTGCGCTATGCACGGCGCCCTGTAAATGTACTCCCTGTTGGATTCTCCTTCTATCGAAAACATGGTAGTGTAATCGGGATACAGGGAGTAATAGTTAAGAT
The DNA here is from genome assembly GCA_964559125.1 of uncultured Cytophagales bacterium. Classification (GTDB taxonomy): domain Bacteria; phylum Bacteroidota; class Bacteroidia; order Cytophagales; family Spirosomataceae; genus Ravibacter. The sequence continues at coordinate 8,562 of CAZLGW010000029.1, forward strand.
CCATTACCATTTTAGCGGTTTCCGCCACTTTAGCCCAGTTCTTTTCGAGCAGGTAAAGCTTGGTCAGAACGCCGAGGGCGGCGCCCTTGCTTGCCCGGCCTATCGGTTCTTCGGCTACCGGGAGCTTCTCCGCTGCAAACTCAAGGTCCCCGATCATATAACTTACAAACCGCTCCTTACCGGCGCGGGGTGTTTCCTGGCCGATCGCTTCGATCTCGTCAGGAGATGCTCCTGCGGGGATCTCAATAATGGGTGTCGGGCCAAAAAGGTTGTAGAGATAATAGTAGCAGGAAGCCCTTATAAATCTCGCTTCGGCCCTGATAAGATCGACCGTACCGGCATCCAGTCCCTGCAGGTCATTGGCGACATCGAGTACCGTATTGGCACTGGCGATAGCCTGGTACATTTTCACCCAGAACGAATTGAGAAGGCCCTCATCAACAGGCCAGGTAAATCGTATGAACGGAATGGCCGTAGCCTCTAGTCCTCCGCCCGTCTCCCACGACACGTCTGTCGTAAATTCGTTAAACAGGAATGTGTAATTGCGGCTGTCGTAAGCAACTATTCTCGACCGTGCGTAAGCGCCTGTAAGCAAAGCGTCTACCCCCGACCTATCTTTAAGAAACTGCGACGGATCGTATTCCGTATACACTTCTTCCTTCAAAAAATCATCACACGAGGTAGTGGCGAGCATCAGCACAGCCATCATCCCGATCAGTTTATTATTCCATTTCATGATTTGCTGTCTTTAAAATGTAACATTCAGCCCTACTCTGAAAGTCCGGTTGAGCGGGTAGTCGTTGTAATTTGTTTTGGCCACGCCCCCGCTGGTTGCATTGGCATCCGGATCGAAGCCTATCAGCCTGGTGATGGTGAATACATTATCCATGGCGGTGTAAAGGTTTATTTTTGATACCGCCGGGTTGGGTTTCAATGGCACGTTATAGTTCAGGATCACATTTTTCAGCCGGAAAAACGAGGCATCCTGAACCGTTAATGAATTGACGATCCGCCCGGAGAAATAGCTGGATGCATTCACTCCCGACGGGTATTTGTCGGAAGGATTGTCCGGAGTCCAGCGGTTGAGCATCACTTCCGAAAGCCGGTTCCGGTATTCATTGGTCGGAAGGAGCGACTCGGCTACGTTGGCATTGAGGGTATGGTAACCCTGAATCGCCTGTAAGAATATGTCGAGCGTAAAGTTTTTGTACCTGACCTGGTTATTTAATCCCACTGTAAGTTTGGGGAAGGGGTTACCAAGAATAACACGGTCTTCTATGTTGATGACCTTATCACCGTTCTGATCTCTGAAGCGCGGTTCACCGGGTTTGGCATTGGGTTGTGCCGACTCGCTAATCTCCTGTTGGTTCTGGAAAATACCGTCTATTTCATAGCCGTAAAAAGATTGCATGGCACTACCTTCTTCCACTACCAGGTAGTTCGAAATGAACGTTCCGATGCTGCCCGTCAGTATCTGCGGGATAAAGGCAGGCAGCCTGGTCACTTTATTCTTCAGGGTGGAAAGGCTTAGCATAGAAGTCCATTGCAGGTCTTTTTTCCTGACATTCACGCTGTTAAGCCCGAAATCAAAACCAGTGTTGCGAACCTGCCCGAAATTGACCCGGATATTGGAATAACCTACTACTGCCGGCAAAGGCTTGTTAAACAACTGGTCGTCGGTCTGCCTGATGTAGTATTCGATACTTCCGTATACCCTGTTCCCGAAGAGGCCGTAGTCTATCCCGAAGTTATATTCGGAGGTCGTTTCCCATTTAAGATTGGAATTAGGTAGCCTGGCCGGGACGACCCCCTGGCTGATCGTGTTCCCGAATACGGCAGAACCGCCGGCGACAAGGGTTTGTATCGTCTCATAATTCCGGATCCCCTGGTTACCCAGCTTGCCATAGCCTACACGCAGTTTCAGATCACTTACCGTGCGGTTAAGACCGGCGAAAAAGCTCTCGTCGGAAATCCTCCATGCCAGCGCAGCGGAAGGAAACAGCGCATATTTGTTGTTATCGGCAAACCGGGAGGTCCCATCGATCCGCAGAGACGCGGTCAGGAGGTACTTATCCAGGAAAGCATAGTTCATGCGTCCCAGGATACTGTGAAGGCGGTTGCGGGTCCGGTCGGAGGTTACGGCGTCACCGTTGAGGTTATCGCCGCTTTGCAGCAGGTCGGCGCCGGTAACATCGGAGAGGAAGCCGCGGTTTAAGGCGGTGAACCCTGCCGTAACAAACTGTTCGAAGGTAGTACCGGCCATTAGGCTCAGGTCGTGGTTGCTGCCGATCTTTTTGCGGTAGTTAAGCAGGAACTCCGACAACCAGTGGCTTGCCTCAGAGGCATCTCTGGAGCCGATCCCGTTGGAACCCCTGCCGTTCATGGTCAGCCGGCTATTGTAAAACGAGCCCTGCAGGTTCTGCACATCGCCCCCCAGGCGGATAGTACCTGTCAGGTCGTCCGAAAAATGGATATCTGTCGAGAGCGTTCCGTAGAAGGAATTCCTGACATCCTGTCTGCTGACCCCGTTGATCAGCGCCAGCGGGTTATCGAGCGCGATGAAATTGTTCAGGTAGTAACGCCCGTTTTCGTCGAGCGTAGCCGGCAATGTCGGGTCAAACTGTATGGAAGTATTGATAGGCCCGGCATTTTCATTGGCGGTATTACTCACCAGTATCTGGTTGTTTACACCCCTGGTGAAATTCATGTTGAGTTTGAAATTGATAAATTTCTTCGGAGTGAAGCTGACGTTTGTCCGGACATTGAATTTCCTGAAATCGGATTCCTTTACAAGGCCGTCCTGGCCGAAGTAGTTGAGCCCGACATAATAGGTGCCTTTGTCGGTACCGCCCGACATCGAAAGCTGATGGTTCGTAACGGGGGCCGAGCGCTTGAAAATCTCATCCTGCCAGTTTGTGCCTTCCCCCACGCGGTTTATTTCGTCGGCAGCATAAATCGGATCCCCACCTGAAGCCAGCCTGAGATCGTTCAGGAGATTCATATACTGGCTGCCGTTCAGCACACCGATTCTTTTGGCTACCGACTGGATACCGTAGTAAGCACTGTAACGCAATTCCGATTTTTCCTTCACGCCCGATTTGGTAGTGATCAGCACGACACCGTTGGCAGCTCTCGTGCCGTATATAGCAGAGGCGGAAGCATCTTTAAGTACCTCTATGGAAGTGATATCTTCAGGGCTCAGATCCACGATAGATACTGACGGCAGGCCATCTACCACGTACAATACATCGTTGTTCCCGTTGATGGAGTTAGCTCCCCTGATCTGTACCTTGGTAGATCCTCCGGGCGCAGAGCTCGACTGGCTTACATTTACCCCGGGAGCCCTTCCGTTGATCAGTTGCGCGGCATTCTGATTGGGACCCTGAGTGAAATTATCTTCGGTAACAGACACGATCGCACCCGTTACATCTCTTTTTTTCTGAACGCCATAGCCTACTACCACCAGCTCATCCAGCGATTTATTGTCTACCATAAGTGTGACATTCACCACTGACTGTCCTTTCACCGCAATCTCGCGTGCAATAAAGCCGACAAAAGAAAAAGACAGTACCGGGTCCTCCAGGCTTTCAGGGATAGAAATGGTATAGTTCCCGTTCAGATCGGTGATAACACCCCTGGTAGTCCCTTTAAGAAGAATATTTACTCCGGGCAAAGCTTCGCCGTTTTCGTCGGTTACTTTCCCGGAAATATCGATAGCAACCGGCGTATGCGTGACAATGCGCCTGCTAAGGTGCTCGACCAGCGAAGGCTGCTCCGGCTGATAGGGTTGAGCTACCACACCAGGCTCCGGTGCGGGTAGTGCTATATCCGTACGTACAGGGGGTTCGTCTTTACGCCTGATCACGATTATGTTGTCTACCTCTACATAAGTCAGTGGCTGATTCTGAAAAATCTGGTCCAGCACGTTACGCACAGGCGTCTTCTTTACCGACAGACTCACAGTTTTTTCGAGCTCCTTCAGACTGTTGTCGTACCAGAAAATGATGCCGGTCTGCCTGCTGATTGTTTCGAGCAACTGCCGGGTAGATACATTTTTCTGCGCAATTGTAACGCGCTGGGCTTTACTATCGGCAAAAACATGTGCGCACGCAATAGTCAGTAACAAAGCAGTAGTTTTTAGCCGCATAAGCCATCTTCGTTTAAATTCGCCGGCTCGGGGAAGCCGGGGAGAGAACTTGCCCTTTTCCAACGGGGCAAAAGTGGAATACCTGCAAAATTTCATAATTTTGACGTACTGGGGTTAATTAAGTTAGACACTCGCTGCAAACGCAGACTTTAGCTCCAGGTTGATCTCCCGGACACCGGGCTGATCGGGCCGGAAGTGTGGCAGCACTTTCGGCCTTTTACCTGTCAGATACTGATCTTTATCCTGATATCATCCTGCAAACAAAATTTGGTGAAAAGATTATGGTAAAACCGTGATCTGCCCGTCGGCAAACCTGAAACGTATATCATTAAGCTCGAGCACTTTCATTACCCGCGACAAGGGAAGGTTCCTCGAAAAACCTCCCGTAAAAGACCGCTTCGGTACTTCTCCCTCGTAAACCACCTTCACATCGTACCATCTTTCAAGATACCTCATGATCGCCGGGACGTCGGCATCTCGATAGGATATAATGCCGTCCTTCCAGGAAATAGCATCATATGCGTTGATGTCCGAGCGTATCTGGAACCCGTCCCGGTCAGTATATACCGATTGCTGACCCGGTTTCAGCACCTGGCTGATGTTCGTGCCGATCTTGTCTACTTTTACGCTTCCTTCCAGCAAAGTGGTTTTGATCCCGCGTTCATTGGCGTAGGCCATAATATTGAAGCTCGTACCCAGCACCTCCACTATCTCGGAGTTATTGACATTGATCTTGAACGGTCTTGATTTTCCTCCCGATACGTTTTTCGTGACTTCGAAGTAACCTTCACCGTTAAGCTCTACCACACGGTCCTTTCCACTGAATACGGTAGGATATCTGAGTGAAGACTCCGAGTTGAGCCATACCCTGCTCCCGTCCGGAAGGGTAAGACGGAACTGTCCTCCCCGGGGGGTACGAATCACATTATACGTAACACGTACATCTTTGCCTTCCAACTCTTCGTAAATGAGCTCTCCCCCTGTTTTATGGATCACATAGCCCGCTCCCTTCGACAACGCCCCGCTCGAAGTACTGTCGAGTTCGATCGTCGTACCATCACCCAATGTCAGCGTTGCTTTGTCCGTTCCGGGCAATATATCCGTGGAAGCAGCAACAGCCTCCTCCACGGAGCCGGTACTTTTATTACCAAAAAGAAACCAACCCCCGATCGCCAGCAAACCGGCCAGGACCGAAGCCGCAGCAATACCGCGCCAGGGCAAACGGTATGTCTTCACCGCAACACCTCTTCCGATCTCTTTACTGATCGCTCGCCAAAGCCGGTTCCTGTATTCTTCGTCATTCGCGCCCCTGCTATCGGGCACGGAAAGTTCTTCATCGCTGTTCTCGCGATACCAGTTGTCAAATTCCTGCTTTTCTTCCGGTGTAGCCGACCCGTCAAGCCATTTCTGAGCCAGTTCCTGGTACCTTCGGGGTATATTATTAAACTTCATTGTTTTGCTTTTACAAACATAGGTGTCTGAAAAAGCGGTAACCCCTTAGTCGCAATTGAATTTTTTTTTAAATGAGAAAAATTATAGAAAAAAGAAGAACAGGCTGTGTACGATCGCATGCCTGATCGCACGCAGCGCCCTACTGATATGAGCTTCGACCGTTTTCTCTGAAATAGCCATCTCCTGGGCGATCTGCTTGTGCGAAAACCCGGATTCCCGGCTAAGGCGGTAGACTATTCTACACTTTTCGGGCAGGCTCTCCACGACTTCAGACACCTGGCAGGTCAGCTGTTCCATTTCAATTGCGGTTTCCGTGCCGGGAACCGACGAAAGCGCTGCATCCTGGCTGCCGGCTTCCAGCGAGAGTACCTTATTTCGTACGGCGAGCACCTTTAATACTTTGTATTTTACGGAAACTGCGAGATAACTGCCAAGGGAAGATGTCAGCTGCAAATCTCTTCGTCTTTTCCAGAGAGATATAAAAAGGTCCTGGACAATATCTTCGGCCTCGTCCAGATCGCCGGTTTTGTTTGCGGCAACCGTCAGCACCGGCTTCCAGTAGCGATTGAAAATTTCCGTAAACACTTCGTCATTACCTTCCCGGAGGAGGTCGAGCAAATCGTTATCGGTCAGGTTTTCAAGACTCATTCGCTGCAGATTATCTTCGTACAGGCAAAGTTAGCAATTGAGCGGAATCCCCCGACTTGTTCCGTTACAAAGATATAATTGTAAATTGTTGTTAGAGGTAGGGGAAGGGCCTGATTCCTTGCGGAGAAGGAGCGGGCTGCGCGGGAGGGATTATGTCCGCAGCGATGGACGATGCGCGGATGCGAGCAACCTACCCGAAAGATACAGGTTTTCCTATAGAGTACCCCACCGATATTTAAAAGAACTTTGTTCTGTTGATTTGCCGCTTTAAGGTGCTTTCGTAATACTGTTTAACTAAAAACGAGCTATGAACAGACTATTTATATTCGCCAAAAGAGCAGCCTTTGCGGCAGCTATGCTTTTAACGACGCTGGCCACTAAGGCCCAGGATATAACGCTGGACTGGGCAAAACACGTGAGCGGGCCGGAAGGGTCGGGCTTCGGAAGCTCCATCGCTGTGGACGCCGCGGGCAATGTGTATACCACAGGAGCTTTCCAGGGAACCGTCGATTTTGACCCGGGTGCCGGTACGTTTGAACTGACTTCGGCAGGTCAGGACGATATCTTTATCTCCAAATTAGCCCCCAATGGTGATTTCCTTTGGGCCAGACAGATCGGTGGTTCATCCTATGACCAGGGGGTCGCCATTGGCGTGGATGTTTCCGGCAATGTGTATACCATGGGGACTTTCCAGGGAACTGTCGATTTTGATCCCGGTGAAGGAACCCACAACCTGACTTCGGCAGGGCCGCTAGAAGATATCTTTATTTCCAAATTAAATACCAGCGGCCAGTTCGTCTGGGCCAGACAGCTCAGTGGTTCATCGACTTACTCGGGAAGCTCCATGACCGTGGACGCCGCCGGGAATGTGTATACCACGGGGTATTTCCGGGAAACCATCGACTTTGACCCGGGAGATGGTGTCTACAACCTGACTTCGATAGGGTTAGCGGATATCTTTATCTCCAAATTAAACACTAACGGTAACTTCGTTTGGGCCAAACGAATGGGTGGTTCAAACTCGGAAGAGGGGCTCGCTATTACCGTGGACGGCTCCGGCAATGTATATACCACGGGATTTTTCCGGGAAACCGTCGATTTTGACCCGGGAGAGGGAACGTATGAACTGACGTCGTCAATAGGACTCGATGTCTTTATCTCCAAATTGGATAACGACGGTGATTTCGTTTGGGCCAAACAGTTCAGTGTTTCAACATCGGGATTCGGAAACGCCATCGCCGTGGACGCAGCCGGCAATGTGTACACTACGGGGTATTTCTTCAACACCGCTGATTTTGACCCGGGTGAGGGTACTTATGAGCTTACTGCGGCGGGCGATGAGGATATTTTTATCTCCAAATTAGATGTCAATGGTAATTTTGTCTGGGCCAAACGTATTGGGGGTTCATCAAGCTTAGGGGCAAGAGACCGGGGATACGGCATCGCCTTAGACGGTTCCGGCAATGTGTATACCACCGGGTATTTCCAGGGAAACATCGATTTTGATCCCGGTGCAGGAACCCACAACCTGGCTGCGGCAGGCCAGGAAGATGTCTTTGTCTCCAAATTAGCATCCAACGGTGATTTCGTCTGGGCCAAACGCATCGGGGGTGCAGCGAGGGACTATGGGAGCGCCATCGCCGTGACGGGTTCCGGCAATGTATATACCACGGGGCTTTTCTACGAAACTGCCGATTTTGACCCGGGAGAGGAAATCTATAACCTGACAGCTTCCGGTCTTAATTTCGATATTTTTATCTCTGGATTAACTGCTACAGGTGATTTTGCCTGGGCTAAACGTATGGGGGGTTCGGCAGGAGACGGGGGAAGCTCCATCGCCGTTGACGCCGCGGGGAATGTGTATACCACGGGGTATTTTGTAGGAACCGTCGATTTTGACCCGGGCGACGGAACTCACAACCTGACTTCGGCAGGAGGAAACGATATCTTTATTTCCAAATCAGACGCCAATGGTGGTTTTCTCTGGGCAAAACGCATCGGCGGTACATCATCCGACTATGGATACGCCATCGCCGTGGACGGTTCCGGTAACGTATACACCACGGGATATTTCTACGGAACCGTCGATTTTGACCCGGGCGACGGAACTCACAACCTGACTTCGGCAGGAG
>CAZLGW010000029.1:17040-72574 GCA_964559125.1 uncultured Cytophagales bacterium
GGAACCGTCGATTTTGACCCGGGCGACGGAACTCACAACCTGACTTCGGCAGGAGGAAACGATATCTTTGTCTCCAAATTAACGACCAACGGTGATTTTGTCTGGGCCAGGCGCATCGGGGGTGCACTAAGCGACGGGGCGCTCGCCATCGCTGTGGACGGCTCCGGCAGTGTATATACTACGGGGTCTTTCCGGGGAACCGTCGATTTCGACCCGGGGGCAGGAACGTTTGAACTGACTTCGGCAGGTCAGGACGATATCTTTATCTCCAAATTGACTACCGACGGAAATTTCGTCTGGGCAAAACGCATCGGGGGGACACTGGCGGATCAGGCATTTGGCATAGCCGTGGACGGTTCCGGCAATGTGTATACCACAGGAACTTTCCGGGGGACCGCTGACTTTAACCCCGGTACAGGAGCCTTCGAGCTGACTTCGGCAGGGGGAACCGATATCTTTATCTCCAAATTAGCCGCCAACGGTGATTTCGCCTGGGCCAAAAGTATCGGGGGTGTATCAACATTAGGGGACGGGGGACGCGCCATTGCAGTAGACGGTTCCGGTAATGTGTACACCACGGGGTATTTTCGGGGAACCGTCGATTTCGACCCGGGCGAGGAGACCTACAATCTGGTAACTGCCAATACCAGTACCGATATCTTTATCTCCAAATTAACGACAGCCGGTGATTTCGTCTGGGCCAAACGCATCGGAGGTACACAAGCGTGTCAGGGGTTCTCCATCGCCCTTGACGGTTTCGGCAATGTGTATACCACGGGGTATTTCCGGGGAACCAACGTCGATTTTGACCCGGGGAACGAAGTCTATAATCTGACGACGACTCCTTTCGGATCAGATAATACCTTTATTCTGAGACTAACCGCCGGCGGTAATTTCGTCTGGGCCAAGCATATCGGCGGTTCATCGGGGGACGAGGGACTCGCCATTGCCGTAGACGCTTCCGGCAATGTGCATGCCACGGGGTCTTTCCTGGGAACCGTCGATTTTGACCCCGGGGAGGACGAATACAATCTGGCATCCCCGTCTTATAGCATCTTCGTAGTAAAGCTTAATCCCATAGGAGGGCTTCCCGTCACCCTGGCAGGTTTTACAGTTCGTTCGGAAGGGAATGTAGCCATGCTGCAATGGACCACCACCGAAGAAGTGAATGCATCTCACTTCGAGATTGAAAGCAGCGTGGATGGAAGAAATTTTGTCGCTGTCGGCAGCGTACCGGCAAGAGGCGGATCCCGCCGGGAGACCGACGACCATGGCACCATGAAACGCTACACCTTCGCCGACCCGCTTACGGTTTACAGCCATCAGTCTATGCTTTACTATCGGCTGCGCATGGTCGACCTTGACGGGACCTTTGACTACAGCGAAATACGTTCGATTCGCCTGGATGCAGTGGCAAAACGGGGGTTTTATCCGAATCCGGTAAGTAATGGTGTGCTTCATGTTCCGGCCAGGTATGCAACCGGACAGGCTGAGGTATCCATTTATAACCTGGCCGGCAGGCAGGTATACCGTCATTCAGGCATAAAGGCCTGGCATCAACTGTCGGGCCTGGCTACAGGCCTCTACCTTGTTGAGATCAATGACGGAAAAGGGAATGTGCTCCGCGAGAAGGTAATTATCAAATAAGCGGCGGGTATACGGTTGATATTACCCGACGGAAAAACTGAAGTCTTCTTTCAACAGGAGCCTTCCGTCCGCTACCCCTCCTTCAGACTTACGCCAGCCTTTTAGCCTGCCTGTTTTTTTCCTGGTCAGCAAATCAGCGATCTGTCCGTCGGTCAGTTTTTTTCCGAAAACCTCAAACGGGATTTTGAAGCCGCAGGCCTGGAAATTCCTGCAGCCATAGGCCGTTTTCCCTTTGAGAAGAGATGTCTCGCCGCATTTAGGACAGGGGAGTGAGAGTATGTCGGCCCTTCGACTACGCTCAGGGGTCTCTCTTCGGCTACGCTCAGGGACCTTCTCTACGGGATCGGCAATGGTTATTGTCCTGAATACCCCTGTCTTCACTTCGCTGACCAGGTCCGTTACCATTTGGGTAAGCTCCTCTTTAAAGGTATCCAGGGCATATTCTCCTTTTTCGATAAGCCGGAGCTTCCGCTCCCATTGCCCGGTTAGCCCGGCGCTTTTGAGAAGTTCGTTCTGTATGGTATCGATCAGGTCTATGCCAGTCTGGGTAGCGATAATATTCTTCTTTTTCTTCTCGATATATTTCCGCTTGTAAAGCGTCTCAATAATATTTGCCCTTGTAGACGGCCGGCCTATCCCGTTGTCTTTCAACGCCTCCCGCATTTCTTCATCCTCTACCTGCCTGCCTGCTGTTTCCATGGCACGCAGCAGGGTCGCCTCGGTGTAGTATTTGGGCGGAGTGGTTTTGCCATGATGAATTCGCGGTTCATGCGGGCCGGTTTCTCCTGCCTCGAAAACTGGCATTACCTTTTCTTCCTCATCCTTCTCTTCCTTTTTATCGTTGGCATACAGTACCCTCCATCCGGGGTCGAGTACCTGCTTGCCCGTCGCCTTGAATTCTATCTCGCCTACCTTGCCCATAACAGTCGTGTTGGCCACCCGGCATTCGGGGTAAAAAACAGCTATAAACCGCCTTGCAATAAGATCATACACTCTTTTTTCGTCGGCAGGCAGGGCATTCGGGTAGACACCGGTCGGGATAATGGCGTGATGGTCGGTCACTTTCTTATCGTCAAACACTGTCTTCAGCTTTGGGACGGGAGCGGCCAGGAGCGGACCGGTAAAATTTGCATAGGGAGTCATTTGTTCCAGTATGCCCGCCACCTTCGGATGAAGGTCTTCCGACAGGTAGGTAGTATCAACGCGCGGATAGGTAACCAGCTTCTTCTCATAGAGGCTCTGGACGAGCTTCAGCGTATCATCGGCCGAGAGGCTGTATTTCTTATTGGCCTCCACCTGCAGGGAGGTGAGGTCGAACAACCGCGGGTTTCCCTCCTTTCCTTCCTTTGTTTCAAACGATACGACTTCAAACAGGCGCTGTGCCAGGTAGGCGATCCCTTTTTCGGCTTTTTCCAATGACTTGAGCCGGTCGATCGTGGCCGTAAACTCGGTATCCCTGTATAATGTCTTTAGTTCCCAATACTCTTCTACCACAAAGGCGTTGATCTCCTTCTGCCGCTGGACGATCATCGCCAGGGTCGGTGTCTGTACCCTGCCGATAGAAAGCACAACGCCTCCCTTCCCGTAGCGGGTGGTAAAAAGCCGGGTGGCATTCATGCCCAGGAGCCAGTCGCCTATGGCCCTGGCACTTCCTGCGGCATACAGGTTATCGTATTTCGATGCGTCGCGAAGAGCGTTAAAACCTTCCTGTATGGCCTGGGCGGTAAGAGACGATATCCAGAGGCGCTTTACAGGGGCCTTGCACTTTGCTTTGAGCAGCACCCATCGCTGTATCAGTTCTCCTTCCTGCCCCGCATCCCCGCAGTTAATCACTTCCTCGCAGTCCCTTACAAGTGTTTCAATAATGGAAAACTGTCTTTCGACCCCCTTATTTTCAATGAGCTTTATACCGAAGCCGGGCGGGATCATCGGGAGTTCTTCTATCCGCCAGGTTTTCCAGCGCTCAGTATAGTCATGAGGTTCTTTCAGGGTACAAAGATGGCCGAACGTCCAGGTAACCTGGTAGCCATTCCCTTCATAATAGCCTTCCCTGCGCTGTTTTGCACCCAATACTTCCGCAATATCCCGTGCTACACTGGGTTTTTCTGCAATGCATACTTTCATAATCTCCTCTGAAACGACATGCAATTTGTTAAAAATTTGGTAAACCACACTCCCTGGCCCCCTCTTCCCTTCGACTCCCGATAACTATCGGGACAGGGACCAGGAGGGGGGGAAGTCCCTAACAACAGCACTATCCCTCCCAGCCGCCTAGCAAGTGCTGCTTTCCCGACAGCTATTTTCCGTTATTTTTGCGATTGCTGAAACATGTAATGAAAAGCTCTGCGGCTAACTAAGGTATTATGATTCAAATTGACGGCACACTCATCAGAAACCTGATCCTGCACCGTGTGGGTTCTGAAGATGAAAACAGTATACTAAGCGACACCCCGGTACGTATCGGAGAGGAGGAAGAGACCATTTTCAGGAAAGCGCTCCTCAAGCCTTTCACCTCCCAGGCCCAGACATACGAATTCAAGCATGAAGTCGGTATCGGTTATAATGTTTTGTTCAACCTGGTGAAGAACCTTTTTGAAGAGAAAGAAGACTTTGTAACGATTTCAAAAGATATTCTCCGTCACCTTATTGCCTCTTCTACTCACCCCAACATCAAAAGCGGGGATCTGTTCGTAGCAAAATTCGACGGGATCAAAATCAATAACAGGGAGCTCGAAGGAGTGGGTATTTATAAATACGAGGACAAAGAAAGCTTTATCGAAACGACGGTATCAGGCGATGAAGTCGGCTATGCCATCAGGAAAGGCATCGGGAGCAAAAAGCCCGATAAGGCATGTCTCATCCTTTTCACCGAAGAACCTTATACGATCCTGATCATAGACAACAACGGCGGAGATACTTCCTACTGGCAGGATGATTTTATTAACCACCGGCTCAGGAACGACCATGTCAACAATACGCATCACTTCATGAACATGGCAAAAGATTTTATTGCCAACCATATCACCCGGGATTTTGAAGTGACCAAAGCCGACCAGATCGACCTGCTCAACCGTTCGGCAGACTATTTTAAAAAGAAAGAAGTTTTTGACAAACAGGAATTTGAAACGGAGGTATTCTCCGACCCGAACGTGATCGACTCCTTCCAGCATTTCGATCAGAGCTACCGGCAGGAAAGGGAAATTGAGATCCACAACAAGTTTGAGATTGCTCCGCAGACCGTAAAAAAGCAGTCCAGGATCTTCAAAAGCGTACTAAAGCTTGATAAGAACTTCCATATCTACATTCACGGCAACCGCGACCTCATCGAGCAGGGAACCGACGAGAAGGGGCGGAAGTTTTACAGGATTTTTTATGAGGAGGAGTCATAGAGGATAAGGGGAATATGAAGATTTAATTAGTATCTTCACCTGACCAAACCGATGTGGAAAATGGTAAAGGATAAATTAACAGACGAGCTGGTTCTTTTTTTTGAAGATAAACCTGTAAAGCGGGCTTTCCTGTTCGGCTCTGCTGCCCGTATGGAATCCACTCCACAAAGCGACCTCGATATACTGGTGGATCTCGATTATGAAAACGGGGCTGATTTCTTTGCCTTTTTAGACATGCAGGAACAACTGGCCGCATTAACCGGAGTTCCGGTTGACCTGGTAAGCTCCAATGGCTTATCTGAGTTTATTAAACCGATAATCGACCGTGAAAAGAGGCTGATCTATGAAAAAAAGCAGGCTCTCTGATAAAGTTCGTCTTCTTCACATCCGACAGGCAATCGCTTATCTTCCGAAACTTCATTACACATGAATATTTCGGAGTAGACCTTGAATTAATCTGGGACATTATTGCAACGAAAATAAACCCGCTGAAGCAAACAGTAGATCTGATGCTGGATTATACTGAAAACCAACCGTCGTAGAGTATGAGAAGGTATAATCGTTGACCGCATTGTCATTTCGCAATTTTCAAATGTATATTTGTTTCTTGTTGCGACAACCAATACTTTTAAGTCTCATATCCTGAAAATCAGTTGGCGGGTAAAAATGAACATATTGACAGGAAACTGCTGGAGTTGGTTGCTGCGGGCGACGAACCTTCGTTCCGTATATTATATGATCATTTTTCTGCCGGAATCTATCGTACTGCCTTTCGTTACCTCCGGGCTGCAGAGCTCGCCGAAGACGTAGTACAGGACACTTTCCTGACGCTTTGGGCCAACAGGGATAATATCGGCAAAATCGATTCTTTCGAGAATTATATTTTCATCCTCGCCCGGAACCGGTGCTTTAAAATCCTGAAGGATAAGGCGGTAATGCTGAGCTCCCAGGTAGAGCTTTACGAAGATCTGAGCGATGAAACGTCGGACAACGACGAAGAACAGTACGCGCTGATCAACATGGCCATCGATCGCCTTCCTCCCCAGCAAAAGAAGATATTCGAGATGGCCAAGCTTCGCGGAATGAGCCATGAGAAGATCTCGAAGGAGCTTAATCTTTCTCCCAGTACCGTCAACAATCACATTACGGCAGCCTTCCGGTTTGTCCGTAGTTATTTGAAACACCGGGCTTCTGAGGTGTTTATTCTCTTTCTGGCGCTTTTGAAAATCTGATACGACGCCGGCGGTGAGCGTTTGGCTTATTTTCCGATTTTTTTTCCCTGTCGACTAGTTACTCGTCCCATCTTTTTACTCTTTAAAGCATATTTCCAAACTTTACCAGAAATTCAGCCAGTATGGAAAACGGGCAAGCCGAATTTAATAAACTGCTCAACCGCTATCTAAGCGGGACTTCTAGCCGGCAGGAAAGAAACAGGCTATATGACCTGATGGCATCCGGACATTTCGACGAACAGATCGGCGACGATATCCTGAATGCCCTTAAAAGCGAGACTAACTATCGCGGCTCATTTCCCGAGGTCTCCCTTCGGCATCGCTCAGGGGCCTCCCGGATGGACCGGTTATACGAAGAAAAAATCAAAGGAGAAATCACACACGAATCCGCACGGCTATCTGGGAAAGGCAGGCAGGCGACCATTCCCGGAACCGGCAGGCGACCGGCCTGGTGGCTTATGGCAGCTTCTGTTTCTGGGGCGATCATTGCAATCGGCCTCTGGTTTTTTAATTCCGGGACACAAAAAATTACGGATGCTCCCCTCGTTAGCGATCAATTGCAGGTGACTGAACAAGAGGACCCTGTCGTACGGTTTGTCGACAAGCAATTGATCCGCCTGCCTGACGGGAGTACGGTACTTCTGAATGAAGACGCCGAACTCACCTACGACGGCCTGGACTTCGGCCGCGAAAGTCGTAAGGTAGAACTTAAAGGAGAGGCATTTTTTGATATCGCACACGATCCGGAAAAAGCTTTCATTGTCCAAAGCGGGGAAATAACAACTACCGTGCTCGGAACGGCCTTTAATGTAAAGGCGCTGCCGGGTAAAAATGAAATTCAGGTTACGGTAGCCCGGGGTAAGGTCAGGGTAGGGAGCAATTCCCGTACTTACGATCTCCTTACCGCCGATCAGCAGCTTACCGTCAATACGGCTACCCACACTTACCTGAAAAAGGAGCTGAAGTCGACAATTGCCACTGAGTGGAAAAACGACTTCCTGATACTGGACGACGCTGCGATGGACTCTGTAGCAGAAGAGCTGCATCAGAGGTTCGGAGTAACGGTACGTTTTAAAAACGAACAGCTGAAGAATTGCCACGTTACGGCGTCGTTTCTTAACGATGAAAATCTCGATCATGTTTTACAGGTAGTCAGCACCATACATGGTTTCAGCTATTCCTATCAAAACAACGGAAGAGAGATCGTGCTGGATGGAGAAAACTTATGCGATTAAACCCTTTTAACCCCGGCAATCATGAAAAAGTATATAGACGACAGTTAGCGCCTTTTTATCTCTTTTTATAAACGAAAAGCCACCCGGCTGGTCCCCGGATGGCTTTGTAAAGCGTTTTTAAAATCTATTTGGAAAACCTTAAAAACTCTGTAAGTTATGTATTTATTCTTTACGGAACCTAACCGTTCCCGGAAGAAAACGGTTACCCGTTTCTTCCGAAGCCCTGCATTTAGATTTATGATAAGGGTAAGTTTTTGTTATGCATTACTGTTGCTGATCAGCGCGCAGGCGCTGTGGGCTGATCCGGCAAGGGGACAGAACCTGGAGAAGCTGGAGCTCACGTTGGAATTCAACAATGATCAGCTCACTACCGTATTGGACAAGCTAGGCAAACTGACCAACCTCCAGTTTGCCTATAACCGCAGGCAAATTAGCCCCTACCGCGTAACCCTGCCGAAAGGGAATTACTCGGTCAGGGAAATTCTTGAGAGAAGTCTTACGAATACCCCGCTCAACTATAAGCAGTTGAATCGGAGTATTGTGATTTATTCGGTTAAAGAAAAACAGGATAAACAAGAGTCTTCATCTGTTATACCAATCACGTTGGAGCAGGTAGCTTTTAAAACGGTTCGAGGAACTGTCAGAGACGAACAGGGGGGGGCGCTGCCAGGCGTGACGATCCTGCTGAAAGGAACTCAGCTGGGTACAACTTCCAATAGCGACGGCTCCTTTGTAATTGACGTGGATGGCGATAATATTGTATTGATATTTTCTTTTGTAGGTTACCTGTCCCAGGAGATTCCGGTTGGTAACAGGACCAATATCGACGTTTCTCTTGAAGTCGACAATAAAACGCTGGAAGAGCTTGTGGTGGTGGGTTACGGAACCCAGTCGCGTGAGACGGTGACTACATCGATCAGCAAGCTCGATGCCAGAGTACTGGAGAATATCCCGTACTCAAACGCGGCGTCTGCTTTACAGGGTGCCCTGTCAGGCGTACAGGTATCGAGCACCTCCGGGCAGCCAGGCGCGGCGCCCAGGATCATCGTAAGGGGAGGCACCTCCATCAACAACCCCAACGGTGCCGATCCGCTTTATATCATAGACGGTATCCTCCGGAGTAACATGAATGACATCAGTCCCGACGACATCGAATCCCTCCAGGTGCTCAAAGACGCCGCTGCAACCGCTATCTATGGCGCCAGGGCTTCAAACGGGGTGGTCATCATCACCACCAAAACCGGGAAATCGGGCAAGACCCGGGTCAGCTATTCCTATGACCTCACCACCTCCACCGTCGGCAAGACCTACGACATGGTCAACGCGCACGACTACATCTATTATTCCAGGCTCGGAGTTGTCGCGGCGGCAAGAAAAAACCCGGCAGTGCTGGCCCAACTGGCGCAGCCGCTCGGCTTCGGGACCGGGAATGACCTGACAAATAACACCGCGTTTACAACGCAATACCTTACACCCGAAAACCAACACAAACTCAATGAAGGGTGGCAGAGCATGCCCGATCCGTTGGATCCTTCCAAAACCATCATCTTTCAGGACACCGACTGGCAGGAAAAGCTTTTCCAGCGGGCCACTTCGCACAATCATCATGTGACACTGTCGGGCGGCACCGACAAGGCGAACTTCAACGCGGGGGTCGGGTACATGACCAATGAAGGAACAGCGATCACGACCAAATTCAACCGGCTCACCCTCAACCTGAACGGCGAGTTGCAGGTGAAGGACAACCTCCGCTTTTTCGGACGCACGATGTATACCAGTTCCGGTGACAACCAGGTGTATAATATCGCAGAGGTGTTCTACAGGTCCGCCGGGCTGCCCCGTACGGCAAAGTTCACTTTTGAAGACGGATCGCTCGCGCCGGGAGCCAGGAGAAACGCAGGGAACCCGGTGTACCATCTGAATAACGACGTCAGACAGAACAGTCGGGAAAACCTGACACTGTCCGTGGGCGGTCGCTGGGATATCTTACCAGGACTGTCGTTCGAACCACAGCTGTCGTTGTACAAAGTGACCACTGACGGGTATACTTTCGTGCCGGCGTACTGGGACGGCCCCACCATCTTTGTGGCTACCCGTAACGCTTCATCGACCTACTCCAAAATGATGCAGAAGCAGGCTGACGCCGTATTTTCTTATGTAAATACGTTTGCAACCGATCACAACATCGACGTCAAAGCCGGGTTTTCCTATTTCGGCAGGCAAAATTATGCCCTCTCCGCAAGCGGGCAGGGTGCCGCGACCGATCTTATTCCTACCCTAAACGCCGCAGCAACGCCCACGGCAGTGGGTGGGAGCATCAGCGACCAGGTGATTCTGGGTTACTTCGGACGGGTTAACTATAACTTCCGGCAAAAATACTTGCTGTCGCTGAACGGACGGTATGACGGAGCCTCCAACCTGGGAGCCAACCACAAATGGGGCTTCTTCCCGGGCGTGTCGGCCGGGTGGAACTTGCATCATGAAGAATTCTGGAAATCCCTGCCGGCCGACCTGCTCCAGTTAAAATTACGGGCAAGCTACGGAGTCAACGGGAATATCAGCGGCCTTTCTGATTTCCAGGCACAGGGGTCCTACAGCGTAGGCGCCAGATACATGGGAACTTCGGCGATCCAAAGCGCCGTTATCCCGAACTCCTTCCTCAAATGGGAGCAATCCAAAACGTTAGATATCGGCGCCGACATCGGTCTCTTCCGCGGGCGCATCAATGTCATGCTCGATTACTATCGCCGCGTTACCGACAACCTCATCACCAACCTCGCCCTACCGCCCTCGACCGGGTTCGCCAGCATTACGACAAATTTCGGCAGCCTGGAAAACAAGGGGATAGAGATCGAAGTGAGTGCCCAGGTATTGCCCGCCACTTCCGCACTTCGCTGGGACATTTCCTTCAATGCTTCCAAAACCCGGCATAAAATACTCGCGCTCCCCGATAACGGTATCAAGAACAACCGCGTGGGGGGCTACTATGTCTGGGACTCATCCATCGGGGACTATGAATGGTTGGGGGGCCTGCAGGAAGGCGGGCGTATAGGCGATCACTTTGCCTGGAAACAACTGGGTGTCTACCGCACGGATGAAGAAGCCAGGTCGGCCCCGGTAGACATGATGATCGGCCAGACCGACAAAACCAGCTTCGGAGGGGATGCCATCTGGCTGGACGCAGATAACAACGGGGTCATCGACGAGAGAGACAGGGTGTTTGTCGGGAACGCATTCCCGGTCTGGACGGGAGGATTTACCAATTCAGTGAGCTTCAAAAATTTCAACCTGATGGTCCGCTTCGACTATACGACCGGGCATACGATCTACAACTATGCCAGAGCTTTTATGAACGGTACATGGGCCAACCAGAGCTTTCTCCAGGAGATGGTCGACAAGGGCTGGAAACAACAGGGAGACGAAGCCGAGATGGTCATGTATCAGTTAGGCGCCGGGAACTCCAACTTCTGGAGGGGATCCGCCCACCACCTGACCACAACCAATTCCATTTTCTACGAATCAGGCAACTATCTGTGTCTCAGGGAAGCCACTCTGAGCTATACGGTACCTTCCGCAGTACTCCAAAAAATAAAGCTCAGCGCACTGAGATTTAACATAACCGGCAGCAACCTGCACTACTTTACGAAATATTCGGGACTGAACCCGGAAGACGCCACTTCCGACGGATATAGGGACAACGGCCGTTATCCAATACCCAGAAATATCACTTTCGGAGCTTCGGTTACATTTTAACACAGAATCAGGAAACTTATGAAAGCGTTATTCAACATAGTAAAAAAAGGAGGAGCACTGATGCTTGTGGCGATGATCTCCTGTACGGAACACCTCAACCTGGAACCGGTAAGCACCATCTCCAACGCTTCGTTCTGGAAAACGGAGGACGACGCTACCGGGGCGGTGGCAGGAATGTATGTAAAGCTCCGCAACGAAGCCCAAAATAATCTCTTTCACTGGGGAGAAGCGAGAAGCGAAGTAATGGAATGGGCAAGGCTGGCCGGCACTCTGGATTACGAGCGCCTGTATGAGAATACCCTCGACGCCGCCTCTTCCGGACCAGGCTGGCTGGGAATGTATGCAGCCGTAGATGCTGCCAACCTGATCATCAAATACGTTCCGGAGATCAGTTTCCGCCAGGAAGCTTCCAAAAATGCGGTGTTGGCGCAGGCCTACACCATGAGAGCCTTTGCCTATTTCACTATGGTGAAGGTATGGGGGGATGTCATCGTCCGGACCGAACCTACCGAAGGATACGATGTAGAAACCATCTATAAGGAGCGAAGTCCGAAAGAAGAAGTAATGGCGCTGGTGAAGGAAGATATCGAAAAAGCGATCCAGCTTTTCCCGAACAACAATTTTCCCAATGGCCGCAATATCTGGTCGAAGGCGGCGGCAAATGCCCTCAAAGCCGATATCTACCTGTGGACCGCCAGACAGATGAACGGCGGACAAGCAGACTTTACGGCGGCGCTCGAGGCATGCAACCAGGTACAACAGACCGATGTCACGCTACTGCCTGACTTTAAAGATATCTTTGCTTATAGCAACAAAGGGAACAAAGAGATCATCATGGCTTCGCGGTTCCAGATCCTGGAATCTTCCGACAACTATTTCAACAACATGTGGATCGGCGCAGCCGGCTTCCCCGCCGGGATCGACGAAGAGACCCGACAGATCATCGGCGCACCCGGCAACGTGATCGTATGGCAGCCGAGCGAGCTGGTAAGAAATCAGTTTGTGGCCGAAGACCAGCGGCGAAATGCGTCGTTCTGGGAAATTTACCAGAGTACCTCAGGTGAGCGGACCTACTTCGCCACTATAGTTCTGAAAGGCCAGGGTATAGTAGAAGGAGGGGTACGTCATTTTAAGAACGACGTGGTCCTCTACCGCTATGCCGACGTCCTGCTGATGAAAGCAGAGGCGAAAAACGCGCTCGGCCAGGATCCGTCCGACGAGATCAACCAGGTAAGACAGCGGGCGTATGGCGCCAATTTCAGCCAGCATGCCTTTGTAAACGGCTCGAAAGACGAAAACGATGCGGCGATCCTGAAAGAAAGGCTGCTCGAGCTCATGTGTGAAGGAAAACGCTGGTGGGACCTGGTGCGCTTCGGAAAAGCCTTCGACCTGGTGCCTTCCCTGCAAAGCAGGAAGGGTCAGGACCACCTGCTGCTTTTCCCCATCGGAAGCAATATCCTCAGCATGGAGCCCAAAGTCCAGCAGAACCCGGGGTATAACTAATTGTGGGTAACTCCCTACCCCTACCTACTTTTGTATAAAACGGAAATCAGAAGCCGGATGCATTGTTTCCCCGACAGGGCGATGAATAAGCCGGCTACTGATTTCTATTTCCCCAAGCTCTAACACCAATGAATTACAAGTTCACCCTATCAGCCTTTAAGGCCATTTTATTTTTAAGTTTAACCTGCCTGTTTTCCTGCCGGGAAGGAAATCCCGGGAGCACCGAAGGAGAAACCCCTGAAGGTAGCGCTTCCGCGACAACCGAAGGGATCGAAGTCCTCGAACGTTATATAGCGATCGACAACGTCTGCGCCTGGCCCAACATTACCCGGTTGCCCGACGGCACGTTTATCGCCACCATCTTCAACCAGCCCAGTCATGCCCGGCGGGAAGGCGACGTCGAATGCTGGGCAAGCCCGGACGGGAAGTTCTGGAGCAAAAGAGGAACACCTGCACCCCACGACCCTATGACCAACCGTATGAATGTTGCTGCTGGTCTGGCGGGAAACGGGGACCTGATCGTGATCGCTTCCGGCTGGGTGCTTAAGGCCGGTGACAAGCCGGATGAAGGACTCTCGCTGGTGTCCGTACAGCGTCCGTGGGTCTCCCGGTCGAAAGACGGTGGTAAGACCTGGACCATTGGTCGCGATGCATTCCCCGGCGCAGAAACAGGCATGACAAACTATATTCCCTTCGGCGACATCCTGCAGGGCGCCGACGAACATCTCCGTGTATTGGCCTACAACCAGTCAGACGATAAAAAAATTAACACACTTTCAATATTCCGCAGCGCCGACGACGGCAGGACGTGGAGTTGGCAAGCCCGGATCAGCGATGCCAAAGACGATACCGCGTTTTCGGAGGGTCACAATGAAACCGCTTTCTTCCATACCGGCGACGGTAAATGGATAGCTGCCGCCCGCCGGTGGAAAGGAGGGCAGGCTATGGATCTTTTCAGCAGCGAAGACGACGGCAACACATGGAAATTGAATGGCCCGCTGACCGGTGAAAACCAGCATCCCGGCCATGTCACCGCGCTCAAAAACGGAGACCTGCTCCTCTCCTACGGCAACCGTCAGAACGACCGGTACGGCGTGGCTGTGAAAATCAGCAGGGATAAAGGCAAAACCTGGGGAGACGAGCAACTGGTGATCGCCGACCTTTCCTCGAGGGATTGCGGCTATCCGGCCAGCATAGAGCTCGAAGACGGAAACATCCTGACCCTATATTACGCCAATGGAACGACTGCCCATCAGCGATATCATATGGGAAGCATTATCTGGAAATTGCGCTAAAACACGGATGAAAGCCCCGGGGAAAAGAAAAATATTCTGGGAAGTGGTTCTCCCGATCCTGGCAGGATTGTTGGTGATCGGGTTCGCTTTCAGGGGCAGCCCCGCAAAAGACAACCGGCCGAACATCCTGTTGATCGTTTCGGAAGATCACAGCCCGCACCTTTCCTGCTACGGCGATACGATCATCACAACCCCACACCTCGACGCCCTCGCCCGGGATGGTGTCCTGTTTACCAATGCCTATGTTACGCAGTCGGTTTGCAGCCCGTCGCGCAGCTCCATTTTGTCAGGGCTTTATCCGCACCAGAGTGGTCATCTCGGCCTGGCCACCCATGGCTACAGGTATGTGCGGAACGTCGAAAACATCTACCGGACCCTGAAGGGACAGGGATACCGGACCGGGATGATCGGGAAGCTGCATGTCAACCCGGAAACAGACTTTCCCATCGACTATCACCCGTTGAAAGAATCGAATTTCGGCAAACTGTCGCTGGGTCGATATGCTTCCTATGCTAAAGACTTCTTCCGGGAATCGGATACGCCGTTTTTCCTGATGGTTAACTACCCGGATGCACACTGGCCTTTCCAGGACCGGGTCGAAAACAGGCCGGCGAAGACGGTATCGCCGGAGCAGATCTCCGTTTTCCCCTATATCGGATGGGACAATGACGGGATCAGGAGCCTTGTTTCCAGCATATACAACTGCATTTCCCGCCTCGACGAATGTGTCGGCGAACTGATGCGGGAATTGTCGGATTCGGGGAAGGAGCAAAACACGCTGATCATCTATTTATCTGATCACGGCGACCAGATGGCCCGGGGCAAGTACGACGTCTACGAGGCTTCTACCCGCGTCCCTTTCATCGTCAGGTGGCCGGGCAAAACCCGGACGGGCGCCTGGTCCGACGCCCTGGTTTCTACGATCGATATCGTCCCGACAGTCCTGGACGCCCTGGGACTCAAAGCAACAGACAAAAGCGTAACAGGAAAAAGCCTGCTGCCCCTGCTGAAAGATCCGCGTGGGAAGGTACGGGACTACCTGTTCACGGAGCGGAATTGCGATTATAAGGAAGCGTATTTCCCCAGGAGAGCCGTACGGGACAGGCGCTTTAAGCTGATATACACATTATTGGACGACCGCGATAATCCGTTGGCCGCCTCCTACCTGTCGGATACTCTGAATCCTCTTTATATGGGCGGACCCAAGTCGTGGGAATTGACAGATGCCCCTGAATATCTCAGGCAGATGTACGCTTCCTGGAAAAGACCGCCCCTGGTTCAGTTCTACGACCTGGAAAACGACCCCCTGGAGCACTATGACCTCTCGGGCAGCCCGGAGTATGCAAGGGAAAAGAACCGGCTCCTGCAAAAATTAAAGGAGTGGCAGGTCGAAACGGACGATCCCCTGCGCTTCCCCGACAAGCTGAAAGCGCTGACCACAGAGCACGATACGATCACCACGTCACGCAACAGGCAAAACTGGCTCTACCTAAACTATTTATATTAATCCATGAAAACCCGAACCTTTCTATATTTACTCGGTTCTTATCTCCTCGCCGGCGAGAGGCTGCATGCGCAGCAAGTTCCCTGGGACAGCACCTTCAGGACAGAGCGTTACTACGTCGAAATCGAGCAACACAAGGCTTACCCTTCCCGACCGGGAGACATTGTATTCCTGGGTAACAGCATCACCTACTATATCAACTGGAACGAATTGCTGGACAACCCTGCCGTTAAAAACCGTGGGATTTCGGGAGACAATACATTTGGGATACTGGAACGGCTGGAAGGTATCATTGGGACACGGCCGGCAAAAATATTTATCATGATCGGTATCAACGACCTTGCACGAAATGTCCCCGACAGCATCCTGGTCCGGAACTACGAGCGGATGATCCTCAGGTTGAAGTCAGGAACCCCGTCTACCCTCATTTACCTGCAATCGCTGCTGCCGGTAAACACCGGGTTAAAAAAAGCCGCCGATCACTACGACAGGATTCCCAACATCATTTACGTAAACAATGCCATGAGGGAGCTCGCGCTGAAGCATGAAGTCACCTTTATTGATCTGTATCCCCACTTCACCAACGGGGACCACCAGCTTAAAAAAGAATACACTTACGACGGGATCCATCTCTCCATAGAAGGCTACCGGAAATGGGCCGCAATCCTGAAGCAGGGCCGGTACCTGGACCGTACCGGCAAGAAACGAGGCAAAGGGTTCGGGGACGAATAAGCACTACTCCGCAAATCATCTAACATCAGTTGAACGTAATCAGTAATTTAACAATTCAATACCCATGAAATTAAGAACGAGTGCTCCTTTTATCACCTTGTGTTTTCTGACCAGTATCGTATGTCAGTCAGTAAATGCCGGTCCCGGCCGACAGGATACGCCCCCGTCGGGTGTTCGCAAAATCAAAGATATCCTCATCTACAGCGATACACGCTTTTATTCCTCATTCCCATCAGTAATAAGGAAGCCTGACGGGGAATTTTACCTGGCTTTCCGTCGCGCACCGGAGCGTAAGGGGTTCGGAGAGTCGCATACCAACCATGTAGACCCCAACAGCTACCTGGTGGCCGTACGCTCGAAAGACGGGGAGAACTGGACAAAGGAGCCCGAGCTGATCTATGCCCATACATTCGGAGGCTCCCAGGATCCCTGCCTCCTGCAGCTAAGTGACGGAAGCATTCTCTGTGCCAGCTATGGATGGGCCTTTCTGCGCCCTGACGCCAAGGCGATGGAAAAGAAGGAAGACTACTTCCATGCCGGCGGCGCCACATTCCTGGGCGGGTACCTGGTGCGCTCTACGGATGGCGCCAAAACCTGGCAGGGACCTATTTATCCTCCTCATATAAAGCCTGAGATAAACCTCACTCCACTGGGTAACCCGGTACCGGCCTGTAACCGCGGCGCTATGTACGAAGGGAAAGACGGAAAAATATTCTGGTCGGTAGCCGCAACCGATTCTAAAAAAGACGGAGGATACAAAACATCCAATCACCTGCTGATCTCGAAGGACAAGGGACTTACCTGGGAATATTCCGCACCGGTGGCCGTGGACGAAAATGTCGCTTTTAATGAATCTTCCGTTTATGAAACCCCCAAAGGCGATATTTTGGCGTTCCTGCGTACAGCAAAGTACGAAGATCAGGCTTGCATCGCCCGGTCGACCGACGGTGGGAAGACATTTACGAAATGGCAGTCGATGGGCTTTAAAGGCCATCCTCTACAGGCAATGCGCCTGCCCGACAACCGTGTACTGCTGGTTTACGGGTACCGTCACAAGCCCTACGGGATCCGGGCCAGGATTCTCAACGCAGAATGTACGGATTATGCCACCGCGCCTGAAATTATCCTGCGTGAAGACGGAGGAGGAACTGACATCGGGTATCCCTGGGCCGTGCAGATGGATGCAAAAAGGGTGCTCGTCACCTATTATTTTAACATAGACAATGGGTTAAGGCACATCGCCGGCACCATTCTGGAAATCGACCCGGTAAAGTAACCGTAACAATTTATCACTACTCATGGCAACGCTCAGCAACCAGGAATTAAAAACGTCGTTCGACAACGACGGCTTCGTTTACGTTTCCGAGTATCTCAGCCCGGAAGAAATTGACGAACTAAAGGACAAGCTCGGAAGCCTGATACGTGACAAGGCACCTGCTATGCCCCCTGAACACGCCTTCTATGAAGATAGAAACGATCCGGCCTCTCTCAAGCAGATGTTTCACCTGTCGGAATACGACCCCTACTTCGAAGAGCTTCTGAACAGTAACAAATTTAAGGGGCTCGCCGGGACGCTGCTCGGCGAAAAAACGGCCAAAGGCCAGGTCGAATATTTCAACAAGCCCGCCGGCATCGGCAAGCCTACCCCTCCCCACCAGGATTCTTATTATTTTATGCTGACACCGCCCCAGGCAATCACTTTCTGGCTTCCGCTGGAAGATGTGGATCTGGAAAACGGCTGCCTCCATTATATCCGGGGATCCCACCTGAAAGGGATGCGTCCGCACGGAAAGACTTCTATTCTTGGATTTTCGCAGGGAATTACGGATTTTGGAACCGAAGAAGACAAGAGGAACGAGGTAGCGATACCTGCCAGAACCGGGGATGTACTGATTCACCATGGTATGACCATACACCATGCCGGCGGAAATAACAGCGCTACGCGCTCCCGCAGAGTGATCGGCTTCGTCTATTTCGGGGAATCGGCGAAAGAGGATATCGAAGCAAAAGAAGCCTACCTGAAGAAGCTGAGGGAGGAAAACCATTTACCGGTTTAATGTTGCCATTTTAGAATGGGAGTTTTACAGGCCAATTCATTAAAAGGGATCTGGGCAGTCCTCCAGATCCCTTTTAACTCCGATGAAAGTATCGATTATTTCCGTCTGAAGGAAGTAGCCGGTCTCCTGGTGCAATACGCTGTTCACGGGATTTACTCCAACGGCACTGCCGGCGAGTTCTATAACCAGACGGAAACGGAGTTTGACAAGATAAATGAGCTCATGGCAGAAAGCTGCCGCCGGGCCGGAGTCCCGTTCCAGATAGGCGCCAGCCACATGAGCCCGACCCTGTCGCTGGAGCGCATCCGGCGTGCCAGGCACCTCAATCCCTGCGCTTTCCAGGTGATTCTTCCTGACTGGCTGCCGCTGCTTCCCGGGGAGCAGATCCGCTTTTTGGAGCGAATAGCAGATGCCGCTTTCCCTGTACCGCTGGTGCTGTATAGTCCGGGGCACTCGAAAAACAGGTTGGCTCCGGCCGATTTCAAAAGGCTGTCTGAGGCCATTCCCCCGATTATAGGGATAAAAACGGGCGCCGGAAACACCGACTGGTATGAGGCTATGCGAAATCAGCAAACCGGTCTGTCGGTATTCGTCCCCGGACACCGTCTTGCTACCGGCTTCCACGAAGGAGTTGCGTCGGGTTCGTATTCCAATATTGCCTGTATCAACCCCGATGCGGCAAGGCATTGGTATGAAATAATCCTGAAAGACCCCGAAGAAGGGCTGCGCATCGAAAAGCAGGTTCTCGACTTTTTTGAAGAACATATTTTCCCGGTGGCGCGCATGGGGTATTCGGACCCGGCGCTGGACAAGCTCCTGGCCGCTGCCGGCGGCTGTATCCCGGTCGGGACCAGGCTGCGATGGCCACACGAGAGTGTACCGGCCGACCTCGTGGAAAAAGTACGCAAAGGAGCGAAAAAGATGCTGCCGGATTTTTTCTATGTAAAACAAACATAAGACGAGTTGACAAATGACCGATCCGATTCCTAATCCTTTCAGCCTCCAAAACCGCACGATATGGGTGATCGGTGGGGCCGGGTATCTCGGCCAGGCCGTCGTACTCCTGCTCCGGCAGTTGGACGCCCGGGTGTGCTGCGTTGATCTCCCCGGCCGCGCCGAAAAGTTTGTCCGCGATCACGGGCTCCACCAGGAAGTGCAGCCCGTTTCGCTGGATATACGGGACGATGCAAAGACAAAGGCCTTCGTAGAGGAACAAATCCGGCAAAACGGTATCCCTGACGGGCTGGTCAACCTGACATTTGCTTCGACGGCGAAGAAACTGGAAGAACTGACCGGCGAAGATTTCGATGAAGTCAATCATGGCGGAATTACCGCTACATTTCTGCTGGCCCGGGAGGTCGGAACGGAAATGGCAAAAAATAAAAGCGGCAGTATTGTCCTGTTTTCAAGTATGTACGGGTCAGTATCTCCTTATCCTGAAGTATACCGGGAACCTATGAACAAAAATCCGATCGAATACGGCGTCGGTAAAGCCGGCATCGTCCAGATGACCCGCTACCTGGCCGTTCACTGGGGAAGAGCAAACGTGCGCTGCAACTGCATTTCGCCCGGTCCTTTTCCCAATCCGGGCGTCGGGGCGGAACACCCTGAGTTTGTTCAGCGGTTATCAGAAAAATCGCCCATGGGACGTATCGGGCGACCGGAAGAAATCGCAGGGGCCGTTGCATTCCTTCTTTCGGATGCATCCTCCTACCTGACAGGGCATAATCTGCCGGTAGACGGCGGATGGACCTGCTGGTAGAAAAATAATTAAAACCCAATCCGGAACCCTATGAGCATCTATTGTAAACCCGTCCTGAAAGCATGCATTTTTTTATTGGCCGGAACCGTTGCCTGGTCGCAAAAACAGGTCTCCCTCGGTGACAAAAGAGAGATCTTCGTCGACAACTATTTGCTCCAGGAAAAAAGAAACATAGAAATCAAGATGCATTCTCCCCGTTACGAGGGACCCGTTCTCACTCTTGATCATCCCTGGGAGGGAGATTTCAGCCTGTACACCACCATCCTGAAAGACGGCAGCCTGTACCGGGCCTACTACAGGGGCATACGGACAGCAGGCGAGGACGGCAATGAGAACGAAACGACTTGCTATGCCGAATCGTCCGACGGAATCACCTGGAAAAAACCCGACCTGGGGCTTTACAAGATCAACGGTTCCTATCATAACAACATCATCCTGGCCAATGCAAGACCGGCGACCCACAACTTCTGCCCTTTCATCGACACAAACCCCGACCGGGCGCTCAGGCAACGATATAAGGCCGTTGGCGGCACCTCGGATACGGGATTGATCGCGTACGTGTCGGAGGACGGGATACACTGGGCTAAGCTGCAGGAGGAGCCGCTTAAGATCAAAGGAAGATTCGATTCTCAAAACGTGATCTTCTGGTCGGAAACGGAGGAGTTGTACGTATGCTATTTCCGCACCTTAAATAATAAAATCAGGTCGGTAAGCCGGGCCACTTCCAAAGATTTCCTGACCTGGAGCGAGCCTGTCGCAATGGAATTTGGCGATACTCCCCTGGAACATCTGTATATCCAGCAGACCAGTCCGTATTTCAGGGCTCCTCATATTTATGTAGCGACTGCTGCCAGGTTTATGGAGCGCCGGCAGGCCATAACACATGAACAGGCTAAAACAATTGATGTAGATCCCAGTTATTATCGCGATTGTTCGGATGCGGTCCTCCTGACATCGCGGGGAGGCAAGGTATATGACAGAACTTTTATGGAATCTTTTATCAGACCGCGCAGCGGACTGGAAAACTGGGTTTCAAGAACAAACTTCCCGGCTTTAAATGTGGTGCAGACCGGACCGGAAGAGATGTCGGTGTATGTGAATGAGCACTATGCACAACCCTCCGCACATCTTTCCAGGTATTCCATGCGGCTTGACGGCTTCACCTCGTTACATGCGGGCTACGCAGAAGGAGAGGCGTTGACCAAACCCTTTTCCTTTTCCGGGAAAGAACTGGAAATTAATTTTGCCACTTCCGCCGCAGGCGGGATCCGGATTGAAATACAGGATATGAAGGGGAATGCCGTTCCGGGTTTCACCGCACAGGATTCGCAGATCATGATCGGCAACGAGATAAAACGGGTTGTTTCCTGGAAGGAAAATAAAGATGTCAGTTCTCTTGCAGGCAAAACAGTACGCCTCAGAATCCTGATGAAAGACGCCGACCTGTATTCGCTTAAGTTTAATTGAATTTTTATCAGGAAACAGATTGCCCATTACTTATGACCGAACTAAACCCTGCTACCGAAAAAACAAAAAAATCCCTGTACCCCTGGCTGGTGGTGGCCATGCTCTGCGTGGTAGGATGCCTCAACTACCTCGACCGCATGATGATCACCACCATGCGGTCGTCTATCGTCGACGCCATTCCGATGACCGACGCGCAGTTCGGCCTTCTTACTTCAGTGTTCCTGTGGGTCTACGGGCTACTGAGCCCGGTAGCCGGCTTCCTTGCCGACAGGTTCAATCGGAGCAGGGTAATCCTGGTCAGCCTTTTTGTCTGGTCGCTGGTCACCTGGCTGACCTCCTATGCGACTACGTTCGAGCAACTGCTGGCGACCCGGGCACTGATGGGTATCAGCGAAGCCTGCTACATCCCGGCGGCGCTGGCGCTGATCATGGACTACCACCGCGGTTCTACCCGCTCACTGGCCAACAGCGTTCATATGGCAGGCATTATGATCGGTCAGAGCCTGGGTTTTATCGGCGGTTGGCTCGCCGAGAGTCACAGCTGGAACTACGCGTTCAGTATTTTCGGGATTATCGGTATTGTCTATTCCCTGCTGCTGCTGTCGTCACTGAAGGATCCGCAGAAAACGGTTCAGACCGGACCGGTTTCGCCGGCGCCTGAAAACCGCGTCCGCTTCACCGACGGCATAGCACATCTTTTCGGCAACCGCAATTTCCTGCTGGCAACCGCCTGCTGGAGCATACTTGGCATCGTCGGCTGGATTATTGTCGGCTGGCTTCCTACCTACTACAAAGAGAATTTTCAGCTCTCGCAGACCATGGCCGGGGTATATGCCACCGGGTATTTCCATACCGCTGCCCTGGTGGGTGTACTCACCGGTGGGATCCTGGCCGACAGATGGAGTAAAACCAACCCGAGGGGAAGGATCTTATTACCTATCGTGGGACTGTGCATCGCCGCGCCGGCTATCTATATTGCCAGCACTACTTCTGTACTGGCCGTAGCAGTCGTCTGCTTTATGCTGTTCGCCTTTACCAGGATCTTCACCGACGGGAATATGATGCCCATTTTATGCCTCATCGCCGATCCCAGGTACAGGGCCACCGGCTACGGAGTTCTGAACATGTTCAGCTGCATCATCGGCGGGATAGGGCTTTACGCGGGAGGAGCGCTGCGCGACGCCCAGGTCAACCTGAGCCTGCTGTTCCAGTTCGGCGCCATTCTGCTGGTTGCCTGCATACTGGCGCTCTACTTCATCCGGCCCGTCTACGACGAAAACGGCAACCGCCTGAAATAGCGCAACCCGTCAACTAAAAAACAACAACCCTTACACTTACCACAAAAAAATGCTTTCAAAAACCCCGAACCTGTCGGCTGTTATCTTATCCGCAGGCGCTCTGGCGGCTTGTGCCGGCCATAACGGTGAAAATCACGCCCAAATCAAAGAACGCTCCGTCGGAATACTCCGGGAAGTGCTCGCAACGCAGTCCGAATGGGTCAAAGTACATGCCGCCGAATTCCTGCTCTGGGCCGGGTACCCCGATGGCGTTACCGAAGCCTATGAGGCTGAAGAAAAGGAATACAGCGACAAACCCCAGTACCGGATCGGTATATGGCGGGTGCTGGCGCAGGCTGCCCCGTCGCCGGATGTCAAAAAAATCTATACCGACAAAATCCTAAGCGCATTTCTTGATACCGCCGGTACAGATCGCATCCATGCCGCCGAAACCCTGGCCAAGCTTGAAATATCGCCTGTTAACGACAACGAGGAAATTACCAGGGAAGCGTTGCTGAGCCCGGTTCTACCCCTGGCGCTGTATACGCAATGGAGCGTGGCCTATACTTCCGCCGACTCTATGGCATCTGCCCGGTCGGCTCTTCTACGGCTGATAAAAGGCGACGAACCGCAAAGACGCACGTCCGCCTTCAGCCTGAGAAAGCTGGGAGGGCTTACCGCAGACGAATGGAAAGCGCTGGCAACGGCCGGGCTGGAGGAGCCCGCGTCTTCCACCGCCAGGGTATACCTTCTAAGCTCAGCCCTGGTAACGGCGCCGGCCGATCTACCTGCCGGCGATCTTTTTCAGCGTGTGCGCGACGGACTTCTGCCATACACCAAAGCGCCCGGTAAAGGCGACCGGATGGAAATGTGCATGGCCCTTTCGGAGAGGGGCTTGGAGGAAGATATTCCGCTGCTACTGTCGCTACTGGAAAACGAAAACCCGCTTGGAAAAGAAGCGGACGATGCTGATGTGCGCGCTGCCGCGGCCTACGCTTTATTGAAAATACTTGAGAAATGAAATACACCCATTCGCTGACCGGCAATGACGAGGCGCTTATTGACCGCTATCTGAAGGGGTTCATCCCGGACGAGGTTTACGATATCCATGCACATCCCTATCAGGCTGCCCATTTTGCACCGGGTGCATGGAAGTTCCTGGAAGGGGAAGACTGGCTGGGCTGTGCAGCACATGTGGCCGCATTGAAAAAATATATGTCCGCGACCACTATTCATGGCCTCTATTTCGGTTTGCCTCACCAGACCGGCAACCGCGAGGCGATGAATACCTGGGTTGCCTCCCAGGTCCGGGAGCACGGTACTGCGCTGAGCAGGGCGCTACGGGTCACGGCCCCTCAGGATGATCCTGAAACAGTGGCGGCAGAGCTTCGTAGCAGAACATTCATCGGGTTAAAGGTATATCACTGCTATGCAGACCGACCGGATACGATGAACGCCGGCGTGACCGAGTATATCCCTGAATGGATGTGGGAAATACTCCACGAGGTAAAGGGAATACTGTTGCTCCACATCGTACGGGACGGCGCTATGGACGACCCCGGTAACCAGGAGGAGATCAGACGGCTTTGTCTTCAATACCCCGGGGTCCGCCTGATCCTGGCGCACGTAGCGCGCAGCTTCAACTACCGCAACGCACGCAGCGGGCTCTATACGGTTGCCGACCTCGACAATGTTGTGATCGACACTTCTGCGATAACTGAGTCGGAATCTTTTGCCGCTGCTATTAAAATCCTGGGGCCGAAACGCATTTTATGGGGTTCCGATTTCCCGGTGAGCGAAATGAGAGGTCGCTGTGTGACTACGGCTTCGCATTTTTACTGGCTTCATCCGGAAGTGCTCAGGCCCGACTATCGTCCTCCTACCACCAGCCAAATGACACTCGTGGGTTTAGAATCCCTCATCACCCTGAGGGAAGCCTGTGAGGATGCCGGGTTGAACAGGGAAGATATTGACGGTATTTTCCGGGAAAATGCACTCCGGTTCCTGGCGCCGCACCTCCCGGTCGGGGCCGTGGAAGCGCCCGAGAGCGGCAGCCGGTTGTGGCAACGCGCGCGCCAGACGATCTCAGGCGGGACAGGTCTGCTTTCCAAACGCGCAGAAATGTTCGACGCACAGCATTGGCCTGCCTATTTTTCACGCGCCGCCGGATGCGAGGTCTGGGACCTGGCCGGGAAACGCTATGTGGATTTTGCCGGGGGAATAGGCGCGGTACTGTTGGGCTACGCCGATCCCGAAGTAAATGCCGCCGTATACCGGCGTCTGCATCAGGGTACTTATTGCTCGCTGGTTAATCCCCAGGAAACCGGGCTTGCCGAAAAGCTGCTGGCTTTACATCCGTGGGCGGGGAAGGTGCGCTATGCGCGGGGAGGCGGGGAAGCGATGGCAGTTGCCGTACGGATTGCGCGGGCGGCCACGGGCCGGAGTGGAGTGGCCTTCTGCGGATACCACGGCTGGCACGACTGGTACCTGGCTGCCAACCTGGGCGAAAGCAATGCGCTCGACGGGCACCTGCTCCCCGGGCTGGCCCCGAAAGGCGTGCCGCGGGAATTGACGGGAACCTCCGTACCCTTTTTCTACAACGACTTCGATTCATTTGAAAACGCGCTGCAAAAGCTGGAAGGGAACCTGGCCGCTGTGGTGATGGAGCCTATGCGCTCGCAGGAGCCGGCCGGTCAATTCCTGGAAAAAGTAGCCGCGCGTTGCAGGGAAAGCGGCGGAGTACTCGTGATCGATGAAATTACCAGTGGGTTCCGGTACGGTTTCCCCGGGGCTTCGGCCCGGTATGGCCTGGAACCCGATATCGCGGTATATGCGAAAGCCATCAGCAACGGGATCCCGTTTGCAGCGGTGATCGGTCGTGAGGCGGTCATGCAGGAAGCAGCGGACTGCTTTATATCTTCCAGCTACTGGACCGACGGGATGGGCCCGGCCGCAGCGCTGGCCGTACTGGAAAAAATGCAGCGGCTCGACGTGTTCGGATCAGTCTGGCAGAAAGGTGTCAGCTTCCGGGAACGTCTGAGGGAAACAGCGGCCCGCTATCCCGGCTGCGCGATAAGGATCGACGGGATGCCTCCCACGCCCCTCCTGACCTTCGGGCCGGAAAGCGGCGGAGCGGCAGCGAAGACATTCTATATCCGTAAAATGTGTGAGAAAGGTTTCCTGGTCTCCTCGGCCTTTTACCTGATGCTGGCCCACCGGCAAAAGCATATAGACGCCTTTTTCGAGGCGCTGGAATCTACGCTGCACGAACTGGAACAGGTTATTGCATCGGGCCTGTTGTCAGGTGATGGAATTTCCGGCAGTCAATTCGGGTTCAGAAGGCTAGTCTGAAAGTAGGAGCCTTGTGAAGAAGAGAAGTGAAAAATAGTATTACTATTTAAGATAAAAAGAAAAGAAGCCTTTTGCTTCTATGACTACTTTTGATCTGAATTCCACCTTTTAAACAATCAATTCCATTGAAAATGCGAGAAAGCCGGGTACTGCGCAAGCTCAGGGCCGGCGAAACTGTAAGTTGCCTTAAAATCAACCTGTCTGATCCGCGGGTGGCCGAGATCGCCGCGCTGTCGGGGTTTGACTGTATCTGGACCGACCAGGAACACATCGGGCAGGATTGGTCGATACTGGCCGCCAACGTCTGGGCGACCAAATCGCACGATGCCGACCTCCTTGTCCGCGTAGCCCGCGGAAGCTACAGCGACTACATCCGTCCGCTGGAGCTGGATGCCACCGGGATCATGGTACCGCACGTGATGAGCCTCAACGACGCCCGGAAAG
The DNA here is from genome assembly GCA_964559125.1 of uncultured Cytophagales bacterium. Classification (GTDB taxonomy): domain Bacteria; phylum Bacteroidota; class Bacteroidia; order Cytophagales; family Spirosomataceae; genus Ravibacter. The sequence continues at coordinate 43,689 of CAZLGW010000029.1, forward strand.
TAGTCGATACGGTGCGCTTTCATCCGTTGGGCCGCCGACCCATTGACGGAGGCAATACGGACGGGGCCTATACGGCAATTGATTTCAACGACTACCTGGTCCAGGCAAACGAGCAGCGCTTCGTCATCCTGCAGATCGAAGATCCCGAACCGCTGGAAGAGCTGGACGCAATTGCCGCCCTTCCCGGATATGATATGCTGTTTTTCGGGCCGGGTGACTTCAGCCAGGGAATCGGCGCCCCCGGCGAATGGAACCACCCCAAACTGACAGAAACCCGTAGAAAAGTGGCGGAAGCAGCATTAAAACATGGCAAATTTGCCGGAACCGTCGGGGGACCAGGCAACCTGAAAGAGCTTGTCGGCATGGGGTACCGGTTTGTAAGTATAGGCGCTGATGTCGTAGGACTCAAAAACTACTGCCTCGACCTCGCAAGCGCTTTTGAAGATACCCGGCAGGGTTCTGCCGGTTCGTCATACCTGGAAAATCAAACAGTATAGCCGAACGAAAAAAGAATATGATCAAGATCGGTATCATCGGTATGAGCCCGGGGAACGCCCATCCCTACTCCTGGTCCGCGATTATCAACGGCCGCTTCGACGGAGCGGAAATCTCCGGGATCGGGTATCCCGCCGTGGCGGCTTACCTGGAGGCTAACCGGGACACACTCGGGCTTCCCACCGCCCGTGTTACCCACGTATGGACGCAGGACCGCTCCATTTCGGAAAGCATTGCACGTGCAGCAGGCATAGAAAACATAACCGACACGCTGGAAGAGATGGTCGGTGAGGTCGACGCCGTCCTGCTGGCCCGCGACGACCCTGAAAATCACCGGGAAATGGCCGCGCCGTTTCTCAGTGCGGGAGTTCCGCTCTTTATCGACAAGCCGCTGTGCTATTCGAAGGAAGACCTGGAATGGTTTACCGGCCAGCACGAGGCAGGCCGCTTCCTGATGTCGTGCTCCTCTATGCGGTATGCCAACGAAGGTCGCATCCTGAAGCAGGACCTGGCGTCGCTGGGTAGGCTGGAATTGGTAACCGCCGTCGGGAAAAAGGATTGGAAAAAGTACGGCATCCACCTGCTGGAAGGTATATTCAGTATTCTGGGAGCCACAAAGCCGGTTTCTGTCCGGCACACAGGTGAGCTGGAAAGGGAGGTTGTCCATATCCGTTTGCAGGACGGCCCCGATATCACCCTGCACCTTTTCCAGGACATCACCGGGACATTCCAGCTATCGTTTTTCGGACAAAACGGCTGGAGGCTGGTCGATATAAGAAATTCATACTCCATGTTCCGTGACAACCTGGTAGAATTCATACGCTCTGTAGAGGAAGGAAGCCCGAGAATCGATTTCTCCGAAACAGCAACCCTCATGCAGGTAATCATAGCCGCAAACGAAAGCCGCCAGGCCGGCGGTAGCCCGGTACTATTATAACCCAAGCCCTGAAAGGGCGCCATACCCTAACCCGGCCCCGAAGGGGCATCATACCATATCCTATATAATGAACGTCAAAGAATTACTCAGCCTGAAAGGCAAGATCATACTGGTAACCGGCGGTTCCGGAAATTACGGCAAATGCATGGTAGAAGGCCTGGCAGAAGCCGATGCGACCGTCATTACTTCCTCGCGGGACGCCGCCTCTGCCCAAAGTACTGCGCTGGAAATGCAGAGAAAGGGCCTGGACGTACATCCTGCCGTCGTAGACCAGGGAAGCCCGGAATCCGTACGGGAGATCGTCGCCTTTATCCGCGAAAAATTCGGCCGCCTCGACGGCTTTGTGAACAACGCCGTATCGCGCCCCATGAAAGGTTACCATGCACCTATTGAGCAGTTTGCCGAATCCATGCAGGTAAATGCCACCGGGATGATGGATCTGCTCCGCCAGATGACCGGCCTGATCGTCGAAAGCGGGGGAGGCAGCGTGGTCAACATTGCCTCCATGATGGGAATGTTCGGCCCCGATCTCAGTAACTACGAAGGAACCACTAATATGGGAGACCTCCCTCCCGATTACTTTTTCCATAATGCCGGGCTCATCAACATTACCCGTTTTATGGCCAAGATGAACGCCGGAAAGAATATCCGGTTTAATTGTATCAGCCCTGGAGGACTGTTTAATAATCAACCCCAGGCTTTTCTCGACAACTATTGTAAGAAGGTGCCGCTCCGGCGTATGGCCGACCGAGATGATATCAAAGGATTGGTCGTGCTGCTATGCTCTGATGCCGGAGCTTATATCAACGGCGAAAATATTCTGATGGATGGCGGGTTGAATGCTTGAGTTGTATATTTGTCTCACAAAGCAATCACTTTATTATGCGTCTTAAACTCTTTGCCGGAGCAGCCCTACTTTCCTTCTCCTGCTCAACACAAGAACAGGAAACTTCCTCCCCTCCACCTTCTTTCAGCGGAATATACCCGCATCTTGCGATGTACAATTCAGAACCTGAATGCGGCACCGGTGCGGTAGTACCCTGGGCAGACAGGCTCTGGGTGATCACTTACGGGCCGCATGTTCCGTTCGGCTCCGACGATAAGCTGTATGAAATTACACCCGATCTGCAGCAGATCGTGAGGGAGGAAAGCATCGGTGGCACGCCCGCCAACCGGATGATTCACCAGGAAAGCAACCAGCTCTTTATAGGCCCTTATGCGATAGATGCGCAGAGAAACGTGCGTGCGATCCCATATGACAAGATGCCCGGGCGCCCCACCGGCAATGCCAGGCACCTTACCGATCCTTCAGGCAAAATTTATTACGCAAGCATGGAAGAAGGGTTTTATGAAGTGGATGTAAAAACACTGGAACCCACGCTTCTCTACGAAGATATCAACGTGATCAATAAAAGGGGGAAGGATGTTCCCTCCGGCCTGCCGGTGGCCAGCCTCGACGGAGCTCACGGTAAAGGCCTTTATTCCGGGCAGGGGGTGCTGATCTATACCAACAACGGGGAAACCGGGCCGAAAGCGCTTGAACAGTTCGATATAGAATCCGGTTCGCTCTCGGAATGGGACGGCAAAACCTGGAAAACAGTACGCCGCAACCAGTTTGTGGAAGTCACCGGGCCGGGCGGCATACACGGGAGCGCCAACCCGGAAACAGACCCTATCTGGACCACCGGATGGGATCACAAATCCGTATTGCTGGGGGTACGCGAGTCGGGTAAATGGTTTTTTTACCGGCTTCCCAAGGCAAGTCACAGCTACGACGGAGCCCACGGATGGAACACCGAATGGCCGCGTATCCGCGATGTAGGTACTCCCGGGAACCCCGACTACCTCATGACCATGCATGGCCTGTTCTGGAAATTCCCGGGGCAGTTTACCTCCTCCAATTCAGCCGGCATCCGGCCCCGCTCCGCCTACCTGAAAGTAATCGCCGACTATACCCGCTGGAAAGACCAGCTCGTATTCGGATGTGATGACTCCGCACAGAAAGAATTCCTGAACAAACGCAAACTAAAAGGCGGCATCGAGGGTCCCGGGCAATCTAATTCCAATTTATGGTTTACCTCTGTCGATCAGCCTGATCTGCTCGGACCCAATACGGCCGAAGGCGCCGTCTGGATCTCCGAAAACGTTCCGGCCGGACAGGCTTCCGAGCCTTTCCTTTTCGCCGGGTGGGACCAGCGTTCGGCCTGGCTGGCCAACGAGGGAAAACAGGAAGTGGAATTCACTTTTGAGGCAGACAAAAACGGCGATAATCAATGGACGGAGCTGCTGAAAATAAAGCTTGCCGGAGGCAGTCAGCAGAATATTGTATTCAGCTCCAAACAAAAAGGCGAGTGGGTACGTGTAAAAACCAGTCAGCCGACGAAAGCTACGCTTCACTTTTCGTATACCGATACCGGCCGGTTCAAATCGAAAAAGGACCAGTTGTTTGAAGGTCTGGCCCGGAACAACGCTGATTCCTACCAGGGAGGCCTGCTTTATGGCCTGGGAGACGATCGCCGTACTCTCGGCATACTGGCCGGGAATATTGCCGGCGGGAAGTTCGGGGAAACCGGGTACTACGAACTGGATGCCCGGATGAACCTGGTGAAGAAAGATGATCCTGAAATGGCATCCTTTATCAGGGAGAAATTCGCGATTCCTTCCAGTGTTGTAACTGTAGAGACATCCTCGGTGCTGGTTGTGGACGATAAAGGCCGCAGGTGGAGGCTTCCGCTCGGGAACTCCGCCCTTACCGGACTGACCAACCAGGCGCTTTCCAGGATATGCCGGGAAGTAGCTACCGAACGCGACCTGCTCAATCTCCACGGCACTTTCTATGAACTGCCGGCAGAAAACGCCGACGGTTTTGCCAAAGTAAGGCCTGTAGCCACCCACAACCTCCCCATTCATGACTACGCTTCTTACAGGGGGTTGCTCATTATGACAGGTGTGGAAAACGGGAAAAGCAATAATTCAAGGATCATCCGCTCCGACGACGGTGCCGCCAGCGTATGGGCCGGAACGATCGACGACCTCTGGGAATTCGGAAAGCCCGTGGGTGAAGGCGGCCCGTGGAAAGACAGCCGGGTTAAACCCGGCATTCCTTCAGATCCTTACCTGATCGGCTTCTACGACAAGAAAAGCATGAAGCTTTCCCATAACAGTCCGCAGGCCGTTACTTTTAAAATCCAGGTAGAACCCATCGGTCATGGCCCCTGGATGAATTACAAAGAAGTATCGGTCAAAAGCGGCGAAACGTTTGAATTTACCTTTCCCGAAGGATTCCAGTCGCGATGGATCCGGTTTGTATCAGACCGCGATTGCGAAGCGACGGCATGGCTGAGCTATAAGTAAGGCTCTCCCCCGTCTTCAGACGGCGGGAGGGTGATATCCGGTCTCCGACCGGTTTAATCGCCACAATAACCGGTCACAGACCGGCCTTCGCACTTCCTCCGTCTTCAGACGGGGAAGAGCATGGAAATTTTATAACATCTCAAAAAATATCATTGGTCTAGTCTGGTTTGTCTTACTTCGTAAAAATTATTTCTATTTTTGTTCAAAATTCAGGTCCAATCCAACCGCCGCCCGTCAGTGAACCAGGAGTATACTATTCAGGACAAAGCCAGGATGAAATATCTGCAGCTGGCGGAGTCGATCATCACGCAGATCAAAAACGGCGAACTTAATATCGGCGACCAGCTCCCTTCCGTCAATCAATTGTCGTCGTCATACGCGATGAGCAAGAGCACGGTCCTGATGGGTTTGAATCATTTAAGCGAGAAGGGGATAATTGAAGCAGTATACCGGAAAGGATACTTTGTGAGGAAAAGCAGCGTGGACCACGATTACCGCATTTTCTTCCTCATGGACAAGATCACGGTTTTCAAAGAAGAGCTCTACCAGGCCTTTTTCAACAAACTGAAAGACCAGGCCGACATAGACGTATATTTCCACAATCACAACTACCGTATCTTCGAAAGGCTTATCCTCGAAAACCTGCATAACTATACGCATTTCGTAATTATTCCGATCCTGAAAGAAGATGTAACCGGTATCCTCAACCAGATCCCTTCCGATAAAAGGATCATTCTCGACTGGAACCAGGAAGGACTGACTGGCAACTATTCGGCAGTTTACCAGGATTTTGCAGGAGATCTCTATTCCGCTCTCCGCGAAGTACGCAACCGCATTGAAAAGTACAGGCGCCTGGTACTGGTGCTTCCCGATAATATTTACTATGGCCACCTTGTAAGAGAAGGATTTGAAAAGTACTGCACCGAATTCGGACAGCCCAGTGCGATTATATCCAAGGTAGACGGGGATCATTTTTCTGTGGGAGACGTCTATATTACGCTTAACCGCTACGATATAGACGATGTAAATATAATCAAGGAAATCCACAAGCGCAGGCTGCAGCTGGGGAAAGACGTAGGATTGATTTCCTATAATGATCTCTATATGAAGGAAGTGCTGGAAGGAGGCATTACGGTGATCAGTGCCGATTTTACCCGGATGGGGGAAGAAGCCGCCGCCCTGATCAACGAAAACAGGATTGCAAAGATCAAGAGCCCGAGTAAGCTGATTATCCGTTCGTCTTTGTAAATATTTTTTATTGATCTGTACTGGTTTGTATTGGTTTGGTTGATAATGTTGATATATTTGTGTCTGATATTATCAAAATCAGATTTTATAGTACGAATCATTAGACATTTTATTAAAGGTTTGATTTTTTCTATATACTGGTTTGGTCTGTTCTATATATGTTTATATTAAATCTTTGTCTAAGCTATGAGGTACAACCGTTTTCCCGGCACTGCTCTGTTCTTGACTTTTTTTACCGGGATAGCCCTGAACCTGCCTGCGCAGGATAAAAGCCTGTTTACGATTCCTCAAACCGTTACTTCTCAAACCCTGCTGGCACACAAAGACCTGGAAGGAAAAAACTATCTGGCTTTTCCTGCTCTGCTGAGACTGAGCGACGATAAAGTGCTGATCACCTTTAAGCGTGGCACCTCCCACGGTTCGGACCGGGAAGCCGATTGTGACGCACTTGTGTTTAATACGGTAACCAACCGGGTAGCTGATCATTTTACGCTGGGGAGCATTCCTGCAAAAAAATTCCAGCTGACCGTCCCGGTGAAAACCGCCGACGGCACCGTTCGCCTGTATACCGATATGCAGAACCAGGGGCAGGATAACAAGAATTATCGCGTAGGCATGTATTATTCTACCCTGAAAAGAGACGGCAAAAGCGCGGAAGAATGGAAACGGCTGCCTGAGATAGACGGGATTGAATACGGGTATCCGTTCGATTTTATAGTAGAGGGAAAAACCGTCTATATGCTGGCTATGTCTTTCGGATATCGCCCGGGAAACACGTGGTCGGTAGCGGTGCTGCGTTCGGACGACGGAGCCGCTACCTGGAAGTTTGTAAAGGATATTACGGCAGCGTTGGGCGGAGGACCCATGAACGAAAGCAGCTTCGTAAGAACGGGCAATGACTTTCTTATCGTTTGCAGGGGGTATCCCGGGCAAAGCACCCGAATCGCCAGGTTCGATCGGCAGTTTAACCTGTTGAAGGTAGCCGATCTCACAGGGGGCGACAAAGCGCTGAGCAACTACATCGGGTGGCCGCGTATCTTTCTACGCGACGGGCAGGCGTATGTGCTCGGCAGGGTCTGGCCCAATCTGCCGGATCGGCCGCTTTCTTCTAACGGTATGAAAGACAGCAGGCTCGGGCTGATCCGTATAGACCCGGAATCACTGGCTGTGACAAACGTGTCGCTGCTGGACAATGCCGAAGGCCTGCTCCCGGTTAAGGACGCTTATTACGCAGCACCTTACTGGCAGACAGCCGGCGGCGAGACCTGGTTCAATACGATCACCTATCGTTCGCTGGGAGGAGCCGAAGCGCCTGATATTATCCGTCTTGCGTTCTTGTGGGATGAAGTAAAATAAAAATGGGCAGATACCTGGTTTCCTTTCTTTCAATACTTTGGCCGGTTTTTGGCCGTGCTCAGGAAGTCTCCGAGCGGTTCGAATACCTGGACGGCCGCCTGGTCTACATTGCGTGGAAAGGGGAAAAACCTGCCAGGCCTGCTGCCGTATTGTTGGCCCTTCACGGCAGCGGAAGGTCGGCTGACAGCTATGCGTCGACTGGTGCCCAAAGCGTTCCGTTTTATGTACACCAGAGAGACCTCGCCTTAACGGCCGGCTATTTGTTCGTATCGATATCCAACGGGAAAGACACCTGGGGTACCGACGAAGGCATGAACGCCATCCTGAACCTGGTCAGCTTTGTGAAAAAAGAGTATGAAGTGAAAGAAAAATGGACACTCTGGGCCAGCTCGGCCGGCGGCGTCATGCTGGGCCGTATCATAAAGGAGAGCCCCGGCCTGGTCTGTAAAGCGGTAGGCACCTTTCCTGTCTATGATCTGAAAGATAGCTACCAGAATCTGAAAAGCGCAAGAGAAGCCTGGACATCGGCCGAAGCTTTCAGCAAAATCGACCCTTCGGCTTATCCGGAGGCCTTTGCCGGGATACCCTATCTGGTCTTCCATGGAAGTGATGATAAGGCTGTACCTCTTGAAAAACACTCGGTTCGGCTTCAGAAAGAAGTAAATGCATTGGGAGGAAAAGTATCCCTGCAGGTAGTCCCCGGCGGCCACAGTACTCAGAACTTCAGTCTCTATAACGACGACCTCATACTGGAATTTCTCCGCGCACCTTAACAAGTTTTTTATATATAAGCCATCTCAAATTCTACACACACTTATTTTCTGTTCTGTACTGGTCTGTTTTAATCCCATTTAGTTTTTTAAACCCAATTTCTCGAATATGATGAAACCAGCACGATTACTCCTTCGAAAAGGATGGAAAAACCGGCTACAGATCTTTGTTGCCGGCATCATGGTCAGTTTATGCAGCCTGGACATCTGTCTTGCACAGGCAGGCGACAGGCAGCAGGTATCCGGCAGGGTCACTTCTGCCGGCAACGGCGAAGCATTACCGGGCGTGAACGTGGTAGTGAAGGGAAGCACGACGGGTACCGTTACCGATGTCTCCGGGAACTACCGGATCGAGGTATCAGGAAATAACCCGGTCCTTGTTTTTTCTTTCATAGGCTTTGAGCAGCAGGAAACAGAGGTTAACCGGCGGAGCGTTATCGATGTAAGACTGGAGGCTGACATACAATCGCTCGAACAGGTGGTGGTGATCGGCTACGGATCGCAGAAAAGCACGCGCGTGACCGCGGCAATTGCCAGTATAAAGGCCGCTGATCTGGAAGAACGTCCTGTAGGTCGCCTCGACCAGGCCCTGATGGGAAAACTCGCCGGGGTACAGGTTCAGCAAACCAGCGGCTCCCCGGGGAAATCGCTGGATGTAAAAGTGAGGGGTACGAGCTCCATCAATTTTTCCAATACTCCCTTGTATGTGGTAGATGGCTTTCCCATTTCGGGCGATCTCAACAACCTGAACACCCAGGATATCGAATCTATAGAAGTATTGAAAGATGCCGCATCCGCAGCTATCTATGGCTCAAGGGGTGCCAACGGGGTGGTACTGATCACCACCAAAGCCGGTAAAGAGGGAAAGCCTGTCATCCAGTTCGACGTGTCCCACGGTCTGCAGACCCGCTTTAGCCGCTACGATGTGCTCAACAGGGATGAATGGATCGAATATGCCATCGAGGAAAGAAACAACAGCTGGGTACTGCAAGGGGGAAATGCCTCAGATCCCAATTCGGCGAGGCCTAATTCCAACTACTGGATAGATCCCGTATGGCTGACCGACCCAGGCTCGCTCCCGGACAACGACTGGCAGGACATCGTAGACCGTACCGCATCTGTCTCGAACTACCAGCTTTCAGCCTCTGCCTCGAACGATAAGTTCAAATATTATATATCCGGCAATTACTTCAACCAGGACGGTATTATCGTAGGATCCGATTTCAGAAGGATGAATTTCAGGGCTAATGTAGAATCAAAATTGTCGAAGATCGTCAACGTCGGGATCAACCTCTCGGCCGGAACTTCCGTCAGGAATGATCCGCGGGCCGACTGGAACGGCGGGCCTGTAAGCCGCTCTCACATCATGCCCCCGGTGGTGGGGATCACGCAGCAAACCGAAAACGGAGGATACTATCCCTATGTACTTTCGGCCCTGATCAATCCGCTGGCTATGCTCAACGAGTATACCAATGAGATGAAATCCAAGCAGTTTCTTGTCAATACCTATGCAGATGTATTCCTGGCCCGGGGCCTTAAGCTACGCTCCTCATTCGGCACCGAACAGCGGTCAGAAGAAACGCTTTACTTCATTCCCAACAACATCAACCGGAACAACGGCGCCCAGGCTACCGCTTCCAACTCCGTTTTTGAAAGCTATCTTACGGAGCAACTGCTGACCTACAAGCTGACAAAATCCGCATGGGACCTGGACCTGCTCGGTGGGTTCTCCTACCAGGAAGCTAAATCGGGCAACTGGACCCTGACAAAAAGCGGGTTTGCCGACGATGAAGTCCGTACCCTCAATGCCGGAACGGTACTGAACTCCGGAAGCTCCGATAAAACACTCTGGAACCTGATGTCTTTCTTCGGGCGGGCCAACTTTTCTTTCAGGGACAAATACATGCTTGCCGCTACTATCCGGCGCGATGGTAGTTCCCGCTTCGGAAGAGACAACCGGTGGGGCTGGTTCCCGTCCGCATCGGCCGGATGGCGCGTTCTGGAAGAACCTTTTATGCAGGATATCAGCTGGTTATCGGAGATGAAGCTGCGCGCCAGCTATGGGGTCGCCGGCAATAATAACATCGGCAATTTCGCTTCCATCGGGACGCTGGGAGCATCCAATTATGTCATCAGCGCCAGCCAGCAGAAAATTCCCGGTTATAGTCCTTCCTCATTCAGCAATACCATGCTGGGATGGGAGAAAACCACGACTACCGACATCGGCGTCGACCTCGGCATCTTCAGGAACCGGCTCCAGGTAGCATTTGACTATTATGTTGCCGACACAAAAGACCTGCTCCTGAATGTACAGATCCCGGAAGTGACAGGCTATACGACCGCCCTGCAGAACATCGGGAAGGTCAGGAACCGCGGGGTGGAGCTTGAGCTTACTTCTCTCAATATCGATAAGGCCTTCAAATGGACCTCCAGCTTTAATATCTCCGCAAACCGGAATAAAGTGCTCGAGCTGGGGCCGGACGGCAGTCCTGTTTACGGCACAAACGAAGGCTACAGGGTAACCATTACGCAAATCGGCAAGCCCATCGGCAGCTATTACATGCTTGAGCAGGAAGGCGTATTCATGAACCAGGAAGAGCTGGATTCGCATCCGCATTACCTGAGACAGAACGTAGGCGACATCAAATACCGGGACTACAACCAGGACGGTGTGATCAACCAGGACGATATTCACATCGTCGGCGACGCATTCCCCGATTATTTCTGGGGATTCAGGAACACTTTCTCCTATAAAGGATTTGACCTTTCTGTATTTATGGATGGGCAGCAGGGAGTAAATATCCTCAACATTGGCAGCAGGTCCAATATGCAGTCGCGGCAGAATGTGTGGGGCATGTGGCGCGACCGCTGGCGCTCGCCCGAAAACCCCGGAAACGGAATGGTGCCCCGCGCCGCGGTTACCGACAATATGACCACTGCTTCCAGCTTCTGGCTGTTTGACGGATCTTACTGGGCGATCCGAAATATCACGCTTGGCTACAACGTCCCGTCTGCCCTCACCGGGAAAGTAAACTGGCTGAACGGCATACGCCTGTACACCAGTGTGGATAATGTATTCATGCATGATCATTACCACGGTAATCCGCAAACCGGCAATCATGCGAATTCAAGCCTGACCCCCAATATCGATAGCGGCACAAGCTACCCACTGGCGACTACCTGGACTTTTGGCCTAAGTGTTAAATTCTAACCGAAAAAAGATGAAACGGATACTATTTGCATTATTACTGGCCTATCTGTCGGGCTGCGATACACTCGATCTGGTGCCGGTATCACAAAGAAGTGTGGAAGGATTTTACCGTACGCCCACGCAACTCAACCAGGCGATTATGGGCTGCTACAACGGCCTCAGGAATGCGTTGGTCTCACAACAGTATTCCTACATGCTGACCGAATCGCGGAGCGACAATACATTTCAGAGCCTCGACTATAACGACGGGAATATCACCCGGTTTTCCGAAACCTCGTTCCTCCCCATACTCTATACTGCGTGGAGTAATTCCTACAACAAAATCCAGCGCTGCAATAAGGTATTGGAAGAGCTTCCTAAAGTATCTTTATCGGAAGAGCTGGCCAGGCAGTATGAAGGAGAAGCGAAGTTCATCCGTGCCTTGCTGTATTTCGATATGGTCCGTTTGTGGGGAGGGGTCCCGATCGTGACCACATCGCTGACCATCTCAGAAGGCTATGCCGTGTCAAGGAGCAGCACGGAAGAGGTATACCAACAGATAGAAAAAGACCTGTCGGATGCCGCGCAGCTGCTCCCAGCTTCCTACGACAATAATAATCGCGGACGGGCTACCAGGTGGGCGGCAAAAGGCTTACTGGGGAAGGTCCTGGTCTACCAGAGCGGGTATCCCCTCAATAAAAACCGTTGGAGCGAAGCAGCCGGTGTTCTGAAAGAGGTGATCGATTCGGGACAGTTTGAATTTTTCGAAAACTACGCTGCAATCTTCAAACACGAGAACGAATGGGGAAAACAATCGGTATTTTCTCTTATATTCAAATCAGGCGCGGAAGGCGAAGGCAACCCGTTCCCGACCCGGAACGCCCCCAATTTTGTTTCAAGAAATGAAGTACCGTTCGGAGGAAGTCCCTTTCAGTTGTTTTTATCTGCCGACCTGGTCGAAAGCTTCGAGCCCGGCGATCTGAGAAAGGAAGCTGCGATCAAATCTGAATGGACACATACTTCCGGGGAAGTGATGACAACCATGCCTTTCAGCCGAAAATACCTCGACGGCCCCGTGGCAGCTGCCAATGACTGGGATATTAACTGGATAGTGTTACGATACGACGACGTGCTGATGCTGTATGCCGAAAGTCTCAACGAGATAGGATATGATGCGAACGGTGAAGCCTTCAGCATTCTCAACCGCATCAGGCAACGGGCCGGCGTGGAGCCTAAAACAGCGGCAGAAATAAACAATCAGCAGGCATACCGGCTATGGATTGAAAACGAAAGGCGATGGGAATTCTGCTTCGAGAACCAGCGGTGGTTTGATCTTGTCCGCACCGACCGGGCCCTGGAGGTCATGACGAGATTCCTCAAAAGCTACGGGCTCGAAGCCGCCATGCAGTCGAGAGACAGGTACTATTACCCGGTCCCCCGGTCGGCCATAGATATCAACCCGAAGCTCGCCCAGAATCCCGGATACGAATAACCGGCCGGAATTTATTTTTCAAAAACATCACACCAGTCCCGGCAGTACTTTCCTGTCCGGGACGACTTTAAAACAATAAAAATGATTTTAATAGAAGCAGAGAATTTTGATAATCCGGGCGGATGGGTTATTGATCAGCAGTTTATGGACCAGATGGGATCGCCGTTCCTGATGGCGCACGGACTGGGCATCCCGGTAGCAGACGCTACTACGAAGGTCCGGTTTGATACCCCCGGAACCTACCACGTCTGGGTGCGTACGCGCGACTGGGCGGGCCCCTGGAAAACGGATGAAAGAAGAAGGCAGGCTCCTATGGAAGATTACCCGGGACGTTTTACGCTCAGCATCAATGGCAGTTACCTCGAAACGGTTTTCGGCACCGGCGAAGCGGACTGGCACTGGCAATACGGCGGCACGGCGGACATACCGGAAGGACAGGTCGAAATTGCGCTGCATGACCTGACAGGCTTCAACGGAAGGTGCGACGCCATCATATTCACCACCGGTAAAGCCCCGGCCCTCCCCGACAACGGCCCTGAGCTCCGGGCGCTGCGGAGAAAATTACTCGGCTTTGACGGTGAGCCGCCCAAAGCCGGGCAGTTTGACCTCGTGGTGGCTGGTGGCGGCATTGCCGGCATATGCACGGCTGTCTCGGCCGCCCGGCAAGGTCTCAGGGTAGCGCTTATCCACAACCGGCCGGTCGTAGGGGGCAATAACAGTTCTGAGGTAAGGGTACAGCTCGGTGGGAAAGTGAACCTGCCGCCTTACCCTCAGCTCGGGAACCTCGTCAACGAGCTGGACCCTCAACAAGGCCAGAACGCGCGACCGGCGGCCGAATATAAAGACTACCTGAAACTGGATCTTGTTCAGAACCAGGAAGGTTTGGAACTGTTTCTGAATACCCAGGTTACCGAAGCCCTGGTGGAAGGCAACACCATCAGGAGGATTGAAACCCAGCATGTCAGGACCGGCCAAAGACTGTACTTCGAAGCCCCGTTGTTTGTTGACTGTACAGGAGATGCCAACCTGGGCTACCTGGCAGGTGCTGATTTTCGCATGGGACGCGAGTCGAGGGCCGAGACGGGCGAATCGATAGCGCCGGAAGAAGCCGACCAGATGACGATGGGCAGCTCGGTTATGTGGTATTCGGTCGAGGAAGAGGGTAAGAGCTTTACCTTCCCCGAAACCAGCTGGGCGCTGCAATTTACCGACAAGACAAGCCAGAAGGCCAGGAAAGGCGACTGGGACTGGGAGACCGGTCTGGGCAGGGACCAGATCAAAGAATTCGAGTATATTCGCGACTATGGCTTGCGGGCGGTATTCGGTAACTGGTCATTCCTTAAAAACAAAAGCCAGCTGCAGGAAGACTTCCGGAGCCGCCGGCTTGAATGGGTAGCCTATATAGCAGGTAAAAGAGAATCCCGGCGCCTGATGGGCGATGTGATCCTTCAGCAGCAGGACATCGACAACAGCACCGTCTTCCCCGATGCAGCTGTGACCACAACCTGGTCCATAGACCTCCATCATCCGAAAATTATCCCGGATTTTCCCGACGAACCTTTCAGGGCAAGGTGTGTGAAAACCAAAATAGAGCCTTATGCGATCCCTTACCGGTGTTTTTATTCCCGGAATATCAACAACCTGATGATGGCCGGCCGTAACATCAGCGTCACGCATGTGGCCCTGGGCACCGTAAGGGTCATGAAAACCACCGGGATGATGGGCGAGGTAGTCGGGATGGCCGTTTCGCTATGCATAAAACACCGGATTACGCCCCGTGATGTTTTCCGGCAGTATCTTGATGAACTGAAGAATTTATTAAGTAAAGGAGTCCCGTCCGCGTGTCAGCAGGAAGCGCTTACAGAGAAGCTGGAGTTATGATGAGCTTTATCCGAAATACCTTTTTCCTGGTCTGCTTCGGCGTAGTCCTTTCCGGATGCGGTAAAACGCCCGATCGGCAGGAAGCATACGTACCTGACAGCGAAGCCCTGGAAAAACTTGACTGGGCTGTAATAATCGCTTACGGGATCCTGATGCTCTGGATAGGTTTCTATTATTCAAGACGCAACAAAACCCGCGAAGATTACCTGCTGGGCGGGCGAAAGATGAACCCTCTCGCGGTCGGTATTTCCTTATTTGCAACCTTGCTTAGTACGCTGAGCTATCTTTCCTACCCGGGGGAGATGATCAAGAACGGCCCGGTCATATTTGCCGGTATGTTTGCATTCCCCTTTGTTTACTACGTGGCCGGCTGGTGGTTAATCCCCCGGATCATGAAGATGAACGTAACGAGCGCCTATGAAATCCTTGAGAGGAAATTCGGGCTATCGGCCAGGATGATGGCGACGTTTATGTTCCTTTCCCTGAGATTTCTCTGGATGGCTACCATTATCTATGTAACAGTAGAAATAGCACTATTCTCAGTAGTCCCTTTTGACAAATCCTACGCGTTGCCCATAGGGATAGTCCTGATGCTGATCACTATCGTGTATACCGCAATGGGTGGACTGAAAGCAGTTGTCGTAACGGATGTGCTGCAATCAATCGTATTCCTCGGAGGCGCTCTTATCAGCATATTACTTGTATGCTATCACTTCGGCTCCTTCACTTCGTGGTTTCCCAGCGAGTGGCCAGCCGTGTGGGAGGCCCCCCGCTACGGTTTCGATGCCAGGGAACGGACAACGGTAGGGAATGCCATGCTTATGCTGTTTGTTTGGTACATCTGTACGACGGGCTCCGACCAGATGGCCATTCAACGATACCTGGCCACCAAAGACATTAAGGCCGCCAGAAAATCGCTCAGGGTATCGCTATACACCAATCTACTGGCTAAATGTCTCCTGGGACTCGTAGGACTGGCCGTCTTTGCATTTTTCAATGACAACCAGCACCTGCTGGCCGAGGGGAAAACACTACAGGAGCAGGCAGATACCCTGTTTCCCCGCTTCATCCTGGTCGGTCTTCCCGTCGGACTATCCGGGCTTGTCGTAGCAGGTCTGCTGGCTGCGGCCATGTCGAGCCTTTCTTCCGGTATCAATTCCGTTTCCTCCGTCATATCCGAAGATATCATAGAACGGTTCAGGACTTCTGTTTCCAGCAGGGAAGGGTTGCTCAGACAGGTAAAACTGCTCTCTTACTTTACAGGTGGGCTCGTCATGTTGTTGAGCATCTTTATCGGGAACGTGGAAGGCAACCTTTTCGATGTCATTAACAAGGTCGTCAACCTTCTGGTCGGCCCGCTTTTTGTTTTGTTTTTCCTGGCTCTGTTCGTACCATTCTCTACTTCCTCCGGGGCGATCCTGGGTGGGATCCTCTCCGTTATTGCAGCCTGTGCGGTAGCGTTTTACGGCATATTCAACATTACGGTATTCTGGATATTACCGCTTTCACTGCTGGTAGGGGTAGTCTCCGGAACACTGGTCAGTCTTATAGAAATGAACTTTATCAAATCAAAAAATCATGCGGAATAGCAGGACACTCGCCAAGTGGCGGGCAGGGAAGCCGGTATTGGGCACCACCCTGCATTTTAACGATCCCTCAGTGTACGAAATGGCCGGTCTCCTGGGCTTCGACCTGATCTGGATGGACCTGGAGCATCACGCCCACAGCCTGGAAACAGCCGCCAACCTGATGAGAGCCGCCAGGGTAGGCGGGGCCGATATCCTGGCAAGGCCTGCAAAAGGCGAGTTTTTAAGGGCTGCAAGGTTGCTGGAAGCCGGTGCCAACGGTATCATCTACCCGAGGTGTACATCTGCCGGGGAAGCGGCCGAGCTGGTTCAGAACCTGAAATTTCCGCCGGCAGGCATACGTGGTCTCGACGGTTCAGGCGCAGATATGCCTTACGGGATGATCCCGCTCACGGACTATCTCCGGCAAGCTAACCGCGAAACATTTATTCTTGTACAGGTAGAAGACCCCGTCGGGCTGGAAAACGCGGAAGCCATTGCCGGTGTCGAAGGGATCGATATGCTTTTCTTCGGACCGGGAGACTATAGTGTACAGGCAGGATTTCCCGGTGATTTCGAAAACCCCGGATACTACGACGCGGTCCGGAAGGTGGCAAGTGCGGCAAAAGCGGCAGGAAAATGGTGGGGTACTCCTGCTTTTTCGCCGGAACATGCCCGCAAGTTGCTGGACATGGGCGCGATGCTGGTCACCAGGGCCGGCGATATAACATTGCTGCGGCTGGCTCTGACGAAGCTGAAAGAGGATTTCAAACCTCTGGGATTTACGTTTAACGATGATCCTTCACGAAACGCGGGGCTTGGGTTGTAGAGGTTCAGAAAAATCCTATATTGTCGGCGCTCTACCCTTGGACTGTGTTTTGGCGAGTGTCTGTTATGAATTATTTATGGATTCCAATCCGTTTGATCTGCCTGGTGTTTCTGCCCGGTTTTTTTCCATTCCCTGTTTTATTTGCGCAACCTTTTCAACTGCCTCATTATGAGCACATAACTGACAAAACCGGGTTGCCACAGGCGCATGTGTCTTCGATTGCCCGGGACACGAAAGGATTTATCTGGATGGCGACGCTGGACGGCTTTTGCCGCTATGACGGAGACCGCTTCAGGCTATTTCAGCACTTCCCGGCAGATTCTTCGGGTTTGCCGGAGCCCGGGGTCATCGGCATACAACCTGATGGAAACGGGAAGCTATGGATCCAAACCTTCAGAGAGCTAAGCCTGTTCGATCCCGTAAAAGAGACATTTTTCCACCTGACGCACCAATCTTTTTATAAAAAACACCTTCGATACCGTCCCCGGATAATTCATCCCGGCCGAAACCACCGTATCTGGCTGTCCAACCAGGACGGGTTGTCTGTGGTAGATCTCCCGGCCCGGCGCGTAACCACCTTCCGCCATGAACCGGACAACCCACATTCGTTGAGCAAAAACGAAATTGAAGCGATCCTGGAAGACCGTAACGGTATGGTGTGGGTGGCAACCAACGGCGGTGGACTTGGTATGCTGGATGAAAAAACAGGCAGGTTTACGCACTACCGCGCCCAATCCGATAAACCAGGTGGGCTGCCTGAAAACAGGTTGCTTGGATTGTACGAAAGACCCGACGGAAGCCTGTTGGTTTCATCCGTGGGGTACGTCACGATCCTGAACCCTGCAACCGGGCAACTGAAATCATACCCCTTGCCGCCCTCAAAATCGGAGGAGGGAGGGTCCCGGTTTGCCGCCGATAGCAAGGGGAACGTCTTCTTTGCCCAGAGCGGAAATCTATACCGGTTTAATGATCGGGAGGGAGTTGCGTGTATCCGGGAGACAACTTCACCGGCCTCCGGTATCATAAGCGTTTTGACCGACCGCTCGGATGTGCTTTGGGTAGGGACATCCGGTGAGGGAGTCTATAAATTTAATCTCAAAGCAAACCTGTTTTATACCCGGACCTACGAGCGCAATTTTCATACCGACCTGCTGAAATACGGGATCGGGCTGCCGGAAGGAGAAATACCTGCTTTTTCCGCTGAAAATTCATCCTATCACTTCCGGTACGCCCTCGACCGGCAAGACCGTGTATGGTTCAATGTGGGAAGCTCCCCATTCTATTGTGCAGACCCGGAGACCAGGAAAGTAACAAAAATCCCGTTTCCGATTCCGGTTGAAAATAACTATCCGTTATCGCCCGTACCGATGGCTACCGATCCCGCAGGGAAGGTATGGGTCTTGTATGATTCGCTGGCGATGTGGTACGACGAGCCCAGTAAAAAATGGGAAACGTTCCCGCACCTGATCCGGTTTCCGGATTCGGGTAAACAACCCCGCAGTGCCTGGAAGCCTACCCACAAGCTTCATTTTGTGGTAGATGAGGCCGCATTGTGGGTGGCGACCGATAACAGGGGAGTCTACCGGATCGATCGCCGTACGGGCGCACAGCAACATTATTTCAATGATCCGGCAGATCCGGAGTCTTTGAGCAGTGATCTACTGTTTTGCCTTTTCCAGGATACTGACGAGCCCGACATCCTGTGGGTAGGCACATTTGGCTCCGGGCTGTGCCGTTTCAATAAAAAAACGGGCAAATCCCGGGTTTTTACTACCCGCGACGGACTTCCCAATAATGTTATCTATGCAGCCATTCCGGATCGTCGCGGGAAGATATGGATAGCGACCAACCGGGGCCTCTGCCGTATGGACAGGAAAACATTTGCAAAAAGGACGTTTACAAGAGAAAACGGGCTGCTCGCCGACGAATTTAACCGGTCCCACTTCCTGTATCTCCCAAACGGCCGCATCCTGCTCGGGGGCCTGGAGGGCATCACTTCATTTTATCCTGAAGAGATCCTGGACGATTCGTATCAGCCGGAAACCGAGATCACAGGCATCCGTGTCAACAACGAAGCAGTAACGCCGGGGCCCTCATCCCTGATCGACTCCCTGTCGCTGCAGCAGCTCACCGGGCTAAAGCTGAAGCACGACCAGAACTCCCTGACCATAGAGTTTGCAGGGCTTCAATACAACAGCTTTAAAAGCATAGGCTATCGTTTTCAGCTGGAAGGATTGGACAAAGACTGGATACAGGCGCAACGCGGAGAAGCCACCTATACCAACCTGGATCCAGGCAGGTACCTTTTAAAATTGAATACAACCAATACTACAGGGGTTTGGAGCCCTCACGTCCGGACCTTATCCGTCGTGATTTCTCCTCCCTGGTGGGCCAACCGGTGGGCTTACCTGGTTTATTTCATCGCGGCCCTTTACCTGGGCTATGCCCTGATCCGTCTCTATATCAGGGAGAAAGAGGCTCAGCACCTTCGCACGGTCGATGAGTTGAAGACACGCTTTTTTTCCAATATAACGCATGATTTCCGCACACCGCTTACACTCATTCTGGGGCCTGTCCGGCAATTGAAAGCGGCCACAGACGAGGAAACGATCGGTCATAGCAGGCAGCAGCTCGACACTATAGAACGCAATGCCGGGCAATTGCTGCAACTGGTAAACCAGCTGCTGGATCTGTCGAAGCTGGAAGCCGGCGCACTACCGGTGGAAACTGTAAGGGAGAATCTCATGAATTTTGCGGGGAAGCTGATCTTATCCTTTCAGTATCAGGCAGATGAAAAGGGGATCCGGTTGGTTTTCGAATCCTCCGGGGCAGACCGGGAGTACAGCTTTGATGCCGGAAAGCTCGAGCGGATCCTGTACAACCTGGTAGCCAACGCGTTAAAGTTTACCAGGGCGGGAGGGAAAATTGAAGTCGGCCTGTCGGGTACGGAAGATGGAATAGACGTCAGGATAGCCGACACAGGCTGCGGAATACCGGCCGGGAAGCTGCCGTATATATTTGACCGCTTTTACCAGGCAGATCCGGCAAATAACTTTCACGAGCAGGGAACGGGCATCGGTTTGTCGCTCGTAAAAGAGCTGGTGGAATTGCAAGGGGGGCGGATCAGCGTAAGCAGCGCTATTGGTAAGGGAACAGTATTTTCGCTCTGGCTGCCTTACCGGCCGGTTGCAAGAGGCGAAACATCGCCGCAAACAGCTTCAAAACAGGCTGGCTCTCCCGTAAAAGCCCTTCAAAATGACACCGCAACACCCAATATCCTGATCGTGGAAGACAACCCGGAGCTGGCTGCGTATATTTCAAACAGCTTCCCGCCGTCGTACAAAGTCGCCCTGGCCGGAAACGGAAAGGAGGGTTGGGAAGCTGCTCTTGCTACCTCCCCTGACCTGGTCATCAGCGATGTGATGATGCCGGTGATGGATGGATTCGAGTTCTGCAAAGAGATCAAAGGAGACCTCAGAACGTCGCACATCCCTGTCATCCTGCTTACTGCTAAAATATCTCATGAAAGCAGGATAGCCGGCCTGTCATACGGTGCGGACGATTATATCGCGAAGCCGTTTCATATGGAGGAGTTGCAGCTAAGAATGAAAAATATCCTGGAGCATAGTAAAAAATACCGGGAATGGATACAGGCGCAACTGATTGGCCCGGATATTGATATCAGGCAAAATCACGCCGAAGACATAAACCCTTTCCTGAAAAGAGTGTTCGATCTGCTGGAAGCGAATCTCGATAATGCCTCGTTTGGTATAGACAGCCTTATCAACGAGCTGGGCATGAGCAGGATGACGCTTTTCCGGAAAGTAAAAACCCTCACAGGATACGCTGCCGGCGACCTGATCCGGAATTACCGGCTGAACCGCTCCAAGGAATTTTTAAAAGAAGGATTTACGATTTCCGAAACCGCCTACAAGGTCGGGTTTAACAGCCTTGCTTATTTTAGTAAATGTTTCCGGGACTTATACCGGATGACGCCTTCTGAATTTGTCCGTGAACATCGCTGAGAAATCTCCGCCAGGCAGCGAAAACCGGGCTTTCTGATACCAGATTGATAACATCTGATACAGGATTGATAACATCTGTTTTTCCTAATCCGTCAATTTTGCCCCGTCTCTGTTTCACTATATGACAGCCGTTATTAACGGTCTGTTTTTGACCAATACCCTTATAAAGCCAAAATGAAAAAGCTTGCACTATTCATCTGTTTATTAACAGGCACAGGATTGCCTGTCGGCGCCACCTCTCTCTCTTCTTTGACCGAACCGGATGGGGGATCGCGACAATTGGTAACCGGGCCTGGCGAAGCTACGGAGTGTGTCGTTGGTGATCTTTATATCTTGAGCCAGGGTCATATTAACGATTTCATTGCCCAGTATGGCCATTGTACCACCATCAAAGGCAGTCTCAGGATGGCCTTCATGACCGATCTTTCATTCCTGGCAAACGTAACGACTATTGAAAATGACATAGAGATCAGTGGCAGTCCGTCGCTGACAAGCCTCAGCGGACTTGCGAACCTGAAAACGGTTGGGGGTAAATTTTCACTACTGAATGTCGGGGTCTCTAACCTGGAAGGCCTGGAAAACCTGGAACATATAGGCGGGATGCTCAGTATCAAATACATGCTTAACCTGACGTCGTTGTCGGGGCTGTCTTCGCTGATTTCTGTAGGGGGCGTCCTTTCGATCACGGAGAATCCTTTGCTGACTGGTTTTGGCAGCCTTCAGAGCCTGGCTTCAGTGGGCGAGGCAGTAGAGATATTCGATAACCCGGCGCTGGCTAGCTTCAACGGGCTTCAGAACCTGGAATCGGTAGGACAAACCCTGCGGATTTTTAAGAATCATGCGCTTACAACGATCAACGGGCTTCAGAACCTGACATATGTGGGCGGAGAAATAGAGCTATTTGACAGTCCGGCCCTGACCAGTCTCAATGCGTTTCAGAAACTGACCTCAGTAGACGGCAACCTGAAGATCTATGAGAACTCCCTGCTGACAACCCTCGACGGGCTTCAGGACCTGGAGTCGATCGACGGGCTTCTCTTGTTTTATGATTTAGGAATTACCAGTCTCGACGGATTGGGAAAACTGCAATATATCGGGGGAAATCTCGTGATTGAAAATAACCCAAGCCTGACGGGTATCAGCGGCTTTCAGAGCCTGACCCGGGTGGAGCATGGGCTGCAGATCCATGACAATCCTGCGTTAACAATCCTGACCGGCTTTCAGAACCTCGCTTCGGTCGGAGGTACTGTGTCATTGTATAATACGGGGATCGCCAGCCTGGCTAGTCTTGGAAAATTGGAATCCATCGGCGGGGGGCTGTCCATCGAGCTTCTGCCGAACCTTACCTCCGTGGGGGGACTATCTGGCCTGAACTCGGTAGGGACTTTTATCAATGTTGTCAATAATGCAGCATTGAGTACGTGTGCATTGAAGGTTTTCTGTCAGAAACTGGCTGACTCTCCGGATGACGTAGGCCTACGGGGCAATGCCGACGGATGTGCATCAAGCGAGCAGGTAAGCGAAGCCTGTGCGACGCTTCCGGTTGCGCTTGCCCGCTTTGAAGTGACGCCGGAAGGCCCGACCACCCGTCTCAGTTGGGCAACTACTTCCGAAACAAACAGTGATTACTTTGAAATACAGCATACGACCGACGCCGCTGCCTGGAATAGTCTCGGCCGGGTAAGGTCTTATGGAGAAAGCACAACTGTCCGGAACTATACATTTTCTCACAGCACACCTTCAGGCGGACTTAACTACTATCGTCTCAGGATGGTGGACAAAGACGGCACTTTTGAGTACAGTCCAATAAAAAGCCTGCGGTTTGAAGATAGCGAGGGGCTGGTACTCTATCCTAACCCGGCAGCAAACAGGTTCATGCTTAAAGGCCGGGCGGACATAAAGCAGCTGGAAGTTTTCAGCATCACAGGTATTCGCGTCCTTACAGTAGCCGAAATCCCTTCGGACGGAGTGGATCTAAGCTCTCTTTCCCCCGGCCAGTATACAGTCAAAGTGACCGGGAAAGACGGCTCTCTTACCTCCCGCAGGATCAACATTGTCAAGTAAAATCCATCTCACGACGGATGCCTCCGCATCCAATCATCCATCGAGAACCTTCCCGAACCTACGATATAAAACACGATAACCAGAAACAGGGTTACCAGCGAGATCCAAAGCTCCGAATTCACGTAGGAAAACCCCTGGCGAATGTTCACAAAAAACACCGCCACCAGCAGGATCGGGATCTGCACCAGGCAGGATAGCCTTGTCAGCACGCCCAAGGCAATCAGGAAGCCGCCGAAAATATGTGCAAAAGCCACATAATGAACGGCCATCACCGGCCAAAGATCAATCTTCAGCCCGTTCACAAGCTCAGTTAGCCGGGTAGTATCGGAAATAAAACCGATTCCCTTCATAAAGAGAAAAACACCTAACCCGATACGGACGATGTCAAGCCAGGCAGGATGATGCCTGTCGCCCCAATACTCAATTCTGTGGAAGACGTTCATAACCTTCAAGTGTTAAAATACTTGAAAATTTACAAACTATCTTTCAATTAGTCAATTTTAAAAGATACTATTTTCAAGATCGGACAACACCTACCGTATCCTCACCTCATGAGTAACCGTTCTCCCCTTGCCCCGGAGCACAAATTTATCTTCGTATATATCCAGCACCCCGTAAGCATTGGTATTTTCGGTTTCTATCATTCCCTCCGTCGTGATACAGGGGATCCCTTTGTATGTTCCGAAAGCGCCCACGTGATGGTGCCCGCTGATAACCCCTTTCACACAGGAAAATGACGATAGTGTTTCCAGGATTTCCTTCCCGTTCAAAGCAGTGTACCCTTCCTCCGGAAATAAGGGATGATGTGAAAGCACCATGACGTTCCTCCCTTTTTTCTCTGCTTTTTTCAGAAGTTTCGTCAGCCACTTCGTTTGTTTCAGGCTTATCCCTCCATTCCAGGGCTTACCATTGATCCTCCCGCTTTTTTGGATCCGTTCGAGCGCCGCCGCCAGCTCTTTTTCTTTCTCCGTTCCGGCCACATTGGCGTAAGAAGCTATTTCGTTGGTATTTAACATAATAAACAGCCATTTCCCACGCCTGACCGAATAATATTCGCCGGGCATTCCCAATTGCCTGTACAGCGCTTTATTGTCAGTTATCCCTACATAATCATGGTTTCCCGGCGTATTATATACTGTCTGGTCGAGCGCTTTCAACCGGGTCAGGACCGCTTCCATATCGGCCGGGTTCCTGTCGACCAGGTCGCCGAGGTTGATCGAAAAATCTACTTTTTCAGTGTTGAGGTCAGCTACACATTCTTCCAGCTTCTGCAGCGAATTCCGGTAGTACCGGGTACCGGCCGGATCGACATCGCCGTACTGGATATCGGCGATTACGCCGATACGGATGAGAGGAGAGGTTGTCTGGCCATAGGTATCCGCCCCCCAAAAATTCAGGATTAGCAGAAAGACCAGGCTCCACCACCGTGGTCTGTGTCTCCACCGTGGTCTGTGTCCCCACCAATATTCTTTGTCATAGGCGGGGATGCCCGCAAAAGAAGTAGATTTATGAATCTTGCTCATTTAACAAAAGTACGAAAAATCAGATCATCTTCCGACCTGTGAAGACACAGGCCAAGGTTAATCTCCGGCTCCTCCGGGAAGATTTTCCAGATCGCGCATATCCTGCTGACGCCCGGTAGCGCGCTTATTGCGGATCAGATCAGGCAGGCTGATAAAATTTACCGGAACGCCCTGAACGGTAAATATGCTACGGTTCTTATAGCATTCTTCAAACGTTACTCCCAAAGTAAAATTCATGAGATCGATCCAGCCGTCGTAGCGACTGAACGAAAGGAAACTGGGAATTTTAGTAAAATCTTCCGGCTCAAACTCGTTGTTCGTAAATCCGTAACGCTCCAGCGCTTTCATAATCCTTTCCGCATTTTCTTCGTCCGAGCCTACAAAAATATCGATATCCCCGGTAGTTCGAAGATAACCATGAGCAATCACGGCATGGCCTCCCAGGATCACGTATTCAACCTTTTCTTCGTTGAACAGGCTGATCAGATTTAAATATTCTTGTTCCATTGTCAAGACCGAGATTGGCCGGGTTAGAACGATAAATAATCCTGGCAAAAGTGACCAGTTTCAGCGCCGCATCGAGGCGTTCCTCCGGTGTCTTACTCCACCAGTATTCTTTATCATAGGCGGGGATGTCAGCAAAAGAAGTAGATTTATAAATCTTGCTCATTTAACAAAAGTACGGAAAATCAGATTATCTTCCGGCCTGTGAAGACACAGACCAGGGTTAAGCAGAGAGACATAACAGCGAATAAACATCTGCAAATGATTTAAAAAAAGGACTACCTAAACTCGTTTCCTGACAGCATCACTTCACAATTTACCACTTTCTCGACCAGATCCTGGGGCAGGTAGTAATACTGGTTTGTCGCTTCAAAGCCGATGCGGGAATCTTTGTTGGTAACCTGGTACAATTCTTTGGCCAGGTGTATCTCCGACTTAAGAAGCTTCTGAATAGCCTTTTGTGTCTTTTTCCTTTCGGCAGGTTTCTTGTTCTCCAACAACTCGTCTCTTTTAATCGCAAAATCGATCTGGTTGGCAGTCGATGCAAAATGCAGGTAGGATGCATACGCAATGCCATAATCGGATACTGCGGTTTGCTGCTTATCGGGAAGGCTTGCACCAGGCAGTTTTTTATAATGCGCCAGGCCTGTTTTCCAGCCTTCAGCCACCTTTCTGAACTGGTTTAAGAAGATTTCTTCCGGGTAAACAGCCTTCCATCCCTTCAGATCGTCATAAGGGAAACCCACCATGGTAGACCTGTATCCGGTTGGCCGGGGATACAAAAGGTTGGCCGGGCCATATTGCTGCGGGGCGTTGTAGACCACACCGCCGTGATAGGGAAATTCCCTGAAGGCGTTGCTGAAAGCCGTCCATGCCTTTCTTGCGTGGGGGGAAGCTTTCTCCCCGTACCGTTCAACCGCTATTTCATCCAATGCTTCCTGAATCGTCAACTCCTTATTCCGGGAAAACTTGTTGGCTATTTCCAGGTTGGGCGAAGGGTATCCACCCAGAGACCAGCTCAGCATGTAATTACTCACTCCTGCTTTGGCCAGGTTGGAAGCGTGTTCGGCCACCAGGTCAAGCGCAGGGATCCACGGAACCGCCGACAGCTCCCAGGTATTGTTAAACTGAACCTTGGCAACCGTCTTCAGTCCCATGCTGTCGGCCACTGCCCAATGCCGCTTGGCCCTCGGGCCGGGTCCGACCGAAGATATCGAATATTCCCCGACAGTAGCAGCCACACCACCCCGGTTAATCGGAAGCGCCCATTCGCTCACCGACATAAACCAAACGTCGTCCGGCAGTTTCCTGATCACTTCAGTACCGTCCTTATGCGCGTTCCATCCCCAATCCCAGGCAATCACCTTCGCCCCGGGGTCTGCTTTGTGTACGCCCCTTGCAATAGTGGCGTTTACTTCCGCCAGTACCGTGCTGTATTCTTTCGTACCGCAGCGCGGACAGGTTTGCTGCCGGGCCAGGCCATGAGAAGCGCAGTTGGTATGATTTTCAGAGGCACTGATCGTGAAAACCCCGCCTAACCCCTTTACACGGCTAAAAACATGATACAACGATTCTTCCAGCCACTGTTTAACTTCATCCGTACTGGTACACATGGCGATGAATTCACCATTGACAGCGCCGGCCAGGTGCGGCCTTTTACCAAAGAATGCTTTGGGTATCACCCGGGGCTCGTTCATATACAGGTAGACCGAAATTCCATATTTTTTCGCCCTTTCCACTATCCTCTGCAGGTTGGCCAGACGTTTGTCACTGTCTTTCCCGAATTCAGGGAATTGACCGCCTTCTGCTACCAGTTGGTTCAACACTACGTGCAGCCATACCCCGTTGATACCCTGTTCGGCCAGCCTGGCCAGCAGGCCATCCGGGTAAGGATCCATTTCTTCATCCAGCAAAGGATCGCCAAACATCCCGAAGTAGGAATAGACATACCTGAGGCCATGCTGATTACGGTAAACCGCGCCTTCCTGTGGCTTGTAATTACGTAGCTCGTCCACAAAAGCAAAACGCTGCTCTTCTTCCGTTAACACCTCCTTTCCGAAGTGTTTTTGTACAATTTGTTTTATATGGGCGGCTTTTCGATGTTGTTCTGCTGTGGGTGGTGTATAATGAAGAACAGGACATTGAGGTTTGAGCAATCCGAGCTTATAAAAAAGAAAATCATCTTCCTTCAAAATATGCTGCATCTCCTCTTCGCTCATGTCTAAAAGCTGCAGCAATTGCTCATAAGGCAAAAGATGCCAGTTTCGCCGGATGATGGTAATATACAGCTGTTTGCGATAGGAAGAAGGCGCCGGGCGTTTTTCGGGCAATCCCATCGAATAGGCCAGTTCAGCCACTTCGCTTTCTCCGCAGCCAAGCACCTTTGCCAGTTTCGATGCCTCGACCAGGTTCCAGTTCCGCCACACAAATGCATAGACCGGGCCGGGGAAATGATCGAATGTAATGGCCGGCGGATGATCGCCTACCGGTAATTGGGCTTGAGACTGGCTTGTACCGGCCTCAAATAGCAGCAAAAGAGCCAGGAAACTAAGCTTTATACACTTTACCATTTTTCAATTTTTCACTTGTTTTAAATTTTCCAGATTTACCCGAACAGGTAGCGGGTGCTAATAGACAGGCTGAGCCTGGTCTGGGGCCGGATCATTTCCGGGCAACCACCTGCCGCCTCAATTTCCATAAAACCATTAGCATCGTTATATATACTGTATCTTACCCCTTTTTGGACGGGGAGTTTGTCAGGCGCTGCATCACGAATGTCGATATATCCAAGTCCGGCATCCAGTGGGGCAGCCTGGCGGATGACCCTGAGCTTGCTGTCCGGATCCCGGTATTCAATCCAGGGCACCTGTGCCCCCAGGCCGATCTGGTAGCGCCGGGTGCCGTCGGTTTGGGTGTGACACAAATCCCCTTCCCAGTAACGGGTATCAGGAGCGGCATCCTCATACAAGTCCCAGACATCTTCCTTTTGGGCCGGAAATACCACTTCACAACCCGGGCCACAATCAAACTGGCACAGGCTCCACGGCGCCAGAAGGCAGGTGTCCCTATCCAATTGTTTGCTTCCCAGGTATTCTATCGACTCGGTAACTACTACTTCCAGTTCCTTTTCTTTGGGAATGATCTGAATATTCCTTTCAAAAAGCAGTGGGATGCCCAGTCCCTGGCTGTTGATCAGATCTGTTTCACTTTGAATTGTAGCCCCGTTTGTCCGGGAATCTGTTACCCGGAAACGGGCATGCCGGATACCGGCCGGCACGCGCCAGCTTCCGGTTGCATAGGAATAGCCAAGACTGGTTCCTTCCGGGGCGGGCCACAAGCCGTCTCCACCCGGGTTGTGGTAGGTACCCAGGCAGCTCTGCCCTGAAATGGCCTGCGGGTTGATGCGATTGATTACCTGGTTGTCATATACCGTATATAACCGTCCCTCCAGGTCAAGACCGGCGATAACGCCATGATCTGTATTTCCGATCAAATGAGCCCGCTTACCCGAAACGGCAAACAGGTTTAGCAGCTCTGTTGCTTTCATGTGTTTAAAACGATAATAAAGGGGAGGCCTCAGGCAGGAGCATATTCCCTAGCCAGCCCGCCTGCCGTTATAAAGCGCCCGCCCGCTTCTTTGAGCAACCCGCATA
>CAZLGW010000030.1:0-68686 GCA_964559125.1 uncultured Cytophagales bacterium
CCACAGACATTACGACAGGGAGATCCTTATCAAAGAGGGTCTCCCTTTTTTTGTGGCCAAAGCACAAACAACGCTAACACACCACGGAGGGTACAGGCCCCCACAGAAGGCACGAAGGACACAGAGGGCCACAGAGGAAAAAGGGGAGAACCACAGAGGCGGGGACACCTATTTTACCGCACGAATTTCTTTGTAATAATGCTCCCTTCCGCATTTTCAAAAGTAACAAAATAGATACCCGGACCGAGATGGCGGCTGGGGATGGAGTACCGGTCGCCGGATTGGATCATTGCTGAAAAAAGGGTAAGACCTGTTACAGTGCGCAGTGAAACCTTACCGGTCTGCGATCTCCCGAATTCGAGGTTGATATTTTCCCCGACGGGATTGGGGGCTATCAGGAAGTCATTGGAAACAAGCGGTTCGGAACCCAGCACCGGCGAGAAAACGATGTCGGCTACGGCGTAGGCAGACTCGGTAGCAGCGCCCACTGCACGAATCCTGTAAGTGTAGGAGGTGTTAGGCAGGACTTCCGTATCGGTATATTCGAGGACGCTGCCGCCCTGTTCTGTCAGTGTGACAAAGGCTGCTCCTCCTGTCTTTTTTT
The DNA here is from genome assembly GCA_964559125.1 of uncultured Cytophagales bacterium. Classification (GTDB taxonomy): domain Bacteria; phylum Bacteroidota; class Bacteroidia; order Cytophagales; family Spirosomataceae; genus Ravibacter. The sequence continues at coordinate 605 of CAZLGW010000030.1, forward strand.
CTATCACATAAGAGTCGGCGCCTACAACACCTTGCCAGGCAATACGTACGCCGGCGTCGGCACCCGTAAGCGTTAACGCCGGAGTAGCAAGAGCTGTCGCTATGGTTACGTCGGCAAATGAGAAGATACTGAGCTTCCGGCTGTTGCGGATATACGGCCCCCGCAGGACGGAGACATTGTCCGGCTTCTCAAGAGGCAGGTACGTTAGTCTCCCGGCATTGACACCCCTGTCGAGAGAGAGGGTTACCCTGTTTCCCTCCGCTTTACCGGCAGTTATATTCGCTTTTTGGCTGAAATCCCCGTCGAAATAAAAAAAGTCCTTGTTGCTGATAAGCACATCCGCCCCGTTTTCCCCTTTTATAAGCGAATCCTGCGGCCACTCCATGTGTTGCCCGGTCTGGAAAACCAGTGTGATCTCATCTTGGGCGGAGCTTGTATAGAAAATTTTCTGCACATCGGGGCACTCTGTTTCCGGGTTAGGCGGAGCGCCGTAATGACGGGGTTCGAGAAAATGGAAAAGCCTTCTTCCAAACTCCTTGTAGGCTTCCAGCGGATAATGCACCCCGTCGTCTTCGAGATCTAACCCCAATGTTGAAAAATGACCGGTCTTTTCGTATAAATACCTGGTGCGGCGCTGAAAGTCCCGGATAGAAGGGGAGATGGGAGAATAGAGAATATTGGTCTGGATCACGTAAAAGTTTTCGACATTCGGGAAATCCTGGCGCCAGTATTGATAGAGCTGGTCGAAGCTCGCTTCGTAGCCTGGAATATTCTCGAGCGCTTCCTGTTCTCCCTGGTACCAGAAAAATCCTTTGATGGTTTTAGGCCGTGCTACGTTCATCCTGTGCAACAGGGAGCCATACAGGTCGTAGGGGTTGGCGGGGTTGGAACTGTTGCGTTGAAGAAAATAGGAAATCTTCGCCCCGGGCAGGGAGGCATTGATAATGGTAGTGGGAATTCCGTACTTTTCGAGGATAAGCCGCTGCAGGTGAATGCCCCATGCCCCTGCATACGGATGCGACCAGGAAGACTGGATCCATAAGGTATCGCCGGGAGTGCGTACAGGGTCGTTGTCGGGAATACGAGCAATGGTGCGGCAATATTTATCGCCCCAGACATCAAACTTGATGGCAGCGCCGTTAGATTGTCCGTGTATGAGATAGAAATCGCCCGCCGCTATGTTCGTCCTTTTCACCATCAACACCGAGTCGGCCTGTTTACAGGCCCACACTTCTACGCTATAGTCGGCTATTTCCGCTTTGATGGTCGTTTTCATGTTGAAGCCTGCCTGCGTTTTGCCGCCGTAGCTCAGGGTCGACCGCTGGTAGTCGTATCGTTGATCGTTTCTGTAGGTAACCACCGACATATGGCTCCAGTCGGGGAGCTCGATGATGCCGCTTATGGGGATTTCCGCCAGGTTATTTGCTTCCCTGGCATACATCTGCATGTCTTTGGGGAGCTGGTCGAAAACCACGGAGAAGAAACGCTGCGCTTTTAAAGGAAAAGAAAGCAGGACAAGGGCTGTAAACAGCGGTAAAAAGCCCCGCACAGGTATAGGAATTGAAACTAGCATTTTTTGTACCAATCTGAAAAACGTTACACGCCCGTAAGTTACAACAGAAACCGGCGTTTGGCTACAAGTATACAAATGCTTTTGGAAAATAATGCTTCAAGTCATTATTTTGAATTTTAAGCTGATCAAAATGCATAAACCTACTATCTACTGCTGTTTTTGGATATGGATCGCGCTGACGGCGACACCCGGTATACTCCCCGCGCAGAAAAAGGCCGACTTCTCCAGGTCAAACCTCGTAGCCTGGTGCATAGTGCCGTTCGATGCCCTGCAGAGAAATCCTGAAGAGCGGGCTTCTATGCTGCGTGATCTCGGGATCACCAGGCTGGCATACGACTGGCGGGAGCATCATATCCCAACTTTCGATGACGAGCTGCGTGCGCTTCGTAAATATGGCATCAGGCTGGAAGCCTTCTGGCTGGCGGCGGGCCGTGACCCGGCCGGCAATCCCAATGTACAGGCTGTATTTGATTTTCTGGAGCGCAACCAGGTAAAAACCACTATATGGCTGATGATGACCGAATGGCCTGGTTTTGAAGAATTATCGCAGCAGGGCAAAGTAGAAGCTATGGGCCGGGAAATAGGGTATATCGCGGAAAGGGCTACTAAGGTTGGCTGCGAAGTGGCATTGTATAATCATGGCGGATGGTTTGGAGAGCCCGAAAACCAGGTTGAAATAATCCGCTATATGGGCCTGGATAATGTAGGTATCGTATACAATTTTCATCATGCAAGGAATCATCTGGCCAGGTTTGCAGACTTCTACCCTTTGATGCTGCCATATTTAAAGTGTGTTAACCTGGCCGGGCTGAAAGAAGGTGATTCTGAGCGCTTTTACCGGACAGGACAGGGCGATGCAGAAAAGGAGATGATCCGCAGGGTCTGGAGGAGCGGCTACCGCGGGCCGGTCGGTATCATCAATCACGATGAAAACAAAGATGCGGAAAAAGGGCTGCTCGAAGAAATTGCCGGCCTCAAATGGATTCTCTATGAATTGGGAGATAAAAAATCGCTGAGGACATACCGCTGACATGACTGGCTTCCGAAGCCCCGGAAATGACACCTCCCCGGTAAAAAAAATCTGTCGTTAAGTAGTTGATTATAAGTAGTGTACGTATATTCGTGTAGGTGCTATTTTGCCTTTGTGTAATGAATGTTTAAATTTACTGTAGTAAAAATTCTACGAATTAACAATTTATATCTCATTAATGCAATAGTTTTCTATAAACTTATTTTGCATTTTTCTGTATTTATGCTGTTGTAATTAGAAAGTTAATAATATATTTGCCAGCAAGTAGTGTAAACACATGTATTTTCTCTTTAAAGTATTGGCTGTACTTCGTGCATTTTTCCCCGGTCCCCGTATATAATAACTGTTCTGGCAATGTACTGCGGCACCTCCGGCAGGATAGGTATTGTGTTTCCGGAATGTTGAAAGGAAGAGCCGGTTCGGTTATTGAGATGATACATCAATTTATGTTTAAGCATTATTCTACAAAAACAATTTCATGGTAAAACAATCTACAATGCAGAAAAAGAGCCTTTTGCGTGCCTTGCGGGCGCCATTTGAGGTTCTGACGGCCTTGCTCTCAGACAATCCTTTATTAAGGAATCGGAAATTGCTCGTAAAGAGTTTGGTATTAGGCGCTGTCCTTTTTTTGGGCAATGCTGCAGGTTTGAATGCCCAAAATATTCAGGATTGTGCCGGAAACAACGGTTGCACAGATCCAGCCAATTCTGGGTATTTCTCTACCAGTGCCGCAAGCTTGTCTTATGACAACGTTATTTCTACTTTCCACAGCTCGGCGGCCTATGCCCAGGATGGGACCATTAAAGTATGGGGAGAAGCATCCAGACCTGTGAATATAACCAACGGTGGAGGCTCTAATAGTAATCACGGTAACTGGTTTGGTACGCCCACTACTATCAATGCGTTCAATGGTTTTACCTTTGACGCGGGGGCGGGACAGCCGCTTAAAATTGCATTAGGAAGCAAGTATGCAAAAACCGGTGCCAACACTCAGGGGGCCCAATTTATACTGCTCACTACTGGCGGTCATTTCTATGCCTGGGGTTTCCAGGGAATAGTTTTGTCTACGAGCTTAACCCCTTCTTCCGGAGAGGCAATTCAACGGGTGAGAACCGCTGGTGGCGGTGGCAGTAATCTATCGCTACCCGCAGGAGTTAACCCTACTGATGTAAAAATGCTTTTTGCTACAAGCGGTACATTGGCAATGACTACTTGTGCTGGTGAGGTATATGTACTTTCGCAGAACCTGGAAATCAGGCAAAATGGTAGCGCTACAGCTTGGGTAAAGATTCAAAAAGCAGGAGGTGGAGACCTTACCGGTATCGTAGCTACTCGTGGTACCAGTGAGGGCTTATTTGCCTTGGATAATCAAGGGGATTTGTGGACTTGGGGCTATGGCACTCGTTTAGGAGGTACTACTCAACCTGCTCAGGCGGGCCAGGGCTTAGCTACAAGAAGACCTGCCACTAAAATGAATTTACCATCTGGTGCTACCGGCAATATTAAAATGATTGCCGCTACGAAAGGGTTTTCAAGCACTAATCCCAACTTTGATGCTGCTGATATTTCCTATTTTGTATTGTATGATAGTGGCGAATTGTGGGCCATGGGCGAAAACAGTAGCAGAGAATTGGGTGATTGGTCTACTACTAATCGTGACAATTGGGTACGGCCGACACGTACCAATAGTTCGTCAACTCCCATGAATAATATCGCTTGGATTTCTACGCAGGAGCATGACGGTATTTTCGGATTTGTAAACGTTGTTACGAAAGATAAGACATTATGGAACTGGGGCAGGGAGTCCGGTTCGGATTTGGGTAGAAGTGATGTAGGTGCAACAAGTAACGGGGAGAATAGCGACCCGGGAATGCCAGACCTGTGGGAAACAGGTAATAGCAACACCGGTGTCTTATTTGTAGAAAGCGGTGGCCACACGACAATGCTGCTGCAGGAGTGTAAAAACACTTTCGGGTATGTAGGGCACTACCGATACGGTAGTATGGGAGATAACAGAGCAGGGAATACTAGCGACGGAGATCGGAGAATTAGATTTACCACTGCACCTTTACCTGTTTGTGGAGTTGAAACTACTCCTGCTACCCTGACAGTTGCTCTTAGTACTGCAAATAATGAATATTGTAATTCATCCGAAATTCAGTTAGTAGGGGCTCCTGCCGGAGGTATCTATAGAATATTGGAAGTAGATGCCAGCAACAGTAATTTCCAGGGTCTGAAGTTTACTGATGAAGATAATGATAGTCCCACAGGACTTTTAGATTTAAGCGCTTTTAATATACCAACCAATGGTTCCAGAACGGTACGTCTTGGATATGTAATTCCTGAGGGGCAGTCTTGCGCGGGTGATGTAGTACAGTTATTGATCACGATCAAAGCTTGTATCGTTTATAATATTGAAATTTCCGGAAAGATCTGGATAGATGTCAATGAGGATGCAATTGATGATAGTGGAGAATCTAACTTGGCCAATAGTGCACGTTGGGCCAATTTAGTGGATGCAAATGGTGACGTAATTCGGAGTGTGTTGGTAGATGCTACTACTGGTGAATATACCATAACGGCAAGCCAGAGCGCTTTAACAAGCACAGGTGATTATACAATCATCTTAACTACAAACGAGAGAGGCCCTGGTACACCCCTTAGCACCGGTGCATCGGCGCCCACGGGTTATAAATATACCGGTACCAACCGAAGCGATGGTGATAATCCTGTAACTACCGGTAATACGTCAGAGAAAAGTGGTATTCTAAGCCTTGGGGATTTATCATCTTATTCGACTATTACTGCGAATACGACCTTGGATGACGCCAATTTCGGAGTGAAGGGCAACATTACCATCAGCGGTAATGTATGGCACGATACTGACGGGAACGCTGAAAAAGGAGGAAGTGAAAAGCCCATTACCGGGGATACCGGTGACGATAACAGCGACGCTTCGTCTGATACAGATTCTGATATCTGGGCTAACCTGGTAGATGAAGATGGGAACGTAGTTCAATCGGTACAGGTTGGAAATGATGGAACTTACGAGTTCCCCGGCGTAGAGCCCGGCGACTATAAGGTGATCCTTACTGATGAAGAGCAACCAGAAGGTGATCCGCTTTCTGTTGGCGCTACGATCCCGGGCTGGGTCAATACCGGTACCCACGATCCTGTAAACAACAGCGGCGATCCTGACCCCTCCAATAAAACGAATATAATTGATCTTGGAACGGTAACTTCCAATATAGCAAACGTCAACTTCGGCCTTCAGCAGCCTCCGGTATCGGATGATTCGGAATATACTATAGAGCAGCCGACTTCCGGAGACGAGATCCCGCTTGATGGTACCGTAATCTCGATCGGCACAGGGACTCCGCCTGTTGCCCCCCCGATAGGTTCCGATCCTGACGGGACAGGGACACCAGCAGAACCCAAGCCTTCTATCGTTATTACAAAACTGCCGTATGTACCACCAGGTCAGGAGGGCAATGAGGCTCCGGTGCTTTACTATGATGGGAACCCGGTGATAGAGGGTGAAGAGATAGAGGATTTCGATCCGTCCAAATTCTCCATCGTATTGGGTGGAACAGGTTATACCGAGGTTTCCTTCGACTTCAAGGTGGTGGATGCTGCCGGTTCGGAATCTGAAGAATCAACTTACACACTTCTGTGGCAAGGCTCGCTTCCGGTGAAATGGCAGGCGATCAACGTAACCGAAGAGTTGGGTGTGGCCGTCGTATCCTGGTCGACCACCGAAGAGCTGAATGTATCTTCTTATGAAGTACAGTACAGCCCGGATGTGAAAAACTGGAGAGCGATAGGGACCGTGAAAGCGGATAACGCCCCGAGAGCTTCTTACAGCTTTACACATAAGCTCAGCGGAAACAGCGCTCATTATTTCCGTATCCAAAGCAAAGACCTGGATGGAAGTACTTCACTGAGCCGGATAGTAAGCCTGCAAGGCAGGACATCGAACGGTAGTGTTTATCCCAACCCGGTTTTAGCAGGCGAGCTTGTTCTTGACCTGGCGGTGTCTGGATCGGCTAAAGCCAAGGTGTATAGCGCCGCCGGTATCGAAGTTCTGAATACAACGCTGAGAAGCAATGTCCTGAATGTAAGGAATCTTTCTTCCGGTCACTATATCCTACAGGTGACAGGTGAGAACGGTGAAATTATTACCAGGAGCTTCATAGTGAAGTAAGAAGGAATAAGGTTATAAAAAAGTGAGGCGGCCCATCCGGGCCGCCTCACTTTTTTATTCAGATGAAATCTCCATGAGCCTTTATTTCAGATCAAACCGGTCCAGGTTCATTACTTTGTCCCAGACCTTTATGAAATCAGCTGCGAATTTTTCCCCGGCATCGGAGCAGCCGTAGACTTCTGCCAGAGCCCTCAGCTCGGAATGCGATCCGAAAATCAGATCGGCCCGGGTAGCTGTCCATTTCGGTTCGCCTGTGCTCCGGTCGGTGCCCTCGAAAATCTCGTTGGTATCGTCTGTAGGTTTCCACACCATTCCCATATCCAGTAGATTGACGAAGAAGTCGTTGGTGAGCGTTTCCGGCCGGTGCGTAAATACGCCGTGCCTGGAGTTGTCATAATTCGTATCGAGCACACGCATGCCGCCCAATAATACGGTCATTTCCGGAGCGCTAAGGGTCAGCAATTGTGCTTTGTCGACCAGCAGCGCTTCTGTCGAAACGCTAAACTTTGTCCGCAGGTAATTACGGAACCCGTCGGCTGCAGGTTCGAGAACGTCGAACGATTCCGCATCGGTCTGTTCGGCAGATGCGTCGGTCCGGCCGAGCGTAAACGGTACCGCAACATAATGCCCTGCGTCCCTGGCTGCCTTTTCCACGCCGGCGCACCCTGCCAGTACGATCAGGTCGGCTAGAGAAACCTTTTTGTTGCCGGTTTGCGAACCGTTGAATACTTCCCGGATGTTCTCCAGCGTATCGAGTACCCTGCCAAGCCGGGCGGGGTTATTGACCTCCCAGCTTCTCTGGGGAGCCAGGCGGATGCGGGCTCCGTTGGCCCCGCCGCGCTTGTCTGATCCGCGGAAAGTGGAAGCTGAAGCCCATGCTGTAGAAACCAGGTCGGATACGGAAAGTCCTGAATCCAGGATTTTCGATTTTAATACTGCTATATCGTTGCTGTCGATCAGCTCATGGTCTACTTCCGGGATAGGGTCCTGCCAGATGAGATCTTCTGCGGGGATTTCAGGACCGAGATACCGCGATTTCGGTCCCATGTCGCGGTGGGTCAGCTTAAACCAAGCCCTGGCAAAGGCCTCCTCAAATTCATCCGGATTTTCGTAGAAGCGCCTGGAGATCTTTTCATAGTCGGGGTCGGTCCTTAATGCGATGTCGGTCGTCAGCATAGACGGCACATGACGTTTGGAGCGATCGTGCGCATCGGGTACCGAATTGGCGCCGGCGCCGTTGGTCGGGATCCACTGATAGGCTCCAGCCGGGCTTCTTGTCAGTTCCCAGTCATAGCCGAACAGGTTCCAGAAGAAATTGTTGCTCCACCGGGTGGGAGTGCTCGTCCAGATCACCTCCAGTCCGCTGGTGATTGTATCTCCTGCTTTACCGCTGCCGTAGCTGTTGGCCCAGCCAAGTCCCTGTGCTTCTATAGGGGCAGATTCGGGGTCGGGACCGACGTGATCTGCAGATGCAGCCCCGTGTGTTTTTCCAAAGGTGTGGCCACCGGCAATCAGGGCGACGGTTTCTTCGTCGTTCATGGCCATACGTTTGAACGTCTCGCGGATGTCGCGCGCTGCTGCAAGCGGGTCCGGATTACCGTCCGGTCCTTCGGGGTTTACATAGATCAATCCCATCTGGACGGCTGCCAGAGGGTTTTCCAGGTCGCGTTCACCGGAGTAACGTTTGTCGCCTCCCAGCCAGGTCTTTTCCGAACCCCAGTAAACGTCAATCTCAGGCTCCCATACGTCTTCCCTGCCGCCGGCGAAGCCGAACGTTTTGAAGCCCATCGATTCCAGGGCGACATTTCCAGTCAGTACGATGAGGTCAGCCCATGATATTTTGCGTCCGTATTTCTGTTTGACCGGCCAGATAAGTCTGCGTGCCTTGTCGAGGCTCACGTTGTCGGGCCAGCTGTTGAGGGGAGCGAAGCGTTGCTGACCGGCGCTTGCACCTCCCCGGCCGTCGGCTATCCTGTAAGTACCGGCGCTGTGCCAGGCCATCCGGATGAAGAAGGGGCCGTAATGCCCGTAGTCAGCCGGCCACCAATCCTGGGAATCGGTCATAACCGCCCGCAGATCGGCTTTGACGGCGTTTAAGTCCAGGCTTTTGAATTCTTCGGCATAGTTGAAATCCTCACCCATAGGATCTGAAAGTGAAGAATTCTGCCGCAGGATATTGAGGTTCAGTTGATTCGGCCACCAATCCTGGTTTTGTGTACCGCCCGCTGCAACGTTGTTTTTCTGAGATCCACTATGAAACGGACACTTGCTGATATCACTTGAATTGTTTTCCATTAATAAATAGTTTTTGTTAAATGTATTGGTTAAAGTTAAAACTGGTAAAGCTGTTAATTATGAATGATCAGCTGCCGGAAATAAGGTAATACGGAGGCTTTATCATGTTTTCTGATTTTATGAGAAATGGGACATGACAAAATTATCCCGCGTATATTTATAAATCAAAATGATATATTTTATGATTGTATAGATTTTGTCTATAATTTGAAAACTGACCGGAATGTCTGGATTTGAAATAGACAGGGTAAAATCCGGAGCTTAGTGGTAAATATAGTATCGAGGTAAAAGCCTCCCAATACGCAAGGTCACAGGTATAGGTGATCTTCGTCACCTGGCGTATTTCAGTATACAGATATGGTACGATTCGGATAATGATTAGAAAGTAACTAATTTTACAATTACTGCGACAGCTGTTTCGCAGTGCAGATGTTTGTACTGATTTTCACCCCGACCAGGCTGTGGGTTTACAGGTAGCCGATAACGAGTCCGAGCTTTTATCCAGGATTTCCCTGGATGATGAAAAGGCTTTTGCCATGCTTTTCGAAGCCTACCATGGTCAGTTGGGCGCTTTTGTCTGTTCCCTGGTCAATTCGAGGGAAATGGCCGAAGACATTGTCCAGGATATTTTTGTCAGGATCTGGAGCGACCGGAAATCGCTTCCCGGGATCGGAAAATTTACTTCCTACCTGTTTATAATTACGCGTAACTATACTTTGAATTGTATCCGGAAGATGGCCAACGACCAGAGCAGGCAGCAAAGGTTTATGGAAGCGTTTAGAGGAGAGGCAGTAAATGAAGGGCTGTTTCCCGACGACGAACCGGAGTATCTTACTTTGCTGGAACGGGCGGTTGCCCAGCTTCCCGCGCAACAGCAGCGCGTGTTCAGTATGAAGCGGCGGGGGCTCAAAAATCCGGAAATAGCGGCTGAAATGGGCATAACCGTAGAATCTGTCAAAAAGTACCAGCAACTAGCGCTGAAGGCCGTGTCCGAATTTATCAGGACGCATTCTGCGGTAGGGCTCATGCTGTCCGGCTGTGCTTTCCTTTCTCTCTGATAAAAATCTTTTTTATATCCACTTTTCTCCGGGCGCTGTGTCTTTACTGTTAAAAGGATATAAAAAGCATTTTAGATTGTGAATCCGAACAAGTCACCCAATGTAAGGCTTACTTTTCTCTTTCAGCAGGTTGCGGCAGGGAAAGCCACAACTGCCGAAAAGAAGGAGTTTATGATGCTAATGGCAGACCCCGGAAATGAAGAGCAGGCGGAGGAGCTGATGCGCATCCACTGGGAGAGCTTTGACCGGTCGCGCAACCCTTTCACACAGGGCGGAAGCAGGGAAATGCTTGAAAAGATATTGCTCAGGATCAATCCCGGTGATACCGTTTATACTCCCGGTAAAAAGCTTTTTTCGCGGTTTTCCCGGGGCCGGGTCGTGGTGGCCGCGTGCCTCCTGGCTTTACTGGTTGCAGGAGGATATTTTCTCTACCGGCCTGCACCGGGTTTTATTGCCGCGCAGGAAAATCACTATGACGATATTGCTCCCGGAACGGATAAGGCCTTTCTGACTTTGTCAGACGGGAGAAAGATTGCGCTGGATGACGCCCCCGTCGGTGTGCTGATAGATGATGTGGATTTTGAAGTCCGCAAATCAGAAGACGGAATGCTTGAATACCATCGGGCCGGCAGACAGTCAGGCGTTGTTCCCCTCGCCGGCTCCCATACCATTTCAACTCCGAGAGGTGGGAAATACAGGATCGTTCTGCCCGACGGCAGCCGCGTCTGGCTGAACGCGGCATCGTCTCTCCGCTATCCGGTCCGGTTCAATGACTCAGGGCGCACGGTAGAACTTACCGGGGAAGCTTATTTTGAGATAGTCGCGGCCAGGTCGGAAGAGAACCGGCAGCGGGTCGGGTTCCGCGTCATTGCCGGCGAACAGATCGTCGATGTGCTGGGCACTCATTTCAATATCAGCAGCTATGCCGATGAGGAGACAGCCAGGACCACGCTGCTGGAAGGGAGCCTTCGCATTTCGGGCGTCGGGCATAGCCAGAGCCTGCTGCTCAGGCCCGGGCAGCAATGTATCCCCCGGCCGTCGGGCGGGTTTCACGTTGTGGAACATGTGAATGTAAATGAAGCAGTTGCATGGAAAGAAAACCAGTTCAGCTTCAACGGGCTGACTATCCAGGGGATCATGCGCCAGCTGGCACGCTGGTATGATATAGATGTCCGGTATTCCGGGCGTATTCCCGAAGAACACCTGACCGGTTATGTTTCGCGGGACGTACCGATTTCGAGGGTGCTGCAGATGCTCGAAGAGATCAGCGAGCTGAAATTTGTGCTCGACGGCAGGACCGTTATCGTTTCTGCTTCCCCGAGCTGAATGACCAGACCAATATATATTTGTTTAACCCGATTCTATTATGACACCAGATACCTCCTAGAAGCAATAGACGGCCAAATAAAAAAGGCTGCATCGGCAAATGCAGCCTTAGAAAGTCCGGGCCGGTTCTGAAAAGACTCGAGATCACTCAAAAACCAATGTTTCACCCAAACCTTAGCAAAGGTATGAAAAATGCTCTGCAAAGTAACTTTTGTTGGCCAGGGACGGTATTGGCCGTCAGGTTCCGGCCGCTGTTCTATCGGATTTCGCTATATGGATCAGTACCGCGAAAATTAATTTCTGTTATGAAATACACCGTGTTCCTCGTTCTGATTGTATGCCTGCAGGTAAGCGCTACGGCGTTTTCCCAGAAGGTTACGCTCGAGGTCCGCGGAGGGAAGCTGGAGACAATTTTTAACCAGATCCGCGACCAGACCGGCTATAACTTTCTTTACAAGAACGAGGTGATTGTCAAAGCCCGGCCGGTCACGGTTTCCGTAAAATCGGGCCAACTCGTAAGCGTTCTGGATAACTTGTTTGCAAACCAGGACCTCAGCTATGATATACTCGACAAGACCATACTGGTAAAGCCCCGAAGGGAAAGGCCGAAAGGGACGCTTGAAATCATACAAAACGACAAGGCGGCGGACCTGCCGGCCTCTTTCGGTTGGGGAGCAGCCGCAAAGCAGATCGAAGGCAGGTTTTCCCTGATCCCCGAAACCTGGAAGGCGCTTAAAATAATCGTGAGAGGGCGCGTAACGGACGAGAAAAAAGAAGGGCTTCCCGGGGTCAGTATCGTGATCAAAGGTACGCAACAGGGAACAACCTCCGACGCAGACGGCAACTTCAGCCTGGAAGTACCCGACCAGAATGCCGTGCTTATCTTTTCGTTTGTCGGGTATCATAAGCAGGAGGTGGCAGTAGGCCTGCGGACAAACCTGGAGATCTTAATGATTATCGATACAAGAGCTCTCGACGAACTGGTCGTGGTCGGCTATGGAGCGGTACAGAGAAAGGATCTCACCGGCTCCATTGCGTCTATTGCAGGTAAGGAGCTCGATAACCTCATTCTCAGCACACCGGAACAGGCGCTGCAGGGGCGAGCTCCGGGCGTGAATGTAAGGACGTCGTCGCATGCGCCCGGAGGAGCTATTTCGGTCAATATACGGGGTACTTCGTCCCTGACCGCCAGTGGTCAGCCCCTGTATGTGATCGACGGATTTCCTGTTTCAAATGATTTCAAAAGACCCAATAACGCCGTGGAGGGCGGCGATGCCGAATGGAACCCGCTGGCGTCGATAGACGCGACCAATATTGCCTCGATAGAGGTACTTAAAGACGCTTCGGCTACCGCTATTTACGGTTCCAGGGGTACAAACGGCGTAGTCATCATCACCACGAAGCGCGGAACGACGGGGAAACCGAAAGTTGAGTTTGAAACCTCTTCCGGTTTTAGACAGCTTTCCAAAAAGCACGAGTTCGTAAACGGAACGGAATATGCCCGGATGCTCAATGAGAATGCAGCGATTAATAACCAACCGGCACTTTTTAGCGACAGTGAAATCGCCGAAATCGGTGAAGGTACCGACTGGAGCAAAGAGCTGTTCAGAAACGCGTTCAATCAGCGGTACAGGGCGTCGGTTTCGGGCGGAACGCCCGAAGTAAGATACCTGGTATCGGGAAGTTATGACGATCAGCAGGGCATCATTTCGGGTACCGGGTTTAAGAAATACTCGGCCAACATCAACCTCGATGCCGATGTATCGAAAAGATTCAAGATCGGGACTTCCATCAATTTCACCAACAGCAGAGAGCAGATGGTAAGAAACGATACCAAAGGAAGTGCCAACTGGCCCAGTATGATCCAGTCTTTCCTGATGGCCCCGATACATATCCCGGCGCGCGACGAAAACGGCGAGCCTACCTTCTTTAACCAGTTTAAGGGCGGTACGGGAGAGGAAAACCCCTTGTTTATGGCTGAGAAATACGATGTAAATGCCAATACCATCCGGATGCTCGGCAGCGTTTTTGCCAGTTACGAGATCGTCAGCGGGCTGAGCATCAGGACCCGCCTGGGCGTCGACAGCCGCGATTGGAGGTTCAAATCGTTTTATCCGGTAAGGTCGCGCTCGGCCAGCGCTACCAGCGGCCAGGCGGTCCAGTATTCAGACCGTACGGTTAACCTGCTCAATGAAAATACGCTGGAGTACAACACTTCTTTCGACGGGAAGCACAGGCTGAACGCACTCATAGGCTTCACCAACCAGGTCGAAAATTCAGAATTCCTGAGTGGGGAGGCTTACGGGTTTGCTGCAGACTTCTACTCTTATAATAACCTAGGGGTTGGTACCAATCCCCAGGCGCCCGGGTCAGGCAGGAGTCAATGGAAGCTTTTATCCTATCTCGGGAGAGTAAACTACAATTTTGCAGATAAATACCTGCTTACGGTTTCGGGCAGGATCGACGGATCGTCCAAATTCGGTAAAAACAACAAATACGGCTTTTTCCCTTCGGCAGCGTTTGCATGGAGACTTTCTGAAGAAGAACTATTCAGGAATATTGACGGGCTGAGCGACCTTAAACTCCGGCTGGGGTACGGGAATACCGGGAATGAACGTATAGGTATGTACAATTCCATCGGCACGATAGGGACGGGCAGGTCGGCTACCAACGGGTACGTATTCGGCGGGCAACTGGCCACCATAGCCTATCCTAATAACATACCGAACCCCGACCTGACGTGGGAAAAAGCCAGGGACCTTAATATCGGGCTGGATGCAGGGTTGTGGAACAACCGGGTAGCTGTTTCGTTTGACGTTTATCATAAAAAGACCACTGATCTGTTACTTGCCGTTCCCCTGCCTGCCGAAAGCGGATTCGGGTCGGTTTTGCGCAACCTGGGATCGATGGAAAACAAGGGGATTGAGCTGGGGCTCAGAACGGTCAATATGACGGGAGCCTTCGGATGGAACACCAATTTCAATGTATCGGTCAACCGCAATAAGGTATTGGACCTGGGCGGCGCTCCGTACCTTTTTACGGGGTGGGTAGGCGGCAATCTCCACCAGAACAATGGGACCAACGTCGTTCGCCTGGCCCCCGGCATGCCCGTCGGCGCATTTTACGGGTCGGTAGCCGAAGGGGTCTGGAAGTCGAAGGAGGAAATAGCGGAGGTCGGTACCATGCCGTCTGCAGCTCCCGGGTCGATGCGGTTTAAAGATACCAATAACGACGGAAGATATAATGCCCTGGATGATACGTATATAGGCGATCCCAATCCGGACTTTACACTGGGGATCACGAACAATTTCGAATACAAAAGATTGTCGTTAAGCATATTTATGTTTGGCGAATTCGGGCACCAGGTCATCTGGCTGACCAAGAAAAGATTTGCCGGCGGTATCGCCCCATTGGCTTCCGACCGCAACAAACGCTGGACGCCCGAAAATCCTACCCGGCCCGACGCCACGCTGGCCGTCAACCAGATCTATCCGAGCGCGCTCAGTACCGACAATACCTATGATGCTTCTTACCTGAGGGTGAGTAATATAACGCTTTCTTATTCCATTCCGCTCAGAGGTGCTGCCGTCCAGGCCCTGAGAGTGTCGCTTGCTGCCGACAACGCCCTGGTATTTACGAAGTATCCGGGCTTTGATCCCGACGTAAATTCATACGGGATGAGCAACGTCATCAAAGGGATGGACCGGTATTCCTACCCGGCATCGAAGCTATTCCGCCTGGGTTTGAACGCATCGTTTTGAAACAGGGATGAATAATGGGTTCCAGATAGTTTATCAATCAGCCTTAACAATTAGACACCGATGAAAGATTATATAAAAAAGCCGGTATGGTTTCTGCTGCTGGCTGTTTTCTCCTGTACCGGTTCGCTCGATGAAAAGATCTTCAGTTTTCAGAACCAGGAGAACTTCTACAATAATGCGGAAGAGGCCAACCTGGCGTTGGCAGGGGTTTACGCTGTTCTCTGGGATTATATCTATAAAGATGGCTACCAGGTGATCCTGGGAGACCTGCCCGGGGAGATACTACATGCCGGGTTGATACGGAATGAATTTGATCTCTTCGC
The DNA here is from genome assembly GCA_964559125.1 of uncultured Cytophagales bacterium. Lineage (GTDB taxonomy): Bacteria > Bacteroidota > Bacteroidia > Cytophagales > Spirosomataceae > Ravibacter. The sequence continues at coordinate 16,175 of CAZLGW010000030.1, forward strand.
CTGGACCATCAGTACGCCTCATTTCGACAATTTATGGATAGCCTGCTACAAGGGAATCAACAGGGCCAATTCACTCATTGACCGGATGAATCCCGCTATACCGGCAACTACCCGCAATAATATCGAAGGGCAGGCCAGGTTCCTGAGAGCGTTGTATTATTTTCATCTCGTGAGGGCGTTCGGAGGTGTGCCTTTGCACATTACCGCAACCGTCGATATGAGCACGGTCGCGCTGCCGAGAAGCTCTGAAGCGGAAGTGTACAGCCAGATCATTGCCGACCTGAAAGATGCCGAAACCCTGATCGGGCCGTTCAACCAGTCGGCCCATAATGCCGGCTACGCCACCTCCGGGGCTGCCAGGGCGCTGCTTGCGAAGGTATACCTCCAGAACCGGCAGTGGGGAGAGGCGGCCTCAAAAGCGAAGGAAGTGATGGATATGGGGGTTTATGACCTCCTGGCCGACTATGGCGAGATCTGGAAACCGGAATCGAAGAACGGAAAAGAACAGATTTTCTCCGTTCAGAACGGGAGCAGCAGCAATGTGCCGAATATGGGCGACAATACCTATTTCTGGATGGCGCTGCCAAAGATAACGATCGGAAGCAGCCAGGTGGAATTTGCGCTCGAAGGAAACTATCGCGCAGAAGGTGATACTGCGCTTTTCAGGAAGGAACCACGGACTTACAGGCTCTGGCAATCGATGCGTAACGTCATGCCTTACTACTTCCCTGTCAACTCCTATACCGCTGTGACAGATACAGTCAGCCTTATACGCCCCTATGTGGTCAAATACTTTCACCCCGATATGACGACCAAGCTGCTTAAAAGCGGGGTCAATTCGACTATTCTCCGGTATTCGGACATTTTGCTTACCTATGCGGAAGCTGTAAACGAGCAGAGCGGACCTAATGCGGAAGCGCTTGAAGCACTCAACAAAGTGAGGCGCAGGGCGAGGGGAGCCGGAACGGTGTTTGAGCAGGATCAGAGCGTTTATCCCGAGATTGCTCAGGGTATTTCGAAGGAATCCCTCCGTGAAATCCTGCTGGCCGAGCGCGGGCGTGAGCTGGTAGGAGAGGGTGAACGGCGAAACGATCTTAACCGTTACGGACTGCTCCTGAAGGCCGCTGCCGATCAGGGGGCCGTCAATGTAAAAGCCGGGTATGTGTTTTATCCGATTCCGAACGTTCAGATCGGTCTTAACCCGCTGCTGAAGCAGAATCCTGACTATTGAAAATGTATTACTGCAGGTGTTTTCCCGGCGGAGTCCGGAAATAATGAACCACGGAGGAACGAAGGACACAGAGGATACACAAAGTAAAGTTTTATCTCTGTGCTATCTTTGTGTCCTTTGTACCTTCTGTGGTTAACACAACGCAGACGCACTCTGGCACGGAACTACTTCCCGTACTTTGCCCGCATATAGCTGACCGTTTCCATTATTAACCTTTTAAGAGCTTCCGGGTTTATATCCGACAACTTTTTAACGTATATACAGGCTTTGCCCATTTTGAATTTGCCAAGGTCTTTCAGGAGGTGCTCATGTTCCGGAGATCCGGTATAAACGTAGAGTGAAATAGCGGCTTTTCTGGGAGAGAATCCTACTATAGGCCAGTCTCCTTCCTGGCGGCTTTTTTCTGATTTGTAGTGATAAGTGCCAAAGCCGATGATCGATGGCCCCCACATCTTTGGTTCTTCTCCGGTGAGCTCCCGCATCAGGTTTACGAGTTCAAAACTGTCTTTCTTTTTTTGTTCTGTGTCGGCGAACGACCGGATGAATTCTTCCACATCGTGGCCGGTAGGCCGTGTTTTAATTTCGCTCATTTTTGCTGGTGTTAGATTGTCCTGTATTTTTTAAATAAAATCACAAACTTTTAATATTTTACCGCCTATATTGTGACCAATTGCCGTTCGGCAAAGTCATAATAAAGTTCTACAAATTTTCACCTATTTTATGACAGATATGAAAAAGTATACTGCTGAGCTGATCGGTACGGCGGTCTTGGTTCTTATGGGCTGTGGCAGCGCCGTAATCGCGGGCAGCCAGATCGGGTTTGCGGGTATTTCGCTCGCGTTTGGTCTTGCAGTCCTGGTGATGGTCTATTCGATCGGCCCTATATCGGGATGCCATATCAATCCTGCTATAACGATTGCCATGCTGGTTTCTGGGAAGATCAGCGCGAAAGATTCGGCTTTTTATATAGGAGCCCAGGTAATCGGGGCGCTTCTGGGCGCGTGGATCCTATACCTGATAGCAAGCGGGATGCCCGGGTATGACCTGGCTGTAAACGGACTGGGGCAGAATGGGTATGATGAAGCCTCGCCCGGGAAATTCACGTTTGGCGCAGGTTTCCTGGCTGAAGTGGTGCTTACTTTCATATTCCTGATCGTCATATTCGGTGCTACGGATAAGCTTGCTCCCAGCGGGTTTGCCGGGGTTGCCATAGGGCTCGCATTAGTACTGATCCACCTGGTAGGTATACCCATTACCGGTACTTCGGTTAATCCTGCGAGGAGCCTTGGTCCTGCTTTGCTGGTAGGAGGGACTGCCCTCGCCCAGGTTTGGGTATTTATAGTGGCGCCGGTTATAGGCGGGGTTCTGGCTGCGGTTGTTTGGAACGGGCTGCTGAAAAGTAAGGATTGAGGGAGATAGCCACGGTGGGAACAAGTCAACTATAAAGGACACGGAGTTTATGCTCTCCCTCGTCTCACGACGAAAGAAAATGATCTTTTTTGTGCCGGTCAGAGACCGGCTTTCGCTCTTTCACCGTCCGAAGACGGGAAAGAGCTTCTCTTTGTGCCTTGGTTATTGTTATTCGTCTAAAATCTCCTCTTACTTCCCCTGTTTCACCGCAGCCAGAAACCCTCTTGCAACACTTTCCAATTGCGGATTACCTGATTTCTCCAGCTTCTTTATTTTTTCAATGACTTCCGGCGATTGCTCTTTTGCGACAGCCAGAACCGGGATCAGCGAGCTCAGAAACCAGGCATTATTCTGTTCCAGGTCTGCAGCAAGCGTCTTATAAAGTTTTTCGTGCAATGTCTTCAGGCCGGAAGCCGACTGAAGGAAGCGGTTTTTGTCGGGGATAGTCCATTGTCGATAAACCGACGCTACTTCTGCCTGTATTTCCGGGCTGTCGAGTGGTAAGATCCCTATTGCTTTGAAGGCGCTGCTTTTGAGCGCCATGTCAGGGTGGTTCAGCCCTTTGAGTATCACTGAAACGAGGCCGGGATTAATAGCCAGGCTCCCGGAAGCGATCCCGTCGATGAGGAATGCGAGATACTCCGGGGTTTCATCCCGGAGAGAGGCTGAAAGCGCCTGCGGGTTTTCGTTAAGGTACCGGTAAGTGAGCAATGCCAGTTGCTCACCTTCTCCCAGGTGGATCAGGTGCCACATCGTATAGGTCGTATAGACAGCATCCTTAACCGAGGCATCGGCTATTACTTTCTTGGTGGCACCCGTTGTGGCGTCTACGCCCTCTTTCTTTTCGTCGACAAGCTCATCAAATTCGAACTCTCTTAAGGGCGACCATTCATCCCTCAGCACTGATTCGAGCTTCCGGTAGTCGAAATCCGAAAAGTCGGAATGGTCGGTTTTGGTGAGATTTTCGGCGAAAACTTCCACTCCCAGGTATTTTCCGTCGCCGGTCCAGTAAATGCCTATATCGATAGGGCGGCATTCACCGGTAAGGCAGACTTCGGTAAAAAGCCTGCGGTACCAGTAAATGCCGCCGTTATCAGTGTGAAGCAAAAGGTCAACCCGGACATTCCGGCCTTTGTCGTCTGTTATTTCAAACTCTCCCGCCTGTTTTTGCAGACTTTCCCGGGGGATAGACCCGCTCCTGTAAAAAACAGGATCGTCGGTAGCGGGCCGGCTAAACCAAAACAGCAGGACGACAAGCAGCCACATTTTATACTTCCAGGGTTTTGCCGAATCTGACTGTCTTGCGCGGGAATGAAAGCCCGGCTATAAGTGTTTTCCATTTTTTTTCATCATAGCCGGCATCCTTGCCTGTCAGGGTGGTGAGTTCCCGGTGAGAAAACACCTTAAAGTCATAGTGGATATCTCCGAGGTAGTCGGCCAGCAGGTCATAGCCTTTGCGGCCACCGCTCCTGGCGAGGGCTGCTGCGATGAACAGCTCGAGGTCGCCTCCGTATACACGCCAGCGCGTCTTTTCAGCCTCTTTGGTGACATACCCTCCAATGTACTGATCACCGAGTATCCCTGTCAGCGGATCGATAAACTGCTGATCGGGAAGCCTCTCCGCATAGAAGCAGAGATTCAGGATACGGTTGTGGAAAGGAACCAGCTTCAGGTCGATACGGCCGTCGTAGTAGTTGCTTTCACGTTTCATCATCGGCCCGCCTGAAGTAGTCTTACTCATGATGGCGGCAATAAGACTGTTGTATGCGGGGTTTCCTGACATGGCCAGGAGCCCTATGTTCTGGTTGATGCGCCAATAGTGGCCTTCCAGGACGTTATGCTCGCGTCCGCGGATGAGATCGTAGTTGTCAACGAAATCGGCAGGGTATCCTTTGGCGGTTTCTTCCTTATACAGTTTTTCCAGCTCTTCGGCGATCAGCTCATTCCCCAGCGACTCCCCGAACCAGGCAAGTGATTTGGCAATCAGTAACCGTCCTTCGGCCGGGGCAGACCCAAGTGCGGCCTTGAGCTTCGGCACCGCCTTTTGCCGCGACAGCTTGATCACCTCGTAGAGGTATTCCCTTTTTCCGGAACTCAACTCCGCGATCCGGCGTTGGACCTCTTCGTCTTTATCGAGCCTGTTGCCTGCAGGTTTACTGAGAAAGCCTTCCGGGTAATAGCCGAGTGCATCCCATTCCTTCTGCAGGGCCGACACGTTGTAATCCCTGGCCCGGGTGCCTTTCCATGCCAGGTCGGCGCTGATATGGCCGGTAAGATAGCCGAGTACGATCAGGTCGGCGGTCATACGGGTAAACTGGAGCGCGGTATGGGTCTGGCTGAATCCTCTTCCTGAGATCAGCAGACCATCGATCTTTTCAGGAACGATGCTCCGGTAAGGAATCTCCAGGACCACATCGTTGGAGTGGGGGAGGAGGAATCCGCATCGGGTGAATTCGGTTACGCCTACATAGTGAGGATCGAAATCGGAGCTGGCCAGCACAAGGGCATCCTCAAAATGGGTGCCTTCTACTGCATCAAGCAGATCCAGCTCGTAAACTCCTTTTATGCGCCTGAGTTCGCGCAGGGCCAGCATCGGGTGGAAATCGTAAAAGTGGGCTTCGTAGTGGGAAAGAAAAAGCCCCCTCTGTAATTCACCGACCTTAGTGGTATTGAGAAGGTCGTAGTCACGGTTTGTATCTGTCGGCATTTTGCCGGCCCCTTTGATGTCCCACTGGCTGTAATTCTGGGTTTTATTGGCCCTTGAATCGCCGATTTCGAAAGCTGCGCCCGCAAAGTCGGCCAGATCGCCGTCGCCGGTAGCATCGATCGAGATGTCTCCCGTGATTAGTTTCAGCTCCGAATCGTGACAGATAACGGCTCCTTTCAGGGTATCGGCCTCTTTCAGGGCGCCGCAAAGAATGGCACGCCCGAGGAACTCCCCGTTTCTGTCGAGCGTATGCATACGCAGGTATTGCATGCGCCCCATTTTCGAGGTCATATTGGAGGCAGTAGCAAGCTGGTTGGCTTCGGCCGACTGCTGCTTGAAAAACTTCTGTTGCTGGTACCCGTGGTAGTATCCCATCACACCGGCTACCGTTTTAGTCCCTCCCAGCTCATTGAAATAGTCGAAAACAACCGTTTTTGCACCTTTTTCCAGGGCTCCCAGGGCTACCATACTCCCGGATGTCCCTCCGCCGGCCACTACCACCTGGTAGGCGCTTTTACCCGGCAGCAGCCTCCAGTCGAATGTGCATCTTTGAAGTGGAATGATCAGGCCAGGCTCATCTATTTCTTCAAAAGCAATATCCTTACGGGTAATCGTGCCACCGGGCAGGTGCAGCTGTGCGAGAACCGTATCTTTTGTCGCACTGCCTGTTGATTTTACCGCCGCTTCGGCTGCAGACCTTGCTTTCAGTACGTCGGCACAGGAGCGCACGGGGATGTCTTCTAGTATATAGTGTGATTTCAGGGCAGGGACAGGCAGTTTTCTATTGGCCATATCGTAGCTGCATTCCCAGGCTAGTTGCTGGATGACAGCTTTGCCCAGAGTCGGATCGAGCGAATGCAGCTGCCTGCCTATTTTATCCGTGATCCTCCTGGCTTTGTGCTCGGTTTCATCTATAGTCAGCCCTTTGGAATCAAAAGAAAACTCGAGAAATACCTGGTGGGAAGCATGCTTGCCGGGATGGAGATGAATTTTATTACCGAGTGTTCCCAGGGTGGCGGGTACATCGACACTTTTCCCTACCGGATCCTGTGCATTCCATATTTCGAGCGTATAAGTAGCAGTATCGGGAGAGGAGTTCGCACCCGACAATTTCCGGCTGAATAACCTGGAATCGCCGGCATCCAGGAAATTGGAACATTTTACGGCGTAGGTCCCCTGCTTGGTAGCCAGCAGGGCTCCGGATACCTTTCCTCTGTCAGCAAAAAGCCCGCATACGTCGGTCATCAGCAGGACATCGACTTTCCCGACCAGTACATTGCGGAGAAGGCCTTTTTTGAGGCTACCGGCCATCAGGGTCAGTTCGCTGCCGAGTATCCCCTCAGGCGAAGCTTTTGTATTATGAATTTCAGCCTTTTCTCCTTCAGGCGTGAAAAGCTGCTTTAATTCGGTGCTAAACTGATCGAATCCGGCTTTATCGAGAAAAAAGCGGCTTTTAGCGGTGAGTTCGTAGCCCAGCGCGCTCCTGCGTTCTACCAGGAGAACCCGTTTGCCTGATTTTGCCGCATACATGGCGGCAAAGTAACCGGCCAGTCCGCCCCCGTTTACCAGCAGGTCGTAGGAACCGGATTGAGGCTGCCCGCTGAACTGGCGGTTGATTTCAGCCCTTGCGCTTACGCCCAGCAATCCTGGCGCCAGCATGATCGCGCCTGTGGCAGGCAGGCTGAGGCTCAGAAAATCCCGTCTTTTCATTTGTACAATAAAATGTTATTAGCCGCCAGCCCCTGTTCATCGATGGCGGGCGGCGTATCGCTTTGTGCACAGTTCGCCGCCTGGCTGACATCTGAATTCTGACTGCTCATGGCTATTCACTTGTATAAAAGGCTTGAGGTATAAACAAAGATAAAGAATCTCCCGGTATGATCCTACACAGAAGAAGATCCGGCTCCTTTAGTGAATTCGGGGGGAATGATAATATAAAACGAAAACGGGGCATCGTAAAAATACAATGCCCCGGATATTCATATGATAATGACCTAAGCGATCTGAATTGTCATTCAATAGTAGTCAGTGGCGGTACATTCAAATTAGCTCCGTCGTAACCTTCGTTCTGGTTGATTACTCCCAGCGTATTTGCTGTGATCACGCCTGAAGGGATAGGCCACAGCACATGAAACGGCGCCAGGTTAGCTACATTCCCTAAAAGCTCGATCTTCTTTTCATAGGTATTGTTATACCTCATGACCCTGTCGTAGTAGTAGTTCTTCTGGCTGAAGTTTGCCAGGTTATACCCTTCATAGCCTGATTTGGCGGCCATGTATGAAACTCTGACCAGCTCTGAATGACGCGGTTCCTCTGCAAAGAGCTCGCGTGCTCTCTCATCCATAATAAAATCAAGGGTTACCTCACCGGCCGAAGCCGGCAGCGCTTTTGCTCTCAGACGCACTTTATTGATATCTTCCGCAGCCTCGGACAGCTGGTTTTTCCAGAAGTAGGCTTCTGCCCGGATCAGGTATGTTTCCGCCAGCCTGAACACATACCAATCGCCGTGCCCTCCGAAAGGTTGCGCCCTGGGATCGTCCTGCGGAACATACAAAATATAGTGAGGCATGGCGTAAACATGCTTGAAAGTATCGATCGGGTTGGCCAGGTACTTGATGTCGATGGGTTTTCCGTAATCCTTGGAATTGGGGTTGTTATAACGCAGCTCATGTATGTCGACCCAGTTGATATCAGCGCGCCGGAGGTCGGTGGTATTTCTCCAGGTATCCCCCTTATAGTTCCATATGTTGTACTGATAGGTATGGGTTAGTCTTACATTGGCATTTCCTCTTCCGAGAGAGTCATACATCGGTCCGCTGGCGACCATCCCTACCTTGCCTTCACTGTCCAGTACCTGGGGTTGAAACCATTGACAATTATAGTGCCGCATCGTATAGAGGCCGGCTGTACGTGCATCAGTAGGGGCTTCAAAACGATCGACTGTCGCCAGAATGGTTTCGGTGTTGGCAGGTATATTAAAGTTCCTGGGACGGTGCAAATCCCATATCAGGTTTCGCTCGGGTTTATCCGCGTCGATCCCGAATCTCTGATTTACAAGAGAGTAAGGGCCGTTTATAACTCTTGAGGCAGCCTCAATTGCTTTGTCATATTCAAGATTTGCGAGATATACCTTTGCCAGCAGGTGATCGGCAGCGCCCTTTGTGATCACTCCCGGACCGGCTGAAACCGGCAGCCATTCGGAGGCAAATTCGAGATCGGACTTTATTTTCTCCAGGATTGTCCAGCGGCTATGTGAGTAAAAATCGAGCTTGGCGCCTGAAATCTCACTGTTGATGAAAGGCACGTCTCCGTAAGAATTGACCAGCCTGTAATACCAGTAGGCCCTGTGCCAGTAAGCTTCGGCCAGCAGTCCGTTCCGATCCTGCTGGTTATCCCAGCTAATGTTATCTACCCTGCTGATAAGCACATTTGCATTTTTAACGGACTTATATATTGCGGCGAACATATCGAGGAAACGATAGTATACGTCCGTATTCGGGGTAAGGTTATAGAAATCCAGCTGGGACCAGGGTGCGGCTAGGTCCGATGCGGAGGTTTCCATGATGAGATAGTTCATAGCTCCGGAATTTTCGGCGCGCAGATCCTTTCTCATAGAAATCAGGAGAGATTCAAATCCCGCTTTATCTACGTAAACGTTTTCGGGGCTAAAAAAGGACAGGGGTTCGGGCTTAAGCCAGTCGCTGTCGCAGGAAGTGAGAAAAACTACCAGGAAGAACGAGAGAAACCCGGTTTTGAGAATATTTTTCATATGTATAAATGGTTTAAGCTATGAGCTGTGAATGCTTGTTGCGATTAAAGTCCGAACTTCAATCCCATAGTGAAAATCTGAGGCATAGGGGCCATCCCGCTTTCAGGGTCCCATCCCGGCCATTTCGAGAAGGTCAGCAGGTTTCGGGCGGAAGCATAAATCCGCAGGTTATCGACTCTCAGAGAGCTCAGTAGCGATGCCGGCATCTTGTAAGCCAGCGATATATCCTGCACCCTTACAAACGACATCGGCTTATACATCATGATTCCGCCACCGAATACGTTTGTGTTGGCAGTAAGCCTTGGAAACTCCATATTCCTGTTTTCCGGAGTCCAGTAAGGGAAATTCTGAGCGTTCCTCCTGTCGTAGGTATCCGCGCCGCCCCTGCGCAGGCCGTCTGCGAATGAGCCCAGGTGTCCTAAATCGGCCCTGATAAATACCGAAGCTGAAAAGTTTTTGAAAAAGCTGAACTCATTTCTCAAACCTGCCCGGTACCGGGGCGTGGAATAGCCGATAAACATCTTGTCGATCAGCGCCTCGTAGGTCCCGTTTCCATCTACGTCGGTAGCTTTAATATCTCCCGGCTGCAGACGGTATTCCTGGGCTTTCTCCCGCTCTTCTTCCTGCCAGATACCTTCCATCTTATAATTCCAGATGCGGTCAATAGGCTGTCCGGGAAACCATTCATTTGAATAATCGGGTAATTCCCGGTGAATAGTTTTGCCGTTTTCCACTACTTCTTCATAGTCGCCGAAAAGTTTTTTGATCTTGTTGCGGTTCAATGAAAACACCAGGCTGGATTTCCAGTTAAAATTACTCCTGCTGACGTTAACCGAGCTGATGGCCAGTTCGAAGCCGCGGTTGCCGAGCTCACCTAGATTGGTAGTTATACTGGTAAATCCTGTGATCTCCGGAAGCAGCCGGTTCATCAGCAGGTCTGTAGTCGTCATGTCATAGTATTCCAGGGTTGTATTGATCCTGTTACTCAACAATCCGGCATCAAGTCCTACGTTTATGGAAGTAGTGCGCTCCCATTTCAAACCATGATTAGCCAGCGTATTGTTAAAAACTCCTACCTGTACAGATGTTCCGTCGTAATAAAGGTTCGATGTCAGCTGCGCGAGCGCCGAATAAGCCCCTATTTCCCGGTTTCCGTTTATACCCCAGGAAAGTCTCAATTTCATATGGCTTACCGAGTTTACATTGAAGAAAGGCTCTTCCGATATTTTCCATGCAACTGCCATAGCCGGAAACACCGCTCTGGGGTTCTGGTTCCCGAAGGCTGAATAACCATCCCGCCGGATTGACCCTGTAAATAAGTAACGATCCTTAAAAGCGTAGTTAATCCGCCCCATGGCTGCGTCTCCGGTGATTTTGGTATCGCTGTCACTCAGGAAAGGGTTGGTTCCGTACTGCAGACCATGGAAACCGAGATTCTGATTGGGTACAAAGCTCTGGTTTCCGTGTACAGAGCTCCAGGAAAGAGCCTTTTCAATGCTATACAGCAGAGTTGCATCGAAGCTGTGGTTACCGAAAGACCTGTTCCAGTGTAAAAGGTTGTCGACGATGTATTCGTAGCTGCTGGCATCGCTCCGGGTACCATACCCGTTGGAGTAGGTCTGTCCTCCCATAAGCGTAGTCGATGGCCAGAAGCTGTAATCTTTTGACCAGCTGTATCTGGGTTGGAAAGAGAGCTTATAATCAAAGCCGAGCGGGAGCTTTACCTTGCCCTGCAGAGAAGTGAAGAATGTATTGGCCCTGTTATAGCGTTGCCGCCCGTAATAATCGATCATCGGGTTGGCAGTTGCAAATGTATTAGGAAACCATACTACATTGCCCTCTTCGTCGAAATCGTCTCCGTACGGGCTCATTATATACATTTGTCCCAGATTAGCCTGTACGACACTTTGATCACGGTCGCCGAATTGCGTGTAGGCGGCCAGGGTAAGCCAGTTATTTATCTTGAAGTCGACGTTTAATCTGGAACGGATGGATTGGAATTTATCCCCGCGGATTACTCCTTCGTTGTCGTCGTATCCCAAAGACCAATAGTACTTGATATCTTTGCTTCCGCCATCAACGCTCACAGAGTAGCTTTGTCTTACGCCCTTTTGCATAACTGCGTTGTACCAGTCTACTGTTTTACCGGCCAGGTAGTTTTCTGTCTCCACGTCAAAAAAGCGTAGCCTGCTCAGCCATTCCCTTGTATTGTCGGTCTGTGGGTTATTGCTTGCTGCCCTCCACTGATCGATGGTTACACCAGATGGAAGTCCGGAGGGGTTGTCGTAATAAAAAGAAGGCATATTTGGATTGATAGCCCTTAGGACGTCCCGCCTGAAAGTAAGATATCCGTTGGCGTCAAAGGCCTTGTACTGGTTGGTTGTGCCGGCTACCCCTACATTGGCAGTAAAGTTGACTCTGGCTTTTCCTTCCTTGCCATTTTTTGTATTGACGAGAATTACACCTGCAGCCGCCCGGGCTCCGAAGACAGCGGCGGAGGAGGCGTCTTTTAGAATATCAACAGATTCGATATCCGACGGATTGATATCTGCGATACTTCCGTTGTAAATCACCCCGTCTAGCACGACCATAGGTGCGCGGGAAGCATTAAGTGATTTTGGGCCGCGTATTTCCATTGAACTTCCACCGGCCGCTCCCGTAGACTGATTAGCGTTAAAACCGGCGATAGTCCCTGTCAGCATATCGCCTATTTGGGTCATCGGCTGGTCCTGGAAAGTAGCTGCGTCCAGTCGTACGACAGCTCCTGTAAGGTCACTTTTTTTAACCGTTCCATACCCTACAACGACAAGTTCGTCCAACTGGTTGGTTGAAAGCTGAAGCTCTACGTTGATCTGCGTTCTGTTACCGATAGCAACTTCTTTCGATATAAAACCGACAAAAGAAAATACAAGGGCTGCGTCGGAAGTAAGTTCACTGTCAGTGAGTGTAAGCACAAAGTTTCCTGTCGGATCTGTGACAGTTCCTTTGTGAGTGCCTTTCAATAGAACGCTGACGCCCGGAAGATACTCTCCTCCGGCTTCCCGGACGGTACCGGTGATATTTCGCTCGGCAGGGGCGTTAATTTTAGGCAGCAGCGGGATCAGGCGGTCCATCTTATTTTCGGGGGCGCGGACACGGCTCAGGATAATATGCTCTCCGCTTATCCTGTAACCAAGCCCTAAAGGTTCGAAGACGGACTGCAGGATCTCTCCCAAAGGTTGCCTGGTGGCTGAAACGTCGACTTTTCTTTCGGCTCCTACTACTTTGGAGCTATACATGAACCTTACATTTGCCTCTTTCTCAATCTGAAATAGCACAGACTTCAGAGATTTGTTTTCAGCTTTTATGGAAATCCGCTGTTCCAGTACACTCTGACCTGAAAGCACCGTGGCGTTTGAAATACTCACGGCAAGCAGCAACATGCTGATTTGTTGGATGCTGATCCTCATGATTCTAAACAGCAGATCATGCTTTTGTAAAAGGTATTTCATAGATTTGAATTGCCTTACAGGCGGTTTTTGTTTAACATAGTTAACAGATGTTTGGACAGGAACTCAGCCGGTAGCCGTTCGCAGCGGTTTCCCGGTAATCATCCGGCGGCATTCGCAGTGCTGCCGGATTTTTTTTGTTTATATAGCTAATGCCTCTTCAATCGCATCCCGGGCCGTCGATCAGGATCTGGCCGTCGGTTATCCGGTAGCTTACCTGTATTGTTTCGCAGATCAGATCCAGCTTGTTAAAAAGGTCTTCTTTCGTCATCCTTGCGGTCAGGTTGCATTTGGCAAGGTTCTCTTTGTCATAGGCAATCGGGATACCATAAGCTTGCTCGAGGGCTGCAAATACTTCTGGAATGGGCGTATCATTGAATGTGAAGCGCTGGTGCTGATCGGGTAGCCGCAGGATAGCCGGGGCATCTATCAGCGTCTTGATGATTTTATCGTTCTTCCTCGAAATCACGGCCAGTTGATTCGGTGTCAGCACCATTTCGGCTACCGTTTCGTCTTCCTGCTGGTCTTCTGCCGTTTTCTGAACCGTTACCTTCCCCGACGAGACTGATACGGATACATTTTCATCGTAATCATAGGCTTTCACACGGAAGACCGTACCAAGCACTTTGGTTACCACATTGTGAGACTTTACTATAAAAGGCCGGTCCGTTTTTCTGATTACATCGAAAGAGGCCTCACCTTCAAGCCACACCGTGCGGTTGGCTTTTCCGAATTGCCCGTCTACTCTGAGACGACTGTCGGGCGACAGTTTTACCGTGCTCCCTTCGGACAGGGGAATCGTTATGACATCGTTACTCTCGTTGGTATGCCAGGTAGCGCCCGATTCGGCCAACCGGGCATGGCCATAGCCTTTCTCCTGAGAATGATCTTTAAGGTAAACCCATAATGTCATAAATATAAAGGCGGGCAGCAGTACCGCTGCCGCGCAGGAGAACCATTTTCTTCTAAAAAACGGCGGCTTGTGAAGCCGTTGGCTGATACTAGCTATCGCCTGGCTGACTTCAGAAGCGTCTACTTCCTCCGGTTTGAAAGCCAGCCCGACGACCATACTGGCAGCTTCTTCCATCAGCAGTTTTTTCTCGGGGTTGGATTCACTCCAGGTCTGCCAGAAATTGTCTTTAGGATCCAGCATCCCCAATGCCCACTGACGGAAGTAAAAATCCTGGACAAAGTCTTCCAGGGCATATTTCTCATAATTTTTCATGGGTAGATCCAATTGTTTTTAATGAATCTGATAGCTTCGTAGACCAGGTTGACGGCTGAGTGCCTGTTAATGCCCATGGTGTCGGCGATGTCCTCGTAGTTCAGCTCCTGGTAAAACCGCAGGTACACCGCTTCCCGCTGCCGCTTAGTCAGCTGTGCCAGGCTTTTTTTTAGCTTTTTCAGGTCTTCGTGCTGAATCTCGGTATTGATCAGGTAGGTTTCTATTGCAAACTGGACCTCGAAATCGTAGTCGTCGGAAACCTCCGGGGCTTCTTTGAACCATCGTATCCTGCCCACTTCGCGCAAGAGCTTTCGCCTTAATGAGACCAGGAGATAACTCTTGGGCGTACGGACATCGCCTACTGAATTCCGGTTTTTCCAGATGTCGAGAAAAAGGTCCTGGATGCAATCTTTTACCAGCTCCCTGTCTTTCTGGAATCTCATGCCGTAGTTGAGCATAGCCGGATAATAGAGCTCTATCAACTCATTGAAGGCTTCTTTGTTGCCTTGCTTGAAGGAAAGCCAGATTTGTGGCGCATTTTCCTCGAGCAAATGCCTTTGCAGGAGATGGTCTGTTGTTCTTAATGTTTTCGGGCTTTGCATCAGGTTGCTACAGGTTTAGACGGAAGACCGGGAAAAACACCTTGCCTTTTACTATAAAGAGATGCTGTCTTGCGGAAAGTCCTGAAAAAAATATACTTTTTTTAACCGGATTTTAATAATCGGTTAAACCAGGCTGCAACAAAAGTAAAAAAGAAGTGAATTTCGACAAGCTCTTTCCCGTCTCCCGACGGTGAAAGAGCGAAAGCCGGTCTGAGACCGGCAAATGTGTGAGCTATTAATCCGGGTCATAGACCCGGTATCGCCCTCCCGTCGTCTGAGACGAGGGAGAGCAAAAAAACGACTCAGTTTTTAGGAAAGCCCTGATCTGATTTTACCTCTTCGATCTGAAGGGTATGGCGTGCCGTATGAGCCGGGATGAACAAAGCAAACTGGTAGCTGTCGACGGCCCCGAAAGGCGCATCCATAACCCGGTTTCTCAGCGATCCGGCTGAAATCCCATCAATGTAGGTGAGTATTTCGTCGTTTTGTTTTTTCAATTGGTCCAACCTTGCCTTTACATCTATGCTGGATTCGGCCGGCAGCATATTCCCGGAAGCCTTTGCTTTGTACTCCCGGTTGGTCATGGCTTTGATGATATCGTCATCACTCATTTTGAGCTCCTCTCTCCGTGAAGGGTTTTCAGGTGCATCCAGCGCTTTCTTCAGGTATCCGAAAAGCTCGGGCGCAGTAAGGGCGATATGCTCGACGCACTGTGCTACCGACCAGCGGTCTTTGCCGGGTTTGAAATTCAGCTGGGTTTCCGACAGGCCTTCGACAGATTTGAGGAGATTGATATAGGTTTCACTGTAATAGGCGGCCAGCTTCCCTTTTTCGCTTGCGGCGCTTTCCTGCGATTCGAGGAGTTCCTTAAGATTTTGCGTACCTGTCTCGAAATCCTTGTTCATATCCATGAAAAGGCTCACCAGGTTCCAGGGATAGGGCGATTCACCCGAGATCCCCCAGGTGACTTCCGTCTCGCCGGGGGTTACTTCCTTCAGTTTGAAATAGCCCTGCGCCGGCTCGCCGAATCCGAAGTCCAGTTTGGATAGCACTGAGTCGGCGGCCGCGACTTTTGTGATCGTCTGCGATCCGTTACCTACTTTTTCGCTTTCCCATTTTAAAACATACCCTTCAGTGCCGTCCGTACCTTCCGATGTAGTTTTGATATCAGGATCCATCTTGAACCACACGCCGAAATCGCGTTGGTTGTTTACGTTTTTGACATAGTCGAACACTTCATGTCTGGATTTCCGGATGGTGACCGTGTTTTCGGCTTTAAAGTGCCTGGATACGAACAATGCTGCGATCAGCGGAATGGCAATGAGGATCAACAGCGCAATGAGAATTTTCTTTAATACTTTCATTAGTTTGTGGTTTTTGGGTGAAACGGATTCAGACGATTTCCTTCTTCCGGAAGGCTACGATACGCCTGATGAGATCCAGGGGTAATCCGGATTTATCCGGGAACTGGATGACTGATTTGGTTACTTTCAGCCCGGATAATTCAGGCTCGAATTCCTTTAGCAGGGCCTGACTCCAGGGACTTGAGATGGAAATATGGTTCCCGAAAGCGGCATAGTAGATCAGGAATTTTTTACTGATTTTAAAGGCCGGTATCTGGTAGCTGATGACTTCCTGCGCTTCGGGGGCTGTTTCCTTTATGATTTTCCGGATTTGCCGCATTCTCTCCTGCACCTCTTCGGGGAATGCGGAGTGGTATTCGTCGATAGTCTGATAATCAGTTTTGGCCATAGTAATTTTTTGTTAAAGGTTACAACGGGAGTTGCACGGTTGCACAGTCGATTCGGGATACAACCTGTTTTCCAATGGCTAAAGTATAAAAGTGATACGGGGAAATCACTTGTCATTTGACAAGAAACGATACCCATTTATTCCTAACTTGCGGCTTGAAAGACAGTTGCCGGATACTCCATGATAAAAATTACTGCATTTACATTTAACCCGTTTGCCGAGAATACATACGTTATTTACGATGAAAGTGGAGAAGCTGTCATTGTCGATCCGGGCAATTACGAGCCGGAAGAGGACCGGCGGTTGTCGGATTTTATCGCAGAAAACAGGCTTAGGCCGGTCCTGGTCGCCAATACGCACGCCCATGTAGATCATGTACTGGGTGCGGCATATGTGAAAAACAGGTTTGGCATCCCCTTTGCCCTGCATCCCCAGGATGAACCGACACTGCGATCGGTAAAGGTATATGCGCCTCACTACGGATTTAACGCTTACGACGAACCTGAAGTGGACCAATGGTTGCAGGAAGGCGGGAAAATTACTTTCGGATCGTCGGAAATGGATATTATTTTTGTCCCCGGGCATTCTCCCGGGCACGTCGCCTTTTACGGCAGAGAGCAGCGGATACTCCTGGCGGGCGATGTATTGTTCAGGGAAAGTATCGGGCGGACGGATCTGCCGGGAGGGGATCATCAGACATTGATCAGGGGTATCCTGGAAAAGGTTTTTGTCCTGCCCGACGACGTAACGGTCTATCCCGGGCATGGTCCTTTTACCACCATCGGGTACGAAAAGAAGAATAACCCTTTTTTCCGGTTCTGACCGGGGAGTTTTATCGCAGGTTTGAAGAAAACGACCATGATCCGACACATCCCTAATATGTTTACCCTCGCCAATCTTCTCTGCGGTTGCATCGGGATCGTGTGGGTATTCGGGAATAATGCGGAAGGAGCCTCTTTCCTGATCCTGCTGGCAGCGCTGTTTGATTTTTTTGATGGTTTTGCCGCCAGGCTCCTGAAAGCTGTGTCGCCTATAGGGAAAGACCTGGATTCGCTGGCAGATGTGGTTACGTTCGGGGTACTGCCTTCCTTTATTCTATTCGATATGATGCGCATGGGATTTGAGGAGAGGAATGAATGGCTGGCTTATGCGGCATTCCTGGTGGCCCTGCTTTCGGCGCTCAGGCTTGCAAAATTTAATAACGACTCCCGGCAGACAGACCGTTTCATAGGTCTGCCGACGCCTGCCAATGCCATGCTGATCGCGTCGTTTCCTCATATTTTAGCAGGTAGTCCCCGGGGGGAAGCGATTATAGGAAACCCGTGGAACCTGCTTGTCTTTTCGGTCGTTATATCTTACCTGCTTGTTGCTGAAATGCCGCTTATAGCTCTTAAATTTAAGGGTTTCGGTTGGGGAGGCAACCAGTTGCGCTATTTGCTGATAGCTGCTTCTGTTTTGCTGCTGTTCCTGTTCGGATGGATGGCGGTACCTTTTATAATGATCATTTATCTGGGGCTGTCGGTAGGGGAGAGGTTGTTAAGTGATAAGTAAAGAACTTTATTTACAGGTTGTAAACCCAAGAATATGTCATTTTCACGAATTACGGGAGTAGGTCATTATGTTCCGGAGAATATTGTCACCAACCAGGATCTGACTCAATGGATGGATACTTCCGACGAATGGATCAGGGAGCGGACCGGGATCAGGGAGAGAAGGTTTTTTGAATATGGCAAAGATACCAACGCCGGCATGGCGGCACATGCGAGCCGGATGGCGCTGGAAAGAGCGGGAAGGACTACGGAGGAGATCGACGTAATTATTTATGCAACCATTACCCCGGACTATTTTTTCCCGGGGAGCGCCTTCCTGATGCAGAGGGAGCTGGGTATGGAAACCAAACCCGTGATCGACATCAGGCAGCAATGTTCGGGATTTGTATACGCGATTTCAGTTGCCGATCAGTTTATTAAAACCGGGATGTATAAAAAAGCGCTTGTAGTTGGCGCCGAAATACAATCTACCTGGATAGATAAAAGCACTGCCGGGCGGAATGTAGCCGTTATTTTCGGCGACGGCGCCGGGGCAGTCGTAGTTGAGGCGACCGACATGCCCGACAGCAGGATTCTGTCGACGCACCTGCATGCCGATGGCCGCTATGCCGAAGACCTGTATGTGAAGGATCCGGGTTCGAGCCGGGAAACCAGGGCAGCTACCCGAGAAATGGTGGATGAGGGCGGATTTAATGTTGTGATGAACGGCAATGCGGTTTTCAAACATGCGGTAGTCCGCTTTGAAGAAGTAATAAGAGAGGCGCTGGACTCCAACGGGCTTTCCGAAGGTGATATTGATTTGCTGATCCCTCATCAGGCCAATATGAGGATCAGCGAGTATGTCAGGCAGAAAATGGGGCTTCCTGAAGAAAAAGTGATGAACAATATAGAGAGATACGGCAATACTACTGCCGCTTCGATACCGATAGCGCTTTCGGAAGCATGGGAGCAGGGACGGGTGAAGCCGGGCGACCTGCTTTGCTTTGCAGCCTTTGGAAGCGGCTTTACCTGGGCCTCCGCTTTGGTAAGATGGTAAGGGATATCTGAACCTGTTGTGAAAAATATTATTCTGTTTGTATGGGGGGTGTCTCTGATGAGCCGGGAGGTACCGGCACTGACCGATTCAACCCGTGCAACAGTGGTCAGGAATGTATTCCTGGAAGGGAATTACCGTACCCGGCCGGGAATTATTTTTCGTGAGCTTGCCATTGGAAAGGGAGATACCATCCCGGTTTCAGGACTTACTGAATTACTTGAGATCGACAGGCGGAAGGTAGTCAACACCAATCTTTTCGTAACGGTCAGTTTTGAGCCTGTCTATACGGAAGACTCCGCACACGTGGACCTGCATCTGAAGATGAAGGAACGCTGGTACATTTTCGGTCTCCCGGTGTTCCAGTTGGCAGACCGGAATTTCAACGAATGGTGGTACGACAGGAATCGTGACTTCAGCCGTATTACCTACGGAGCCTATATCAGCCACAATAATGTGAGTGGCCGCAACGACCGGCTCCGTCTCCTCATCGAGCTCGGTTTTATCCCGAAGTATGAGCTTTCGTATTCAATGCCTTATATAGATAAGAAAATGAAGATCGGCCTGAACGGCGGGGTATCTTATATAACCAATAAGGCGCTGGCATTCCGGACCTGGAACGACAAACTTGATTTCATGCCCAGTGAATCGATCACCAGGCGGCGTTTTTACTTTTATATATCGCCTTCCTACAGGAGTAAATTCTATGGTTTCCATACCATGGACGTCCGTTGGGTGAACACGACAATTGCAGATACGGTGCTCGCCAGGAGTCCGCATTACCTGTTTGACAACCAGACGAAACAAAGGTATTTCCAGCTCACTTATACCTACAATTTCAATAAGAGGGACATAGGGCAGTATCCTCTTCGCGGGTATAATATTGCGTTCCAGGCTAGTAAAAGGGGTGTTTTGCCGGGCGACGACGTGAACCAGGGGTATGTTTATGGTATCTACCGGCACTTTTTCCCGCTGGGCGGCAGATTTTTTTTTAATACAGGGGTGAGGCTGCGCGCGGCTTTCCCTGACCGGGTTCCTTATGTCAATATGGTAGGGCTCGGCTACAGGCTCGACCTGGTGCGCGGATACGAGCTTTATGTGGTAGACGGGCAGCATTACGGTATCGTGCAAAACGAATTTAAATACAGGCTTTTCGAAACGCAAAAGGTCATTAAATGGCTCCCGAGGCAGTTCGGCACCATACCGCTTGCACTCTATATCAATACTTTTGCCGACGCCGGCTACATACGGAATAAGGTCCCGGAATGGAGCAACAGCAGACTGGGGAACAAGCTTTTGTCGGGTGCGGGAGTCGGTCTTGATTTCGTTACATTTTATAACCTTGTGTACCGGCTCAACTATTCGTTTAACGCCGAGGGTGAGCGCAGGCTTTTTTTCTCTGTCGCACGTGAATTCTGACACTTCCCGTTGTACATGAGCTATTTCTTTCGGAATTTTGTGGAAAGGGAAACCCGGATCCGTAAAAGGGGAGAGGATCAGGGAAAGAATACCCGGGAAGATTTGTATATAAAAGCGATGTCTGGAAAAAATACTATCATCACCTCATCGGGCCTTTTGTGGCTGCTTATTTTTTGCGCCATAGCCTGTACCGAACGGGCCGGCTCCGGAAACGAGGAAGTGAACGATGTGACGGAGCTCTCCCAAAACCTGCGGGAGAGCGAGGAATATAAGCTGTGGGAACTGATATTGGGCGACTACCAGGACGGGTTGTTCAGAGGAGTGTCTTTCAACGATTCCCGGGAAAAGGTGCAGATAACAGAAACATTCGAAGTATTCGAAGAGCTGCCTTTGCAGATAGGGTATACCCATGACACCAAAGAGCTGGAAACCATAGATGTATACTATCATTTTTCGGATAAGCAGCTCGTCGGAAAGATAGTAGTGGATGTTTTCCTTAATGGAAAATCCTCGGCCGACCAGCTTTGGGAAATATCGGGATGGTATTTTACTTCCCGTTTCGGGCCGACGGCTGAATCGTCTGATGTAAAGAAGGTATGGCAGTCGGCGGAGGCGAGTGTTACTGTGGAAAATGTTTCAGGCGGGATAGATCACGGGCTGAAAATTACGTTTGACCCCGTAGAGAGGAATATCGTGGCAGGAAAAAGCAAGGGTCTGGAAAAAGAAAAAGATTACTAAAAAATTCAATTATCAATATTGACAACGAACCAGGGTAAAAAAACGGTTTTAGTGACGGGCGCCAATGGCCTGCTTGGACAGAAGCTGATCGACGTGCTGCGGCAGGATGCTTCGGTACATACAGTAGCTACCGCCCGGGGAGCCAACAGGCTTCCGGGGAAGGAAGGGTATTCCTACTTGCAGATGGATATTACGGACGAGGAGCAGATCAGGGAAGTGTTCGGAAAGGCCCGCCCGGATATAGTCATTCATACCGCCGCTATGACTAACGTCGACCAGTGCGAGGCAGAAAAAGAGGATTGCTGGAAGCAGAATGTCACCGCAGTCGAATTGCTGGCGAAAGCTTGTGCGGAGCATGATTCATTTTTATTGCATCTTTCAACCGATTTTATATTTGACGGGCTGGCGGGGCCTTACGGGGAAGACGCTGTGCCTAACCCCGTGAGTTTTTATGGCTGGAGCAAATATGCGGCAGAAAAGGCCGTAATGAGCGCACCTATCCGCTGGGCAATAGCCCGGACCGTACTGGTATACGGTATTGCGCACGATATGAGCAGAAGCAATATCGTACTCTGGGTAAAGAAATCGCTCGAAGAAGGTAAAACCATTAACGTCGTGAATGACCAGTGGCGTACGCCCACCCTGGCGGAAGATCTTGCACAGGGCTGCCTGCTTATTGCCCGTAAAGAAACCCATGGGGTCTATAATATTTCGGGCAGGGACCTGCTCACTCCTTACGATATGGCGATGATGACGGCAGATTACTTTAAGCTCGACAAAGGACTGATCAGGGAAGCCGACTCGTCGACATTCAGGCAACCGGCCCGGAGACCTCCCCGGACCGGCTTTATTCTCGATAAATCTGTAAAGGATTTGGGATACTCACCGCATTCATTTTCGGAAGGGATCGGCATCCTGGCAGCTCAACTGAAGTAGGTTACGGAAATTTAAACAGGCGGCTGCCGATCCAGCGGCAGCCCCTGTTTGTTTTACTTAACCCACTAAAAGTATATAGTATCTGATGTGGATATTTAAAGTACGGCGGAAAGTATCTGGTTGATTTCCCTGGATTTTCTTCGCGAAACAAGAACTTCTTTTCCTCCTGCCATCGTAATAGTTCTGTCCTGCCCCACATAATCCACGATATGGTTGGTGTTGATCAGGTATGATTTATGTATTCGTACGAAGTCGTTGTTTTCGTTCAGTGACATATGGAGATGTTTAATAGTTCTGGCAACGAGATATTTTTTGCCGGAATAGGTGTATATATAAGTGTAGTTGCCTTCGCCCTCCAGACAGGCAATGTCCGGCGGGGCTAAAAAAATGGTGTTCTTGACACTATGTATCGGGATTGTATGCCCTACATCAGTGCTTTGCGGATTGCTATCTGAAATTTTCATAATTAAGTACGGTTAAGTTTGGAATTGAGTACCTTATTGTTGAGTATGTTAGTCGTAAAGATAGGTTGTTAGGGAAACAAAAGCGAGCGGACAAAGACTGTGTTGTTTTTGTAATTTGCTTATAATCAGTATATTGTATTTTTAACTAACAGGTAAGTTGCGTAATAGTACGTATGAAATCACGTATTTTTACGTATGTGGGTGCGGGATGTTTTTTCTGCTGCGGGAAACAAAACGCAGGGGAAAAGAAGGGGTGCGTTTAAACATTGAATATATTTGCCATCAGATTAAGAAATCGCCATTTTCCCGGTCAACCGGGTAATTTAATAGTTAAAAATGATAAGCGGAGTCAAAGAATTACTGCAGCAGATAAAGGATCAGGTTGTCAGCAACAGGGAGGAATTAGAAGCGTTCAGGCTTGAATACCTGAGTAAAAAAGGGAAAGTTGCTGCGTTGTTTGAGGAGCTTAAAAATATTCAAAAGGAAGACCGCCGGGCATTCGGTGCTGAGTTGAATAATCTTAAAAACCTGGCCCAGAACAGGTTCGACGAATGGGCGGAAGCGCTTGGCAGACAGGCAGGCCAGTCGGCAAAAGCCGAACCGGACTTTACCCTGCCGGTTCCGCCTTTCAGCTATGGAAGCCTGCACCCGCTTACACTGACCAAAAAACGCATTGCCGAGATCTTCTCGAGAATGGGTTTCGACGTTGTCGACGGCCCGGAAGTTGAAACGGACTGGTTTAATTTCGGGGCGTTGAATTTTGCCGATAATCACCCGGCCCGGGAAATGCAGGATACATTTTTTATTGAAAAAGGACAGGGGAAAGACGATGTCCTGCTCAGGACACACACCTCCAACGTGCAGATCAGGCTTTTAAACAACAAAAAGCCCCCTGTAAGGAGCATTATGCCGGGACGTGTATTCAGGAATGAGGCGATTTCGGCCCGGGCGCACTGTATTTTTCACCAGGTAGAAGGGCTGTATGTCGACCGGAATGTGAGCTTCAAGGATCTCAAGGATACGCTTTATTATTTTGCCAAGGAGATGTTTGGCAAAGAGTCGAAGATAAGGCTCAGGCCGTCTTTTTTTCCTTTTACGGAACCCAGCGCCGAAATTGACGTTACCTGTTTTATCTGCAAGGGGAAAGGTTGCAATATCTGCAAGCATTCGGGATGGGTGGAAATTGCCGGATCAGGCATGGTGGACCCCAATGTATTGCTTAACTGCGGAATAGATCCTGAAGTATTTACCGGGTTTGCCTTTGGTATGGGTATAGAACGGATCGCTATGCTCAGGTATGATATCAAAGATCTCAGGCTGTTTACGGAAAATGATGTCCGCTTTTTAAGACAGTTTTCAGGAGCCTGATCTGTAATAAACACATGCGTTGGATAAGTAAGTTTGCAGGCTCGCTACACCTTTTATTTTGTGTCTATACGCTGCTTGTCTACGCGCTGTGTTACTGGCCGGTGTCTTCTCATTGGATTTCGGGGTTCCTCACTATGTCGCTGCCACTGGCAGTGTTAGCCCATACCCTGATTATTGTTGCCGGAGGCCTGCTGGGGGCAGGGCGTATTGCGGTGAGAAGCCTTGTGATAGTGCTCATCTCTTTTCCTTTCTGGGCCCGGACTTTCAGGTTGGCAGAAAAGAGGGAAGTGAGCGATAAAAGCCTCAGGATACTGACCTACAATATCCATCAGCTGGGAATCTGGATAAAGACACCGCCGGGAGAAAAATCGCTGATCTCCGGAGAGGGAATAGAGTGGCTAAAGGACCTGAACCCGGATATAATGTGTTTCCAGGAAGCTCACCAGTCAGAGGCTAAGGGCGGAGACCTCGTAGGAGCTATGAAGAAAATAGGGTATAGCCAGTTTGTGATGGCAGACGAGCCGGTGAAAAAAAAGAGGAGAGTGAAAAAAGGTCTGGCAATTTTCTCAAAATATAAGTTGAGCAACAGGGAAATGAAGGTTTTCGGGGGCCAGAACGGGATGCTGAAATGTGATGTGATAGCCGGGACAGATACCCTGACAGTCATCAATGTACATCTGCAGTCGATGACGCTGAATCTGCGGGAGCTTGTGGAGCAGCGCGAGATGGACGGCCTCAAAAGTGAGTCCAGGAAGACTGTGTCACGTCTGAAGAGCGGATTCGAAAAGCGGGACGACCAGATCAGGCTGCTGGAAGAATGGATAAAACAGTCGCGCTACCCGGTGGTGGTATGCGGGGATTTCAATGAGACGCCATACAGCTACGCATACGGACGTATCTCTAAATTACTTGCCAATAGTTTTGAATCCGGAGGGAGAGGGTTTGGTTTTACCTTTCGGAACCTGCCTTATTTTATCCGGATCGACAATCAGTTTTATGACCCGGATAAAATAGAGCTGGAAAGGTTCGAAACTCAGAGAGATGTCTTTTTCTCTGATCACCGTCCTGTCATTTCAGATTATATACTAAAAAAGAACCCGGACGAATAGCGTTGCGTCTGTTACTGAGCCTTGGTTTCAGGGCGTTAAACCGAGCATATCTCAATGCTTTGTTTCAGAGAATCGAACCAGTCCCTTTTAGGAATAAATTCCTGTCCTACATACCCGTTATAACCAGTTTCGGCGATGGCGCGCATAATGGCGGGATAGAACAGTTCCTGGGTGTCGTCTATCTCATTCCTGCCCGGAACGCCGCCTGTGTGAAAATGTCCTATGTATTGGATGTTTTCCCTGATATTACGAATAATATCGCCCTCCATGATTTGCATATGGTAGATATCGTACAAGAGTTTGAAGCGTTCCGACCCGATTCTTTTGCATAATTCCACACCCCAGGCTGTATGGTCGCACTGGTAATCCTTATGGTCGACCTTGCTGTTGAGTAGTTCCATGATAAGCGTCACCTTATGCTTTTCAGCAAATGGCATAAGCCGCTTCAGCCCCTTTTCACAGTTGGCGAGTCCTTCCTCATCGCTTTTCCCGTTACGGTTGCCCGAGAAGCAGATGAGCGTATTGTAGCCGGCTTTGGATACCAGCGGTATCACTTCTTCGTAGGAACGGATCAATTCCTCGTGGTAAGCCGTATCGTTAAAACCCTTTTCTATTCCCTTTCCTGCTCCGTGGGGAAGCGCACAATACAGACCGTGTGCTTTCAGTACCGGCCATTCGTTCGGGCCCATCAGTTCCACAGACTGAATACCGATCTCTTTGACGGCTTTGCAGAACTCCTCGAGCGGGACTTTGCTGTAACACCACTTGCAAACGGAATGTTTGATCCGGCTTGCGGAAGGAAAATCGCATTGTGCGAAGGCTCCGGCAGAAAGGCTACCTGAAAAAACGGCGCCCATGGAGGCGCCGAATATTTTCTTAACAGCGTGACGTCTGTTTGACATAGGTTTAACCGGTTTTGAAATTACTTGAATTCCCTGATTCGTATGTTCCTGTACCATACTTTGTCGCTATGATCCTGCAATGCGATATGGCCCTTGTCATACTTACCGAATCCTTCCCAGCCCTTGAATTTGCTGTTTTCAACCAGTTTATCCCATTCAGGTCCTTTTGTGGGGAAATCCACTACTTTTATCCCATTCAGCCAGCTTTCACCACGACCGTTTTTAATGACGATCTTCGCCTTGTTCCATTCACCGGCGGGCTTCACGGCCTTCAGGTTGGTAGGAGGGAGCATGTCATAAAGAGAACCTGCTTTGTGATTGCCTTCTGCACCTTTAAAGGAATCCGGGTGTTTCTCGTCATCCAGCACCTGGATTTCGGGGCCCGTCTGGTAAGGCTGTTTGAATTTGGGATCCTCATGGACATGGAACATAATACCGCTATTGCCGCCTTCGCTGATCTTCCACTCCAGCTCCAGCTCAAAATCGCTATATTGACCTTCTGTAACCAGGTTTCCTCCACCTTTTGTGGTCATTACCATAGCGCCGTCCTCTACTTTCCAGATATCGGAAATCCCCGTTCCGTTATAGGTACGCCAGCCGTCGAAGTTTTTGCCATTGAAAAGCTTGACCCATTTGCCGGGTTTCTGAGCCTCGACCTGCGTAACGCCCAGCAATAATGCACCGGCAATAGTAAACATGGCTATTTTTTTCATACTAATAAAATTAAAAAATGGTTGGTTCTCAATGGTTTAATTGATAGCCACGAATGCACAAATATTTTAAATTCTGTATTCGTGCATTCGTGGCTATGATGAAAATTGCTAGGCTCTTCAGGACTGCAAGTTCCGAAGTATCATTATGTCGCCTTCGGCGACTATCTAAACCTCAGACCTGTTTCAAAAATATCGCTGTAATATTAGCGCTTTCTTTAATTTTGAGCAGAAAAACTTTATAAATTTTGTGCCTTAACAGAGAAAAATAAAAATATATAAAGCATGGCTTCCATCTTTTCCAGGATAATTGCCGGGGAAATCCCTGCCCATATTATTGCCGAGAACGATCTTTACATTGCTTTTCTCGATGCATTCCCTACTGCCAAAGGACATACTTTAGTGATCCCGAAGGCGGAGATCGATTATATCTTTGATCTGGATGACGATATGTATGCCGGACTTATGGCTTTTGCAAAACAAATCGCAGGGGCGATAGAAAAGGCGGTGCCCTGCAAGCGGATCGGGCTGGCAGTGGTTGGCCTCGAAGTCCCGCACGTTCACGTACACCTGATCCCGCTGAACAGTATGTCGGATATGGATTTCAGTAAAAAACTGAAGCTGTCCGGTGAAGAGCAGGCCGGAATTGCGGAAAGCATCCGTAAAAACCTTCCGTAAGAGCGGGCGATCGCAGAACCCGACCCGGGAATCAGAAATAAAGGTGCTTCTTCAGGCTGAGCATACCGCCGTAGCTGACAGGGTAGAGATCGCCGTAGTCCCATGCAAAATTGCCCCCGATAGTCAACCCGCCGAGCCAGTTTGTCCTCCTCGACAGGGAGAAAAGGCCTGAGAACTGGGACAGGCCGTTTTGGGGCCAGGAGTTTTCGAGGTCATAGACGCCGAAATTACGCGAATAGGATAGTTTTGTCGACCAGATCAGTTTATTTAGAATTCCTCCCTTCAATCCGAGATGGAGGGCCCATACGCGGTTGTTATTGGTAAAAGAATCGCCGTATAGAAAGCGCTGGCCCAGGTGCTGGGTGTCGACTCCCGGTGTAATAAACGGGGTGCCGACGGTGCGCATCATGTACGACCAGCCGTCCCTGACCTGGTAGTTATTAAAGTAGTTGTCGCGGCCGAGTTTCCTGGCGTCACTCATATCGAACTCCGGGCCACCCTGGCTTTTGGTGTAAAGAAACTCCAGCACGGCTTCATGAATTTCTATCGCGCTTCCGTAGATATTGTTTTTCCTGATCCTGACACCGTTCAGACCGTCTGCAATGTTGGTCAGCCTGATGAGGGAGCCGTCTTCATAAACACTCTGCCTGTATATGAGGATGTTGGCTCCGTATGACTTTATTTCCATTCCTACATCGATAGAGCCGAGATGGTTGCCTATCCTGTTGGTGGAGTCGAAATGAGTCCTGGCAGCTTTGGAGCCCCGGATCCCGAAAACGGTAGCCAGGTAGGCATCGAACGAGGCAGGCATCTGCTTGTCGTCCGGGTCTTGCTCGTTGTAGTAGTAGGGGCTTTTTCCTCCCCATTGCGCCTGGTGGTTGAACCCTCCGTAGAGCCTCAGCCAGCCTTCAGGATTTCCGAGGCGCAGATACAGCTGTTTCTGATGTAATTTAAGATCGGTAGCAACCGGGCGGTTACGATCCAGGAGCCCGTCGGAATAAAAGCCCAGAAACTGAAGCCACCCGTTGGTGAACGGTACGTTGGTATACTCGAATACACCTAACTGGACACGGAAATTCGGCATCGCGTTGGGAGATACGGCATACTGACCCGTACCGAGCGTACTGTCGGCAAGACCAACAACCTGCTTTTTACGGCCGGCGAACAGTTCAAAAGCACCGAGGCGAAAACCTGCATAGGCTTCGGGGAGCAGGAACTGGGCCTCTTTTGTTATATTTTCGACTGCTTCTATGCCTCCCGTAAACCGGAGGCCGTTCTTTTTTTGACCATAGGTTCCTTTCCAACCCACCCTGAGCCCTCCGCCGTTTCCCGTTTTGGGCATGGTTCCCCATTGATTTGTATGAATCCAGAAAGGCAAATGACCCTGGTCTGTTGCACCGAAGCCGACTATTTCTATATATGCCGAGTCATTTCTGGTTGTTGCTGTTGTGCCGTCCTGCGCTTTTGATAGTGTGGAAAATAGGCAGCCCAGGATAGCAAACAGGCAAAATCTCTTATTCATTTAAATGGGTGGTGGTTAGTTGGTGTACTGGTTAGCTGGGGCAGTACTTGACTTGGGCCTGTTAACTTATGTATTTGGGAATGCAATACTAAGACTTCTTTCGTATATCTCAAATACATTTTTCCTAATGTCACGGGATAAACCGGGACTACGGGCCCTGAAGTAAGGTGTGAGAGGTATTTTTGTGCCTGGCGGCTTTCTTTTACTTTGCTTCCAGGGGATGCTCCTTCAATAGTGCGGACGGGTCGTAAAACCCTTCGAAAGACTTAGTCTTCTCTCTCACCTGCTTTACCTGCGCCGGTTGGATCGGAGACGCCGAATTCCCGAAAGAATTCCTGACATAGGTAAGCACAGCAGCTATTTCCCGGTCGTTCAGCATTCCCTTGTAGGGAGTCATGGGTACCTGGCCGGGGTATTCCTTATCCAGCACTTTAATGGGGCCGAGCAACCCGTTCAGTGCTATTTTAATCAGCCTCGTTTCATTTCCCAATACCCACCTGGTTCCAGCCAGCGGAGGAAATCCTGATGCAGCCAGCCCTCTGCCATCCTCCTGGTGGCAGGTGGTGCAAAACCCTTCCCGTCCGTAAATCTCTTTCCCTTCGTTATACAGGGCCAGGTCATTTCCCCTGAGATTGGTTTTAATATGATCGTCCTGCTTTTTCTGCCTTACCGATTGCCCGTTGATATGGGCCACGGCAGTCTCATAGGCATATTTCATCCATTCGTCGAGCGGGTGTTTACCGGCTTCGGTCAGCACTGCCATTCCTTTAGCCACCGGCAGCCACGAAGCGGCCGCAATGGCTTCGAGGCGTACCCGCCCGTTTTCATCTGCCGCCGCCTTTGTGAGAAGCTGCCCGTGATCTGCTACCTGGTGGGTGTTGTACCGTACCGCACGAACCGCAGCTGCCCTGACCTTATAGTCTTTTGCTTTCAGGAGGGTCCTGAGCAGGTTCTGATCGATCTTATTCAAACCCCAGCTTACCCACAGCGCCTCCAGCATGTGGTGCTCATATTGAGGGTCATTTTTATCCAGCTTACCGACCCAGGCTGTCAGCTTTGGCAGCACTTCAGCGGCGCTGCGGCCGCGCAGCTCGCGTTTGGTCCGGTATCTGGAACGATACTCGGGGAGTTTCAGGTTTTCGAGCAGGACGTCTATGCCCGCTCCGTCAATTTCTGCCGGGCGGACAAGCGGTCTTGAAGGGTAGGTGATCCGGTAAATCCGGCCGTGCTCATGGTCGCGCAGGGGGTCGCGGGCATTGTGCTGCATATGGCCGATCAGGATATTGTGCCAGTCGATCAGGTAAAGAGAACCGTCGGGCGCAAACTCCATGTCTACCGGCCTGAAATTACGGTCAGCGCTCACCACAAGATCCTGGCGGTGCCGGCTTTTGTAACCCGTTCCGTCGTCTTCGATCACGTGCTGTTTGGTGCCGAGGAACCCGATGGTATTGTTGATCAGCATATCGCCCTGGACTTCATCCGGGAAATGACGGCTTGAGACAAATTCAAGTCCCGATGTCGGACGGACCCTGTGCGCATCTTCTATCAGGTTTACCGATTTATGATTGGCTTCGCCGTACCTGGGCAAAATGGTGCCGGGCAGCATCCACCTTACATCAGGCCCGGAGGTTTCTGCAAAAAACGGCTGCCCCCAATGATCGAAGGCTATGCCCCAGGGATTAGGAATAGACAGCTGGGCTGTACGTTCCAGGTGACGACGTTTGGGATTGTACCGGTAGAATCCGCCATTGGTAGCCCTTACCGTTCCGTAGGGCGTTTCGACATTTGTGTGCAAAAACACCCCTTCTCCCATGTATATAGCCCCGGAGGGGTCTGCGCAGAAGGCATGGATATTATGATGCGTATCGTGGTCGTCGAAGCCGCTCAGCAATATTTCTTTTTTATCGGCCTTACCATCGCCGTCGGTATCGGTAAGCCTGATAAAGTTGGTACCCTGTGAGACATACACGCCTTCGGCCTCTATTTCGAAGCCTACCGGAAGATGCAGCCCGTCGGCAAAAACTGTCTGCTTATCGGCTTTCCCGTCGCCGTCGGTGTCTTCAAAAATCAGGATCTTGTCGTTGGGTTTCGGGTCGCCGGGGCGGTAATGAGGATAGGTGGGCATCACCGCTACCCAAAGCCTTCCTTTATTGTCGAACGACATCTGCATAGGCTTGGCCAGATCCGGGAATTCCTTCTCCGAAGCAAAAAGCTCTATTTTATATCCTTCAGGGACTTTCAGAGCTGCTAACGCCTCCTCTCCTGATAGATAGGTCAGATTACCGTTTTTTTCGGGGTTATAGTTGGTTTTGACCTCGGGTAGAGCGCGCGTATCCTTGTCCAGCGCTTCCAGGTCAAGCTTCTCACCCCCGGCTGCCGACCAGATCGCGCGGTCCCTGATCGCAGTCAGCTGTCGTGTCTTTTCAATTTCGGCGGGATAGTTGTCAGGCCCGAAGGGATTAAACCTGCGCCCGTACACGTGAACGCCGTTGGGGATCTTGTAGTCATGATGCCACATCCAGTTTTTTTCCATCACCGCGTCATAAACCAACTGCCGGTTGGCTTCGTTTCCGGAGCTGCCTGTTCCGAAAAGCTGATCGGCCAGGAAAAGGGAGAATTTCCGGTAGCCGGCGTCATTCAGTTGGCACCCGTCGATCGTCAGATTCTCCTTCGAGGCGTCGTACCATTTTTTGGAGGGGGTGAACGCATCGATACAAAGCACCTTATTCTTAGCCGCAACTTCTTTCATAGCCGCCACATACAAAGCTATACGGGCGTTTTCCTTCTTCCCGTCAGGAACGTCCGTTTGGGAAGACAGGTCTTCAAAAGCCACAGGGGTAACCAGGGCGAGTTGAGGAATTGTTTTCCCGTTATAGTGCTGAGATATGGTATGTTTTATAAAAGCATCCAGCTCCCCTTTGAAGGCCGGCAGCCCTGCCTCACCCTGGAAAGATTCGCTGAACCCGAAGAACCCCAGGACAATATCCGTTTTAAGCCGGGTCAGCCACTCATCGGGGGTCTCCATATGGCCTTCGCTGTGGGAATTATTGGCAAACTCGGTCTGGAATTTCTCCGCTCCCGGAAAAGCCCATGGGTTGTTCCGGTTGGGTGTCGGCCGGAAACCGGGCGTATCGCCTCCGTCGCACATATTCCTCATCACTAGGTTGACAGATGGATTTCGAAGCTGAAGCTCAGTTTCGAAGTGATCATAGTTGATCATTCTCGATCCGAGATTCCCACCGATAAGGGAAATGCGGCTTCCCTGCTCCAGCTTCAGCTTGCCGGAAGGAGCAAAATGCATAAAAGCAGCGAATGCAGCCGCTCCGAAGAGTGCCAGAAGGCATAAAATCCCGGCTTTTCCCCGTTTTGTCGTGGTATTCATATTTTAATTATTTCCTCTGGATGGATTGGTAACAAATCTGGAAATATTAGCAATTTTTGATATGGAGTCAATCCTGTTCTTACCTGTAGCCGGTCCCCGGAAAACAATACAGCCATAACAAAGCCGGGCTTTTTGTTATGGCTGCAGTAAAAATAGTGCGGTACAGTTTTCTATCTCTTCAGACTTATGGTATTTTATTCACCAGGTCGGTCGTCAAGGATATCCGTTTTCGTAATAAACCTAATGTTTGATATCATTTGTCTCTTTTCTTGAGACTATCGGCACGGGAGGGAGTCACATATTTTTTTAAAAAATATTCCTGGGCTGGTATCTTTTTGATTATATTGTAACTATACGTGCGAAGGATACTTTATATCAATAAACTGAACCAAATGAAGAGATCTTTTCTTTTTGCTGCATTTCTTCTGACGACGTGTATGGGCCGAGTGTATGCCCAGGAAATCTCTCCTGCCGGTTTTCTGGGGTACGAGCCCGGAAGCAGGTTTACTTTTCATCATCGTATCCTGGATTATTTCAGGCAATTGGCCGATAGTCACCACGACCGTGTAAGGTTAGTAGAATATGGCAGAAGCTATGAAGACCGGCCGCTTGCGATCTGTATTGTCAGCTCGGCAAACAATATAAGCCGGCTCGAGGATATCAGGAAAGCCCACCTGGCGGAAACCGGTCTTTCGCAGGCGGAGACCCGGAGGGGGTCGGGGGCACGGCCGGTTATAGCCTGGCTGAGCTATAATGTTCATGGCGACGAAGCGGCTTCTTCGGAGGCAGCTATGCAGCTGGCTTACAACCTGCTGAAAGGTGACCGGTCCTTACTGGAAGACCTGGTCGTGATTATTGATCCCTGTTCCAATCCTGACGGGCATTCACGGTATGTAAACTGGTACACCCAGGTGGCCGGGGCGCATCCCGACAGGCTTTCTGTAGCGAGAGAGCACACACAGCCCTGGCCCGGAGGGAGATATAATCATTACGCTTTTGACCTGAACCGCGATTGGGCATGGCAGGTGCAGAAAGAATCGCAGCAGCGGGCAGCGCTTTACAACCAATGGATGCCCCACCTGCATGCCGATTTTCACGAAATGGGCGCCGGCAGCACCTATTATTTCCCGCCGGCAGCCAAGCCTTTTCACGAAGATATTACTCCCTGGCAGCGGGAGTTCAACCATATTGTGGGAGAGTATAACAGGAAATATTTCGATAAGAACAATTGGCTGTACTTCACCAAAACCAGCTATGACCTGTTTTATCCCAGCTACGGCGATACCTGGCCGACCTTTAACGGAGCCATTGGTATGACCTATGAGCAGGCAGGGGGAGGCAGGGCCGGCCTGGCACTGGCCCGTCCGGAAGCGGGCGACACGATTACCCTTAAAGACCGGATCATGCATCATGTAGCGGCCGGCCATGCCACGTTATATGCGCTTGCAGCGCATAAGGAAAAAGTGCTTTTCGAGTTTGAGCTTTTTTTTAAGAAGGGCAGGGAGGACCCGGCGGGTAAGTACCGCACTTACCTGGTAAAAACAAAAGGGTTTGAAGCTGCTGCGAATGCCCTGACGAGGTTCCTGGATAAGCAGGGGATTTCGTACGGGAGGTCAGGAGAGAAGTTTACGGCACAGGTAACAGACCTGGTGTCGGATAAAACGGCAAAGATCTCATTTGACCCTGAAGACCTGGTCATACCGGCCTACCAGGCGCGGTCGAGGCTGTTGAAAGTATTGATGGAAAGCAGCCCGTCGCTGGAAGATTCGCTGACCTACGATATCACCAGTTGGGCATTGGGTTATGTGTTCGGCATACCGACATTCGGACTTGAGCAAAAAAGAGCGGGGAGTGCCAATATTTCCCCGGTTAGGGCTGCTCTTCCCTCTTCTTTAAAAGCCTACGCCTATCTTGCGCGGTGGGAAGGCGCCCGTGATCTTCGTTTTCTGAGCGATTTGCTGAATCATAAAATCGTAGTCCGGACTGCGAATTCCGGCTTTGAAATTGCAGGTGAAAATTTTCTACCCGGTACGCTTGTCATTACACGGGCGGGCAACGGGGGCTTAGGAGAAGGATTCGACAAAATAATAACCGGGCTGGCAGGGAAGCATGAAGTAGATCTGCTACCGGTTACTACCGGTCTGGTTTCAAAAGGGATAGATCTGGGCTCCGACCGGGTGACTGTGATGAGGCCCGTAAAAGCGGCCCTGCTGGCAGGGGCTTCCATATCGCCCACAGCATTCGGGGCAGTATGGCATTTTTTCGACCGGGAGCTCGGATACCCGCTGATCGTCGTGGATAAGGACCATTTTGACCAGGTAAACCTCGATCAGTTGGATGTCCTGGTCCTGGCCGACGGTAACTATATTTCACTGCTTACCGACCAACGGATGTCGCAGCTCAGCGACTGGGTATCGAAAGGAGGGAAGCTGGTAGCGATGGAACGTGCATTGGAAGCCTTTGCCGGAAGGAAAGGATTTCACCTGAAGCGGAAGCCGGGCGACAAGTTTGAAACTGCAGACTTATTAAAGCCCTATGCCGACAAGAGCAGGGAATCGATAAGAAGCGAGTCGCTGGGGGGTATATTCGAAGTGACGCTGGATACGACCCACCCGGTAGGATATGGCTATGCCGGCCGGCCCTACTATTCGTCGGTACGGAATGTTTACGACCTTGAGTATCTTACGGAAGGGTGGAATGTGGGATATCTGGGCAGCAACGCGTATCGCGGCGGATTTGTTGGGGAAAAGGCAAAGCCCCGCCTGAAAAATACGCTGATCATCGGCGTGCAGGAAATAGGTAAGGGAGAAATTATCTATATGGCCGATAACCCCCTTTTCAGGGGTTTTTGGGAGAATGGGAAGCTGCTGTTCGGGAATGTGGTGTTTCGGTGAGGGGGGGACTATCAGAGAAATCCGGTTCCTGATCATTGATGAGGCCCAGGAGATCCAGGATATAGGCAGAAAAATGAAGCTCATGATCGATACGATCGAAGGGCTCAGGATCATTGCTTCGGGGTCTTCGGCTTTCGAGCTTAACAACCAGATTGGGGAGCCGCTTGTAGGCCGGATGTACACCTTTCAAATGTTCCCGTTCTCTCAGGGTGAGTTTTCAGTCGTTGAGAATCTCGTGGAAACCAGGAAGAGCGGGGGATACCCGGAATTCGCAGAGAGCCGTGGAAGGCTATTTCTGGCGTACCCATACGCAACAGGAAATAGACCGGATGGAAGAAGAAAGCGGGATACTAAGAGCATTTGAGTACAAATGGGGAAGTGAAAAAACGAAGGTCCCGTCTCAATTTGGATCGGCATACCCCAGTGCAAGTTTTTCTGTTGTCGGGAGGGAGAATTATCTGGATTTTATTGTTTGATAAAATGCCTTGTGAGGGGCGATTGTGTGGATAAGTTAAGCTAGTCCAGGCCAACACTACCAGCGCTTTTCGGCAGGTTGGGGTTATAAGGCAAAAGCATAAAGAATCCCCCTGCCTTCTCCTCTTCCGTCCGGGCTATTTAAGACGAAAGCAGGAGAACAGCAGGGGGAGCTACAGTGACCGGATTACTTGCTGATTACTACCCGGAAGGTCTCCGAAACCCCATTGGCTCCATCGACCTTCAGCAGGTAAACACCCGCCGGCAGATGACTCACATCCAGCGATTCTTTAGTAGCATCCGGCGTTACCTTTACTTCAATTCCGGAAGCGTTGTATAGCTGTATGCTCCTGACATTTCCAGGCTTACCGGGATTCAAGTACAACCTGTCGGAAACCGGGTTGGGGTATGCTGTCAGGCTTTTTGCGGCGCCTTTCAACCTGATGCTCTCGATAGCGCTGTAGCTAAAAGAGCCGTCGAAGTCTACCGATCTGAGCCGGTAGTAGTTCATAGATAGTGAAGGATTGGTGTGGATATAGGTGTATGACTTGAGTGCTGTGTGAGCTCCTGCAGCTTTTATCTCCCAGATTTTGCTCCACTCTTTTCCGTTAAGGCTGTGCTCTATGTCGAAGTGGCTGGCGTTGGCTTCTTCTGTGGTAGTCCAGTCGAGACGGACGGAATTACCTTCAGTAGGTGAAGCTTTGAAAGAGGCGAGGGTGACGGGAAGGGCGTCGCCGTTTACTCGGATTGTAAAGTTGCCGGTTTCGGCGGCTACCCGCGCGGCCGCAGGGGTGTAGTTGTAAACCCGGAAGTAATAGGTGGTTCCGCCTACGGCATCAGCAATGGTCAGGCTTTCGCTCCCGACGCCATCATTTTTACAGGCGACAGAGGTAAGCGCTTCGCAGCTACCTGTAAATGCCTCAAGCACCAGGTCGAAATCGCTGGTAAGAGCATTGACTGTCAGAGCGCCGGACGAGACAGGCGTTACTTTGTACCAAACATCATAGGCATAGCCCGGTGAGCAGGCACCGCCGGAGAGGCTTTCGGTAGCGCCGTTGGTCGTGCCTGCTGCCTGGGTGCCGTTGGAGATATCGACGGCAGCGGCGCATTCGTCGTTGGCCGGTAGGGCCGGAGTGACGACACAGATTTTGAAATTAATGCGGTCAGCGATGCCACTAAGGGCATGCAAGGCGTATATTCGCACAAAATAGGTTTCTCCTATGGCGAGCCCTGCAACATGGGCTTCATGAGACTGTGATGCCGATTCGCAAAGAATGAGCTCGCCAGGGGTATCCCCGGTCTTACGGAGTACCTCTATTGTAAAAGCGCGGTTGTTACCGTAGGCTATGGCAATGTCCGAGAGCTTAACCGTATGCGCCTGGTTTGTAGCAGTAAAGGAATACCAGACATCGTCGTCGTTGTCAAAGATTTTACAGGCTGCCTGGGCGCTCTTTGTGGCGCCGTCGGTGGTGCCAGCTACAGGTTCTGTGCATGTATCGTCTTCACTCACCGTTAGCTCTTCTGCGCCAGTATATTCATCATTGGCCGGAGGATACACCGGGCTGAGCAAACAGATGTTAAAATTGATACGGTCCACGATTCCGTTGAAGCTGTATTGCGCATATACCCTGACAAAATACGTATCATCTACGGTAAGCCCGGTCAAAAGCCCTTCGTGTATTGCGTTAGCAGCGCTGCTGCATAGAATTCTCTCGCCGGGTGCCCCCGCGTTGCTTGTGAAAACTTCAATTCTGCTAGCACGGTAGTCGCCATAAGCCAGGGAAACAGACGACAGGCGTACAATGTGTGAAGCCCGGGTCGCAGTAAACTCATACCAGACATCGTCGTCATTGGAGTTGACGCCTGTGCAAGCGACCGGAGCGCTTTGGGTGGCGCCCTCAGTGGTGCCGGCAATGGCTTCTGTACAGGTGTAGTCCTGGTTCACCGTTAATACCCTGGCACCGGCAGGCTCATCGTTAGCGGGCGGATTAGGCGGCGTCAGGATTGATATGTCGTAGTTGATACGATCCCCTATTCCGTCGAAGCTGTATTGCGCATATACCCTGACAAAATACGTATCATTTACAGTAAGCCCTGTCAACAGCCCTTCGTGTATCGTAGCATCGCTGCTGCTACAGAGAATTCTTTCGTCAGGCCCTCCCGCATTGCTTGTGAAAACTTCAATTCTGCTATGACGATAGCTGCCATAGGCCAGGGAAATTGAAGATAAGCGCACGATGTGGGAAGCCCGGGTTGCAGTGAACCTATACCATACGTCGTCATCATTAGAGTTGACGTTTGTGCAAGCGGCCGGAGCGCTTTGGGTGGCTCCATCAGTAGTGCCGGCCCTGCTATTGACAGGATCGTAACCAGCGTTGGCTGTTAGCGGTGTCGCGTCAGCAGGCTCATCGTTAGCGGGCGGATTAGGCGGTGTCAGGATTGAAATATTGAAGTTGATACGATGGCCTGAACTATAACCATAGACTCTGACAAAATAAGTTTCATCTACTGTCAGCCCTACCAAAACAGCTTCTCCTCTTTTGGGGAATGTACCGCCTATGTACGCACAAAGGATTTGTTCTGTCAACCGATTTTCATCACTTTTGAATACTTCTATTCCAGGTGCTGTATAGCTACCCTCTCCCGGCGTAATATTCCACAGCCTTATAATATGCGAGCCCTTTGAAGCTTTAAATTTATACCAGACATCGTCGTCATGCGCGTTAAAAGTTGTGCAACTCGACTGGGGGCTTTGGGTTGCGCCTACGGTAGTGCCGGCATTGAAATGTGTCGACTCGTAGTCAGGATTCACATCAAGCGCTACCGCCCCGGTGTAATCATCATTCTCGGGAGCCTGACCGTAACCGTGCAGGCCCGTCAAAAGCAATCCCAGTAAAAACAGTAGAATAGAATTACGCTTCATTATTTTACTTTTTGTTTATTGTTTGTAAAGGAGTTAAGTATTAGTCTTCCAGCCCGAGGGCTTCTTTTACTTCCTCGTAGTTGTCCCAGTTGATATCCGCTGTCCGTCCGGCGGGGTTGCCGTAGACGATGACGTGGCGGATTTGTGGATAGTCTTTGACCAGGTCGAGATAAAACTCGGTGCTTTTTCCCGACATATCGGGTGAAATCTCCCATAGTAATTTGTCCTCGTTGTAAACACGGACGTCTATTTCGAACCAGGGGATATAGAGGTTTTTGCCCCAGCGGGAAGAATAATTACCCGGTAGAAAATCATTATAAGCGTTGGTAGTGCGTCCGGGGATTTTTATATAAGAAGTAGCGTAGGGATTTGCCGTGATGTTTTCCGTGAGTTCGTATCCCTGGGTGGCTCCTACGAGTGCCTGGTATTTGATATACGTATGAATGGAAGCTGTATTGATAGCTTCCTCCGTAAAAAGGCTGTTACCGGAATTATAGACCTGGTAATTGATCCACCGTGAGTTGGAAGGAGGTATTGTCCAATCGTAGGCGTTCCATTGCGGTTTGAACCAGCCGCTTGTCACCACATTGGCATTGCCCTGGTCGCCTTTCGGCCCCTGGGTTCCGGGGGCTCCTGCAACGCCCTGAGCTCCTGCAGGTCCTTGCGGCCCTTCCGGGCCTTTGCAGGAAGCAATGCCTGCTGCTAATACAATGGTAAAGAATAGAGCGAGGAAAGAGGGGGCTTGCATGAATGTAAGAGTTTGAATGTTTAATTATACAAATCGTCCCGCCGGACGTTGAACGAAGCTCAATATTAGTATCGCGGCACTCTCCCATTCCACCCCCTTCCAACAATTCTCCCTTCCTTTCCGACATAACAGCAGGCTGCGTAGAGATTTTTTTCGACTATTTCAGATTTTTTTTGAGGCCGGTATAGAAGTACAGCGACACTTTCGCTATCCGACAAATCGAAAGATCCTTCCGACATTTATACCGTTCTTTCGGATTTTTGACGTATATGCTGTAGCGATAAAAAAGGCGGGAGGGCAGATCGGGTCTGCCGGGCTGCCCGTAAGCTGGTAAATAGTAACCGGATATGCTATTTTTGTAGCAAACCTTTTCTTCTCTACAGCGTAGAAGACATGAAAATACTCATCGTTGAAGACGACTTACTTACCTCCGGATTACTGAAAAAACACCTGGAAGAAGCCGGCCACGAGGTGACGGCCTGCGCCAGGTCGCTTTCGGAAGCCATCAAAAGCCTGAGGAAAAACGCGCCGGATTTTGCCATACTCGATATTTCCCTGGGAGGCGATAAAAACAAGGATGGCATTGAGCTGGCCAACTGGATCGGCGACTTCCTGCACATTCCTTTCCTGTTCCTTTCGGGGCGGGACTCTCCTCCTGCCGAAGCGGCTTTTACCCAATCGTATGCCTATATCAAAAAGCCTTATGATAAAGAACAGTTTCTGTTGCAGGTAAGGCTTATACAGGATCGCTTCTGGGAAAACCAGGCAGGCCGGCAGCAGCGGGAAATTCCCGACAGTTTGTACCTGCATGTCAACGGCGACTACAAGCGGATACGTTTTGAAGAGCTGTTGTATGTGCAAGCCAACAGGGGTAAGGTAATCGTACACACTATTTCAACGGGGGGCAATCCTTATGTGATCGGTACGCACCTGGGCGATATATCGCGTTTTTTTACCCATCCGCTGCTGCTCTCTCTGCCACCTTCATTTATTATTAACCACCATTATATAAAGGCAATTAGCGGGAACGAGGTAGAGTTGCAAGCCGGAGATAGAAAGCAAAGCGTAAGCTTGTCTGTGAAAGCCAGGAAGCTGCTGATCGAGAAATTAAACGTGGTCAAAACCAAATCTAGAAATCTCCCAAAGGATGCATTATAGCAGATGGAGATTGTTTTTAGTAGTTGTATTAACACTGCTCTGCTGTCACGTATCATGGTCGCAGCATGACCCGACTTTCCCGTTAAACCAGGAGAAGCTGACCTATGCCCAGGATACAGAAGCCAGGGCGCTTGCTGCCAGGGATTCTTCTTTGATGGCTGAAGCTTATTACCTCTACGGAAAGGTATATGCGATGGCGGGAGATTACCGCTCGTCGCAGCGATTTTTCCTGTCATCGCTGCATATCCAGGAGATGCTAAAAGATTCGTCGAAGATGGCAAGGCTGCTTACCCGCTTAGGTGAAAATGAAGCTTCACAGGGACATTTCCCGGAAGCAATGAATTATAGTAAAAAGGCGATTGAGATGGCGCTGCTGCTAAATGATGCAGAAAGGTTGAATCCGGCCTATCTTGCGATAGGGACGGTATTCGAAGGGGTATGGGAGTCGGACCGGCGAGCGAATCGTAAACTCTATGATAGTAGTATGTATTATTATCAAAAGACTCTGGATCTGGTTACTGAAATGAAAGATCAGGCGGGCATGGCTCACACATTTTTAAAACTGGGTGTTCTTAAACTCAAAAACGACGAGCGTGAATCGATCGGGTATCTGCAGGGATCGGTAGATTTGAACAGGAAAGAGGCACAATTATTTAACGGTGTGAAGGCAGGAGCCTACCTGGCTACAGCTTATCTGAAATTTGATGAGCTTGTAAATGGTAGGAAGTGGCTTGAAGAGTCGGAAAGACATTATGAGGCGAATGCTGTCAATGATTTTGTAACACGCCTGCTTATCCTGGAAGGATGGAGGGATTATTATATAAAATCTGGTGACTTGCAACACGCCCTTGGCTATTCCGAAAAGATAAGAAAGGCTGAGAAAGAGCAATTTCTTGCCGATCGTTCAAAAACGGTAGAGAAGCTTAACCAGGAGCTGAAAGCGGATCAGACTGAAAAAGAGCTATTGCTTGAAAAGGAAAGAGCGGTGTTACTTGTGAAAAGCTACCAGCTTCAGCGCGTGGTCAATATCATCCTGGTTTGTATCATAGTTGCATCGATACTGATCATTTTCTTCTACTACCGTATGTATCGCACCAACCGCCGGCTCAGCATCCAGAATGCCCGGCTAGTCGATGAGCAAAGTCATCGAATGAAAAATCACCTGCAGATGGCTGCCAACCTGCTCTCGCTCCAGTCATACGAAATTAAAGACGAAGGCGCGCTGGCTGTTATCGAGGAAAGCCGCCTGAGGCTTCAGGCTATTGCGCTCTTGCAAAAAGAGCTTTACTCCAAAGAGCTTTATTCCGGCAAGCAGGGGGGTAATGATGGCCGGGTTGATTTCTCGGGCTACGGACAGGAGTTGGTGAAACTGTCTTTGGATGCATGCGGTTATATCAGGGTTTCCAGGGAGGTTGATCTTGACCCGGTTGAGCTAAGAATAGAAGCTGCGCTTGCTTTGGCCCTGATTCTAAACGAGTTGATTACGAATGCCTCCAAGTATGCGTTTCCCGGTCATTCTTCTCCTTTTCTCCGAATAGGGCTTCGAAGGAACGACCGGAAAGCTTTGCTTGAAGTAGCCGATAACGGCTTCAATCTCAGGTTAGGCGACACCCAGTCAGGTTCCTCTTTCGGTATGCAGCTTATCCGTACCCAGGCCGAACAGCTTTACGCGGTTTATAGTTTTGAGAATGATCCGCGATCCGGTGGGCTATTGTTTAAGATGGAGTTTCCTGTGTAGCAGGTAGACGGTAAATGACTTGTGAATTAGCGTTGTTTCTTAGGCATAGGAAGGAGAAAGGCTGGATTTTATTTTGAATGCCAAACGTTGTACGAAATAGGATTATTTTTTTATTTGCATAACCAGCGAAAACTTCTCCAGGAATTGAAAAAAGTAAACCCCTATCTGAATATCGGGATAGTTTGGTATTTTAACGAATGAAAAGTAACCGATGGGCGAATTCCGGAGAATTTGTCGTTACCCTCTTCATATATTTATGAATATTCTAATAGTAGAAGACGACTTGTTGATGGCGGGCAGATTGCGGGAGGATCTGGAGCAAGCCGGTCACAACATCACCGCTCACGTACGTTCTCTTCAGGATGCTTTGAAATCCTACAGGAACAATACGCCTGATTTTGCTATTATCGATATCTCGCTCGGGCATATCGATAACCGCGACGGCATCGAGCTGGCCAACTGGCTGGGCGAGCTGAACAAGATCCCGTTTGTGTTCCTAACCGGGCATACGACGCCCCCGCAGGGTGTGGAAAAGACGAGGTCGTCCAACTATATCGTAAAACCTTATCACAAATTTCAGTTGCTGACTCAGATACAGTTGAACTACGACCGTTTTAAAGAAGCAAAGGAGCAGGAAGCGTTTCCCGAATGCTTTTACATCAGGGTAAATGGCCACCTTACCCGGATCCCTTTCGGCGAACTGCTCTACATAAAGGCCGAGAGGCGCAGCGTATCCGTGCATACGGTAAGCACAGGCGAAAGCCCGTATATGATCGGCACAAACCTCGGCGATATATTGCATTTTTTTGAGCATCCTGACCTGGTCATCCTGAAACCTTCCCTGGTCCTGAACAAAAAGCATATCCGCTCGATACGCGAGGATGGTGTGGAAATAGGGGAGACCGGACATTTGGTCAATTTGTCGGCAAGCGCTCGTAAGCGTCTGATCGATAGGGTCTATCTTATAAAAACAAGATCGAAAGCCTAGTTTATATTGTCGGGATTTTTCTCGTTAGACATAGATGCGCTTCCAGGTATATTTCTCCATTCTGCTTATGCTTATTGCGGCGATCCCGTCAGTCGGACAGGGGGTGCCTTCCAATTTTCAGCTGGATCCTCAGAGGCTTGCAAAAGCGAAGGAAACAGAGGCGGAAGCGCTCCTGAAAAAGGATTCTTCCCTGCTGGCCGAAGCCTACTACCTTTACGGGAAAGTATATACTAACGCTGCTAACCTGACGCTTGGTGAAGAATATTTTATCAGGTCACTACGGATCCTGGAACCCCTGGGCGATTCGTGGGAAACAGGGAGGCTGTATATGCGCCTTTCCGAAAGCGACCAGCGACTAAGGAGGTATGACAGCGCGCTGCAGAGAGCTTTTAAGGCAGAAGAAATCTTTAAGCGTGCGGGTTCGGACAAAGGGTTATTTTCTGCATATGGTAATATAGGTGATCTCTATTGGATAAAAAAAGACTACCCGAGGGCTACAAGTTATTTGAAAAAAGCAGAATCTATCGTTACCGGGCTTGACGATTTGCAAGGGATGGCTGAAACTAGCCACAGGCTCGGTAAATTGCTGGCATCTCAGCGATCGGAAGAAGCATTTGTCTATTTTGAAAAAGCGCAGAAGCTGTTCTTCGATCTGAAGAATGTCACGAACCAGACTTCAAATCTCTTTCGTACGGCAGAAGCTTATCTTTATTTCGATCGCTATGCAGAAGCCAGGCGTGTGCTTGATAAAGCTGATTCGTTATATCGGACGATACATTCGCCGCAAACCGATCTTACGGTTGGTTTGAATGAAGCATT
This sequence comes from uncultured Cytophagales bacterium, assembly GCA_964559125.1. Taxonomy (GTDB): domain Bacteria; phylum Bacteroidota; class Bacteroidia; order Cytophagales; family Spirosomataceae; genus Ravibacter. Next base: position 59,912 of record CAZLGW010000030.1, read on the forward strand.
CAGAAAGTATTTTGAAAAGACCAGGAAATGGAAGGAAGCTTATGAATACCAGAAACGGCGGTCGGAGGTGGAGTTTGAGCGGCTGGGTATACAGCGTGACAGCGTTATTCGCAGGCTCCATGTCGAATATGAGTCTGAAAGGAAAGACGCGGCGCTTGCCGCACAGCAAAATGAGATAAAACTTCAACATTACTTAAATTACCTGCTCTTGGCAGTACTTTGTCTCACAGGTGTTTTTACAGTTTTTTTTTACCGACTCTACCGAAAGAATCAGAAATTAGGAGAGTTAAATGCCCACCTGGTGCGCGAACAGGGGCATCGTATCCGTAACCACCTGCAGATGATCAGCAATATGCTCCAGCTGAATTCGGGCATTTTGAGCGACCCCGAGGCGAAGGCAACGCTTCTCGAAAGTGAATTGCGCGTACAGTCTATCGCGTTGCTTCAGAAGGGGATTTATAGCAGAGACCAGGGAGCCGAGGTTTTTCTGCCGGAATACTTCACCTTGCTGACCGATCACGTCCTGGAAGTTTCCGGGTATGAGCGGGTAGAAAGGCAGCTCGAAATAGAAGCTATTTTTCTCCATCCCGACAGGGCGCTTCCGGTAGCGCTGATCCTCAACGAACTGGTCACCAATTCATGCAAATATGCTTTTCCCGGCCATCCTTCGCCGCAACTGAAGGTGATATGCCGGCAGGAAGGAGAACGCATACACTTTATGGTGGCCGATAATGGCCCTGGTTTTTCCCCGGTGCTTCCCGGATCGGAGCAATCGTTCGGGATGCAATTGATCCGTATCCAGGCCGAGCAGCTTTATGCAGTTTACAGTTTTCAGAATGACCCGGAAACAGGCGGTGCGCTTTTTGAAATGGAGTTTTCAGCGTGAAGCTCAATTCAACGACACCCTCACGCCATAATCCTCTTCAAGTGATTTTAAAAGCACATTATCCGGAGATACGCTGAATACTTTCGACATCATCTGCACTTCCATCCTGGTTTCGGGATCGGCAACGTAAAGCATGAGCCTGCATTTCCCGGGATGGTTCCCGAAGGTCTGGTATAGCTCCTCCACGAACGACGGGTTGACCTGGTCGAGCGTCATCCTGATGCTGACCTGCTTACACATCTTATCGCGTAGCTCAGTCAGGAGAGAAATGCTAAGGGGCTTGAATTCAAACTGGTCCTCGTTCCGCCAGCGGTTCTGTACCTTGCCTTTGATATAGAGAAAGCGCCCGGTTTCGATATAGTTGCCGAATTTTACAAATTCTTCGCCCATGAGCAGCATTTCGATGCCTCCGCTGTAGTCCTCAATCTTGAAGATACGCATCGGGTTGCCGTTTTTCATGGTCTTGTCGATAACATTGCTTACAATACCGGCTATGTTGATTTCCTTACCGAAATAGAGAGGCGTTTTACGGTCTTCCGGAACATCCAGCACTTTGTCGAGTGTGCAGCTACAGAAGGTTTCGAGCTCGAGCCGGAAGCTGTCAAGCGGGTGGCCCGAAATATAAAACCCTACCACATCCTGCTCGTAGCGGAGCTTATTGATGTCGCTCCATGGTTCGACAGAAGGAGCTTTCGGCTTGGGAAGCATATCGTCGTCGTTTCCGCCCGGGCCGCCGAACAGCGAAACCTGTGCCGACGATTTGCTGTTGTGATAGTTGTTGGCATAGCGGATCAGCCTTTCTATAAACGACGTATTGTCGTCGTCGGTGGTATCGAAAAACTGAGCCCTGTGGAGATCTTCGTAGCAGTCGAAGGCGCCTGCATAAGCAAGGCTTTCCAGGGTTTTCTTGTTGACCGTCCGGAGGTTGACCCTTGTGATAAAATCGAAGATGTCTTTATAAATCCCGTTTTTATCTCGTTCCTCGATAATACTCTCCACCGCTGCATCGCCGGTACCTTTAATACCGCCTAGTCCAAACCGGATCTCTCCCTTTTTATTGACGTTGAACTGCCGGTCGGATTCGTTGATATCCGGACCCAAAACCGGTAGGGACAGGTTTTTACACTCCTCCATAAAGAAGGTAATTTTCTCGATGTTCCCCAGGGAGCTGGTCAGAACGGCCGACATATATTCGGCGGTATAATGCGACTTCAGGTAAGCGGTCTGGTAGGCCACAAAGGCGTAGCAGGTCGAGTGCGACTTGTTGAAAGCATAGGATGCGAACGCTTCCCAGTCGGTCCATACTTTCTCCAGTTTTTTGGCGTCGTGCCCTCTTTCCTTACCTCCTTCCATGAACGCGCTTTTCAGCTTGTTGAGCACTTCGATCTGCTTTTTACCCATTGCTTTACGCAGGGTGTCGGCCATACCTTTGGTAAAGCCGGCCAGCTTCTGGGAAAGCAGCATCACCTGCTCCTGGTAAACCGTGATGCCGTAAGTATCGGACAGGTATTCTTCCATATCGGCCAGGTCGTAGGTGATCTCTTCCCTCCCGTGCTTCCGGTTGATGAAGTTGGGTATATAGGCGATCGGGCCCGGCCGGTACAGTGCGTTCATGGCGATAAGGTCCTCGAAACGGTCGGGTTTCAGGTCGCGCATGTACTTCTTCATACCGTCGGATTCGAACTGGAAGATCGCGTTGGTTTCACCGCGCTGGAAAAGTTCGAAGACCTTCTGGTCGTCGAGCGGGATCTTGTCGATATCGATATCGATATTGTGGTTTTGTTTGATCAGGCGGAGCGCTTCCTTGATGATGGTCAGGTTGCGGAGTCCGAGAAAGTCCATCTTGATCACCCCGGCGTCTTCGATTACCTTTCCCTGGTATTGGGTGATGAGGAAATCGGAATCTTTGGAGGTGCTGACGGGAATGATCTCCGTAAGGTCGGAAGGGGCTATGATGATCCCGGCGGCGTGGATACCCGTATTACGCACAGTGCCCTCAAGTCTCTGGGCTTCCTGCAGTACCTGCGCCGACAGGTCGGAGCCGGCGGCGATAACCCTCATTTTCTTTACATTCTCCAGCTCATCGGGGCTAATCCCCTCTTTCCGGGTAAGGCTGCCGTCTCCTTCAAGCGGGGCATTGAAAATGCGATGGAGCGTCATGCCATAGGTAGGCTTGTCGGGGACCAGCTTGGCAAGTGCATTGGCCTCCGGAAGAGGGAGATCCATCACCCTGGCTACGTCTTTGATAGACGACTTCGCTGCCATCGTACCGTAAGTGACGATCTGCGCTACCTGGTTGTAGCCGTATTTTTTGACAACGTAGTCGATAACCTTCTGGCGCCCTTCATCGTCGAAGTCGGTATCGATATCGGGCAACGATATTCTTTCAGGATTAAGGAAACGCTCAAACAGGAGGTCGTATTTGACCGGGTCGATATTGGTAATCCCGGTGCAGTAAGCCACCGCCGATCCGGCGGCAGAGCCCCGGCCGGGACCTATGAATACGCCCATCTCGCGACCGGCCTTTATAAAATCGGCTACGATGAGGAAGTAACCGGGGAAACCCATGTTTCTGATAGTCTGCAGCTCGAAGTTGATTCGTTCCTCGACGTGCGGTTCTATGGTCCCGTATTTCTGGCGGGCGCCTTCAAAAGTGATATGCCTGAGGTATTCCCACTGGTTGAGCACATCGGCCGAAAGCTCCTTGCCGCCGACTACCTCCGAAAGCGTATGGGTTTTGAATTCGTCGGGAATCGGGAAGTTGGGGAGAAGGATGTCCTTTTTCAGCTGCAGCAAATCTACCTTGTCGACAATTTCGTTCGTGTTGTCGAGCGATTCCGGTATGTCCTTAAACAGGTCCAGCATTTCGCCGGTGGTCTTAAAATAGAACTGGTCGTTATAGAACGCAAACCTGCTGCCTTTCGGGATCCCGCCCTCGTCGTCGAAATCCTTTGCCGAAGGCGTGCTTTTCTTATCGCCCGTGTTGATGCAGAGAAGGATATCGTGAGCGTTCCAGTCGTCCTGGTCAACGTAGTGCGAATCGTTGGAGCAGATCACCTTGACGTTGTATTTTTTTGCGAAACGCAGCAATACTTCGTTTACCTGCAGCTGTTCCCTGATCTCATGACGCTGCAGCTCTACATAATAGTCTTCTCCGAAGAGGTCCAGCCACCACCTGAATTCTTTTTCACCTTCCTCTTCTCCTTTTTTGAGGATGGTCTTGGGTACCTGCGCTCCAATGCAGCAGGTAGTGGCGATCAGCCCTTTGTGGTGCCTGACGATCTTGTCCTTGTCGATCCGCGGGTATTTGCCGTACATCCCTTCCATGAAGCCGAGCGAGCAGAGCTTCACGAGGTTTTTATACCCCTCGGCGTTCTTGGCAAGCAGCAACTGGTGGTACCTGACGTCTTTCTGTTCTTTGGTGAACTGCTTCCTGGTCATGTCCTCCACCACGTAGAATTCGCACCCGACTATAGGTTTGATCCCCTGCTTATGCCCTTCCGCCACGAATTCGAATACGCCGAACATGTTTCCATGATCGGTAATGGCCACGGCAGGCATGTTGTCCTGCTTCGCCTTTTTGAACAGCTTTTTTATATCGGCTGCCCCGTCGAGCAGGGAGAATTGTGTATGGCAATGAAGGTGTGAAAATTGCATGTTTTTTTGGGTAATTATTTTAATTGTCCGTAGAGACGCAAGGCCTTGCGTCTCTACAATCAATCCTCTTCTTCCTCATCAAAAAATATGTAATTAAGGAAATCAGTATAAGGTTTAAGAAGTCTGATTCCCTTCAGGAGCTCATCTGCAAAGTCGGGGGAAGTCACCTCTTTGTCAGAAAACTTATGCATGAAAAACAGTTGCTTTCTTTGCAGGAGCTCTATTTCCGGGTGGTCCCTGGAATAGCCTTTGGGAGCTGTTTTCAAGGTTTCCCCCCATACATGCGGGAAGAAAGTCCTGAATTCGGGTTCATTGATGATGCTCTTGAGCTGGTATGCATTATAGTCGACCTCCTGCCGGTATTTGGTCAGCTGGGCGGGAGTCGCTTCCCACATTCCGCCGCCAAGGAAAGATTCGCCATAAGGCTGAATATGGATGTAGTAGTCAATCCTGCCTGAATTTCTGCCGCCGGGGCCGATTGCCGCTGAAAGATTGTTTTTATAGGGCGCCTTGTTCTTGGAAAACCTGATATCGCGGTTAATCCTGAAAATACAATCTTTTACTTTTGTATTCCCGAGCTCCTCGAAACGCCCGACTTCGGCGAGCAGTTTTTCGATGAGTTGTTCCAGGTTTTTCTTTGCTGCCTCGTAGCGGCTGCGGTTGGAGGCGAACCACTCTTTGTTATTATTTTTGGCCAGATCCTTTAAAAACTGAAGTGTGGAAGCGTCTAACATCTTTAATCTGAGCTGATTTGGCGTTTATTTATTTGAACAGACTGAAAAATTCTCTCAATTTACCGATTTTTGCACACCGTTCCCTGAAACGCGGACGGATAATTTGACTTTAACATAACCTGTATGGCAAGAGTTCTGACCGGGATCCAAAGTAGCGGCCGCCCTCATTTGGGAAATATTTTAGGAGCTATTTTACCGGCGATCGAATTTTCGAAAGACGAGAAAAACGAGTCTTTTTATTTTATTGCGGACCTTCATTCGCTGACCACCCTGAAAGACGGGGCAACAAGAGAAGAATATGTAAGGGCCATAGCCGCCACCTGGCTGGCTTTCGGTTTCGACGCAGAATCCAATGTATTCTGGCGGCAGTCGCGGGTGCCTGCCCATACCGAGCTGGCCTGGTATCTTAATTGCTTCACTCCATTCCCGATGCTGGCCAACGCGCATTCCTTTAAGGACAAATCGGAGCAGCTTGAGGATGTCAATGCCGGACTTTTCACCTACCCCGTGCTGATGAGTGCAGACATTCTTTTATATAGCGCCAATTGGGTGCCTGTGGGGAAGGACCAGAAGCAGCATCTGGAGATCACAAGAGACATCGCGGCCTCTTTTAACCGCCAGGTAGGAGAGGAGATCCTGGTTTTGCCAGAGCCGAAGATAGATGAGCGACTCATGACGATACCGGGTATCGACGGGAGAAAAATGAGCAAATCGTACAATAACTACATCGATATTTTCCTGCCTGAAAACGAGTTGAAGAAAACGATCAGGAAGATTGTCTCCGATTCAACTCCACTTGAAGAGCCTAAGGACCCGGATAAAGACATTACGTTTCAGCTCTACTCCCTGATAGCCGACGAGAGCCAGGTGACCACCATGAGGGCGAAATACGAGGCCGGAGGGTACGGTTATGGCCATGCCAAGCAGGAGCTTTTCGAGCTGATCCTTGAAAAATACAAAAGGCCCAGGGAGATCTTCGATTATTATATGAGGGAAACGGAGGCGCTGGAGGCTATTTTGCAGAAGGGCGAAGAAAAGGCCCGGGGCATAGCTCAGGAGGTATTGTCGAAGGTGAGAAGCAAACTGGGCTACCACTGATGGAACTGTTCTGGCAGGGGGTATCGGACTGGGATCAGCAGTTGTTCCTGATGCTCAACGGGATCCACAGTCCTTTTTCGGATTTCCTTTTCAAATGGATCACCTATAAGTATACGTGGGCCCCGATGTACATCTTTCTTTTTTATGTGATCCTGAAATCCTACGGGCGGGAGGGGATAGCGATTATCCTGCTTTCGCTTGCGGCCCTGATCCTGGCCGATTATTTTGCTTCAGGGATCATGAAGCCCTATTTCGCCCGCGACAGACCTTGCCACGACCCGCTTATCGGGCACCTTGTCCATAACGTGGTAGGCTGCGGAGGCAAATTCGGTTTCTCTTCCTCCCATGCATCTACGTCATTTGCGCTGTCAACCGCTTTTTATCTCTTTACCCGTGAAAAGATTAAGGGAATGAAATGGATGTTCCTCTGGGCGGCGGTATACGCTTACAGCCGGGTTGCGGTAGGGGTGCATTACCCGGGAGATATCCTTGTAGGTGCGGCCGTGGGGGCGCTTACCTCGATGATTATCGTTTGGATATATTTCTATTTCCGTAAGTCGTTGGGATAAAAACTAATTAGCATTAACTTTGCGCAAATTTTCCTACATAGGATGGGCTCTATTAATACAGTAAAAATTTTTTCGGGAACGCAGTCTGAGTATCTCTCCAAGAAGATAGCCCGCTATTTCGGGAAAGACCTCGGCGGTTATACGCTCAGGAAATTCAGTGACGGGGAGTTGTCGCCCAGCTTCGAGGAATCGATCCGCGGGTGCGATGTGTTCCTGATCCAGTCTACTTTTCCCCCGGCCGACGGCCTGCTCGAGCTGCTGCTGATGGTAGACGCGGCGAAAAGAGCTTCAGCGCACTATGTAACGGCGGTCATACCTTATTTCGGTTATGCGCGCCAGGACAGGAAAGATAAGCCCCGCGTGGCGATAGCCGCCAAAGTAGTAGCCAACCTGCTTTCTGCATCGGGTGTAGACCGGCTTATTACCATCGATCTGCATGCAGGGCAGATACAGGGATTTTTTGATTTCCCGGTAGATCACCTGGAGGGGACGACAGTGTTTGTCCCGTTTATAAAGGCCCTGGGTCTTAAAGACCTGTTGATCGCTTCGCCCGATGTGGGAGGGGCTGCCAGGGCCAGGAATTTTGCAAAACACCTCAATGTGGATATGGTGCTTTGCGATAAGCACAGGAAGCGGGCCAATGAAATTGCCTCCATGCAGATTATCGGTGACGTGGAAGGAGCCGACGTTGTGCTGGTAGACGACCTTATCGATACCGGGGGGACGATCTGCAAGGCTGCTGAGATCATTATGGATAAAGGGGCCAACAGCGTAAGGGCTCTCTGTACGCACCCGATCATGTCGGGTAAAGCCTACGACAATATTGAGAAATCCGTGTTGGCAGAGATTTTCGTAACCGACACCATCCCTATCAAATCCGACCTGGGCGGGAAGATCAAGGTTTTGTCAGTGGCAGAGCTTTTTGCGAAAGCTATCGGCCGTATACGCGATCACGAATCTATTAGTTCCTTATTTATAACTCACGAGTAGTTTTGTTTTAATAATTTTTAGTTTAAATTTATCATTGTAATGAAAAAAGTAGAGATTGTAGGGTATAAAAGAGCGGATCTCGGTAAGACGGCTGCGCAGAAACTCCGCGCGGAAGGATATGTACCGTCGGTATTATACGGAGGAGCTGAGCAGGTACATTTCTATGCTCCGGCTATTCTTTTCCGTCCTTTGTTATTTACTCCCGATATTTACGAGGTAACCCTCAATATCGAAGGAGACATTCACAAGGCTGTTTTGCAGGATACCCAGTTCCACCCGGTAAATGATGCGCTGATCCATTCGGATTTTCTCGAAATCGTTGACGGGAAGCCTGTAACTGTTGATGTACCCATTAAATTGACCGGTACTTCAGAAGGTGTTATTAAAGGAGGTAAACTTAATCAGAAATTGCGTAAATTGCGGGTCAGAGGTTTAGCTCAGGATATTCCTGACTACGTGGAGCTTGATGTAACATCCCTTGGTTTGGGTAAGTCGCTGAAGGTTGAGGCGGTAAAAGCCGGAGAATTCGAAGTTTTGAGCTCTCGTAATCTCCCGGTGGTGTCTATCGATATCCCAAGGGCTCTCCGCGGTACGCTTCGTGCAGAGTAATTATTTTTCATGGCTAATAGATTCAAACGTGCCGACCTTTGGTCGGCATTTTTGTTTTAGCCCGGGGCAAGAAGCCGGTGGTACTTTTTCTAGGTTTCTTGCCTTTAGTGGCTTCCGGGCGCGTAATCCCAAACCGGTAGACAGGAGAAGAAGATCCGCGAGAAATAGGCTTGAGCCGTACTTTCAAGTAAGACCGTTGAATTTATTTGGGGGATTTTGTATTTTTATAAAA
>CAZLGW010000030.1:68786-71056 GCA_964559125.1 uncultured Cytophagales bacterium
GTACTTTCAAGTAAGACCGTTGAATTTATTTGGGGGATTTTGTATTTTTATAAAACTTTGAAAAAATAATTGAAATCTTACTTCACTTAACCCTTTTTTGATTAAATAGATGGAGGAAATGTTCCCTGACGATTCTTTGCTGGCCGGACAGATTAGTGCAGGGGGCGTAGAGGCTTTCACCCTTCTATACAGGAAATATCACGGCTACCTGTACCATTTTTCCCTGAAATTCCTGAAATCGCCGGAACTGGCCGAAGAGACCGTCCATGACGTATTTCTGAAGATCTGGGAAAACAGGCATGAAATAGACCCTTCGCGATCCCTGAAAGGATACCTTATCAAAACCTGCCGGAACCATATCCTGAACCTGATGAGCCGGGCGCTTCGCGAGCAGCTATGGAAATCCGAGATCCAGTCTTCTGCCGGCTCCGGCCAGCATATCGATACCGAAAATACGGTCGTTCTGGCCGACTATGAAAGACTGGCGGAGGAAGCAATCGCAAAACTTCCGCCTCAGCGACAGAAAATTTTCCGCCTTTACAGGCTGGAAGAGAAAAGTCTCGATGAGATTGCCCGGAGCGAAGGGATATCCAAGGGAACCGTCAAAGATCACCTCCTGAAAGCCACCCGCCAGATCCGGAATTTTATGCGGCAATACAGCGGTATCCCAATGGAAATGGTGGTGCTGGTGCATCTGTGGTATATGAAATAACCTGTTATTTATTTCCCGATCATTATTTTCTTCACGGCCATCTCATTATGGCTTCCGGTGATATGGATATGGTAGATGCCTGCCGGCAGTGAGTCTACCCTGAGGCCTTCCCCGGGCATACTATCGCTGGTAAGCACTTTTTGCCCGGTAAGATTGTAAACCGTTACCGAACGGATCCGGCTTGCATCGACATTCCTGAAGCGCAGGTAGAGGGAGGCAGGGTTGGGATACACCTGTATGTCAAAGGCTGCCTCTTTCATCTCAAGGCTCCTGACGGGGCTGTAGGTGAACGTACCGTCATAATCGATCATCCGCAGGCGGTAATATTTCAGCGCAACTATCCCTCCTGTGGCGGAAGCGTTTTCCGTGAAAGAGTAAATCTGCCTGGTACTGCTCCCGCCTTTTGCTCTTACCTCACCGATTTTTTCCCACGACCTGGCGTCGATGCTGCGCTCGACGTCGAAGCAGCTGGTGTTTACTTCTTCCGTTGTGGACCATTTCAAAAGCGCTGTACCGGCAGTTTCGCCCGGCGATACTGTAAAGTCGGCAAGCCTTACAGGGAGTACGCCTTCCGTGTCGAAGATCGCCCATGGAGAAAACTCATCGATGTTCAGGATATAGGCCGAATAAGGACCTGTTCCCGATGCTGACAAGCCCGAAGCCTTGGTTTCCCACTCGGTGCCGTTGTGCCTGGCAATGGTCAGGTTATCCCTGTTGAAACCTGTCGACTCGTCTGCCTCGTTCCATGTAAAGGTCACATTGGCCGGGGTGCTGGCCGTACTGCTGATATTCCATTCCACACCCACATTTTTCGACGTGGAGGGCGTATGAGTAAACGTATTCTGAACGCCTACCGAAATCTCGGCATCGACCGCATATTGTAACCTGATATTGACCGGGGTATAGCTCGCGGCGGTCCCTACGGGGAAAAACTGGTTGATTACGCCCTGTCCTGAAATGTATCCATATTTCAGGGTGAGCTTTCCGGTACCGTTCGTGATGAAATAGCCTGACGGAGGGGGGGCAATTCTCAGTCGTTCTACTTTCAGGTTATAATTCCCCAGCTCTACATTTCCTCCTCCGAGGGTAAAGTCACTTATCGATACCGGACTTGCGAGGACAATATTCCCATTGTTACAATTGCAGGTAGACCCGGTCACTGTTCCGCTGCCGCCGATGGTTTGGTTGACCGTCACCCACGAAGTGCAGTACGGCTGTTGGGTACCGACGTTGTAGGCTCCTTCGCCGCCGAAGAAAAGGACCCGGGTGGACGCCATCTGCAGCGTATTGGTATTATTGATGAAACTGCCCTTCACAACCAATCCCATTGTCGTTGGAGTCGGCGTATAGGTTTCTTCGCCGACTAAAATTGTGTTGTTGCCTGTCAGGGTGAGATTGCCGTTGATCCGGGCAAGATCGACGGAGCCGCCCGACAGGATCATCGGTTTGAAAGGGCCGGAACTATTCGATAGATTATTGATTTCCACATTGCCTACCCTGTTGAAAACCATGCTGAAATAATAGTAAAACGAGGGGCTTATGTTCACTCCCGCAAAAC
>CAZLGW010000031.1:0-69765 GCA_964559125.1 uncultured Cytophagales bacterium
CGCAGATGGCGCGTCGCTTTCAGCAGGTGATCTTTAACGGTTCCTTTGGTGGTTCCCAGTTCGGAGGCTATCTCCTCCAGGCTCCTGTTTTCGAGCCGGTACATCCGGAACACCCTCTGGCGCTGAGGAGGTAAGGTAGAAATTCCTTTTTCGGCCAGCTCCGTATAGTCTTCCAGTATAATTTTATCAATGGGATTATAGTAGTCTGCAATTTCTTCGCACTCCTCCCGGTCTATTGACTGAAATTCCGGAACTTTCTTTGCGAGCAGGTTTATCAGATGGTTCCTGCAGCATTTGAGGAGATAGCTTCTTACCGGGCGTTCCGGATCGAGCGTTGTTCTGTGCTCCCAAACCTTTAGAAACACATCCTGAACCGCCTCTTCTGCCAACTCCGACGATTTGAGAAACTTTAAGGACAGATGATAAATGTAGACATGATAGCGGTCATAGAAACTTGCGAAGGCATGCCTGTCTCCCCTCCTGATTTTGACAACCAGATCAGAATCACTCAGCAATTTGCTTTCCCTGTCCATGAGCTATCGTACAAATTTCAATTCCTCCCCAATACTATAAAAATATCACAACATTTAGAGAAGTCCGAATATTCGATCATATAATCAAAAAAACACGAAATACTCACCTGCTGCGTGAAAATGTCGTGCGCAATGATCTGTACGAAAAACCCGGTTTGTAACAATAGTCACTGAAAAAGCCGTACTATCTGCCGAAATTTGAAGAAAAAAGATACGACAATGACTCGCAATACTCTAATTTTCACCATCATCGGCACCCTGGCGGGAGCTCTGGCCGGGTACCTCTATTATGCCTACATTGGCTGTGAAAGCGGCGCGTGTCCGCTTACTTCAAAGCCTATTCCTTCCACGTTGTACGGCGCTTTTACGGGAGGGCTTATTTTAAATACTTTTACCGGCAGCAAAAAAGAGGAACGACCTGAATGAAACGGAAAAGCCTCCTCTAAAACAGGCGCCTTTCACTCAAACACCTCCCCCACCTTAAACTTCAGCTCCGGAAACAATGGCGAAGCCATGTCATCCTCACCAACAAAAGGTCTGAGGCCCACGTATTTGCCGTCACGAAGCACATACACCAGGATCACTTTGTCTACCGGCTCTACCACCCAATATTCCTTTATCCCGTTTTCTTCGTAAAGGTCAAACTTAATCCCCATCTCTTTCTCCGTATTACCGGGAGAGAGGATCTCGACGACCAGGTCGGGAGCGCCGATGCAGCCGTGGTTGTCGATTTTTGCAGGGTCGCATATCACACAGATATCCGGCTGAACAACGGTAAATACCTGCTTATCGGCGATTTGCTTTTTGGAATCGGGCAGGCGTACGTCGAATGGAGCCGGGAAAACCTTACAGGCTTTGTTTCTAAAAAACAATCCGATCTCCAAAAATAGCTTCCCCGAGACCAACTGATGCGTCGGACTCGGCGCCGGGCTCATCTTGTGAATCAACCCCTTGATCAGCTCGACCCTTTCCTCAAACTTCCATTTAAAATAATCGGCATACGAATATAGCTTCGTCAGGTCTAACTGATCCGGCGAAGTGATTTCATGCCCATAGGCTACTGCAGATTCTTCGACTATATTTTCGGAACCATCTCCCAGCTTAGTCTCGTTCCGGGTTGCAAATACTTCTCCTACCTTAAATTTCAGCTCCGGGAACAACGGCGAAGCCATGTCGTCGTCTTCTGTAAAGGGTTTAAGCCCGGCGAACTTACCATCGACGAGCGTATAAACCAGAATCGTTTTGTGTGACGGTTCCACAATCCAATATTCTTTTACCACGTTTTCTTCGTATAGGTCAAATTTGATCCCCATCTCTTTCTCCGTATTACCGGGGGAAAGAATCTCGACCGCCAGGTCAGGAGCACCGATACAGCCGCGGTTGTCGATTTTCGCAGGGTCACATATTACGCACAAATCCGGCTGAACGACTGTAAAGACCTGTTCGTCTTCGGTTCCCTTTTTGGAATCAGGAAGACGCACATCGAAGGGGGCCGCAAACACCCTGCAGATTTTATCTTCAAAAAAGAGCCCAACCTTTAGTGTGAGCTTTAAAGAAACAGATTGATGGGTCGGGCCTGGTGCCGGGCTCATTTTGTGAATCAATCCCCCGATCAGCTCAACCCTTTCCTGAAACTTCCATCTGAAGTAGTCGGCATAAGAATATAGCTTCGTCAGATCTAATTGATCCAAAGAGGTGATTTCAGCCCCGTAGGCTATTGAAGGTTCTTCTATTATTTTGTCGGACTTCATAGTATGTATTTATAACATCCTGATCCTTAGGTCAAAGATAGTAAAATTCCATGCATCTCCAGCGCTTTCGTACACTCAAACCTCTTCCTCCAGCCTGTACCGGTATGTCTTCTGCGAGGGGATCCTGGCCAGTAGTAAAAGCCCTATCACAAAGTAGACAAGCAGTGCCAGTATGCTGTTGCGCATACTGCCGGTGAGCACTTCGATAAACCCGAATGTGAAGGTACCCAAAACCAGTGATGTCTTTTCGGTGACATCGTAGAAGCTGAAATAAGAGGCTGTGTCTTTGGTATCGTCAGGGATCAGCTTCGTATAGGTAGCGCGGGAGAGCGCCTGGATCCCGCCCATAACCATACCTACCGTAGCGGCAAGCATGTAAAACTCTTCCTCCTTTGTCACAAAATAAGCTGCTGCACAAATGCCTATCCAGGTAGCTACGCCGATCATCAGCGCATAGATATTTCCCAGTTTCCCTGAAAGCCAGGAGAAAAAATAAGAACCGGCTATGCCGATGATCTGGATGAGCAGGATCGTCGTTATGAGGCTCTTGGGAGGGAGCTTCAGTTCGTTTGCCCCGAAAAGAGTAGCAACGTACATTACCGTCTGCACCCCCATATTAAAAATGAAGAATGCTATCAGGTAACGCGGGAGCAGTACCTGCTTCTGCAACTGCCGGAATACAATGCCAAGCTTCCTGAAACCATTGAAAATCCAGCTTCCTTCCGGTTTCCTGTTATGAATGTTATCGGGCAAACGCCTGAAAGGGATCTGGGCAAATGCAATCCACCAGATTCCGACCGACAAAAATGACAATCGGGCAGGCAGCGACTTGTCGACGATGCCGTACCAGGCCGGGAACATGATCATCGACAGGTTAAACAGCAGTAAAATGACTGCACCCAGATAACCCAGCGCAAATCCTCTGGCGCTGAAACGATCGTAGTTATCTTCAGTAGCTATTTCCGGCAGGAAAGAATTATAAAATACGATACTCCCGCTCCACCCGATCAGGCTGGCCATAAAGGCAAGCACCGAAACTTCCAGCGTATCTCTTTTGAAGAAAAAAAGGCACGCACAACTGATCGCGCCCAGGTAGCAGAAAAATTTCATGAATGTCTTTTTTCTGCCCGTGTAATCGGCTATTGCGGTACAAAAGGGAATCAAAATTGCTATCAGGAGAAAAGAAAACGAAACAGACCAGGAAAACAATACCGTATTCTTTACCTGTATACCGAAAAAGCTCACCACATCACTCCCGTCTTCCGCTAACGCGGTCGCGCTGAAATAAACCGGGAATACGCTTGCCGTAATCACGAGGTTATGAACCGAGTTGGCCCAGTCGTACATACACCAGGCATTGATAATGCGGGGGTTATTTTTCTGCATTTCCGGGTAGGGTTATTGATCGCAGGGTAGTTTTCGTTTAGAAAGGATAGCCGACGCCGATATTCAGGTTGAGAAAGTTGGTCTGGCGGTTGTTGAACAATTTACTGAATTTCAGCTCATCCAGTACAAACCGTTGAAGATAAGGATCGTACACTTTTGCACCAAAGTCAAAACGCAATACTACAAAACTGAAGTCATAACGTAATCCAAAACCGGTACCGACTGCAAATTGCTTATAAAACCGATCTATTTTAAACATGCCCGACTCAAAATCAGACCCCGACAAATTCCAGACGTTCCCGGCATCGAGGAACAGTGCATAATTGATCTTCCCGAAAAAGTCTGCCAGATGCCCCCTGAGCTCGAGATTTCCTTCAATCAGGAATTCTCCCGGCGACTCGATAGAAAGGTTATTGGACGTGTACCTGGGAGGGGTAGAACCCGGCCCCAACCTCCTGGGCAGCCAGGCCCTGATGCTGTTTGAACCACCCGCGAAGAAATATTTTTCATAGGGAGGCACGCTGCTGATCCCTTTCCTGTTCCCGCCGTAGCTGTGCACGCCGCCCGTATTGACCCTGGCTACAAAAGAGGAGGAATTATTGATCCGCCAGTATTTCCGGTAGTCGATGTTCCAGCGGATAAATTTAAAAAACTGAAGCGTATCACGTTCCGCACCCGGATTGACGATCTTATTGATAACATTCATCTGCCCCGGGAAAAAATTGAGGGATGTCCCGCCCGACTCCAGCGATGCGCGAAGGTATTTTGCATTTTCGGGCGCCCCGAAAATCGGGTTTGTGTTATAGACAAACGTAAAATTAAACCCTGAAACAAAAGAACGCAGAAAACTATTTCTCAGGTTATTCCCCTGCAGGGCCAGGGAATCGAGCAACTGCTGAAATTCCGGGTTTATTTTTTGCGTATTCAGGATGCTCAGGTCGATCAGCGACAGGCTGTAGAAGATATTGTTATTGGGCTGCAGCGAATAGGTAGCCGCCGACTTAATGCTCGTACGAACGTATTCCGGCCGGTCGACATAGTTATAACCTACGTTTACCTGGGTTTTGGGGTTCAGGTACCCATACCGGTGCCGTATTGCACCTATAGGCACAAGTAGCTGCGGAAAAGTAAGCGAGCTGTTTAAGCCCAGCTCCGTGCTGCGGTACAGGAGATTTCTTCCTCCATACCCCGAAACGGCTTCAATACCGCCCCGGAGGTTGATCTCGAAGTTTTCAAGCCCGTTAAACACGTTCCTGATCTTGTACGACAGGGTGGCAAAAGGACCCGGTGCCTGCGACTGGATTACGTTCAGCCCGAGATCCGTAGCCAGTTCGTATTTGTTCAGCGGGATAGCGTTGATCCTGCCCCTCAGGTTCGTCGCGGTAGAGTCAAACAAAAGGTTGACAAATTGAAACTGGTCGGTAAGAGAAAGCTGCCTTTGCGTATACCGCTCATCCAACTGGCTGTAGATACTGTCGGGCCGCAGCCGGATCATCGAATTCAATATCCGCGGCGAATACTTTTTGTCGCTGTGAATGTAGGTAATACCTTCGTAGCTGATCGTATCCTTCACATCGAGCTCCACAGGCAACCCCGACGAAGGCTGCACCTCTACGGTCATACCGGAAATACGGAATTTCTTTTGCCCCCCCGGAGGAGGTGTATTGGCGACGAAAGTTCTGATATCGATGCTTTTCCTGATACTGTCTGTTTCCAGCCTGATCGTATCGTTGATCAGGAAAGAGATATTCTGCCTTGTAAAGGCATAATATCCGTTATTCTTGAGCAAGGTCTCTATCCTGATCCTTTCTTCTTCGAAAACACCCTGGTCGTAACGGTCCCCGGGCCTTAGCTTGCCTGCCGCACCCTTTCCGTGGCTAAGCAGACTGTCTATTTCCCGGTTCCGGCTGAGGGTTACTACGTCCCTTATAATAGTCGGCCTGCCTTCGGTAATATAGTAGGTATTCTTTACGCGCTGAAATGAAGTATCGGACTTGTACGACACCTGTGCATCAAAAAAACCCTTATTGAAAAGATAGCCCTTTATTTTCTCCAGGTTTTTCTCCGCTTCGGCTTTGGAGTGGTATACCGGCGGCTCACCGGGCACACGCATCCACCAGTTTCCCTCTTCCACCCCGAGCCGGGCTTTTTCAATGCGTTTTACATACTTTTTCCTGAGCTTATTCTGCTGCCTTACCGAAAGACTGGTATCGGCCGATTTCGACTGGTACTCCAGCGTCAGGTCCGAGAGTTTGCGCCGGTAGTGTTCCCGGTTATACCCGCTCGAGCCTACCCGGTAGAGCCACAGGTAAGGATAAAACGGAAGCGCCAGGAACCGACGATTGGGTTTTGTCGGGATGAGCGCTTCCATATCCTCATTTTTGATAACTTTATTGCCTTTAAATGCCGTGTTTCCCAGCAGGTATTCTTTTTCACCGTTTGTTTTCACAGTTGCACAACCCGAAAACCACAGGGGTAAAAAAGCGAAAAGCAACAGACTTATAAGGCGCAGATACTGAAAATATGCTTTCAAAAAACCAGATCAAATATTACAAATCGCTGCAAATTAAAAAGTTCAGACAGATTCACCAATCTTTCACCGTAGAAGGCGCCAAAAGCGTAACCGAGCTTCTGGCATCCGACTTTGAGGTTGAGCTGGTCGCTGTAACGGAAAAATTCAGGACCGCTCATTCCCACCTTCTTGAGACCATCGACGCGCAGGTCGTCACTGCTACGGCCGGCGACCTTGCCCAGATAGGCAGCTACCAGAGCAACAATGCCTGCGTGGCCATTGCTAAAACGAAAGAAAACACTTTTACAGATGTAGCAGGTAAAGAATTTGTGATTGTGCTCGATGATATCCGCGACCCGGGAAACCTGGGAACTATCGTCCGGATCGCAGACTGGTACGGCTTCCATAAGATCGTATGCTCGGAAACGACCACCGATTTCTACAACCCCAAAGTAATCGCAGCGAGCATGGGCTCCTTCACAAGGATCCAGGTCTATTACAGCCATCTCGGCAGCTATTTTGAGAAGGCTGCGCCTGCCCGGATCACGGGTACTTTCCTCGAAGGGGTCTCTCTTTACGAATATAACTTCCCTCTCTCGGGAGGCTACCTGGTGCTCGGAAACGAGGCCAACGGCATTAGCGGCGAGGTTGCGGCCCTGGTCACCGACCGGGTATCGATTCCCCGTTTCGGAGAGGCGGAATCGCTCAATGCAGGGATTGCCGCGGCCGTCATTTGCGACAACATCAGGCGCCAGTGGAAATAAATTATGCTAAGGATTTGGTACAGTTCAAAAGAGAAATTACTTTTGCACCCACAAAACACCTCCATACCTGATATGGAGATAGTTTTTTAGAGGGTTGGCGGAGTGGTCGATCGCGGCGGTCTTGAAAACCGTTGTACCGCAAGGTACCGGGGGTTCGAATCCCTCACCCTCTGCAGATTTTTGGAAAGCGCTGATTATCAGCGCTTTTTTGCATAGAAGACCACTCTATGTGAGTTCCCCTCTTACAACAGCTTTTTCAAATCCTCAAGCGTAGTATCGCTGATCCACCGGATTGCATTCGTTTCCGCACTTCCATCGGGCCTGATGACCACGTAACTCGGATAACCCGATTTCTTGAAAAGTTCGAACAGCTCTTTAATATGATCCTCTTTAACATATATATGCGTACCGGGCTGTTCCAGTTCCACAATTTTGTTCTGCCATTTATCTTCCCTGGATCCCCCGGAAGTACACAGGTAGACAAACTCAACCGGCAGGTTCTCCTTCTGTACTTCTTCATGAAGTTTTTTGCTGTGCGGCATTTGCTGGAGGCATGGGGCGCACCAGGTACCCCAGATATCAAGGACGATCAGCTTGCCCGGATAGGCGCTTCTGATGCTCTCGATAAGGTCCTTGCCTGAGGCTTTGTCACTGACAAAAAGATGACCTCCGAAAGGCGTCCCCAGCTTAAAAGTCCCCATCCCGGACTTCTCATTTTTCGATTCGGAAATAACGAGTATGCTGTCTACCTTATCGGCTTTAGCCGAAATATCCTCCAGGTGTCTTTCCAGGAAAGCTTTCTGCCAGTCTCTTTCCAGGAGGGAGTGTCCTTTTTCAAAAATATGCTTTTGCTCTTTAATATCCGGATCTTCGATCTGGAACATAACCAGTCCGCTGTAATCCTCTCCAAATACAGAGTCGATTCCCGTAAGCAGCTTTGCCTGGTCCGGGAATTCTTCCGTCCGGTCGCTCCGGCTTACCCTGTAGGAATACAGCAGGTATTTCAAAAAGATCCTGCTGTCGTTGGAGATCGAATAAATCGGATGCTTAGTATATTCACTGAAGTCATAGCCTGCTTCCGGATCTTTCCGGTTTTCGGCAAAATACCTGAAATAGTAAGTCGCCTTCCATTGCAGGTAGCTGGACATGGTTTCATTATCAATCAGGAATTTAAACCGGCTTCCGTTTTCTGCAACAAATTGCTGGTCGGCTTCCCGACGGATCTCCAGTAAAGAGTCAAGTTTTGCAAAATAGCGCTCGTCCGGCTTGTATTTCATGGCATGAAGGTCAAAATCCAGCTGCTTTTCTCTTCTGAATCGCAGGTAGCGGTTCATTGTACTGCATACAGCAGAGTCGGGGCCGCTAAACCGGAGAACTTCATTGTTTTGAAACCCTCCGGGCTGTTTGAGGATTCCCAGGTCGATCTCCATAAGCAGCCCGTCATGGGCAATAAGCAAGTGATGCATACGCTTTTCAATTTCAAACCAGATCTGCTGGTAAGGCAACGGGTCTGAAGCAGTAATTTCGAAAGTCCCATCGTTATGAAGCTGCACTTTTTCCTTCGTCTGGGTGTCACCGATCAGGCTGACTTTGTGGGCTATTACCTTTAGCCCGGCTAATTCTTCAGGACTCGCATTTTTGATCTTCCCCTTTATTACCGGCGCCTTTTTCGTAAAGAAAACTTTCCCGAATTCAGGGTCTGTGATAGAAACAACAGCCGGCTCCTGCTGGGCAAAAGACCCGCAATTTGCGAGAACAACGAATAAAAGCGCTTTTAGAAATTTCATCGAAATATCAGATTTGTTGAAGATGTACATAAACCCCGAAAACAACTAATATTTTAGTTACTGTTGATTCAGAGAAAAGTACTACCCCTTCCGGCACGTTATGGAAAAAACCGGCAGGCAGTTATCCGAAAAAAGTATCTGTATGGGATTAAGGAGTGGCCTGTACGCAGATTATGGCTCGCCTACTTTAAGATAATGCCTGATAAACGTTTCCAGTTCGCCGCCATGCAGGTTGACGGCTATTACCTTCCCCTGTCCGTCTATGACTACATTAAAAGGAAGCTCTCCTATACGATAATCTTTGGCGACCGGGCTTCGCCAGAATTTAAGATCGCTTACCTGGGGCCAGGTGATCTGCAGGCGCTCTATTGCTTTTACCCAGTTCTCCCTGCTTTTGTCCAGGGAGACACCCACTATTTCAAACTTCCCCTCCTTTACCTGTTTTTTCAGCCCGTCGTACATGCTCTTCAACTCCGGCTGCTCCTTTACACATGGGGCACACCATGTGGCCCAGAAATCGATCAGCACCAGCCTGCCTCTCAGCGATGAAAGGGCGAACGAATCATTTGCAGCGGTTAAAAGCCTGATTTCCGGTGCCATATCCCCGATTTTCAAATCCGGGGAACCCTGGGCTCCGGCATTCAGAGTTGTAAAGATGAAAGCCAGAACAGAAAACAGCCTTTTCAATTTTCTTCTTCTTCTTTTACAGGATAGTCTTTATCGATCCAGTCTACCTTTATATTCTTCGGAATATCGAGCAGCTTCGCGTTCTTAAAGCCCATATCGTTCAACAACCGGAAGGCCGGCCTGATATTAGGACACCTGTCAAACGGACAACAGCCGCAGTAAATGACCACTTCCTTGTCCTTAGGTGTTTTTGCCAGCAACGATTTCAGCGCTGCTATATTCTTCTTATCATTTCCCGGACCAATATTGACCGAACCTTCAATCGGGTCATCGGGCCCTATCGATACGATCAGCATATTATCGGTTTGCTCACCCAATATCCGGTCGGCCAGCACATTTGCGGCCATTAGCTGGCCCGGCTTCCACGGTTCCTGTTTTTGCTGCGCCTTCACCTGTAAAGCGAGTATAGCCAATAAGCCTGTAAGAAAAATATGGTATTTCATAATCAGTACATTTTCCTGAAAGATACGAAAAGTTGAAAAGCATCCCCTATTCCGGACGACTAATCGCCGTTCACCCTGATCATATCTCCCTATCAGATTACCCGTAAGAAGACCGGAGAAGCCCTACCGGAGTTATTTGGCCCCAGGTGTGACCTCGTATAAATAATAGTTCTCATCAGTAACGATGGCACCAGAAAAACGCTGGATAGAATTAATCCTGTATGTACGGTTTCCTATCTTTGTATCTATATACGTTCCCGGTTCGAGGGCTTCCTTTTCCTCATCATCAGGAGATCTGTAGTTCATAATCAACAGATACTGAGCATTCCTCCCCGCTATATACTGGTCCATCCGCCGGAATAGTTCATCCTGACTAAATCTGTAATTCTCCAAATTCCAGTAGTCTTTGCTCCAAACCACATAATTTGCATAACGTCTGTCATTCAGGAAATATACTTTCCTCTGCAGATACCCGGCTACCGGCGTCGATATATCGTTGTAGGCTCCGATGATGGGAATATTGGGAGGGTAGTTGTCGCGGATATAGGCCGCTATGTATCTGGAGTAAGAGAAAGGGTGCCGGATATCTGTATAACAGGCAAAAAGGCCGGCAAAAAACTGGATGAGAAGCAGCGGGATAACCAGGCCGGCAGTATATCTTTTTTCATAGTTTGCTATCCACAGTGCAAATAACAGCGCAACAGTGAAATGTCCGTGATGACGAAGGTGCCCTGAAAATTTCAGGTTCATAAACACAGACAGACCCACGAAAGACAGGATCAGGAAGGTAAGCGCATAGGAAGAACGGCGCAGGCAATAAATAACAATAGCCAGCGTAAAAAAGCCGAGCAACGCCGCTGTTTCACTACTCTTGACCATATTCGATCCCCAGAAAGTCCGGCTCAGTTCGGGGATAGTAACTATACCTTTGTAGATATTGGACAGGATCAGCTTTATGCTATTGAAATCGAATGTGAGGTTCCAGCCCGAAGCATAGGAACTGTCGGGCGGGGGATTTGTTGTGGCCACGAAGAAAATCAGACCTGAGAGCACAATCACACTACCGGAAACTGTTGCAGAAGTCCAAAGCGCCTTGTTATTCCATTGCCTTAAGAGCAGGACCGCAAAAACGGCCAGTGCAAGGCATGTCATATAAGCATTGGTCTGCATGAGCAGCCATACCAGGATACAAACTATGAACCAGTGACGCTTATACGATTTCCACAGAGCTCCTATAGCAAAGAGTATCAGGACCCCGACCATGTAATTGCGGCTTATTGTTCCGTATTCAAAAACAAAAAAATACCCGAAGAGGATAAGGCATTTTTCGGACAGTGTAAACGGGCTCCTGTAGATCAAAAGGCTTGCCGCACTCACTCCGATTATCCAGCTGACGACCTGGACTGCCACCGGGGAATGCGTCACCCAACTAACGGGGTAGAGTATCAGGAACCATAGGGAAGGATGCCCTTCGTATACCTTGTTGCGGAAAAGCTCTCCAATGCCCGATGAGCTTGTTACGATGTTCCAGGCTTGCATTTCATCTCTCCAGAATTCATGACGATAAAGGCAGAGCGCTAGCAAACATGCATAAGCCAGCAACAGTCCGGTTTGGAAAAACATTGACAAGCGGTTGCTTTGCAAGCTAAGATTAGTCGGGCGCATTATAGCTCGAACGAGATAAAACAAAAAGAGAATATTAACTTTAATTTTACAATATTAGCAGCCAATAGCAAGGAATAAGAGAAAAAGGCGGGCAATTTTACAAACATTTATACCCTGTCAGATTTTTTGTACGATGAAATAGCCGTGAGCAATCAGGAGCTACCCTTTTTCCGGCCCCGAGCTGGCCCATATCCAATCGGGACGATCCCATGGCTTTTCTCCAAGATACATTCTCATAAAGCTGCGCTGGATCTTAAAGCCATGCGACTCCGCCCAACGAATCGCCGGCTTGTTTTCGGCCGGTAAATCTATAAAGCAGGGGCTTCCGGGAAAACGGGCCAGTATAGTATCCAGCAACATTTGTCCGGCATTGTCCGTAAAAGCTACCGCAGGCCCTATCTGGACGGCATTTCTCCCTTCCCTGAACCCCGCGTATCCCTCTGCCGTACCTTCCCGATCTGTTTTCAGGCGGTAGGCAGTCGTCTTCGTCATATCTAAATTCTCTAAAAACACTCTCCTGTCTGTACCGGTCGCCCTCCTGTCAAGGCCTGCTATTTCATCCATCAGGGCATCGGTTGAAAGAACGGTCTGCAAAGCCATTCCCGGTATCTTTTTCCCGGCGGTACCCTCATAGCGTATTACTTCGTACTCTTCCCTGAATCCCAGTTTCCGGTAAACCTTTTGTCCCATGGCAGTAGCATCCAGGCGGATACTCTTCACTCCCTTATGCTGCAGCCAGGCAATTGCATGCTGCATCAGCCTCCCGGCGATACCGAATCCGCGATATGCCTGGCCGACCAGCACCATGGCAATCCAGCCTGTCTCCCCCAAACGGCAACAGGTGGTAGTCGCCACGCCAACTGCCCCTTTTTCGGCGACAAAGCACCCGTCAGGGTCGAGCTTCATGGCACGCATCCAGTCCGCATCAGTCTGGTTCCAGCCCGCTTCGCTTACCAGGCGCCTGCAAAGCGACAAATCCTCCGTCCTCATCGGCCGGATCAGCAGCGGGTCGTTTCCCGGTAAATTATGAAAAACAGATGACGGCATCATATCGGGGCTATTCCTCAAAATTAACAAAAAGAAGCCTGATTGCGGAAGTCCGGCCGGGATTAACCGTTTACAATTACTCC
The DNA here is from genome assembly GCA_964559125.1 of uncultured Cytophagales bacterium. GTDB lineage: Bacteria > Bacteroidota > Bacteroidia > Cytophagales > Spirosomataceae > Ravibacter. The sequence goes on from CAZLGW010000031.1 coordinate 12,659, forward strand.
CTGCGCCGGAAAACCGACCATTTCAGGAATCTTTGGCCATAATTTCGCGATATTAGCAGGAATCAATAATCAGACACCCCTTTTGCCCTATGAAAAGGATATTACTCTTCATTATCTGCTTCGTCATCTTTCCGCTTCTGACCGTACCGGCGCAGGAAACAAAAACCGTCGGAATCCTTGTGCAGTACCCCGACATCCCTTTGTTAAAAAGAATGGCTCCGAGTCCGCTAGTATGCCTGAAACTCTTTATAAGCACGCCAGGCAACGGCGAATCCATACAGGGCATCCGGGCGGCCATCAATACCGATGCCATCCATCAGTTTGAGCACCTGACAATTTATACAAACGGAGGCGAACCGCTTTTCGATCCCGCTGCCGCATCCATACATTTCGTCCCGGTAGCAGGATCGACGGTCATACCCGTAAACATCCCTTTAAAACAAGGCTGGAATTACATCTGGATAGCCGCATCGCTTAAAGACAATGCAGATACGGATGCCAGGCCATCTGTCGAAATACTCGGTGTAAGCGGCAATAACCGGAAACAGTATCCTGTTGCGGAAACCACGGGGAATGCCGTTAAACGGATCGGCGTAGCCATACGCAAAGCCGGTGAAGATAACATCCATACCTATCGCATCCCTGGCATCGCCCGCACGGACAAAGGAACCCTCATAGCCGTATACGACAATCGCTATAAAAGCAGCAGGGACCTGCCCGGCAACATCGATGTAGGTATGAGCAGAAGTACCGACGGCGGTAAAACATGGGAAGCGATGAAGGTAATCATGGACATGGGGGAACCTCATGAAAACAATGGTATCGGCGATCCTACGGTGCTGTTTGATCCCGCTACGAAAACCATCTGGGTGGCAGCCGTATGGAGCAAAGGCAACCGGGCTATTGCAGGTTCGGAGCCGGGCCTTTCACCCGACGTTTCCGGGCAGTTTGTGCTGGTGAGCAGCCGCGACGACGGCCTTACCTGGTCGGAGCCCTACAACATCACCGCCCAGGTAAAGAACCCCAAATGGCACATATACTTCAACGGACCGGGCTCGGGCATCGTGATGAAAGACGGCACGCTGGTGTTCCCTTCCCAATACTGGGACGAAAGCCAAAAGCCCGGTATGCCCCATTCCTCCATCGTCTACAGCAAAGATCACGGCAAGACCTGGCACTCAGGCACCGGCGCCAGGCGCAATACAACAGAAAGCCAGGTAGTGGAAACCACTCCAGGGACGCTGATGCTCAACATGCGCGACAACCGGGGGTTCTTCCGGTCGGTAGCTACTACCACCGACCTGGGTAAAACCTGGCAGGAGCACCCGACGTCCTACCACGCCCTGCCCGACCCGATTTGTATGGCCGGTATCATCAAAGCCGGCGTAATGGTAAAAGGAGAAATGAAAGAGATACTTTTCTTCAGCAATGTAAACATGTCGTCTGTAGAACATAGCAGGAAAAATATGACGGTAAAAGCCAGCCTCGACCTGGGCGAAACATGGCAGCCGGCCCACCAGCTCCTCCTGGATGAAAGGTATTGCTACGGTTATTCTTCTTTGACAGCAATTGACGAGAAAACGATTGGTATTTTATATGAAGGGCTGGGAGATCTTTATTTCCTGCGGATTCCGGTCGAATCGGTGATACGGTAGAAGCAATAAATTCTGAATAAAAAGATTTTGCTATATCAGACTTGCCATGCAAATAGCGCCATCCAACATACTGACAGCTATCATCAGGCATTACCTTTTTTTAGATAGCAATGGTTTGGGTGCCAAAAATCTCCGTCTCTTCTCTGACGGCAACACCGGTATTGTCTTTAATTCCGGCTATGGTTTGTCGCTCGACGTGGACAATAAGCTCCCAAATTCATTTCTCTATGGACAAATCACCCGGTTCAAAGATCTTTTACTTTCCCATAATACATCTTTGATCATCGTTGTATTCCAGCCGGCTGGCATAAAAAATCTCTTAGGTATACCGGCTCATGAGTTGCGCGACAAAATCGTCAGCGCTGAGTGTATTTTTGGGGAACAGACTTCTCAGATCGAAGAGACACTGGCAGAGTCAACTACCATTCGCGAAAAGTCGAACATCCTGAACCTATTCTTCCAGGCTATATTTCTTAAAAACCCCGGCAACAGGGAGCAGGTCGTGTCAACCTCTATCCACCTGATCCTAAAAAACAGAGGCGTTGTGTCAAACAACCAGCTTGTTAAAATCACGGGGTATACCGAAAGGCACCTTGAACGACTGTTTCTCGACGCCATAGGCATAAGTCCCAAGCGTTTTTCCGGCATCATAAAACTCCATCATTTCCTGCAGCAGCTCAGGAAAAAACCAGAGTACACCACCCTAACTGAAATTGCCTACAATGCGGGCTATTCCGATCAATCTCACCTAATCAGGGAATTTAAAAAGCACACTGGAATGACACCTGGTTTGTACATGAACAATGCCCGGAAACTAGCCGTCAACTTCATCAGTCTTTCCGGTAGCTACTGAAGAATGTCGGATTTGTACAATTCACATGAAAGTCAAATCCTTAGCTTTGTTCTAAAAACACGATGGACAAGCTAAAAATCTCCACCGCACAGTTTGAGCACAAAAGCGGCGACAAGGAATACAATTTGTCAGTCATCCGGAAACTAGCACAAAATGCATCGGAAGATGGTTCCGATGTGATTGCCTTCCACGAATGCTCCATCACGGGTTATACTTTCGCCAGGCATCTCAGCCGGGAGAAAATGCTGGAATTGGCGGAGTTTGTTCCTGACGGTGAAAGTACCAGGAGATTGATAGAAATAGCCCGCCAATACAACATAGTGATCCTGGCCGGCCTGTTTGAGAAAGACGAACATGACAACCTGTTTAAGCCCTATCTCTGCGTTGACAAAAACGGTTTGATTGCCAAACACCGCAAACTACACCCTTTTATCAATCCATGCTTGCAGCCGGGACAAGGGTACACCCTCTTCGAAATCCATAAATGGAAATGCGGCATCCTGATTTGTTACGACAACAATGTCGTTGAGAACGTAAGAGCCACCAGACTATTGGGAGCTGATATTATTTTTATGCCCCATGTGACGATGTGCACACCCTCTCCACGGCCCGGTGCCGGCTTTGTCAACCCCGAGCTTTGGAAGAACAGGGAGGTGGACCCGACCTCGCTGAGATTGGAATTTGATGGAATGAAGGGGCGGAGCTGGTTGATGAAATGGCTTCCCGCACGGGCTTATGACAATGGTGTTTATGTTGTTTTTTCAAATGCCATCGGTATGGATGATGATCAATTGAAAAATGGCTGCTCCATGATTCTCGACCCTTTCGGAGATATCCTTTCGGAGTGCCGCAGTTTTGACGATAGTTTTGTAACAGCATTCATTACACCCGAAAAACTAATTCGAGCTGGGGGGCATCGATATATCCAGGCACGACGGCCAGATCTGTACCGGGACATTATCGGACAAGCTCACCACCCCGAGCAGTGCGTCGTATGGTTGAACCATGGAGAAGAGAAATAAAAAAATCGGCCATCCATGACACGCGTTAGAAGAAAAATGTACCTGAGCCTTTTGTAGGCTCAAGCCTATTTCTTGTGGAGGGTCTTGTCTTATTGATATAGCTGGATTGAGCATAGAAAGAGCAGACCCTTAGGGTCTTCTCCTCCTGTCTACCAGTTTGGGATTACGCGCCCGCGAGCCACTAAAGGCAAGAAACCTAGAAAAATACAACCACCTCCACAACTTTTGAGATTGAGCGCTTTTGTACTTGAGCCGGAATCGGAAAAAATGTTTTGCAACTTGTTTTGCAACCCCAAAAAAAAGGAGTCACGACTCATCGTAACTCCTTCACTCTCAAGCTCCCGAAGCTGGGCTCGAACCAGCGACCCTCTGATTAACAGTCAGATGCTCTAACCGACTGAGCTATTCGGGATTATATGCCTCCGTTCGGTCAGAAAAAAATCCCCGGGCGAAACGGAGTGCAAATGTATGATGCGATAAGCTTCTGTGCAAGATTATCGCTCAAAAAAAATCAATTATTTACACGCTCCAGGATTAATTCCTTCACTTTCAGAGCATCGCGCTTACCAAAATTCTCGATCACTATTTCGGGCCTCATCCTCGGCAATACCCGGATAGTTGAAAAGAAAACCCCGTTGTCGATCTCTACGCCCGAGATATCGTGGTAGAATACGAAACTGTCGTTCGACCTTAAAAACTTTTTGATGGTAAACGTCACGCCCTTTTCCCCGAAAGCCACGGAGTCGGGGAAAAACGGATTCATCAGTGCGCTGGCTTTAAACTTATGTTGTGCTGACATACATTCGGCTATTTTCTGACAGGAATATGTACCACCTTCTTCGTTTCAAAAAAAGGCTCTTCGAAATAATCACTCAATGCAAAAATACGTGCCTTCCGCTTTGTCTCCGCTATTTCTTCCTCCAAATCTCCCCCTTTGAGATATAAAACGCCGTTTGTCAGCCCGTGGAAAGAATTCGGACTGATATTATTTTCTATCCAGCGCATGAAAGGTGCCAGACGGGTAACTGCCCTGCTGACTACAAACTCGTATTCATCGGTTAGCTTCTCCGCCCGGATGGCTTCAGCTCTTACGTTCTCCAGACCCAAAGCGCCCGCTACTTCGTTTACTACCTTGATTTTTTTGGTAGTACTGTCGACCAGGTGAAAATGAGCTTCCGGGAACAGGATCGCCAGCGGTATGCCCGGGAATCCTCCGCCCGTACCAACGTCAAGGATCGTTGTCCCGTCTTTAAATTCCAGCACTTTTGCTATCCCGAGCGAATGCAGGACATGCCGCTCTGCAAAGAACTCGATGTCCTTCCTGGAAATCACGTTGATCTGCGCGTTCCAGTAGGTATAGAGTTCCTCGAGAGCCGAAAACTGCTCCCGCTGACGGTCTGTCAGATCCCGAAAATATGTAAAGACTTCTGTCATTTTAGTTTAATTCAGCGCCATTTTGCAGCCTGTTCCTGCCTGAAAGCATTATAACCTCCCACTACCATGTAATAAAGAAACAGTGCCAAATCCATCAAAGGTATAAAAAAGCTTCCGACGGTAGTACCGAGGCGACGATTGATCAAAGCCAGAACCAGCCATTGCAGCGCCCACCGCGCGCCGAATATGACGGCCGTCCCGGCAAGTAGGTAGTTGTCTTTTGCCAGCAAAGCCCAGGCCGTATTTCCCAGGGCTGCAATCCAGGTAAATATGTGTGAAACCGCCAGCAGCCCCAGCAAAAATTTAAAGCGCTTGCGGTAAAATTTACCTACTCCCAGATGTCGTCTCTTTTGAATGAACCATTCACGCCATGTCCTTTTGGGAACGGAATACATAAAGCTGTCGGGGTCAAGATTGCAGGCGGTATTCCCCCGGCCTGCGACCTCGTTTATAAAAAGGTCGTCGTCGCCGCCCAATACATTGCCGTGGGTATAAAAGCCTTTATTCCTAAAAAAAAGCTCTTTCCTGTACATCAGGTTCCGCCCCACTCCCATATAGGCTATCCCGTACGACGCAAACGAGAAATACTGAACAGCGGTATAGAAAGTCTCGCACCTGATGAACCAGTTCAGAAGCCCTTTTTCCTTCCGGTAAGGCGAAAAACCCAGCACGATCTCCTTTCTCCCTCCCATCCGGCTCATCATGGAGCTTATCCAACTGTCGCCCGACGGCCTGCAGTCGGCATCGGTCATCAGTGAGGTTTCGTAGCGGGCGTGCTTCTGACCTATTGTTACCGCATATTTTTTGGTAGTGATATGATCGTATTCTTTCTTGATCCGGACGGTACGTACGCTCGACGAATCCCGGCAGTAGGCCTCCAGGAATTCTTCTGTACCGTCTGTCGAACGATCATCGATGACCAGTACCTCGTAAAGCGGGTAATCCTGGCTCTCAAGCAGAGGAAGCAGTTCGCGGAGATTCTCCAGCTCATTCCAGGCACAGATAATGACGCTCACTCCCCGCGCCGGATCGTTTTCTTCATATCGGCGGCTTTTATAGAAGATCAAACGCGCGAATACGATCACTATAAAAAAAAGCTGGATCGACACGAAAAAAAGCAGTACGAGCAAAGAACAGTCAGAGGGCGTCACGAATTCTCTTTTTGGAACAAATATACAAGCGTTCCGCTCCTTTATCCCCAAGATGTACTTAATTTTGGCGCCAGATTCAGAACTCCGGGCCGGCCTCCGGAACTTCACCCGCAACCGCCGGCCTTCTTTCATCTATATGAAATTCAGCTTAAGCGCTACAGATCTCAGTTCAAAGGCTCGGGCAGGCGTCATCGAAACAGCCCACGGCCTTATCGAAACCCCCATATTCATGCCGGTCGGAACGGCCGGCTCTGTAAAGGCTGTCCATCAGCGCGAACTCCGTGACGACATCGACGCCCGGATCATCCTCGGCAATACTTACCATCTGTATCTCCGTCCCGGGCTGGGCGTACTGGAAAAAGCGGGCGGCCTGCACCGCTTCATGAACTGGGATCGCCCTATCCTGACCGACAGCGGCGGATACCAGGTCTATTCCCTTGCCTCGACGGGGAGAAAAATCAACGATGAAGGTGTGGCGTTTAAGTCACACATTGATGGCTCCACACACTTCTTCTCGCCTGAAACCGCGATCGACATCCAGCGGTCTATCGGGGCCGATATCGTGATGGCTTTTGACGAATGTACTCCCTACCCGTGCGAATACGGGTATGCCCGCCGATCGATGGACCTCACTCATCAGTGGCTTACAAGATGCTGCACGCATTTCGACGACACTTCCGGGAAATACGGCTTTGACCAGACGCTTTTCCCCATCGTGCAGGGAAGTACGTACAAAGACCTGAGGATCGAATCTGCCGGCCGCATCGCGGAAGCCGATAGGGAAGGCAATGCGATCGGCGGATTATCGGTAGGGGAACCGGCCGAGGTGATGTATGAGCTGACTGAGGTTGTCTGCGATATTCTTCCCAAAGAAAAACCCCGCTACCTGATGGGGGTAGGTACGCCCGCCAACATCCTGGAATGCATTGCATTGGGCATCGATATGTTCGACTGCGTCATGCCTACGCGCAACGCCCGCAACGGGATGCTCTTTACTACCGAAGGCATTCTCAACATCCGGAATGAAAAATGGAGCGCCGACTACAGCGCACTCGATCCTGCACTTGGCGGATACGTCTCTACCCATTACTCGAAAGCCTATCTCAGGCATCTTGTGAAAGCCGGTGAAATGCTCGGCGCCCAGATCGCCAGTATCCAGAACCTGACTTTTTATCTCTGGCTGGTGAGAACCGCGAGGGAAAAGATCATCGAAGGTACTTTTTCGAAGTGGAAATCTTCCGTGCTCCCGACGATCATGAGAAGGTTGTAATCGCGGTCCTTTGGCACAGTTATTGTATCAGGGATCCTGTGATCCAGGGTCAGCTACCCGGTAGCTGCATAAAGCTATATAACCTCATGAAAAAAATATCTTACCTGTTCTTATCTCTCTTGCTGGCTTCCGGCAATATTTCATTAGCACAGGAAATAGTTCAGCCCAATAGCCCCGACTACAATCCAAAAGCCCTTTACGAAGGCCCTTACAAGCTCAATACCTGGTCGGTATCCGCGCATTTCGGTCCCGGGCAGTTTTACGGCGACCTGAGGGAATATGACTTCTTCCCGGTCACCAAAAATTCGACAGACAGCCACAACGAACTGTCTTTCCAGGGCGGGGTTACTTTACATAAACAGCTGTCCTATCTTTTCGGGGCAAGGGCAGACATGTCTTTTGGAGGGCTGAACGGTATGAAAAGAAGGCTCTACTACAGTTATTTCACCGGCTCCTACACCGACTTCGCTATTTCCGGTACCGTCAATCTCAAGGGACTGCTGATGGGCCCCAACAAGATGAAAAGATGGAAGGCCGATCTTTTCGTCGGCGCAGGACAGGTATGGTATAAGTCAAACGCTTACCAGTTGGGAACGGGAGAACCCCTCCGCACTACGAACGGGACCCGTAACGACTGGATTATCCCCATCGGCATGTCGTGGAACTACGAACTCTCTCCCCGGTTTGACATAGGGCTCGATTTTCGTCTCAACAGGGTCAATTCCGATTACCTCGACGCTACTTACGGCGGAGCAGACCCGGGAGAAGCGCCCAATGCCACTACTTCCAGGAAAGGAACATCGGCGGTAGACCTATACGGTGGCGCCTCTGTAGTCCTTACCTATAAGCTGGGTAAAAAACCGCTCAGAGTGAAAAGAGAGAATGGCAAATGGGCCTACCATCCTGAAGACGGCTCGGGCTACTACAACCTTCGCTATACTGATCCCAAGGTGCTGATAAAACCACCTAAAATTCTTTCGCTCCAGGAAATGGATTCAGTCGCAAAAGCAAACAGGCCCGAGGATATCGATCCGCGCCTGCTGCTCGATTCAGACGGTGACGGCGTGTCTGACTTCTTCGACAAAGAACCGGATTCCCCGGCCGGAAGCATAGTCGACGGCAGCGGCAGGGTAATAGATTTTGATTCGTATGTCAAAAATGCGCTAAGCTCGCAGCTGGGTTGCTCGGAAGTATTTGCCAACATCCCGTTCGAAACCGATAAGCACCTCCTGAATGCAGAGGCAAAGGAAATCCTTAAAAACGTAGCCCAGGTAATGAACAAAAACGGGTGCAGGCTTCAGCTGGCAGGCCATGCCGACAGAAGAGCCTCCGACCGCTACAACCTGGCGCTTTCGAAACGTCGCGTTGAGGCTGTAAAAGAATTCCTCCTTAAGGAAGGAGGTGTGAGTGCCGGCAAAATCATGACCGACTACTTCGGCTCATTCAAGCCGATTGCCGATGGCGCCAGCCGCGAGGGACTCCAGAAAAACCGCAGGGTAGAAATGAGGTTGCTTCCCTGATATTGTCCATTAATTTCCACATAATTATTACCTGATTTCAAGTGAGTATTTCGACCGATCCGTCTTCAAAAGCTTTCGATTTTTTAATTGTAGGGGCCGGCCTCTGGGGTTGCGTTTTTGCGCACCAGGCTACTAAACACGGAAAAAAGTGTCTAGTCATTGACCGGAGATCACATATCGGCGGCAATACCTATTGTGAAAATGTAGAAGGCATCAACGTTCATAAGTACGGAGCGCATATATTTCACACCAATGATAAGCCCATCTGGGATTTCGTCAACTCATTCGTAGAATTTAACCGCTATACCAACTCTCCCCTGGCCAACTACAAGGGTGAGCTCTATAACCTGCCTTTCAATATGAATACCTTCTATGCTTTGTGGAAGGTTAAGACGCCGGAAGAGGCGAAAGCTAAAATAGAAGCACAGGTAAAGGAAGCCAATATCGCCGATCCGCAGAACCTGGAAGAGCAGGCGATCTCGCTCGTCGGCACCGATATCTACTATAAGCTCATTAAGGGCTACACTGAAAAGCAGTGGGGAAGAAAAGCCACAGAGCTGCCGGCTTTTATTATCAAGCGGCTGCCGGTAAGATTTACATACGACAATAATTACTTCAACGACAAGTACCAGGGCATCCCGATAGGAGGTTACAACAAGCTCTCGGAAGGGTTGCTGGAAGGAAGCGAGGTCAGGTTGGGCGTGGATTACTTCGCAGACCGGAACGCACTGGACGCGCTCGCGGATACGATTGTATATACCGGCAAGATCGACGAATATTTTGATTTCCGGTTCGGCAGCCTCGACTACCGCAGCCTTCGCTTCGACCATAAGATCCTGGATACAGATAATTTTCAGGGCAATGCCGTGGTCAATTACACCGAAGCAGAGATCCCCTATACCCGGATCATCGAGCACAAGCATTTCGAATTCGGCACTCAGCCTAAAACCGTCGTCACCTACGAATACCCCCAGGAATGGGTAAAAGGCGCCGAACCTTACTATCCTGTCAACGACACTAAAAATGACGGGATCTTCCGGCAGTACCGGGCGCTGGCCGAACAGGAAAAGAATGTCATATTCGGCGGCCGTCTCGCAGAATACCGCTACTACGACATGCACCAGGTAATAGGGTCGGCGCTCAAAAGGACGAAAGAACTTTTTGGGGTATAATCTCCTGCATCTGCATTGCTATTTTCTCTTTTGAAAATTTCCTTCTATACATACGTTCGTTGCAGGAAGAAACGTTTTTACTCAAACTATAACCACAATAAAAAATGAAAAAGACAGCTTTGTTCATCGGTTCCCTGATGGTTATCGGGGGGCTGACTTTCAGTTCATGTTCTAAAAACACAAAAGAGGAAGCAAAAGAAGCGGCTGAGTCTGCGGCGCAGGATGTAAAAGATGCCGCCGACGCTACCGGTCAAAAACTTGATAACATTGCGAGTGATATCAAAGAAGGCGCTCAGGATGTGGCTTCCGACGTAAAAGATGCAGCCAATAATGCATCGGCAAAAATCGACGAGAAGGTAAGCAGGCTTAACCAGGCTGCGAAAGCCGAATATGAAAGCCTTGAAAAAGAGCTTAAACGCATTGACGAAGATTTGAAAAACGCAACTGCCGACAAAAAGGCGGAGCTTCGGAAAACAAAAGAAAGACTGGAAAAGAGGAAAAAGGAAATACTGGGATAGTATTTCCGTACCCATCCAAAAGCCCGGCACTGATGCTCAGCGCCGGGCTTTTGGATTCAGGGAGGGTCCTCCCTCCTATTTATTCGGGTCGAGGGCTAAAGAAACCCTCCTGTTCAGATCTTCCAGGTGAAACCTGCTCAGTCTGTCGGTCGTACGGGGAATCGCTCCCTGTATCTGCCGCCTGAGCGCTTCCAGGTGTCCCCGGGCCACAGACGGCTGGTCTGTCTCGGCGAGCTCTACCGTACGGGCAGAAAAACCATAGGTGATCCCGGGCGGAACAGATGCGACAGTAGCTTTTCCCGGCTTCAGCTTCGCCATCAGGTTTTCGAGGTATACTTTTTGAAGATTACGCCTGAAAATATCGATAGTCCGTCCCGAGCCCAGCTCCGACCATATACCTTTCTCCAGGTCGGTATACAGCTCGTCCAGGGTGTAGTAATCCGCAGAGATCCCTGTTTCCATCAGGCGTACGGCCCTGTCTCCCGCAAAAAGGGCTGCCAGTATTGTTGACTGGATCTCCTTGAGCGCCTCTACTCCCGTCTCTGGCTTCAGCTTGTTGATCACTGTGGAATCAAGCAGCCATTTCGGGGTTTTGAAAAGCTGTTCATTCAGAAAGGCAACAGCTTCTTTCTGAATCTTCTTCGGAACGGCAACAAAAGCCGCTCCTTCCATATCGTAGGTCACCGGGTTGTCGTAAACCCCGCCAATATTCTTTGTCACATGCCCCATATACCTTCTGTACTGGGTGACAACGTTGCCATACAGCTCCTCCAGCTCCTTATAGCTCTGTCCGTCCTCGCGGCTCCATTCATTCAGGTTGGGTAGTATGCGCTGAAGGTTGAGAATCCCGTATGCTGACGCTTTCATGGCATTGTCGCCGAGATCTTCAGACTGGAACCTCGGGTCATGAGGGTTTATCTCGGTCCCAAAACGAAGCCTCGCCTGCTTATAGGCTTCTTTTGTCCAGGAATTCAGGATCGCCCGGTCATCGTCATTTTTGCCGAAGTAGCTGTATCCCCACTTGATCGCCCATTTGTCATAGTCGCCTACGCCAGGGAAAAAATGCGTTACGCCGTCGCCCGGCTGCGCCACATAGTTAAAACGCGCATAATCCATGATAGACGAAGTATGTCCGTTTTTCGCCAGCCACTCGTTATCTCTCAGCTTCTCGACAGGAGTAGCCGAGCTTGCTCCGAAATTATGTCTTAACCCGAGGGTATGCCCTACTTCGTGCGCCGCGACAAACCTCACCAGCTCTCCCATCAACTCGTCGTCAAAAGTCTTCTTTCTTGCCCGGGGATCCACTGCAGCAGTCTGGACGAGGTACCAGTTGCGCAGCAGCCGCATCACATTATGGTACCATCCGATATGGCTTTCTATGATTTCCCCGCTTCTCGGATCATGGACGTTGGGCCCGTAAGCATTCTGTATCTCGGCCGCGAAGTAACGGATCACCGAAAACCTGGCATCCTCAAGACTCATCGTGCTGTCTGATTCAGGCCAGTCTTCCGCACGTATCGCATTTTTCCAGCCTGCATTTTCAAACGCCGCCTGCCAGTCGTTTACGCCGGCTTTCAGGTACTTTCTCCATTTCATCGGCGTTGCAGGGTCGATATAAAACACGATAGGCTTGGCCGGCTCGATCAATGTCCCGGCTTTCTGCAGTCTCGCGTCGGCTTCGTTTTTAGGTTCCAGTCTCCACCTGACGGCGAAAACCTGCTCTTCCGACTTTTGCGACTCTTCTCCGAATACCGTGTATTTATTGGCAAAATACCCGACCCTGTTATCAAAAAGACGGGTTTCCATCGGCACCTTGGGCAATACGATCATCGAAGTATTCATCTCCAGTGTAACTACCCCGGCGTCTCTCCCGGCAGGGAAATAAACTCCTACCTGCGGAGCCGGCGAAGTGGTAACCACCTGGGGAACAACAGTAAAAGTCTTTGTAGTCCTGATCTCTACATTAGTCGGATAAGTGCTTATCCGGTCAATAAAAGAAGCGTCTTTTTTAAATGAAGCCAGTTTCAGTAATTGCTTCCTGATCGAACTGAGCGAAAATGCGGGATTATCGGCGTTAAAGAAATCCGTAACCTCTACGACATAGCTCTGGTGCGATCCCGTTTTTTTCAGCGCCTTCACTTCGAATACCCCGATAATCGGGTCGGCGGCCGAGTTCCGGACTGCCTCTGCGATGGGACTTGCACTGTCGGGGCTTACCGTCAATACCGTAACCGAGCGCAGGAGAAGCTGATGGGCAGGGCCTTTCTCCCAGCGGATCATCTGCCTCTTTACCTCTTCTCCTCCGAACACTCCGGCACCGCCTGCCGTACGGGAAAAGCGGGTAACCGACATAATGTCTCTTCCGAACAATGAGTCGGGGACTTCCAGGTACCACTTATCAGCCGCAAAATGTACACCCATTAAACCATACTGGCTCTTTGCAGTGCTGTCGATCACGTCAGAAAAAGGCTTGGGACCCTTTGCAGGAGGGCTCTTAGCCTTCTGGGCGGTACTATCAGGTTTGGGCGCTTCCGTTTTGGCGGCCTCCGCCTCTTTTTTCTTCTTTTTCTGTGCAACACCAGGCTGAACCCCGGCAAGCAGGAGGGCTGTGACGAGCAATAAAGTTTTTAGCATTATTCTGATTGGAGATTGTTGATTATAGTTTGTTACTAAAGAAGTCTTGAATTACCACAAACCCCTACTCTTCAGGAAGATAAGTCAGGCAACTGAACTGGCTCTCGTCAAACATTTCCCGGGCCACATCATGGAGCTCTCGGGAAGTAATAAGCCTTATCTTTTCGAAAATTTCGGAAAGTGATTCTACTTTACGAACATCCAGGAGACTTTTAGCCATCATGAGCATAAAGCTGTTGTTGCTTTCTTCCGACATAGCCAGCTGTCCCATGATCTGTCCTTTTGTATAATGTAGTTGGGCGCCGGTAAGGGGAATCTCTCTTAATTTTTTGAATTCCTTCATAATGAGGGAAATGCTTTTGTCAAGATGCTTCCGTTCCGTACCGAAAAAGACACCGAAAAAGCCGCTGTCAAGGTATGGGGTATAGCTTGCGTCGATGGCATATACGAAGCCGTGCTTTTCCCTTAAAGCCATGTTAAACCGCGAATTCATTCCCGGCCCGCCCAACAGGTTGGTAAGGATAAAGAGATGAAGCCTTCGTTCATCATCCAGGGCATAGGCGGTTTTCCCCAGCGCACATTGTACCTGCGTAAGATCCCGGCGTACCATTTTTGTCTGAGGACTGTAGACCGCAGGCCTCACCCTGCTGCGTACTACGTGGGTAGCGGGGATGTCTTCCAGGTACCGGCTCACGACCTTGACGACCTTCTGCATCGGGAACCTGCTTACCGAAGAAAATACGATTCGGGAAGTATCGAGATTATCTTTGATAAATACGCTGAGATCTTTTTTGGTAAAGGAACCGACTGTTTCCGAGGTTCCGAGAATATTGTATCCCAACGAATGTCCCTCAAACACCATTGCATCGAAGTCATCCTGTATAGCGTCTTCAGGAGAGTCGCTGTACATCGCCATTTCTTCCAGTATCACGTTCCGCTCACGGTCGATCTGCTTTTCTGGAAAAACGGAATGAAAGGTAATATCGGCCAGGAGATCGGCCGCTTTTGAGAAATGTTCGTCCAGTACCGAAGCGTGAAAGCAGATCTTTTCCTTGGTAGTATACGCATTGAGCTCGCCTCCTACCCTTTCGAGGCTGTTGATGATATGATGCGACCGCCTTTTTTCTGTTCCCTTAAAGGCCATATGCTCCCAGAAATGCGCAAGCCCTTCCTGGCCGGGTTTTTCGTCCCGGCTGCCGATATCCAGCATAATACCGCAATGTGCGATCCGGGTGTTAGATACCTGCTTGTGGGCCAGGCGTATGCCGTTGGGAAATGTATATAGTTCGTATTCCTCTTTAAGAGAATTTAGCGGCGCTCCTCCTGCGAGTCTCTGCTTCGTGTTGTAATAGGCCATTGCTACAAAAATCAGCACAAATTTCTCGTGCGTTACAGCAAAATTACTCAATTTTACCCAATTATAAGCTATCTCAAAAAACCCCCGGGGCGATCCCCGCGTTATGGTCCCGAAACAAATATTAGTTATCCAGACTGCTTTCATCGGAGACGTCGTCCTGGCTACTTCCCTCCTGGAAACCCTTCATCTCGGGTTACCGGATGCCAAAATAGACATTGCCGTCAGGAAGGGTAACGAAACGCTGTTCGCAGAGCATCCGTTTTTACGTAACGTCCTGATCTGGGATAAAAAAGGGGGTAAATACAAAAGCCTTGTCAAGCTGCTTCAGCATATTCGCAGACAACGCTACGATCATGTCATTAACCTGCAGCGCTACGGGGCCACAGGGTTGCTGACTGCTTTTTCCTGGGCGGGAAATACTGCCGGCTTCGATAAGAATCCCCTTTCCTTTCTCTTTTCCCGCCGCTATCCTCACCGCTTTGAAGAGGGAATTCATGAAACGGACAGGAACTACCTGCTGGCCGGCGGGATAACGGATGCCGCACTTCAGAAACCGAAGCTATACCCCCGGGAAGCCGACTACCGGAGCATTTCGCATCTTCAGAAAACACCCTACTATTGTATCGCCCCCACGTCGGTATGGTTCACAAAACAGTTCCCACCGGAGCAGTGGAGCAGGCTCATCGACCTTTTGTCCTCACAACATCCCGTTTACCTGCTGGGTAGTCCGGCAGATAAGGCCATTGCCGAAAAGCTGGCCGGCAATCACGACCATGTAGTCAACCTCTGCGGGAAACTCTCTTTCCTTGAGTCTGCGGCCCTGATGCAAGGAGCCCGGATGAATTACGTCAACGACTCGGCTCCCATGCACCTTTGCTCTGCGGTAAACGCCCCGGTCTGTGCTGTCTATTGCTCTACTATCCCTGAATTCGGCTACGGACCGCTCTCCGACCGCTCATTTGTAATCCAGACCACAGAAGCGCTGCCATGTCGCCCGTGCGGTATTCACGGTCACAAAGCATGTCCTGAGGGTCACTTCCGCTGTGCAACTTCGATAGATACCAGCCGGATAGTAGCTTTGACAGCCGTTTCCTAAAAAAGAGGTTGTTTACAACTTTTCCGGGTAAGACTATTCAGCTTTCCCGCCTAAATTTACTCCCGGTTTAAGCAGCTAACGGCCGGCCGGCATGTCCGCTTAAATCCAGTTGAATCATACTATACTATTTCGATCATGAGAAATCATTCTTTTCCCGGAAGCCTCCCGCGGCTAATCATCCTCTTGTTTGCCTTCATACCAGCCGCTCTGACTGTTGCCTATCCATTGAAACCTCCGTTATGGATTCCGGAAACCGCTCTGCCATCTATTCTGATAAACGGTATTGTCCTGGCAGCATACTACCTCCCGGAGACATTTTGGTTTTCCTGTACGGTTGTCCTGCTTTTCTTCACCGCTATTTTCTTTTACCGCCGGTCTCTTACGTTAACCGTCCCGGGCGCACGGGTTCTCTATCTTTCTCTCGGCGACGGCTCCGATCTGAGAACCAGCAGGGAGATCAGCAGTCTGGCCTGCGCCGGCGCAACGGTAGATTTTCTCGGGATGGGTAGTAGTTCGTCACCCCGGTCACTCTTCCGGTACCTGGCCTGCTCGGCTTTGCTTTTGGTAAGGCATCGTTATCATTCTGTTCACATTGCCGGCGAAAGGCTGCTCATGACACTCTGGCCGTTCCTTTGGCTGCAACGCCAGGTTGTCGCCGACCTGTTTGAGCCGGTATGCGTTCGTTCCGGCCTTGAAGCCCGGGTATGGAAACTGCTCAGGAAATTCCTGTACCTGCCTGCCACAACCCTGATTGTACCCGATGAGAGCTGCTTCCGGCTGTCGCCTGACAAGGTTAAAAAGAAGATGTTAATACTCCCCGATTTCCCGCCGCCCTATAACGGCCCTGTTGCGTCACAACCACAATCCCGGCTTACTATCTTTTACTACGGACAGCTCGGAAAAGGCCCGGGTACAGAGGTCATTTCCGGCCTTCTGGATTCCGGGAAGCCGGTACGCGTGCTAATGGCAGGCCGTATTACAGACAAGGCCACCGAACGCCTCTCCCGGCATCCTGCTGTAAAATGGATGGGCCCGGTGTCCCACCCGGAAGCACTGAGGATTGCCGCTACCCAATCCGACTTTCTGATTTGCCCGGACGGCAGGATAAATGGGAAATATGAAAGTCTTTCGGGAATATACGACGCGATCCAGGCGGAAAAGCCGGTGATCACTCATCCGGAATCCCTGGTTTCCCGCTTCGCCAACTGCTATCCGGCCTGTTATGTGATGCCTTCGTACAAAATCACCGAATTCGATAGCCTCTACAACCACCTGCTTTTATTCAGGAAGCAATTCACTCCCCTGAAAAAGCTGAAGGAAGGCTGCGTATGGAGTAAAGTCGAAAAAAAGCTGATCTATGCGCATAAGCTGTAAATTCGCAGAGAATCTATAAACAAGCCTCTCAATTCAATACTGTATTTCCATCATGAATATCCAACAACTGGAATACATCGTTGCGGTAGACAATCACCGGCATTTTGTACAGGCCGCCGACCAGTGTTGCGTAACGCAGCCTACCCTGAGTATGATGATCAAAAAGCTGGAAGACGAGCTGGATATTAAAATATTCGACCGAAACAAGCAACCGATCGTACCCACCGATATCGGCTCCCAGGTAATCAGCCAGGCCAGGATAGTGCTGAAAGAAGCCAACCGGATACGTGAAATGGCGCGGAGCTTTAACGGAGCCATGAACGGGGATCTGCGGATCGGGATCATCCCCACCGTTTCGCCTTATGTTCTACCTGTTCTTGTACCTCAATTCGCACAAAAATACCCGGATGTCAACTTCCAGGTAAACGAAATGGTCACAGAACGCATTGTAACCGAGCTCAGGAACGGAAACATCGATGCAGCCATAGTCGCCACTTCCATACAGGAAGCCGCGTTTCACGAGTCGGCCCTTTACAGGGAAAAATTCTATATATACTTATCCCAGGACAACGGCCTGTATGACAAAGCTTATATCGTACCGGAAGATATCAGGGGAGACGAATTGTGGCTGCTCGAAGAA
Organism: uncultured Cytophagales bacterium; assembly: GCA_964559125.1. Lineage (GTDB taxonomy): Bacteria > Bacteroidota > Bacteroidia > Cytophagales > Spirosomataceae > Ravibacter. The sequence continues at coordinate 30,355 of CAZLGW010000031.1, forward strand.
GGGCACTGCTTAAGCGACCAGATCAGAAAATTCTGCGAGCTCAGGAAAAGCCAGGTCAATAAGCTGTTCACTTTCAGGTCGGGCAGTATCGAAACACTGATCAGGATGGTAGAGCGCAATGGAGGGATTACGATCCTGCCTGAGCTTGCAGCCCGGGAGTTGCCGCCGGAGAAAAAACGCTTCCTTAGAAATTTCCGTGATCCCGCCCCCTACAGGGAAGTCAGGATCGTAACCAACCGCGAAGAAGTAAAAGCCCGGCTTGTAGACGCGCTTTCAGAAGAGATCCGGCTGGTGATCAATCCATTACTGGAAGGTGGCTAACCTGCCTTCCGGTTAAAATCGCTATACTTTTTTATTCACCATACTTTCCTACATACTATGAGAACATCTGCACTCGCCCTGCTTTTGGGTATCGTTTCTGTTATTCCTTCATTATCGCAAGCTCCCGTAACGTATTTCCGGCAGGATTTTTGCAAACCGGACATCCCGTTTCAGAGTGATACGCCGGGCACAGGCCAGGTCGATCACGTAATCACCACTTCTTCCGCCGCCGTAAGCCAGGGAGAATGCTACTTCGACGCAATGCGTACTTCGCCTACAGGCGGTGGCTCGGTGCGGATCGTAAGGACTTCGCCACTTGCTCTACCCGCTTCTGATATGCTTCATGTCAGGATTGACCTTGAAGTCAGGGATATCACGCAGGAAGGCAACATTGCCGGGTACTTCGCGGTAGGCGACGAACTCATCCACACGCATACCCTCCTTCCCAACGCTTCCCTTTTTTCAAAGCTTTCCATTGATTTCAAAGCCGACGGAACATATGCCCTGAGAGTTCCGGGTTCATCGGGAGCCGTGTTAAGCGACCCGCTTAGCGGACGTATCAGGCTTACGTGGGTCATGAATAACAAAGGTGATCATCTCACTTATCTGTCACCGCTGGAAACCTCCGAAAGCCTCGCCCCGGGAAAATACGATGTCTGGATAAACGACTTCCGCTGGATAAGCGGCGGCAATGCCATCAGCCGCGTCGCACTGAACAACTTTGCATTCATCCTTTCAAACGGTGTAGGCACGGTCCGGCTGCACTACATTGAAATTAACAGCGCAAGTCCGCAGCTTCCTCTTGTACTTACCCGCTTCAAGGCCGAAAGGATTCTTCATGAAGCCATGATCTACTGGGAAATGGCAGCCGGACATACTGCTTCACAGTTTACCGTAGAACGCAGCAGCGACGAAATGAACTTCGAAGTTATCGGTACATTGCCCGTGGAAGACCTATCACAAAATCTCTACAGGTTCACTGACCCCTCACCTCTGGCCGGCTTCAACTACTACCGTCTTAAAATGACCGGAGCTACGGGTGAAGTCAGGTTGTCTCCTATCGATGCGGTTTATTTTGATGTCGCTGCTCCTGATATAAAAATTGCACCCAATCCCTCACAGCCCGACAGGATCACCCTGCTTGCTTCCGGGATAAATCCTGAAAACATTTCGCTTTTTACTATGACGGGGCACCGGCTTCCATTCGGGCATGGTTATGATAATTCCGGTATGATGTTGAGTATTTATCCATCCACACCGCTTCCTTCTGGTATTTATTTTTTAAAAATCACCCAGGACCGGCTCTTAAAAACTGTTAAAGTAGTTATACCCTAGCCGTATTCTGTTTACCTTGCAGCCGGAAAACGGAACGACTGTCGGAAATATGATCCTCAGGACAGAAAAGCTGATCAAGAAATACGGACAAAGGCTGGTTAATAACCTGGTAAGCTACCAGGTGGAGCAGGGAGAGATCGTCGGGTTGCTCGGACCCAACGGGGCAGGCAAGACCACTTCATTTTATATGGCAGTAGGTCTTGTCAAACCTAATAGCGGGAAGGTATACCTTGACGAGACAGATATCACTGATCTGCCCATGTACAAACGGGCCAGGCTGGGCCTGGGCTACCTTGCCCAGGAAGCTTCCGTATTCAGACAGTTGACGGTAGAGGAAAATATCAAAGCGGTTCTTCAGTTTACCCGGCTTTCCAAAGCCGCGCAAAAAGACAAGATGGAAGAGCTCCTGGAAGAGTTCAGCCTTCTCCATGTCCGTAAGAGCAGAGGATCGGTACTTTCCGGGGGTGAGCGTCGCAGAACCGAAATAGCCCGGGCCCTTGCAGTAGACCCTAAGTTTATCCTACTCGACGAACCCTTTGCTGGTGTCGACCCTATCGCTGTAGAAGATATTCAGCATATCGTAGCCAGGCTTAAGCACAAGAACATCGGGATCCTTATTACCGACCACAACGTAAACGAAACCCTGTCGATTACCGACAGAGCTTATCTCCTCTTTGAAGGTAAAATTCTGAAGGAAGGAACGGCAGAAGAACTTGCAGCCGACGAGCAGGTAAGAAAGCTGTACCTCGGCCAGCATTTCGAGCTGAAACGAAAAATCTGAGATTGGCCAACCTTAAAAGTAAGCGGAGGTGCCATGCACTTATTCCGCCAGGTTAAATCTCAGTTGAACCCCTCCCGACGATACCGACCTGTAGAAGCTATTTGAAACCAGCGGATCGTTGAACATCCGCTCAAAGTAAAACTGAAGACTCAGACGATTGCTCACCACGTAATTGATGGTAGGCCGGAGCTGGAAATTGATATTACCGGCCGTCGGCGTATTTTCAGCTACCTCCCGTTTTATACCCGCTTCCTCTATCTCGATAATTTTGCGCTGTATAGAACGCGTGTCCCTGAAAGTAACCGACATTTGTGCCGTCAGGTCATTTTTCAGCCTTCTGGTCGCACCGTTTATCTTGAACGGAAGTGCCATATTATTTTTGGTAAAACCAACGCTGATGGTCAGATCCTGGTTAAACAGTTCCTGCATCTGGGTGTTGGCAAGATTGAGTGCCACGGTGCGGTCACGGTTGTAATCGATCCTGCCGGTTATCTGGCCGACAGTGCGGAAGTTAATCCCGATCAGCGGCGAAAACCGCTCCGCCATGGTGATAGTGCTCATCGCAAATACCGGGATGTAGTGCCCATATTCGTTGACATGATTATACAACGGACTGTTATTCATCAGGTTTGATGCCATCAGGTAGCCTGTAACGGCCAGGTTGACATACATCTCCTCGTAGTTCAGGGAAGAGGTAAAATTACCCACGCTATAAGTCGAGGTATAATTATGCTCTATGGAGAACGATTGGAATATGTTTTTGAACAGGGGTATCTGCGACAGCCCGTTGTAGCGCACCGACCAGTTCGGGAAAGGCATCTTGAGGAACGGGCTTGTTCTCATTTTCCCTGTACTGTCTGCCCCCCGTCCGCTATAGGCTGCAAAGAAAGACGGTATCAGCACATCCTGGGAATTCCTGTTGTAAGTACCTTCTCCTATATTCTCCGGGGCACTGTTGAGCCTGTCCGCTATAATTCCCCGGTACCTGATAAAATTATCGAACACCGGTGAGCTGTGGTCCCTGTTCATCTTGGAGAGGGCAGTCCTGAACGACATAAAAGACATGCTGTACTGTCCGTTCCGGAGCGGGCTTTCCGATTGGTAGATCCCCCCGGAGTCGGGCCGGTAAAATTCCTGGTAGGCATCCCGGCGCGTGTAATCGGCCTTTATGTTGATCTGAAAATCCTTGAAGGGCTCAAGCGAGGTATTGGCGTTGAAACGCTTGTCAACCGTCTGCTGAAAAGGCTGGTTCAGGATACGGCTGTCGGTCAGCCATCCTTTGGCCGCCGCCTGTTTCTGGAAATCCCGCTGCTGCTCACCGAGCACAAAGCCCAGACCGGGTGCCCCGCCTTTATCAAGCCCGAAAAAGCGTGGTGTCCCCAGGAAACCGGGAAGCGCCGTAGTCTCCAGTACCGAATAGCTGAAATTGATGCCGCGCACGGTCATCAGTAAACGGGTAAAGTCCTTCAAGACCTGGCTCGACTGGGTTTTCATCTCCTCTATATCACCAGGGCTTCTCGTAAAGTTTTTTCTTGCCGTTCCGGGCGTATTGGCAAATTTGAGATACTTGAGCTTATTGTAAAGCGCGACGAAATCGACGCGGCCGCTGATGCCCCGCTCCCTGCTGTTCCTGAGGATATTCCCGAACTCCGACCCGTTTTCATCAACAGCTCCAAAGGCGTTGGCCATAAAATTATACCCGATGCGATGGTTATAGTCTGCCGCAAGCCAATCGGTAAGCGGAAGCTTATCCAGCGGCAGCCTCCAGGTCAGGTTGATCCTCTGGTCAAAGTCTTTGATCCTGCCGAGGTTTTTGAAATTACGCCAGAGCGAATCCTTTTTCTCTTCCGTATCCAGGTCGCCGTAAGGCTCATCCACCATCGCCCGCGCCGCAGCATTGTATGTCACCACTACGCTTTTGGTCAGGTTCCAGGTGAAATCGTAGAAGCGGTTAAACCAGAAAAACTTTTCAAAATAGGGTAATTGTCCATCTGTAGTAAGATCGGAATTGCGGAGCTGGGTACGCATAAAATTGCGTTCCACATCAGCTCTCACTGCCATTGATGTCGGGAAAAGATTAAGGTTAAAATCCTTGATGAAGGCAGCATAGGCATTCGTTACCTTCCAGTTCTTAAACGGCTCGAGAGGCTTGGCGGTTTTCGAGAAAGCGTATGCAATCCCGCCCTTGTACATTTTCTGAAGGAAAGATTCGGTCAGTATGTTCGTCTTTTTCAGATCATTGAATGCATAAGTAAAGGCAAAGTTCTCAAAATCGTAAAAATGCGGAGTACGGGAGCCTGTTCCCATCCTCATTTTTCTGACGTTAGATAAATTGATCCCCCTCCTTGTGGTATTGTCTACCACCATCCGGCGATACCGTTCCCTCTCATCAAAATCCCTGAGGTTATCGAGGGAGGTTTTGAGACGCATGTCCGGGTCCAGAGGGTCAAATGTAGGGGCAACCTGCTTGCGATCGTAATTGAGGAAAAGCGGGATACTGAAACCCCATTGCTCCGGCAGGAACTTATCTACCGCCACGTTAGAGGCAATGCCGAAATCGCTGGTAAATGCCCTCGAACGCTCCCCGATCTTGGTCTGAACACCTCCGAAACCGAAGGTTTCCACCCTTCCTGTAGCCTTTATGGTAGCGAGGTCGGCAAGCTTTGCATCGAGCTGGCCGATAGCCGACCACCCCGCCGTCTGGTCAAAGCCTTCTACATGCAGCTCGTTCACCCACAGGCAGAAGCTCTGGGGACGCTCGTCATCGGATACCGGGTTTCTCAGGCCGATCATCATTACGCGTACCAGGCTCAGATCAGGGTTTCCCACTACGGTAATCCGGTAGAGCCCGTCGGAGCTAAGCATCGAATAGGGCTGCGAATAGCTTCTCCCCCACTCCTGGTTTCGCCGGGACTTGACATTGAGAAGATCCTGCAGGTCAAAGTTGATTTCGTTGGCTTCAGGCCACACGGCCGTAGCAACGGCTTCTCCCGGCCGTGTAGCAACCAGGTTCAGCTTCTCTACCTCATAATAGTTCTGGCTCACATCGGTACCCAAACGCATAAACACTCCGGTCCCGCCCACTATCGGGTCGTCGCTGTGCATATGCACATACATTTTCAGTCTCTTGCGGAACTGAAGATCGAGATTCACATTCTTGAACACTCCCCTCGAGTCTCCGTCTCTGAGATCGGTAACGCACAAGCTCATGGCCTGTTCATTCAGGGTAAAATTCTGGTTGGGCTGGGTAAAATCGCGGTCACGTTCCCATCCCGGCGGCACGGTATACACATATTTACCGGAAGCTTCAGAGCCGACCTGGCTATTCTCTTCGATGCTTACAGTACCAACCGTAAACTTTGCATCGTACTTCTCCGGCGCCTCCAGCTGGTTGACGGCATTCAGATCGTAAGGATATTTACGATACTGTTGCCCCACAAGCTGCAGCTGACCAAACCTGAGCACCACCGGGTTTTCAAATTCGGTCAGGTACATCCTCATAAACCGGATGGACTTAAAGCTGTTCATGTTGGGAGTCTTCCCTGTGAATTCACGTACAGGAACCCGGAAAAGGAACCAATCGGCTCCGTCGGTCGTCGTCTTATCTACAATATAACCATGCCCCACTTCCAGCTGACCGGGCTGAAGATCGATCACATACTCGTAGTACTCTTCATTATTATTGATTGTGTTGTCGGTATTGAGATCCTCGCCGTCGGGCAGGTTGGTATTGGCCTGCGTAAACTGGTTCCTGTTCTGGGTACTTTCCGGAGAGTTGTTTTCGGCCCCGAGAAAGTTCTTATAGCGCTGCAGCACGTTGGCACCCTGCTGATCCCATTTTTCGCCGAGATAGAATTCAAAATCGTCGGCAGAGGGATCCTTACGGATCAGTTCCAACGCCTCCGGACTCACCGTATTCTCCACCCGGTCGAGGAAGCTTTCCTTAAAGAAGCGCTGCTCATCCGCACTGCTCATCCCGTCTAACCCGACATCCTGTCTTTCGCGCCCTCCCGGTTCATTACTGAAGGCGTTAATTACAAACTGCTGACGGGTTACATAACCCCAGGCAGTGGAATCAACATTGACGCCCACAACCCTGTCAGCGATAGGTAAGCCGTTTTCGAAATTATACCGTTCATCGGGAATAATGTCCTCTGAAATATCCCCAAGGTTAAAGACCAGCTTCCCGCCGGTCGCTTTCCGATCTGCATTGTTACCCGAATCATCGGTGTACCCTGCCCTGACAATCCCGTTGGGGCCGTCTATAAAAGGATCCAGCAACCAGAAATCGATCGTCTCGATATTGGCATTATCAAAATCGTTATCAGCGGAGATAGCCCTTGTGATGGCCCCGAAATTCTCCTTCGGATTCCTGAGCATCCCTCGCCTGTCAAGATCTGTATTATAATTGTACATCCCGCGTTCGGCAGGATAGTAAGCTACGTCAAGGATAGTCTGCGGCAGGTTTATAACCGGCACTGCTTTCCCCGGAAAAAGGTCCTGCGGGACATACATCCTCTCGTAAAAGTTCTTTATTTCTCCCTCTTCAGGCAGCACAGGCATACCGATATTACCACCTAAGTCTCTGCCGGAAAACACGTTATCGACGTTATATACCGATATTTTGGCACGATTGAAGGCGTGTTCAAGCCTTTGGGAAGTAGCTCCCGGAAAATTGAAATTGGGAGAGTTCTGCGGTGTCGCCCCTACTTTCCACAAAGTCGGCTGCCTGACCATATCGTAAACCATCCTGGAAGTTTCGAAATCGTCTACGATAGCTCTCCCGTTAATACGCCTGTTGAGTCCCGGGTACAGCTGCGCCGCTTCTCCTTTGAAATGGATATACGACATTTCCTTGGTCTGTATCAGGGGAAGCTTATCGAGCAGCCTGGTGATAAAAGGAGCCTCTTTCCGTATACTTCCGTCAATTCCTATGATCGTGTTGCTTGCCGGCTCGTTCCCGATGGCAACACGTTTCAGAAAGCCTGCAGGGGTTTCGTTGTAGTGCATGGCCGTCATGCCTATACGTACGTCTTTGTTCAGGATATAATCCAGGCGGGTCCCCACAAGCGTCCTTATCTGGTTGTCAAAAAGATCGGGTTTTTCGTACTCCACAACGATCTCCCTGCCCGAATTAAGCACAGAAGGATTTGTTATCCGGACACGCCCCATCTGTGGTTCCACCACATAATCTCCTCCCCTCGACAACGCCACTCCCCCGGAAGTCACCATCACAGACTCTTCCGCAACCCCGAACGGCAGCTGTATTTCCGTACCGCCGGCCGACTGGTAATTCCCCTTCAGGTAGTATTTGTTCTTTTCGTTTATCTGCTGAGCTTCGATCATCGTCGTACGGTAGAGCTCGCTGAATACATACTGTTTCGCCAGATCCGCTTCGTCCGGATCAAAATACGCTTCTATCGTCCTTCCGAAGGGTTCCAGAACCGGGAATATAATCCTTCCGTTCTGGGAATCGACGGTATATCCCTCTACGTAATCGAAGTTACCGTCCGGCTGGAAATCGCCTACGGTATTAAGACGGTCGAGCTGCATGATCTTGACCAGCGGCTGGTTTTGTAACCTCCTGCCTACCTGCAGGTTAGGAGTATCCATACCCGTCGCATCATCTTTATAGATAATTCTCAGCTGAAAGCTCTGCTTGTCGATCTGTGAAGCGCCCAGGGAATAGATGTTTTTCATCATGAGATCCCACATGGGCTGGGTGGTGTTGTTCCGGATCGTGGAAGATTTCAGCAGCTTAAGCGCTATCACTTCATCATCCCTGAGGTTCTGGTAGTCTTCGGTAAGCTCCCCGACCTTATAGGATCTGCCGCGATAAGTATACTCATAGGCAACCGCAAGCACCTCATCATTCCGCAAAGGCACCGTCAGGGAGATATAGCCCAGCTGGGGATTGAAAATATAGTCGCGCTCGCTGACCAGCTTTTTGGCCCCGCGAAGCAGTTCATAATCGGTATTTTTACGTAAAGACAGCGGTGCGGAAGTAAGGACACCGTTTGTCTGGTCCACCTGTCTGAAAGCCGGGTTTCCCAGTAGGTTGCGATAAAGCGGATCGTCCTTCATATCGACCGGCGTCGCCTCCTCGTTCTCGGTGATACCTGTAAAACCCACTATATTCCTGAGCGTCGTCGTAGTAGCCGTTCTGTTAGTCACATACACCTCCATCCGCGTCACAATGGCAGGCGAAGTAATATTGGGAAGGCTTTTAAGCGATTTTTCATACTGCTCTCTGAAGAGATGCGACAGGAAAAAGTGGCGGTTTTCCTCGTAGTTATCCGAACGGATCTCAAATTCCCGACCCTGCGTACCTCCTCTCAACACTATTCTTTCTTTCCTTGAGCGCTGCTGGGAGGCTACGAATGTAGCATTAAGCCTTCCGAACTGCATCTCGGTTTTCAACCCGAACAGGTTCTGCATTCCCGGAATAAGCTGTGTATTAGTGACCCAGTTTACGTTTCCGGCTTCAACCGCCCGTATAAAGCTCTCCTGCTTACCTTTATAGTTAAGCTTGAGCATATTCTCAAACTTAAAACTCGCCTTGGTATCGTAATTCGTCAGGAAACCGAGCCTTTCGCTGATCTTGGCGTTAAAGTTGATATTAATCTGGGGCTTAAAGACGAAATCAAAGTTTCTCCGCTGCCGGATCGGTATCGACGGGTTGTCGTTGAACTGGTTCATGAAACCGATATCCATCGTAACAAACCCGTTAGGCAGCATGTCCAGGAAATCGTTGCCCATCAGGCGGTCGAGAGAAGGCGGCAGATCCAGTTTGGGCAGCAGCCGGCCCGCACCGTAAGCCTCCGACTTCGAAGCATATTCACGCAACAGGTTATCGAACGTTCTTCTGTTCTGAATTTCATTGTAGGTATTCAGATCGATGCTTTCTTTGGGGCGGTATTCAATATTTCCTTTATCGGTTTCGATTTCTTCGGAAACTACAATATCGCCGGAAGGCGCTAATTCTATCCGTGTCGAGACATTGGAAGGTGGTTTCTGATAAATCGGCGACCTGGGGCGCGGCTCTGTAAACCGGTTACGGTAGTAGTCTTTCCAGTTAAGCTTGACTCCCCTTCCCGAACGCTCCGTCTTCCTTTCGCTAGTGTCGGGAAGCGTGTCGGCAGGAAACGGGTAAGCGCCAATATCATATTTCCCTGCCGGAGGTACATATACACCCGGTATGGCCGCCATATATACAGCCGAGGTGAGGAGCAATGAGCCGCGAAACAGGAGTTGGTAAATATATTTAGACAAAATATCCGACCAATTTTCGATTTGTTGGAAGAAGGTTCAAAGTATGACGTAAAACCACAACGTTTTAACCTCCCCTGTTATTTTTTTTAAGCAAAAAAACTGTTTCCCGTTACCTCAGCGACAGCTTGATCAGTTCTTCTATACTAATATTATCACCGTACTTTTTCAGTATAGTTTCTATACTCTTCTCTGCTGCCGATCGCGGTACTCCCAATGTCACCAGCGCACTGAGCGCTTCGCTCTTCTTCCCGCTCATCGTCTCAGCTCCCGAAGACGGTATCCCGGCCTCGAATCCTTCTTTTTTAATCCGGTCTTTCAACTCCAGGATAAGCCTCTGAGCCGTTTTGGAACCCACGCCTTTGATCGACTGGATAGCCCGGAGGTCTTCTTTGAGAATAGCCGACCTGATCTCCTGCGCTGACATGGATGAAAGCATAACCAGCGCCATGGCAGGCCCTACGCCCGAAACACTTATCAAATGCAAAAAAAGGTGTTTTTCCGTAGACTCCCAAAAACCGTAAAGGACATGTGCGTCTTCCCGTATACTCAGATAGGTATAGAGCTTGCAGGGCGTTCCGGTTTCGGGCAGGACGGCGTAGGTCTGGAGCGAAATCCTTATCTCGTAACCGACTCCATTGGCCTCGATTACTACATTCGACGGCTCTTTTTCAGCAAGCCTGCCGGTTATAAATGCTATCATACTCTATACTCCTGCAAAACCAAACCCCCAAGCCTGTCGGCCGGGGGGTGACGATATTCATTTTTATCGGCAATCTACCCGGAAATAAGAATCTTCATTCCCGTCTTAAGGGCATTGCCTTTGATATTATTTACTTTCTTTATCTTGTCAACCGAAAGTCCGTATTTCCTGGAAATCGCCCATAGCGTATCTCCGCTCTGTACTACATGGTAAACATTCCGGGTTCTTGCCCGGGCTTGTACGACCGACTTGTCAACCACCCCGGCAGTTGCTGGGATCTCCAGCTTTTTCCCTGCCACCAACCTGCTGTCATGCAGCCCGTTGTGCTTTTTAATTTCCTCTACTTCAACATTGTATCTTTCTGCTATCGAAATCAAGGTCTCTCCCTTCCTTATAGTATGTACTGCCGGACCAGCCCCGGCATTGGGAGCAGGCTGCTTCACTGCGACGGCTGCCCGGGGTTTATCTCTGTTCTCACTATTTTCATTTTTACTTTTTGCCTCCAGGCGGGCTGCCTGACGGGCAAGCAGCATAGCCTCTGTCATCGGTCCATCCGATTCCTCCGTAACAACAGCCTGGCTTTCCGCAACCGCAGCTACCTCACTTACAGCCGGCTCTTCCGTCTCCTCTTCAGGCGTTGCAGAAACCAGGGTCACCTGAATTTTCTCTTCCTTCGGGGAAGCCGGGGAAGTATCCCCGCCGGCAATTATGACCGGGCTTTGTACCGCTTCTTCTTTGATACGGCTACGCGTAGTTTTCTTAACAAGCAGGCGCTGGCCCTTCCGCAGCGTGGTGCTCCTGAGTCCGTTCCACGTTTTCAGTTGGGAAACCGTCACTCCATGCTGCCTGGCTATCCCCGACAATGTCTGCCCGCTGCGCACGGTATGGCGGATATTGGTACTGATCACCTCATAGCCGTCTTTCACAGTACGCGACTCAGCCAGGTGAATGCCAGAATTAACAGGGACTTTGGAAGAAGAGTCCAGGATAGATGGCATATTATCGGCCAGCAGCGCCGCCTTCGTTGCCGGGATCCTCAGGCAGAATTCCCCGCCCGAATGGGGAATACAGATACCCACCAGGTGCGGGTTGAGCTCGTATATATCGTCGAGGGACATCCCTCCCAGCGAAGCAAAAGTATTCAGATTCAGGTATCCCTTTACCTTAATGGTGTCAGAAACAGGTATCAACTTCAGGTCACTCGCCACAATCCCGTGGTCTTTGCTGTAATTCATGAGGTAGACCATCGCGACAAACTGCGGGACGTAGTTCCGGGTTTCCTTCGGCAATACCGGGTATATACCCCAGAAATCGTTTTTGCCCGTACGACGGATCGCCCTTCTGACATTTCCCGGGCCGCAGTTGTAGGCAGCCAGTGCCATTTCCCAGTCTCCGAAAATATTATGCAGTTGCTTCAGGTACTTACAGGCTGCCTCGGTAGATTTCTCAGGATGAAAGCGTTCGTCGATAAACTGGTTTTGCTCCAGGCCAAGCTCCCGGCCGGTAGCCCTCATAAACTGCCATAGACCTCCGGCTCCCGCCCTTGAAATAATCCTGGGACTAAGGCCTGATTCTATTAACGGCAGGTACTTCAGCTCTTCGGGGAGATTATACTTCGCAAGCGCCTCTTCAAAAATAGGAAAATACAGATCTTTTGTCTCGAGCATTCTTCTTGTAAAAGAACTACGCTTATCGACAAAAAAATCGACATACCTGTGCGAATGTTCATTATACCGGAGTGGTATTTCATTTTGGAGGTATTTGAACCGGTCTTTCAGGAGAAAGGAGGATACGGGGCTCTCAGGTTGCTCCTCCAGTATTTCGGGTACCACCAGGTCAAGGGCCGACACTACTGTTGCTGTGTCGTTTTCCGTCTCAAGCTCTTCCTCTACGGCCTCTGCCTGCTGCGCATTGACTTCGAATGAAAAAAAAATGGCCAAAACCAAAATAAATCGCACAATACTCACGCTATCCAGCTTTTTCATCACCAAATGTACTTGCGGTTAAACGCTTAGATTAAATTAGAAAGTCTCATAACACCTTAGTCACTTCTGAAATATAATTTCCGAAAGACAACAACCTGGCTTCATCGAAAGCCGCTCCCATAAGCTGAAACCCTATGGGAAGCCCCTGGCTGTCGAACCCGTTCGGCACCGAAAGAGCGGGCAATCCGGTTACATTTGCCTGGACCGTAAAAATATCGGCCAGGTACATCTGTAAAGGATCCTGTACTTTTTCACCTTTCTTAAATGCTGTAGTGGGAGCTACCGGCGAAACGATAAAATCATACTGACTCAGGACGTTTCCGGTTTCCTCCGATATCAATCTTCTAACGCGTTGCGCTTTGGTATAGTATGCGTCATAATAACTCGCGCTCAGAACAAATGTACCGAGCAATATACGCCGCTTGACTTCCTTCCCGAAACCTTCCGATCTGCTTCTCTTGTACATGTCTTCCAGGTCGGCAGCCGCTGCCGCGCGATAGCCGTATCGTACACCGTCAAAACGGGAAAGATTGGAGCTTGCCTCGGCAGTGGTGAGGATATAGTAAGTAGGCAGCAGGTGCCGTGTCGAAGTAAACTCAACCGGCTCCACGGTATGCCCCAGTTCCTGAAGCTTCCGGAGAAGAGCCCATGTCTGCTCCCGCACCTCAGGCTGGACCGCATCCGATTCTACGCTTTCCCTGAGATAGGCGATCCGGGCTTTGCCCGACCAGGCAAGCGAGGAAAAATAAGACGGAACAGGCTGCGATGAAACAGTGCTGTCGACCTCATCCTGCCCGGCGATAATTTCCAGCAGCAAAGCGGCGTCTTCGACGCTCCTGGTTATAGGCCCGATACAATCGAACGACGATGCATATGCAATGAGTCCCCACCTCGAAACACGGCCATAAGTAGGCTTTAGTCCTACAACTCCGCAAAATGAAGCGGGCTGCCTTACCGATCCGCCTGTATCGCTGCCCAGGGAGGCATGGCAAAAACCTGCCTGAACGGCAACTGCAGATCCTCCTGAAGAACCCCCGGGGACCCTGTCAGGCGCAGCGGCATTCGTCACAGGGCCGAAGTAGCTGTTCTCATTGGATGAGCCCATAGCAAACTCGTCACAGTTCTGACGGCCTATGACGATCGCATCCTCATCCAGGATTCTTTGCACTACAGTAGCATTATACGGAGACCGGTAGCCGGTAAGGATCTTACTTCCTGCCTGCAGCCCGTACCCTTTGTGCGAAATTACATCCTTGATCCCGACTACCAGCCCGGCCAGCCGCCCGGCAGTACCCGATCTCAAACGGTCGTCGATCTGGCTGGCCCGTTCCAGCGCATCTTCCCGGTACACTTCAACAAAAGCATTGAGTTCAGGCCGGGCATCGATACGCGCAAGATAATGGGCCACGATAGACTCGCAGGTCAGACGCCCCTCCCTTAACTCTTCCTGAATATCCCGCAGTTTATCGAACGACTCAAGCACAGATTTTGAAGTTCTATTGTGGAGACCCTGAAATTTCGAGGTCCCCTATGTCTTTATAAAGAAAACAAGAGCCGTTCTGCGTTTAAAGCAAAACAGCCCCTATATTATAAGTTACAATAATAATACCCGAAAAGGCTATTTCTGGGTATCCTCGACATCCATGCTTTTTTCGATGCTGTCTTTTACATCTTTCGTAGCATTCTTAAACTCTTTTATTCCCTGGCCTAGTCCACGCATTAATTCAGGAATTTTCTTCGCACCGAACAAAAGCAGAAGCGCCAATCCGATCAAAAGCATTTCCTGACCGCCCAATCCCATAAAAGCCAATACTGCAGCTGATTCCATTTTATTTCAATTTACGTTTTTTAATCTTGTATAAAAGCAATTCTCTCTCGACGATATACCCTACCGGAAAAGCAAATTTAAAAAATATATCTCAGAGAAACCAACATATCCGTACCCATAAATTCCTGTGCGCGGCCGCGATCAGTCTATCTTAATGGTCTTGGTTTTCTTTTCCCAGTCCGAGAACCTGCTCATTTCCTTTTCCAGGACATTGAACATCCAGACCACCAACGCAACGTCGTCGGCGATACCCAATATAGGCAAAACATCAGGGATCAGGTCCAGCGGAGAGATAAAATAGACTAGAACCCCTACTACCGTAGCCATACTTCTGGCAGCGACCTCGCGGTATTCGCCGGTAGCATAGGCTTTGATAAGACGGATCATCAGTTGCAGTTGATCTTTTACCTCCCTGACCCCGTCCGAAACACCCCTGCTTTCCATCTTGCTGATCCCTTGCTGAAGTACCACGAGCAGCAGCGCTTTGTTTTTAGTCAGCGAAGCTCCACGCCTCATTACCTTAGCAAAAAAAGTGGATTTTAATATTCTCTGAATAAGAGACTCTCCTGATGCCATTCTTTAATTTCCGGTTTTCTGATAGATACGATACTTCCTGTTGTTCTACTATCTCCTCTTCTGTTTCGGCGACCGTTCAACCAGGCTGGGTTCTTTGGAAAAAGCGATCATATCACTGACAATACGCCCGGTTTCCTGTAGGTAAACGTCGTTTTTCGAAACCTTAGTATCCTTGCCGGCCGAAACATCCTCCTCATCGTCGTCGTCCCCAAGCCCGTTGTCCACTGCCGCAACTACCGCTCTTTTCTTTTCGGCATCCTCTCTCTCCTTCTTACGGATCGCCTCGTTCAGTGAAACTGTTTTGGTTTCGCGCGCTTCTTTGAACAACGCCAGGTCGGCCACCAGTTTTTTGAGCGTCTCATCGGCAGTAAGCCTCTTTTTATGATTCTCACTGAGCCAGCCCAGGAGCTTCGCATTTACATAGCTTGTTTCTTCATACCTCGACGGGTTGATCTGATCCCAGGGTAAAGCGCTCGATTGCGATTTCTCCCTGAACTCGTCGGTAATATGGGCCGTCGGAAGCGCTATATCGGGGCTTACTCCCTCCAATTGCGTACTTGCGCCGTTTACCCTGTAAAACTTGGCGGTAGTCATCTTGACTTTCCCCAACGGTTCCCGGCTTTCCCTTTCATACTGGTTGAGGTCGATCAGTGTCTGGACCGTCCCTTTACCGAAAGTCTGCTCTCCTATCACCACTCCTCTTTTGTAATCCTGTATAGCGGCTGCAAAAATCTCGGAAGCCGAGGCGCTGAACCGGTTTACCATCACGCCGAGTGGCCCATCATAAGCTATAGACGGATCATTGTCAGACTGAACGTCGGTCTCGCCTCCGGTTTCCCGGATTTGTACCACAGGGCCGTTTTTGATAAAGAGCCCGGTCAGGGCCACAGCCTCGTACAAAGACCCTCCGCCATTGTTCCGCAAATCGATGATCAGCCCTTCAATTCCCTCGGCCTTAAGCTCACGAATAAGGTTCTGCACATCTGCGGTAGTGCTGGCAAACCCTTTTTCGCGCCTTTGCACGCCTTCAAAATCCCTGTAAAACTGCGGGATGCTGATCACGCCCAGTTTATGTTCCTTCCCTTCTCCGGGCACGGTAATGATCTCTTTTTTAGCTCTTCCCTCCACCAGGTTGATCTTTTCGCGCACAAGCCTGTATTCTTTGGGAGGTGTGTTGGGAAGCGCATCGGCGGGAAGTATCTGCAGCCGTACCACTGTACCTTTCGGCCCCTTGATCAGCTTGACCGCATCGTCCACAAACCAGCCTACTATATCGACCATATTACCGTTTTCTCCCTGCGCCACACCGATAATACGGTCTTCCTTCTTGAAAAATTTGCTTTTAAACGCCGGGCCTCCCGGGATGATATCTACTATCTTGATATAATCCCCGTCTTCCCGGAGCTGCGCACCGATCCCTTCGAGCGACTGGCTCATATCCTGGTTAAAGCGGTCGGCCGCAACGGGCGACATGTAGCCCGTATGAGGATCTATCGATTCCGCATAAGAGTTAAAATAGGTCTGGAAAGCCTGTTCGGTTTTAATCCGCCCCAGGTTCCTGGCCCGGTTCCTATACCGCTGCTTCAAAACCGTGATCGCAGCAGTATCGGCCTTACCGGAAAGCTTGAGGTCCAGCGCTTCGCTTTTGATATACTTAAACCAGAGCTCATCGAGCTCAGTCCGGTTAGCTGCCCACGACAGCTTTTCCCGGTCTATCTCCAGTGTTTCTTTCCCGGAAAAATCCTGTAGCTTCGGGTCTTCCAGTATTTTATTGATATACTCGTTACGTTCAAGCCACCGCTTGCGGTAAAGATTGAATATTTCGTAGGGAATATCGAGCTCTCCCCGCTTGAGAAAATCATCGAATGAATAGCGGTACTTCTCAAACTTTTCTACATCCTCCTTTACCAGGTACAGCTTCCCCGGATCGATATCTTTAAGATACTTATCCAGGATGACCGACGACAGCGAATCATCCAGCTTTTCCTTCCGGTAGTGGAAGTTGGTGAGCAGTCTCAGTGCCGTCGACTGAGCCCTGTACTGAACTTCTGTCGGCTTCAGATCCTCGACCACTCCGTTGAACGGTCCGGTATCTGCCGGGTGTTCGGTAAATCCCTTATCGGGGATGTTGCCGCCCACAAAAATTACCGGGATCAGCGTAATCAGGTATTTTCTCATTATTCAGTGCTATTTCAAAATTTCCAGAAGTTCCACCTCAAAAACCAGTGCAGATTTGGGCCCAATACTGGGGCCGGCTCCGCGGTCACCGTAGGCAAGCTGGTAGGGAAGAAATATCTTCCACTTCGATCCGACGGGCATCAGCTGTAAGGCTTCGGTCCAGCCGGCGATAACCCCGTTGACCGAAAGATCGATAGGCTCTCCGCGTTCCACTGAACTATCGAACACGAAACCGTCGGTTAACGTTCCATGATAATGGACTTTTACCCGGTCATTCACAGTGGGTTTCGGTCCTTCTCCTGTCTTCAGTATCTCGTATTGAAGCCCGCTCTGGGTCGTGACCACTCCCTCTCTTTTTTTATTATCGGCAAGGAAATTTTCCCCTGCAATCCGGTTAGGCTCGGCTTTGGCAGCTTCTACGGCACGCAGCGAATCTTCCTTCCTTCCGAAATAGGCCATCAGGTATTGGTTGGCCTCCTCCTGCGTAAAAACTGTCTCTTTACCCGAAAGCGCATCCTGGATCGCTTCCTGGAGTACTTTGGTATTGATTTCGGCCAGTCCCTGCATCTTCAGGCTGCCCGCTATGCTGAGTCCGATACCATAGGCCACCGTATCCAGCTCGGTTTTCAGCTGAGCTTTCTGGCCCTGAGCGACGGAAACAAACGGGTTGGACAATAAAGACAGACAAAGGACGGGTAAAGTTACAATTTTCAGGAAATTCAACATCTTGGGTGTTTTACGTTTAAATTTAAGCAGCATACAATGACTGGGATGATAAATATGCTACCAAAAAAACGGAATCAAATACAAAAAAGCGCACTACTCAATATATTTTTTTTCACACCCCCTTTTGTTCCCCCTTCGCCTTTTACCGGGTCCTGCCGGCGATCTTATAAAAGTGCAACATTTCAAGCTATATATATTTTAGCCAAATAGCTCCGGAATATTAAATTAAACTCCTACATTTGCGGTCTGAAACTGAAAAATTTTCCGTTATACCCAAAATAATTCAAATAAATCTATGGTATCTGTAAGACCTGACGAAGTTTCGGCGATTCTGCGTGAGCAGCTTTCCGGCTCCAAATCGGAGGCCGAACTCGAAGAAGTAGGTACAGTGCTCCAGATAGGAGATGGTGTTGCTCGTATTTATGGGCTTTCAAAGGTACAGGCAGGAGAGTTGTTGTCGTTTGACAACGGCCTTAAAGCGCTCGCACTGAACCTGGAAGAGGATAATGTGGGTGCCGTACTATTGGGAGACTCCAGCGAGATCAAAGAAGGCGACACCGTCAAGAGAACTAATGAGATCGCGTCTGTAAAAGTAGGGGAAGGTATCATCGGGCGTGTGGTCAATACGCTTGCCGAACCTATTGACGGAAATGGCCCGCTCGAGGGAGAACTTTTTGAAATGCCTATCGAACGCAAAGCGCCAGGGGTTATTTTCCGCCAACCGGTAACCGAACCGCTCCAAACCGGAATCAAGGCTATAGACGCCATGATTCCTATAGGCCGCGGCCAGCGCGAATTGATCATCGGTGACCGTCAGACAGGTAAAACTGCTGTCGCTATCGACACCATCATCAACCAGAGAGAATTCTATGACCGGGGAGAACCGGTTTATTGTATATATGTGGCGTGTGGCCAGAAAGCATCAACTATCAAAGCAGTCGAGGCCAACCTCCGTCGTTACGGGGCAATGGACTATACCGTGATCGTGGCTGCTGCTGCATCCGATCCTTCACCTATGCAGTTCTACGCACCGTTTACCGGCGCCGCTATCGGTGAATACTTCCGTGATACAGGACGTCCTGCGCTGGTTATTTACGATGACTTGTCGAAACAGGCCGTATCCTACCGTGAGGTATCACTCCTGCTGCGCCGTCCTCCGGGCCGCGAAGCTTATCCCGGCGACGTATTCTACCTTCACAGCCGCCTGCTGGAGCGGGCTGCTAAGATCGTAAGCGACGACAGCATCGCCCGGAATATGAACGACCTCCCTCCTTCCCTGGAAGGTAAAGTAAAAGGCGGCGGTTCTCTCACCGCACTGCCGATCATCGAGACACAGGCCGGAGACGTTTCCGCCTATATCCCGACCAACGTAATCTCTATTACCGACGGGCAGATCTTCCTTGAATCGAATCTTTTCAACTCAGGTATACGTCCTGCGATCAACGTGGGTATATCCGTATCCCGCGTGGGGGGTAACGCCCAGATCAAGTCGATGAAGAAAGTAGCCGGTACACTGAAAGGCGACCAGGCTGTTTTCCGCGAGCTGGAGGCTTTTGCCAAGTTCGGTTCCGATCTTGATGCCGCTACAAAACTCGCTATCGACCGTGGCCGCCGCAACCTTGAGGTGCTCAAGCAGGGACAGTTTGCGCCTGTTGCAGTAGAGGAGCAGATCGCTGTTATCTACGCATCTACCAAAGGATTGCTGGATGCCGTACCCGTAGAAAAAGTACGTGAATTCGAAAAAGAATACCTGCAGTTGCTGAAAGCTCAGCATGCAGATACGCTCAATGCTCTGAGAACCGGCAAGTATGAAGATGCGCTCACAGCCGTACTCGAAAAAGTAGCGAAAGAACTCACAGTTAAATACAAATCATAATCACCGGAGCAGGGTTGCCTGGAGAGAGCTGATTTCCAGGCAATCTCTTTCCTTATATCATATCACTTAAAACGATGGCTTCCTTAAAAGAAGTTCGTGACAGGATCGGCTCTGTGAACTCGACACAGCAGATCACCAAAGCGATGAAAATGGTGGCTGCCGCCAAGCTACGCCGTGCGCAGGACAGCATCATCCAGATACGCCCGTACGCACGCAAGCTTAACGAGATGATGTCGACCGTTTCCGAAGGTGCGGACAGTCTGGAAGAAAGCCCCTACAGCAAGGTTCGTCCTGTCGAAAGAGTACTCCTTGTAGTGGTGACTTCCGACCGGGGCCTTTGCGGAGCTTTTAACAGCAACGTCATTAAAGCTGCCGTCAGCCGGGTAGAGGCGCGTTACACCAAACAGGCTCTTCTCAAAAACGTAGATGTGCTGGCTATCGGGAAAAAAGGAGGCGAGGGAATGAGCCGGAGGGGCTTCAATACCATCACTCAGTTTTCCGACCTCTTCACCAGGCTCGACTTTGTCAATGCAAAGGAGGCTGCCGAGTATATCATGGATGCTTTCGCGAAAGGCTCCTACGATGTCGTTGAGTTGGTGTATAACGAATTTAAAAACGTTGCTACCCAGATTGTACGGGCCGAGCAGTTCCTGCCGATCCAGGCATCTCTCGACTCCGGAGCTGTCAAAACGGGAAGTGTAACCAATTACCTGTTCGAACCCTCTGAGGACAAGATTCTGAACGAGCTCGTGCCCAAAGCGCTTAAGGTCCAGCTTTACAGGGCCATCCTGGAATCCAACGCTTCAGAACACGGCGCACGTATGACCGCCATGGACAAAGCGACTGAAAATGCCCAGGAAATGCTGAAAGAGCTCCGGTTGGTCTATAACCGTACGCGCCAGGCAGCAATCACAAAAGAAATCCTCGAAATTGTCGGCGGAGCGGAGGCGCTTGCCGGTTAATAAGATATACCACAGCCGGAATCGGCTTCAGTACTCAGGAATGGCTCTTTCATGGAGCCATTCTTTTTTTTAACCTCTCTATATCGCTCAAAAAAAGCCACTTAGCTTTACTTTATCCGATAGTTTTCCTACTATTGACAGATTTTAATACGTATATGGCCTTATCATATACGCAACCCTACCATTGTTAACCTTTCTTAAGTTATGAAAACGTTGAAAAAAGTCGCCGGCTGGCTCGTGCTGGCATTATTGCTCGTCGTCCCCTCAGCTGCTGCGTATGTGTACTTCTTCCTGCCCGATGTAGGTCCGGCTCCCGAACTGAAAGTAGAAATAACCCCCGAACGTGTCAGGCACGGAGAATACCTGGCCAATCATGTAGTGGTATGTATGGACTGCCATAGCAAACGGGATTTCAGCAAATTTTCCGGGCCGATACTGGAAGGTACGTTAGGCCAGGGGGGAGAAAAGTTCAGCGAAGAGCTTGGGTTTCCGGGTAATTTTTTTTCCAGGAATATCACACCACATACGCTTTCGGAATGGAGTGACGGGGAAATATACCGCGCCATCACAACGGGTGTATCGAAAAGCGGCCGGGCCATCTTCCCGGTTATGCCCTACCAGCATTATGGAATGTTGGATCCGGAAGACGTGAAAGACATTATTGCCTACCTGAGAACCATTCCTCCGATCGATCATGCCGTCCCTGGGTCGGAACCCAAATTCCCTTTCAACTTCATCGTTAACACGATCCCTCAGAAAGTAGCCGCACCCGGGAAAAAACCGGCGGCTTCCGACCGGGTAGCTTACGGGAAATATCTCGCGCATACAGCAGGCTGCATCGAATGCCATACGCCTCCCGACGATAAAGGACAAAAACTGCCGGGAATGGAGTTTGCAGGCGGATGGGAAATGAGCCTCGGAAACGGTTATGTCGTTACGACAGCCAATATCACTCCCGACCAGGAAACCGGCATCGGGAAATGGACGGAAGCCGACTTTATCGGAAGATTCAAAGCTTACTCAGACAGCGGGTATGTACTTCCCACAGTCCAGGCAGGCGAGTTCCAGACCATCATGCCATGGGCCATGTATTCAG
Organism: uncultured Cytophagales bacterium; assembly: GCA_964559125.1. GTDB lineage: Bacteria > Bacteroidota > Bacteroidia > Cytophagales > Spirosomataceae > Ravibacter. Next base: position 51,991 of record CAZLGW010000031.1, read on the forward strand.
GTATGGAAACCGACGACCTGGCTGCCATCTATGCGTATCTCCGTACAGTGGAACCCATAAAGAATACAATCGTCAAATTCAGGGAGCAAACCGCGAAATAGGTAATAATTTCATCCGGTGGCGCAGTATATCCGGTCAGGAGCTATCTCCTGACCCATAATTTCCTATTTTTGCGAAAAACATATTCCGGTTTTGATTATAGAAACAAGAGCCTATGCCCGCGCGGGGTTATTAGGCAATCCGTCAGATGGCTTTTTCGGCAAGACAATAGCCATATCAGTAAGAAATTTCGGGGCGTCTATTTCTTTATATGAATCGCCCGAGCTGCTTATAGAAGCGCAGTCGCAGGACGGCAACAGCTTCAGGAGCATCTTCCATCTTCGCGACTCAGTTACTATGCTGGGCTATAACGGCGGAATACCGCTCATCAAGGCCGGGATCAAGAAATTCACCGACTTCTGTGAGCTTCATAGTATAAGGCTTCCAAACCGTAATTTTACAGTCAGGTACCGCTCGTCGATACCACGCCAGGTCGGGATGTCGGGCTCAAGCGCTATTCTTGTTGCGCTGATGCGGGCGCTTATGAAATTTTATGACATCGAAATCCCCCTCGAAGAGTTGCCAAGGCTTGTCATGGTCGCCGAGACGGAGGAACTGGGGATTGCCGCGGGCCTGCAGGACCGGGTGATCCAGAGCTACGAGGGCTGTGTTTATATGGATTTCGATAAAAAACTGATCGAAACCCGCGGATACGGTGAATACGAGCGCCTCGATCCCAGGCTGCTTCCCAAGCTGTACGTGGCCTACAATACCAACCTGAGCAAGGTATCGGGCAAGATCCACAGTGATGTGCGGGCCCGCTTCGACAGGGGAGAGGAAAAAATTGTGAATACGCTTGCCGAAATAGCTTCCCTGGCGGAAACTGCGAAAGGATACCTGCTCGACGGCAAACCCGAAAGACTTCACGAGCTTATGGATCGCAATTTTGACCTGAGAAAAAGTATCTACGATATTTCGGAAAACAACATGGCGCTGATCAATACCGCCCGCAGTCTCGGTGCTTCGGCCAAATTCGCCGGTTCAGGCGGTACCATCATAGGCATGTACCGCGACGACGAAATGCTCAACAGGTTATTCGTAGAATTAAAAAAACACAACGCCCGGGTGATCAGGCCCTATATAGTGTAAAGGCTGTCTTATCTTTTCAAGGCTTTACCCAGCTTACCGGCAGCCTGCATGGTATTCATTTTCCGCATCATCTTCCGCATTTCGTCGAACTGCTTCAGGAGATTGTTGACTTCCGTGACCGATTTGCCGCTACCCTCCGCAATGCGTTTTTTCCGGCTGTTGTCAATAATATCAGGATTCGCTCTTTCCTTTTTGGTCATCGACTGAATCATGGCTTCGATCGGCACAAAGGAATTATTGTCGATATCGACGTTTTTCATAGCAGCACCCATCCCGGGAATCATCCCCAGCAGGTCCTTCACATTACCCATTTTCTTGATCTGCTGAAGCTGGCCCAGGAAGTCGTCGAAATCGAACTTATTCTGCCGCATTTTGGCATTCAGCCGCTTCGCTTCATCCTCATCAAACGCCTGCTGCGCCCTCTCCACAAGTGAGATCACGTCGCCCATACCCAGGATACGGCTGGCCATACGATCGGGATGGAACACATCCAGGGCTTCCATTTTCTCGCCGGTGCTGATAAACTTGATCGGTTTCTCCACCACCTGCCGGATCGAAAGCGCCGCCCCCCCCCTCGAGTCACCATCAAGCTTAGTAAGCACTACCCCGTCAAAATTCAGCCTTTCATTGAAGGTGCGGGCCGTATTGACCGCATCCTGGCCCGTCATGGAATCGACCACGAAGAGTATTTCAGAAGGGTTCAGCACATTTTTGATATTCTCCACCTCCTGCATCATCACCTCGTCTACGGCAAGGCGACCTGCGGTATCGACTATTACGATCTTCTTCCCGCTCTTCTTAGCATTTGCAATAGCATTCCGCGCTATTTCGACCGCATTTTTATTTTCCGGCTCGGCATATACCTCTACTCCTATCTGCTCTCCAAGCACTTTCAACTGGTCTATCGCAGCCGGCCTGTAAATATCGCAGGCAGCCAGCATCACCTGCCTGCCCTGCTTTTTCAGCATATTCGCCAGCTTCCCCGAAAAGGTAGTCTTACCCGAACCCTGCAAGCCTGCTATCAATATCACGGCCGGATCGCCCTTGATGTCGATGCTTTCCGAGTTGCTCCCCATCAGGCGGGTCAGCTCTTCCTGCACGATCTTTACAAACATCTGCCCCGGCTCCACCGATATCAGTATCTTCCGGTCGATGGCCGTATCCCTGATCCTGTCGGTAATTTCCTTGGCTATCTTAAAGTTTACGTCCGCATCTACCAAAGCGCGCCTTACCTCTTTGGTAGTGGCTGCTACGTTGATATCGGTAATCCTGTCTTTTCCTTTAAGCGTGCGGAAAGCACTATTGAGTTTGTCCTGTAAGCTCTGAAACATTTGAAATTTCTCTAATCAAACTTTAATCCCGCAAATTTAGGATTTATTTGAATAGGAACGGGCTTCAGCCCATTTCTATTCAACGAAGGGTTGATATTCCGATGCCAGTCGTTCGTACCCGCTTTCATTAGGATGCAGCCCGTCTGAAAAATAGGATTCCGTAATTTTGCCATCCTGCCCCAGCAAAGTCTTTCCCGGATCGAAATATATGGTATTGAACTCACCCGCCAGCTTCGCCAACTCGATATTGAGCTTTTTCACGCGCTCCTCCTGGTTCCTTCTCGGGTAAATACCGGTCAGATAGATCTTTGCAGCCGGCTGCCTGGCCCGGATAGCTCCGATCAGTTGCCTCCATCCGGCTACAATCTCCTCGTCAGTATTGATATGCAAGTTGTTGGTCCCGATCATCATGAATATTTTCTCTGCACTGAATCCGTCGAGCTCACCGTGATATACCCGCCACAGCACATTTTCGATACGATCCCAGCCAAAACCGAGATTGCGTGCCTGTTTTTTACCAAAGAGCTTCTCCCACGACCGGGATCCTCTTGCCACGTGCGCTTTGGGTTCTCCTCCCCAGAAATGCGTGATGGAGTTCCCTATCGTCAGGATTTTCGGAGCCGAAGCCCGGTTCAGTTCCATGATCTGCCGGTGTCTCAGTTCCCAGTCATAGCCGGGCAGCTCTCTCAGCTGGGTAACGGGCCTGGTTGTGCTCTCCTCGCCTGCAGGCTCATTCAAAATAGTTCTCAACGCTTTCTCGTAGCCTTCCGCATACAGCATCATCCCCAGGTCGGTCTGATGGGTACCATCGACCGTCGTTTCGATACTTTGCCGGAATTCGGCTTTCGGAACCAGGTAGATCTGTTGAATACCCTCCGATTTAAGTTCCTGAAAAGTGCTTTGCGCTACCTTGTTCACGCGTTCGTATGCATTTTTCCGGACTGCATTCATCGCTTCATCCGTATACCCGGCATGCTCAGCCAGGACAATCGGGGTTTGACGGTATTTCCCTCTAAGCGCCTTCACCGCCGATTTCAATCGCTTCGAAATATTTTCATCCGGGAAATCAGCCTCATTGGCCAGGTTGGGCAGGCAATCCAGGATAAAAACCTTTGCGTCGATCTCCAGGATAGATTTCATTACCTCATCTTCCAGCCTGCCGTTGCCCGAGAAGGCCAGGTTGATAAGCGGGCGGTCCATCTTTCTTCCCAATATGGCAGTCCAGGCCATACCGGGTCGGCTGGCACAACCGCCCTGCGCAATAGAGGTACCATAGACAACAATAGGTTTATCGTCCCTTACACGTAGCGGTTCAAGTACACTCCCCTCCTCTACCCCGATCTCCAGCCATTGAACCCCATTGTAAAGAGGTAGGTATAACCTGTATTCCCTGCCCTTCTTCAGGTAGTTGTCGGTTGTGGCCAGGTTGTTGAAATCGTAACGGATCGTATCCTTAAATGAATATCTTCCTGCACACCAGAGCTCCTCTCCGTGCATAGAAACAGCATAAAGGTCCACTCCGCTAACGCCCGTGGCCGGCATGTGAGGCATAGCGTGATTTTTACTCGTCACGCCATATCGCACATGGATAGAGGGGGAATTGGTCCTGAACCGTATCATAAGACCGGCACTGTGCCGCGATAATCCCCAGACGGCATCCCGCACAACTCCTTCGGAGCTGGCGGGCAGCCGGTCGTAGAAGCTTTTTACCTTTCCCCGGAAAGCCTGTCCTTCCAGTACGTTAAATTCTGAAGATTCGGGGTTCCACCATTTGAAGTCTTGTGCTGCGGCAAGCTGCGATAGAAGCAGGAGGCAGGCTAAGGGTTTAAGTCTCATCTTTGGGTTGATAAAAACCGGGCTGTACCCGGTGGTAGGGGTATGGCGCCCTTTCTGGGCTTTATAATTTGGGTTCCCAGCCGGGGGCGTACTGTCTGCTCCAGAGTTTAAGGGCATCTTTGTCCAGGGCTTTACCGGTTTTCGGATCGACTTTGAAGTTTTTGCCGATGCGGGAAGAAATGTTGGCCAGGTGACAGAGATGGGTGCTGACGGCGCCGTCGACGATGTTGGAGTTTTGCTTTTCTTTGCCGCGGATAGCCTGGAAAAAGTTGACTACATGCATTGTGCTCATGTCACCGCCGCCGCCGAGGGCAGTACCGGCTTCTTTTCCTTTGCTCTCGCTGCTCCTGATCAGCTTCCCGGCACGATCGTAGAGCCTGTAGCCGCTCCTGTCGACATATACCGACCCTTCGGTCCCGAAAATCAGGGTACCGCGGTCGCTACCGTAGGTTTTGTACCCGTTACGGCTCTGACCGTCCCATTTAATGATCTTCTTATCTTCGAAACGGAAAGTGGCGTCCATCGTATCGTACATTTCCCAGCCGTCGTTGGCGAAGTAGCGCTTTTCCGCCTCTACCTCCACGGCGGAAGGGTAGCTCACCTGCAGCGCCCACCGGGCAACGTCGAGCTCGTGCGTCGCGTTGTTGCCTGCTTCGGCAGTACCGTAGTCCCAGCCGTACCAATGCCAGTTGTAGTCCCAGGTTTCGGAAGTATATGCCCTGCGCGGCGCAGGTCCCTGGAAAAGGTCCCAATCCAGCCCGTCGGGAACGGGGGCCTGTTTCTGCAAAGGCACTTCTCCGCGTGCCGACGCATAAAACGCTATCGCTTTGTAAGCCTTGCCGATCGTTCCGTTGTGGATTTCCCTGATAATCTCGATGGATTCAGGAGCTGAACGCTGCTGGTTACCCATCTGGATGATCTTCCTGTATTTTTTTTCTGCTTCCATCAGCAATTCCCCTTCCCGGGGATTATGGCTGCAGGGCTTTTCTACATACACATGCTTCCCGGCCTTTACCGCCATAATAGTCCCCGGCGTATGCCAGTGATCGGGCGTTGCGTTGATCAGCACGTCGACCGAAGTATCTTCTATCACCTTCCGGATATCTTTTTCCAGTTTGGGGGAATAGTCGATATGCTTTGCAAACTTAGAGGCTCCGTTTTCGAGCTGGCTCTGCATTACATCGCACAGGTAAGCCAGCTCCACATTGCTTGATTTCAGTGCTATGGGCTCATAGAAAGCTCCCATTCTTCTTCCCAGGCCGGCTAACCCGACTCTTAACCGGTCATTGGCGCCGATAATGCGGCTGTACGCCCGGGCAGGCAGGGCATTGAAGTTAAACAGCGCAGCGCCCGCTGTACCCGCAGCCACCGTTTTAATAAAAGATCTTCTCGACTTTTCCATTATTGCCAGTTTTAGCTTTGTGATTTTTTCACCGGTAAGTACATCGTCATTATCCGGCCTACCCTGTAAGACGAAAAAAGCATCATGCATACCGGAAACCCGGACGCATGATGCCATTTGGTTTGCTCTGTTAAAGCTCGGTCAGGATCAGGTTTTTCCAGCGTACCTTGATCCCTCCTCCGTCATGGATCTGGAGCGCTATCGACCCGTCGGCTGCGGCGATTTTCGCATCGTCGATGTCCACCATGTCGTGGCCGTTCAGCCATGTCTGCACCCTCCCGCCCTGTACACGGATACGGAGCGTATTCCAGCTGCCGTATTTCAGGTAGCCCTCTTTTTCATCGGGTATTTTAACCAGCCAGCCACGCCCGTAGGATTCGTAGATACCGCCGGTATCCTGGTTGGGGCCGGCTACTTCCACCTGCCATCCCGACACCTTGGTACCTTCTACCGACGAGCGGATAAATACGCCGCTGTTACCGTTGGACTCCTGGAGAAAATCTACCGAAAGGTCGAAATCCTTATAATGCTTTTCGGTTTTGAGATATCCGTAACCTTTATCCGGTCCGCTTTCACAGATCAGTTCCCCTTTATCCACATACCATTTTTCGGTTCCGTGCACTACCCATCCTTTGAGATTCTTGCCGTTGAACAATTTAACACGCTTCCCGGGCTTTTCCGGGCTATCCGGCCCCGCCAGCAGGCTTCCGGCGGTTAGTGCCAATGCAGTGAAAAGGACCGCTGCTTTTCTGGAAATTACTTTCATGCTTACAAGTGATTAAGGATACAAAAACTTAGAGGCGCATACCCTTCCGGAGATATGCGCCTCTAAATTATACCTTTATTGCGATAGTAGACTTACTCTTCGGCTTTTTTTAAAGCCGACCACTTCTTCACCTGCTCCTTTGTTCCCGACCAGAATGCGATCTTCTGCCGGTTCCAGGTGTAGGTAGTAGCGACTGAATCGCCCCAGGAAATAATAGCCGGGTAAGAAAACTCATCTTCTTTATCGCCGGCATCGATATCGATCACGTCGGGCCAGGTCTGCCCGTTGTCGTATGAAAGGGCAAGCGAAACCGGCGACCGCGACCCCCAGTTCTGGTTATCGGGATTGTACATGAGCGCCAGGGTACCGTCGGGCAGCCTGGTAAGGTCGATACCGCTGTTTGGATTGGGGAGACTTGTAGCTGTGATCACCGACCATGTTTTGCCGTTATCTTCCGAATCGCTCCTTCCGATCACACCGCCCGTAGTCCTCACCAGCATATGCACTTTTCCCGGTGCGCTTTCCCACAGGGTCGGCTGAATGGCTCCTTTTCCCTTGACAGTCATCGTATCGATCTTAAGCTTAGGACTTTCTACCCAGGTCTTTCCTCCATCTTCGCTCCTGTCGACCATCACATCCCAACTGCCTGGCTCTACCGACGCCCCGGCCAGCCAGGTGCCGTCGGAGAGTTCTATCATCTTGTTTTTTACAGGTCCGCGTCCGCCGCGATCACCGGGTACGAGCTCATAAGCTTCAGACCAGGTTGCACCGCCGTCTTCGGATACCTGTACCCAGGTTTCCCAATGAGATATCTCTTTACCGACTTTAAAGAACAGGTATATCTTTCCGTCTTTAGTCCGGTGCAATACAGGGTTCCAGTGTGGGTCTTCCCTGATTTTGGCAGCTTCAAACGGGGAACTCCAGGCACCGGGGCGTCCTGTCGATACCCAGATTCCTACATCATCATCTTTTTCTTCCGTTCCGCCAAACCACGCCACCACGAAGCTGCCGTCGTCATTTCTTACCAATGTGGAAGCATGACACTGGGGAAACGGCCGGTCGTCTCCGAATACAAAGTCTTTCTGAGCGGCTATCCCGGACGCCGGATCCTCCACAGCTTCGCTGTTTTGAGATGAATTACACGAATAAATCGCCGGGATCACCGACAACATGGAAAATGTCAGGAAGCGGCCGGCATTCTGTCGTAAAGTCATGAAAATTTTCGGATTAAGTTTTTTGAGTTAATCAAGCTGAATATTAAATACTCCCGGATCCGGCAAAAAGGCTAATCTCTCCTTCACCGCGGCTCCCTGAACAGGTATAGCACCAGCATTACCGCTGTCTCGCCGGTTTCGTTGACCGGGACGTGCGGAATGGCGCCGTCGAAGAACAGCGAATCACCGTTCTGCATTTCAAAAGCTTTGTCTTCCAGGTAATACCGCAGTGTGCCGCTAACCAGGTAGATATATTCGAAAGCTGAGGTGGTGACGGGCGGACGCTTAGCCTGCGGATGTACCTTTACTACTGAAATCTGGAATGAGGCGGCATCGGCCGTATGCTCCAACACAGAAAAATACTCGAATCCCACTGCATTCTCTTCCTTCTCATAAGGCGTGTATGCGGATTGCGGGATAAAAAGAAAGCCCGGAAAACTGCTTTCTGCCGTCAGTTCGGAAAAAAATACATCCAGGGGGATGCCCAGCCGGCTGATGATCGTAAACAGCGTGGGGATGGTGGGTATCATCCTTCCATTTTCGATCTTCGAAAGCATGGCCGAACCGATGTTGGTCAATGCCGCCAGATCCAGCAACTTCAGGTCCTTTTCCTTACGGTATTTTCGTATCTGGCTGCCTATCTTGTAATAGACCAGCTGTTCTCCGGCGATATCTTCCTCCATTTTCACTCAAATGATTGTGAAGCCCTCGTAGTGAAGCAAAGGCGTATATTATCAAATCAATACCATCACGAATACAAAAGAATATAAAATCCCGGTTTTCGTTATCCCGCAATTACGATAAAATAAATCGGGCACTTCATTTGATTTTAAAAATAAACTAATATAGTTTCGCGAAAGGAAATAAATTTTCCTATCAGGAAATTTTAAATCATGAAAAAAGCCCGCCTTGTCGCATTCCACGGAGCAAACATCCCTCTGGAGCCTCAATCACATCCGCTACGGACACTTCATCCGGGCGAAATCCTGGTACGGAACCTGTACACTACTCTTTGCGGAAGCGACCTGCATACATTTTGCGGCATCCGGGAAGAAACCTGTCCTACCGTGCTTGGGCATGAGATCGTAGGAGAAGTAGTGGAGATAGAAGCCGGGCACCCGGGCACCGATCTGCGCGGCGAAACGTTATATCCCGGCGATACCGTAACCTGGTCTATTTTCTCCAGCGATCCGCTCTCGGTTTATGCCGCGGAAGGCATCCCTCAGAAAGGGGAGCAATTGTTCAAATACGGGCACAGTCTCCTGAAGAAAGAGGATGCCTTTCACGGAGGATTGGCGGAATATTGCTACCTGCGGCAGCATACGGCAGTACTTAAAGTACCGACGTCGATACCCCTACCCGTCGCCGCTACACTGAACTGTGCCGTCGCCACCGTGGCAGGCGCCTTGAGGCTTGCCGGGAACCTCGAAGGAAAAGTAGTGCTGATCTCGGGAATGGGACTGCTCGGCATGGTCTGTGCAGCTATGTGCAGGGAGGCGGGAGCGAGCTGGATAGGTGCGGCAGACATAAGCGCCGGCCGCCTGGAAGCTGCACTGCAGTTCGGGGCTGATGAAGCGCTGGATACAAGTGGAGACGGGCAGATGCTCCCGGCAAAACTACGCGGGCAATTCCCTAAAAAAGGAGCAGATGTGGTGTTTGATATGAGCGGATCGCCGGAAGCCATGGAGGCCGGCCTGGAGGCGCTGGCTATCGGGGGAACTGCAGTCTGGGTAGGCGCCGTATTCCGCAACAGGAAGCTGCAGATAGACGCGGAAAGAGTAATCCGTCAGTTGATCACCATCCGGGGGCTGCATAATTATAATTTCGACGATTTCCTGTATGCTCTTGAATTTATGGAACGCAACTACGAAAAATATCCGTTCGACCGTGTAGTGGAAAAGGAATTTCCTCTCGGCGAAGCGCAGGCGGCATTCGAATATGCCGTCAGGCACAAGCCCCTCCGGGTTGGCATCCGCTTATAACCCCACCTTATACCTTGCCCTTATGCCCAATACACCTGATCAAACAGCTTTTCGGAGGGAACAGTGGAAAATGCTGCTGCTCACGATGTTTTGTTACCTGTTTTTCTATACCGGTCGTCATAACTTCGGCTGGGCAGCCGAAGGAATGGGCCAGGAGCTCGGTCTTACCCGGGAGATGCTTGGCTGGATCAGCTCCGCCATGCTGATAGGATACGCGTTCGGACAGCTGATCAACGGCGGGTTGGCCGACCAGTATAGTCCCCGGACCATGATCACACTGGGCGCATTGCTGTCGATAGCCGCAAATTTTGCCATCAGCTTTTCAAGCTCCTATTATCTCATTCTTATCCTCTGGGGACTGAACGGCTACTTTCAGTCGCTGGCATGGGCGCCGGGCAGCCGGCTGATTTCCAACTGGTGGTCAAAGGAAGAGAGAGGAAAAGCATTTGGTTTCTATACCATGGCGGCGGGGAGTTCTTCCGCTATTACTTTTTTATTGTCTATCCTGCTGCTGCAACAGGGTTTGTCCTGGCACGAACTCTTTCGTATACCCGTCCTGTTTCTCCTGTTTGCGGTACTGATTTTCCGGATCTTCGCGCGAAGCACGCCTTCCGATAAGGGCTATCCGGATCTTTACCAGGAGGAAAAACAAAGATCAGACCGGGCAGGATGGACGCAGCGGTATGCCGAAGTGTTCAGACACAGAAAGTTTGTCATTGCTTCGGTAGCCATCGGCTTCCAGAGTATGGCGCGTTACGGGCTGATCGTCTGGGTACCCGTTCACTACCTGGGAGGAAATTGGAAGAGCAACCCGGAGTACCTGTGGGTTGCGTTGCTGATGCCGGTAGGAATGTCGCTGGGTGCAGTATCCTTCGGGGCTTTATCCGACATGCTGTTTAAAGGCAACCGCCCCGCCACAATCCGGATGGGTATGCTCGCAAGCGCACTGATCGCATTGGCCATTTATTTCGTACCGGTGCGGAGCCTGATCATCGAAGGGACGCTGATGTTCCTGGCCGGCTTTTGCGTATACGGCCCGCAGGCAAATTTCTGGCCTATGAGCTCCGACCTGCTGGGAGAACGGTTGGTAGGAAGCGGCATCGGGCTTATGAACATGTGTGCCTACCTGTTTGCCGCTATGGGAGAACCTCTTCTGGGCAGGGTGATCGATAAAACCCACAACACAGCCTCCATATTCCCTGTTATCGCGGCTATCTGCCTGCTGTGCGCGCTTATCATTTCTTTTGTCCGCTATGAAAAAGTCCAGGTACGGGATCCCTCTCCCGCCTGATAGCAGTCGGGAGGGTCAAAGAGTAAGTCAGGAGGTTATTTTAGTTTTTAAATCACAATTAAATAAGTATCATGTCAATAGCAAACCAGCTTTTTTCCGTAAACGACAGAACCTACTCTCCGGTGGCAAAGCCCATTGTAGTGATCTGTATGGACGGTTCAGCAGATGAATATTTCAATGAATCACTGGCCCGCGACCGGATGCCTAACCTCAAAAAAATGGTAACGCAGGGATACCGCGGGCTCGTGCGCGGCGCGCTTCCTTCTTTTACGAATGTCAATAATTCATCCATCGTGACCGGGCTTCCACCGTCGGGGCACGGGATATGCGGCAACTTTTTCTACGACGAAACCAAGGATGAAGAGGTCATGATGAACAGTGCAGAATATCTCCGGGCCGATACCATCCTGGCAGCAGCAGCCAATGCCGGGAGAAAGGTAGCGGTTGTCACTGCCAAAGAAAAGCTCCGGGATATACTCTCCCACAAAATGAAGGGAATCGCTTTTTCCGCCGAAAAAGCCGGGCAGGCCCAACAAAGCAGCCACGGGATAGACGGTGTCGAGGAGATAGTAGGACATCCGGCGCCTCCGATTTACAGCGCCGACGCCAGCCTGTTCGTCCTACGCGCAGGTGTGGCGCTGCTCAGCAAAGGGCTCGCCGATTTCCTGTACCTGTCGCTTACCGACTATATGCAACATACCTATGCCCCCGATACGGAAGAGTCGCTGGCCTTTTACGAAGCCATCGATGTGGAGCTGGGAAAACTGCTGGAGCTCGGCGCCGTCATAGGCGCGACACCCGATCACGGGATGAACGCCAAAGCAGATGCCGAAGGAAATCCGAATGTACTGTTTGTAGAAGAGCTGCTGGAAGCACGTTTCGGGGAAGGCTTCCGCGTAATCTGCCCTATTACCGACCCCTACGTAAAACACCACGGCGCTTTGGGCTCTTATGTGGCGGTGCATATAAGCCGCAAAGACCTGATAGGAGAAGTAAAGGAATGGCTTGCAGGCCTGCCGGGGATTACCGAAGTGCATGACCGCGCCGCCGCCGTACACCTCCTGGAGCAGCCCGCCGACCGGATCGGGGACCTCATCGTGCTCTCAGCCAGGGATTACGTGGTTGGCCGCCGACCGCAGTATCACGACCTCTCCGCGCTCGACGGAACTCTGCGCTCCCACGGAGGTAGGTATGAAGAAATGGTCTCGATGATCATTTCACATCCGCTCAACCCGACCTACCGGATGAAAGCCACCGGTGATCCCCGTAACTTCGATATTTTTGATTTTACGATCAACGGTACAAACTTATAGAAACCATCACAAAATCAGGTAATTGACTGCTCATGAATCCCCTGCATACCTCCGGCTATCTTGCCGGGACCGCCATCCGGTCGGATAAGCTGCTGGAAGTCAGAAACCCGTATAACGGGGCGCTCGTCGGTACTGCCACTCAGGCTGCGCGGGCCGATACGGAAGAGGCCATCGGGCTGGCGCTCCGGGGCGGCCCGAAACTGTCGCGATACGAGCGGCACAGTATCCTGGAAAAAACACGACTGCTGCTGCTGGAGCGGAAAGAAGAGTTTGCAAAGATTATTTCTGCCGAATCGGGGCTGGCCATACGCGAAGCACATTATGAAACCGGAAGAGCCCATGATGTACTCCTGTTTGCAGCGATAGAAACGCTGAAGGACGACGGCCAGATATTTTCCTGCGACATTTCGCCCCAGGGAAAGGCGCGTAAAATTTTCACGGTACGGGAACCGTTGTCACTCGCAGTATGCATCACGCCATTTAACCACCCCCTCAACCAGGTTGTTCATAAAATAGCCCCTGCCATTGCGGCCGGCACACCGGTGATCCTTAAGCCTTCCGAAAAAACTCCTCTGACCGCTATTAAGCTCACCGAGCTCCTGTACGAAGCCGGGCTACCTACCTACATGCTCAGCACGTTGCTCGGGCCGACCGCCGAGGTAGCCGCGCCCCTTGTAACGGATCCCCGCGTGGAGATCGTCTCATTTACAGGCAGCGTAGCGGTAGGAAAACAGATAGCAGCTACGGCTGGCTACAAAAAGGTGATCCTGGAACTCGGGGGCAATGACCCCCTCATCATCATGGAAGACGCCGACATGGACAAGGCGGTGCTGCTGGCCGCCGAAGGCTCCTACCGAAATAGTGGTCAGCGTTGTACGGCCGTCAAGCGTATCCTTGTGCATGAAAGCCTCAGGGATGTCTTCACAGAAAAACTCGTGGAAAAGACAAGGGAATACACCTTCGGAGATCCTTCCGACCCGGAAACACGGGTAGGAACGGTAATCGACGAAGCCTCGGCAATCCACCTGGAGCAGGTCGTACAGAAAGCGGTGGCACAGGGCGCCCGGGTAGTATACGGCGGGAAGCGCCACGGCGCTGTGATGGAGCCAACGGTAATCGTCGACGTTCCCCGCAATGCAGAAATGGTAGTGCATGAGTCTTTCGGCCCGCTGGCACCGGTCATGACCTTCAGTGATATCGACGACGCCATCGCGTTATCCAATTCCACGACCTACGGCTTGTCGTCAGGGGTTGTCACCCAAAATATGGACTATGCGTTCAGGTTTATCAGGGAACTCAGGGTAGGCACGGTCAATATTAACGAAGTGCCCGGGTACCGGATCGAAAGCTCACCGTTCGGAGGCATCAGGGATTCAGGCCTGGGTATCAAGGAAGGAGTTATAGAAGCAATGAAATGCTTCAGTTTTGTAAAGACATTTTCATTGCCCTGGTGATCCCGGCTTAACCAGGTTTTACCATTCTATTGGTATTCAACTGATTCACGCCTTTCCTATAAGACCATGCCCGCGGGCAAAATTAAGAAGGCCGACAGAAGTATAGATTTCGAGTTTCCTGCAGATATTTCTCCGGTGTGCATTGATCGTAAATTCGCTGACAAACAGCTTTCCGGCGATTTGCCGGCTGGTGAGCCCTTCGGCTATATAGGTAAGAATTTCCACTTCGCGCGGCGTAATCTGGTATTTTTTAACAAAATCGTCTACCTTCCCGGCGCCCGTTTCTTCTGCAGGGCCTGCAGCGAAAGGCCCGAACCAGGTCTCTCCACGAGCAACGGCGACGATAGCTTCCTTGATCTCGGACGAAGAGGCGCTTTTCAGCAGGTATCCTTCGGCACCCAGCTTTTTTACCTCCTTCACAAACTCGGGCCTGGAATAACTGGTAAAAACGATCACCTTAATCCCCCCGAACATTCTACGAAGCACCCGGATTGCCTCTTGTCCATCCATTTTAGGCATATTCAGATCCACCAGCACCAAGTCTGCCTGAACAAGGCTCAACGCAGCAATAAGCTCCCGCCCGTTGCTAACTGACCGGACAACCTGCACACCCGGAATTTCCTGAATCACCGCCCTTACGCCTTCTACCAGCATCGGGTGGTCGTCTGCAATCACGATTCGCAGTTTATTTTCCATACACATCGGCCTTGCCGGGTTTATATGCTTCAATCACCACCATGGTTCCTCCTTCGGCTCTCCGGCTGATCTCTATCCGCCCGTCCATATAAGCTACCCTCGACCGGATGCTGCCGATACCTTGTCCTTCCCTGATGTCCGCATCGCTGATACCGATCCCGTTATCCTCCAGGATCACTGACAACAATCCTTCGTGCTCAACCACCTCAAGGGACGCGGCCGTAGCTCCCGAGTGTCGGATCAGGTTATGAAGAAGTTCCTGGATGATCCGGAACACGTTGGTCAGGAAAACGGAAACCTGATCGGGCCCACCTTCGAAACCAACGATGACCGCCGACAAATTTATTTTCCCTGATGCGTTAATAATTGCCACCGATTCCTCCAGTGCCTTTTTGAAACCGAATTTTTCGAAGGTAAGCGGATTAAGCTGATGACTAAGGTCGCGGATAGTAGCCGAAACGGAAGACAGGATCCCGTGGGTCTTTTCAAGCCTGCCATCGCTGTAGGCCCCGTGTTCCAGGGCGGACGACACGGACAGGGAAGCCAGGGCCAGCATAGAGTTGACTTCGTCATGCAGCTGCTCCGCGATTTTACGGCGCTCTTTCTCTTCCGCTTCCAATACGCGCTCGGCCAGCTCGAGGTGTCTTTCTTTTTCAAGGCGCAGCAGCTCGCTCCTATGCAACGCTTCCTCATGCCTGGCGCGCAGGCTTTTGTTGCGGAGATATAAAACGAGCAAGCCGATCGTAAGCAGCAACGACGTCAATACGACCACATATAGAGCCCTCTCCTGACGAATCTGCCTCTCCCGGTTCTGCTGCTCATCGTTCAGTTTTTCGATCTGCTGCTCTTTGTCTCTGATCCTTACCCTGGCCAGCACTTCCTGAACAGCCCTGTACCTTACGAGATTGTTCAGCGAATCCTTGATGTCATAAAATTCGTCTATTGCCCGGGTATAGGCGGGAAAATCCCGCTTCGCTTTATAAAAATCAGCCAGAAACCGGTAGTAATAATAACCCGTTGCCGAATACTTGCGTGTCTTCGCCAGTTGGTCAAACCGGCCAAGTACTTTTCCGGCTTCCGGAAACTTGCCATTCGCGATCAGCGCCTGCGCGTAATAAAGCTCTACGGGCAGCACCTGCAGGCCGTGTGAATATCCATGAGGACCTACAAATTTTTTATAATACCGCTCCGCTTTCGCATGATCTCCTTCATGAGCAGCGAGAAGACCGGCGGCAATAAAATAGCTGACATAAGGTATCTGCTCTTCCGGCAACCTGAACAACCTCCTGCTTTTATCCAGGAGCATCCGGGCCGCCTCAAAGTTTTTCCGGCAGGCTTTTATAATAGACAGCTCGGCATAGTAATAGGCGGCCTTCCCCCCTTCAGGGTTAGGCCGGACCACCGCATCATGAAAAAGGGTTGCAAACTTGTCGGCATTCTCGAAATCCATCAGCAACAGGTTGAGCTGCATAAGCTGATAATATACACTTGGAGCCGCGCTGCGGAAGGTAAATGCGGTACGTTCATAGAGCTTGCGCGGATAATGATCCAGCGACGGATCTTTGGCAAGTTCCAGCAATTCTTCAAATTCCTGAACCTGCTTCAGGGGATTGTGCTGCAGGAAAATATTGGCGTGGTTGTATCTCGCCGTGAAAAGCGCATTTTTGTCTTTCAGGTCCGATGCCAGGGAGATGGCCTTCGTCAGGTAGCTGCGCATGGCTGCCGTGTCGGCCATATCGGACATGGCTTTGAACGTATAAATAAATGAAAGGTTCTCATGGTCACGGGCACGTATACAGGCACTTTCTCCCAGCCCGGTATATTTTAGCATCGAATCCGGCCGTTCCCATTCGCCATAAAGCAAGACCGTACCGACCAGGGCTTCCCGGAACAGTACCGAGGTATCCGGGGCATTCTGCCTCGCCTGCCGGTACAGCTCTTCCGCCTCCTCAAAAAAGTGGTAAGACGCTTTCGCGCGCGACCAACCCATCAACAGGATATGTATCCATTGTTTATTGCCCGTTTTCCGTACCAGGGGCACGTAATCAGCCAGGATTTCGTAGCTCAACCCAATATGATCCTTCGCAACATCCTGGACCAGGTCGCATACTTCCCTAAATGTTTCGTCGGTAACAGCCTGCTTTTTCAGCTTTTGCCAGGCTGCAAGAGCCTCTGCTTCGGTATAGCCTTTTTCCCCGGCTGCCGGAAAACACCACAGGGCCAGCGCGAATGCTAAAAAGGGGCGTAATATACTGACTTTCATAACATAAGGGCCTGGACATAAAAGGGTTCTGCTTCTGCGAATTTACGCGAAAACCACTGTCAATCTTCACCCCCGAAGGGAATAATGTCCGTTGGGTGCGCAGGTTGTCTGTGAAAATAGTTACGACTAACTATTGGCGTACAAAACCGGGATAGGGAAATTTGTAAGGTTCGCTCCCAAACGATTCCTGTTATGAAAACCATGGTCCGCCTCTTCCTGCTTTTAATCGGGCTGTCACCTGTCACCGGATGGGGTCAACCTGGCCCCGATATCCCCTCACGCCCTCCCACCTATCTCGACCACAAGATCAACGCCTTCCTGCAGGCCTCGATCGATCTCGCACGACAGAGGCTCTCCGGACCTTCCTACGAATATACCCCGGGGTTGCAGGATCTTCGGAACCATCCGGCCGATGTATTGGTCATGAATGTGGCGTTGAAATACGATAATCAACGCCTGATCGACCAGATGATCAACTATTATAAAGGTAAGAACGCCGCTTACCATTCCCCGCAGCCGCCCGATCCGGCCAGGTTACTTGCATCTGCCGACAGCCGGCCGGGCCTGGAAGCAACTGCCGGTAAGACGTCTTTTCTCAGCCACCTCAGCCTGCTTTACGGAGTGCAGCTTATAGGCAAAGGAGGTAAGCAGAAATACAGCGATGGATATTTCCTCGCCCGGATGCTCTACCTTGAGCCGATCGTCTCGGTATTGTATAATCACGACCTGCCCGATAGCAAGGGCCGCCTCTATGGCGGGCCGGGCCTCTACCTGGGCTACGGGCTGTTCGGCAGGCTGCATGATAAGGGTACAGGCTTCGATTATTCGTATGCGGCTTTTGATAAAAATATGGGTTTCAGCCGTTTTGATGCCGGTCTCAGCCTGACCGCGGGTTATCGCCTCGCGCGGGGCTTAGGGGTCAATCTTTCCTATGAGTTGGGAATGGCTAACGTCGACCCGGGCCGCGGCAAAGATAAAACCAGGAACCGGGTACTCAGCATCAACCTGGACTACCCGTTGACAGCCTTGAGCAGGTAAC
>CAZLGW010000032.1:0-1547 GCA_964559125.1 uncultured Cytophagales bacterium
CGTTAAAAACTGTATTTTTACGCTGGCTTTCAATCGCACCTGCTGGTATTGAAAAAACAGTGCCCTTTCATCGGCATCCGATAGCTTATTGCTTTCAATCGCACCTGCTGGTATTGAAAATCGGTTTGCATCCGGAATAAGGCGTACTCTTCAAGCTTTCAATCGCACCTGCTGGTATTGAAAACATCGTCAAAATTGGTGTCTCTCAACGAGTCAGGATCCTTTCAATCGCACCTGCTGGTATTGAAAATCAGGAGCAACTGAACATTATTAGCCCCGGCATAGGCTTTCAATCGCACCTGCTGGTATTGAAAAAAGTGTACGCCGCTGCGTACACAAGGGATCAGGCGGCTTTCAATCGCACCTGCTGGTATTGAAAATATTCCCTCACGACCCGCCCCATACCTTGACAACCCCTTTCAATCGCACCTGCTGGTATTGAAAAGGCGATGCGGGCATTAATTGTAACTGCTTCATTTCGCTTTCAATCGCACCTGCTGGTATTGAAAACGCTCCTACCAATCACGGAAGATCAGCCTTTCGATAGCTTTCAATCGCACCTGCTGGTATTGAAAAGTCGATGTCTTCCAGGATATACAACCCCGAGTGCTCTTTCAATCGCACCTGCTGGTATTGAAAACGAGATGTGTATCAGTTTGCTTGAGGGGAAGATAGACTTTCAATCGCACCTGCTGGTATTGAAAATACGCTATCCGCCGAGGCGCCGCCCTGCAGGATCTCTTTCAATCGCACCTGCTGGTATTGAAAACAGTACATCCTACGCGATGCGCCGTTTTTCAACCGGCTTTCAATCGCACCTGCTGGTATTGAAAAGAAAGTTGAGCAGTACGAAGCGTAGCTAGCGGAGGCTTTCAATCGCACCTGCTGGTATTGAAAACATTGGGATACACGATGGTAGCGCAGCATTATCATCTTTCAATCGCACCTGCTGGTATTGAAAAAACTATTACCATTTCCTGGCCGGGACTCTTAGCTCGCTTTCAATCGCACCTGCTGGTATTGAAAATATAAAAGCCTTGTCGCCGTGTAGCAACACGTTGCACTTTCAATCGCACCTGCTGGTATTGAAAAAAGATGAGACGGAGCATTACTCGAAGCCTCCTGTTTCTTTCAATCGCACCTGCTGGTATTGAAAATCAACCCAGCTATAGATGTACTGTATATGAGATACCCTTTCAATCGCACCTGCTGGTATTGAAAAGAAGACACTGACTGGACCCCCGCAGAAGGTGACGTTCTTTCAATCGCACCTGCTGGTATTGAAAACGCACCTGGCGGAGCAGCAGAGACGGCTAGCTGCTAACTTTCAATCGCACCTGCTGGTATTGAAAAGTAAGCAAACCCCTCCTATTCGCGAAATTTGATGCCTCTTTCAATCGCACCTGCTGGTAT
This sequence comes from uncultured Cytophagales bacterium, assembly GCA_964559125.1. Lineage (GTDB taxonomy): Bacteria > Bacteroidota > Bacteroidia > Cytophagales > Spirosomataceae > Ravibacter. Next base: position 1,414 of record CAZLGW010000032.1, read on the forward strand.
TGAAAACAGACAACCAGGACTATTGCCTCGTTCCTGATCAGCTTTCAATCGCACCTGCTGGTATTGAAAAGCACCATCAGCTTAAGCATGTCCTCGCTTTTCAGTCTTTCAATCGCACCTGCTGGTATTGAAAA
>CAZLGW010000032.1:1647-68376 GCA_964559125.1 uncultured Cytophagales bacterium
GCTTAAGCATGTCCTCGCTTTTCAGTCTTTCAATCGCACCTGCTGGTATTGAAAAGTAGCAATGTAGCTTACTTGGTGGCCGCTGATCTTCTTTCAATCGCACCTGTTGGTATTGAAAATCTTCAGTGGTCATGGTTTGCCCTAGGATGAGTTTGCTTTCAATCGCACCTGCTGGTATCCCCCTCAACCTTGCTACACCGCTTATGGATTGAAACTTGGCCTCTACAAATTACAGCTCAGAGTCGTTCGGTCTTCAAAGTATAGTTCCTGAGAAATAGAAGGATTGAAATCTACCATATGTAAGCTGAACAATAACCAGAAAACACTTCAAAATCTCTCTCTCGGTAAGACGGTTAAACCTGGCACAAACCGCCCCCATTTTTATTTTCTCAGTATAAGCGTATATTAGGCGCAAGATTACCTACACCTCCTTATTATTCTCAACCTTAATTATTCTCAACCTTATTCCCTCATTTTATGAAGTCATTATTCCACTCCATTTGTCAATTTAACAGCATTCTTTTCCTTTTATCGTTCTTCTGCACAAATCCGGCGTCCGGGCAATCCTCCGGTTTGGATCCGGCCGAGCTTAAAAACCCCCGAAAGGCTGTTCCGGGTCAGTATATTGTTGTTTTTAAAAAAGAAGGAGGATCCAGCGCCAGGATGCAGGCGACGACGGACACCCGGCTGCGCAGACAACGTATGGAGGAAGAGGTTTCGGCGACCCTGAAGAAAAACAACATCCCGGAAAGTAAAGTACTGCATGTCTATGAAAATGTTTTGCAGGGCTTTTCGATAGCCGGCCTGACAGACGGGGAAGTAGCGCAGCTTAGAAATGATCCCCAGGTAGATTATATAGAGCCGGATGTGCCGGTATACGCTTCCATCCCTGAAAACGCAGGCAGCGCCCGGATTTCCGGAACTTGCAGTACTCCGAGCGTAATTTTTAACGGAACAGAGAGTTTTAATTTTGGTCCGGCAAATTTTGGTCCCAAAAAAAATGTTACCGGGAGGCTTGTTCTGACAGACCCCGCCGACGCCTGTGGCGATGACCCTTTAACATTCTCTCCCGATGGTATTGAAGGACCCAAAATAGCTTTAATCGATAGGGGAACGTGTGAGTATAGCTCAAAAGTCTACCGGGCACAACTCGCCGGGGCAGTTGGGGTCATCATTGCGAACAATGTTAGCGGGACGCCGCCTACCATGGTGATAGGAACGAATGAAGAACCTGTTACAATCCCGTCGATGAGCATTTCCCTCGATCAGGCAAATGCTATTAAGACGGCCATCAGCCAGGGTACCGAATTTACCGTGACAATTAATTACGGTTTGCCTGATGAAACCTTCCAGTGTACTCCCTGGGGGATTACAAGGGTAGGAGGAGGATTGTCGGGCGTAGGGAAACGGGCATGGATTGTTGATTCCGGTATCGACATGGATCACCCGGACCTGAACGTCGATGGAGGAAATTCGGTTTCTTTTTTGCCGGGTTTACCAAGTCCGGATGACCAGAATGGTCACGGGACACACGTAGCAGGCACATTGGCTGCTATTGATAACAGCCAGGGAGTGATCGGCGTAGCTGCCGGAGCTACAGTAGTTTCGGTAAGGGTGTTGGATGCCGCCGGAGTTGGGTTAGCCTCTTCGGTTATTGCAGGAATAAATTACATAGCCGGCTCACCTGCCCTGAGCCCGGCCGATGTGGTGAATATAAGCCTGGGCGGAATGCCGAGTAAGGCCCGGGAAGATGCAGTAGCCGGTTTGGCCGGTTTATGTAAAGTAATTATTGCCGCCGGCAATGATACAAGAAATGTCAATTTCATGGGTCCGGCCAGGGTCATCCATCCCAATGTATACACCATATCGGCCATGGATGCTTCGGATACATTTGCCGGTTTTTCCAATTTCGGAACAGCGGTGAGGTACTGTGCTCCGGGAGTAAGTGTTTTATCATGCGATCTGAACGGCGGATATTCATACAAGAACGGGACTTCTATGGCAGCGCCCCATGTTGCCGGCCTTCTTTTGCTGGGGGTGGATCTTTGTGCGCCCAAACGCGTACAGGGAGATAAGGACGGAATGCCTGACCCCATCCTGGCCGTTAGGACTGTGGCCGACCAAGCCGATGAAGATGAAGATGGCTTCTCTCCCTGCGACGGAGACCTTGATGACAACGATCCCAACATCCACCCCTCGGAAGAGATATGCGACGGTATCGACAATGACAACGACGGCCTGATCGATGAAGGCGACGTATGCTGCCCGGACGGTATATCCCGCCTCTATGTAAAACATAATGCCGCAGGCGCCAATACGGGCTCTTCGTGGTCGAATGCCTTTACTTCACTTCAGTCTGCGCTTTCCCTGGCAGCGAAATGCTCCGCCATTACGGAAATATGGGTTGCAGTGGGTAACTACTACCCGTCTGCCGATGAGTTCGGAAACACCAACCCCTCCTGGGATGAGCGGACTAAAACTTTTTCACTTAGAAATAACCTGGCTGTATTAGGTGGCTTCACGGGAAATGAGCTGCCGGATTTCGACCCCGCCCAACGGACCTATATCAATATGGTCTCGACCCTGCTTAGCGGTGACATCCAGCGAAACCTTAATATCGCAGACAATGCCTATAACATTATCCGCAATGTACCTCTTTACGGCCAGCTAATGTATAACACTGCCGTATTGGATGGCTTTACGATAGTCTCTGGGAGGGCAAACAGGATCGGGCCGAATAGTAGTCTTGTTTTCCCGTTCAGCTATGGTGGAGGGATATTCAATTATTTGGCCGGAATTGAAGTCCGCAATGTAATATTTGACAGCAACTACGGACTTGTTGGGGGCGCTATGTCGAATATTCTGTCGGGTGTTTCATTGAACAGAATCCAGGTGATCAGGAATTCCGGTTATTACGGCGCGGGAATTGTCAATGACGCGTCGTCGCCGTGGATCTTTAACGCCACATTCCAGGTCAATATAACCGAGACAGACGGAGCTGCGATAAGCAATAATTTCGGTTCAGGCCCTATCATTGCCAATTCGTCATTTTCCGGTAACAAGGTCACAAAATCCGCAAGTCAGAGTGAAGGCGGGACTATCTACAACTATGACGGATCGTCGCCTTTCATTATCAATAGTATCATTTGGGGGAACAGCGATGGAATTTATAACGTGCCGGCCTCGGCTGGGAATGCAGCGAGTAACCCGCAGATTACTTACAGTATCGTACAAAACCTTTCGCCGGAAGAAGGGGCGTATAACCTGGATGTAAACCCTCTTTTTGTTACACAACCGAACATCGGAGGTAGTACAGGGAACCTTAGGCTGCAGCCCTGCTCGCCTGCTTTGAATGCGGGCGATCCGGCGATAACGACCGCAATTATAGGCCCCGGCGACGCAATAGGCCAAACCCGTATTTACGGGGAGGCCATTGATATGGGATCGATGGAATTGCAGGAAGATCCTTTCGAAGTGAGTATTTCGGCCAATCCGGGACTGGACATTTCTTCAGGCACCAGCGTAACCCTTACGGCATCAGGTGCATACAGCTATGTTTGGTCTACTTCAGCTACCACTCCGTCGATCACAGTGACGCCTTCGGCCACAGCGGCCTATACCGTTACGGGCAATGAACAATGGGGGAATTGTTCCGGCACTGCCCAGGTCGTAGTGATAGTAGACGGAGCTCCGTTGCCCGTATCGCTGGTAAGCTTTACTGCAAAAGTACAACCCAACGGAACCGTAAAACTAGACTGGGCTACTACTGACGAGAAGGATAATGCTTACTACGAGCTTGAAAAAAGCGCCGATCTGAAAGCAATAGACAAATTTGCAGAGCTGAAACCCCAGACCGAGGGTGACCTCGTAAGAAAATACGGCTTTACCGATGAAGTTCCTTATAAAGGCCAGAGCTACTACCGGCTTACCCAGGTTGACCTGGACGGGAAACGGACTTCCTATCCCTGGGCCTCGGTCTTTGTCGCCCGAAACTACAGCGTCTTCCCGAATCCTGTTTCGGAAAGTAATTTCAGCCTGAAGCTTGATGAGCCCGACAACGCTGTGCTGAAGTTCTTCACAGCCGACGGCAAACCGGTTGATTTTAAAGCTACACGCCGGAAAGACGGGACCCTGAACCTGGAAATCCCGGCACAACTGCAGTCCGGTGTTTATATGCTTTCAGTCGAAGAAAGGGGACAAACCAGTTTCCATCGGGTAATTGTCAACAAATAGAGAATCGGGGCTACCTTGGTCTGTGTCTGCACAGACCAAGGGTATAGTTGTCTACTATTGCATTCATTTAGGAAATAATATCAGCCTTTTGTAAGTTTGTCGATAGTTTAGCAGACCTATCCTAGCACAATGGGAGCAGATCGTCATGTAACCGATGAAAGACAGTTGCTGGAAGAACTCGTCAGCGGGAATGCTGATGCGTTTACAGACCTGTACTACCGTTACGGGGCGCAATTGCACGCACATCTGCTGCGTATGATTAAATCCGAAGAGACCGCCCGGGAAATATACCAGGATATCTTCATGAAGATCTGGGAGCGCCGTGAAGGGATAGACGTCGACAAGCCCTTCGGGGCCTACCTGTATCGTATAGCTGTAAACAAGGTATATGATCACTTTCGTAAGATCGCCAGGGAAAAACGCCTTGCCAACAGTATTGCCGCTTCTTCAGAAGGCTTCCACCGCGATACCGAAAACGGGCTGCTTTATGACGAAAGCCTCCGTCTGATCCATAAAGCTATAGACCAGCTTCCCCCTGCCAGGAGACAGATATACATGCTCTGCAAAATAGAGAACAAAAGCTACGAGGAAATAGCCGCTCTGCTGGGCATTTCCACTTCTACCATCAATGACCACATTGTAAAAGCCAACCGCTTCCTTAAAAAAGCCCTCGCAGCGCACATAGATACGGTTGTGATATGGCTCATCCTCTTCGGAATTTAGCCCCAGCCCCGAAGGGGCGCCATCCCTTAACCCCGGGCATAGTCCGGGGTCCCTGAAAAAAAAATCCGCCTCCCCAGCAGATGATGCCTCCCCGTCAGACGTAATACAAATAAAAACAACAAAAACGACATGAAAGACGATTCCGGGAGGATACGGAAGCTTTTCAGGAAATACCTGGCGGATGAATGCAGTCCGGAGGAAAAGGCTGAGGTAATGGCCTGGTTCGACCGGGAAGAGAATGAGCAGGTGCTGAAAGAGCTGATACGGTCCGAATTCGAGCAGGAGATCCCGGTAAGGGAAAATTCTGTGCGGGTGCAGCAGGAAGTTTACCGTAACTTCGACTGGGTGTTGCCCGCTGAAGAAACAAGACGTCTGCGGTGGAGGTTGCCGCGCATCAGCCGTTTGACGGCTGCGGCAATACTGTTGGGAGCGGTCTTCAGCCTGGCTGCTATTGTTTATCTTTATACATCTAAACTGTCTTTTCCGGGGAATGCCGAGATGACATCTACCGCTGTGGGGGAAAGAAAGAGGGTGAAGCTGGAAGATGGCTCGGTAGTGTGGTTAAATGCGGCGAGCAGGCTGTCCTATCCCCGGCGCTTTACAGGTAGCGTAAGAGAAGTGACGTTGGAGGGAGAAGCTTTTTTTGACATAGCGCGTAATGCAGACCAGCCCTTTGTGATAAAATCCGGCGCCTTGAAAACGACCGTGCTCGGTACCAGTTTTAATATCAGGGCTTACCTGGAAGATAAAACGATGTCGGTAGCGGTTGTAACAGGTAAGGTAAAAGTAAATTCAGCGGAAGCGGAGCTTCACCTGGAGCCCAATCAACAGGCTGTATTCGATAAAAAACACCATAAGCTGGATAAACGGCAGGAAATGTTTGTATCTGAAATGGTGTCGTGGAAAGAAGGGATGCTACGGTTCCGGAATACTACATTCCCGGAAGTGGCGACGGTTTTGAAAAGAACCCGCGGTGTAGACATCAGATACGACCGCCACCTTGAGAATTGCCCGATTATTCATGCCGATTTTGATGAAAATGATTCTCTTGAGAACATCCTCGGCACGCTGATGATGGCTGTGAATGGTAGCGTAGAGAAAACAGATGACGGCGTATATCATCTTGCATCTGACGTCGATTGCCGGCCGTGATAATATAAACCTGAAACCCTGTATAGCGCCTATGGAAAAATAGAAAAACAAAAAAAGCCCGGTATATGCAGCCGGGCCATGTAAGGACAAACTTTAATGCCGGGAAAGGTGGACGAGAGCTTCGAAACAAAACGACCACTATCCGGAACAGAACCGTTCAACCTTAACAGATCAAATGTATGAAAAAAAACGCTACCCTGGGAGGGGATCTGATTTACTATATCGGTAAAATTATGAGATACAGTGTGTACCTTGTTTTGCTGGTCTGCTCTATGACTTCCATTACGCTTGCAGGGGAAACCTACGGGCAGCAATTACTGGAGACACCGGTAACACTGCAGTTACATAATGTCACATTAGGGGAGGCACTTGATAAAATTGCCAGGCAAACACGCGTACAATTCGTGTTTGTAGGCACCCAGCCTCGGCAACGGAAAACCACGAGCATCCGTGTAGAAAGTCAGTCGCTCGAAAAAGTGCTCGGCAAGCTTCTTAGTCCCTACGGGTTGTATTACCAGGTAGTGGAAAATCGTATTGTGATCCGTACAATGAAAGGAGATGCATCCGGGGAAAAGACGGGCACCGCAACGCCGGAAGCAGATCAAAACCTGCCCGGACGGGTATACATGTCTGCTCGGGCGTTGCGCCGGGAAAACATTCCCTTTCTGGAAAACATACCAATAGTCCGAATACGTATAGATGGTAGGGTTATCGACGATAAGGGTGAACCCCTGCCGGGTGTGAGTATCCTTGTCAAAGGGACACAACAGGGTATGATCACCGATGCAAACGGACAGTTTTCAATAGATGTCCCCGATGAAAATGCCATCCTTGTATTTTCGTTTGTCGGCTATATAAGCCAGGAAGTCCTGGTGGGGAAGAGGAACTCGCTGGAAGTACGCCTGGCTTCAGATCAGAAGGTACTCGAAGAATTGGTGGTGATCGGCTATGGAACCGCCAAAAAGAGTGATCTGACAGGCTCGGTAGCCAGGGTGAACGCCGATGTTTTCAGGAATCAGAATATGACCCAGCTCACGGACATGCTGACCGGAACCGTAGCCGGCTTCAATGCCAACCAGAGCACTTCTGCTGCGGGAGGAAGCTCAATGGAGATAAGGGGACCTAATTCGATCAACGCCGGAACATCGCCGATGATCGTGCTGGATGGCGTGGTTTTTAACGGTAGCATAAGGGATATCAATCCAAACGACATTGAAACGATAGATATATTAAAAGACGCCAGCTCGGCTGCGGTATTCGGTGCGAGGGCCGCATCGGGTGTGGTCCTGGTAACCACCGTTAAGGGAAAGTCGGGGAAGCCTAAAATAGGTTTTTCTTCCAGTACCGGAGTAGCACATGTGTCTGACAGGAGTATCGCGGTGAGAAGTCCGCAAGGTTATCTCGACTACAGACGGGATTTGTTTAGAACCAACCCTACCTATAACAGGAATTTCCCTGATCATTACTGGTTCAACCCGGGGGAATTACCATCTGGGATCAGTCTGGATGAATGGAGAAGGCTTTCCGGCAATCCTAACCCCGACGACCAGGTAGAGTGGCTGTCGCGGTTGAATTTCTGGCCGGTTGAAATAGAAAATCTTCGAAACGGAACAACAACCGATTGGGCAAAGGAGGTGTTGCAGAATGGGCGCCGTTATGAATCTAACGTCAGCGTATCAGGGGGGACACCCAATTCCAGCTATTTCTGGTCGCTGGGGTATGTCGATAATGACGGGGTTATCCGTGGAGACAAGTATAAAACCGTGCGCTCAAGATTGAATGTAGAATTTAAAATAGCGGAATGGTTAAGGGTAGGTACCAATACCCAGTTTTCCTTCCGTGATCAGAGCTCGGTTCCCGCCTCTCTCTCCTCTATGAGTATGGCCTCGCCTTATTCGAAGCCTTATGATGCCAACGGGAAACTAGCCTGGTTCCCTAACAGCTACAGAGGTGCTGCTAACCCACTGATCAATACGTTGGGGCAGGAAAAGGATTATAAAATCAACAACATATTTTCCTCTATATTCGCAGAGTTCAGACTGCCGTTAGGTCTTAGTTACAGGGTTTCTTTCCAGCCCCGGATAGAGTCCTATCGTGACTATAATTATTGGTCGCCCGAAACAATTACGGGCGGGGAGACCTACCCGGGCGGAAGGGCGACAAGGGCGGATTACTCGGCGTTTGAATGGATGCTCGACAATATTGTTAAATGGAACAAGTCTTTTGGTAACCACTCATTTGACCTGACTCTTCTTCAAAATGCCGAACACATCCGGACGTGGTTGTCCAACAGTTCTAACCAGACATTCCAACCCAGTCCGGTCCTTGGCTATTCGGGCCTTCAGTTCGGGACAAATCCCACTGTAAACACAAACGATACAAAGGGAACCGGAGATGCTCTTATGGCTCGGTTAAACTATTCGTTCAAAGGAAGGTATCTTCTCACAACTTCATTGCGGAGGGATGGATACTCTGCATTCGGGCAGGAGAACCCAAGAGCAATTTTCCCGGCGGCGGCGCTGGCATGGCAGCTTTCGGAGGAGGCATTTTTCAACAACGACAATATCAGCTTCCTCAAACTACGCGCTTCATGGGGAAAGAACGGCAACAGGGATATCGGGATATACTCAGCCTTGTCCAGGATGGTATCAAACCCGTATTTTGACGGTACGAACCTGATCCAGGGTGTTTCGACTTCTACGCTGGCCAATTCGGGGCTGAAATGGGAAGAGACGGAATCAATAAATTTGGGGGTTGACCTGGGCATGTTCAACGACAGGGTTAACCTTACCCTTGACTACTACGATATGAAAACAAAGAACCTCCTGGTTGATCGTACCCTGCCTCTGATCACCGGATTCAGCCGCGTAACGACAAATATCGGGGAGTTGGGAAATAAAGGGTTTGAACTGACATTGAATACGGTAAACCTCAATACAGGTAAGTTCCTTTGGAAATCGGATTTTAATTTTTCGTTGAACAGGAATAAAATAAGAAAATTGTTCGGAGATGTCGGCGAATACGTTGTAGGAGGAGAGACCAGATTCGGGGAATTGCCGGACTATACCAACAAATGGTTCCCGGGTCATTCCATTGACCGGATATGGGATTATGATATTGTAGGTGTATGGCAGGTGGAGGAAGCCGACGAAGCAAGTACGTATACACTGTTCCCTGGAGATTTTAAGGTGGTTGACCAGGATAACAACGGAAAGCTGGAGGCATTGCAGGATAAGAACTTTATCGGCTATAAACAGCCCCGGTTCAGAATGGGTCTGAGAAACCATATTGAAGTGGACAGCCGTCTGACGGTTTCGTTCCTGGTAAGGGCTGATATCGGTCATTTAAGAAGTTTCTCATATTCTCTCGATGAATTTTCGACATTTGACAGGCGAAGTACTGCCAATTACCCTTACTGGTCGCCCGATAACAGATCTGACGAGTATCCAAGGCTTTCGTTGAGGACAGCGGCATATGGCGGAGGAATACAGCTATTTAAGCCGACATCCTTTCTCAGGCTTCAGGACATTTCTATGTCATACAGAATTCCGGAGAAATACTTTTCGGGAAAACTCGACAACTTCAAGGTGTTTGGCTCCGTTCGGAATTTACTGACATTCAGCAAGTGGCCCGGTTGGGATCCCGAGTCAGGAAATGATCCTATGCCCAGGATCTATTCTATCGGTTTAAATATCGATTTGTAAGCATGTACATCAAATGTTAAGAAGCGAAAAGATTATGAAACAGGTGATACGAATATTTTGGAGCGGGCTGATGATACTATTGGTCCTCTCTTGCAGCGAAAGTTTCCTGACTCCGGAGCCCAGGTCGTTCTTTTCTCCGGAAAACGTGTTTTCAAGCCCTGCCGGCTATAGGTCTGCGTTAGTTACACTTCGAAAAGATCTTGCCAGGGAACAGACGGGACAGAAGAATTTTATGGCGCATCAGACCATGGCATCGGAAGGAGGAATACCCTGGTTGACGGGTAGCGAAGACTGGCGCCTCTTAACTCCTACTACGGAAGCCAATCAGCGGTTTGTCAGCCAGATCAATGACATTTTCATCATAGTTAAAAATGCCAATACGGTAATAAGCAGAATTGATGAAATAGAATGGACCGATGAGGCTGCAAGGAATTCAGTACTCGCTGAAGCCTACTGGCACCGGTCGTATTGGTATTATCGCCTGATCGGTTGTTATGGAGACCTCCCTTTCGTAGCCGAGGAAGTAAAGGGAGCAAAGCTGGACTACCGTACCCACAGCAGATGGGCAATCCTGGACAAAATTCAGGATGATATGGAATGGGCTGTAGAATGGATGGACGAAATGGGAGTGCCCGGGCAGCCTACGAGAGGAGCCGGGAATCACCTGCTTACAAAGATTTACCTCGCCAACCTGGAATGGGATAAGGCAATCGTCTCGGCTACCAGGGTTATAAACGGACCGTACAGCCTTATGTTAAACCGGTTCGGAGAGGAAGCTGGCGAACCCCGGAAAAATGTTATCTGGGATCTGCACAGGCCGGCTAACAAAAACCTGGCACAGAACTCCGAAACTATCCTTGCTTTTGTTGACCGGTGGGAAGCGCCGCCTGAAGCGAGATCGGCCGGACTGTTCACTATGAGAGTTTATCATCCTGCATTTTACCATGCCGTCAATAACAGAGACCGGGCCGGGGGCTTGGGATTTATAGATGCCGGGCCGATGTACGATTCGCTGGGAAGAGGAAACCCCGATTGTATTTTTAGCGACTGGCATTCCTACGAGATATGGAAAGGAGACGACCATGACTGGAAAACAACGTCCGATCTGCGCCGGGCCGATATAAACTGGTATGACAGGCATGAATATTTTTACAATAATCCGGCATCCGTCCAGTACCGTGAGCCTTTTGATCCGTCGAACCTGAGCGTCGATCATCCCCGGGCTCATTTAGTAAGAATATACCCGGTACCGTTCTATAAAACGTACGTACCTAATCATCCTGAGCAAACGAGCATCCCATATGGTTCAAATGGTGACTGGTATATCTACAGGCTTGCCGAAACCTACCTGCTCAGGGCAGAGGCATATTACTGGAAAGGCGATTTGGCTGCCGCAGCAAACGACCTGAATATGGTACGGGCAAGAGCTAAAGCGTCTCTCATTACACCTGAAAAGGTTACTATAGATTTCATATTTGATGAAAGAGCCCGGGAGCTGAGCCTTGAAGAACCGAGACAGAATGAGCTGAACCGGGTTTCCTATATAATGGCTAAGCTGGGGTTGAACGGATACAGCCTTGATAACATACATTTAAAAAACTGGTTCTACGACAGAATAATGGGGCTGAACGAATTGTATAGTCATGGAAACGGCTTCAGGGAGTTTAACATTGAACCTTACAGCTTTCAATGGCCGATTGCCGATGCGATTATCAATGCAAACACACTGGGCCGGATCAACCAGAACAAAGGCTACGTCGGGGCAGAGCGGAATGAACCGCCTTTGGAAGTAATCGAATAACCTTTTGCCGGGTACGGTCCCCATCTCCGGTGGGGACCGTACCCGGCATTATTGACCACAAAAGCTATGAGATACAGATTCAAACTTCTTGCGATTGTCCTGATTATATCGCTTTCATTTATTTACGACTCCCATGCGCAATGGAAAGCCGGGACAGCAAAGACAATTATTACTCCTGCCGGATCGATGTGGCTTGCGGGGTATGCCGCACGGAATCGCCCGTCGGAAGGGGCCCTGCATGATCTATGGGCCAAGGCGGTGGTCCTGGACGACGGTGCCGGCAACCGGGCGGTGCTCGTCACTGCCGACCTGATCCGTTTTCATAAGCCGCTGACAGACGATATCAAGAGACAACTGCACGACCGGTACGGGCTGTCTGATGCGCAGGTAATCCTGAACGCTTCGCATACGCACAGCGGTCCCGAGGTAAATCCGGAAAGGATCCGTTTTGAGATTGGCGGGGAAGAAACTGAGAAAATTGTCAACTACACCCGGAAGCTTACCGGTCAGATCGTGTCTCTTGTCGGCCAGGCGCTGGATAATATGAAGCCGGCCGCTGTTCATGTCGGTAACGGGACCGCGCGTTTTGCAGTAAACCGCAGGACTAATTCCGAAGCCGAAATCAACCAGGGACGCGTGAAGTACCTCCAGGGACCGTCCGACCATGCCGTGCCGGTGATGAAGGTTACCGCACCCGACGGAAAGCTGCTGGCGGTAGTATTTGGCTATGCCTGTCATCCTACGGTATTAGCTGGCTATGAATGGTCGGGAGATTACGCCGGTTTTGCCCAGGATGAATTGGAAAGCAGCTTTCCCGGAACGACATTCCTGTTCTTCCAGGGAGCTGCCGGTGATCAGAACCCGCTGCCGCGGAGGTCGGTGCCGCTGGCCAGGCAATATGGCCGGACACTGGCTGCCTCGGTACGACAGGTACTGGAGGATACCGCAATGAAGCCGCTGTCGCCGGGCTTGTCCGTCGCCTATTCGGAAATTGAGCTGAAATCTGCCCAAGGTACGCCTTCGAAGGAAGAGCTGCTTAAAGTGATATCTGCAGAGTCAGGCCACCCCAACTGGATAAAGAACAATGCGAAGTCGCTGCTCGAACAATTGGAGAAGGAGGGAGCATTACCGGATTCGTACCGTTATCCTGTGCAGGTCTGGAATGTAGGCGGACACCCGGTCGTAGCCCTGAGCGGCGAGGTAGTGGTCGACTATGCGATCCGTCTGAAAAGAATTTTCGGGCAGTATACTTTTGTAATGGGATATTCCAATGACGTGATAGGGTATATACCCTCGGAGCGGGTACTGGAGGAAGGAGGATATGAAGGCGATCGTTCCTATGTTTTCACCTCGCCATGGAGGTCGGACATTGAATCCAGGATAATAGAGGAAGTGATCCGTTTGTCGGAAAGAACCGGTATAGCTTATAGAAAATAGTTGGAATTTTTTGCCCTTGGGAGACTTTTAGATAAGAGTCTCCCTTTTTTGAATCCTTAGGTTTTATTTCATTCAGATCTAAAAATACCCTTTACCTATCCGACTTTTCCATATATTTATCTGAGTGAAATGAAACATTATGAAAATAAACCGCAGAAAGTTTACCCAATCCCTTGCAGGAGTACCTCTGTCACTTACGACCGTAACAGGCAACAACTTTTCAAACCGCCCGGCCGGTATTCATCATACAACGCTTCATCATACTGCGATCATAATACCCGGCATCAGGCAGAAAGTGAAAATCCTCCAGATCTCTGATTCCCACATCAGTATACTGAATGATTCGGAAAAAGAATATGAACAATACGGGCAGCGTATGCATAATGCTTTCAGGAGCGTAAAGCACTTCGAAACAGGAGAAACCGGGTTGCCTTCCGAACGTTTTCAAAACCTTATCCGGTATGGTATCCGTGAGCAGGTGGATCTCCTTGCTCTTTCAGGAGATATTCTTAACTATCCCTCCAAAACAAGCGTAGCGTTTGTGAAAGAACAGCTTGACCAGGCGGGGTTGCCTCATATGTACACAGCCGGGAATCACGACTGGCATTATGAAGGGATGGAAGGGTCGGCGGATGAGCTGAGAGATTACTGGTGTAAAAACAGCCTTCTCCCGCTTTACTCCGGGGGAATATACGCTTCTTCCGGGATGATCGGGGATGTGAATGTGGTCATGATCGACAATTCGACTTACCAGGTTAATGAAGAACAGCTGGCTTTCTTCAGAAATGAATTGAAAAAGGGATATCCGGTCGCCCTGATCGTTCATATCCCGCTATATATTCCGGGTATGAATATGTGCTGCGGTCACCCGGACTGGGGCTGGGAGGCTGACCGTGGGTACGAGATCGAAAGAAGGCAACGGTGGTCTAAAAGCGGCAATCTGCAAACTACCACGGCCTTTGTAAAAGAAGTATCGGAATCCACCCTGATCGCAGGCGTTTTTGCCGGACACTGGCACCGGTTTCATACGTCGTCCTGGAAAGGCCCTACTCAGCACCTCGCGTTGCCGGCCTTCAACGGCCAAAGCAGGATGATCAGTTTTTCTCCGGAGTAACCGGAGGGTACCCGAGACTATCGGAACTACGGGAATTAACAAAACTTACAGCGGGGAACTGAGGTTTCAGGTCTCAAAATTTTGTCGATCCTAATGTAGTCTGAAAGGCATGCGCTATCTTGGCGACGGAAAATTTGCATCCAATCCATTTAATGATTTAATGAAACTTTATCTCTCCTTCAGAATTTTTGTATCGTGCGCCGTCGTAGTATTGTTATTTTTCGGGTTTTCACATTGTATAAAAGCGCAGGCAGGCGGATACGATGGAAAAAGTCAGTTTAAGCCGTTTAAGCCGGACACTGCCCCTTTTGTAATAGCCGGTTCTCTGTGGAATGTGGATAGCCTGGGTAACCACAGGGCGATTGTGAGCGTAAAAGATCCTTCGCAGGATGCCGTTTTAGTACGCCTCCCCTGGCGGAGGGCCGATCACAGACCGGAGACCAAAAGGATCGTGGTAGTGGATAATAAGACGGGTCGGAAAGTCAGAAATGTTCATGCGTTTAAAATCACTAACGAGGAAGGGGTTATAGCTTTTGAGCCGGAAAGCGGTTCGCAGGAATATGCTGTTTACTATCTGCCTTTCAAATTCCGGGAAAAATGGGGCGATGCCCGCTATGGAAAACCCTGGAACGACTACCTGGATACCACTGCGTATGCACTTACGGATAAGACGTGGCTGGCCGGAGTGAAGGCGAATCAACACAATTTGCCCTCCGCGCAGCTAAAACGGTTTGAAAGCAGGACGGAGTTTGATTTTTTTACGCCCATGGGGGTCATAGCTACCCAACGGGAAGAAGATTTTCTCAAAGAAGCCCATAAGGAGAAACCGTTTATAGTGTTTCCTGAAGACCGGGCGTATCCGATCCGCTTAGCTGACCGGCTGCCGTGGAAGTGGACGACCCACGGCCCTTCCGGTTCGTTTACAGGCTACGCTTCCCGGAACGAATATTATACCTGGCAGATCGGTGTATGGAGCCCGTTTGTAGATGTCAGTAACCTAACGGTACGTTTCAGCGACTTTACCGGCAGGTCCGCTACTATTAAAAAAGAAGATATCACCTGTTTTAACCAGGAAGGGACCAATTGGGACGGCAAGCCGGTCCGTTTCCGGGTCGACCTGAAAAAGGGTGGCATCCAGGCGTTGTGGTGCGGGATACAGATTCCGGAAAACGCGGCGCCGGGAGAGTATTCCGGAACAGCGACCGTATCGGCCGACGGTATGCCGCCGCAGACGGTCCACGTTACGATCCACGTAGACGACACATCTCTTGCTGACCGCGGGGACAATGATCTGTGGCGGCATTCCCGGCTAAGATGGCTGAACTCTACGATCGGTATCGATAACCTCCCCGTTGCTCCCTATCAGCCAATGACATTGTCAGACAGGCATATCGAAGCTACCGGGAAGCAGGTCCGGATAGGAGAAAACGGGATGATAGAGGCCATCTCCGTAAACAACAGACAGGTGTTGTCAAAGCCTGTCGAATTCCAGGTGGTAACAGGTGGGAAAACGATACCGATCCGGAGCAAAAACGCAAACCTTCAAAAGGTAAGCGACGGCCTGATCCAATGGAGCGCTTCTTCTGAGGAACACGGGATCCGTTTTATTTGCAATGCTTCCATGGAATACGACGGCTATATCCGTTACAACATAAAAATTATTCCAGGTAAGCCGGTCAACATACAGGACATTCAAATCAAAACCGGCTATACGGCGGCAGCCTCTCCTTATTTTATGGGATGCGGGCATAACGGAGGCTTCACTCCTGACCATTACCGATGGGATTGGAAAGGGCCGTGGGACAGCTATTGGATAGGGGGCGATAAAGCCGGGCTGCATGTGGAATTCAGGGGAGGCGATTATCATGGCCCGCTCCTTGCCGATTACAAGCCCAAAGCGCCCTTAAGCTGGTCGAACGACGGGAAGGGAGCCGTCGAGGTAACCAGGAACCATGATAATACCGTCGATGTTACGGCCTCATCCGGGGCAAGAAGCCTTACACAGACGGACACCCTTGATTTTGAATTCGGATTGCTGATCACGCCTGTAAAGGAGGTAAATCCTGCGAAACATTTTTCAGAGAGATATTTTCATGGTGATCCCGAAGCTTTTGACAAGGCAGCCCTCGACGAAGCCAATATTGCCAATATTCATCATTCGGACCCCTTAAATCCTACCATCAATTACCCTTTCCTGATAAAGGACCCTCTCACCCGGTTTATCGATAAGCAGCACGGAGAAAGCAGGAAAGTCAAACTCTACTACACTATCCGGGAACTGAGCAACTATGCGGCAGAGATATTTGCGCTCAAAAGCTTAAACCACGAAATATTCGTATCGGGGGTCGGGTATGGCCTGCCCTGGCATATGGAGCATCTTATCGATGACTACAGGCCAGCCTGGTATACCGAGCTCCCTGATCAGAATACGGATGCCGCACTTGTTCTGAATGGATTTTCGCGCTGGATCAATTACTACCTGGAAGGGTTGCGCTGGATGTATGAGAACTATAAAATCGACGGTATCTATATGGACGACGTCTCGTTTGACCGGTCTGTCATGAAAAGGATGCGGAAGATAGCCGCCAGGTACCGGCCTGGTGCCCTTATTGATCTGCACTCAAATACCTCTTACTCCAAAGGTCCCATGAATCAATACACGGATTTCTTTCCCTATGTGGACAGGCTCTGGTTCGGGGAGTTCTTTAAGTACAACGAAATGAGCCATGACGAGTGGCTTGTAACCTTCTCGGGGATTCCCTTCGGACAGATGGCCGAAATGCTGCAGGACGGAGGGAACAGGTATCTCGGAATGGTTTACGGAGCTACTGCAAGGCATTCATGGGCCGAGCATTCGCCGGTCCCGGTTTGGAAATTATGGAAGTCATTCGGTATTAAAGACGCCAGAATGATCGGCTATTGGTCTGAAGACCGGATTATGGAAACGACCCACCCGAATGTAAAAGCCACTGCGTATGTCAAAGATGGAAAGGTACTGATATCTTTGGGTAATTTTGACAAAAATGACCTGAGAGTACGGCTTGTGATTGATTGGGAAAAGTTTGGTGCGGATCCTTCAGGATATACCCTTACAGCTCCCGAAGTATCTAATTTCCAGCCTGCCAGGATTTTTTCTCCAGGCGAAGAAATCCCTGTTAAAGCCAAGGAGGGGTGGCTGCTGATTCTGGAAAAATAAACTTACTAAAAATGAAAATCCATCTGATCCTGTTTGCCGCCGGCGTCGTTACTACTGTCAGCGCCCAGGGTAATTTAATGAAGGACAAAGAAGCGGTTGTTAAAGAAATCGACGCAAAGTCTTCTCATTATAATGAGATAGCGGGAAAAATATGGAATTACGCCGAGGTAGGCTACCAGGAATATAAAAGCGCTGGCCTTTTGCAGGAAGAGCTACGGAAAGAGGGCTTTTCAGTAGAGGCAGGAGTAGCGGGTATCCCGACTGCTTTTGTTGCTACTTACGGTTCAGGTAAGCCTGTCATCAGTATCCTGGCCGAGTACGACGCCCTTCCCGGGCTGTCGCAGGCCGCTGTACCCTATCGCAGCCCTGTTGAAGGGCAGATCGCCGGTCATGCCTGCGGGCACCACCTGTTTGGTACCGCCTCGGTAGCGGCAGGTATTGCCGTGAAAAACTGGCTAAAAAAAACGGGGAAACCGGGAACGCTCCGTATCGTAGGGTCTCCTGCCGAAGAAGGCGGGTCGGGGAAGGTGTACCTGGTGCGCGAAGGGATCTTCAGCGATACCGATGTAGCCCTGCACTGGCATCCGGCCGACCGTAACGGTGCCAATCCGACAAGCGCGCTGGCCAATATTTCCGGGAAGTTCAGGTTCCGTGGAGTCGCGGCCCACGCGGCAAGCGCACCGGAAAGAGGGAGATCTGCGCTCGATGGTGTGGAATCCCTGAATTATATGGTCAATATGATGCGGGAGCACGTACCTTCCGATGCCCGGATCCATTATGTGATCACCAGAGGCGGTGAAGCGCCGAATGTAGTTCCCGATTTTGCGGAAGTGTACTACTATGCCAGACACCCCGACCGCGAGGTAGTAAGGGATATCTGGAAGCGGATCGTAAAAGCCGCGCAGGGAGCTGCCATGGGAACCGAGACTACTATGGAAGTGGAAATAATCGGCGGTACGCACGATATACTGCCGGTGGAATCATTGGCCCGGGTGGCATTCCAGAACCTGGATAGGATAGGGGGAGTGGTGTATTCGGAGGAAGAAAAGCAATTTGCGGAAAAATTACAGGAAACGCTAGGGATACCTTTTGGAAGCCTTCCCCGAACAGCCGAGTCGCAAAAGATCACGCCGTTTACCGGTATTCCACAGAACATCGGCGGCTCGACAGATGTGGGAGATGTAAGCTGGACGGTACCGACGGTAGGGTTCCGGATAGCGACCTGGGTTCCCGGAACCCCGGCCCACAGCTGGCAGGCAGTGGCGGCCGGAGGCACGGGTATCGGGACAAAAGGAATGATCGTCGCGGCCAAAACCCTCGCGACGACAACTCTTGACCTGCTTTCTAGTCCTGAGCTTATTGCTGCTGCCCGGAAGGAATGGCTCAGCATAAGAGGGACCGATTTTCAATATAATGCGCTTCTGGGCGACAGGAAACCGGCGTTGGATTACAGGAAGTGATAATCCTGTCATCACTTCGTGGTTATCAGCCTTCCGGTTTTCTATATAATCCTTATTAATTTACTATCTTTTGGGAAAATGCAAAAAGCCATCTTGCCATGTAGGTAACCAGGCTGGAACATTCACCAAAAAATAAACTATGATCCGGAAAGCATTTATTATCCAGGCCAGAGAAGGAATGGCAGACGAATATGAAAGACGCCATAACCCGATCTGGAAAGAGCTGGAAGA
This sequence comes from uncultured Cytophagales bacterium, assembly GCA_964559125.1. Taxonomy (GTDB): domain Bacteria; phylum Bacteroidota; class Bacteroidia; order Cytophagales; family Spirosomataceae; genus Ravibacter. Next base: position 20,699 of record CAZLGW010000032.1, read on the forward strand.
AGAGCTGAAAGCACATGGCATCAGCAATTATTCCATTTTCCTTCACCCTTCTAGCCGCTATCTTTTCTGCTACATGGAGATCTCAGATCCTGATCTGCTGGATGTCCTGGCAAAATCGCCTGTTTGCCATAAATGGTGGGAATACATGACCGAGGCGCTTGAAGTAGCTAAGCCGGGAGATAAAAAAGGCTGGGAGGAAGAGCTCCGGCAGGTGTTCTATCTGCCATAATACCCGTTACTCGACCCGTATCAACGAGAAGAGTGAATAACGGCCGCCAGGTAAATGGAAGAAAAATATTTATCCCTCCTCATTGTCAGAAGATGAACTCCCCTGTTCAAACCCTATTCTTTTTCTTATCCGCGACTCGTACTGTCTTTCTACCAGCTCTCTCAATACGGCGAAAATATGTTCGATATCCCGGGTGTTACCCTTTACTTCCTTTTCAAGCAGGGTGAGTTGCAGCCCGATTTCTCTCTGGGTGAAGGTATATTTCCGGAGCCTGGTAAATGCACGCATTATGCGGATATTTACTTCTATAGCTGTCCTGCTGTTCAGAATACCCGAAAGCATTGCGACTCCCTGCTCTGTAAATACCTTAGGCCGGTATCGTGGACCTCCCCAACTTGAGGTCACAATTTGTGACCTCAAGTCTGTCCACTCCTGCTCGCTTAAAGTAAACATGAAGTCATCGGGAAAACGCTCTTTATTCCGTTTTACACTTTGATTGAAAACTTTTGTTTCTACACCGTACATTTCAGCCAGGTCCCGGTCGATCATTACACTCTGGTTACGGATCAGATAGATGCGGCTTGCGATCTCTTGCTCTGCCAATACCGGCTTTTGTTCTGTATCTTTCATTTCAGGGATTTGTATAGTATGTAATTCAGTAAAAAGGCAAGTTAGGGATTTATTATTTTAATCGCGACCTATTAGCGGGTAAAGAAGGATACCTTGGTCTGTTGAGTTATATTAAAACTTAATAGTTTTTATTTAACTTCACCCTGAAAGCAACACTAGCACGATCCTGCCAGTTTTTTGCGAACTATGACTAAACCGGTCTTTATGATGAAGTATAAACTCCTGCTGTTCCTTTTTTCAGCCTGTGTAATTGTAACGCAGGGACAGCATAAAAGTCCGCCTGAAAATGTGGTAATCACCTCGGAGGGGAAGAAAACCCGGGTATTTACCGGTGAAAACGGGGAATTGCATGTAAATGTATCACCAAAGGACGTAGCAAAATTTAAAGCTACAGGGTTCGTTCGCTACAGTAATTTCGGTGCCAGAGGCGACGGTAAAACTGATGATATAGACGCCATCGCAGCTACCCATGCATTTGCCAACCTGCACAGCCTTCCGGTGAGAGCCGACGACCGGGCCACTTATTATATTGGCGGAAAGGAGCGTATTGCCGTGATCCGGACAGATACCGATTTCGGAGCGGCCGCATTCATTATCGATGATACCGAAGTAGAAAACCGCAATGCACCTGTTTTCATGGTAGCTTCCACCCTTAAGTCGTTTAAGCTGGAGAATATAGCTGCACTTAAGAGAAATCAGCAGAAAATTGATGCATCATTGCCGGGCCCCTGCCTGATCACGGTCACTAATTCCCACGTAAAACAATACATCCGGTTTGGGCTGAACCAGAATAACGGGTCGCCGCAGACTGACATATTTGTAGTCGACGAGAACGGCAACGTTGATATGAAAGCCCCTATTATCTGGGATTTCGACCGGGTTACCGATATAACCGCTCTTCCTATAGACGAGAAGCTGCTGAAGATCAACGGAGGCCGTTTCACCACTATAGCCAATAAGGCCGAGTCTAAGTACACCTATTACAGCCGGAATATCGCGATCAGGCGGTCTAATATTTTGGTGGAAGGGTTGGTACACCGCGTCATGGGGGAAGGAGACCACGGCGCTCCGTACGGTGGCTTCATCAGCATCGGGGAATGCTCCTATGTAACGGTTAAAAACACCGTCCTGACCGGGCGCCGTACCTACAGCACCATCGGTGCCGCAGGCAAGCCGGTTTCTATGGGTTCCTACGACCTTTCGGTCAACCGGGCTCTCAATGTATCTTTCGTGAATTGCAGCCAGACCAACGATATCAATGACAATACCTATTGGGGGATACTGGGCTCTAACTTCTGCAAAAATCTTCTCTATGATAATTGCACGCTTTCCCGGTTTGATGCCCACCAGGGAGTGGCCAATGCCACTATCCGGAATTCAACTCTCGGGCACATGGGGATCAATGCCATCGGCAGCGGGCTTCTGCTGATAGAGAATTCTACTATCAGGGGAAGAAGCATTGTTAACCTGCGCTCCGACTATGGCAGTACCTGGCAGGGAGAGCTTGTGATCCGTAATTGTATCTTCGTACCGTCCGGCGGCAGGCCCGTCAGCGCGGCCCTCATCAACGGTTCCTATTCCGGTCAGCACGATTTCGGCTACACCTGCTATATGCCCGAACGGATCACTATTGAAAATCTGCGTATCGACGACTCGAAGCATCCTGAAAACTATCAGGGGCCTGCCATTTTCGCAAATTTCAACCCGCAGATGACAGACGAAACCTACAAGGAAAAATTCCCTTACATTAAAACGAAGGAGGTAATTCTCAGGAACGTGACGACTGCCAGCGGGAAAGCGCTGAGAGTTAGCGACAATACGTTTATGTTCAGAGATGCAAACGTGAACTAAGCTCTCCCTCGTCTCAGACGACGGGAGGGCGATATCAGGTCTCCGACCTGAGTAAAAGCTTTTTTGCCGGTCTAAGACCGGCTTCCGCTCTTTCACCGTCTGAAGACGGGAAAGAGCTGTCAGTCATTATATTTCCAGACCCATTTTCCGGTCTTCGTATCCAGCATTCCCATTGATTTTTTGCTGATCACTAGTAAGCTGCTACCGGTGATAGCGACGTTGTCTGGTTTCCTTTCTGCCGGTAACGGTTCGAAGTCCATTACGGCGCTCCAGCGGGTTGCGAGTGAGGAAGTGTCGACGGCTGTTACCTGTAAAAAGCCGCTGTTGTCTGTTGTGGTCCTGGAAAGAACAAACCACGATCCGTTAGCCACGGCGGGACGGAAATTGCCGTCTTCCCCGGAGCCCAATACTTCAGGCTGGATAAAATCGTTTTCAGACCTGGTATCGCCCTGTTTGGTTTGTGCCACCAGGTACCTTCTGTCATTTCCTTTGAAGTTATAGCGCGCGGAAGGGGTAGTCCAGTTACTATCCGAAAAATCGGGTATGGCATTTTCTATCTCATCGGCGTTTACCAGTTGCCCCGCACCGGTTTGTTCATCTATTATATAGTTCCTGGCGTCATTACCCTTCAGTACGATCCGGGATTTGTCTGATTTCAACCGGAACACCCGGTGCGGGACAAAACGAAGACCATGATTGACCGCTTTTATCTTTTCGGCAGACAGCACTTCCCTGAAATCGTCGATGCTTAGCGCCATGAGATCGAATTCACCGCTGTCAGGATTAAACTCTCTGAGCCATATCAGTTTGCCGGAAACAAAAACAGGAGCGACGTTCTTTTTTATTTTGGGGCTCTTACTGATAAGAGCCCCGGTCTGCGCGTCGTACTTCTCCAGGTAGTGCGTGGTGAACCCGCTCCTGAAAGTAGAATTGCCTTTTTTCTCGTATATATTGACGAAGAGGACACTGTAGTCCCGCACAATATACCTGCCGTCTGCCGATAAAATCAATACCTGGGTTTCCGGGGCTTGTCTGCCGATCTCACTGCACGAGCATATAGACGCTATTAATACCAGGAACAGGACATGTTTTGCTTTCACCATCCTTCATTAGCTCTGGAGCTTTTTCTTTGATACATCGGGAAAGAATATAGCGAAAATTACCAGAACAACCACCGACCCGATCGCCGGGTAAATCCATATACCGTGCCAATCATGAGCTATACTGCCCACGGGTTGTTCCAGAGTATGATAAGCCTGGGAAAGTCCTGCTAAGTGAGTGCCTACAAATGAACCAATACCCCAAAGAATAAATGCAATAAGTCCCTGAGCTGCTCCCCGTATGGTTTCATTCGCCTCCTCGTCTACATATAATTGGCCTGCAATAAACAGGAAATCATAACAGGCCCCGTGAAGGAGAATGGCCGCGAAAACAAAAACGGTTTGGAAAGTGGCCGAATCCACACTTCCTGCCAAAAGAAAATACCGGATCGCCCAAAACAGGATACCCAAAAATATTGTCTTCTTATAACCCACGCTTCTCAGCATGAACGGTAGTAAAAGCAGGAATATAACATCTGAAACCTGGGCCAGGGACATTTTTGCAGCCGAATAAGTCCATTCCAGCTCTGTAACATATAAATTCATATTTACAAAGTAGAAATACAGCGGAATACAGATCAGGAACATGCACACAATAAAAATAGTGAAGGACGGCTTCTTGAAAAGAGCAAGCGCGTCGAGACCGAGGATATTACCCAGACTGACGTCTTTGCCGGTCTTCTTCGGAGGTGTATGTGGTAAAGTAAGAGCGAAAAGGCCGAATACAATCGAAACTGATCCGGCAAGGTAGAATTGTACCGCTGATTGCTCACCTTTGAGAAGAATGCTAAGTACCAACCCTCCGGCGATCCATCCCACGGACGACAGCGTTTTGACAATCGGAAAATCGCGCTTTTGATTTGTAAGATGATGTAAGGAAAGAGAGTTTCCCAGGGCCAATGTGGGCAAAAAAGTAGTACAGTACAGAATTAGCATGGGATAAAACGATCCGAACGTTGTCATGCTCGGAAGAATAAACAACAGTACGCCTCCCAGGATCCCGAGAAGGGCAAGAATTTTTTCAGATGCGAAGTACCGGTCCGCGAGCAGGCCCACGAAGAACGGTGAAATCATTGCACCAATAGCGAAAGCTCCATAGGACAGGCCAATTTGTGAACCATCGAACTCAAGCGTCTTACTGAGGTATGTCCCCATGCTTACATACCATGAACCCCATATGAAATACTGGAGAAACATAAAGGCAGCAAGTTTTATTCTGATTTGATTTTGGGTTTGGGTTTGCATCATCACTATTTTATATGTTAGTTTTTAACTATCGTATAAAAGAAAAAAGAGATGCTAAAATACTCCCCATTTTTACCTCAGTTTCAGCGCCGTCCCATCGGCTTGCGATATAGCAGGCTGCTATCCAGGACGGGGCGTGGATAGAACAGGCTGGCAAGATACCCGGTTCCGATTACGATAAGATGGCTGTAGACACCCAGCATAAGTTTATGGTGTGTGAAATTCCATGATCCAAGGTCGAGAAGCAGCTTTTTATCCTCGCCCGTGCCTATGGGCGTTGAAGTCAGAAACGCATACGCTGTGAAGATGACGCAGACCACGATGGCGATGTTGACTCCCTGGTAGTTGGCCCTTTCGCTGAACAGTCCCAGCAGAAATATACCGACAATTCCACCCGAAAAGATCGCGTATAATGTGAAGACAATGCCCAGTACCCCTTCGCTGCCCGCATTGATGTAGAGGATAGCGATGGCGATGGAAATCAGGCCCGAGAGCACGACGATAAGCTTCGATGCAAGAAGGGTTTGCTTGTCTGTCTGTCCGGGACGCAGCTTTTTGTAATAGTCCTCAACACCGACGGCGGCCAACGAGTTGAGATCTGCGCTCAGGCTGCAGATTGCTGCCGAGATCATGGCCGAGAGTATCAGGCCGACAATTCCTGTCGGCAGTTGGGTCATGATAAAATAAGGGAATACTGCATCGGCCCGGGTATCGGGAGGCAGCGGGTTCTGCTGGTAGAAGACAAATAAGGCCGTGCCGATGAACATAAAGATAGACCAGACGGGAACAGTCAGGATAATGCCGAGAAGGGATGCTTTAATGGCAGCGCGGTCTGTCTTTGCCGTAAGATAGCGCTGGACAACCGTTTGATCGGTAGCGTATTTCTGGATCGCGTAGAAGACTCCGTTAATAGCCATGACCAGGAAAGTCAGCTTCGTGAGGTCCCATTCGTAGGGGCCGAAGCCGGTCCGGCCGTTTTCCGATGCTACCCGCCAGACCTCGGCCGGTCCGCCGTTTACAGAAAAAAGGAGTACGCCCAGGCAGATGATCCCGCTCACAAAAAGCATGAATCCCTGGAAAACGTCAAGCCATATAACCGCCTCGATACCCCCGAGAAGATTGATAGCAATGATGACAAAGCCTACGATGAGGATGATTACAACCGTATGGATATCCGTCATTTTTTCGAGCGAGAGCGCCAGCAGGAAGAGGACGGTTCCCATGCCTGAAAACTGCCGTAGCACAAAGGCGACCGAAGCGTAGTACCGTGCAAAAGGGCTGAACCTTCGTTCAAAATACTCGTAGGTGCTGAGGTGGATGACCTTTCTGAACAAAGGCACTATAAACCAGATGGCGGTAAGGAGCACGAACGGCACCATGAGTCCCTGGACAAGCAATATCCAGTTGGAAGAATAGCCGGTTCCGGGGTAAGCCAGGAAAGTTACGCTGCTAATGAGCGTGGCCAGTAGTGAAATACCAAGGGCCCAGGCCGGTATTTTACCCTTGGCAAGAAAATAATTCTGCGTCGTTTTTTGCGATTTGGCAAAATAAAGACCCATCCCGAGGCTTCCTGCCAGGAAAAAGAGGATAATAAGATAATCCAGTACATGCAGCGGAAAGCTCATAGAGTGGCAGCAGGCTAAAGGCGGATAAAAAGGGAGATCCCGTTTATTTGACTAATAATAATGTTGTAAAAATGTAAACGTTTTCATTATTGTCAAAATTTTCCTTGTGAAATTTTAGATGTTACAGTATTGCAAAAATGTAATATAGAGGCGATATGATCTACTTTTATTCGGTTTTAGCTACCTGGTTGTTTTTTTATTCAGAATTAACCGGTAATATTGCTGCAAACGTTTACATTTTTCAATGGCTGCTCAAAAAGGTGTTAGTCTTAAGGAGGTGGCGGATAAGGCAGGCGTATCGATTGCGACGGTTTCGAGGGTGATCAATTCCAAGACAGTCGTAAAAGGAGAAACAGAGTTGCGCGTACAGAAGGTGATCAGGCAACTGGGCTACCGGCCAAACCGTGTGGCGCAACGGCTTCGTACCACCAGGGGAGCCGGCAAGCTTATTGGATTGCTTATCCCCGATATCCGCAACCCGTTTTATGTGGATATCATCAGGGGGATCGAACAATATGCATACGCCAGGAATTTTGCGGTTATTATCGGCAACTTTTCGCAGGATGAGGAGCGGCAGAAGTTTTACATAGAAACACTGAAATCCGAATCGGTCGATGCTTTTATAGTGGCGCCGTTACCGGGTATGAATGAGTATGTGAAAGAGCTGGCCGGAGAAGGATACGCGGTAGTGTGCATCGACCGGGGATTGCCGGGCGTAGACCTGGATGTGGTCAAGGTCGATAATTTCCAGGGCGCATTCGATGCTGTGGAGCACCTGATCAAGGCAGGGCATACGCGTATCGGGCACATTACAGGCAACAGGCTGATCCCTACTACCGTGGAACGGATAGCCGGCTATGAGGGCGCTTATGCCAAATACGGGCTTACCATCGACCCGGCAATAATCGCAGGCCGGGATTCTGATTACCAGAGCGGCGTTGACCTGGCGGCACATTTACTCGATATGCCCGACCCGCCCACGGCTTTGTTCACTTCAAACAACCTGCTGACACTGGGCGCGCTGGAGACCATCCATAGCAGGGGACTTAAGATCCCTGAGCAGGTGGCAATCGTCGGTTTTGACGATATGGACTGGGCAATGTCCCTTAATCCCCCTCTCACAGCCATACGCCAGTCGGGTTTTGAGATAGGAAGAATTGCGATCGAGCTCCTGCACCAGCGGATCACCGATCCTGCAAGACCTTTCGTAAGCATCGTCCTGAAGACAGAACTTGTAGTCAGGAGCTCATGCGGACATAAGCTTAAAAAAAGTACAGAATGAACAGGATTCAGATCATACACCCTAAAAAAGTGGTATTCGGAGATGATAGTCTCGGTCAGTTCGCAGACGACTACCTGAGACTGTCTTATAAAAGACTGTATGTGGTGACTATCCCTCCGGTAAGGGCCAGGGTAGAGGAAGCGTTGCGGCCTCTGGCTGGCGCAGGGATAGAGATTTGTTTTAATACAAGCATCCTTGAAGAGCCGACTTTCAACGATTTTGAAAGGCTGGTCGGGGAAGCGATTTCCTTTGACGCCGACAGCGTGGCAGGCATCGGGGGAGGAAGCGTCATGGATACTTCAAAGCTTGTTGCGGTTCAGTTGCGCAGTGAGCAGACGCTGGACGATATATTGGCAAACGGGTTCCGTAAAAAGAGGGCCACCTATATAGCCTGTCTGCCTACAACGGCCGGTACAGGCAGTGAAGTTTCCCCGAATGCTATTTTCGTGAATAACGAAGGTAATAAGGTGGGAGTGATCAGCCCTGAGCTTGTGCCCGACGCCGCTTATGTAGATCCAGGCCTGACGAAAGACGTTCCTCCTGTCGTAACGGCTGCTACGGGAATCGATGCCCTGGCACATTGCCTGGAAGCCTATACCAATAAATATGCACACCCGGTAACAGACCTGGTGGCCCTGGAGGGAATAAGGCTTATAGGACAATTCCTGCCCCGTGCCTTCGCGAACGGGGCCGATCAGGAAGCCCGGGCTTCCGTTGCGCTCGGCAGCATGTACGGGGGAATGTGTCTCGGACCGGTCAATACCGCCGGTGTACACGCGTTGGCATACCCGCTCAGCAGGGAATTTCATTTGCCGCACGGACTTTCCGTAGCTCTCCTGCTGCCTTACGTAATGGAATACAACCTGGTGGAAGCGCCTGAACGGTACGCTGCCGTAGCCGTAGCCCTGGGAAGCCGTGAAAGCGGTTCCGTCTTAAGCGTGGCAAAGTCGGGGGTGGCCCTTGTGAGAGACCTGATCAGGAGCTGCGGGTTACCCGATAATCTCACAAAAGTGAATATCCCACTCGAAGCGGCCGGAAAGCTGGCCGATCAGGCCATACAGGTGCAGCGGCTGCTGAAGAATAACCCGAGGAATATTAATCGCGATGATGCTGAAAGAATCTATGTGAGTGCTTTCGGGGAGGTGTAGAGAGGATGAGTATATTATTTACAGATTTTCAGAAAAATGAAGAAAAGAATCAGCGGCGTGGTTGTGCCGATGGTCACGCCGTTTAAGGCAGACGGGACAGTCGATACCGGTTCGGTTGAAAGACTGGTCGGATACCTGACCGGCTATGGTACGGCTCCTTTCCTGTTGGGAACGACCGGTGAATCGGCTTCCGTACCGGGAAAGGAAAAAGTGAAACTGGTGGAGGCGGCTGTGAGGACGGCCGGTGGCAGGAGCCTGGTATATGCCGGGATCTCGGGAAATTCTTTAACGGATTCTATAGAGGATGCGCGTCGTTATCACGACCTCGGAGCGGATGTATTGGTATCGACTATGGCGAGCTACTACCCGGCCGACAACGAGCAGGTATTCCGTTATTTTACGAAACTGGCCGATAACCTGCCTGCTCCGCTCATTATCTATAATATCCCGGCCACTACGCATCTGTCAATTCCGGTCGAAGTCGTAGACCGGCTGAGCGGTCACCCCAATATCATCGGGTTTAAAGACTCGGAGCGCAGTATCGAACGCCTGGAACAATCGGTAATTCTTTGGAAAGACCGTGCAGACTTTTCTTTCCTTACCGGCTGGGCTGCGCAATCGCTGTATGCTATGCAGCTTGGCGCCGACGGTATTGTGCCGGGTACAGGCAACCTGGCTCCCGGACTCTATAAGGTGATATGCGACGACGCAGCGGACGATAAGAACTGGAGAGGAACAGCCGCTATGAAGAAAGCTGACCTGCTTTCGGAAATATACCAGAAAGGACGGTCGCTCAGCTATGCTCTGCCGGTACTGAAAGCGATGATGAGCGCTTACGGGCTGTGTGAAGCGGAAGTGCTGCCTCCTATGCTTAACCTGCAGGAGAAGGAACTGCAACTCATCCAGGATTCAATAAGGGGGCAGTTTCGCGACCTGGACCAGATCAATAGCTTACCCGAACATGACAGATAACAGACCAATCTTAGGGATTACAATGGGCGACCCGGCCGGTATCGGGCCGGAAGTAGCCGTGAAGGCATTTTCCGATACGGCGATATACAACTCTTGCAGGCCTCTTCTCGTAGGCGATGCCGGGGTGATCGCAGATGCCGTGCGTTTCTGTGGGCTCGACCTTAACGTAAGGGCGGTAAAGTCCGTCGGGCAGGCTGCTTTTTTGCCGGGACAGATCGATGTATACGACCTTGCAAATGTGAGTATCGAAAAGCTGCAGAAAGGAGAGATGTCGGCAATGGCCGGTGATGTGGCCTTTCAGACAGTGGTCGAAACGATCAGGCTGGCAATGGAAGGAGAGATAGGCGGTACCGTGACGGGACCGATCAACAAGGAGTCCTTGCATATGGCCGGACATTTGTTTTCCGGTCATACGGAGATATACGCGCATTACACAGACACAAAAAAATACGCCATGCTGCTTGTCGAGGACGACCTGAGGGTGATTCACGTCTCTACGCATGTGTCGCTCCGGGAAGCCTGCGACCTGGTGAAAAAGGAACGTATCCTTGAGACGATCGAGCTGATGCACCAGGCCTGCGTTCAGTTGGGTATCGCCAACCCGCGAATAGCTGTGGCGGGACTTAACCCGCATGCCGGCGACGGCGGATTGTTCGGCTGGGAGGAGAAGACCGAGATCATACCGGCTATTGAAGAGGCAGTCAGGAGGGGCTATTGTGTTACAGGCCCCGTTCCGGCCGATACGCTTTTCCCGAAAGCAAAGGGCGGAAGTTTTGACGGATGCGTCGCCATGTATCACGACCAGGGGCATATTCCGTTTAAAATGGTAGGATTCACATGGGATAGCGAAACGGGGAAAATGAAAAGTGTCAGGGGTGTAAACGTTACACTTGGCCTCCCGATTATCAGGACTTCGGTAGATCACGGCACAGCAATGGAGATAGCAGGGAAGGGCATCGCAAGTGCAGACGCCATGCTCCTGGCGATCGAATATGCTGTCAGGCTTTTTGAAAACAGGATGCCGGTATGATAGCTGTTGTTGCAGACGATTTTACGGGTGCCGCAGAGATTGGGGGAATAGCGCTCCGCCATGGCTTCAGGGTAGTCATAGATACAAAAGTGGGCAAAACCGCCGACACCGACATCCTGGTCATAACTACCGATACCCGTTCACTCGGTCCGGGGCAGGCGGCAGAGGCCACCGGGCAAATCACATCCGGTTTGCTGGCGATCAATCCCGATTTCATTTTTAAGAAAGTAGACTCGCTGCTGAGAGGAAATGTGGCAGCCGAGCTTCTTGCGCAGCTTCGGGCATCGGGGAAATCGCGTGCGGTGGTGGTTCCGGCTAATCCCGGTCTGAAAAGAACTATCAGAGACGGCGTGTATTACTACGACGGCGTGCCGTTGGGCGAAATGGAATTTAACGGCACGATAGGGGGCGGAACCTCTTCTTCACTGGTTACGGATCTCCTGGGTGAAAGCGCGAAGGAGCACGCAGGCGTTGTCTCCGCCGATGAAGAGTTCCCGGATAAAGAACTTATTGTCGGTAATGCTTCCTGCAACAAAGACCTCGAAAGCTGGGTGGACAGGGTCGACGTGCGGACGATCCCCGCGGGTGGCTCCGGCTTTTTCAACGCTATCATCGGACGTATGAAGCAGGCTTCAATGCATGGCGGTAAAGAGATAAAGTGGGGTAGGAAAGCGCTGTATGTATGCGGCAGCGCCTTTGCCGAAAGCCGGTCGCGGGTCAGGGCGTCGGCGGAGGAAGGCCTGGCGGTGATCTATATGCCGGAAAGGCTTTTTTGCAGGCAGGAAGACACCGTCCTGCTTATAAGAAAATGGGCGGATGAGGTATCGGAAGCGCTGAAAACGAGAGAAAAGGCTGTCATGGCCGTTGGCAGTCTCGACTGCGACGGCGTCAAAAACCTTTCTCTCATGATCAGGCAGGTTGTTGCAGACACCGTTGAAATGGTACTGCAGTCCACCGCCGTCGATGAATTGCTGATCGAAGGCGGTGCCACGTCTTTTTCCGTTATCCGGAAGCTTGGTTACGAAAGGTTCTTTCCTGAACAGGAACTGGGTACAGGGGTTGTCCGGATGAAGATCGAGGGACAAAGCGACATGTACCTTACAGTTAAGCCGGGCAGCTACGCCTGGCCCGTATCCGTGTGGAATTACCGGTAGTGAAAGCCGGTTCTCCGGATGACGTTGCCGGCCTCGTCTTTCATAACAGACGATGTCGGGTAGCCGTCGGTATCGTACTCGTATTCCTCCTGGAAGCTCACCGGACCGTATTCAGGCAGGATCACCGTCATTTCGACAATTTCGTTCTCGCTCGAAAAAAGAGGAAGGAGATCAGGAATAACCGGGTATTTGAACCTCGCAGAGCTGTAGGGCGATTTTTTGGTACCGTGCTTCCAGCCCAGTAAAAGTTCGCCGGCGTCGTTGGTAAGCCGGGTAAGGTTGTTGCCGGAATAGGTGAGCAGGTAGGAGTATACGACTCCTGTATCGTCTGCTATCTTCATTTTCCCGATTTTACCGCCTGAGATTTCGTAGGTGATCCGGTTTTCCGATACTTCACCGGGTGATCCGCCCTCGAAAAGCTTATGAATGGTGCTGACGGGTACGCCGTTTTCACCGTAAGTCACTTCGAATACCTGCCTGGTTTCATCCGATTCGATTTCAAATTTTACAGGATTGCCCTTGGCGTCGTACGACACCGTGCTTTTGTACTGGTCTTCCGGGCTGCCGTATTCCGTCAGCCGGTTTTTGTTGTCGTACACCAACCGGTAGGTGACAGACTGGCCGTTGATGGAAACTACCGTACTGGTAAGTTGCCTGGCAGCCGGCTGCGGGTTAATGTCGTCGTCTTTCTTTTTACAACTGCCTGCTACCCCGATGCATACAAGCGCCAATAAGATTTGTTTTTTCATGGAATAATAGATATTTAAGTTATTGATTTAAGGAGATGCCGGTCATTGTTATACGCCCGTACCGGAAACCGCTGTGACCGGACTAGAACATCAGCTCTTTGATGGCAGGCAGGTAGCTTCTTCCCACACTGATCTCCACATCGTTCGGAAGGGAGACATACAATTTGCTGATGTCGCGGTAGAGCTCCCGGATGTACCCGACATTCACGATGTAGGACCGGTGTACCCTCATGAAATTCCGGGGGTCGAATTTGCTTTCCAATTGTCCTATGCCGATCGTGCAGAGGTAGGCCTCCTTATTGACGGTATGGATCCAGGTGTAGTCGCCATCTGCTTTGAGGTAGGAGATCTTATCGACCGGTATCCCAACGAGCCTGGATCCCTTTTCCACAAAAATGCGGGACGGGTAACCCGTTATCCGTTCGACAGCATCTGCAGCGGGGGGGCGCTTCAGGCTCATCAGTCGCTGAAAAGCACATTGGATCCGCATCGGGGCAAGGGGCTTCAGGAGGTAGTCTACCGCCCTGTAGTCAAAAGCTTTTGCAGCATATTCGGGCGTAGCCGACATCATAACCACAGGCGGGACATAGTCTAGCATATCGAGCACTTCAAAACCGTTTTTGCCGGGCAGTGCCACCTCCATTACGAGCAGATCGGGTTCAAGGGTGTTGATCATCCGGACGGCTTCCGGGCCGTTGCCGCATTCCTTCAGCAAAAATGAATAAGGCTGCCGTAGCAGGTAATCGCACAGGACTTTCCGGGTGGATTCGTCTCTGTCAGCTAGGAGAACAATCTTGTTTTTCATGGACTTATCGGGTTGTTTTCAAGGTGTGGCAAAAATAACCTGGCAGAAAGTCAACCTGATCTGACATATGTCAGAAATTGCATGTTAGGACGGTTCGCTTTACATTTGCCTGCATGAGAAGCTTTGGAGACTATTTGTTTCACCGATCCTGACCATGATACCACGTGAAATTTTTCAGAAGGTGTGCCGGTATGCACAGGCCAGGGGAATTGTTTTTACTCTTCAGGAGCAGGAAATTATTGCCTCTCTGACCACTCATAAAGTGCTTCCGCCGCATACTATCCTGATGGAGCAGGGCAAGCCGGTCAAATGGCTTTATTTCCTCAACAGCGGGATCGTACGACTGTACCGGGTTCATAGGGAGACAGACCATACGCTGGGTATTATTAGCGTCAATGATTTTATTTCAACCCCCCTGTATCTTTTCAGCGGAGCCATTTCCCCCTGTGCGCTGGAGTCGCTGACAGAGGTTGATGTGCTGGTATGGGATAAGGCCGGAGTGGCAGCTATGAAAGAGCAGATCCCGCGGATGTACGATATGGAGATGGCCGTTATGGACAGGCTTCTGAACTGGGTACAGGACAGCCAGATCGATGCGGTTTGCATGACGGCGGAAGAACGGTACCAGAAGATCATGACCGAGCAGCCCGAGATCATCCGGCAGATCCCGCTGAAATATGTCGCTTCGCTGCTGGGGATCCACCAGGACAGCCTGAGCCGGATCAGGAAGGCGTTTACGAAATAAGACCACAAAGATGCCCTGCTTCGCGTCATGACTCCCAATAGTATTCCAGCTTGGCACAGTTATCGCACTGGGCTGGTATCTGTGATCTGAAACCGAGATCATATTCTTCCCGGAACTCTTCCTCCGAATTCCACCGCCGGAATTTTACCGGTTTTCGCTGGTAGGTCGCCGTGAGCTTATACCTGCCGATAGGGATATCCCGGAGCTGGTAGCTGTCGTCGGGGCGCCGGCGGATCACAGAGCCCGCGCTGCCGTCCACCAGCGGGTCCTGTGGAGTCAGTACAAAATCGATTTCGGTAGGGTCTATATAAACCCCCGGGAAATTGTCGATTGTGACCAGCCCGCCGTAGTGACCCGATAAGGGGTGAGGCATCACACCCGATAGCTTCCAGATAAAGTTGCGCTCTCCGCCTTCGCCGCCGAATCCTCCCGGATTATCGGGATGTAAATAGAATGAGTAGTTTTCCCCGTTGTAGGTTACACGGTGCGAAGCAAATGCGTACCATGACCCGTTAGGGACCCGCACCTTATATTTCCCTTCGCTGTTGGTAACCGTTGTGATATTCGAGTTAAAGAATATGCTGTTGTCAATAATGATCGTAACGCCGGCCAGCGGCTTCCCGGCATCGTCTTTCACCACACCGGTGGCGTACCCTTTTTCCGGTGGCATGTCGCCGGGGTCGACTTGATTATTCGAACACCCTATGTGAAGGTGTGCCAGTGCTGCCAGGAGAAGGATGGGGGATCGCCTGGTAATGTGTTCTTTTTTGTTTTTCATGGCATAGAATTAATTAGATGTGCTGCAACAATCGCAGTTAATGGTCTACCCTGATCCATTGTTTCGACAAACGTTTGATTTCGTCGATGAAATACCCTGTACAGGCGATGGGGCGAACGCTTTATCGCGGATATGGTCTCTTTATAGCCTTGTGAGGTTGTTCGTCGAAATGTCGATATGGCAGGGGCTGAGGCAGGATAGCTTTGCAGCATTAAGAAAATATGTATAAGCTATGGAAATCAAGACTATCAGGATAGGAGCAGTCCTGGCAACATTACAATTGCTCGCATGTTACATACCGGCGACGGTACAGGCCCAGTCTTTATTGCAAAAAATGAAAACACAGGCCGAACAGACCGCTACGCGCAAAATTCTCAGTGAAACCGATAAGGCGGTTTCCAAAGGGATCGACCAGGCTATCGGGTCGGCAACCGCTGATGCAGGGACTCCGGAGAAGAATCCCGGCCAGGCAGCCGCCATACCCGGACCGGGTGGAGCCGTACCCGCAGATTCTTCCTCTGAGGGTAACGATCCGGCAAAACCTGTCCGCTCATACAGCAGGTATGACTTCATACCCGGAGACCAGGTGCTGTATGCAAACGACTTCTCTGAAGATCCCGCCGGTGAGCTCCCTACAGGGTGGAACAGCAATGGAAGCTCGGTTGTGGTCTCGCTTGAAGGGATCGACGGGAAGTGGCTCCGGATGGCGCAACGATCGGTCTGCCTGACTGATAATGAGCAGTTGTTCGGCCCGGATTTTACGGTAGAGTTCGATATGGTCCTGCAGATCGATTTCAAGGGCTGGCTGCCTCCTGCTTTCAGCTTCGGCCTGCTGGCTTCCGGGGCCGATTCCCCCGCAGCAAACAAGCTGCTCTCAGACCCGAAGGGCGACAAATCGTTTTACGTGGAGATATCGCCGCTTTCGGGGGCAGCGGGCATGGTTATGGAAAGCTATGAAAAATATATCCGCTATTTCAACAGCCCGGTTCGCAGCTATGCGGAAGCCGCCACGTGGTATGGGAGACCCGTGCACGTGGCTATCCAGGGGCAAAAGGAGCGACTCCGCATCTGGATCGATGCAGAGAAATATTATGACGTTCCAAAGGGCATGGCAAAGAACGGAGACTTTAACCAGCTGTTTTTCAAGCTTGGCAGCAGCCCCTACAAGGATGAGCAGATAGGAGTTTACGTAGCCAATATCAAGGTAGCCAGGGGCTTGCCCGACATGCGTCACAAGCTGGTAGAAGAAGGGAGATTCAGCACGACCGGCATCCTTTTCGACACGGGCTCGGCTACCATAAGGCCGGAATCTGCCGGCGTGCTGAAATCCCTGGCAACAGTGCTGAAGGCACATCCTGATATGAAAGTCCGCATAATCGGTCATACCGATTCGGCAGGGGAGGAGAAGGCCAATCTTGAGCTCAGCGAGCGCCGGGCTGCCGCAGTAAGATCACTGCTGGAAAAAGAATATGACCTCACCGGATCACGATTCGAAACAGCCGGGAAAGGCGAACAGGAACCAACTGCCGATAACTCGACACCCGAAGGCAGAGCACAGAACAGGCGCGTAGAGTTTATCAGGGTTTAGGTATAAGTTTATTGTAATGAAAAAACTAATCTCATATATCTTCATCGTCGCGGTTTTTGCAGCCTGCAGCAGCGACAACGACCTTCTCAAAGGTGGAAATGATTGGGATATCGTTATCCCTTCTTCACAGCATGCTCCCGGCATCGGGAATACCGACGGTCCCTACCAGGGAACA
Organism: uncultured Cytophagales bacterium; assembly: GCA_964559125.1. GTDB lineage: Bacteria > Bacteroidota > Bacteroidia > Cytophagales > Spirosomataceae > Ravibacter. The sequence continues at coordinate 37,805 of CAZLGW010000032.1, forward strand.
CCCTGGGAGCTGCCGGACGGGATCGAGCTGGTGCGACGTCCCGGGAAGGCTTTCGACCCCAATCCGCAACTGCTCTACGGAAGCCTTAATACATTCTATGCAGACATCAGCTTTGTCAACCATCTCAATGTTTCGGTAACGATCCAGATACCGGCGGGACTGATCTGTGTGTTTAATAATGAAGGGCGCACGCAGGATGGCCTCCTGACCTCGACGGTAAGGGTGGAAGTGCCGCCCACTTACTCCATCCCGGCATCAAACGCCGACACGACAACCATTTATCTCGGCCTGGGCTGCCTGAACTATTCGAAAGCTTTTCCCTGGGAAGAAAACCAGGACCAGGATACCCGGGATTATGCGATTGGAAAGGATATGTATACGCCCGATGTCGTCACTTCTGATCCCAACCTCAGGAAATTCCTGGACCTGCTGAAGGACTATCCGGGCCTCCGGCTTACCCGGCACTACAATCCGCAGGAAATGTTTGAGCCGGACTACGAACCGGAGCCCTGGAGGAAAATATACACGTTGATCCAGGCGGCGCTCTGGGATATAACCGACGGTAACGGCCTGACCCGTCAAAGCTATCGTGAACTGGTTGAAGCCCTGAAACCCTATCGCTGAAAGCCGGCTCCTGCCACTTATATCATCGCCTGAATACCCGGTTTCCCTACCCCGAAAAGCGCCGACACTCCGAAACGGAATCCGGTCCTGGTGCCGAGGTAGGGATTTCCGGCCACCCATCCTTCCGTTTTGGCTTCGCCGGCTGCAAATAAGCGCCAGGTTTTGTCGAGGCTATAGGCTACATGCAGTTTTAACATACCACCCGGACGGGCTTTCGTGTCGTAGAAGTCCGACGGCTGAAGCCACAGCATGGCAGACGGCTGGAGCAGCCATTTCTTTTCTGCACCGGAGGGTAAAGAATAGGGGCTTCTTTCGATCTCGATACCGGGCAGCCATTGTTCCTTATTACGATAGGCGTGAAGGCTCAGCAGGTATTGCCGGTTGTCTTTTTCCAGGAAAACATCGGCGCTGAGATCATAGCCGAAAGAGTTGAGATAGTGCCTCACAGCAAAATTGAACGCCGTATTGCGGCCTGTCCTGATCCGGTTAATGCCGATCATGAAAGGAGACAGGAAATTGAGATATTGCATCCTCCTCATTTTTTCGAGGTAGTCGTACTCTTCCTGTGTGAGTGAAGTGGTTTTGATAGCCCGGTCAATGCCGGTCCCGCTGGGGTGTATGCCCCTGGCCTCATAGGGCTCGTCGGGCCTGTGGAGGTCGTACACCCACGGTGTAAAATCCCAGCCTACAAAATCGCGGTCGGCAACGGTAACGCCGTAGGTATTCATACTGTCGATACTGGCATTGTAATCGCTTCTTTTAAACTGTCCTACATAATCGAGCGTATGTTTGGTGAGCAGGATATTCAGTGCGACGTTGGCATGCCGGGAGCCCAGGTAAAAGTTGTCTCTCTGCAAACCCCGCATCAGGAGAAATTCGCTTTCGATACCTGCAGCGAAGCTTCTTACCAGTTCCTGCGGCGCCTCTTTTTTCAGCCGGATCAGGTCTTCATCTTTTACACGGCTCACCGAACCGTTGGCAAAGCCGCCGTTGAAACGGTTATAGGTCTCGTCGTAAGACGAAATTCCCCTGATCGTCAGCCCGGCTCTGTGGAACTCCTCATGCAGCCATTGGGGAGACAGTACAACCCCGTAATAGGTGAATACATAATCGACAAGCCCGGAGGTAGCATTAGAGGCAATGCGGTTAAGGATTCTCTTTCCCCTGGTGTCGGGCTTGATGACCTTATGCCACAGCCGGTTGTTGAAGTGATAATTCAGGCGATGGAGATTTTGAGTTACCGAAAGGGCCTGCTGCATAGAAAAGCTGTCGAAAAATTCACCTGCGCGTACGGCATCCTGCTGAAAAGGCAGGTCGACAAACGGCAGGTCTATCTGCAGCGGGTAGTCCGGGGCATTTTCTGCCGATTGGCCCATCACCGTCGTTCCAGGGTATGCGGCCGCCAGCAGGGAAGGCAGAAGGAGGTTTTTAATGAGTGATTTTTTCATGTCTCGGGAATTTAATGGCTGATTGCGGCAAAAGTAAGCCGGATGCTTTTCTCCGCGAGACACGATTCTACGAAGTTCATTTCCGCTCGACAAACTGCATCGCAGGCAGATAAGCTGTGCGGACAACCCCTTAAAAAGACATTTCAACCGGTGTATTCCGCACTTCATCGAATATCCCTTTCTTACTGTAGGACATACGGGCAAATTTGTGTCGGTAAAAGGAGGTTCGGAAGTATATAAAGAGATCCTCCGGCAAACCGTAATTAGCCATTTAACAACCATTTATTCCATGAAAAATATACTTTTAACATTCATGCTCCTGGCGCCGGCGCTGTCACAGGCGCAGCAGCTAACCCAGTCGGTGCGGGGAGTAGTGCGGGATGAAGTCTCCCGCAGCCCGCTGACGGGCGTTTCAGTCCTTTTGCTTCAACCGGAAGAAGCCCCGCATAAGGGCGCTATGACGGACACCGAAGGAGAATTCCTGATTACCGGAGTACCTACCGGTCGCCATTCTTTTCGTTTCAGTATGGTCGGCTATGAAGAACAACTGCTTTCTAATATCATCATTACCGGCGGAAAGGAGGTTGTACTGGAGGTGACCATGACTGAATCCATGCAAATGCTTGACGAAGTGGTTGTGACCGCAGACCGCGCCGGCGATAAAGGCAAAACCAATAATGAGCTGGCCCTTGTGAGCGGTCGGTCGTTTAACGTGGAAGACACGAAGCGGTATGCAGGTTCGCTGGGGGACCCTTCCCGTATGGCTGCCGGCTTTGCAGGCGTTGCATCCGGGAATGACGCCCGCAACGACATCGTGGTACGCGGAAACTCGCCGACCGGTATGCTTTGGCAGTTGGAAGGCCTCAACATCCCTAACCCCAATCATTTCGGATCGTATTTTGCCACCGGCGGCCCGGTAAGCATGCTTAATAACAACGTGCTCAGCAAATCCGATTTCCTGACAGGAGCATTTCCCGCACAATACGGCGATGCGCTGTCAGCAGTTTTCGATCTCAGGTTGAGGGAGGGAAATAACCAGAAGTACGAGTTTATGGGACAAATAGGCTTCAATGGATTTGAAATAGGCGCCGAAGGGCCGTTTTCCAAAAATTCGAAGGCTTCTTTTTTGCTGAATTACCGTTATTCCACGCTGGGGGTGTTCAAAGCGCTGGGCATAAATTTCGGTACCGGAACCTCTGTCCCTGATTACCAGGACCTCAACTTTAAGCTTTTGGTCCCTGTGGGACGGAAGGGGAAATTCTCTCTCTTCGGGATCGTAGGGAGCAGCGACGTGCAATTCCTCGGAAGCGAAACGGATACGACGCTCACCGATCTCTATGGCAGTGAGAATACGAACATGTACGTGAGATACGCGACTAATATCCTGGGAGCTTCCTACGAACATTCCCTTTCGCCGCGAACCAACCTGAGGCTTGCCGTCGGGACCAGTATGACCCGCGAAAGATACAACGGCGACTCCATCAGCATCGTTACCAGGGAGGCGTTTCCTGCAGCCGAATCCAGGTACAATACCCGGAAGTATTCCGCTACCGTAAACCTTCGCCATAAATTCAGCTCAAGGAGCAGCCTCTATAGCGGCATTTCGGCAGATGTGCTCAATTTCGATCTCTACAACAAGACCATGCACCAGGGAGGGACCGTCGATTCGGTACGTGTGGATGAGAAAGGACAGGTCTCGGCTCTCACTCAGGCGTATACCCAGTTGCGTTATAGGATAGCCGCTCCCCTGATGCTGACCGCCGGGCTTCATTTTCAGCACCTGAGCCTCAACGGGAAAACCGCTCTGGAACCCAGGGCGGGGCTCCGTTACAGCTTCGGCAAAGGACAGGCGCTGGGTGCCAGCTACGGGCTGCATAGCCAGACACAGAATATTTATACCTATTTTGTAAAGACCCCTACAGAATCGGGTATGGTCCTTACCAACCAGAACCTCGATTTTACAAAGAGCCATCATTTTGTGCTCAGCTATGAAAACAGGCTGTCGGAGCACCTGCTCCTTAAGATAGAGCCCTACGTGCAGATGATCTGTAACGTGCCGGTGGAGCAGAGGCCTTCCTCTTTTTCGGTACTGAACACCGGCGCGCTCTTCGGACCTACGGACAGGGATAGCCTGGTCAATGAAGGCTCCGGGAAAAACCTGGGGGTAGAGCTAACGCTGGAGCGGTATTTTAACGACGGCTACTATTTCCTGGCGACTGCTTCTCTTTTCGATTCGAAGTACAAGGGCAGCGACGAAGTAGAGCGTAACACGGCTTTCAATACGCAGTACATAGCCAATGTGCTGGGCGGTAAGGAGATCAAAATTGCCCGTACCAATGTCCTGAGCTTCAACGTGAGGTCGACACTGGTAGGAGGCAGGTACTTCACACCGCTCAACCTCCAGGCTTCCAGGCTGCGCGGCCAGGCGGTTTACCTGGAATCGGAAGCTTTTTCGGAAAGGCAAAAACCCTATTTCAGGACGGATCTAAGGTTTTCATACCGCTGGGAAATGGGTAAAAGTACCATGGAGTTTGCCCTCGACCTGCAAAACGTAACAGCTCATAAGAATATATTTCAACAGACCTACAACCCGAGGACAAACGCTATTGCCTACCAGTACGGCCAGGGGTTCTTTCCCGTACCCTACTTCAAGGCAACCTTCTGACAAGCCGTTTGCCCGCTGCCAGCACACCTACCGCAATAATTCCCGCCGCCAGGCCTATAACCAGTTCCTTTATTATGACGGGCAACTCAGGGAGGAGGTGATGGAAGAAATCGACATTGTGCACGAAGATACCGCCCGATACCAGGATAAGCGCTACGGTGCCGATCACACCCAGAAGCTTGATGATCACCGGGAGGGCTTTCACCAGTAAATGCCCTAACTTTGAAAGAAAACCTTCATCGCCGGAACTTTTTATCAGCTTATAGCCCGCATCGTCCATCCTGACGATCAGTGCTACGACTCCGTAAACGCCTACTGTTGCAAGGACTGCCACCACAGAAACGGTCAGTATCTGTATAGCCAGGCTCTGGTCAAGTACGGTGCCCAGGGCTATGATGACGATCTCTACCGAAAGGATAAAGTCAGTAGTAACGGCTGATTTGATCTTTGATTTTTCTACGTCGCTGCTGTCATCTTTCCGCTCTTCGATTACCTCCTGACCGGTTTTACCGGTACGGTGAAATAAGTATTCGATGATTTTCTCTACCCCTTCGTAGGCAAGGTAAAAGCCCCCGATCACCAGTATCACTTTGATGGCGGCCGGGAAAAAAACATTCAGCAGGAGAGCGATCGGTACGATGATCACCTTGTTGAGGAAGGAGCCTTTCGTGATGGCCCACAGGACGGGGATCTCCCTTGAAGCGAGAAAGCCGGTAGCTTTTTCGGCATTGACCGCCAGGTCGTCGCCGAGTATGCCCGCGGTTTTGCGCGTAGCGACTTTACTCATAACCGCCACGTCGTCCATTAGAGCGGCTATATCGTCTAAAATTGCAAAGATACCTGAAGCCATAGTCGTGTTAATATGGACGTAAATATAGGTATCTGCCCCGGTAAATTCAGAACTTCCAGATCACGTTCATGAAGATATTTCTTCCCATGCGGGGCAGCCGGTTCCAGTCGGCGAAGGTGGTGTAATTCTGATCAAGGAGGTTTTCCGCTCCGGCTTTGAGGATGAGCGTGCGGTCGCCGAATTCGAAGAGCTGCGATGCCGACAGGTTTAGAACTGCATAGGCCGGCAGGGAGCTCTCTCCGAATGCCGGGTTGAACCGGTTCTGCTTTAAAGCTCCCTCAACTGATGCGTCGGCCGAAAAGGATTTGTGTGTAAAGCTAAGCCCTCCGCCATAGCTGAACGGTTGTATCATCGGGAGAGGACCTACGCCTGCTCCCTGGCCGTTCCGGTAGCCGGCTTTGCTGGTCAACAGCCAGTTTTTACTAAGCTGGTAGCTTAATTCCAACGCAGTGGTCAGTATCCTGGCATGGCGAAGCTGCTCATATACTTTAACGCCCGCCGCACCGATCGTCATGGCACTGAGGCTGTTATCGGGTTTGCCGATAATATAGTCGTATACCTGGAAAGCCGAGCCTGAGGCCTTCACCGACAGGCGCGACTGCCGGTAGGCAGCGCTAGCGCCGTAGGTAATGGTCTTCTCATTTTTCATTTCCGGGTTGCCTATATAATCAAAGCGGTCGAAGCTGTTGAAGAGGAAATAGCCGTAGCCCTCGGAGATACCCGGCGCCCGCTCGCCGTACCCGGCGGTGACAGAAAACAGCCAGCTTTCGCTCTCACGTATAAGCGAGGAAGAAAGTCTTTTCAGTAGTCTCGTCCGGCTTTTTTGCAAATCGGGGTAAAAGATGCGGAGACTTCCCAGGCCGCTTACATTATCGATCAGGTTGTTGTGTACTGCAAGGCCGGCCGATGTTGTTATTTTCCACTTTTCATGAAAGGAGTAGCTGTCTTCTGCAAAAAGATCTGCATAACGTGTAGCTACACCCGGCCAGGTAAGCATGTGCATATCCTTCCGCCCGGGCGCATCAGAAAACATGGTCATTTCGGCAAGGGAATGGTTGTGATGCCCGCTCAGGTTGGCTTTCCAGTCGTGTTTTTCCTTGTTTCCTTTCAGTTGGGAATAGAAGCCCCAGGTCTGGCTCCATCCCGGCATATCCATCCGCATGGGCACGTCCGGGCGCTCTGAATCGTCCATAACATGCCTCACATGATTGTAATACAACTTGGTTTTCCACTCGCTTACAGCGGGCGATATATGATGGTGCATATATTCCAGCGACGCTATATAGGCCTGTGCAAGTGAGACGTCCATAGGCAAGGCAGGGTAACCTACGTCCGACGCGCGATCGAAGATCAGCGAGGCCTCCAGTTGCCGGTGCTCGCCCGCCTTATAGCCTGCTATGGCCGACATATTGAGTTTCTTAAAGCCGGAATAGAGGATTTCCGTACCGCCTCCGGCCCTGTAATTACCGGCATTCCTGAAGGTGACGTCTGCGTTGGCAAAGAAGGTTTCGCCGGAATAAGCAACCCCCGTTCCTCCTGTTTTCTGCCGGTTATTGGCCTCAAACCCGCCGAATACGCTGCCGGTAAGTTCCCCCCGGCCGAATGTCCCTTTTTTCCTGGCCAGGTCGAGACTGCCGGCGATAGTCGACCCTCCCGCAGAGCCCGAAGGTCCGCTATGCACCGTAGCCCTTGCCAGGTTGGTAGTTTCTACGTAGGAGGTAACAGGATCCATTTTATCGGTACAGGCCGCGTATATCCGCATACCGTCTATGGTAATGACGCTGCGTTCGGAAGCCATTCCGTTGAGGTAGGGTTCCCAGGCGTAGGACCCTCTCCGGATCATATTGACAGCAGCCGATTTTTCCAGGTAGGTGTCCAGCGAAGCCAGCGGTTTAGCGGATCTGTCTGAAGCTGAGCGCTGCGAAATCACAACTACTTCGCGAAGTTCCTGCAACCCGAAAGTATCTGCAGGAGCCGTATGAGAATGATGATGCTGGTCCGTTTGGGAATAAACGGCCTGGCGGCTGAAAATTACCGTAGCTATAAGAAGGACTGACCGGAACATATAATGCGTACCGCTGAAAATGAACGGAAGGGCCTTAGCCTTGAGGTATATACTTGCCGGCTCAATGGCTCACAACTCTATTTCGAAATAAATACTGCTTCCCGGGTTGGATCCGGTTACCGGCTCCCCTTTTATCACCTCTCCCTTTTCATTTGCAATTTGGAGATTGATTTTCCAGTAGCCTGTCATGGTCAGGTTGACTGTCCCTTCGTAGACTCCGTCTTTGAAGGTAAGGTCTACGTTATTGGGGGAACCGTGGTTGTTGCTCATCGCCGGCATCCGCGGATCGATTTTGATCGTATAGCCGTCGACAGGTTCAAAACCCGATGCCGGTTTCATGCGGTATAACAGGGCGGACATACTATTTGAACCCTTAACCGGTTTCAGGGGATCCAGCATGGTCAATATATATTCCTGACCGTCTGTTCCGGAGAAGGACTCTACTACCCGCGCGGGAGCGGCCTGAACGGCTGTTTTCCCGGTCGCGGTATAGTTGGCGCCGCCAATCTGGTAAGAGATCGGGAGCTCCCAGTCTCCGGCCATCGGGAATATGATGAACCCGCTGAAAAGAGAAGAAGTACCTTTAAGTGCTGCTACCTGAGATGCCACGCAGGAATGCTCCGAGCCGTCGGTCTTCATAAGCGGAGTCCATTTAGCGGTTATGTTATTGGCAACCGCACTTTCGTTGGCATTTCTTATCAGGAAGAACAGTTCATTATATCCGGTCGTCAGCTTTCCGCTTACCGAATAAAGATCTACAGTATGGCTTTTATTCTTAACAGAGGTTATAAGCTCCAGTCCTTCGAGTTCATCTAAGGGAACAGGGGCCGGATCGGTATCCCGGGAACAGGAAGCCATCAAACCGATAGCCAGGAGAGACAGACAGCAGGCAATATTTTTGAACAGTTTCATTTTACCTTAACTTTTAAATTAGACCGGATTTTAGATCCGGGTATTTTTTCTTCCCTGAGGAAAGTACCGCATAGTTACTCAAGGAGTTTATGCCGAAAGTATGACTGTGGTCATATGCCGTATTTCCAGGTAGTGTTTGCAGCTCCGCAAAACTGAATTATCTTTATAGCGACTTTAACCGCTTAACGTTTCAGAAAAATCCACCCCCATGATAGATATTATCAGATCGGCCTATCAGCATCCGTTGTTGTCGGAAGAGGATTTCCGGCGAATAGCGTCAGTCCACTGTAGAGAGGAGATGGAAAAAGGGCGGGTTCTTCTTGGAGAAGGACAGGTAGCCAATGAGTACTATATCCTTGAGAGCGGGTTGGTACGCTCTTTTGTGCAGGACTATGACGGGAACGAGATCACTACTGAATTTTTTGTGGCAGGAGAAATAGTGATCGTCCCTACCTCCCTGTTTCGTCGAACTCCTTCGCAGGAGACCCTGGTTGCAGTAACAGGCTCGACGCTGCTGAAGATTGGTTTCGCCGAATTCCAGGAATTGTTTCACAGCATTCCCGGATTCAGTGAATGGGGCAGGTTGTGGTTTACGCACCAGCTTTTTGCCATGAAGCAGCGTTCGCTCGAGATGATCACCGAAACCGCCACCAACCGCTACCTGAAACTGATGAAGGAAAAACCGCAGATCATACAATACGTCCCGCTCAAGCAGATCGCGTCTTTCCTCGGGATCACCGACACTTCACTAAGCCGCATCAGGAAGGAGATCGTTCCTTAGAAGGTATGCTCCTTCGTTCTCATCCTCAACCTGACAATTCATTCCCTTCTATTTCTTGTCATTTGGCAAGCGCGTATTCGCACCTTCGCCTTTACCTTTGAATGGTAAAACAGCCATTTAGCCATTTAACATTTTATCCTATGAAAACTAACCCTGTAGTCTGGTTTGAGATTTATGTCGAAGATATGGCCCGGGCCACTTCGTTTTATGAGCAGGTGCTGGACCTGAAGCTGGAAGATATATCTGATCCGACGGATCAATCCATGCAGATGCGTGCATTCCAGGATGATATGCAGAATCACGGGGCAGGAGGTACCCTGGTGAAAATGGAGGGAATGAAGCCGGGAGGAAGCAATGTCGTGATTTATTTCGGCTGCGAAGACTGCGCAGTGGAAGAGAGCAGGGTAGAGGCGGCAGGAGGAAAGGTGCTTCAGTCCAAGATGTCGATAGGAGACTTTGGGTTTTGCTCGCTGGTAAACGACACGGAAGGCAATACCATAGGCCTGCATTCAATGAAGTAGGCATTGCTGAAATGGAAGCTGAAAGAATTGTCGCCGCCGTCCTGGTAAGAAAACCGCTGGAATCTGTCTGGGAGCGCTGGACACATCCGGCGGATATGGAAGAATGGGAAAGCCGGCGGAATTACGAAAAGGTAATCCCGCTCCGGATGATCAGCTATGTTTTTGGCGACGGCAGGAAGGGCTGCGTGGAATTTCAGCATATTGACAGGAATACGATCATCAGAGAAAGCTTTGAGCCTGACCCGGGTATACTCCTGGAAAGGCAGCGGGAGAGCTGCCAGGCCAGGCTCGACCGGTTTAGGGAATACATGGAGTTATAATCTTGTCTCTGAAACCTTAAAATTATCTATTACAATGAAAACTTTGATAACAACAGATCCTGAGAAGGCTACCTTCCAGGCAAAAAGGGAATTTGCAGCAGATTTATCGCTTGTCTGGAGAGCCTGGACGGAGGCGGAGCTACTCGATCAGTGGTGGGCGCCCAAACCCTGGAAAACCGAAACAAAATTCATGGATTTCAGGCCCGGCGGGCGCTGGCTATATGATATGGTAGGTCCGGAAGGAGAGCGGCACGGGTGCCTGCAGAGGTATGAAGAGATAAGGAAGGAGGATTTCTTTACCGGCGAGGACGCCTTTACCGACAACGAAGGGAACGTCAATGAAGAGATGCCGGTAGGATTCTGGAGAAACACCTTTGTGGCAACCGAAAGAGGAACGCTTGTCACTTCCTTTATACAATATCCCGGCAGGGAAGCGCTGGAAGCAATAGTCAACATGGGTATGGCCGAGGGGCTGAGCATGGCGCAGGACAACCTGGATGAGCTTCTTGCGACATGGGCGCATATCTAAGCTGATTTCTCTGAAGCTTTCCGGATTATGAGCGAATCAAAGCGCTCTTTTTCATGCATCTCCACTTCCATGGGGATATAAAAGGATCTTTCGGCTACGCCGGCCTGAATGGCCAGCGGCATCAGCTTGACCATGTCTTTTTCGGTAGTCAGAAGCGCCAGGTCCTTATCATCGGCTATCCCGGTTTTTAGCAGATCGTGCAGGGTATAGTCATGATGATCCGGGAAGTCGGAAAAATGCGTGATCCGGTACTTGCTACGTATGAATTCTTCGAAGACGTTGTTCTGCGCCAGCCCGGAGATTCCTGCTATCCGTGGGTAGGCACCTGCTTTGCCGATACCGGTAAACGGCAGTTCGGCACCATACACTACAGATGAGAAAAAAACAGGAGGCCTGCTGCCTGCATACCTGCGGATCTGCTGCGTGATGCCGTCTTTTTCCCCGGATGAAAGATCTTGGGGGGATTTTGTCACTATAATGATATCTGCCCTGCGGCTCCCCTTTTTTCGTTCCCTGAGGTTGCCGACAGGAAAAGGCAGGTCGGTATAAAACAGCCGGTTATAATCGGTGAGCATGATATCGGTATGACGCGCAATAGCGCGGTGCTGGAAAGCATCGTCAAGCAGGATCACGCTGGTTTCCGGGAATTCCGTGGCAATTTTTCTGGCAGCTTCGGCTCTTTTTTCCGCCACAATTACCCTGATATCATCGGAAAACTTGCGGTAATATTGTAGCGGCTCGTCGCCGATTTCAGCGGCCGGGCTGTTGTTGCCCGCTACCCGGAGGCCCGTTGTTTTCCTGCCATACCCACGGCTGACGACCACGATCCTATACCGGTTTTTCAGCAGGCGTACCAGGTATTCGATCATCGGGGTCTTACCGGTGCCGCCTACAGTCAGGTTGCCGACTGAAATGGCAGGACAGGGTGGGGGATAGTGCTCAAAGAACCCTTTGTCGTAGCCATAGTTACGCAGGTCGGTGATTGCGCCGTACAGCCAGCTGAAGGGTGTAAGCGCCGCTTTGACCAGGAAATTGTTGCGGATCGGGTCGCTCAAGATCGGCTAATTTTTATAATTTGTCCGTCAAATTAAGCAGAATAGCGTTTATAAACATGTCCCTGTTACTTTCTTTTGTACCTCATACGCTGAAGTTTAAATTTGAAGCCGGTACCTCCCGCGGTGTGCTGACGTCCAAAACAACCTATATCGTCACCATAAGGGATTACGAATTCCCTGAGGTATACGGGGTGGGTGAGTGCGGACCGCTGAAAGGGCTGAGTCCCGACGACCTACCTGATATTGAAAGCATCCTTACCGGGCTGGCCGGTAATTTCAACCGCCTCTCCCTCGAACCGGAGGGATGGGATATCGCCGAATTGCTCGACCTTCTCGTTCCCCTGCACTATCCGGCCGTCAGGTTCGGCCTGGAAATGGCCCTTCACGACTTCCGTAACGGGGGAAGGAGGATTTATTTCGACAATGATTTTTCGAGGGGAAATCAGTCGATCGATATCAATGGCCTTATCTGGATGGGGACGCCCGTTTTTATGGAAGAACAGATAGAAGCTAAACTGGCTTCGGGCTATAAGACCCTCAAAATGAAAGTGGGCGCCATCGATTTTGAACAGGAATGCCGGCTTCTGGCGGGGATCAGGAACCGGTTTTCTGCGGACGAAATCACCTTACGGGTCGATGCAAACGGTGCTTTCCGGCCGGGCGACGCCCTCCGGAAGCTGGAGCGACTGGCCGCTTTCGACCTTCATTCTATTGAACAACCGGTAAGGAAAGGCCAGCCGGAGCTTATGGCCCGGCTTGTACAGGAATCGCCTTTGCCGATCGCACTCGACGAGGAGCTTATCGGTATCGTTTCGGAACCGGATAAAAGAAAATTGCTGGAAAGTATACGACCTCCTTATATTATCCTGAAGCCCACCCTGCTCGGTGGATTCGCTGAGACGCGTCAGTGGATAGAAATTGCGGAGGAAACCGGGATTAAGTGGTGGATCACCTCTGCACTGGAGTCGAACATAGGGTTAAACGCTATCGCCCAGTTTACGGCCGGGTTTGGAAATCCGCTCCCCCAGGGGCTTGGGACCGGCCAGCTTTACGAGAATAATTTTGCGTCGGGGCTGGTGATCGAAAACGGACGTTTGAGACTCGTGCCTGGTTTGGAGTAGGATCTGCCGTTTGACCTGATTGACCGCCGTGTGGTCGCAAAGCCCGTCAAGCGTCATATATCGTAATTTCAGACCCTACGCTTTCACTTTCAGCTTCATAAATTCACTGAAACGATCAACAGCTTCTGTAAATGCCCTGTTTTGATTTTTGTTCAGCGGTTTGAAAAAGTCAACTTCCATATCAACTGTATTTTTTAATATGGTGCGTTTCCAGGTCCCGATTACCTGCCCGTCGGCCAGGATCATACTGTCATAACGAAAAGGGGCGCCGTTTCTCAAGGTCATGATGGCGCTTCTGTCTTTATAGCCCATTATAAACTCGTCGTAGACCGGGAGCAGGTGGATTTTATCTGACTTTTTTAACGCGGATAGCTGTCGTCGGGATGAAAAATGTATTCCTGCTGTTCTATTATTTCTTTCTGTAAAAGCGCCTTGTTCATTTCCATCCCCTTTTTACAATCGGTAATAGTCAGCCCAGACCAGGTTGCGAAATCTTTAACAGTTGCCGGACCCCTGCTGCTGAAGTAGCGTTTAGATAGTTCTGCCAATGCTTCGTCCTTTTCTAATGATTTTCCGCACTTTACCCTTTCATCCAATAAAGCATAGGTAAACTGGTTCCCTTGCCTTGGGCCGCTGCAGATAACTCCTTCCAATTCGGCATTCATCATGATATAGCTCAGACGGTGTCCTTTAGCAAGGATATCGTTTTTTTTAAGTTCCTCGTTGATGGCTTCACGGGTAAGCTGTTTTCCGCCCTGTAAGGTTTCAACTATAATTTCATTACAGCGGTTGAGAACTTTTTCACCCAGTTCCAGCCGGCGGTACATGAAGGCATTTACTTTATGCACTCTCGGAGCGGTCAGCTTGAGCAGCCAGTGGATATCGGCGGCGGATACAAAATGCCACGTGGGCCTTAGTAAGTGTGTCCGCAATATTCTGCCCTCAGCCAGTTCTTTTTCAATATCACAATCTGTAAGGTGTGGCAAACGTAAACCAAGTCCCCATTTTGTCGGACCGTATTCCTGTCCCTGAACGGCGCCAAACCATTCCACCATTTCAACTGCCGATTTTATCCGGGTATCGGCAAGCTGCTGATTGATCAGACGGTATCGGGCTATTTCTGCGAAAGTCATTCTAACCGCTCTGCTCAGGGTTGTACCTTTATAGGGAGTGTATCATTTATTTTTCTTATTCCGGCGCTTTTCGGCCCTGTGTATCCGCTTCATAGCCCATCGTGGCGTTTTACTCTGCATGGTATACCAGGGGCGCCTTTCCATAGAATCAGAACCGTCGTCAGTATAATCAGAACGATCGTGCTGAACCCTGGACTGGTTCAGCACGGTCATGGTATTTCCGTGGCCTATAACGGTAGAATGGGTTCCGTTGGGATTTACGACTGTTTTGATGCTGCCGTGGTCGATAATGGTCGAATGCGTACCGTTAGGGTTCACAAGTGTCTTGATCCCGCCGCTGCCGATGATGGTCGAATGCGTACCGTTCGGGTTCACAATTGTTTTGATACCACCACCGTTGTCAATCACAGTGGAATGAGTCCCGTCAGGGTTTATGATAATTTGCTGGGCATAAGATGCAGCCGTAAAAACAGCAGCCGTCATAGCAAGAAACCACCTCTTCATCTGTCTTGAAGTTTACAGTACAAATTTAAAAGAAATGGTGACATTTGCAAGCAACGGCCTGAACCCGGAAATCCCTTATGCCGGGAAGTCCGGGTTGTTTTAAGCGCCTCCTCGTCGCAGATTTTTAATTGCTGGCAGTAAGTAAGCGACGACCCAATTCGGGGAAGCGGATAAAAGCGGTGATCCAGACCAGGGTCTGAACGAATATCGCCATTACGACAGGCTGCTGGTGCTGCAGGTGCGTGACGATCGCGCCGCCCAGGTAGGCTGCCAGCAGTAACGTACCGACAATGCCGGTCCTGGGTATGATGAACAGGATCAGTGAAATGATCTCGATGACACCTATAAATTGGTAAGTGGCAGCGTCAATCCCGACGGAAGCAGCCTGTGCGACCGCGCTTTCATTTTGTGTGAGTTTCATGAACGCACTCATCGACAGAAGCAGGCCTAAAATGATAGTGAGTGTCCATCCGGTAATGTTGATTGTTTTTTGAGACATGAGATTTAATTTTTAGTTCTGTTGCAAATTTCGGATCTGTTACTATACATTTGTTATCTGTTACAAAAAGGATAGTACTTACAAAAAGAATAGTATATGCATACCGTCGAAAGCTGCCGTAAAGCCAACCTGGCCATCAGGGATACGCTGGATATAGTAGGAGGGAAGTGGAAGCTGGTACTGATCTCCGTTTTAAGAAGCGGCAGTAAGGGATTTAACGAGCTGTCGAGAGAAACCGGCATTTCGCCGCGCATCCTGTCCAAAGAGCTGCATGAGCTTGAAATGAACGGACTGGTAAGCCGTACCGTCTGCAATACCAAGCCGGTTACGGTAGAATACGCCCTGACGTCCTACAGCGAAACCCTGGGCGAAGTGCTTATCGCGATGGAGAAATGGGGGCAACAGCACAGGAAAAAGATCCTTACGACAGAATAAAGGGGATTCATTACTTTGAAATGCTAATTATTGAGGCAAATACCTTATTTTTGCCGCCGCTATGAAGATTACTCAATATACAACATTTATCGCCAGACCCTGGATTGCCTGATCCGGGAGGACTGGTGCTTCCTGCCTGCGTTTCAGAGGACGGCCCCTAGCGGCCCGTTTCCTGTATTGTTGTATATTTTTCTCAAGAATTTCTTATGGAAAATCAGAAGTGGTTCCGCACCTATCTGTTTATTTGGTCGGGACAGTTTATATCGATGCTCAGCAGCTATGCGGTCAATTTTGCCGTGATTATCTGGCTGAGCCTTCATTATCAGTCTGCGGAAGTACTGGCTTTTGCCGGAATCGCCGGCATGCTTCCCCAGGCTGTGATCGGCCCGTTCGCGGGTGTTTTTATCGACCGCTGGGATCGAAAAAAGGTAATGATCTTCTCAGACACCTTTATTGCCCTTTGTACCTGGGCCATGACTTTTGTCCTGAACGACGACGGCGCCGATCTTATCTGGATTTACCTGCTGCTGGGGTGCCGCTCGGTGGGGACCGCCTTTCATTCTCCGGCGATGCAGGCTGTAGCGCCCCTGATTGTTCCGGAAGCTGCGTTGCTGCGGGTGTCAGGAATTAACCAGATGCTGCAATCGGTGAGCAGCATTGCCGGTCCGGCTCTGGGGACCCTGGCCATCACTTATTTTCCCATTTCAAGAGTGCTTTACCTGGACGTGTTCGGCGCCCTGGCAGCGGTCACATCGTTGTTTTTTGTCACCATTCCCCGCCTGAAAACCGGTGGCGAATCTTCTGTTTCGGCAGTTCTGACTGAACTGAAGGAAGGGTTCCAGGCCATCTATATCAATCGCGGACTCGGCTTCCTGTTTCTGTATGCGATGATCGCCACCTTTTTTATCATGCCGGTTGCGGTGATGTTCCCTCTTCTTACTACAGGGCATTATGCCGGTGGGAAATGGGAGATGAGCCTGATCGAAATCGTATGGGGTATAGGAATGCTTGTGGGCGGATCGCTCCTGGGATTAATGCGGGTGAGTATTTCCAAAGTGATCCTTGTCAATGCGATGCATATCATCCTGGGACTTACTTTTGTATTATCGGGTTATTTCCCAGCCTCGTGGTTTATCGGTTTTGTTTTGCTGACAACTATAGGCGGGATCGGGATGTCAGTCTTTTCGGCAGCATTTATGACCATTATCCAGGAAGAAGTGGCCCCCCAAATGCTGGGCCGCGTGTTTTCGCTTTACTTCAGCATGGCGGTGCTTCCCAGTATCATCGGCCTGCTGTTTACCGGGTTTGTCGCTGAAATGATAGGTGTTGCCAATGCGTTTGTAATATCCGGGGCCATGATGATGCTGGTAGGGGTCGTCTCATTTTTCACGCCGGTACTGATGCAGTTAGGGAAAGAAAAAAGTCAGTCATGATAGAATTTCCGCCACCTTCGGTTTACCCTTTCGGCATCCGCGTAGACGAGCCGGTAGCGACGCTCACCGACCTGCTGGTTTCGGCGGTTTCCCTGTACGCCTACCTGCGGATGAAGCGCAAGGGGCTGAATGCCTGGTCGCAGGTTCATTTCCGCCACTATTTCCTGCTGGTATCCGTCGCTACGTTGCTCGGCGGGTTGATAGGGCACGGTTTCCTGTATGCATTCGGCTTTGCATGGAAGCTGCCCGGATGGATCGTAGGCATTGTTTCTGTAGCGCTCGTTGAGCGGGCTGCCATATCGCATGCACAGCGCCTGATCCGGCCCGGGATAGGCAGATTTTTCCTCGTTTTCAACATCATTGAAATGATCGCGATCCTGGTTGTCACCATTGTCACGCTCGATTTCAAGTGGGTGGAGTATCACAATGGGTACGGGTTGATCGTTAATGTGGCAGGTTTCCACGGCTATGCCTGGTACAGGACGAAAGACAGAGGGAGCCTGATTATTCTGGGCGCAGTAGGTATTACGGCGATCGCGTCGGTCGTATTTACCCGTCACCTCTCGCTGCATACATGGTTCAACTACATCGATATAAGCCACGTACTGCTGGCGATCGCCGCTTATGTGATGTACCTGGGGGCTATCAGGCTCGATACGAGGGGACAGAAGGTGCGGGGGGCAATCTTTCAAAAAAAGTGATACCTTGGCAAGCCGGTTCCGTTTAGCCGGTATGAGGAAAATACAAATATGTACAGTTTTAAGAACGATTACAGCGAAGGCGCCCACCCCCGCATTCTCGAGGCGCTCGTTGAAAACAACACTTCCCAGCAGCAGGGGTATGGCGAGGACGAGTATTCTATACGTGCGTGTGAGCTGATCCGGGCGAAGTTGGGAAACCCGTATTCGGCCGTTCACCTGGTATCGGGCGGCACGCAGGCAAACCTGGTGATGATTGCTTCAGTCCTCAAACCGCATGAGTCGGTTATTTCGGCTGCTTCAGGACATATCTTTCGTCACGAGACAGGTGCTATCGAAGCTACGGGCCATCGCATCGAAATTATCGCTACGCCCGACGGAAAGCTGTCGCCGGAGCTAATCGCGGACTTTCTCCTGGAGGTGGAAGAAGTGCATATGTGCCGGCCGCGCATGGTTTACATATCCAACTCCACCGAACTGGGAACTCACTATATGAAGCAGGAATTGGTAGCCCTCCGGGAGTACTGTGAGAAGAACGATCTGTACCTTTATCTCGACGGGGCCCGCCTCGGTTCGGGCCTTGATGCCGGCGATATCAGCTTTGCCGATCTCGGCAGGTATACTGATGCCTTTTACATCGGTGGGACTAAAAACGGCGCGTTGCTGGGAGAAGCTATCGTGATCAATAATGCGTCCTTACAGGAATATTTCAGCTATCATCTGAAAATGCGCGGAGCGCTGCTGGCAAAGGGCCGGGTACTGGGCGTCCAGTTTGCGACGCTGTTTGCCGACGACCTTTACTTTGAAATCGGTGCGCATATGAACCGTACAGCCGCCATGCTGACGACTGCCTTCACGCAGTTGGGCTACGGCTTCCTTGCGCCTTCCAGGACAAACCAGATTTTCCCGATCCTTCCGGAGACGGTGATCGCGGGACTTCAGGAGAATTATGATTTTTACACCTGGCAGAAAACAGATGATGGGAATGCGGCTATAAGGCTGGTGACCAGCTGGGCTACGGGAGATGAGATTATCGAACGGTTTGCAGAAGATCTGGCTCGTCTTACTAAGAGTTAGAATAGCTTCTGCGTGGCTTAGGAGTTATGCGAGAGAATGCAACCCCAGCTTATTCCCTTCGCTGTCGGTAAACAGCGTATAATACCCCATTTCCGGTCCAATCTCCGTTTTGGAAACAAGTATTTCTCCCCCGTTTGCTTCTATTCTGTGGGCAACCGGCTGCAGGTCGCTGCCGGCATCCAGGTAGATAACGGCGCCGTCGGAGGAAGGTTTATATCCGCTTCCATGGATGAGCTGTACAAAAACACCTTCACCATCGTTGGGAAACAGTCCCATTTGTATCCCGTCCATTTCAACTTTTTCGATGCTTATTTCTAAAACTGCTTCGTAGAATGCGATCGCCCGGAGAAAGTCGCCGGTAGGGATTTCTATTATTGAAACTATATTTTTCATGGGGAAATTAATTAGACAATTAGACAATTGTTTCAAAGCTACAGCTTCTTTGCAGGTCAGTAATTGTATAAATGCGACAGCTCTAGTCGTGTCTGTAGAAAAGGGAGGAAAGGGCCATTTTATCGTCTTCGGGAAAGGCTCCGGGTGTCGTTCCGGTGAATTCCCGGAAATCTCTTATAAAATGGGCCTGGTCGTAGTATTCGCTTTCATAGGCAATCTCCGTAAGGCTTTCGGCCTTCCGGTTGAGCAATAATTTCAATGCGGCCTGCAACCTTATGACCTTGCCCAACTGCTTGGGACTAATGCCGATCTGTTTCAGGAATTGCCTTTCGAGCTTTCTTCTTTTGGGAAGGTCTTCCTTCAAAATAGCGTGGATAGAAGTGCTTCCACCGGTAGTCAGCAGCATATCGACGGTCGATTTTACAATCCCGTCTATAGTAGCTTCGCTTATGAATCTTTCCAGGAGAAATTTTTCCACGATTGCTATACGTGCAGCAGTATTTTCCGCCAGGATAATCTTTTGTTCCAATTCCTTTGCCTGTTCTTCCCCAAACAGGAATTCAAGCGGTGTTTCCTTATTGGCCAGCTCGCTAACCGGTATGGTGACGAAATTTGCAAAGCCGTATGGATAAAACCGTATAGCGAAAGTGTTGACGTATCCTGTCGGCTCGATATAGAACGGATCGATGGTCTGACCGAGCACCATAGCGCGGGGCTGAAGGATGAATTCGTCCCGGGAGATGTATCGCCTGATGTCGTCGCCGAGAATAAAGGCCATTTCGATGCAGCCGTCAGGAATAATACGTTGCCTCTGGGGACTGTCGGACGGAGGCACCTCTAAAGTCCAGTAACACTTTATAAGAGATTTTAAATCGTCGTGGGGTTGAAAGGTCCGGTAATCCATGGGTCGGGAACACGCATTAGTGACGTCGTAACGGCTAAGATAGGGTAATTATATGATTTTTTGGGAAGCCGGAAAGATAATGGGGACATTTGGAACGAAGAGCGTTCCGGGAATGCATTTCATTCGAGGGTGTCCCTAAAAGGTTGTATATTTGCACCGTCATTTATAGCTATCATGATTTACTTTTTTGGTAATAATTCCGCTTCAGTTTTTGCAGTACAATCCGATCAGATTCTGGCACCCGCAGACGTCGAAAAGCTTAACTGGCTTTTTGGTGAGGCATCGCTGATCGACTCTAAGGAGCTTAGCGATTTTTTTGTAGGTCCGCGGGCGACGATGATCACACCCTGGAGTACCAATGCCGTCGATATTACCCGCAACATGGGGATCGGCGACATTCTCCGTATAGAAAAGTTTGTCAGGGTGGAAGAAGGGTACGAAGACTTCGATCCTATGCTGTTCCAGAAGTATGCCCGCCTGGACCAGGCTATATTTACCATCGATATAGAACCTTCACCGATCCTGGAGATAGATGATATCGCGGCCTATAACCAGAGCGAAGGGCTTGCTTTGAGCGACGAAGAGGTGGAGTATCTTCATAACCTGGCCGAAAAGCTTGGTCGTAAGCTGACGGACTCAGAAGTGTTCGGTTTCTCGCAGGTAAATTCAGAGCACTGCCGCCATAAGATTTTCAACGGTACTTTTGTGATCGACGGCGAGGAGAAGGAAAGCTCCCTTTTCAAGCTGATCAAGAAGACTTCCCGGGCGAATCCTAACGATATTGTCTCTGCTTATAAAGACAACGTGGCCTTTTTAAAAGGTCCGCGTGTTGAGCAGTTTGCACCCGGAAGAGCCGATATAGCCGATTATTACGCGGTCAAGGAATTTGACTCCGTCATTTCCCTGAAAGCCGAAACCCATAATTTCCCCACGACGGTGGAGCCGTTCAACGGCGCAGCTACCGGTTCAGGGGGAGAGATCAGGGACCGTCTTGCCGGTGGGCAGGGCTCCCTTCCCCTGGCAGGAACTGCCATCTATATGACAGCCTATTCGCGCCTGGAAGCCGGCAGGAACTGGGAAAACGGCATGGAAGAACGTCCATGGCTGTACCAGACCCCGGTGGATATCCTGATCAAGGCTTCCAACGGAGCTTCCGACTTCGGGAATAAGTTCGGCCAGCCGCTTATTACCGGGTCTGTGCTGACTTTCGAGCATGAGGAAAACGGACGTAAGCTCGGCTATGATAAGGTGATCATGCAGGCAGGTGGCGTTGGTTACGGCAAGCTGGAGCAATCGGTAAAGAAAGAGCCCCGGCCGGGTGACCAGGTAGTCATTATGGGTGGAGACAATTATCGTATCGGGATGGGTGGAGCTGCCGTATCATCGGCCAATACCGGGGCTTTCGGTTCCGGGATCGAGCTGAATGCTATCCAGCGTTCTAACCCTGAGATGCAGAAAAGAGTAGCCAATGCGATACGCGGACTCGTGGAAAGTGATGAAAACCCCATCGTATCCATACACGACCATGGCGCCGGGGGGCATTTGAATTGCCTTTCGGAGCTGGTGGAAAGTACGGGCGGGCATATTGACCTCGACAAGCTGCCGGTGGGAGATCCTACGCTTTCGGCGAAAGAAATTATTGGAAACGAGTCGCAGGAAAGAATGGGACTGGTGATCGGGAAAGAGCATATCGATACACTGAAAGAGCTGGCCGAACGCGAAAGGGCTCCGATGTTTGTCGTAGGAGAGGTGACGGGCGATCACCGTTTTACCATAGAATCGCGCACGACCGGGGCCAAGCCTATGGATTTTGCGTTAGCAGATATGTTCGGCAGTTCGCCCAGGACCATCATGGATGATCAGACGGTAGCGGCCGGCTATCGCCCGCTGGAATACGACGAAAGCCTGGCGGAGACTTACCTGGAACAGGTGCTACAACTGGAGGCGGTAGCCTGCAAAGACTGGCTGACCAATAAAGTAGACCGGTGTGTGGGAGGAAGGGTAGCCAAGCAGCAATGTGCGGGTCCGCTCCAATTGCCTTTAAATAATTGCGGGGTGATGGCCCTTGACTACAAAGGGAAAGACGGTATCGCTACTTCGGTAGGGCATTCGCCACTGACCGCGCTGATCGACGAAGCGGCCGGTAGCCGTAACGCGGTAGCCGAGGCGCTGAGCAATATCGTGTGGGCCCCGCTGAAAGGCGGTCTTAAAAGCGTATCGCTTTCGGCCAACTGGATGTGGCCCTGCAGGAACCCGGGTGAAGACGCTCGGCTTTATAACGCCGTGGAAGCCTGCTCCGACTTCGCTATCGCGCTTGGGATCAACATCCCTACCGGGAAGGATTCGCTTTCAATGAAGCAGAAATATAAGGATGCCGAGGTAATAGCTCCCGGCACGGTGATCATATCGGCCGCCGGGCATTGTACCGACATACGGAAAGTGGTGGAGCCGGTATTAAAGAAGAACGGCGGTTCCATTTATTATATCGACCTCTCCGGCGACAGGCTGAAGCTGGGCGGATCGTCGCTGGCGCAGGTATTGAATACCATAGGGTCGGAAGCGCCCGACGTGAAAGATGCGGAACAGTTCAAAGTGATTTTCAATACCCTGCAGGAGCTGATCGGCCTGGGAATGATCGAAGCCGGTCATGATATCGGCAGCGGAGGCCTGATCACGACCTTGCTGGAAATGACATTTGCCGATGTGGACCTGGGCGCCCGGATCGACCTGAGCTCCCTGGGCGAAACCGACCTGGTGAGGGTTTTATTCGCTGAGAATATCGGGGTAGTGATCCAGGCCCGTGAGGAAGCGGAGACGGTCCTTTCGGAGCGCGGAATTGTTTACCATAAAATAGGAAAGCCGGTCTCGAACGCCGAGCTTACTGTTGCGCTTAACGACAAGACCCTGCTGCTGGATGTAGCTCATCTGCGTGATGTCTGGTATAAAACCTCCTACCTGCTGGATATACGTCAGAGTGGCGGAGCAAATGCAAAAGCGCGCTATGAGAACTATAAGGTTCAGCCACTGAAATACCGTTTCCCTGAAGGGTTTACCGGTAAAAAACCGGTGTTCGCGGATAAGCCGAGACCGAAGGCTGCCATCATCCGGGAAAAGGGGAGCAACTCCGAAAGGGAGCTTGCCAACGCGCTGTACCTGGCCGGGTTTGATGTGAAGGATATCCACATGACCGACCTGGTTTCGGGCAGGGAAACTCTTGAAGATGTACGGTTCATCGGTGCTGTGGGAGGTTTCTCCAACTCGGATGTGCTGGGTTCAGCCAAAGGGTGGGCCGGAGCCTTCAAATACAATGAAAAGGCACGTACTGCACTGGAGCACTTTTTCAAAAGGCCCGATACCCTGTCGATAGGGATTTGCAACGGCTGCCAGCTTTTCGTGGAGCTCGGCTTGATATACCCCGACCATGAACAGCATCCCCGGATGCTCCACAACGACAGTCACAAGCACGAAAGCATATTCACTTCAATCGCGCTTCAGGAAAATGATACGGTGATGTTCTCAGGCCTGGCGGGCGCAGTGCTCGGAGTATGGGTATCGCACGGGGAGGGCAAGTTTTACCTGCCTTATGCAGAAGATCAGTATAAGATTGTCGGGAAATACGGTTACGAGGCTTACCCGGCCAATCCTAACGGTTCGGACTATAATACGGCTGTACTGGCCGACAAGACCGGAAGGCACGTGGTCATCATGCCGCATATAGAGCGGTCGCTGTTCCAGTGGCACTGGGCGCATTATCCCGACGGCCGGGGCGACGAGGTTTCGCCGTGGATGGAGGCTTTTGTAAATGCCCGGAAGTGGATGGATCAATAGGGTTTCGGACTAATTGAAAACGTTATGTCTCAAAAGGCGACCGCTTTAAAGGCCGTTTATTTCAGCATTGCCGGCAATCTCGGACTAGCGCTGGTGAAAGGTCTTGCGGGCGTTTTCGGAAACTCCTTCGCCCTGGTAGCCGATGCGATAGAATCTACTTCCGATGTGTTTTCCTCCGTTCTGGTGCTCCTGGGATTGAAATATGCCCATCGCGACGCCGACGATAACCATCCCTACGGACACGGAAGGATAGAACCGCTGGTTACTTTTGTGGTGGTGGCTTTCCTGGTCATTTCAGCGGCGATTATAGCCATGGAGAGCATCAGAAACATCAGAACTCCCCATGAGCAGCCTTCTGCCTGGACGCTCTGGGTGCTCGGTGTCATCATCGCCTGGAAGGAAATTTCGTACCGGCTCGTCATAAAGAAAAGCAGTGAAACCCACAGCTCATCGCTGAAAGCAGACGCATGGCATCATAGAAGTGACGCCATTACCTCACTGGCGGCTTTCGCCGGGATCTCAATCGCTTTATGGCTGGGGGAGGGGTATGAATCTGCCGACGACTGGGCCGCTTTGCTGGCATCGGGCGTTATCCTTTACAATTGCTACACCATTTTCCGCCCGGCCCTGGGCGAGCTGATGGATGAGCAGGTTTATGATGAACTGGTAACGGAGATCAGGCGGGTCTCGATAACGGTGAAAGGAGTTTTGGGCACTGAAAAGTGTTATGTACGGAAATCCGGTATGTTTTATTACGTGGATCTCCACGCAATCGTCGACGGCAGGATCACCGTATCGGAAGGCCACTACCTGGCCCACCGACTGGCCGATACATTAAAGGAAGAAATCCCCAACATAGGCAACGTGCTGGTACACGTCGAGCCTGAATAGAACGGATCAGGGCAGACTTATGCGCTATTTTATAGAACATGCTTACCACGGCGGGGCCTACTGCGGCTGGCAGATCCAGCGTAACGGGATCACCGTCCAGCAGGTGCTCGAGGAAAAGCTCGGGGTACTGCTCCGGGAGCAGGTCAGGCTGGTAGGCAGCAGCAGGACCGACACCGGCGTACACGCCTGCCGGCAGTATGCGCATTTTGATACGGCAGTAGCGCTGCAGGATACGGCAGACCTTGTTTTCCGCCTGAACGGTATGCTGCCGTTTGACATTGCCGTAGCGCGCATCATACCCGTTGCAGCCGACGTCCATTCCCGTTTTGATGCGGTTTATCGCCGGTATTGCTATAAGATGGTCCGGAAGAAAGACCCTTTTTTACAGGGACAGGCTTATTATTTCCGGAAAGAGCTGGATATGGAGAAGATGAATGAAGCTGTAGGCATCTTGTTGAAACACCGCGATTTTGAAAGCTTCAGTAAAATCCATACCGACGTCAATCACTTCGAATGTGATATTATGGAAGCCTACTGGGAAGCTGAGGAGCGGAGTCTCTGGAAATTTCACATAAAGGCCAACCGGTTCCTGAGAGGGATGGTCAGGGCTTTGGTAGGAACCCTGCTGGAAGTGGGAGAGGGGAAACGCACTATTGCTTCTTTTGAAGACCTGATCCTGGCCAGGAACAGAAAAATGGCGGGACCGCAGGCCCCGCCGCATGGTTTGTATCTGGTAGAAGTAGGATATGAACCGGATACGCTGATCTACAGATCCGAATAATCGGCAGGATAAAGCAGGTAGGTCCAGCGGCCCGACACGTTATTCAGGTATTTCGGGTCGTCCTTAAGCTTCAGCCACACAGGATCGGCCCGGAAAGTCTCCCAATGCTCGTCACGCGATTTCATATTTTCAAAAGTGGTCATATACACCAGGTTGGGCTGATCTTTTCCCGCCAGCACTTCACCGTAAAACATAGCATTGAAGCCGAGCCTCTTGAAAAGTTCAATCTCGCCGCCTTCGTTAAACATCGCGACCTTGTTAAGGTAGAGTTTTTCGGTCGGCCCTTCATAGCTTCTCAGTTCGTATACCCTTTCTGATGCGGGCGAAGAAAGATCGGGCTTGCTGTGCCTGGTCGCTCCTGAGAAAGCGCGGAGCAATGTCGTTTCTATTCTCTGGTAGGGCGGGTTATCATACGGCGCATCGATATAATCTTTCCCTTTCGAAAGATATTCCTTGTTTTTTGAAATAATGGAAGGAAGTCTTTCGAACAGGCTGAGGCTGGAGTACGGAGTCAGCACAAATACCAGTTTGCCATAATTATCTTTATCGGAAGCGACCGGTTTGAAAACGCCGATCCTCGCCACGCCTGCTTTTTTGGCGGCCGGGATGTAGGCATTCTGAAGGTAGTCGTCCAGGCGGGCTGCCTGTTCGGCATTCGCAACTGAATATTTTTTCAGTTCATAGAATTCCTGGGCATGTAAAAAAGGGATTGTCAGCGCCCAAAACAGAAAAGTAAAGTTCAATCGCATGGGAAATACCGGGTATGGTTTAAATATTTACGGGCGTAAACTTAGCGATTTCCCGGGTGATTACTCATCTGCGCGAACGCCTTTCTACGGTAGTTTCGAGAACGTTTGCAGTATTATAAGTTGGAGAAGCTGCATCGTGGGAGGTATATTTTTGTAAAATTGTAATAATACATGAGAATTTGCCCGGGAATCTGCTTTTTGCAACGACAAACGGGTGTTTATTTACCCTTGACAATATTAAAACGAGCTACCCAAACCACGTAAAAATTATGAATAAAAGAGAGTTTTTGAAAGTTGCCGGCCTGGGCGGTCTGGCTATGAGCGGATCAGCAGGCCTGGTTTCCTGTTCAAAAGAGCCTGCGGGCGCGTCATCCAATTTTCCCCAGACGCTCGAGCTGGCGAAGAAACAGCATAAGCAGGTTTTCAATATGACAGGCTATGCGGCGCCTGCAATTGACACCGTCAAAATTGCCTACCTGGGGATCGGAGGCCGCGGTTTCGGGGCTCTTAAAAGAATGGTCAATATTGCCAATACCGAAATCCGGGCCGTTGCCGATATTGTGCCGGCGAAAATAGACCGGGCCAAAGAATTCCTTGCCACTCATTCCATAACTCCTGATGGCTATACCGGAAGCGAAGATGCCTGGAAGGAGGCTGTCGACAGGGACGATATCGACCTTGTTTATATCTGTAGCCCGTGGAGCCTGCATACTCCTATGGCGCTTTATGCGATGGAAAAAGGGAAACACGTCGTTACCGAAATACCTGCAGCCCTCACGCTGGAACAATGCTGGCAACTGGTGGAAACATCGGAACGTACCAAAAAGCACTGCATGATGCTGGAAAACTGCTGCTACGGATTCTTCGAATTGCTGACGCTCAATATGACGCGCCAGAAATATTTCGGGGAAATCGTACACGTGGAAGGCGCCTATATCCACGACCTTTTCGATTCTCTTTTTAAGAAGGAGGGCCGCTATAATCTCTGGAGGCTTCGTGAAAACCAGAAAAACGCAAATCTTTACCCCATGCACGGCCTCGGACCGGTCAGCCAGATACTGGACATCAACCGCGGAGACCAGTACGACTATCTCGTTTCGATGTCGAGCAACGATTTTATGCTTAAAGACCGGGCAGACAAGCTTGCCAAAGAAGATCCCGATTATGCCGAGTTCGGAGGAAAAACCTACCGGGGCAATATGAATACCACTACTATACGCACAAAGAAAGGGAAGACGATCATGGTGCAGCACGATGTAACGAGCCCGCGGCCTTATTCGAGGATCCACCTCGTAAGCGGTACCGAAGGATGTGCCCGTCAGTATCCGGCGCCGGCAAGGATTGCGAAAGGGCACGAATGGCTGAATGAGGAAGAATTCAAGGCATTGGAGAAGGAATTTGAACCGCCGATAGTGAAGAGGATAGGAGAGCTGGCCAAGAAAGTAGGAGGGCACGGCGGTATGGATTTCCTGATGGACTGGCGCCTGATCGACTGTCTGCGGAACGGGCTGGCACTGGATATGGATGTGTATGATGCAGCCGCCTGGAGTTCGATCATCCCGCTGAGCGAGTGGTCGATAGCAAACCGTTCGAATTCAATAGATGTCCCGGATTTCACCGGTGGCTCCTGGAAAACCAACGAACCGGTCGATATCACTATGTCGAAGGGAGGGAATACCGGGATTAATGTGAAGAGCTAAAAAGTTGATTACATAATATAGTTATAACCAAATGAGTGTTTTAGTTTTTGATACGGCGGCTGAATTGGGAAAAGCAGCCGGTTCTCACGCTGCGGGGCTGCTGCGCCAGGCAATTGCAGAGAAAGGAGAAGCCAATCTTATTGTAGCTACGGGTACAAGCCAGTTTGAGACGCTGAAGCAGCTGGTCGCGGAAGAAGGTATTGACTGGTCGAAAGTGACGATGTTCCACCTGGATGAGTATATCGGCCTGTCTGTTTCGCATCCTGCTTCCTTCCGGAAATATCTTAAAGAGCGCTTTCTCGAAAAACTTCCGCCGTTAGCCGCCGCTTATCTTATCAACGGTGAAACCGAAACGGAAGAGGAAAGGAAAAAGCTGGGCGACCTGATAAGGAATCATCCTATCGATGTGGCGCTGGTGGGGATCGGTGAAAACGGGCATCTTGCATTCAATGATCCCCCGGCCGATTTCGATACGGAAGAGCCTTACCTGGTAGTCGATCTTGATGAGCCCTGCCGGATACAGCAATTGAATGAAGGGTGGTTCGGTAGCCTGGATGAGGTACCGGCACAGGCCATCAGCATGTCGATCAGGCAGATTATGAAATCGAAGCATATCATTTGCTCGGTGCCTGATGAAAGAAAGGCGGAGGCGGTAAAAAACAGCCTTACCCAGCCGGTAAGTAACCTGTTCCCGGCCAGTATCCTGCAGGAACACCCGGATTGTCATTTCTACCTCGATGAAAAATCGGCATCCCTGATTTCAGTAGATGGCGACGAAGTATCGGTTTTAGTATGAAAGAGCTATCAGCTGTCAGTTATCAGAAATCAGCCCCGTATTCGGCTGACTGCTGATAACTGACCACTGACAGCTTAAAACCTTTCGACAAAAATGGATCAGTCCTTTGAATCATCTTCCGACCGGAGGGATTTTCTCCGTAAATCCGCCGCGCTGGCGCTTTCTTTTCCTATGGTCGGACGTGAATTTCTGCCTGGCCTGACTTTTGAATCCCCGGAATTAATGGAAACCGAAAAGAGTATCATCGGGCAGTATGGTCCCTGGGCGATGTCCCTGCAGAAAGGCCTGCCCAAATTGTCTTTCAGAAACAAGGAATGGACTGATCTCAAAAAATGGAAGGCAGCCGCAAGACAGGAAGCTGAAAGGTGTGTGGCATCGCCCGGGGCTGATTATACCCCTTCCGTAAAGCTGGAAAGGAAATATGAGTACGACGGCCTTTCCGTAGAAGAGATTTCCTGGGAACTTCCCTACGGGCGTCCGACGAAAGCAGTGGTACTCAAACCGGCTAATGCTAAAGGCAGGCTTCCGGGAATAATCGGCCTGCACGATCATGGCGGGAATAAATACTTTGGCCTGAGAAAAATCACCAGGGTTTCCGACGATCAGCACCCGATGATGAAAGAGCACCAGGAACAATACTATGAAGGAGCTGCCTGGGCCAATGAGCTGGCCAAAAAAGGTTATGTAGTCCTGGTACATGATACTTTTACCTTCGGGAGCCGGCGGGTCCTGTATGGCGATATGTCGCCGATTAAATGGGGGGACAACAGCACAGACGGAAAGTCGGATGAGAATCCCGAACTGAGGGAAAATATCACGGAATATAACCGGTGGGCCGGGTACCATGAGCATATCATGGCCAAATCCCTGTTTTGTGCAGGGACTACCTGGCCGGGAGTTTTCATGAGCGAAGACCGGATTGCGCTCAATATCCTGGCGGCCCGCAGCGACGTAGATGCTAAAAACCTGGGTTGTGGCGGACTCTCCGGCGGAGGCCTTCGTACCGTTTTCCTGGCTGGTATGGATGAACGGATCAAATGCTGCGTCTGCGTAGGATTCATGTCGACATGGAAGGATTTTGCGCTTAATAAATCCTTCACTCATACCTGGATGACCTACGTGCCCATATTACCCAATTCTCTCGATTTCCCGGAAATACTGGGATTAAGAGTGCCGTTGCCCACTATGGTGCTCAACGATAACCAGGACGGGTTATACACCTTGCCTGAAATGAAAGCCGCCGATAAGATCATGAAAGACGTTTTCGTCAAAGCCGGCGCCGCCGACAAATACGACTGCCGCTTTTACGAAGGCCCGCACAAATTCGACCTCGAAATGCAGAGAGATGCGTTTGGGTGGTTTGATAAGTGGTTGGGGAAATGAGGTATTAAATCTCAATCAAAACCGAAGTCCCTTTCCCTGGCTCCGACTGCACATCCAGTTTCCCCTTCAGAAAGTCGACCCGGTTTTTAATATTGCTCCAACCCATACCACCCGGTTGTTTTAGCAATGCGGTATCAAATCCTTTTCCGTCGTCTTCTACCGTAATAACAAGCAGGTTTTCCGGTTGGGTTGCATGTACCTGCACCAGCACATGTGCGGCTTCGGCATGTTTGATGGCATTGTTCACCAGTTCCTGTATAATGCGGTACACCGTCACTGCGGTAGTTTGCTCAATAGCCGTATGCTCCATACCAATCGACTGGTAGCTGGTGCGGATCGCACCACTGCCGTCAACCTCGTTGCAGAATTCCTTTAAGGCCGTATCCAGCCCATACCGTACCAGTATTTCGGGCATCATGTTATGTGCTACCCGGCGCATTTCCCTGATCGAGCTGTCGAGCATGTCGAGGCTGCGTT
>CAZLGW010000033.1:0-66040 GCA_964559125.1 uncultured Cytophagales bacterium
CGGGTGAGAGTCTCCCGTTTTTATGCCCTCTCAGGTTTTATTTTGGACAGGTATGAGAAAGTACATTTCAGAAAGTTTAACCAGGAATCATCCGCCCCCTCACTCCGAAAGAAACTGCTAAAAATAGCGCCACCGCGAAATGCTACTGATATATTTGCATTAAAAGAAGCAGCTTTATTTCCGGCAAAGAGGGTATTCTCAAAATCTGCATTCAGAACATTGTTAAGATAAATGGCACCCCCAAACCCTGTAGCTCCGTTATTAGAGATAATACAACCATCTACAAACAACTGCTCGCAGTTATCAATTCTGATCGCTCCTCCAAATGAATGACTGAAGTTACCCGACACAGTACTCTCTGAAAGATAAACAGAGCTGTTGTCGGTAAAAATAGCCCCACCAGTATTGCGGGCAATGTTGTTCCTGAACTCACTTTTTTCAACCCGCAGTTCTCCATTCGTTACATTCAACGCCCCACCGGAACCTCCATAGTTACCAGAAAAAATACAATTAAGAATAGATAGGCGTGATCTTCCCACAGTAAAAATTGAGATTAATTCACTGGTATTCTTCTCCATGGTACAATTCCTGATCTGTGTTTTTCCGCCATTGGCAGCCGACAACCAAACTGCGGAAGCTCTCTGATTCAGGCCTATACGAATTTCATCATTCAACGCATTGGTATAGATATAATCTTCTCCTTCCGGGATATAATTGAGATATCCTCCCGAAATGGTAAAGCCGTCCAGGATAAGACTGTCTGCGGTTGCTCTCGGACTTCCTAAAAGCAAAATCTGCCGGGAATTATCGGTAGAGTCGCCCTGCACACCTATATCCCCGCTCAGTACGGTTTTATGAGCTGCAGGATCACGCTGCCCTCCTCCGGCCGGGTATCCACCCAGTATCCTTCTGAGCGCATCGTGCTGGACGATAAAGAATGAAACATCCCGGTCAGTGCTGTTCTGAAAGCCTGTCGGGTAATAGGTACCTTTCGCCACCCTGACCTCATAAGCAGTAGAAGGATCTCTGTTCAACTGATCGGTAGCATCTTTAAAATACACATAGGCATCCTTCCAGCTCGTACCGTCGGCTGCTCCGGAAGCAGATGCGTCAACATAAATAATTGTCTGGGCGGGAGACAGGGCGTGTAAGCACAGAACCGCATATACGATTCCACAAAACTTAAGTATAGACATTTATTACGATCAGGAATAAAAGTATAAAATCAACAGACAGAGTTCTGATAAAAACTATGCATTTATAGGAACGACCTGTTTATAAACTGCAATTTACCAACTTTCAGATTTTGTCCAATCCTCTTCCGTAAATTAATGTGCGCATTGTCACGAGACGCAAAACGATGTGTACCAGGAGATCATTTACCGATTTATTGAGCATATCCGGCGCAGATAATCAGTAAGATGATGATATTACCTGGCAGTTTCATACCAAAGATATATTCTGGTCATCAATGTATTATGGTCACCGGTCAATGGGATTAAAGCAGTAAAAATCAGAATCCAATCTTAAGTGTAAGATATCCCTGCAGATAGCCCATAAATTCGGTACTTTGACCGCTGCCGGTCCCGGGCTGGTAATTCCTTGACTTTATCCCGAACATATCGTCACGTTTGGGGTTGAGTGCTTTCTGTGCTCCGAAATCGATGGTCAGCTTTTTAGAAACCGGCCGGCTAAACCCGGCCCGTAAAGCAGGTATCAGCACGGTGCCTGAAGCCGATACTTCGGTGGGAGGCAGCTCACGATCCCTTATTGCTGTCTGCCTGTAATTCGAAATGACCAGTAAAGGGTTTACATAAAACCGCACCTCGCGCGACGCCCCGAAACCAGGAGTATACCACCTTGCCCCCAAACGCGCATAGAGCCCTGATGTACGCCGTTTATTATGTAAATCGTGCACATCTTTATCAAAGAAACCCACATGGCCCGTATTAAAAGTATAGCCGATATCGCCGGTAAGCGCATACCATGATCTGTTGCCGAACTCGGATGTCACCTCAACGTTCCTTGTGATAACAGGAATAAGATTGATACCGGCTTTGCCGGTCCATTGGGCATACGTCATCGGGCCGGAGAACAGGGTAATGATTAAAAAGGAAAATTTTCTCATAGCATCAAATGGCTGTCTGGTACAATATCTATAAAGATCAGAGGCTCTTTTTTAACGCAAAGTAGCCCTGCAGGTAGCCCATAAAAGGAGTGCTTTGGCCACTGCCGGCACCTGGCTGATAATTCCTTAACCTGGTACCGATCATGTCATCGCGATTGGGATTTAGTGCTTTCTGCACTCCGAAATCGATAGTCAGCTTTTTGGAAACCGGCCGCGTAAACCCGATCCGCAAAGCCGGGATCAGCACCGTTCCTGAAGCCGATACTTTGACAGGAGGCAGCTCAGGGTCCTCATACGAACTCTTCATTGCCGTCTGCCTGTAATTTGAAATGACCAGTAAAGGGTTTACATAAAACCGTACCTCGCGCGACGGTCCGAAACCGGGGGTGTACAATCTACCGCCCAGGCGACTGTAGAAGCCCGAAGTGCGTCTTTTTCTATGGGAATCGCCCACTTTATAGTCAAACATCCCGATGTGGTTTGTAAAAAAAGTGTACCCAACATCTGCTGTCAATGCATACCACGACCTGTTACTGAATTCGGAAGTTACTTCGGTGCTTGTAGCAATGAGCGGTACGAAATTGACACCGGCTTTACCGGTCCATTGAGCATGAGCCACCGAGACTGCTGACAGCATAAGCACAATACAGAAGAGTCTTCTCATAGCAACGGGATTAACATAAAGAAGATCCTGCTATACGTTAAAAGGTTGTAATCAACTTCCTTTCCGAAGGACGATAATACCATGACACAACCGTAAGGACAAGCAGTAAAACCGGGCCGAAGTATTCTGTTGTTGCGTCGGCATGCACCAGATGTGAAAAAATTGCGCCTGTCATCAGGAAGAAAAACCCGGCATAGGCCCATTCTTTTACCAGCGGAAACCGGGGAACCAGGACGGCTATGACTCCCAATAGCTTCCAGACACCTATAATCCTCAGGAAATACACCGGGTAGCCCAACCCGCTCATTTTTTGTACTTCTTCCTCCAAGGGAATAAGCTGCACGATCGCGGTCGATACCATCCCGAGGCTAAGCCATAGCGTCGCGATCCAGTATATGATCTTTTTTGTCTTTGTCATAATTAATTTATTTTAACTTTTCCATGATTTCCTGTAAACGGTTGTGGGCCATATTGATGCCGTATGTAAAAGGCAGCTTCAGCACATTATCCCTGTCGGTCGCCGATTTAAATACGATATGAATAGTCAGCTTTGAGTTGTCCGGACCAAGCTCTTCAAACTCCAGGAACTCGAGCTGAACCGGGAAAGGTGCATTTTCCATTTCGAAAGTCCGCGTGATGCTACTGTTCGGAATAAAGCTGTGGATCACCCCATTTGCCCTGAAAGCTACATTTCCCTGGGGATCCCTCACCTCAAAGAGATAGCTTCCATGGTTTTTGCTCTCGAGTTTCAACACCTTGTTGCCCATCCATTGCTCAACCAGTTCGGCTTCTGCATATGCTTTAAAAAGCAGTTCAAGCGGTAGCTCGAATTCCCTGGTAATGACCAGGTCCTGTTTGCCGTCTTCGGCATGTACCTTTGTTTTTCTCTCCATGTTAAATCAATGATCGGATTTGTATTTTTTCATTACAGCTTCCAGCTTGTCAAACCGCTCGTCCCACATCCTGCGGAACGGCTCTATAAAGTCGGCTATCTCCTTCATCTTCCCTGCGTTTAGATGGTAGTAAACCTCGCGTCCCAGCTGTTCCGGGAGTAGCAATTCACACTCTGTCAGGATATGCAGGTGCCTGGAAACCGTCGGTCTTGCCGTGTCGAAATTCGCAGCTATGGCACCGGCTGTCATGGATTGGGATGCGAGCAACACTAATATTGCCCTCCTGGTCGGATCGGCTATTGCCTGGAATACGTCTCGTCTCAGATTCATTGCGTAGTTATTCGACTACAAATATATGTGTAGTTATTTAGCTACGCAAATTTTATTTAGAATTCAGAGCCAACTTTCGCCCGATGGTTTTACCGTTCAGTCAAAAACACTGCCGTTCAATCATTTTACTTTGAATCTCTGCATGGACCCGGGCTATATTTGACCAGGTTTTCGCGGTTTTCATACTGGTTATGAGAACGTTAAGCCCGGTAACTTTTTATCCACTCAACTTTAGTTTAACTGCTATGACAAAAGAAACAGAACCCAAGCTGGTCGGGATCAGGCATCCCGGACCGGTCCGGCGGGTGACCATTCACTGGGACGGGCAGAAATGGGCGATCACCGGGGAAGTGCATGTCGAAAGTATGACGCTGCCGGCTCCGGCCCGTCTTCCCGACGGCGAAAAGAGCCTCGGCTTCTGGATAGAGGCTTCCAATGAGAAAGGAGAAATATTTCACCGCCAGGTCCTCAACGATCCTTTCCTGGGAATGGAACAGTTCGAAGAAAACGGCCGTATGTACCGCCTGGACCACCCTCCGCACGACCTCACGCTCGAGGTGCTGATCCCGGGCACAAAGGAAGTCTCGCAGCTTCACCTGGTAGACAATACCTCAGGCAGAAAGGCACATGATGAAAAAAAGCATAGCGCTCCCAAACGGACCGTATTGAAACTCGGCGGGACTGAAGGCAAAAAGGACGATCCGACCGGAGGACATCATCATTGATCCTGTCCTGCTTCCTCAGGACCGGTAGCTGATACCGGGTTTTCACAACACAACCACACCATCTTATAACCGTATAAAAACAACGCTTATGGCTGCTTCAGACGGAGAAATATTAGGGCTTACCAAGATTCTTGACAATGGCCCCGATAACCAGAGATTCAACATAGTGATCGTAGCGGAGGGTTTCCAGGAAGATACCATCGCTGCGCAAACCGACTTTAACGATCGCTGCCAGGAAATTGTAGACGCATTTACGAACGAGCCGTGGTTCAGCGAAGGGCTTCTCGGCGCTATCAACATACACAGGCTGAATGTGCGCTCGGACGACGCCGGGGCAGATGTTCCCGGGACCTGCGGCGACGGCTCCACTGCAACCCCCATTACTGCCGCCACTTATTTCGACGCCAGCTACTGCTCCTCCGGGATACGCAGGTGCCTCGCATGCGACTGGAACCTGGTGAGGAGTACCCTCAACGCGCAGTTACCTCAGTGGCACGCAGCTGCTGTACTGGTAAACAGTACGAACCGGGGCGGCTGTGCAAGCGGTAATGTTTTCGCCACGGCATTAAGCACCGACTGGCTCGACGTTGTCATGCACGAGCTCGGCCATGCGGCCTTTGACCTGGCCGACGAATACAGCTACTGGGCAGGCTGCAGCAGCGGGGAAACCACGCAGGACAACGCGCCGGGAGGCGAGCCCGTTGAGCCGAACATCACCGCTACCGCGAGCCTTGCGGGGCTGAAGTGGGCGCATCTCGTAGGGCCGCTCACACCCGTCCCGACCATGCAGAATCCCGATTGCTCGGCATGTGACACCCGGCCGAACGTCAGGCCGTCAGACACCGAAATCGGGTTGTTTGAAGGAGCAGGATACTACCATTGCGGCCTTTACCGGCCCGCATATACCTGCCGGATGCGGAATTCCAGCCAGCCTTTCTGCAAAGTTTGTGCAGAAGCCATCCAGGATCGCCTGCGCCCCTTTTTCGGCACCACACCTACGCTTGCAGCCTCTGTCTCCGTGCTCGACTTCGGAAGTGTGGGAAGCGGTTCCGCCATGACACTTACCTTCGACATCAGCAACGTTGGCTCAGTTCCGGTAACCGGTATCTCGTTAACGAGCACCAGCCCTAACTTCTCTGCCACTCCAGCTACGGTTTCGACCATGACAGCCGGACAGACCCGGACTATCTCCGTTTCATTCGGTCCGGTATTTACGAGCGGTACACGTACCGGTAACCTGCTGATCACCAGTAATGCCGCTACCCTTGGCATTGAGCTTACTGCATTCGTCTGTGTCCCCTCTGCAAGTATGCAGGTCCAGACGGCCGATGCCAGTTTCAATCTCAATTTCGGCGACGTAGGTCGCAGGCTGACCATGTACCGTTGGTTCGAGGTTCGAAACATCCGGACGTCGTGCGCATCACAGCTGCAGGTACAGTTGAGCACCCCTCCGGCAGGATTTGACTATGCCCCCGGGACCGTCCTCAACTTTACGCTCCCCGCTCCCACTCCGGCTGAGTCCTTTACGTCAAGGCGTGTATACGTCGCGTTTTCCTCTCCACCGAGCGGCGGACCGGACTTTAACGGGACATTGACCGTTACCACCCCCGACGACCCCATCACTTCGTCTGTTACGCTCAACCTGTCGGCCCGTGCAGTCGATCCGCCCCCGGTAGACTCCGTGCTTGTAATCGACAGATCAGGCAGTATGAGCGAGCCTACGGGCGTACCCGGTGCATCCAAAATGGATCTTGCCATCCAGGCGGCCAACCTGTACATTTCCCTGCTGAAGGACAACGACCGGATAGGGATCGTCCGCTTCAATCAGCAGGCCGCCAACCCTGGTGATATCCTCCAGTCGCTGGTCGTAGCCGGCGACCCGGTATCAGGCAGCGGGCGGGCTGCAGCCAGGGGTGTTCTTACCAATACAAACCTGAGCCCCTGGGGAAGTACTTCCATAGGAGGAGGCACCATTCTGGGAAGCACCGTCCTGGACAGCGCCGTTGCTTCGTCACGCGCGGTAGTGGTACTTACAGACGGCATCCAGAATGCAAACCCCGATATTCCCACCGCGAGCGCTGCCGTTAGCGCCAAGTCGCCCCGGCAGCGGGTCTTTGCCGTCGGCCTCGGTCTCAACCAGTTGGAAGACCGCCTGGTTGAGCTGGCTTCCGTCAACAACGGGTTGGCACAGATCACCGGAGAGCTGGCCGGTGACCGGGAATTCCTTCTGCAAAAGCTGTATGTACAGATCCTGAGCGACGTAGCCGACGAGGCGTTCGTCCAGGACCCGGTCAACGTCCTGTATCCGGGTGCAGAACAGGCCACAGACGTATACATTGGAGAGGTAGATGTTGCCGCCGATTTTATCGTAGTTTACCGGAAAGCAGCCAGTTACCCGGCTGTAGAGATCTGGCTGGAAGCTCCCGACGGTACTATCGTAAGGCCGGGGGATTCAGGCGGGGTTTTCCCGAACTTCAGCTTTATTCCCGGCGACGGCCATGTCTATTTCAGATGCCAGTTTCCCGCCTTTCCCGACAAGCCGAATGCCCATATCGGACGCTGGCGGATCTGGCTTGCCAGCAGGAAAAAGGGAGACTATCGCCTGGAAGCTTCTCACAATTCAGGCGGTCAGGGCGGCAATTTCTACTACTCTGTGATGTCCAAGGCGAGAAGCGACCTCCGGTTAGGGGGACAGATCGTACAAACCTCCTACCAGCCCGGGGCACCCATGACCCTCCTGCTCGAGCCGACGCTCTACGGCCAGCCTGTAAAGCTTAATGAGCCGGTAGAAGCCCATGTGAGCCGTCCTGACGGACAAGTGAAAATTATCAGGTTGGAGCAAGCTTCCGACGGCCGGTACAAAGGTCTTTTTGAGGATACCTACCAGCCAGGTGTATATCCGGTTTCGGTAGTTGCATGGGCTACCACCCCGCTCGGGGCAAAGGTTACCCGCTACCGGCATCTGACCGGCCTTATCTTCCGTCCCGGACAGGGCGGTTCGTCGGGTGGAAAAGACGAAGGGGAAACAACCGGATGCGAAGAAGCTCGCAGGATGCAAAAACGGCTTGAGAGTATGCTGACGAGGTTTTCAGAGAAAAATCCGGGTGAGCAGGAAGAAGTAAGGTTCATCCTGGAATGGCTGAGAAAATTCGTTGAAAACTGCTGCAAAGCCAAAAGCACCGCCGATGGGAAGAAGCTGAAAGATCTCCTGGCACGAGCCAGGCAACTGATCAGCGAGGCGGAAGAAGCCTGACCTTTCTCCTGCCGGCTGCGCCTGAAATTCCAGGCGTAGCCGGCAGGAGCTAAACTGCCTATTTAGCCCTGTTCGATTCCCCACAGGCAGGTTCGTACAGGCCCGCCACCTTATTGCGGGTGGCCCGCAGGTAGGCAATCAGTTCACCGCGGTGATTTTTCTGAAATCCGTCTGGACAAGTACCGCTCATAAAACGAACCTTTCCGCGACAGGTACTGGTTTGCCTCCAGCTCTCCGGAATGGGTGCTGGAAAGCAGGGCTTCGTAGGTATTCTCATGCGCGTCAAAGGGCATGGGGCTGAAAGGGTACTTTTCGGGATAGAGCCCTGAAACGATGATGTTTTGCTTCAGGGACTTGACAATATGACTTGCGGGCAGAACAACGCCGAGACTCATTACGGCTATGACTGCGTTGAAATAAAAGGAATTCCTCCATTTTTTTGCTTCGTACAGATGGCCTAGCGCCCGTACTATACCCAGCAAAACAATGCACATCAGCGGGTTATAGCCACGTATGAACCAATCATTCCAATATCCGATCCGATAAAGGGATATCATGAAAAACATGACGAGCGCTGCCATCACGAACCAGCGGGGGACAACGTCGTCAGGACTTTTTAACTCGCGCAGGATCAGGAAAAATAATATCAGGTCGATCAATACCCCTACAAAATATTCGGCCAGTATTTCCCCCGTAGGTTCAAACTGCCAGATAAAACCGTGTATCGGCGTGCTATCGGAAGAGCTGAGAAAGAGGAAGGTCGGAAGAAACGCAAGTCCCGCCACAATCATCGGCGCAATGGTCCGGGGCCTAAACCAAGGATACCGGTCGTATAAACAACTTCTGACAAATATCACAGCAAAAAGCAGCACGAAAACAATGCTCGGGAAAATAGCCCATATAAAGCCCAGCGTAATAGGGAAAAAGGTGTCGGCGGGATTTTTCCTGATAAATGAATCATATACCAGGATCGACGAAAGCAGCAATATGGGAATGATCTGGTTGGTCACCCACCGCGACTGGTCAAAAAGCGCCCATATTTCGGTATAGAACGGAGGATTGTTATAGGTATACTGTGTGAAAACCAGGTAGAAAGCGACCTTGGCCAGGTGTCCCACCCCTCCCAGAAACAATAACAGCACTACCAGGACCACCCGTTTCCTTAGCAGCAGGTACAACCAGAGTAACGCAAGCCAGTAGCCCGCCACTGTCCATACAAGTAAGGCTTCTACCGACAATCGGCCTAATAATTTGGAAATGGCTGCAGGAGGGATGAAGTAACCGAAATAATAGCAGGCGTAACGCTCCTTTTCAGAAAAGTAAATGGGCCACGGGTTTTTGAAAAGATCGTAATATTTGGCATTGTGAATCTCGTAGTCGGCAATCTGATAGCTCAGGCCGCCGGTTCCTGAACAAAAAGT
The DNA here is from genome assembly GCA_964559125.1 of uncultured Cytophagales bacterium. Classification (GTDB taxonomy): domain Bacteria; phylum Bacteroidota; class Bacteroidia; order Cytophagales; family Spirosomataceae; genus Ravibacter. Next base: position 9,415 of record CAZLGW010000033.1, read on the forward strand.
CCAGAAAACAGCCAGCCCCAGGAAAAGCCAGATACGGCTGCCCGGAATATAAAAAGTGGAATCTACTTCTTTAGTCTTAAGCTGTAATAAAAAAAGGTACAGCAAAGCAATCGTTATGGGAATGGAATAGAGAAGACCGAACCAGCCTGAAACAAACAGGATGTTGGGTATAAGCAAATAGGTAAGGCTATACTTTCGTAAACTGGAAATACTCATTAGAATGAAATTGATACCGGAACCACTAATACAACCCCATACGGGTCTGCTGCACAATATAATCGACAACCGCCCCGGCAAAGATACCTTTTATGTTCTTTTGAAACATATATCTCATGCGTAGCCGGCCGGAATTAAGCTGCCTATTTAGCCCCCTGCGACTCCTCGTAGGTAGGCCCGTACAGGCCCGGTACCCTGTTGCCGGTGGCTCGTAGGTAGACGATCAGTTCACCGCGGTGATGGTAAATATGATTGAACAGGAAACCACGGGCTACAATACCCCTTGGCATAGGACCAAGCACGGTCCGGTCGCCGATTTTCATCGTCCACATGTCCTGAAGGCTTTCTTCCGTCAATGCCTTCAATGCAGTCCTGGCCTGTTCTACCTTCTGCTCGAAAAGGTCGCGCGTGGCGTTGATGTCTCCGGGAGAGCCGCGTTCGATGCGGTCGCTCGCCATGTCGTACACCTCCCGGGTCAGTGTAGCTGAGTACCAGTGATAGATGGTTGCTATATGCTGGGCAAGCTCGCCCATCGTCCAGCAAATCGGGGCCGGTTTATAGTCCAGATCTTTCTCCGGCACGGCTTGCAGCAGTTTTCTGGTGTTGGTTACTTCGTGCTCAAATTCAGAAAGCAAGGATTGGAGTATCATAATGGTTTATCTTTTTGACGGCAATAAAACGAAAATTTAAAAGATGCGTGTATCATATATCAATGATTTTACCGGGGCTATGCGGGAGCATCGGTCGGCCGGACCAGGCATACCGCTATATATTATCTGTATTTTCATTTTTAATAATTTGATTAAAACATTTGAATAATAAAAAATACGATGTTACTTTTACCCCGTAGTAACGTAAAATTCAGGTAATGGTTAACCAGAAGAAACAGGGAGAAAAGGACACATCTACAGAAGAGAAGATCAAAGAGGCAGCCCGTAAGGTCTTTTTGCAGAAAGGCTATGCGGCCACGAGGACCCGTGATATCGCCGAAGAGGCGGGCATTAACCTGGCTTTGCTCAATTATTATTTCCGGAGCAAAGAGAAACTGTTTGAGCTGATTATGTCGGAGAAATTCCGGCAGCTTTTCAGTGTAATATTTCCGATCATCAATAATGATGCACTGACACTCGACGAGAAAATAGAAAGCCTGGTAGAAAATTATACTGACCTTCTGATCGAAAACCCGGAGCTTCCTTTATTCGTCTTCAGCGAAATAAGGGTGAACCCGGAAGGCTTCAAAAATAAACTGCAGGTACAAAAAGTACTGAAGGACTCTTCTCTCGTCAGGCAGATAAGGGAGAAAAGGCCCGATGTGGAGCCGGTACATTTCATCACCTCCCTGTTGGGAATGACACTTTTCCCCTTTGTTGCAAGGCCCGTACTTTTTTCCGGGTATCCGGACTTCAATACGTTTGTGCAGGAACGGAAAACGCTTATTACCAGCTGGATAAAAGTGATAATGGAAACGGAATAATTTTTTTAACCTGAAGCTAATCAAACGATTAAAACAATATATCAAACCAGGAATCCGATATGATCAAACACCTGCTTATTCTTCTACTTGTTTGTTGCGCAATACAGCGGGGAAATGCACAAACCAGGCAGCTCTCACTTGAAGAATGCTATCAGTTGGCAAAGGCAAATTATCCTGCTATAAAAAAAATGGATCTGATCACCAGAACCAGTGAGTATGATATCCGGAACGCCAATAAAAGACTGCTCCCGCAGGTAAGTTTTTCAGGACAGGCTACGTACCAGTCGCAGGTAATAGATTACGGCGACCTGCTCGGCAGCAATGCTTCCGCTATAGGAATACATCCGCCGGTATTGAGCAAAGACCAGTATAAAATACAGGGTGAAATCAGCCAGGTTTTGTATGACGGCGGCAGCGTCCGAAATCAAAAAGAGCTGCTTAATGCGACCAGGGAATTACAGGAGCAAAACCTTGAAACAAACCTGTATACCATCAACAGCAGGATCAATAATATATTCTTTTCCATTTTGCTGATGGATGCACAATTAAAGCAAAATGAGCTGAACAAAGCGACCTTGCAAACACAAATAAAGAAAACCGAGGCAGCGCTTGAAAACGGCGTTGCGTTCAGGAGCAACGTAGATGAGCTGAAAGCGGAAATAGTGAATATCGAAATGGCAGCAACGGAATACAGGTCCAACCGTGCGGCTTATCTGAAAATGCTATCGTTATTTACCGGCATTGAACTGACCGAAACAACACAACTGGTAATCCCGGAAACAGGAACCTTCCAACCCGTTATAAACAGACCGGAATTAAGAGCTTTCGATCTTCAGAAATCCATTTATGATGTACAGAAAAAAGAGCTTAGATCGGGTTACCTTCCGCAGGCAAGCGCATTCTTACAAGGTGCGTACGGCCGGCCGACATTGAATATTCTAGAAAACAAATTCGGTCCCTGGTTCATAACCGGTATCAGATTCAACTGGTCACTGGGAAATCTTTATACGTTGTCGGATAAGAAAAATACCTTACTACTCAACCGGCAATCTGTAGACGCTGACAGGGAAACATTCCTGCTCAATACCAGTATTGACATGGCCCAACAGGATGAAAATGTAAAAAAATACATAGAATTGATCCGGCAGGATGAAGAAGCAATTGTCCTGCGCGAATCGGTAACGAAATCTGCCGAAGCGCAGTTGAACAACGGCGTTATTACCACACACGAGTATATCCAGAAAGTAAATGCGGAGCACCTGGCCAGGCAAAATAAAATATTTCACGGTATACAATTGTTACAGGCTAAATACAATCAAAAATACATTACAGGGAATTAAAATAGCCGCAGATGCACAGATGAAAATGCGGAATGTAAAAAATCTGTGCATCTGTGGCAATCAAAATAAAATATCAATCCAAAATGAAAAAAATCATAATAATCATCTCGGGTACGCTTCTTTTAAATGCCTGCAGACAGGAAAATGATTATGATGCTTCCGGAAATTTCGAAGCTGATGAAGTAATCGTTTCGGCACAGCAAAACGGCATATTGCTCTCTTATCATGTGAAAGAGGGAAGCCTGTTAAAAAGCGGGGATACGGTCGGACAGATCGATGTCCGTATAGTAGAACTCCAAAAGCAGCAGACAGAAGCCAGTATTGCAGCCCTAAAACAAAAAATGACTGCGCCGAACGACCAGGTAGAACTGGTTCGCCGCCAGCTTGAAGTACAGAAATCACAGCTGGAACAGCAGTTAAGAGAAAAGACCCGTACCGAAAACCTGGTAAAAGCCGATGCAGCTACACGCAAGCAGCTCGACGATATCAATGCCTCTATCGACCAGTTGAAAAAGCAGATCGCGGTTACCGAGCAGCAGATCAGGCTGAATACCTACAATACCAATACGCAAAACCGCAGTATTTTAAGCGAGAAAACGCCGATGGAAAAAATGGCGGCACAACTCCAGGAACAGATCAACAGGGGGCTGATCGTCAACCCGACCGCCGGGACTGTATTGGTAAACTATGCTTTGCAGGGCGAAATGCAGCTGGTCGGCAAACCCTTGTATAAAATCGCTAATACCGATACGCTCGATCTGAGGGCTTATATTATCGGCTCCCAGTTGCCACAGATTAAAGTGGGACAAGAGGCGAAAGTAAGGATCGACGACGGTAAAGAGGGCTATAAAGAATACCCGGGGACGATCACCTGGATCTCAGCCAAATCCGAATTTTCGCCGAAAACCATTCAGACCAAAGATGAAAGAGCCAATCTGGTTTACGCCATTAAAGTAAGAGTAAAGAATGACGGGTATCTGAAAATAGGAATGTACGGAGAAGTCGTTTTTAGTGATAAATAATTTAATCACATAGGTACATAGGCTGACAAAATGGTCTCCGTTCAAGTAAGAAATATAGTCAAAAACTACGGTGATGTAAAAGCCGTAAATGATGCTTCCTTTGAGGTAAGAAAAGGTGAATTATTTGGCCTGATCGGACCCGACGGCGCAGGAAAGACCTCTATATTCCGCATTCTTACAACGCTGCTGGTGGCAGACGGCGGAACTGCCACCGTTGAAGGGTTTGACGTGGTAAAAAACTACAGGGAGATCCGTAATATCATCGGGTATATGCCCGGACGTTTTTCGCTGTACCAGGATTTAACCATTGAAGAAAACCTCTCATTCTTTGCAACCGTATTCAATACTACCGTCGGGGAAAATTACGACCTTATAAAAGACATATATGAACAGATAAAGCCCTTTAGTAACCGGCGGGCCGGAAAACTTTCCGGCGGAATGAAACAGAAACTGGCTTTGTGCTGCGCCCTGATCCATAAACCGGCCGTTTTGTTCCTCGACGAACCGACTACCGGCGTAGACGTGGTTTCAAGGAAAGAATTCTGGGAAATGCTCGGTAAGCTGAAAAAGCAGGGAATTACCATTGTGGTATCGACTCCCTATATGGATGAGGCTACTCTCTGCGACCGCATAGCGCTGATAGAAGCCGGCAGTATCATGTCTATCGATACGCCTGGCAATATCGTACAAAGTTTTCCCAGGCCGCTGTTTGCAGCCAAAGCCGATAATATTTATAAACTCCTGCAGGATTTACGTTCAGATGCCCGGGTAGAAAGCTGCTATGCATTCGGCGAATACCTGCACCTCACACTGAAAGCAGACGACGCGGATGCATTCAATACGATCCGGCTTGCAGGAGGGGGAAATCATGGCGGATTCGAAGTGAAACCTGTAACCCCGACTATTGAAGACAGTTTTATCCGCCTGATGAACGAGCAGAACAGCAATAAAACACTAAGCGAAACGGGCAATGGAAAATAAGGCGATTACGTGTAAGGATCTGACCAAGAAATTCGGTGATTTTAAGGCCGTCGACGCGATTTCCTTTGACGTGGAGCCCGGTGAAATATTCGGCTTCCTGGGCGCTAACGGAGCCGGGAAAACAACTGCCATGCGTATCCTGTGCGGGCTATCCTATCCTACTTCGGGCGAGGCCACGGTTGCAGGTTTTGATGTATACAGGCAGCAGGAAAAAATCAAAAAGAACATTGGCTATATGAGCCAGAAGTTCTCCCTGTATGATAACCTGACCATATTGGAGAATATAGAGTTTTACGGTGGTGTGTATGGTGTTTCAAGACCCGAAATCAAAAAACGGAGCAACGAGCTGATCGCCACGCTGGGTTTGGAAAAAGAAGCCCGAAAACTCGTTGGTGAGCTGCCTTTGGGCTGGAAGCAGAAACTGGCTTTCTCGGTAGCTGTTTTCCACCGTCCTAAAATCGTGTTTCTGGACGAGCCTACCGGAGGTGTAGACCCTTTGACCAGGCGGCAGTTCTGGGACATGATTTATGAAGCCGCCGCCGGTGGAATTACCGTATTTGTAACCACGCATTACATGGACGAAGCCGAGTATTGCAACCGCATCAGTGTAATGGTCGATGGCCGGGTGGAAGCGCTGGATACGCCCCTCAACCTGAAAAACCGGTATAACTCAGATACCATGGATGATGTATTTTACCAACTGGCCAGGGGAGCCAAAAGAAAAGCGGATTGAAATGAAACAGTTACTGGCTTTTATACGCAAAGAGTTTTATCACGTATTCAGGGACAGGCGTACCCTGCTGATTCTCTTCGGAATGCCCATTGTGCAGATACTGCTCTTCGGCTTTGCATTAAACAGTGAAGTAAAAAATATAGGCATAGCCGTTCTCGACAACGCCCGTGACGTCAGGTCGGAGCAGATCATTTCGAAAATACGATCAAGTTCCTATTTCCAGGTTAAGGCGCCTGCTTTAAATTACAAGGATATCGAAAGACGATTCAAAAGCGGTGAAATAAAATGCGCCATATTATTCCCGGTCGATTTCGGTTCCGACCTGTATAAAACAGGCGGGGCACGGATCCAGGTCATAGCGGATGCTTCCGATCCCAACACTGCAACTACCGTAAGCAATTACCTGAACATCATCATTAACAATTACCAGCAGGAGCTTAATCCCAATGCTACGCTGTCTTACCGGATCATCCCCGAAATGAGACAGCTGTATAATGAAGAGCAGAACGGCTCGCTCAACTTTATTCCCGGCGTGATCGCCCTGGTGTTTATGATCGTGAGCACTGCCCTTACATCTGTGGCGGTAGTGCGTGAGAAAGAGCTGGGAACAATGGAAATACTGCTGGTATCGCCCTTCAAACCTATTATGGTGCTTATTGCAAAGGCGGTGCCTTATCTGGTGCTTTCGGTTATCGACTTCATTATCATATTGCTGCTGGCAGTATTCCTGCTGAATGTTGAGATCAGGGGCAGCCTGGTCCTGATCTTTGCAGAAAGCATCCTGTTTATCATCACCTGCCTTTCGCTGGGATTGCTCATTTCCAATATTACCGCTTCGCAGCAGACGGCCATGATGGTATCGATGATGGGCATGATGCTGCCGACAATATTGCTGACAGGGTTTATGTTCCCGTTGGAAAACATGCCCAAAGTATTTCAATGGATTTCCAACATCCTGCCGTCAAAATACTATTATGCTATCATTAAGGGAGTTATGCTCAAAGGACTCGGCTTTAGCTACGTGTGGAAGGAAACGCTCATCCTGGCCGGAATGGCCTCGGGATTGCTATTTATTGCATTGAGAAACTTTAAAATCAGGCTACAATGAAAGTATTAAGCTTCATCCTGCAAAAAGAGTTTCGCCAGATTTTAAGGGATAGGACGATACTCGCCATGATGTTTGTAATGCCGACTATTCAGTTGGTTATCCTGCCGCTGGCTGCCAATTTTGAGGTAAAAAACATCAATGTAGCATATGTTGACCACGACCACAGCGGCTATTCCCGGCAGTTGAGAAATAAAATTGCTTCATCCGGCTATTTCCGGATGGCCGGCAATCCCGGTTCCTATAAAGAGGGGCTGGAAATGATCGAGTACGGAAAAGTTGATTTAATAGTAGAGATCCCTTCAGGGTTTGAAAAGAACCTTGTCCGCGAGGGAAGCCAGAAAGTAAACCTCTCTGTCGATGCTATTAACGGCACAAAAGCCTCCCTGGGCGGAGCTTACCTGGTTTCCGTTCTTGCAGATTTCAATAGTAATCTCGATATAAATATGAAGCTGGCCGGGAACGCGGCTACAGAGCCCTCTGCAAAAATCTCGGTAGCGGGCAGCAACTGGTATAACCCGGGAGCCGAATACAAATACTTTATGGTTCCCGGCATCCTGGTGATATTGCTTACCATGATCGGAGGCTTCATTACGGCGCTGAACATTGTAAAAGAAAAAGAGATAGGGACTATTGAGCAAATCAATGTAACGCCTGTTCAAAAATGGCAGTTCATACTCGGAAAACTCATCCCGTTCTGGATCGTGGGAATGGTCGTATTTACAATCGGGTTGCTGGTAATGTATGTCGTGTATGGCATCTTTCCGAAAGGCAGTCTGCCTGTACTGTACCTGTTCGCGGCCGTTTACCTGGTTGCCCTACTGGGCCTTGGATTGCTGATTTCGACCTTTGCCGATACGCAACTGCAGGCTATGTTCATCGCCTTTTTCTTTATGATGATATTTATGCTCATGAGCGGCCTGTTTACGAGCACGGACAGTATGCCTGAATGGGCCAGGATGATATCGGGTGCCACACCCGTGACGCATTTCATAAAAGTGGTCCGGCTTATTGTTTTAAAAGGAAGCGGATTTTCCGAAATCAAAAATGAATTGGGCTATCTTCTTATATTCGCCGGCATATTGAACGGCCTGGCTATCTGGAACTACCGGAAAACGACTTAGAAAAAAACCTATTACTAATACAATCCCATCCTCGTTTCCTGTACGATGTAGTCGACAACGGCCTTCATGTCGCCGGTTTCCTCATACACAGCCAGCTGGCGGTCTGCCCCCGTGCCGTGTTCCAGGATGGTGTGTACATATTCCACTTCCTTGCGGCTTCCCAGCTCATCTACCACATCGTCTATAAAATCCAGGAGTTCATAAGCGAGCACTTTATATTCCACTTCCTCCTGCTTTCCGAAATCGATCAGCTTGCTGTGTATGCCATATCGCGCCGCACGCCATTTATTCTCGTTCAGAAGCACCCGGCGGTAGCCTCTGAAATTAAGATTCTGCTTATGCAGCTTATGGATCTTGGCGATCAGCGCCTGCATAATTGCTGCCAGGCATATGGTTTCCTCGAGTCGCAGCGGCACATCGCATATCCTGAACTCGATCGTATTAAACACCGGGTGAAGCCTGATATCCCACCAGATCTTCTTGCCGTTGTCGATGCATTTCGTCTTGATAAGGAGGTTGACATAATCGTCATATTCATGTATGGACGAGAAAAAATCGGGCAGGCCGGTCCTTGGAAACTTGTCGAATACTTTTGAACGGTACGACTTAAAACCCGTATTACGTCCGCACCAGAAAGGCGAGTTGGTCGACAGCGCATATACGTGCGGCAGGAAATACCGTACCGCATTCATGATATGGATACCTTCGGCACGGTTTTCCAGTCCTACGTGTACGTGCATTCCGAATATGAGGTTCCCCCGTGCTACATCCCGCATTTCGTCGATGATCTCGTCATACCGCGGATCGTCGGTGATAAGCTGATCCGCCCAGTCGGCAAACGGGTGCGTTCCGGCGGCAGCTACCCAGAGTCCCTGGTCTTCTGCGAGGCCCAGGATCATTTTTCGCAGGTAATTCACTTCCTCCCGGGCCTCCTGGATGTTATGGCATATGTTCGTCCCCACTTCCACCACTGCCTGGTGCATCTCTGCTTTCACCCGCTCTTTTAAAAGTATTTTCCCCCCGTCCACGATCTTTGACATATGCGACCGGAGGTTTCGGGTTACAGGGTCTATTGTCTGGAATTCTTCTTCGATTCCTAGGGTGAACAATGCCATTGACAGCTTATTTAGTTCGTTTGGTAGGGGCTTTCGCCTTTGCAGTGCTGCTGCTCTTTTTCACCCCGGCAGGCTTTTTCTCCACATCCCCTTTTGCAAGATTTGAAAGGGGCAGGTTCATCGCCGAAGTACGGATAAATGTACCCCATGTAAGATTATTTTTACCGGGTTCCTGCTGCAGGGCCCGCTCGATGGCCATATTTGCTGCGGCTTCCACTATCCACTCGAAGTTGTCAGGCCCAACCGAATAAATATCTGCGTCGGGAGCGGGGTTACAAAAGTCTATAGCATAAGGTATACCGTCTCTTACTGCAAATTCGACCGTATTGAAATCGTAGCCCAGGGTTCTGTTGAGACGCAACACATAGTCATGAATTGTCGCCAGCAGCTTCTCTCCTGCCGGGCCGCTTGCTTTCATACTGGAGGCATAGCGAAGATGGTGCGGGTTTCGCGGTTCGTAGGGCATGATATGCACCTCTTTACCGCCTATGCAATAGCAACGGAAATAGTCATCAAAAACGATCTCCTCCTGCAGCATCATCACCAGTTGGCCGGTTTCTTCGTGCTTATTCCAGAGATCCTGCGGGTCTGTCACTCGGTAAACACTCTTCCATCCGCCGCCGGCGTGAGGCTTCATATAGGCCGGGAAGCGTACATAATCAAACATCTGGTGCCAGTCCATCGGGAATTTCAGGTTCCGGAAAGAAGTCTCCGTCGTGTCGGTAGGCCTTTCCTTCGACGGCAGCAACACGGTCCTGGGCACGGGTACGCCAATGGTTTCGGCAAGACAATTGTTAAAGAATTTTTCGTCTGCGCTCCACCAGAACGGGTTGTTGATCACGGCAGTACCCATCAGCGCCGCATTTTTAAGATAGGCCCTGTAAAACGGCACATCCTGCGAAATACGGTCGATGATGACCGCATAGTCCGTCGCGACCGCCTGCTGGACACTCCCTATCTGGACCGCCTCGGCAACGATGCCTTTTATATTTTTTTTATTGACCCTTTCAACAAAAGCGTGGGGAAATGTATTCTCCATGCCGAACAATATGCCTATTTTTTTCATTGGAATAAAGTGATGAGACGATGAGACAATGACAATGAGATGATGTCTTTCAGGAAAACATACGGGAAAGATAAGTAGGAAACATCTTATTCCATAGCGGCCAGTCGTGCTTTTCCCATCCCCAGATATTAAGCCAGTGGTCTACCCCTATGCGATTGAGTATGCCCGACATCTGCACGTTGCTGTTCAGGCATATATCCCATTCCGATGTTCCCAATACGATCTTCATATGCCCGTAGCGCCAGCCCTGCTCGTTGGCCATATAATCGATCGGGTTGTTGAAATAGAAATTATCGTCGTAGTAGCCGTCCATAAACGTCTTCATGTCGAAAGCCCCGCTCATGCTCATCAGGTAAGCTACCTTGTCAGGATGCCTGAACGCGAAGTTAGCGGCATGATACCCCCCGAAACTGCAGCCTGCTACGGCTATCTTATCAGCGTTGCACTCGCTCTGGATGGCCGGCACAAGCTCATGGGTGAGGAATTTATCATACTGTATGTAATTGAGCACCCTTTGAGAGGGATGGAGGTGCTTTGCATACCACGAATCGCTGTCTATCGCATCTACACAATATATTTTAAACTGCCCCGAATCAACAAAGCCGCTTACGGCATCGATCAACCCGAAATCCTTCGCCTGGTAATAGCGGCCCAGGGTAGACGGAAACAGGATGATCGGGTATCCCCAATTTCCAAATACAAGCATCTCGATCTCCTTCTCCAGATGCCTGGAATAGTACTTGATATGTCTTTCTTCCAAAATCGTTTTCTTTTAAAGTACAAAAATCCGGACGGGACGAATCACCGCACAGCAGGCACCGGCTTACCGGCATGATAAATAAAAATACCACCCGTTTGCCGGCCGGAAACGTTATCCAGTTGAAATATACAAAGAAATATTTAGTGTGTGCAGTCGGAAGAGGGAGAGTTTTTTCGGGATCGGGCCCGGTCAAACCGGCTCAGAATAATAGAAGCTGTCCGGAAACCCAAGCTTCCTGTCGTTCAGATCCAGTTCCAGTTCGGTGCCGTCGCTGAAATAAACGCCGACGGTAAAGGCCTCATAGCTATGCAGCGAATATGCAGCCCTGTCGGGATTCAACTTCCGGTAAGCTATTTTTTCATCGAAGCTGTCGTGCAATAGAAATGCAACTTCACCGCCTGCATTTCCGGTCGATACGACGGTCAAAGTCACAAGATGGGTGGAGCCATCGGGCACTACTTCTGCACTAATCCGCTTGCCGCCTGCCTCAGGGCTACCGCCCCACCGCCCTTTCTGCAGATCTTCCGGGTATACAATTTCCTTACGTGAAAGCAGCGTTGCTACCTGATCCTCAAAAGCAAGACTGCCGATTTTGGCGTAGAAGCCGTCCGGCAGGCCGGGCAGATAGCTGAGGTCCAGCTCCAGTTCTGTGCCGTCGTAAAGGATTGCAGCAGCAGTGAAGTCTTCATAGGCAATTACCGAAATCTCTGCTTTCCGGTCTTCAAACACCTCAAATCGCTGAGGGTCGCGAAAGGTATCATGCAGAAGGAAAGCTACATCTGCTCCATCTACCGAGCCTTCAGTGAGATTTTTAACGGTAAGCGTGACATTCCACAGCCTTGTGTCAGAAACGAACTCAGTTTTCATCGACTCCGCCCCCCCGACCCTTTCTACCACCGCGCTCAGCTCAAAGCCATTACTAACCGGCTTTCCTCCCCAGCGGTTTTTATGAAGATCTGCCTGAACCTTAATAGGCCTTCCCTTCACAAGATCGGCTATCGTCTGTTGAAAGCTGCGTTCGTCATACCTGATACGGATCGGGATTTTCTTCAGCAGATAGTCGCGGCCGGGTAATACGAAGCTTTTCATTTCCTTTCTCAAATATCCTAAGCTCCTGGTAGTCGCTTTTTCTATTTCCAGCTCGGGCTGAAGTAACGGACCGATGTTCATTTTTTCAGCCGAAACCACGATGAGCAGGTAATCCTGTACCTCCCTTATTCCGTTCTCAACATAAAAATCATCTACTATTCGGCCGATCATCCTTCCATCCATGCTTGCCGAAAGAGAATTCTCACCTCTGTCATCCGGATTTTTTTGCCGGGTATCGTAATTTAAAACCTCTATAATGCCAAAGGCGCTTGTCAGATATATTGAGTTTTCATGATATTCTCCCCCGGAACCATCCTTTGGTAATACGCGCCATCGGAAATGCGGCGGCGATCCGTTCCGGTAGAACAGATCCAGGCTGCCGGGATCGGTGTAAGTATTTGCTTTAAAACTTTCAAAAGACGGCAAGCCGGACGACGCTCCTTCGATCGTTTCAAAAACGACCTCCACATCATTTTTCATTTCATTGCCGGGATTCTCCAATTCTAGTAAAGCCTGCCACTGGGCAATATATTCCAATTGCTTTATAAATTCAAAGCAGTCTTCCTGATAGAAAAATACAGGCCTATTATCGGGTTCCCCCATGAAATCCCTGTTGCGCACCAGGTAGTATTCGTAATCCCTGTTCCTTATCAGGAACGTAGCTTCTGAAATCTCGTTGACCAGTTCGATAAAATAGATGTCGGACCTGCCTACCTCCCGGACAAAAGAACTTCGCATCCCGGCGTCAAGCCCCGGATGATAGCCGATTTTCAATTTTGGCAATGCATTCTGAAGAAGCCGGGCGTCGAATGTATTCTCAAAATTCGCCTCTTCAAACTCAATAAGCGTACTGTACGATTCAAAAACATCTTTTACACTAATCTCTTGCCCGTCGTCAAGTACAAAATGCGTATGCATAAAACTGAGCGACGGCCTGATTCCGTTCGCCGAGCCGGCGTTCAGCTCCCATTGCTGCCGTTTCTCATTAAAGTATACCCTGTATTCGGACTTTCCTGCTGCTACGCCCGAAAAAATATAAGTATTCTCTACTTCGTCAGAAAAAGTTCTCAACCTCGGCTTTCTTTCCCGGTCTGCCTGGTAATACCGCAGCTCCAGTTGCCGGAGCAGGTTGGAATAGCGCATTTTGGCACCGTTTGCTTCGATAATGTCGATGAACTCTTCAAAGAAAAATCCATCGGGACTGAGGGAAGCATCAAGGTCCAGTGGTAAAGACCGTAGAGCATTTTCCAGCATGGCGATGCTTCCAGGACGGGGCTCGTAGAAGCCGCGTGTATCGATACTGTAGAAATAATGAAAATTAAGCACTATAAACACGTGCACTCCCTCTGCGATGTTGTCAAGGCCGGACCAGACAGAGGTCAGTGAAAGCTCATGACTGTCCGAATCTGCAAAAACCGGCTCCGGGATACTTTCTGCAACCTCCAACTTGTCCAGAGCCAGGGATCCAATTCCTTCATAATAAATAAAGCAGCAATCTCCTCTTCCAAGCCATTTCAACTCTTCTATCTGACTCATCGCCTCCCGTTTGCTTACGGCTACCGACAAATCCTCGAGCCGATAGGCCTTGAGATTGTGCCCGCACAATTGCCGCAGTAATTCTCTGAGCCGATGTATATTTTCCTGGCTTTTTTCACCAAACCGTGGTGAAAACTGAAGCTCAGGCGACCAGAGCAGCGCTCTCAGGCCGGGTTTCTTCTGCTCGCGAGGGGTATACCAGGACCTGGGCAGCATAAAATCACTTTTCCAGGAAGCCCTGTAAGAACTGAACCTGCTGCTATAGGATTGCCGTTCCATCAACAAAGACTGATTTTTAATTTAATATTCTCTCAATATCATTTTCCACTACTGCCCGAAGAAGTTTTATACCTATTTCACCGACATTGTCATCAAGCACAACATCCGGGTGTCCGAACGCCTGGCTCACCCCTATATTGACCAGGATACAAGCCAGGTTCGCCGAAAAACAGCTATTCATGACCACCACTTCAATCTGCTCCTGGAAATACATCCATTCACACCATCTGGCCGCATCTATATCTCCATCTTCTAATGCCGGGTTACCGTTATTATCGTAGCCTGCAAAATAGACGAGTCCTATCCTGTTCCTGTTCTCCGGTTTTTTGACATACCTGTCGATTTCAGCCAGCTTCCTGTTTTGAAAAACCATTACTTCACAGTAGTCCGACATTTTTCCGGAAACCATTTTTTTAACAGCGTGTATTTCTTCCTGCAGAGCCCATAGCGGGCGGCGATTTCCTACCGCATCGGAAAAAATAAAAAGAAGAACCGGCTTTTTATCCTGCAAATCGCGCTGTGCCATTTCTTCCAGCTTCTTCTTTGCCTCCGCCATGTCAGGGAGCAGACCCGTATCGCCCAGGAAACGGTGATAGGCGCGTTCTGCACTTTTATCCCATTGGCTTCTGTTTTCATCGAGATATCCCTTTAACAGGAGTAGCCGTCTTATTTCGGATCTCTTCTTTTCTCTGAACCCAAAATTAAAGTGATAGCTATGCCGGTTTGTTTCCAGCGCCAGGAACGTAGAAAGCTCCCCGTTTTGCCTGCCGGAAACTATGGCCAGGTAGAGATCGCGATAGCTGATCATTCCACCGGTACGGACAAGCTCATCGCATAATGCCTTCGTAAAAGACTCAGCGTGACCGGGGTATTCGCCCCCTGTATTGCTGAAGCCTGAGCCGGCCGGCTCTGCAGACTTTGCTATTAAAACATGTCCGGGCCTGCCTGTATCCAGCCAGTAAGGTGAAGCTCTCAACGCTCCGTCCAGAATTACAGTTAAGGATTCATGCGGTATTCCCGAAAACAGTTCTCCTATCTGCCGGTTAGAAACGGGTCTGCTAACCTCCGATGCACTTACGTACAGCAGGATATTGTCATGTGCAGATACCGACGATAACTCATTCCGCACCTGTCCTAAAATATCCTGGCTGATCATGCCGGGGTGATGCGCAATAAGCCATTTCTGATCATCGCAGACAGTATGCAATGTAGCCGCGAAGAGCGAGCAATTCTCAATATCTTCTTCCGATCCTGCCAGTATAAATGCAAAGTTACGGGCATTGACCCTAGAGTCTATCCCTTCAATGACATCCTGTCTGTTCCCTGGAATTTTCAGTCGGACAGAACTCTCCTGCTGCACCGTTGTGATCGAAATTCGCCCGCCATTGCTTTCATTCCCGATGCTATCCGATTTCAGCAACAGATCTGTCAGCGCCTCCCGGTTGTCCTGGATCAGATGCTTCCAGATCTCAAAATCATCCCCTCCGAAATGCCGGTTAAAAACCTGGTCTGAAAGGCTCGGGCCCAATACATTTTCCTTCTCTTTCTGATTGAGTATTTTATTGATCAGCAGCAGCTTTTCCCGCTCGCTGGTGGCAGCTTTCAGTTTTTCCGCATAGAACCTGGCCACTTCTTCAGGATCCCGGTAGCTTATCGCCTCCATTAACTGCTCATTTACGTAAACCGGACCTTCCCGTGCGGCAGTATCGTGATCGGTTTCCACGTATTTTTCTACAAACAGTGCAATAGCTCTTAGCGTATGTTCTGCATCCTCTACCGGAACCATGCCGTTTCGCAGCCATTCCAGCAGCGAAAGCCGTACGTTATGGTCCATCCTGTAGAGCTCGTAGCTGATCTGCTTACAAAAGGGCGCCAACAAAACATCGCTGACTGCCAGAGGGTGAATAATTTCTTTCTTTCCCAGCCAGGTATATTCATTAAAATTCTGGCGCAGCTTGTACAGCATATCGGGGGTTATATAGGCCGGGATGGCGGAGTAAGCCAGCATTACCATGTGGCCGAAACGATAGTGAGCGCTATACTCTCCGACAAATGTGGAATAAAACCATTCCATCTGCAGTCTGGCCGCCAGATCGAGATGAATAGAGGGGAAATTGGCGGGTAGTCTGGTCATTTCAGTTGCTTTTCACTCTCCCTGTTATTACTGCCCGCAATGCGTTCTGAAAAGGATTGAGTCCTTCGCTGTTAATAGACACCATTGCTATACCGGCATTGCCGATCTGCTCTACAAGGGGTTGGTACCATCGGTTTTCGGGCATTGGATTAAACCAGATTGTATCTGCGCACCTGGGCTTCAACTCATTAAAAAAGGGTTGCAGCATTTCCATCCTGGCCTTAAAACGATCTTCGGAGCCATAAGCTCTTGCAAAACCGGCGTCGCTGATGATAATGGCTTTGGTATAATAGCTGTTGCTTTTGGCAAGCGCCTCCACTATCTTCCTGGGCTGGGTCAGATTGCTCTTTTCAAAAACGTAGCCCAGGGGATGATTCTGAAAATAATAAGCCTTCATCCCTTCATGTCCTCCCTGCCTCCTCCCTATATCCAGCAGTCTGCGGCTCAGCTCGTGAAACGGCGTCATAGAGCCGTAGCAATCGATGAAAAGTATGGCCGTATTATTCCTGTTTTTCTTTCCCGGGAAATATTCGGGTTCTGTAAAAAGCATCTCTTTCGCGATCTTTTTTACGGTTGCCGGAATATTGACCTCATCGGTAAACTTTCCTTTTTCGCGATAACGAAGATATTGCCACGCCTTGGCTATCTCCCGCCGTGTTACGAGAAGATATTCATCCTGGAAATTAAAATTTCCCCTTCGAACCGTTTCTGCGGCTTTATTGCCATCCTTTGCAATTTCGGGTATGGAAGGTGGTGTAATAAAGTACTCCTTTTCGGCTTTTCCAGGTCCTCCCTGGTCTGTTTCTTCTTCCGGCATACTGGCGTCAGAATCTGCGTTTTCAGGCTGCTGCTGTTCTCCTGAATTTTCAGCAACTCCCGACTTCGTTTTTTCCGATTTGGTATCTGGGTTCCGGCCGCCTGATTGGCCCCCGCGATTCCCAAAAAGCATTCGAAGCTGCGTATGCTCTTTTTCCCAGGCTTCCTCAAACAATTCACCGAATTTATTTTCGTCTTTCTGGTCCTGGAGATACAGCACCTTGCATAATTTCAGCAGGGAACTTCCGTCTGCTTCGTAAGGGATCTGATCATCATACAGGCATTGCAGGAAAAGCTTGTATTTTTCGATCCATCTTTCATAACCAAGATGACGTTCAAGCTGATGAAAAAAATGCCAGAAAGGCAGGCGGTCAGTTTGCGTCGGCGTCTCCATCGTCGAGTTTTTCGTTTGTGATGTTATCCAGGTTATCCTTCCTTTTTTTTACCCCTGCAAACGACTTCAGCACTACCTGGTGGTAGAAGCTGTAGTTGGCAATAGACTTTTTGACATACTGGTCCAGAATCTCGCCGGCAGAAAGCGTCTCGTCTTTGTAAATCCCATGTTCGAGCTGGTCATTGATAAATTTGCTGATATACTTCTCAGCCTTTTCCCGGAAAGATTTGTTAAATAGCCAGTCATAGCTGAATGCTTTCAGCCAATCTATCAATTCGCTGGTACTGACTCTTTTGTTGTCGGCAGGATCGTCTTCGCGTTCTTTTTTAAGAACCCTGAACTGCGAGATGGCCAGATCCACAAAATCTTTTGCCGCCGGCTTTTTTTCCTCTTTTTTTGAAACGGCTTCGAGCAGCTTCTGCTGATCTGCCACCAATTGGGGCAAATGAGCCCGGATAATCGTTTTGAGCTGCGCATCTCCGGGAAATTTGATATAAAGAAAAAGACAACGTCGAAGAAACGCTTCAGGCATTTCCCGCTCGTCGTTGCTGGTAATAAAGATCAACGGCGGATAACCTGCCTCTATCTCCTCCCCTGTTTCCGAGTCCGGGATCTTAAATCTCTTTTCGTCGAGCTCCAGCAGCAAATCGTTAGGGAAGTCGATGTCTGCCTTGTCGATCTCATCGATAAGCAATATGCTTGGTTCTTCGGCTGTGGAAGTAAGAAAAGCCATTGCCATAGGTCCGAAAGTACGGTAGTGCTTCCGGTCCCTGTTCCTGATTCCGCTATCTTCCTTTGCAAGCTGTGCGTCGCGCAGGCGCGCTACGTGATCGAAACTGTATAAACCGTCTACCGCCTTGGACGTCGACTTCACGCTCCACTCAAAAAAGTGCTGCTTGTAGTTGTCACCATACCACTCATACGCTACGGCCCTCGACAGCTGTGTTTTGCCGCTTCCGGGTTCACCTTTGATCAGTACAGGACGTTTCAATATCTGCGCCAGCCTCACTATTTCAATAATCTCCTGAGAAGGAATATAGGGTGCAATGGGCGTACCTTCTTTGGTCATTATATTCTCCTTATCATCCCGCTTATAGCTATACCTTATCCTGCCGTCCACGAGTTCCTTTTCCCATTCGCCCAGCGGGAACCGGGGAGTCACGATTTCCCGGGGGACTGTGCCTGTGTAATCTCTTATAATAGTCTTATCCATATTAAAAAGTCATTTAAAAACTTAAAAGAGCCTGGAATTGAGTTGACTGGCTTCAATACCCACCCGCAGACAGGTGTCGTATATGAAATCGACGATGTGCTTCTTATTACCGTTAAAATAATCCTTTAGCCATCCTTCTTCTTCAATCGATAGAAACCTGGCAGAAGCAAAAGAAGCCTGGTATTTGCAATACTTATACCAATCTTCAGCAGCTCCCCTCGTGAGTATAGATTCCGAATTGAAAGGCATAAACTTTGGAGAATACCTCAGGGTAGAATCCTTCAGTGGCTGAGAAAACGAGCTATCTATGATTTCTTCGTTGGCAAAATAGTTTACATCCCCCTCCCGTACATCGAGCAGAAATATAAACAACGGGTCATAATCCCGGCTCCCTTTTTTGCAGTCGTGCAGACCGGTGATCAGCTCATAGCAAAAATCCAGTACCTTTCCGGTCTGATCCTGGCTGAAATTCTCTATAAACAGCTGCACGCATAGCGGGTTTTTATAGCGTCGTACATCCGGATCGGGATTACATCTCAATCTGTCGACTATTCCTTCCAGGCAAGCCTTTTTTACCGTATCCGTCACCGGTAAATTCCAGCCTCTTTGTATAATATCCCATATATTACCCCCACCCGACCATGTAAAAGAAGCAACGGGCCGCTCCAGCCTTTTACCCTCGATTTTCTTTAGCAATTCGTTGGAGACGACTTTTCCATGGATCTTGTGGAGGCTTATACTTTTGTTGATGGCACTCACTATTACATAGTCGCAGTTAACTCCCTCGTCTATCTCCTCACTGATCACATTTCTTGATATTTTGAAATTGAGATGGCTGATAAAACTCTCTACAAACGGATCCAGGGGAGGTATATCCTTTTCCCTGATCTCAAAAAGAAATGAACCTCCTCCGTCCTGCACTTCAGGAAGAGGGCTGTAATCCATTTCCTGGGTGGGCGCGGATTTGTTGAAAAAACTTTCAAAATCAGGTTTCATTTCATAGTGAAGATCCTTGGTCTTCAGATAATTGTGCTTTATCTGCCTCCTCAAATACTGGCAAAGAGCGCGGGAAAAAGGACTGCCTTTACCCGGGACCCCGTCCGATGCCGTCTCCCCGGCTCCGGATGACATCAGTATTCTCCTGGAGAATTCCAGCCCCGGATTGTCAGATTTTATTCCCTTTGGGGCATCTCCGGAAAAACAAGCATCTACTATAAACAGAAAGTTGTCACAGGCATTCTGTTTTTGGAACCTGGATAAAGTTTCGGTCAGAGTGAGATAAGTATCTGAATCCTCTTCATTGAAATCATAAAAGGGAAACACAAAGTTTTCTTCTATCTGAACACCATGCCCTGAAAAATATACCAGGAGTTGATTGCATTTACCGGGATCTGAATCTTTTTCCTCCTTCATTTTCTTGGACATCTGAATAAGCGTATTTTTAACCAGCTTGGGCGTAGCTTCCTCATTATACAAGCACATAATCTTAGAATCCCTATATACACGAAATTCTGCAGTATTATCCGCGTATCTGTTTTTACCCGAATCACGTTCACGATCTCCCAGCAAGTAGTAAGCCGTTTCATTCTCAGGCGCAAAGCAATACCTCTCCAGCAGCACTTCCAAAAGCGCATTGGCATCTCTTACCGGGTTGTAAAGTTTACTCAGACCGGACTCTCTTACATAATGATCGATAGCAATCAGCAACAGGTAGTTGTTGGTTTCAATAGTTCCGCCTCGTGAATCCGCTTCCGTCTCCGGGCCCCTTGGTTTTTCAAGGATATCCCGTGTTCCTGCAAATTCGATCATCGGAGCAGCCAAAGCATCGGGGCGCCGGACTTCCAATAAAGCCTCACGGCTTACCTGTCTCAATTTAGAATTACCTGCCATAGTGTAAGTTAAACCTCTAATTTGCAACAGCCTGCTTCAGGAATTCCGAAGCATAGGGTGAACTCTGCACTTTTTCAATAAAATTCGCATCTGAAAAAAGCCGCTCCAATTCCCGGCCGTCTTCCAGGTCCAGGGTAGAGAACAATTCAAAAAAAGCAGGGTCGGTCTGGAGGAGTTGCAGCAACTCCAGGCTGAGCGCTTCCCCGGGTGGCTTTGCCGCTGCGGGATCCCTGAACAAGCGCCTGTTTTTGAAGAAAGAACCTGCTATCTGGAAAAAGCCGCCGAAGCTGGATTCGGCCTTAGCCGATTTTGACAACGGCCCCAGGTCCCGAACTCCGATATCCAGCGCCCGGTTTGCTCTGAGTATCCCGTTGCCGAAATATTTTTTCCAGTCTGCAAAAACCTCCTCCTTCGCCGCAGAAGTGTAAAGCGCGTATCTCACCGCCTCTACGATCTTCCATTTGTTGCCCGGCTCATAAAAACCGGCTGCCTCCATATCTTTTCTGTGATGCGCGATCCATAAGGCCGCCGCCGCCGCTACCTGGGGCGTGGCGCTGGATGTTCCGCCTCCACTGCGGGAAAAAATATTTCCCACCGAAGCCCAAGGAGTATTGGGCGTATAGGCTGCCAGGGCCTTCTTCATACGGGAGGCCGGCCCCCAGCACCCCTGCATATAAGCAGTAAAGCTCAGGCGGGCCGACAACAGAAAGTCTTTATCGTACGGCTTATGGTCATATAAGGCTCCGGTTGCCGCGATTACACGTTCAAAAGCAGCGGGCCATATTACACACTTGGGGGCTACCGTCATCGGGCCTTTATACCAGCAATTGCTTGCAGCCGAAACAATGACAACTCCATCTTCGTAAGCTTTATTGACCACCTTCGCCATACGGGGATTGGGCTTCCCGGCCATGCTCATCGTCACCACTTCACATCCCTGTTCCAGCGCATATTCGATCCCTTCGCAAAAATTGTCCGAATTCCATATAATAACCGATTCGCTGATCCGGATCGGCACGACGTGAGCAAAAGGGACTCCACCGATATAACCTTCAAACTCGTTGAAAGTAGCGCCGGCCGGCACTTTATTTCCGGCCAGGATTCCTATCGTACCCATACCGTGACCGTCCTGTCCCCCCGGCGGATCAATGGCCTGTTCCTTAACTTCCCCTGAGACAAAGCTCCTGGCCTTGCTCACTTCCAGGTTCACCGGTAGCCCGATATGGCCCTGGATATAACCCGTATCAACATGCGCCACCCGTACACGGGCTTCAGGATTCTGCCAGACCCGTCCGGAGGCGCTCGCCAGCTGAGAATGATCGTCGTCCAGGTGCCAGCCAATATTCACTCTAGGGTTAGCTCCTGCAGGAGGCCACTCAGGTATATATTCGGTACTGCCGTCGCTCGCCCTGGCTGCTGAATGACGGATGTCCGCGTTAAAATGCAGCACAGGTTCAACCGAAACCGCCACTCCTCTTTTCTCCAGTTGCGTTTGAAGGGCATGGGCAGCGCCCCATCCGTTTTGATAGGGTATATCCGACAGCTCCAGCGTCAGCTTTCTTGAATTATCGCTCCACTTATCTTCCAGGATTTTTATTTCCGCTCCTCCGGCCGCGTCTGCCAGCATATCACCGTCCTCAAGCTCCAGTACTACCACTGCGTTACGACCGATATCCCCGCTTTCGGGATCGTCCGGTTCTGTAAAGCTCCTGCTATCCGTAAGCTTCGGATCCCGGTAGCCCTCGGTTAAGCCGGCATTTTCGATATTGATTTCAAAAGGTACCCCCTCGTCAAAAGACCGGATAATCCCGCCATACTCAAAAAAGTTAGGCCGGGGATAGCTGTATTGTTTCCTGACTGCGGCAATAAGCTCCTCTCCTCTCTTTCGGCTTTGGTCCGATAAAAGTATCCTTCTTAAGGCTTCCGTAAAAATTCCGTATTCGGCCCCGTCGTAGGTAACCTGGTGGTCCTGGCAGGCTGCAAGCAGCTTTACCGAAGCCTTTACTCCGGCACGCTTGGGCTTATCTTCATATCTTTCCAGCTTCGGTCTGTAGCAAGTGTCAAAAGCGCCCGCCATTACTGCTCTTTGTACTTCCTCCGGTAGCTGGCGGCTTTCAAACCCCCTGGATTTCCTGGCCCGGCTCATCCCTTCTTCCAGCTCCTTCGTAAGATCCAGCCCCACCGCTCTTGTAACAGTACCGCTATGGCAGCTATCCGCAACAACCAGTATCCTGGTTCCTTCCGCAAACTCCTCAAAACATTCATAGAGCTCGTCATCCAGTAATTGCTCATCGTACAGGCACCAGGTCTGGTCCATTTTTTCCAGGTCGGTCGCATCGCTTTTTTGATTGGGAATCTCTCCGCCGTGCCCGCTGTAGGTGAGCAGCAGGATGTCGCCGGCCACCATCTTTTGTGCATAGTCATTCAGCAGATTTTTTACTGCCGGAAGCGTCGCGTGCTCGTCGTATAAAGACAAGACATCGTATCCAAGGCCTTCCGCATATTTCTGCCACCAGATCGCATCATTTACGGCTGCATTTAAGGTTGCGACTCCGGGATAGTGCGTCTCATCGACTTTATTCACTCCGATATGCAAACTATATCCTTTCATAGTCAGGGTTTTACAAAAATCTGTAGTTAAGGTTAGTTAAATAGTTTTCCCAGGATCTCTTTCCTGGTTCTCTCATCGGAAAAATAGGATATGTGATCGCCGGGCAATATGACGACCTTATCTCCTGTTCCGAACCCCGGGACATTCTCCATGCTTTCTACGGTCACGGCCATGTCATTGGGTCGGTCTTTAAACAAGGCCGTATCAAGCCCGGGGAATACGATTTTTTCCATAAAAAACTCTTTTGCTTTCTTCAGGAAGGTATCATTCCCGTCATAGTGACGATAAAGGTTCGTATCGCTGCCAATAAGGGAATAGGGAATTCCTTCAGGCGGAGAGGATTGAGCCAGCTCTTTTATCATTTCGCTGGACGCAGACATATCTTTCAATGTCTGCTGAGGGTCGTGAAGCTTTTTGATGAAAAACCCGAGGGCCGAAATCGCGTATTTCAACGGTCCCGAAACATTTAAGGCATGCGTAAGTAGAAAACCAGCTCCTTTAAATATATAGTCGCTTGCCTGGCTCCATTCCGATCCGCCGTTGGGCGTACCGGCCATCACCAGCTTGCTCACATATTTCCTGCCGCTTTTTTTCTCGATCAGCCAACGGCTCACGAGTCCGCCCATGCTGTGCGCCAGTATAACCAGCCTGGGGGTACCCTCATTGCCGATCCCCACATTCCGCAATTGTTGCTCAAGCAACGTCGCCGTTTGCGGTACGGTTGTCTGAAGATTCTCATAGTCGTAAGACAATACCGAAGGAGCGTTTCCGGAAAAACCGGTGTCAAGCTTCAGGCCTTCCAGGATACCCTTCGTATCGCCGAAAATTCCATGTATAATTAAAGGCAGCGTCGCTTTACCCAGCTTTTTCAGCTTCTCTCTTATCTCATTTTCATTGGTGGTCTTTTCCCAATTCCCCTCCGTATACTGATGCAGGACGAGCTGCGTAGACTGTTTCCTGAGGAGCTTCTTAAAGTAAAGCTTTATCGACCCGAAAATACTACGGGTCGTTACCGCATCCGATGCCAGCGTTGAGAAATCAGGCCGGGGCAGGCAGGTGATGTGGATGTTACCTCCCCAATCCTCGTAACCTACAGGAAAATAAAGGCCTGTTTCCTCGTCGAAGCCGAAAGGAACGGTTGCCGACTCATATTCGTCTACCGACCGTGTTTGACCCGAAAATTTAGGCTTCAAGATCAGTGATTCGCCTTTTTTCAACTCAGGTAAGCTTCCTCCTTCAGGCGCCGACAACTCGATTGCCACCACGCCACTGCCCACGGTTGCACCGAATTCGTCGGGGAAAGCAAAATCCTCAGTAAGCGTATCGCCCCAGATATCGGGAAATATCCTTTCGACACTCCTGGACGATGCCTGGATATCCACACTGGTCACAGCAGTCGCTACAGCATTGAAACCAGCCGGAGCCTGCAGGGTGAATGACTGAAAATCGGCTGCCTTATTTCCACCAAGCAGCTTTTCCTTCCTCGGGCCTATAGTCCTTACCGGGAAATTGAATACCGCCCATCGCGCTGCGGGGATAGCATCGTCGGCACCTTCCGGAGCTTTGATTTTTGAATAGATCGTGTCGTCCAGCTTCAGTGGCATCTGGATATAGGTGTCCAGCGAAATATTGGGCCTGGCAGAAACGACAATCTTTAACTGTTCCAGGATTTCATTGACGTTATACCTGGCGTACTTCTCATCTATTCCGAACCGGATCAGGTCATGATACCGTCCATCCAGACGTATTTTTAGATTAAACTTACCATTCTTGTCGAGCCGGCTGGAATCAGGTTCCGACATGTCTGTCCTGATCCCGTAAAGACTGTCCAGGTACATCGTCCGGATGTAGCATTCCTGAAGGCTGGATTCCGGCGCGATGGTTACGGAGAATCTCATAGCCGGCAGCAGGTTATCCACATAGGCCAGATCGATCTGTTCGCCCGGAACAACCCTGCGTTCTACTCCTTTCATTCCTGCCCTGTTGGTTGGTGTGATTTCCCTGCCTTCGACGATTTCTACCTTAAATATGAAATCGTCTTTGCTGAAAATACTGTTTTCGACCCGAAGGGCTTTGACATGCATCCATTTACAGACGCTGTCGACATTATCCATAAAAGAAACCGGATCTGTTTCCGATTTGAATACCGGCATGTCGCTTCCGGGCTGTGTCAGGTAAAAATAGCGCGCTTGTTCTGTTTCCAGGCAGCGGATGATATAATCGGGGGAAGATGCACCTTTTCCGATAAGCTCAAAATACAGGCAATCAGCTCTTTCCCAGGCGTCTTTCAATTCTCTCCGCAGCTCTGTCCTGCTATCAAGCTCGTCAGAAAAACCAACGGCCTGCTTTTTAATAGCCAGCTTCACCAGCGAGCCTTTGTAGCGACTGTTTTTTTTATCCAGTACCGACAAACCTTCGCCTTCCAGCACAGAAGTAAAGTCGCTGACGGAGGTTACCTTCGCCTTAACATTCTCCGGAACTATCCTTATGATCGTTTTCACCGAATTCGCAGACGGTACGATCCCCTGGAGCGCTCCCGCCTGCAACTGCCAGTGATCTCTTACGTAACGTACCTCATAGGAAGGCTCATAAACAATCTCCTTTCCTCCCAGGAACGGCTGGTCGATAAGGTTGTTTGCCGGGAAAACGACGGGATTCTGGAGGCCGTTCTTCAATGAAATAGTAGAAGCAAGGTTTTGCGCGATATTCCTGTAGCTATCTCTTCCCGAGCCGTTGTTGAGGTACCTGGCCAGGTTTTCCGAGAAAAGCCCCCCGGCATAGGAGTCCATCGCCTTTTCATTTTCCCGGCATGCGCCCATTTGAACGTACCTGGCTATAGGAAAGGATACCTGCCCGTTTTCTTCCCGGGTATAAAAGTTTTCCTTATACCCAAGGTAGTCCTCAAAAGCCGGTAATTTATTGGATGCCGGCTGATGCCTGAATGATACTGCTTCGCTCTTTTTTTGCAGGCCCCGCGTATTGGAGCCGCTGTGACAGCAGTCCATAATCACCAGGCAATGTACATCGGGCTTATCTCTTAATGTCTTATACAATAAATATGCAAGCTCTTTATCGATGAGATCCCTGGCGCCTGAGCGGCTGTCACAGCAAACCAGCGTCTGGTTTTTTTTACCGGGCTGGCTTTGGCTAAAAACCTCTGGTGCAGGGGAATAAGATCCGTGACCGCTATAATAAAAAATGCAGATATCCTTGTCCCGGGCCCGGGCCAGGTGATCAAACGCTTTTCCCGAAACGTGCGCAAAATCGGGTTTCAGATACTCCAGCTCAACCCCTTCGCTTTCGCTATACTCTTCAATGACCTTCTGATCAGCCTGGTGTGGCGACAGGAAATACAGGGGCTGATATTCCAGCTTATTGGATGGTTTATCGCAGATCCTCCGGAGTATACGATCAAAGTTCAGGATATCCCTGATGCAACCGTTCAGATGACTCGCATTTTCATACGCATTGATACCAATAAGGGAAGCATATAGTTTTTGAAGTGACATATAGGTTGAGAGGGTTTAAACTGTATGTGAATTTAGCAAAAAAAAATACAGTTATATAAAGCACACCGGATATTGAGTAAACGGTTGATTTTCACCCGGATCGACCTGCTACGGATTTTCCCTGATCAACCTCTCCGGGTCATTTGCCTGGTGTACCCCCGACCGGCACC
Source organism: uncultured Cytophagales bacterium (assembly GCA_964559125.1). Lineage (GTDB taxonomy): Bacteria > Bacteroidota > Bacteroidia > Cytophagales > Spirosomataceae > Ravibacter. The sequence goes on from CAZLGW010000033.1 coordinate 35,992, forward strand.
GTTTCAGATAACCGGCTCCGATGTGACGGCGCAGTTCACTTAATACCTTGAACACAGTCGGGCAAAAGTTCGGATGTTAAATCGGCTGATACCAAGAGGCTTGCGCTTTCCATGTAGTTGGAAGGAGTCGGATTTAGAGCAATCGGCCGGATACTTAATATAAGCTATGGTGCAGTATATCAGTGGGTTAAAAAATAGGGAGAACAGGTAAGCCTTCCTCAGATACATTTTTTGTAATGCACCCCACTTTTATCCCTTTCCCTGGCTTTTTTTGAATTTTTTCCTTAAAATTATCCCATGGAGAAACATCAGCATGCTTTATAAAAGGTACATACCCCTTATCTGCCTCATCCTGGCGGCATTACCCACAATGCTACCTGCCCAGGCGCAGCCCCTGCGTATCCTTATAGAGCAGGTAGCCCACCTGCCCGTCCCCAACGGACAGTTATACCTCGCATCAGACCTCAACGGCTGGAGCCCTGGAGATCCGAATTTTGCTTTCCGGAAAGATAGCCTCGGAAGGTATTACCTGGATATCGCCAACCCGAGGAACCGGTTTGAATATAAGATCACCCAGGGAAACTGGACGCTGGCCGAGGGAGATTCGATGGGAACGGCCATTCCCAACCGCCTTTTCGACCGCCGCGAAGCGCCCGATCCTAACCTGGTCAGGATCAGGATCGAAGGATGGGAACGGAAAGTGGTCTATACCTTCATTGTCCGGAAGCTTCCTGAAAACACGCCGAAAGACGCTACGCTCTACATTACCGGCAATTTTAACAACTGGGAGCCGGCCGACCCGCTCTATAAGCTCCATGAGAGCATAGACGGCAGCTGGCGGGCTACGATCTATTCCGACCTCGACCCTATCGAGTTCAAGTTCACGCGGGGCGACTGGAATTCGGTAGAAGGGCGCAGAAGCGGCAAGGCCATGCCCAACCGGACGGTTTCCCGTCACTCAAACATCAACCATACGGCGATAGATATTGAGATCGACGGCTGGGAAGACCTTTCGGCCGTATTCAACCTGTTTTCACTATACGACCTCCTGCTGCTTTTTTCGGTGTTCCAGGGAGTGCTGCTCCTGATCGCCATCCCGACGATCCAGGACTACAACCGCAGCGCCAACAAGTGGGTGGCCATCACGATTGCCGTGGCCTCCTTTTTCATCCTGATCCGTACTGTCGGGTCTTACCGACCCGTAGCCGAGGCATTTACCAAAGTCCTGCTCCTGCCCGATTTTGTTATCTTCCTGTACGCGCCACTGTTTTACGTTTACCTGCAGAAATTACTTTTCAACAGGAGCATCACCCTGTCCAACCGGCGCTTCAATGCCTTCATCCCGGCCATTGTGCAGCTCATCGCTTACCTGCCCTTCTTCCTGATGAGCAACCGGACGCTCCAGCTCAGCTTCCTCAACCAGGACCGCTACATGAAGCTGGTTTTTATGATCACCGCAGCCGCCGGACTGATCTGGAACACGTGGTACTGGTTCCTGTTCCGCAAGATGCTCCGGTACTACCGGCAACAATACCAGAGCCATTTCTCCTACGAGCAAAACCTGAATTATCTCAATACCGTACTGATCATCCAGGGTATCTGCCTGGCGTTGTGGTATGCACTCTTCCTCTTCGGAACGATCGGGAACCTGACGGGCATCAATATCCCGGTCGTGTTTGAAGGCGTCGCGGATGTGATCTGGCTCGCATTTTCCACCATTACCTATTTCGTGGGATATTACGCCATCCACCAGCCGGAGATATTCAAGATCACTCCGGAGAATTTCTCCGTATATACCAGCGAGCCCGCGACCGGCGGAAGTAAAATAAACCGGGCGGCGGAAGCCATACCCGAAAAGCCGGAAAGTGAGGACGAAAATATTACCCACCTGAAAGAGAAGGTCGCGCAGTACATCGAAAGCAGCAAGGCCTATACCAACCCCAGGCTTACACTCAACGAGTTGGCCGGCAAGCTCAAGATGCCCCCTCACCTGCTGTCGCGCGTCATCAACGAAGGCTTTGAGCGGAATTTCTTCGACTTCATCAATACCTACCGGATAGAAGATTTCAAGCGAAGGGTGGAAGATCCGAAGAACCGGCACTATACACTGCTGGGCCTGGCGTACGATGTAGGGTTTAATTCCAAAACGGCGTTCAACCGGTCGTTCAAAAAGATCACCGGCCAGACACCCAGCGAGTACTACAACGAGTCGAAAATAGTCGATGGGATTTAGGAAAAAGCGTAAAATTCCGGGACTTGATATAGTTTTTCTGGTGCCATTTTATAAAGTGGCATATCCATATCTATTTATAACTTTTTAATTATAAGTTAGTTACGATCAAAATAAGCAATTTTACCGTAACGCTCCGATTCCTGTAAAATGGGACGACCAGCGCTCTTTGACCTGGTACTTTTGCATGAAATAATTAAACATGTAAAGTATGTATTCTTTAAAACTCTACCAGAAAGACCGGGCGCGACGGGTTAACCGAAGGTCAGTGTATTCGGTTTTATCGGGGGTGATGATGGTGTTCTGTCACCTTATTATTACGCCCGTATTCAGCCAGTCTACCGTTACCGGGAAAGTGACCGACACCGCAGACGGATCGGCGCTGCCCGGGGTGAATGTGGTGATCAAAGGAACTACGTTGGGGACACAGACAGACGTAGAAGGCGGCTATCAACTGGCGGGCGTTCCGTCTGACGGCACCCTGGTATTCAGCTTCATCGGCAAGCAGACGCGGGAAATAGCCGTCGGCAACCGCACAACAGTAGATATCAGCCTCGAGGATGATGTGAGCCTCCTGACCGAAGTGGTGGTGGTAGGCTACGGTACACAGAAAAAATCGGATCTAACCGGCTCCGTCACCGCGATTAACTCAGCCGATTTTGTAAAAGGGAATATCGTAAGCCCCGAGCAACTGGTCGCCGGTAAAATCGCCGGGGTACAGATCGCCTCCGACGGCGGACAGCCCGGTTCATCGGCCCGTATCAGGATAAGGGGTGGTTCTTCGTTGAGCGCCAGCAACGATCCCCTCCTGGTGATCGACGGTGTGCCGATCGACAACTCAAGCCTGGCTGGCGCATCAAACCCGCTGAGCTTCATCAATCCCAATGATATCGAGACGTTTACCGTACTCAAAGATGCTTCCGCTACCGCGATTTACGGTTCGAGGGCATCCAACGGCGTGATCATCATCACTACCAAAAAAGGATGGGCCGGCGGCGGGATCAGGGTCAATTTCAGCACCTTGTTTTCTTCCTCTCAAAAGACCGGTACTGTAGACGTGCTGACCGCCGGAGAATTCAGGAAAGTGGTGGAAGAGCAGGGCTCGGCAGCGCAGAAGGCGCTGATGGGAACGGCCAATACCGACTGGCAGGAGCTGATCTACCGGAATACGCTCAGCACCGACAATAACCTGAGCCTAACCGGAGCCGTTAAGGGGATGCCGTTCCGGGTTTCGGTAGGGTACCTCAAACAGAACGGAATCCTGAAAACCTCGGACATGGGCCGTACTTCGGCTGCATTGGGTCTATCGCCGCAACTGCTGAACAAGCACCTCAAAGTGGATCTTAACCTGAAAGGTACCATTATCAAAAACCGCTTTGCCGACCAGGGCGCTATCGGCGCGGCGGCTTTCTTCGACCCCACACAGCCCGTATACGGCGAAGAGAACCAGTATGGCGGGTACTTCGAATGGCTTACCGACGGGAAACCGAATACACTCGCGACACGCAACCCGCTGGCGCTCCTGGAAATGAAAGACGATCGCAGCACGGTAAACCGGAGCATCGGCAACATCCAGTTTGATTATACCTTCCACGGGTTCAAAGACCTGCGCGCCAATCTTAACCTGGGCTACGACGTATCGTCAAGCGACGGGCGACGGATCGTACCGGTCGAGGCAGCCAGCAACTTCTTCCGCAACGGCCAGTATTTTGCCTACGACCAGCAGAAGACCAATAAAACGCTGGAATTCTACCTCAACTACGTCAAAAACCTGGAGGCGATCGACAGCAAAATAGATGTGATGGCAGGGTATTCGTGGCAGGATTTCCTGAGAAGCGGTAAAGACGTGGATCAGCCTTTCGCCAGGGACACTATACTGAGCAATGTTCCCTATAAAACGCAGAGCACACTGGTATCATTCTACGGGCGTGTGAACTATGCGCTCAAAGACCGCTACCTGGTTACGGCCACCCTTCGCCGCGACGGCTCGTCACGTTTCAGTCCTGAAAACCGCTGGGGACTCTTCCCTTCAGTAGCGCTCGCCTGGAAGCTGAAAGAGGAAAGTTTCCTGAAAGATGCGAAAGCGTTTACCGATCTGAAGCTGAGACTGGGCTACGGCGTAACCGGCCAGCAGGATATCGGTGGGACCGCGAACATTGGCAACGACTACCCCTACCTGGCGCGCTATACGCTCAGTATGAACACCGCCATGTACCGCTTCGGCAATGATTTTGTCTATACACTGCGCCCCGAACCATACGATGCCAATATCAGGTGGGAACAGACCGCCACGCTGAATGCCGGCCTGGACTATGCCTTCGCCGATGGCCGTATCTACGGCTCGGTAGATGTGTATTCCCGCAAGACAAAGGATCTGCTCAATACCATTCCGACCGCCGCCGGCTCCAGCCTGAGCAATTCTCTGCTGACCAACGTCGGGAGCCTAGAGAACAAGGGAGTCGAGGTAACGCTCAACTTTTCACCATTCCGCAAGGAAGAGTGGAATCTCGATCTGGGCTTCAACCTGACCGCCAACCGAAACAAAATCACGCGTCTGACCAACGTTTCGGATCCTTCCTACCTCGGCGTAGCTACCGGGGGTATTACGGGAGGTACCGGCAACAACGTGCAGATCCACTCCGTGGGATACCCCGTAAGCGCATTCTACCTATACCGGCAGGTGTACAATGCCGCCGGTGTGCCGGTCGAAGGACTGTACGCAGACCGTAATGAAAGCCAGTCGGTTACACCCGAGGACAAATACCATATCAGGTCCCCGGCGCCGGCGCTGTTCCTGGGATTCAGCCCACAGTTTACCTGGCGCAGGCTGGCGACCGGCTTTGTGATGCGGGCCAACATCGGCAACTATGTCTATAACAACGTCAGTTCGGCAGCCGGGGCTTACGGTAACATCAACAATCCTAACAACAACCTGTCGAACGTACACAGCAGCGTGCTCCGGACCCAGTTTGCGTTGAACCAGTATTTCTCGGACTACTACCTGGAAAACGCCTCCTTCCTGCGCATGGATAATTTCAATGTGAGCTACCAGGTCGGGAAGATACTTGGCGACAAAGCGGACTTAAGGATTTCCGGGAATGTACAGAATGTATTTGTGGTCACGAAGTACTCGGGCCTGGATCCGGAAATCCCGAGCGGGATCGACAACAATTTTTATCCCCGTCCGCGGATTTACGCGCTTGGACTTAATCTTGGTTTCTGAAATCAAAAATTAGCTGACGCCCGACAGCAGTCCGCCGCTGCGGCTCACAGCTAAAACCTTATCAAAATGAAATACATAAAATCAATATTCATGGGAATCCTGGCTATGACGGCCGTATCCTGTGTGAATGACCTGGACCGGGTGCCGTTTATAGAGGTCACCTCCGCATCGGTCTACAACGATCCGGCCAGCTACCGGCAGATCCTGGCCAAATGCTACGCCGGCCTGTCTATGAGCGGGCAGCAGGGCCCGGCCGGGAAACCGGATATCAGCGGGATAGACGAAGGCTTCTCTACCTACATCCGCCAGTATTGGAAAGCCCAGGAGCTGACAACCGACGAAGCAGTGATCGGCTGGAACGACGGAAGCCTGCAGGATTTCCAGAAAATGAACTGGACTTCGGCCAACGAGTTCATTACCGCAATGTACAACAGGATCTATTACCAGATCACCCTCTGCAACGAATTTATCCGCGAGACCACCGAAGACAAGCTTTCTTCGCGCGGCATCAGCGATCCTGAAATCAAAACGTATCGCGCCGAAGCCCGTTTCCTGCGTGCGCTCAGCTACTGGCATGCCCTGGATATGTTCGCGACCGTGCCCTTTGTGACCGAAGCCGATGCACCCGGATCATTCCTGCCTCAGCAGATCAGCCGCACCGACCTGTTTGATTACGTGGAATCGGAGCTGAGAGCTATCGAGAGTGAATTGAAAGCCCCGAAAGCCAATGAATACGGCCGGGCAGACCAGGCTGCTGCCTGGACGCTGCTTACCAAGCTCTATCTCAACGCGGAGGTGTATATCAATGCGCCGAAATATACCGAAGCCGTTGAATACGCCGGTAAGGTGATCGCCAGCGCATACAGGCTCGACGTCGACTTCAACACGCCCTTCCTTGCCGACAACGAAAAATCGGCCGAGATCATTTTCCCGGTGGTTTTTGACGGAACCCATACCAAGACATACGGCGGGATGACCTTCCTGGTACACGCTGCCGTAGGCGGTAACATGCGCCCTGCAGATTTCGGGATCAACGGAGGCTGGGGAGGCCTGCGGACAACGAAAAACATCGTGAATCTCTTTACGGATATAACCGGCCAAACGGATAAAAGAGCCATGTTCCATACCGACGGGCAAACGCTGGAGATCAATGATATGAGCAATTTCAACGACGGATACGCCATTACCCGGTTTAAAAACATCACCTCTGCCGGGGTGCAGGGCTCTGACAAGACAGGCGATTTTGTGGACAACGACTTCCCGATGTTCCGCCTGGCGGATGTGTACCTCATGTATGCGGAAGCTGTCCTGAGGGGTGGAACCGGTGGAAGCACAGCACAGGCACTTCAATATTTCAACGCCCTGCGCGAAAGGGCATACGGAAGCGCCGCCGGTAACGTAGCAAGCCTCAGCCTCGATCTGATCCTGGATGAGCGGGCAAGAGAGCTATGCTGGGAAGGCCATCGCCGTACCGACCTGATCCGCTACGGGAGATTTACTACAGGAGCATACCTGTGGCCCTGGAAAGGCAATGTGAAGGATGGAAGAGCGGTTGAGGATAGGTTTAACCTCTTCCCTATCCCCTCTTCCGACCTGGTGGCTAATCCTAACCTGGTTAAAAATGATCCGGGGTATTGACGGGGGCTTCGACAAGCTCAGCCTGACATCAGCTGTCAGAAATCAGCCCTCGGTTGCCGGATTGTTCCGAAAAAGGCTCATGGCCGAAAACAGTAATATTTTCGCAGGCTATTAATTCAATAAGACAATGTCCATATTTAAATATCACAGATTGCTTTTGCTGGCCGCACCACTTTTCCTCTGGTCATGTGAGGACGATGCAGAGATCGTGACGGCAAAAGAGACCACTCCCCCCACTCTGTCAGCCAGCAGTTCGGCCATAACGTTGGATGCCGACCGGGCAACGGAAGAGGCTGTCAGGTTTTCCTGGAACCAGGTGAGCTACGGCTTCGAGGGCCAGATTGTGAACTATAAGCTGCAGTTTGACCTGAAAGGAGGGAATTTCAGTACTCCGCAGGAGTTCTCAATTACATCTGCCCTGGAAAAAAGCTTCACAGTAGCCGATTTTAATTCGGTCCTGCTCAGGCTGGGGCTGAAAGCCGGTAACACCGGGGAAATAGAAGCCCGCGTCGTATCCGGGCTGACCACTTTGGGGACCTCCCGGGCAGCAGGTGTGTTTGATGCGGTCTCGGAGGTGGTAAACCTCTCTGCTACACCCTACTATGTGGTGGTCGAGTATCCTTCGATTTATGTGCCGGGAAGTCACCAGGGATGGGATCCCGCCTCGGCGCCGAAGCTTGCTTCCGTCAAAAGCGACAAACGGTATGAAGGGTATGTAAACTTCCCGGACGCATCTACTGAATTTAAGTTCACCGACGGGCCTTCGTGGGATGTCAACTACGGGGAAGGGACGGCGAAAGGTACGCTGACTGCCGGCGGAGATAACATCAAGGCGAGCAGCGCGGGGTACTACCTGATCAAAGCCGACCTGGAAGGGCTTACATTCTCCCTTACCAAAACAACCTGGGGAATTATCGGGGATGCCACCCCGGGAGGATGGGATGCCGATACCGATATGACCTATGACGCGGCAACCCAAACCTGGACGATAACAGCAGATCTCAAAGCAGGTGAAATCAAATTTCGCGCCAACGACGGGTGGGACCTCAACTATGGAGACGACGGTGAGGACGGCCTGCTTGAAGCCGGAGCCGCCAATATCAAGGTGTCGGCTGCGGGGAAATACACCATTATACTTGATTTAAGCAATCCGGGGAATTATACGTATGGATTAACTAAGAATTAACACCTCATCCCTCCGGAGTCACAAAACAGAAATTATGCTTCTACTACAACATTACAACAAACATATCCTTTCAGGCTTCCTGGCAATCCTCCTGCTGGCATCAGCCTGTAAAACCAGCCCCCATGAAGAGGAGCAAATCCGGGTAGCCGAATCTAAACCGGTTCCCGAGGTGGTATACGAGATCTTCATCCGGTCGTTTGCCGATTCGGACGGCGACGGGATCGGCGACCTGAACGGGATCACCTCCCGGCTGGATTATATCCAGGAGCTGGGCGCCGACGCCATCTGGATCACGCCCGTCCTGAAATCACCCACCTACCACAAGTACGATGTGATCGATTACCGGGAAATCGACCCGGAATGCGGCACACTGGAGGATTACAAACGCCTGATATCCGAAGCTCACAAAAGAGGGATCAAAATCATTATGGATTTCGTAGTGAACCATACCAGCGACCAACATCCATGGTTCCTGGAAGCAAAAAAGGGGAAAGACAACCCCTACCGGAATTACTACAACTGGCTTACCCCTCATAAAATCGACTCACTCGGAATAGCCGAAAGAGAGAAAACAGGAGATTCCTGGGAGATCAACCCCTGGCATTGGGCTAACCCGGGAGATTCCGAAAAATACTACGGGCTGTTCTGGAGCGGAATGCCCGACCTCAATTTCGACAATCCTGAGGTGCGGGAGGAAATCTATAATACCGGGACCTATTGGCTCAAAGAGGTGGGCGTAGACGGGTTCAGGCTCGACGCCGCCAAGCATATCTATCCCGACTGGGAAGCGGACAAGAGCGTAGCTTTCTGGCAGGAATTCCGGAAAAAAATGCAGGCCGCCAGGCAGGATGTATACCTCATCGGTGAAGTATGGACGACACCCGACAAGGTAGCGCCTTATTTTAAAGGATTGGAGGCAAATTTTAACATCGACGCCGGTCTGGCGATCCAGCAAATATTGAAAACCGGCCAGGATCAGGGCTTTATCCGCAACCTGGTAAATGGCTACAGCGCCTACAGGAAAGCAAATCCCGGCTTTATCGACGCACCGATCCTCTCCAACCATGACCAGACCCGCATCGGAACGGTCGTGAACGGCGACATCCGGAAAATGAAACTTGCGGCAAGCCTGCTGCTTTCGCTGCCCGGAGAGCCTTATATCTACTATGGAGAAGAGATCGGCATGTTGGGCGACAAACCCGATGAGTACATCCGCGAGCCTTTCCTCTGGCAGAACAGCGCTAAGGACGGCATACGCACAAGTTGGGAAAAAGCGCGCTACTCGGTAGACGGCGTAGTGACCGATCTGGCTACCCAGAAAGCCGACCCGAACTCGCTCTTCAATCACTACAAAACGATGATCGCCTACCGTAAAAAAGAACCCGCGCTCGCCAATGTGTCTCCGGCCAATATCGCGGAAAGCAAGCTCAATGGAAACGGGATCGTAGCGTTTATCCGGCCGTGGCAGACGGGGAATGTATTGGCGGTTCATAATATTACCGGCGAAACCCGGCAAGTGAATATTAAGGTGGAAGATCAGGCATATACTACCCTGGCGAATCATACGGTACAGGGTACACGACTGGAAAACGGCGTGCTTACGCTGCCGGGGTGGGGATCGGCGTTTTTGAAACAGTAGGCTAAAATGAGTTGAGGTAGTTTTACGGTAAAATATCTGGTGGTAAAATAACCGGAAACATCCTTTTCCATTTCCTTTAAACCGGTATTTTAATACATCTTTGTATAACAATTTACTGTCCTTAGTACCGGCGGTATAATTTATAAAGAAAAGGGGAGAGACAGGCTCTGTGAACCTTTAGCAACTTTCCTGGTGGAATCAGTGCTAACCTGCCTATTTTTTTAGGAACTATAAATTTTTAAACGTCATGTGTACAAACCAAGCCAAATGCCCGGCCCCGGGCCGCTCCAATTCCTGCCAATCCATCTGCTCCTTTCCGCAAGCCGTTAAATGTCATGTAGATGACATCTGGAGGACATAGTTTTCTGGTCAGGTGGTTTCTCCCCCGTATTACAGCGCTTAAAACAGGTGTCTGCGATCGGGGGAATTTGCTTGCCGTGCTTCAACCCCTCCGGGGCTATACGCGGGTAGTTCTACAAAACGGCAGCCTCTACTACGATTTTATCTAATACCCTTAATGCAATTTTGTCTTTCTTTACCCCGTCTTTTTGTATGGAATAGGCTACCAGCAGCTTGTCGCCGATAGTAATTGCTACGGGGTAGGATGCGTCCGAGCGCTCGTCGGTGAGGTACCGTTTATTGTTCGTAATTATTTCACCCTGAGGAGATCTTATCTCTATAGCGATCCGGCTTGTGCCGCCGGCCCTCTCGTCCCATACCGTTGCAAGGTAGCCGTTATCAAATGAATCAATCTGCGGATGCTTAGCCGAAGCGTTATCGCTTACGTAATTTTTGGGTAAAAATGTCCTGCCATTATCGGGTGAAGACGAAAAAAATATCCCGTTGCCGGTGCCCATTGTATACCACACGAAAAAGAGTCCATTGTCGTTCCGGGCTATTGCCGGACCGGTGTGCGGGCAACCGTTGATTTTCCAGTTGTCGGCGCTGATGCGGTTTGGACCGGAGAAGTGGCTCCCGTTGTCGGTGGAAACAATATGCACCATATCCCTTACCGTACCGTTTATTATTTTACGGTATGCCACGTGCAGTTCGCCGTCTTTCCCGGCAAACAGGTCCGTACGGCAGCATTGGCAGACAGTATTGTCAAGGCGCTTTTCCGCCTTAAATGAATTATCAGTTCCCAGCCTGGCGAAATACAATCCCGAGCCTTCCGCTTCGGTTCCCGACCGGTTATCGAGCCAGACGGCGGCGATGTTGCCGTCGGAGAGTACTTCCAGGTCAAAATAGCGTTGGTCGATGCTCCCCGGGTCCTGGCTTAACAATGCCGGGTGCGTCCAGCTCAGGCCGTTGTCTGCCGACACACTGTAGCAAACCAACCCTGAATAAGGATTCTTCGGACCTGGATTCGCTACTCCCCATGCAGCAAGAATTTTCCCGCCCGGCGTTCTTACTACCTTGGGCGGATTTTCTCCATGCGCTTTGACCTGCCCGCTTCCGGGGACTACAATTATATCACCGAAATCCGTGCCGTTCTCCGCCAGCGAATAGACTAATGCGGCGCTGCCGTCAGGACCTAACCGTATCCAGCTCAGCACTACAACGTCGTCCTTACCGGCAAACAGGTAGGGACACGTGCCGGAGTGAGCCTGATCCAAAAAATGCTCCTCCGCCGCACCCCTCCCCTGCCCGGCTTCTCTCCTGCCGCTGCACGAAAGGAACAGCGACGCTATCACCAACACAACTATAGTTTTCATTCCGATAAAAGTAATCACCGCTACCCCGCCATTCATAATTCTTAATTCTTAATTAACCTCACTGAGCCTTATAATTGATCAGGTAAGCGATCCCGGTATTAAATGTCCTCAGCTGTCCCGGACGGTAATTCGTACCCCAGGCACTTTTCTCGACGGTTGTGGCATACACTGCATCAGCAATATTCAGGCAGTTCAACCATATATCCACCGCTTTATACCGGTAACCGGCCCTTGCATTAAACAGGTTAAAGCCCTTATATTTTTGCGTATTCTGCGGATCGGTATAATAGCTGCCAAGGCTTTGCCATTCCAGCGATATCCTGAAGCCCTTTGCAAAAACCGGTTTAAAAATAATCTCACTGTTCACTATATAAGGAGGTGCCTGCCCCATGTAATTACCCGAATAGTCATTGCCCTCCTGCCTGTATTCGGTGTACTTGTGGCGGGCCAGCGTACCGCCCGCCCGTAATTGCAGGGTATTGGCCAGTTCATAGCGGAAATTTGCTTCGATACCGCTGTGAGAAGTTTTCCCGGCATTCTGATTCCTGGATGTCCCGTCAGGTAACCGGACGCTCACAATCTCATTCCTGCCGTCCAGCTGGAAAATTGTCAGCTCGGCATTCCCTTTTCCACCTGCAAAGTAGATCCAGCCTCCTATTTCATAGTTGTTATAAGTGGAAGGTTTGAGCTCGGGTACCTGTACGCCGGTAAAAAGGTCGGTGATATTAGGCGGCGCAAACCCTACGCTATAATTGGCATAGGCTCCGTTATTTTCGCTAAACCTGTAAGTAAGCCCCAGTTTCGGGGTAAAATAGGAAAAGTGGCTGGAAGCATCGCCCGCCCCTGAATAGGAACCCGGCGGAAGCAGGTTATCAAAATTATAGTCCATGCGGTCATACCTGGCTGCCGCTACCAGCCGGAGCCTGTCTGCAGGACTGATTTCCAGCTGGGTGTAGACAGCCGAATTAAACAGGTTGACACGGTAATCGGTCAGAACGGAATCGGTGCGGGTGTAGCTGCGAAATACCTTATCCTGATCGATATCTATATCAATGTAATGCGCCCAGTAAGTGGCAGGGCTGAGATCTGCGCTGATCCCCGTAATCCATTTTCCTTCCATAAACCTGAGGTTCTTCCTGTGCTGTATGATTGCTCCATAGCTTTTGAAAGCGTCTTCGTTGATCTGGCCCCGCGCTTTTGTTGCGCTGCCCGGTACGATCCCGATACTATAGAAGGGATTTTGCCCAATGGCTGTATTCCGGTGAAAAAGGGTGACGGTCGTTTTGTCGTGTGCTCCCCAAAGCCGCTCATAGGAAAGCCTGTATCTGCGGGCATTCACTTTCCTGTAAGTAAAGCGGTAACGGCTTTCGTAATCTTTGCTGTAAAAACGGGCGCTGTCCAACCCGCCCACCTGGTCGGTCTTATAGTCAATATAATCTCCTGTAAAAATGAGCTTGTTCCGCTCATCAAACGAATAATCCGCCCGCAACGTCAATGCGAGCTTTCGGAAATCGTTGTGACGGCGCTCGCCCTGTTCCTGGTTGGCATAATATCCTCCTACGTAAAAACCCAGTTTTTTGAATGAATTCGAAGCAAAAAAGTCCGCTCTTCTATAACCCCGGCTACCGGTTTCCACCTGTACCTTCCCTGTAGCCGTTTTCGACGGCGACGGGGTTATGAAGTTAACCGCGCCTCCTACTGCTTCGCTTCCATACAGGGAAGAGGCGGGACCCTTTATCACCTCGATGTTTCCTACTGCCGCCTGGTTGATCTCGATGAGCGCATTATGGTTAAAATCTCCTACAGTGCGGATCGGTACACCGTCCTGCAGGTAAAGGTATAGGTTGGTATAGCCCAGAGGCTGTCTCATCGACATGCTATGCTGCTCATTTCCCAGGTCGACCATGAACACCCCCGGGATCTTGTTCAGCAGCATATCCAGCCGGGTAGCTTTGGTTTCATTGATCGTAGTTTTTGAAATGCTGTGTATCGCAAGCGGGATTTCCGTTCTCAGCTGCGATTCCCTGTTTCCCGAAATGATGACCTCTGCCAGATTCGCAGCTTCGGCCTCCAGGTAAAAAACAGAACCGCCCGCCGAAAGGTGCGCCTTCTGCTTTTTGTAGCCGACAGATGTAATCGTAACACTATCGGCTGAGCCTGCGGAAGAAACCGGGAACCACCCGGAATGATCGGTAACCGCGTTGAATTTCCTGTCTGCCGAATAAACATAAGCCCCGGGAAGAGGCGCCCCGATCTCTTTATCCAGTACCCTTCCGCGCACTCCCGGTTGTCCCGATGATATTCCATAGAAAAAAAGAAGAAAGAGGGAAATAAAGATCTTTTTCATAGCCTTATTTTGTTATATGCGATTGCTTTGGAATACTGACTTAACTCACCTTAAAAATTCACCGATTTCCCTATACCTGCCGACCGGCTGTTTAATGAGACCCTGCCCGAAAACCCCCTGGCTTCAATCACGTAAGCTACAAACGACAGGTTTTCTTTCCTGTATCCGGGAGGGATTTTATAAGTAAATTCTTTTGTATAGATACTACCCTTCTCCAGGGTACCGGTAGGATCGCCGAAATAATTTTCACTCAGGAAAGCTCTCAGCACATGAAAATGTCTGTAATCGTCGATCCATTGCAGGGTGCCGTTGACGAGGTCCGCCTGTTTGTATGGAATGTTATTCTCCAATACCGCTACTGCCAGACGGTAGTCATCCGAACTCTTTCCTTTATTGGCCACCCGGACTTTCACCAGCACGGTGCTGTCGTTCTGCATGGCAGAGCCAAGCGCGACCCCTATCGGTGCCGTAGCGTCGATACGTCCCGAAAAAGCGCTTCCCGATGGGTCGAACGTACCGACCGAAACAAGATCGTCTCTCTGGTCTATTATCACCGAAGGATAGCCTGTAACGCCGTAGAAGTAATTTTGCAGCTGCTTATAGCTGCCGAATTCCATCGGGTCGATATCTTCCAGCCGCCCGTGAACGCTGATGATATCGATCCTGGCGGGAAACGTCTTTTCCGACAATTCATTCAAGATATTCGTAACGTTAGGACAATAAACGCAGTCGAACGAAACAAACTCCATGATCAATACATTTTTGACGAAGGAAGAATCCACAGGCTCTATACCGGGATCTTCATTGCCGCTTCCGCTGGTGCACGCGGCTGCCAGGAATGATATAAGGATCAGACACGATGTTTTAAGGATAGTTTCCATAGATGAAAGTTGATGTTGCTGATTCCTCACACCTTGCATCAGAACGATGACGTAACGGAGAGGTTAAAACCGGTATAGGCGGGCATAAGCAGACAAATCCCCCCGACACAGATCACTCCCTCCCGGTTCCGGGCGTAATTGAGCGCAAGGCGGGTACGCGATACCGAATAGCTGCATCCGCTGCTGTAATAGTGAATACCGGTATCTCCGTAGTTATACATGTCGCCGGCAAAAATTCCCCAGGCAGGCGCAATGTGATACTCTACCAGTGCGGCGGTCCAGTTTTTCTGATAATCCTTACTCCAGAGATGCTGCCATTCGAACCTGAAGGATCTGGACTCAGCCGTTCTCCAGGTAACATCTGCCACGGCAATCCTGGAAAAATACTGCCTGTTTTCTTTCCCGGTCACCACCGGGTTGAATACCTGGTCCGAATATAAAAGCCGGAGACTGACGGCCGGACTGATCTTTTTCTCCAAATCGACGTTGATATCCTGATAGTAGCGCGTATTGCCGATACCCAAAAAGTCATATCCTTCGGCTGCATTTCCTTTCAGGCTGTAAAAAGCCGAGGCGTTCAGGTTCAGCTTCATCCCGTACCTTCCGCCCAGCACAGTTCCACGCTTTATACGATACCATATATCGAGCTGCGCTCCTGTTTCGCTGTTTCCCATGGTATTGTGCGGCTGCAGGTTGGCAAGCGTATAGCTATGCTGCCTGGTGAGCGCCGGGACGTAGTTGAGGTCGCGTCCTATCCCGGCAATACCGCGCGAAGTGCCGAACTGCATATATTCCAGCCGCCGAACCGACAGCAGGCTGCCAAACCCCGGTGCAGTGTATGCCAGTTCCACCAGGAACGCGCTTCCGTCTTTATTCAGATTGCTGTTGTATGCGCCCGGGTCCCTGGTTTTATAGGCATACTCTCCCTGCAGAGAAACTCCGCCGTACATCCAGCTTCCTTTTAACGAATAGGCATTTACATTCGGGCTGACAGCCGCCTGGCCCGCATAGCGCACATAACGGTTGACATAGCTCGCTTCCATAGAAACAGATGATTGCCTGAGGCGAAGCAGGGGCGCCAGGTCTATATTCAGGCTGACTCCTTTCACTACCGACTCCGCTTTGTCCATAAATTCACGCGGCCGGCCGGCTATACCTTTTATCCGGGCTATTTTACCTAATGAATACGCGACGCGGATACCGTCGATAGAAGTATTCAATCCTATCGCCCGCTCTTCATACGCTCTTAAGATCAGGCCGTTACCGAATTGTTCATAAAAATCGCCTGCGGTTACGGTAAGGCTGCTGTCACTGAAAGTGGCATACCTGAAAACGAGCCCGCTGTCGTGCAGTCCGGAGGGGAGTCCCTGCAGCACCGGCAGGTAAGCTTCGTACACAACACCAGCCTTAAACCTGCCGTGCCCGGAATCCAGCTTGAAGTAATTGTTAGACCTGAAATTGTTTTCGGGTGCATCCGCTTTGGTTTTACGATCATCAAAATAATATACGGAATTCGTCTCGAAGCTCCCGGAAACCCGGATCTGTGCGCTCAGACGTGACGAATCAGGACCGAGAACGAGCGCCAATACCGCCGGCAATCTTATGAGCACCCTCTTCATCTATAAGTCTTTCAAAACTTCAAGCACCTTATTTTCACTGCCAGGATTATACCCGACCCGTGAATAGATCACATTTCCTTCGGCATCTAAAACGTACAGATGCGGAATAACCTGGACGTTAAAAGCCCTTTTCAACTCCTGGTTCTTGTCCAGCAGGATGACGAAAGGCCATTCGTTTGCCGTGACAAACGAGCGTACTTTAGCAGCAGACCGTGTGTCGTCGGTAGAGACGGCCAGAATTTTAAAGCGGGATTCCTGCTGCCATTCTTCCCAATGCTCCGCAAAAGCCTCCAGTTCCTGAAGGCACGGCTTGCATGCTGTCGACCAGAAGGTGATCACAACCGGCAGGCTGTCGGCGAGTACCGAGCGCACGTCAACGATCTCTCCCTTCAGGTTCTCTACCCGGGCCGGCGGCAGCCGGGTCTGGGCCGGAGTTGCCGGGGCAGCCAGCACCGCCAGAAAAGACAGGATATACTTCATCAGGCTCTGTCAGGGTTAGTGATCATGGTTATGCTCTCCCCCCTGACCGTCCCCTGATCTGATGGTTACGATATCGTATACAGACCCGGTCTTTCCCTGCTGATCGGTCACTTTTAATTGCACCGAGTATTCTCCCAATGCAACTTCATCCAGCAGGTCGGCATGTTCGTAAAACCCGGGCACTTCTTTCTGTCCGACGTAACTTCCGGCATATTCCTTCTTAACCTTATGGTTGCCGTAGCCGCTTTTCTGAAGGATCTCAAGCTCTATCTTCTGAATAAGGCCCGGCGCTTTGATATCGGCTTCCAGGTGAATGGGAACTCCCGTATAGAAAATCCGGTCGTCCGGCGATTCATGCGTTCCCAGGTGAATGATCCTGACGGTCGGAGCGGTGGGATCTGCGTTGTCGTCCTGGCTGCATGAGAGAAGAAAGCCCGGAGTCAGACCTATCAGGAGTGCTGTTCCCCATATTTTTGCTTTGTTTGTCATGTCGTTTGCTTTAGATGCTTTGATCCGGCAGTATTCTCCGGGATGGAATGATCAGAGTTGAGTCAGGAAAAGCAAGACTGCCCGCCTGACCTGACTGAATCAGGCAGGCAATCCTGCGGCAGGAACGTTCTCCCCGGCGCCGTTCAATACCCGGGGTTCTGGGCAATTCCCAGGTCATTTCCGGATAGTCCTTTCGGTATGGGGAAACGATAAAATTTCCCGCTTACATTGGCCGTTTTCGAACGGAGGTGCTTATGCACTTTTGCAAAAAACGGGTAGTTTGTTTTCACGCCGTTTGAAGCGCCGTCGTTCTCCGGTCCGAAGCTGGCGACAATCGACTCTACCGAGCTATAGTCATCTTTGTAGTATTCGAATTGAGGCACATCTGCCAGTACGGTAGAGACAAGTTTCCGCCAGCGCACGAGGTTCGACCAGTGACGCTGCTCGAAAAACAGTTCCAGGTACCACTCCTTTTCCAGGTCCTGCTGTGTGAGCACAGTATAAGTTTCCAGGCCAGCACGCTGACGCAGCTGGTTAACCGGCTGGGCGGCTTCATTTATCCTGCCCAACTGCAGCAAGGCCTCCGCCTTTATCAGAAGTACTTCTCCATAGCGGATCTCGATCCGGTTGATATTGTTGGGTTGCCCCGCCTCCGATCCGGGAGCTACTTCCCTGTAGGTGCTATGGCGGTGGATGAATTTACCGATACGCGGCGATGTAACCGGGAATACGTAATCGTAGCCTTTGTAATCATCCGACTTTCTAGGGCTGGCTATCAGGGGCTCATCCTGGTTATACAACCTGTTAAGAAGCGAGAAACGTTTGCGTTTATCGTCATCCGAAAAGCGGTTGAGCAATGTGGCGTCTGCCGGCCCGATATGGTTGTCGGCATACAGGTCGAAGCGGAATGTAAAAGGGCAGTGAGTCTGGTGGTTACCCTGTGCATCGCCCAGACCGTCGCCGTCATGGTGAATAGTGAAGATATGTTCCGAAGACCGGTTTTCAGCCGGTACTCCGAAGATCTTCTCATAGTCGGACTCCAACTGATAGTTACCACTGGAAATGACCTTATCGGCATATTCCAACGCCTTCTGTAACCTATCCTTGTCCCAGGTAGCAGCTGCCGGATCGGTCTTGCCGGTGGCTATACCCGCTACCTCGCTCTGCGAAAGGGGCTTGCTGGCCCAGGTCAGGTATGCGCGCGCCAGAATAGCATTGGCCGCTCCCTTGCTTGCATTGGAACGGATCTGATCGTAAGCCGGCAGGTCGGCCTCCGCTTCGGTAAGATCCTTTACAATCTGCGCATATACCTCATCTATCGGCTTCCGTGTCGTTTGATCAGACTGGGAAGGATTCGTAGTCAGGATGAGCGGCACTTCTCCCCAGAGATTCGTAAGGTAATAGTATCCCAGGGCACGAATGAACTTCGCCCTCGCCCTGGCCAGTTTAATGGTCTCTTCCGAGAGGTTGTCGCCTGCATAACTGGAATCTGCCCTGGCAATGGTACGGTTAGCTTCGCCAATACTCACATAGAGATAATTGAAAATTTTCGTCGGGTACCAGTTATTTACATCCAGTTTGAACTGGCTAACCAGGGGACCGTCTGCATCGTCATTGCCTTCAAAACTGATGGTGTGCTCCGTTGCCGATTCCAGCAGGAATGAATAGGAGGAGCTCAGCCGCTGCCAGGGCGGGTATGCTGCATTGGCGGTTGCCAGGGCTTCCTGGTCTGATTTCCATACGGATTCTCCGGTTATGACCTGCTGCTGACCGTCAGGATCATTGTTCTTGCACGAAAAAAGTACCAGGGAACTTGCCGTGACAATTGCTGCTGCTGAATAAATAAAGCGCTTTGTCATTTTAGTGAAATTTGAGTGTTAAACAATTGAGATTATTTTGAAATGGAATATCCGACCGGGTGCTAAAATGAAATGCTCAGACCTGCCAGAAAGGTGCGGGGCATAGGAAATGCGCCCAGATCAATACCTTTTGATACCTCCGGGTCATACCCTTTATAGGCTGTCAGGGTAAGCAGGTTTTGAGCCGTAGCAAACGCCCGGATACGTAAAGACAGATTTTGCAGAACCGGCGAGCCTTTTCCGACGGTGTAACCGAGCGTTATCGTTTTTAACCGCAGATAGGAAGCGTCTTCAACATAGCGGCTGTCCAACTCGGACGAAAGCGGTACTGCGGTAATACGGGGTACGGTATTCGACGGATTGGTTTCCGTCCAGCTATCCAGGAGTACGGCCGACGCATTGTAAGCGTCGTTGGGCCTTTCCATATACCTGCGTAGCTGGTTGTACACGCTATTCCCCTGTACTCCCTGCAGCAGGAAGAAGAGATCGATCCCCTTGTAATTGATTGAGGAAGACAGCCCGTAGGTCAGGCCCGGCTGTTTGCTTCCGAGCACAACCCGGTCATTCACGTCGATATGGCGATCGTTGTTTACATCTCTGTAGCGCGGATCTCCCGGCCGGAGGGCTGTATAGGAAGGGGTCGTCGGCAAAGCTGATACGTCCTCATTCTTCTGTACCACCCCATCAAATACCAGCCCGTAGAATGAGCCGAGCGGTTGGCCTACACGCAGGATTTCGACACCCAGTATTCTCTCCGTCGTATTTCCGAACAATTCCGTGATCCGGTTATGGTTGCGGGCTATGTTTCCTGCAACCGACCATTGGATCCTGTCGCTGTTTACCAGCAAGGCATTTATCGAAACCTCTGCGCCTTTATTCGTCAGGTTTCCGACATTGACCAGTTGCTCATTTTCCTCACCTAACTTTGGAGGTATACGCAACAGCAGGTCCGAGGTCTTTTTGTAATAGATATCGCCGGAAGCCGAGATCCTGTTGTTGAGGAACCCGGCGTCGATGCCCAGGTTATATTGCGACGTCGTTTCCCATTTCAGGTTTTCGTTGCCGCTGTTCCCCACACGATATGCTACGCCGTCGCCGTAATGAACGGCCTCGAGGAACTGGAGGTATTCGTAGTCCCCGATCTCCTGGTTACCCACGCTACCGGCACTCGCCCGCAGCTTCAGGTTGCTCAGGTTCCTGGCATCCCGCAGAAAAGCTTCTTCGTCGATATTCCACGACACCCCTACAGACGGGAAAAATCCCCACTTATGATTTTTTGCAAATCGAGTGGAATAGTCGCTCCGGAAGTTGGCTGTCAGGTGGTAGCGGTCGTGAAAAGAATAGTTGACGCGTCCCAGCAATGAATAGAGCTTGCTCTGCGTAGCTCCGCTGAAAATGGGCCTGGCCCCGTATGGCGACCCATCCTGCAGGTTGTTGACCCCGAGGCTCTCATTGGTAAAGCGCGAACTGAGCGTCGAGATAAAATTTGTTTTTGTATCCTGGAAAGTAAGGCCTCCCAGGGCGTCGAAAGAATGGACAGCATTCTTTCGCTTTGCATATGAAAGCGTAAATTCAGACAGTAGTATTTCCGAACGTTTGTTGCCTACCCCCCCTATCCCTTTGGGTTCCAGGCCAAGCGCCGTATACGATGGCGAAAAATAATTCTGTGTCGCATGCCCTATATTGCTTCCTATGCTCAGCTTCGCTGTCAACCCTTCAAGAGGGTTATATTGTGCATAAAAATTGCTGAGTACAGAGGCATAAGTTGTTTCCGCCGTACTGTTCACCAGGTCTGATATGGGATTGGCCGTTGTCTCTCCTTCCCTGAGGTAGGCATACTCAAAAGGATTTTTGTAGTTATACCTGCCGTTGGCAGCGTAGAAAGGCACTACGGGCGGCATATACAGTGCATACGTCAGCGAATTTGCGATTCCTGCCGAATATGGTGAGCTGTTGTAATTTACGTCTTCGAATGTAGTCAGGCTTTTCTGGCTGCTTTTGTTGCCTGTCAGGCTTATCCCGATCTTAAGCCGGGGCAGCAACTCGCGGTCATAATTGATGCGGCCTGCAAAACGCGTAAACCCGGAATTAAGTACTACTCCCTCCTGCGAAAGGTAGTTCCCGGAAATGAAGAACTGCGATTTTTCATCTCCGCCGCTGATCGAGATCGAGTGATTTTGGGTTGTGCCGGTCTGCAGCACGGCACGCTGCCAGTCGTAGCCCTCCCCCAGCCTGGCGATTTCTGTGTCGCTATACCCCGGCTTGTTCAGGAAATAATCTTTCTGCATGCGCGCCCATTGCGATGCATTGAGGATATCCAGCTTCTTCACCGAATTGGCGGCTCCGTAAGAAAACTGGTAATCAACCGAGCTCTGACCTTTCCTGCCTCTCTTTGTAGTAATCAGGATAACGCCGTTTGATCCTCTCGAACCATAGATTGCAGTCGCCGAAACATCTTTCAGGACTTCGATCGATTCAATATCGGAAGGATTCAGCAGGTTAAGCGGGTTAAACTCGCCCTCGATTCCGCCGAATCCCACTTTGGTGGAAGAATTATCGCTGAAGAACAGAAAACCGTCTATTACATAGAGCGGATTATTGCTGGCGTTGACGGAATTCCCTCCGCGTATACGGATAGCCGCAGGAGCTCCGGGTTGTCCTGAAGCCTGTGTAACGCTGACGCCTGCTACGGCGCCTCCCAGCAGGACATCTACCGACGGCGCTACATTATACTCGAGTATCTTTTTGGGAACCGACGAAATCGCTCCCGTAAGCTCTTTCCGCTTTTGAGTACCGTAACCCACCACTACCACTTCGCTCAGGTTTTTAGGCTCCTCTTCCAAAAGCAACCTGACCGGGTCGGAATTGTTCAGTGTAACCTGTTGTGGGTAATATCCTATAAAACTGACTGTCAGTACCACCGGGAAAACACCTTTCGTCCGGATAACAAACTCTCCGTTTACATTCGAAATGACGCCGTTCTCCGTCCCTTTTTCAATAATAGTGGCGCCAATAACAGGCTCTCCGGTTTGCTTATCGGCAATATTCCCTCTTATATCCGATTGGGAATACCCACTTGTGTTGAAAAAAAGCAAGCAAAAAACAATACTATTAAAATATAATTTCCAGGAGTAAAAGTCTTTTATGTAAATCAGTTTAGTCATAATATTTATCTAATAATATTTTTATTCAAGAAATAAAGTCCCAGGAAACAGATATGAATTCATGATATTATAAAGGGCATATAGCGCCTTATAGTCGCATTATAACGCGTGCTATCTCCATTGTTAATTTTGTAATAGAGCGAATAATATCAATTATCTTCATCAGGAAATCAGCATCTCATTCTTTGTATTTTTTTAAGTACGAGGTCATTTTCATTAATTGTATTTTTTTGATAAGTCTATTTAGTATACAAACTTAGTAGATTAATTGAAGAATAAAAAAGAACCTACCTGTTCATCTTCTGTAAAATCGCGTACTTTACCTAAAATATTTTTAAAAAAATATACATAACATACTTATTATTAGACTATCACAAAATAATCTTTCAATTTATGAGAAACAGGCCTGTCATCCGTACTACCGGACTTCGGCATGACCTGATGCTTTGCTTCCTGCTAAGAGCATATTTTAAAATACGGATTTAACAAAGAATTATCTCCCGGCTATTTCAATCTGACTACTACATCCTTTCTCTACAAAATATTGTCAGGTATCACCTATAAAGGATACCTGATCATACAGGTGTTTTAAAAAATGATTTCCTGTTTCTGACATCCGGTATCCAGCTTAGGTAAAGTACCGGAAAATAAATAAAAATATTTTTCAACATTTTGATCTTCTTGTAGCTTGCCGGAGTTTGATCCAATTCAGGTTATCTCATCTTTCATTTTTTCCCTTTCGGAAAAGAAGGCTATAGTAGAATTCCTTATTTATTTTTTCCTTACCGTATTTATCAATTATCAAACATTAATCACAAATGACTCAAAAAGTACAGCAGACTGCATTAGGGGATGTTGCTGCCCGGCAGCTGGCGATCGCAACGAGAACAGTCCCTCAGATGGTCACGATTACCCCCAGGTGGCTAACGCATTTACTTAACTGGGTTCCGGTCGACTCTGGTGTCTACCGGCTCAACAAAGTCAAAGATGCCAGCTCGGTAGAAGTCGATTGTTCTGCGCGGGACGAACGCGTTCTCCCGCAAACATTCGTAGACTATGTCGAAAATCCTCGTGAATACAACCTCTCGGCAGTCCAGACTATCGTAGATGTACACACACGTGTATCAGACCTTTATAGCAAACCCTACAACCAGATCAGCGAGCAGTTACGGCTTGCTGTCGAAACGGTTAAAGAACGCCAGGAAAGCGAGCTGATAAATAATACGGAATACGGTTTGCTGCACAGCGCTTCCAAACACCAGCAGATTAAAACGCGGAAAGGCCCGCCGACACCGGACGATTTTGATGAGCTGATTTCAAAAGTATGGAAAGAACCGGGCTTTTTCCTGCTTCATCCCAAAGCTATAGCTGCATTCGGCAGGGAGTGTACCCGTCGCGGAGTACCGCCTCCTACTACCACCCTCTTCGGGTCATCCTTCCTGACCTGGAGAGGTATACCGCTTATTCCGTCGGATAAACTGCCGGTCGAGAACGGAAAATCAAAAGTAATACTCCTGCGCACAGGAGAAAGCCGCCAGGGAGTAATAGGGCTTTTCCAGCCCGGACTGCCCGGAGAGCAGAGCCCCGGGTTATCGGTGCGCTTTATGGGGATTAACGATCGCGCTATTGCCTCTTACCTCGTGTCTCTTTATTGCTCGCTCGCCGTTTTGGTAGACGATGCTATAGCTATTCTGGATGATGTAGACCTGGATAATTACTATGAATATAAATATTGACCAGACCGATCTCCGGGTATTTAACGATACGTTTTCCGATAGCATCCCCGATACCGGTCAACTGGAGAAGATCGCCAACACATACTTCGGGCGTTTACCCGGCAACCAGCCGCAGGCAACCTATTCCCTTCCTCCCCGGGAAGGCGGCAGCCACAGCTATTATTTTCTGTCGCCCGGGTCGGTCTGCCCTTTCCGCGATGACCTCATCCGGCGGGGCATCAACCTGGCAGCGGATAAGCAGCAAATACCGGGAGCCATTGCCTCGCTGCTCGACGTAGACGCCATCAGGAGGGATTTCCCGATATTAAAAGAATTCATTAACGGGAAGCCCCTGATCTGGTTCGACAATGCGGCCACGACACAAAAGCCGCAATCTGTCATTGACCGGGTAAGCTACTTCTATGCGCATGAGAATTCTAACGTTCATCGCGGCGCTCATAAACTGGCCGCACGCTCTACTGATGCTTATGAAGAAGCCAGGGAAACGGTCAGAAGGTTTTTGAATGCTTCATCCACAAATGAGATTGTGTTTGTGAGAGGCTCCACTGAGGCGATCAACCTGGTTGCCAAAAGCTGGGGGGAAGAGCATCTGAAAGAAGGAGATGAGGTCATTGTCAGCCACCTCGAACACCACGCAAACATCGTGCCTTGGCAGCAGCTGGCAGCAAAAAAGGGGCTTAAACTCAGGGTAATACCGATAGACGACAACGGACAGATACTTCTCGATGAGTATTCCAGGCTGCTCAACCCGAAGACAAAGCTCGTTGCCTTTACCCATGTGTCAAATGCGCTGGGGACCGTCACGCCTGCCAGGCAAATGATCGAACTGGCCCATTCGGCCGGCGCCAGGGTGCTGCTGGATGGCGCGCAGTCCGTTTCCCATCTGGCGGTAGACCTGCAATCCCTCAACCCGGATTGGTTTGTCTTTTCGGGTCACAAAATCTTCGCTCCTACCGGAATCGGGGTCCTCTATGGCAAAGAAGAGCTGCTTAATGACACAAAACCGTGGCAGGGAGGAGGCAACATGATCAAAGACGTGACTTTCGAGCATACTGAATATCACAAAGCGCCCGGAAGATTTGAAGCCGGCACCGGGAACATTGCCGATGCGGTAGGCCTGGGAGAGGCGTTGAAGTATGTAAGCCGTATCGGGTTGGACCGTATCCACGCCTATGAAAATTATCTGTTGCAATATGCTACACGGCTGCTTAAAGAGGTTCCGGGACTGAAACTAATAGGAACTGCGGAAGAAAAAGCCAGCGTATTATCATTTACGCTGGAAGGCTATACGAACGACGAAGTCGGACAGGCCCTGAACAAAGAAGGGATAGCCGTACGCACGGGCCATCATTGTGCCCAGCCGGTATTACGCCGCTTCGGACTTGAGAGTACGGTACGTCCTTCTCTTGCTTTTTATAATACTCCCCGGGAAGTGGACTCGCTGGTTTCGACCTTGTACAGGCTGAGAGCAAACGCTTTCGAAAAAGACTTCAGACATGAATATCACGACCTGAGCTCTATACCTCTCCAATCGCATATTCGGCCCGGCGGGTAGGTGTTTTCCGGAAAATCTTCCGTAAATTCCCTTCTTTAACGATACTGCCGCCACACCATGCTCCGGTTCACTCCTAAAGGCATCTATTGCACTCCCGGCCGGTTTTACATCGACCCCTGGCGCCCGGTAGACAAGGCTGTGATCACACACGGGCACTCCGACCACGCCCGTTGGGGAATGAAGCGGTACCTTTGCCACCACTATACCGTACCGATCCTGAAAAGTCGTCTCGGGCCTGATATCGCGGTGCAGGGCATCGGCTACAACGAACCCATTACCGTTAACGGCGTGAAAGTCTCCCTTCACCCGGCCGGGCATATCATCGGCTCGGCCCAGGTAAGGATGGAATATGAAGGGAAAATCGCAGTCGTTTCCGGGGATTACAAAATCCAGGACGATGGCCTGTCTACTCCTTTCGAGGTGGTTGCCTGCCATGAGTTCGTGACCGAAAGCACTTTCGGACTACCGATCTACAACTGGCTGACGGTCGCGCAGCAGAATGATCAGCTCAGGCAATGGGCGCTGAACAATCAGGCAAACGGGAAAACCTCTGCCTTCATCGGTTACTCCCTTGGAAAAGCGCAGCGAATCATGAAAGCATTGGAGAGTATTGGCCCACTGCATGTGCATTATTCCATCGCCAGACTCAACCAGGCTTACGAAAGCGTCGGGATAAGGCTTCCGGACTACCAGGTGGCGGATCTGAGGGAGGATGTAAAGCACCTCGACAAAGGGATCGTGATCCTCCCACCCTCCCTTTTTGACTCCAACCTAATCCGGAAGATCCCAAACAAAGCCGATGCCATCTGTTCCGGCTGGATGCAGGTGCGGGGCGCCAGGAGATGGCGCAGCGCCGACGCCGGCTTTGCTATAAGCGATCATGCCGACTGGAACGGGTTGCTGGAAATAATAAAGGCTACAGGCGCGCAAAAGGTGTACGTAACCCACGGTCAAACCGCCGTATTCACCAAATACCTCAACGAAACCGGTATCCGGGCTGAAGAGGTCAGAACAGAATTCGGGACCGAAGAAGACCCTGAAAGTGAATAAATTATGAATGACATGCTTTTCTCATTATCTCATTGTCTCTCCCGATCCCCGATAGTCCCGATAGCTATCGGGAGGGCGGGACTCATCGCCTAATTGCCTCATCATCTCATCAAAATGAAAGCCTTCGCCGACCTGATCAATGCACTGGATAGCACCAACAAAACCAATCTCAGGATGGAGGCGATCGACCGCTTCCTGACGGAGGCAGACAGCGATGACAAGCTGTGGTTTCTGGCACTGTTTACCGGGAAACGCCCCAAACGGCATGTAGGCACACCTCTTATGAAACAGTGGGCGATGGAGGCGGCACAAATCCCCGAGTGGCTGTTCCTGGAATCGTACGCCGCGGTAGGCGATCTGGGTGAAACCATCTCCCTGATACTCCCGCAGCCGGCAGTCTATACCGAGCGTAGCTTAGCGGAATGGATGCAGCTCATACTCGCCCTGAAAGACGATTCGGAAGCGGAGAAAAAACGGTTTGTACTCGACGCCTGGAACAGTCTGCCTTATACTGAGCGATTCATTTTCAACAAGTTACTGGGTGGCAGCTTCCGGGTGGGCGTCTCTTCCAAAACGCTTATCAATGCATTGGCCAAACACTACGGAATGGACGCCAGCGCCGTAGCACACAGCATCATGGGCGACTGGAAGATGGAGGAAGTCACTTTCGACGAACTCATCCGCGGCCGTTATACCAACACTCAATTGTCGAAACCCTACCCTTTCTGCCTGGCCTATGCTCTGGAAAAAGAGCCGGAGGAACTCGGTGATATTGATGAATGGCAGGCCGAATACAAATGGGACGGCATCCGCGGACAGCTCATCAGGCGCAACGGCGAAGTATTTATCTGGTCGCGCGGGGAAGAGTTGGTCACGGAGCAATTTCCGGAAGTCAGGGATGATCTTCTGCAATGGGACTGCGATTTTGTCATAGACGGGGAATTGCTGGCCTTCCGAGACGGTGGAGTGCTTAATTTCAGTGAGCTTCAGAAACGACTGAACCGTAAACTGCTGTCAAAGAAGATGCTGGAGGATGTACCGGTCAGGGTATTTGCCTACGACCTGTTGGAATGGAACGGGGCTGACTGGCGCGAACGTCCTATGAAGGAAAGAAGGGCTATACTCGAACATGTTTTCACCAAAAATCCGGCATCTTCTTTACAACTATCGCCCGTCATAGCCCCCGGCAGTTGGAATGCGTTAAAAGAAATAAGAACAAAATCACGCGACATCAACAGCGAGGGCCTGATGCTGAAGCACCGGGACTCTCCCTATCACACCGGCAGGAAAAAGGGCGACTGGTGGAAATGGAAGATCGATCCGCTAACTATCGATGCCGTACTGATCTACGCACAGAAAGGTAGCGGCCGGCGAAGCGGGTACTACACCGATTATACCTTTGCCGTAAAACAGGGCGATCAGCTCGTCACCATCGCTAAAGCATACTCCGGGCTTACCGACAAGGAAATACAGGAAGTAAGCCGGTTTGTTAACCGGAATGCGATCGAGAAATTCGGTCCCGTACGGACGGTGAAGCCGGAGCTCGTTTTCGAAATTGCCTTTGAAGGTATCGGGTTCAGCAACCGGCACAAGTCGGGGGTCGCCCTGCGCTTCCCTCGTATCGTCAGGTGGCGAAGGGATAAAACAGTTGCCGAAATAGACGATATCGAAGAAGTGAAAAAACTGATCAGTTGAAGGATAAAACGCATCGGCATTTAGCTTTTAAAGAAATGGAAACTTATATCTCAATTCTCAGGGGAGTTAACGTGGGCGGCCAGGCGCAGATCAAAATGGAGGCGCTGAAGAAATCCTACGAAAAGATACAATTCGGCAACGTTACGACCTACATTCAAAGTGGAAACGTCATCTTCGATACCGCTGAAGGCGACGTCCGCACAATTGAAAACAAGATCAGCAGCCAGATCGAAGCTGATTTCGGAATACAGGTACCAGTCATTGTGCTTACCTCAGAATCATTGAAAATAATTATTGAAGAAAACCCGTTTACCAAAGATCCCGGAAAAGACATTGCATTCCTTCACGTGACTTTCCTGGCTGAAATACCAAAGGAATACGAAAAAACGAGCATTGAAGAGAAAAAACAGGGAGACGAGGAAATCCGGTTTTCTGAAAAGGCAATTTACCTGTACTGCCCTCACGGATACGGTAGGACAAAACTCAACAACAACTTCCTGGAGCGTAAGCTGAAAGTCGGGGCCACTACCAGGAACTGGAAAACCACGCTGGAATTGCTACGGCTTGCTACCCGGGAGGTTTAGGATAAAACCCTAACTTTGAACCCTCATCACAACCAACCCATTACTTAGTGAGCAACAAATCACCTCTTCCAAGCCTGCATACAAGCCCGGTCACCCGGACAGTTACTTTTCATTCGGCGCACCTTCACCGCAATGTGACCATTTCTCTCATACTTCCCGCAAACTATAAGGAAAATACCCTCCGCTTCCCGTTGATCATCTTCCAGGACGGCCAGGACTTTCCTGCCTTACATCTTACAGAAACGGTAGCCGGACTGGTATCGGAAGGCGTCATTCCTCCCGCTGTCATCGCCGGGATATACGCCGGTGAAAAACGCATATACGAATACGGCGTAGCCGCCCAGGCTGATTATAAGGGAAGAGGCAACCATGCCGGTAATCACACCCGGTTTGTCATGAACGAGCTCCTGCCGTACTTAAAAGCCCACTACCCTTTAAGCGCCGGACACCATACCATTGCCGGTTTTTCCCTCGGCGGGTTGATGGCGCTCGATATTGCCTGGAATCATCCGGAGGTCTTTTCCCGTGCAGGTGTTTTTTCGGGGTCGCTATGGTGGCGCCAGAAGGCTTTCGGAGAGGAATATCATGATTCTGACCGTATCATGCACCACCAGATTGCCATGACCTCCTATAAACCCGGCTTAAAATTCTGGTTTCAGACCGGCACTCTCGACGAAACCTGCGACCGCAATAACGACGGGGTGATCGACTCGATCAGCGATACGCTCGATTGCATAGCAGAGCTCGAAAGAAAAGGGTACCGCTGGAAGGAAGACATACACTACCTGGAAGTGAAAGGAGGTGAGCATAATCCCGGCACCTGGCGGAGGGCTATGCCCGCATTTTTAAAATGGGCTTTGGCATAATACTCATAACAAATCATAAAAAAAGAGCGGGGTTGTGTCCCCGCTCTTTTTTTATGATTTGTTGCTTCTTACTTAATGATGAAGGTCCTGGTA
>CAZLGW010000034.1:0-63020 GCA_964559125.1 uncultured Cytophagales bacterium
CGTAAATGAATTTAAATTTACCCATAAGCTGTCCTCTAAATAGGGAGTACTTCACTTTTTCGGATTGTCTATCTGGAACTGGCCGTCGCCTATGATTAGGGGTGATTGACTAAAAAGCGGAAAGGAAAGAAAGTAAAGTAGGACGAAAAATGGTAGAGAGGTGAGTTTCATTTTTATTGTTCTAGGGAAAAAATCAGTTTAATCTGACCAGATAGTTATCTTAGTGAGATATAGCCGTAAAATGTAAATTTCAGTTGTTTTATTATCAAAAGCAATTATTTAATATGCATATTTTTCTATATTTTAACACCGATGTTGTCGTTAAAGACTTTTATTCCGGAGGGATACCATGTTTATAGCAGGAATTGCCAGCGAATGTAAATATTCATAATTTTGCAAGAAAAAATGATGGCCCCTAAGATTCTATCACTACTCATTAGCAACAAAATTATTTTTATCCCTGCTTTTTTACTGTTCATATCAGCATGCAGGAAAGAGTACATCACGGAGCAGGTCATTGTTAGTCCGCCTACCGATTCTACTTTCGGCTTTTCTGAATTCTGGCTATCGGCGGGTGTTAACCCTTTCTTTTTGAACGATTCTGTGCCATTGGAAATTAGCGGTAGCCAGATCAGTGGCCGGATACCCTACTATACTAGTCTGAGCTCGCTGAAAGCTTCATTCAAAACAAGTGGAGGAGTCGTTTCGGTCGATGGTGTGGTGCAGACGAGCGGCGAGTCTGTGCAGGATTTCCGGAAACCTGTGACTTACAAGGTGACTACCCAGGACGGAAAAGAGAGTGTCTATACCGTCAATCTCGTCAACTTTACAGGGCTCCCCGTGATCCGGATCAATACCAATGCCAATGCACCGGTTAATTCCAAAGAAACCTATGTTAACGCCAGGATAAGGATCGATGGGGCGGGGAAGTATGAAGATATAGACACTAGTGTAAGGATAAGAGGGAGAGGGAATAGTACCTGGGGACTACCCAAAAAACCGTATAGGCTGCGATTTGATGGGGCCGTTTCTATATTAGGAATGCCGGGTGACAGGGATTGGGCATTGCTGGCAAACCATCATGATAAGACGCAGCTTAGAAATGAAACAGCATTTTTTCTAGGGTATATGAGTGGGTTGGACTGGACACCGAAGTCGGCTTTTGCCGAGGTGTTCCTGAACGAGATGTATGTCGGGACCTACCAGGTGTGTGAGCATATCAAGATTGCTGAATCCCGTGTGAATGTTTCTGACGATGGTTTTTTGCTTGAGATCGACCAACTGTCGCGGCTGGATCCGGATGATGTTTATTTCCGGACCCCCAGGATACTGGTCAATATCAAAGGGCCGGATGTTGAGGAAGGAGACGATAAATACAAATTTATTTCAAACTTTGTCAACGAGACCGAGCAGGCATTGTTCGGAAGTAATTTTAGGGATCCTCAAACCGGGTACAGCAAGTATATTGATGTGCCCAGCTTTATAGACTGGTACCTCATCAATGAGATTTCTAAGAATAATGACGCGACTTTTTTTTCAAGCTGTTTTATGAACCTCTCTCCGGGAGGAAAACTTAAAATGGGGCCGATATGGGATTTTGACCTGGCCTTTGGTAATGTCAATTATAATAACAGCCAATATCCCGATGGGTTCAGGATATCCACACGCTTGTGGTATGCGAGGCTTTTCCAGGATCCGGATTTCGTAGCGAAGGTGAAAGTTCGTTTTCAGGAAATATACAGCAAAAGAAACGTGGTGTATGACTTTATCAACCAGGGATCGGTTCAATTGAAATGGTCGGTGTTGGAAAACAATAACAAGTGGAAGACCTTATACGCTCAGACGGGTGTGCAGCACGCGATATGGGGTTCGTATGACAACGAAATTATTTATATGAAAAACTGGTTGAATTTACGTTTGGAGTGGCTTGACACAGCGCTGAAGGAATTATAGGCTTGTTTTTCAGGTTACCGCTTCCCCTATTCCAGATCATAAAGACGGGGATACCCAACAGGATGATCACAAATATTCCCTGCATTTTGCACTTTATGATATGCATATTTTCTTATATTTGCACATCATAAAGTGTAAAATGGAAAAACTACTTCAACAGTCGGAAAACCTGATTGCGCGGACTTTCTTCGTGAAACGTAGGTATCTTTTCAACCAAGTGAACTGGGAAAACCGTTTGGTAGGGATAAAAGGGGCTCGTGGTACCGGAAAAACTACCTTGATGCTACAGCGGCTAAAGTTACTGGACCTGCCGGCTACAGCCGCGGCCTATTTCTCGCTGGATGATCTTTATTTTACCACACACCAACTTTTCGAAACGGTCGAAAAGTTCTATCAACAGGGAGGGAAGTACCTGTTTCTCGATGAAGTGCACAAGTATCCGGGGTGGAGCGCCCACATCAAAAATCTATATGACTTTTACCCGGATCTGAACATTGTCTTCACCGGCTCTTCCATTATCGATATCGTCCGCCAGGAGGCAGATCTGAGCCGTCGTGCCCTGATATATGAATTGTTCGGACTCTCCTACCGGGAATTCCTGGAGTTTTCGGATATCGGGGCTTTTCATCCCCTTCCTCTGGATATGCTACTGTCATCGGACCGGGAATGGCGCCGTGAGTTTCCACCGGGCTTCAGGCCGTTGCAGTATTTCCGCGATTACCTGGAGTTTGGCTATTATCCTTTTTCATTGGAGGATAAAGAAGGTTATCATACCCGGCTCGGCCAGCTTATTCGCACGATTGTCGAATATGACATGGCCGAACTCCATGATTTTGATATCCGCAATGCAAAAAAAATGCTTCAGTTATTATACGTATTGTCGGCTAATGTGCCTTTCAAACCAAACCTGAAAATGCTGGCGGAAAAAAGCGGGATACACCGAAACACTGTAACCTCCTATCTCCACTTTCTGGAACAGGCGCGGCTCATCCGTCAGGTCTACCCAGCTGGGATCAGTGTTGCAATCCTGCAAAAGCCGGAAAAAATCTACCTCGACAATAGCAACCTCGCCTATGCGCTTCATCCCGGGGAGCCGGATAAAGGTAATCTGCGGGAAACTTTCTTCTCCTCCCAGCTTCGGGTAGGACATCAGCTGGCTTATCCGTCTTATGGCGATTTCCTGGTTGATGGGAAATGGTCTTTTGAAGTGGGTGGCAAAAGTAAAAGCAGCAAACAGCTTCAGCGTATTCCTGATAGCTTTGTCGTGGCCGATGATACCGAATATCCCGTGTCACAGCTCCCTTTATGGCTTTTCGGATTTTTGTATTGAAAGATGAGTGGATAAGTCGATGTTGTTACCTGGATTCAGAAATGAATACCGTAGTTTAATATTCCACCCCACGAGGCATTCAGCAGTTTTCCCGAATCATATCCCACCTGTCCTCCCCAGTATGGTGTAAACTCCCTTTTTTTTGAGGTCTTTTTCACGATATCTCGCTGTGCAGAAAGAAAAGAAGAGAACTGATGTACAGGTTCAAATACAAAGTCGGGAGAGGGAGTTTGAATCTGCTCGAACGGGGTACGGTAAGGTTTTCCGCTCGTAGCGTAGGTACCTTTGTTGTAGGAATAAGTGGCCAAAGCTTTGATCTGGTACCCTTTCCAGCTACCCATAAATCCTCCGTGAATGGCAAGTATCCTGTTATTAATAAAATAATGGCCTGCTGAGGTCTGCCCGGGCCTGGCTTCTTTGATGGTCGTGAAGAGCGGCGTACCTAAGCCAACCCCTTTGTAGCTCCAGCCTTCGCGGTAGAGGTAATGGTTATAATAGCTCTCAGTTCCGGTTGGAGTAGGGGGGCTCGACAGGTTTCCCGCCTGGTCCATGCTGTACATAATTTCAAGGAGAACCTTATTCCATTGCAGCCGTTTCTGAGAGGAATCGAAGCGCTTATTGGTCAGGCTCAACCCGTTCAATCCATCTTCGATATTGGCAAAATGCGCTAAGGCCCCTGCTTCATAAAAAAACTGCCGATAGGCCAGAAGCCTGACAGAGTTAAAATTTAAATGAAACCCAAGATCTATCGAGCCAAGATGATTTCCGACCTTGCTTTGAGCCCACATCTGACCGAACAGTACCGATTTGTATGATTCCCAGGGAGTAAAGTTGTAGTTGGCTCCGAATATTTTAACTTCGTTTCCCCAGAAAGCCTGATGAGTAAAGCCACCGTAAACTCCCAACAATCCTCCTGGCTTGCCCAGCCGCCCGTATAACGACTTATGGTGGAAATACGTCTCTGCCTGGTTTACCCAATAGAAGTTATTAATCGGCACCTGTCCCAGCCATCCGTGGCTGAAAGAGCCTTTAAAAGCTACCCAATTGTTGGTAAAAGGGAGTGGATAGAATTCAGGAATCGAAATCTGTACCTGAGGAATTCCCAGCGCATTGCCGGATATTGAAAAAGCCCCGGAAGTGAGCAGCGTATCGGTAAGTCCTGCCTGCCCCCGCCATCTGCCCGCCCTGACCTCAAACATCGCCAGCTTTATTTTGGCATTGGCCTGTACCAGGATCATATCTGTTGCCGCCTCACTGCCGTTGGCTCTGCCTTCCAGCCCTATACCCCAGTCAATTGTACGCCGGCGGGTCGTATCATAGTCCTTGTAGATATGGCCGACTACACTCCCGGAAAACCCGGCAAGTGGTACACTACCACCCTGCTTTGCTCTGAACCAGAAAGGGAGCCGGTCTGGTGAAGTAGCGATTGCCTGGGCTTCCAGCTGAAAATTAACGGTATTCGTCTGGGCCGTGGAATCGAAGGCGGTTAAAAGGACGATAAGTAGTACCCCTTTTAACATGTATAACCTCCGGCGACTGTTATTTTTCAATTTGAGATTACAATTTTATGATGTTCGCTGCCACCGTCCTCAAAATTGATTACGGCAATATACATC
Organism: uncultured Cytophagales bacterium; assembly: GCA_964559125.1. Lineage (GTDB taxonomy): Bacteria > Bacteroidota > Bacteroidia > Cytophagales > Spirosomataceae > Ravibacter. The sequence goes on from CAZLGW010000034.1 coordinate 4,900, forward strand.
CCCGGGAGAATATTTTCAACATTAAATGAATTCCCGGGATTATTTGTCTCATTGAAAACCGGGATGCCATAGGCGTTAAGAAGAGAAATAGAAAATATCTTCTCGAGGGGATTTTCACTTTTATATTTCAATATTCCCTTGGCAGGGTTCGGGAAAAAGTTCACAACTCTGCCCTCTATTACTCCGTCAATGATAATTGATCTGATGATGCTATGATCAAAGCTTCCGTCAAGATCGGTGGTCCTGAGCCTGTAGTAGTTGATCCCGGAGACAGGAGAGGGATCTGTAAACCGGTAGCCGGGCCTGGCTTCAGTGTAAACAACGTTACCCAGGGAAATCCAGTTGTCTCTACCGTTAATGCTGCGCTCTACAGTGAAATAGCTCACATTCAATGATTCGGCAACCGTCCATTCTACCTTGACCCTGTTTTCGTCGTTACTGATTTGAAAAGAAGCCAGTTTTACCGGGAGGGGGGTGTTTATATCGTCAAAATAGTTGTCCAGGTAGCTGAAGCGCGCATCGATCCAAGCGTCGACATAGTTAATCTGGTCCTGACTGAAATTTAGAAGATTTACGTCCCAGGGATTATTATTATTATCAGCCTCTCTTACCAATAGCTCCCGATCATAAACGCCCTGCCCGAGGAGGTATTGATAATATCCAAAAAAACGTGATTTAAAGGTGTCGGTAGATAAAAGTCCTTGTCTGAGTGATTTCCAGCGGTTGACTAACCGGAGTTTGAAATTCTGAGGATCTGTGTCCAGGAGACGAGTGAACAGATTGTTTGATAATATTCTGGATGTAGCGGGGTTCCTTTCTCCGTTCCAGGAAATCCCCATTACGCCATCTAAGTCCCAAACACCGTAAAAATACGGCTCATCTTTACCAAATTTTCCAAGAAGTGTATTTTGAGAGGTATTATCGGTAGCTCTGATGGTATTAATAAATATGAAATAATCAATTGTATTGTCAAGATGAAGCTTCGAGCCTATGTGATTTCTGAAGTCTTCATCTTCTGATTTGATAACGAAATCCGTGAAATTGTAAATATTTATCCAATCTGTCGAGCCGGGATGCCGCAACTCCCAGCCACCCCATAATTCATCGGTAGAAGGGGCGATGCCCGGGTAATCATTATGCATACCTCCTTCGGGGTAATTTTCAACAAATGTATTATTACTGCCCCTGGTCTCTCCCTTATACAACTCGCCGCCGCCACTTTTATTTTTTAACTTGAACTGCTTCTCATCTGCATCTTCTGTAAACAGGTAAACTCCCCGGTACTCACTATTGACGAAAGCTTCTACGTATTCTGAACGGATAGTAGAAAGCGCGCCCGCACCTCCTTCCTGCCCGACGTAGTAGGGTGTGTGCATGTCGAGCCACAGATCGTGGGAGAATTTATTGTTGTTGCGCATGGGCTCGTTGTACATGGCAAGCATCAGCCATCTTCTGTCGCTCCGCATCCCCAGTAGCTCATCATCCCGGTTTTTTGGGGGGTCTTGATCGTCTTTTAACTGAACACGATAGGATTTTTTAGGGAAGTAGGATGAAGAGGCGCCCCGGATTTTGATACCTATTGTGGAGTTATATGGCAGATCGGTTGTAGTAGCCAGCACCATAGAGCCTGTGATTTCATCGTCTTTGTTGATAGCCTCGATATGACTGACCGTAATACTTACGATCGGATTGTCGGTAAAGTACAGGGTGTAATCCACCATATCTGCACTTTTAACCGTGTAGGGAGTCCCTGCCTGGATCGGGTTGATAGGACTTCCGGCAACAAATGTCGAGGCTCCCAGTTGCACCGACGATTGAATGGCTGTATGATTACTCTGCTTTGTAACTAAAATAAGCTTTTTCGGATTGTCTATCTGGAACTGGCCGTCGCCTATGATTAGGGGAGATTGACTAAAAAGCGGTAATGAAAGGAAGTAAAGGAGAACAAAAAATGGTAGAGGGGGAAGTTTCATTTTTGTTATTCTAGTGAAAAAATCAGCTTAGTCTAACCAGATAGCTATCTTACTTAAGATATAGTCGTAAAATGTAAATTTCAGGTGTTTTATTATTAAAAGCAACTATTTTAACCGTTCCTGTGATTTTCCGCTATCGCAAAGGAACTAACCGGCATCCCTCATGACTACAGAAATCCCAAAAATCGACATCTGCACCTTATCAGGAAACCGGGAGGAGGATATACTGGTCAGCAGGTTTTCGGAGTACTTCAGTCGCCATTCCAACCTTGCTGCACCTCACCGGCACAGCTTCTACCACTTACTTTTCTTTACCGAAGGGGGCGGCAGGCATACGATCGATTTCCATCATTTTGAAGTGAAGCCCCGCCAGATCTATTTTATGGTGCCTGGACAGGTACATTCCTGGGATTTTGAAGGTAAGATGGAAGGTTACATTGTGAACTTTTCGGAGGCATTTTTCAAATCGTTCCTGCTCAGACAGGATTACCTGGATTCCTTTTCGTTCCTGCGCGGCTATCCTGAAAACAGCGTCCTGGATCTCGGAGAAGAAGTGGGGACAAACGTTGCAGGGCTGTTTGAGAAGCTCATAGATGCAGAAGTTTTTTCTCCCGGGTACAGAGACGATTTTATCCGCACCGTGCTGCTCCAGGTTTTTATTGTTATACAGAACAGTATCGAATCCGGAAAGGAAATGGGGGAGTTGCCCAAGGGGAATTTATGGCTCAGGAACTACCAGAAGCTGATCGAACAGCATTTCCTGACGCTACGCCTTCCAGGAGAGTATGCTGCGATCTTACATATCACTCCCAATCACCTGAATGCCCTTTGCAAGGAGCAACTGGGCATTCAGGCAGGGCAGCTGATCCGCGACAGGGTCATCCTGGAGGCAAAGAGGCTGCTGATCAATGTAGACCTGAGCGTATCCGAAATCGCCTACAAGCTTAATTACAAAGATAACTCGTACTTTTCAAGGTCTTTTAAGAAGGCTGCCGGCATGACTCCCGAGGAATTTCGCAGAAAGCATGTGCATTAGGTGGACCGCTTCCCCCGGTTCCAGATCATAAACACCGGGATACCCAGCAGGATGATGACAAACCCCGGCCAGGTATAGGTCGGCTGGTAGATGAGCAATCCGATGCCTATTGTGAGCGCTGTCACTACATACAGGAAGGGAATAACCGGGTAGCCTATGGCTTTGTATGGCCTGTCCATATCCGGGTATTTTTTTCTTAAAATGAAAATGGCGGCAATCGTGAGCGCGTAGAAAATAAGTACGACAAATATGACATAGTTGAGAAGATCACCGTACCGGCCGGTAAGACACAGGACAGAAGCCCAGACGCATTGGATCCAAAGGCCCCATCCCGGAACTCCATTCTGGTTCAGCTTCCCGGCATTTTCAAAAAAGAGCCCGTCCTTTGCCATTGTATAATAGACTCTTGCACCCGAAAGAATAAGACCGTTATTACAACCGAAGGTCGAGATCATGACCATAATGGCAATAATCGTGGTACCTACAGGGCCGAATATTTTTTGTGCTGCCGCTATGGCAACGCGGTCGGATGGGGCGAACGCGATCTCCTGCAGGGAAAGCGTTGCCAGGTACATCAGGTTGGCAGAGAGATAAATAATGGTCACGATGAGGACTCCGAGGAAAAGGGCCAGCCCTACATTTCTCCTGGGATTTTTAATTTCACCGGCGATAAAGGTAACGTTGTTCCATGCATCGCTCGAAAAAATAGACCCTACCATAGCCGACACAAGCCCGGCGAAGACAGCAGTGCCTGCTATGGGTATGGCAGTCTGCGTATCGATGTCCCACTGCATGCTTTTCCAGACATCAGTCCAGTTGGCTTGCCATATCTCCGTATTAAAACCACTCGTGAGGCCCAGGATGATGAGCCCGCCCAGCGATGCTATTTTGACGATGGTAAAAAGTGTCTGGGTGATCTTCCCGCTTTTGACGCTGCGGCTGTTCAGCCATGTCAGGAGAACAATCGTAGCGATAGCCAGTGCCTGGGCGGCGGTGATTTTTACGGCTCCGAGATGCAGCAGGATAACATTCTCCCCTATAGAAGGGAAAATATAGGCGGTAAATTTGGCGAAGGCGACGCCGACTGCGGCTATGGTCCCGGTTTGTATAACCATAAAAGACGACCAGCCGAATAAAAAAGCAACGAGCCTGCCATAGGCCGCTCTGAGATATACGTATTGCCCGCCGGCATTGGGGAACATAGACGACAGCTCGCCGTAGCTTAAGGCTGCAATCAGGGTGATAACACCTGTAAGAACCCACACAAAGATCAGCCAGCCGGCGCTGCCGACATTCCGGACTATATCGGAGCTGACAATAAAGATACCGGATCCGATCATTGATCCGGCGACAATCATCGTTGCGTCGAGCAATCCCAGCTCACGGCGCATTTCATTTTCCTGGGGAGTAAATTCGTTCATAAAAGTCGGTGTAGGAACTCTGAGATTGAAGATAGATTTATTGGATTGTAAGATAGGGGTTGGTTTAAGGGACCTAAAGTAGAAAAAAAAATCGTGTTTTAAGTTTTTCCGGGTATGTAAAACATTTTACGAGCTCTTATTATAACGGGATAGCTGCAGACCGGGCCCGAAAATTTATCTAAACCAACTTTGAAATGTATACTAAAATACGCCTCCTGTTTTTTCTGGCTTTATGGGGAGTTCCTTTCCTGGTGAATGCCGGCCCCGATTCGACCCGTAGGAAAGAGATCAGGGACTGGGTTCTGCGCGTTTTGCCGCAAGACGAAACAGGTAAGGGCGACGTTTCGGCCGCGGATGTGACTTTCCGGGATTGGGTCAAAAGGACAGGAGAACTCCCGCCGGATTTTGACCGGCTGCCTTCTGTGCCTTTTCTTCCTGATCCGCTGCTTATTGATGAGGGAACCAGGAATATTCCTGTCAGTACGCCCCAACAGTGGGAGAAAAAAAGAAGCTGGATGAAGGAGCAGCTTCGCTACTATATTATGGGTAGCAGTCCGCCTCCCCCTGATAACCTCCGCTCGCGTACGCTCAGTGAACGGAAGGAAGGCCCGGTAACTTTGAGAATGGTCGAGCTGTCGTTCGGCCCTTCCCACCGCGCTAAACTGACTTTGGAGTTGATGATCCCCCCGGGAGAAGGGCCTTTCCCGGTTTTCCTGACGCAGTGGAATCACAGGGAATGGGCTCAGATAGCGGTGAGGAGAGGATATATCGGCTGTGTGTATGCAGCTGCCGATGCAAAAGACGATACCGAAGAGTATGCCCGTATCTGGTGGCCGGAGCACGATTTTTCAAGATTGGCGAGAAGGGTTTACGGTACTTCCAGGGCGGTTGATTTCTTGTTTTCCCAGCCTTTTGTCGACAAGGAAAAGATCGCGCTGACCGGGCATTCCCGGAACGGCAAAATGTCGTTGATGGCTGCGGCGCTCGATGAACGGATAGCAGCCGTTAATACCAGTAGCTCGGGAACCGGCGGAGAGCTGCCGTGGCGATATTGCACGCATCCCTATGATGTAGAGGATGTAGCGCTTCTTACCTGTGCCCAGCCCTCCTGGTTCCATCCGCGGTTGCGGTATTTCGTAGGAAGAGAAGACCGCCTGCCTGTTGATCAGAATTCTTTTATGGCGCTTGTAGCGCCCCGGGGGCTCATGCTGAGCACTGCCATCAATGAAGGGGCGAGCAACCCGTGGGGGATAGAACAGGCATTCCTGGATGCCCGCAGGGTATACAGGTTCCTCGGGGACGACAGCGGGCTTGCGATCAGGTCGCGCCAGGGGAAGCACAGCGTAAGCGCCCGTGATATCGAGGACTACGTGGATTTTTTCGACTACGTATTCGGCAGATCGCAGGCAAAACCGGAAAATAAGCTCAATTATCCTTACTCTTTCGAAAACTGGCTGCAAAAGAATGATGAAAACAGGCTGAGAGCCACTATGCCGCGCACCGCGAAGAGCAGCAGGATACGATCCGGAGACTTTACCGGCGCCTCGCTCCGCGAATGGGAAGCAGAAAAAGACGTGATCCGGTCGCAGATCGGGTGGATGTTGGGCGAAAAACCTCCCGGCGTAGTCAACCCCGGACCGGTAACCCTTAAAAATGCAGGTGCGGGAGAAGACAGTTTCGGTACCTTTATTCAGCGTCCGCGGGGAAACGACAGGATGAAGATTATGCCGGTAAGCCCTTACCACGGCTTCGGCGACAACCTGTTCGGCTACCTGTATTACCCGGCCGGGGGCGAAACCCGGAAGGATAAAGGCTTGCCGGTTGTGATCTACCTGCACGAATTTGACTATTCGAAAGGTTTCGGAACCATAGGGCGCGATCACGAGATACAGTCCTTTTTTGAAAGCCTGACAGCGCGGGGCTATGCTGTTTTTTCATTCGATATGCTGGGGTGCGGAAACAGGGTCGAAGAAGGTACCCGCTTCTATGAGCGCTACCCGGAATGGTCGAAAATGGGTAAAATGGCAGAGGACGTCCGGGGTGCGGTAGATGCGCTTCAGAATATTGAGTTCCTGGATAAAGAAAGGATCTATACGGCCGGCTACGCGCTTGGCGGTACGGTGGGACTCATAAGTGCCGCCCTCGACCATCGCATAGCAGGCGTAGTGTCGGTATGCGGTGTGACGCCTTTTTTTCCGGAAGCACCCGCCCGCGGGGAGGCCGTTTTCAGGACTTACGCGCACTTGCACGGCCTGCTGCCCAGGCTGGGTATTTTGCCGGGACAAAAAGACTGGTTTCCTGTTGATTTTCAGCACATCATGGCGTCTGTTGCGCCCCGGCCTGTATTGGTCATTGCGCCGCTATGGGATAAAGACAACCTGAAGCCGGATGTGGCGGGCTGCGTAGAAAAGGCGAAAAGCGTATACAGGCTGTATGGGAAAGAAGCAAACCTCACGCCGGCATACCCCGACGACTATAACAGGTTCTCTTCAGAAATGAAGGCTGCGGTCGTCGACTGGCTGGGCAACCGGTAGGAGAGCCCGGTAATGCTCCCCGGCCCTGCAGCGGGATTTGTTTTTAAACTTTAAGTGTTATTTTGTAAAGGAGATAAAGAAAATAGAGCCAATCGGGACTTTACTAGTTTTTTCTTGCCGGATTTTCTTCTCTTTTCTTTCGTTTTTGTGGTACAATATTTCGCTCCTGCTTCTGGCGGGATGTTGACGGGATAGGGGGAAATTGAGCTGTATTGAATAAATTGGTCTAAAGATCGGAAGACTGCATATATGAGCCTTTATTCTACAGAGATCGAACTGGAATCCGGCTTGTGGCTTCGCTTCAAATCGGGGGATAAGCTTGCGTTTGCAGAAATGTATGAACGATATGCAGGAGTACTTTACAATTACGGCTTTCATATTACAAGGGAGCAGTATATCGTCGAGGATGCCATACAGGATCTTTTTGTGACGCTCTGGCAAAGCAGAGAACGCTTATCTGATACCACTTCGATCAAATACTACCTGTTCCGCAGCCTCAGGCGCCAGATAGTGAAATTGTCGGGGAAGGACTCGTTGCTTGACCGCATCGATCAGCCTGATTTTCCTGCAGACACTCAACAGGAACCTTCGATAGAGATACAATTGATGGAAAGCGAATCGGAGCAATACCAGCTGAAAGTGCTACGGGCTGCGCTCCAGGAGCTGTCGCCGCGACAACTGGAGCAATACGCCTGTATTTCTTTGAAGGCTTCGACTACGGAAGTATCGCGCAGATCATGGAGATGAACGAGCAGTCGGTTCGTAACCTCCTCCAGCGCTCGATTTATAAACTGCGACACGTCATGCACCTGGTGCCCCTGTTGTTTCTTCTTTTCAGGGGGTAGTTTTCTCGTTTATCCCTCACCTTCAGACAGGAAAATTTTTATTTTAGCTGGAAAGATTCCGGATTTCTTCTGCTATCCCATAAAGTCAGGATATGGAGTTCATTGTTTCTTATTTCATAAAACAGAAGATAATCTCTTATAACCTTTATCCTTACATTAGGATCGTCAGTTTCCCGCCCGATAAAAGGCATTTTTGCCAATATCTTTATCTCCTCGTTTATGAGCTTATTGAGTTTTATACTGTAGCTTTTGGATTTATTCCTTTCAATCCAGTAAAGTAAAATTTCCTGCCGTTCAAGTATAGCTCTCTTAGACCAGATTATTCTTCTAACCATTTTTGAATTTCCTTTTCCACTTGCTCATTGGTTTGATATTCATTGTTTTGTATTTGGGTACGGGCAATATTTATCGCGTTCCGCTGGTCGCTGCTAAGCTCAAATTTTGCAGTATCGGTTTCGAAATCAACTATACGCAGAATCTCCTCCAGCAACGCGTCGTTTGTAAGGCTGGTTATTTTGTTTATCAGGCTGATCTTCAATTCTGCCGTGCTCATCGTAAGGTTATTTTTTAGTCAAAGATAAAAAATAAAACCTACCGCTCAAACGCAGCTCTAGGCTCTTTCCCGTCTCTGACGGTGAAAGAGCGAAAGCCGGTCTTTGACCGGCAAAAAGACCAGTTTTTTCAGGTCAGACCTGGTGCCACCCTCCCATCGTCTCAAGACAAGGGAGAGCTGGGAGCATGCTTCACAGCTTTTATCAGGTGTGAAGCATGCGAATCCGGTACATAGCGGATATCCTTCTCCGGCACAATGCCCCGGTCGATCCACTTCATTACCGTTTTCTCATTTTTTATTCCAAACCTCTTGCAATATTCCGGAATGGTAACCCATTCGTCGGCAGGGTCTGCCACGATGATGCCTTCGCCGGCCAGCAGTGAACGTGCTTCGTCAATCACTCTGTCAATATCAGCTACGAAGGCGTCAAATATCGCATTGCGATCCTTGTCTGTCTTTGCTTCAAGAAACCTTTTTTCAAAATCTTTCATCTTTCCTGTTTTATGAAGGGCTTCCCCTTTGTATGTATATCAAACGATTTTTTCCAGACGCCGTATTTCTTCTTCCAGTTTAATTAATCTGTCGAGCAGTATATTGACCTGCGCCGCTGTGAGTATACCTTCTCCGTTTTTTAGAAATGATTTGATGGCACCTCTTTCCATATATAAAACCGCCAGTGCCTGTTTTACAGCTTCATTCGTAGTATATATAGTTATGAAGTGAAGCTAATAAATTGTAGTAATACTTACAAGTGCGATATCTATCTCAATCAACCATACATTCACCTTAAGGCGAAAAAAACTTAAAAAAGTGAGTTAAATCCTGCAATTCCTTCTTTGGTACTTTCAAAGGAGGCGATACAACGTACGTTTTTGATTTTATACCGAATTCCGGAACCCGGTGTAGTAAGGATTATTATCTGACTTTTAATTAATCAGAACCCAACAAACCTTTTCAAATGTTATGGACAAGCTTTTTTACGGCTACAGGCTAGCTGTTAATGTGATGCGTATTGCTGTCTGGCAATCGTTTCTTTGCCTTTTCCTTCCCGGAAGCATCAGGGCTCATGAAACCGGAACACAGGAACTGCTGGACATGCGTATTTCCATCTCTGCCAGACAGGAAAATATAAAATCTGTTTTTTCGAAAATAGAAAAGCAGACCGGTGTGAAATTTTTATACAGTTCCAATCTCGTTGATACGAAGCAGAAAGTTTCGCTGGAGGTAAGAAAAGAACAGTTGTCGGTGGCGCTTGATAAACTGTTGCGACCGCTTCAATTGACTTATGAGGTTTCGGACAGGCATATAATTGTTAATCGTATATCTACACCGTTACCTGATCGCCCAGGGGAAGCTTCCAACAGGATTATGTATGTCCCGCTGCCCGCCGGTTTTCCGGAACGTATCGTTCGCGGCATTATAAGAGATGAGAGTGGCGCGGGCCTGCCCGGAGTGAGCATCCTGATCAAGGGAACGCAGCGCGGCACCACGACGGATACGGGCGGGAATTTTGCCCTGACCGTAGATGACGAGAATGCGGTGCTTGTGCTTTCTTTTGTGGGCTATCTCACACAGGAGGTGCCTGTAGGCAACCGGAATACGATCGAGATCGCCCTCCAGGTAGATACAAAGTCGCTGGAAGAACTGGTTGTGGTAGGCTATGGCGAGCAGAGCAAGAGAAATATTACTTCTTCCATTGCGTCAATAGATTACAAAGAGATTGCCAATCAGCCTGTTCAGCAGGTCGGGCAGGCGCTGCAGGGAAAAATAGCCGGCGTACAGGTTGTCCAGAATTCAGGCTCGCCGGGAGCATCGCTGACGGTAAGGATCAGGGGCGCCGGTACGATCAACAACAGTGATCCGCTATATGTTATCGATGGGAACCTGGGAGCGAGTCCTGCCAGCCTCGACCCTAACCAGATCGAGTCGATCGAGGTTTTAAAAAGTGCTTCGGCATCGGCAATTTACGGGGCACAGGGAGCCAACGGGGTAGTCATTATTACCACAAAAAAGGGTGGAGCAGGCCGGCCCGTCGTTCAGCTGAATGCTTATACGGGGATACAGCAGGTGCACAAAACTCTTCCGGTAGTAAATGCCAGGCAATATGCAGAACTATACAATACGGCGCTGACCAATGGTGGGAAGGAGCCGCTCTTTAAAGACGTTTCTTCGCTCGGGACCGGCACAGACTGGCAAAAAGAAATTTTTCAGACGGCATCCATATCCAATGCAGAAATTTCTGCAAGCGGAGGGAGCGAAAAAGGGACCTTCTATATTTCGGGAGGCTATTTTTTCCAGGACGGGATCGTTATAAAATCGGACTACGGCCGGATCAATTTCAGGGTAAATTCGGAATACAAGCTTTCGCCTGCCGTACGGATCGGTGAAAACCTGCTGATCTCTTACGGGAAACGGAACCATATCCCCGAGTTCGGAGCGCGCGATATCATTCCCAATTCATGGTATATGGATCCGACCGTGCCGGTGAAAAACCCCGACGGGTCATGGGGGTATCCCAATTTCTCCGATACCAAAAATCCCGTTGCACAGGCCTATTACAACCACAATACCTCGAAGAATTACCTGATGAACGGGACGGTCTACCTGGTAGCGGACCTTTTTAGTTTCCTGACTTTCAGGACCCAGCTCAACCTCAATACCGGTTATTCAAACCAGAAGACCTTTACGCCTGTCTACGATATCTTCCCGCTGCAGCGTAACCTGGTGAGCTCGATCGAGAGCACGACCGGGCAGTCTGTCAACTGGGATTGGCAGAACACCCTGAATTACCGGCGTGATTTCGGCGACCATTCGCTTGAAGTGCTGGCGGGTATCACCGCTTTATCATATACGACCGAGAGCGTTTATGCGAGAGGGCAGAACCTGCCCGATAATGCCAATATAGACGAAAACCTGCGGTACCTTAATCTCTCCACTGACGGCTACACCGTAGGAGGCGGAGCGGGCGACTACGGGATGCTTTCTTACCTGGGCAGGATAAATTACGGCTATAAGGACAAATACCTCTTAACCGGGAACCTGCGTGTGGACGGGTCTTCGAAGTTCGGGAAAAACAACAGGTTTGGCGTTTTTCCGTCGTTTTCACTGGGATGGCGTATTTCGGATGAGGAGTTTTTGAAAAATGTCGCTTTCATCAATGATCTGAAGCTCAAAGGCGGCTGGGGTATGCTGGGCAACCAGAATTCTCTGAGCAACTATGCTTTCGCCAATTCCCTGACCCCTAATCTTATATATGCTTTCGGAAACCAGATAGCCCAGGGGCAGGCGTCGACAAGCGTGGGCAACCCCGATCTGAAATGGGAATCGATCCGGGAAACCGAAGTGGGGTTCGATTTTTCGGGATTCGGTAACCAGCTTTTTGTCACGGCGGCCTATTACGTAAAGAATACCACCAATATGTTGCTGCGGGCTCCTATTCCTGCTTTTACGGGGATCCAGACCGCTCCGTTTGTCAATGGAGGGAGTGTGAGAAACAGCGGGATAGAGTTACTGGTTTCCTATAGAAATAAAACTGCCGGCGGGTTTGCCTACGAGGTTTCAGGAAATATCTCCAGAAACAAAAACGAGGTAACAGCCCTTAACAACGACCAGTCCATGCTGTTTTCAGGAACCTATTCCATAGCCTCGGTCGGAAACCCCATAGGGTCATTTTACGGGTATGTAATGGACGGCATCTTTCAGAATCAGGAAGAAGTGACCGGGCACGCCTACCAGGCCGGCGGGACTTCTCCGGGCGATATCAGGTTCAGGGACCTCAACGGCGATAAGGTGATCAACCAGGACGACCGCACGGTAATAGGAAACCCCTGGCCCAGCTTGAGCTATGGTCTGACCGCGAACCTGGCCTGGAAAAATTTCGACCTCAATGCCTTATTTTATGGCGTAAGCGGGAACGATATCGTGGCTAACTGGAAATATTTCACGCAAGGGAGCAATTTCTACAATTTCGATACCGAAATGTTGAATGCATGGAATGGGGAAGGTTCGAGCTCCTCTGTACCTGGATTGAATGTAAACGATCCGAATAACAATTTCAGGGCTTCTTCTTATTTCGTGGAAAGAGGAGATTACCTGAGATTGAAAAACCTCCAGGTAGGTTATTCCGTACCGTTTGGTCCGTCGGGTCCCGTTCAGAGATTACGGGTTTACCTGTCTTTTCAGAACCTGTTTACTATTACCCGCTACAAGGGTTTCGATCCGGAGATCGGGAGCCCTGATTCTTCTTTCAGGATAGGAGTAGACGAAGGCTATTACCCGCAGCCGAGGATTCTCTCATGTGGTGTGAATTTCAGTCTTTGATTCAGCATTTAAACAATTCCGACAGATGAAAAAGCATTTAATACTGATAATCACCGGCGTACTCCTGCTTGGGTGCGACGACCTTTTAAACAAAGACCCGTTGGCAACGCTTTCGGTAGCATCGGGCTACAGAACTGAAACAGATGCCATGAAAGCGCTTGCCGCTGCATATAGTCCCCTGTATAATTATCCCGGCTACGACGGTTACTCTATATACGATATCGTGACCGACAATGCCCTGAAGGGCGGAGAAGGGCCGAGCGACGGAAGCTACTTTAACGATATTGCAAACTTTACCATTGCATCGACCAATACCGTTGCGCTGCAGGCCTGGAGAAACAGCTATCTCGGGGTGTTCCGTTCACATCTTGTACTGGAGAATGTGCCCGGAATCGAGATGGATGAGGCAAAGAAAAGCAGGATACTGGCCGAAGCGAGGTTTTTAAGGGCCTATTACTATTTTATACTGGTTACCCTTTTCGGAGACGTACCGCTCATCAAAACCTCGCAGGTAGACGTAAAAGAAGTGACCCGTGATCCGAAAGCTGACGTTTACCGGTTTATCCAGGAAGATCTGACCGCAGCCGTCGATGTCCTGCCGGCAAAAAGTACGCTGCCCGCATCGGAAAACGGCCGCATCACAAAAGGCGCTGCCCAGGCCTATTTAGGAAAGGTATTTCTTTATATGGGCGATTTCACCAATGCCGAGCTTTGGTTTAAAAAGGTGATTGATTCCAACGAGTACAGGCTCGTCGAAGATTATTCATCTCTTTTCACCATAGCGGGGGAATTCGGCAACGAAAATATTTTTGAAATAAATCATATGTACAGCGCCCAGTTTCTGACTGCCCGGAATCTCGGTTCTATAAGGCAGGGAAGCGCCGGGATGTATGGTTACGGGTTTGCCAACCCGTCGCAGGACCTGGTAGATGAGTTTGAAGAAGGCGATCCCCGGCTGTGGCAGACCATCTATAAGCAGGGAGACGTTATGCCCGACGGGAAGATCGCGGATGTAGGAAATAGTGAGACGGGCTATATGAGCAAAAAAGCATACCTGATCGCATCCGATTTTCCTCCGACCGGCGATCCCATCCACTCAGGTAGAAATGAAGTAAAGCTCAGGTACGGAATGCTGCTTTTGTGGTATGCCGAAGCCGCCAACGAAAACGGCAACAGCCTGGCGGCAGTCAACAGCGTCAATGAGGTGAGGCGCAGGGCAAGGCAGGGAAACCAGCAGGTTTTGCCTGATATAACAGCCGGGAGCAAAGAAGACCTGAGGCAGGCGATTTACCACGAGCAGCGCGTTGAATACAGTATGGAAAACCATCGCTTTTTCGACCTGGTCAGGCAGGGTAGGGCCGGGGAAGTCCTCAGGGCTTATGCCAGTAAGTACAACACGGTGAAGGGTGCGAATTTTAAAGAAGGCATTAACGAGGTGCTGCCGATACCACAAACCGAAATTGACGACAGCCAGGGCAGGCTGAAGCAGAATGACGGGTATTGAAAATAATGAGGCAATGAGACAATTTGATAATTCACACCCCATTTCCGCAAAAAGCTCTTCCATCTTTAAAAAAAATATAAGAAAAAGTGAGTTAAATCCGGCGATTGCTTCTTTGGTACTTTCTGAACAGGTCCCCACAACATACGTTTTGATTTTAAATGGAATTTCAAGACCCTGACATAGCAAAATTCTTATCCGACCCGGTTTTTATCCGGCTGGTAAAAACCGGAGGAGAAGACAGACAATGGAAAGAATATGAACAGGCTCACTGGGAGCAGCGGGAAGCCATGGCGGCAGCCAGGCTGATCCTACTGGCATCGGAGCGGTTTCCGGAACAAAAGCTGGAAGACGAAAGAAAGCAGGTATTATGGAACAGGATAGAGGAGGGGATAGAAGGTGCGGAAGACGACAGCGGCCGGCGTCCATTGCGAACGCTTGTTTTCAGGTATTGGTGGGCCGCTGCGACCCTGGTCCTTATAGCGGGGAGCGTATTATGGACGTACCGCGGGACAACCTTAGACGGGAAGGAAGCGGTCAGTGCGGTTGTCGAGCCCGGATCTGTTTTTGAGGAAATCATAAACGACAGGAAGAACGTACTTCCTATAGATCTTCCCGACGGAAGCACCGTACTGCTTGCGCCCGATAGCCGGATCAGGTACGATCTGCAGGATTTCGGGACAAGCGGGAAAAGGGAAATACATCTCCTGGGCGAGGCGTTTTTCGAAGTAGTTCCCAACAAGGCGTCTCCCTTCTATGTTTATGCCAGCGGGTTTACCACGAAGGTCCTTGGAACCAGCTTCAACGTCAAAGCTTTCCCTGACGACGAGCGGGCCGAGGTCGTGGTCCGAACAGGCCGTGTGACCGTTTTTGCGTCGGATGCACACGGACAGAAAGGAGCTGCCATTGAGCCTGAAGGGGAGATCGTAAATCCCGACGAGAGAATAGTACTGGACCGGAACAAGATGCAGCTATCGCTCGAAAAGCTGGAGAAGCCGGAAATACCCGACGAGCCGCTTTTGCATTTCTTTGACGATAAACCGGTATCGGATGTTTTCGATATGCTCCAGAAAGTTTATGATATCAAGATCCACTATCCGGAAGCCCTGCTGGCCGACTGCCGGATCACAGCTTCTTTCGTCAACGAGACGCTATATGAAAAGATAAGACTGATATGTAAAGGCTTAGGGGCAACCTATAAAGTGGTTGACGGCGAGATTGTAATTGATTCAGAAGGTTGTACTTAAACCAATCCGGCTATTCCGGTATGATATGATACCAACTATTTTCCTAAACCTAAAACCTTATACCTTATGATATCAAAATAACTCCCCGTTAAAAAAATGCCGGTCGGAAAGACCGACCGGCACCTGAAAGCTCTCCGGGTCCACTGGCACTGGACCGGAGTTCGTTTGTCAAATTTCGAGAACCCAACAAACCATTCAAATTTATGGAAAAACCATCTAGTGGCTACCGGTTAGCTGTTAAAATTATGCGCATCACTGTTTTACAATCGTTCTTATCCTTTGTTATCCTTGGTGCAGTACACGCTCATGAAGCCAGAACACAGGAGCTTCTTGACCGACGGGTAACCATATCGGTAAAACAGGAGGAGATCAGAACTGTTTTTACAAAGCTCGAGAAACAGACGGGCATCAATTTCCTCTACAGCTCAAACCTGGTCAATCCTGCCCAGAAAGTGACGTTCAAAGTGCAGAAAGAACCATTGTCTACAGCACTGGACAGGTTACTGGCGCCATTGCGCCTTTCTTATGAGGTATCCGACAAGCATATAATTGTTAGTCGTATAGCTACACCGTTAATCAACCAGGTGCAGGAGCCGGAGGCGGTTCCGCAGGTTTCTTTTGAAGAGATACCGCCGCAGCCTGTAGATCAGTCTGTCCGTGGTATCGTAAATGATGAAAACGGACAGGGACTCCCGGGCGTAAGTATCCTGGTGAAAGGCACCCAGAAAGGAACGACTACCGACGAAAGTGGAAATTTTGCAATTACGGTCGATGACGGCAGCGCGGTGCTGGTGTTTTCGTTCGTAGGGTATTTTACCCAGGAAAGGACAGTCGGTTCCCAGGCAACGATGGAAATCAGCCTGGAAGTAGACAACAAATCGCTCGAAGAGCTGGTTGTGGTAGGATACGGCGCCCAGAAAAAGGTAAATCTCACCGGCGCAGTGTCGACGATAGGGGCCGAGGTGCTGGAAAGCAGGCCTATTACCAACCTGGGACAAGGATTGCAGGGAACCATTTCTAACCTGAACGTCTCTCCGGGTACAGGCTCGCTCGGCCAGGGAGCGACCTTCAATATCCGCGGGAATACCTCCATCAACGGCGGTTCTCCCCTGATATTGGTCAACGGGATCCCGATGGATATCAACCTGTTGAGCCCCAATGATATAGAGAGCGTAACCGTGCTGAAAGATGCTGCTTCGGCGGCTATCTACGGAGCAAGGGCAGCTTTTGGTGTGATCCTGGTTACTACAAAAAGTGGTAAGAAAAAGGACAGGCCCAGTGTATCTGTCTCGTCTATCGTTACCTCCAACGAACCGACCAGCCGTATCAAATTTATTGATACAAAAGACCGGATCGGCTATATGAACGAGGCTTATATGCGCGTAAACGGCCGGCCTTACTATGACGATATCATGGTGGACGCCATGATGGCTCACTACAACGATCCCAGCAAGCCTTCGGCCATTATCCACCCTTCCAACCTGAACGAGTGGACCGGGGTTGCGAATACCAACTGGGAAGATATCCTGATGAACAAGCGCTACCCGATGCACCAGCATACGGCCAGCGTTTCGGGTGGATCCGGGAAGTTCGATTATTACAGCTCGCTTTCTTATATCTACCAGGGAGGTCTTACCAACAGGGATTTGTTTAAAGAGAGATTCAACCGCTACAACCTGATGACCAACCTCAACTACGAGGTGCTGAGCTGGCTGAAGCTGGGAACAAAAATATCGGTCAATAACAGTAACAAGGTATATCCGCCCAACGACGCTCATTTCCGGAATTCATATCCTGAAACAGGGACGATCTACCAGACCAACGTCTATTCCACCCAGCCGCTGTACGATCCCAACGGGAAGTGGACGCATGAAGGATCTATCGGGAACCCCGCCCAGTTCATCAAGGACGGAGGAGAACGGACTCGGAAAGTCAACGACGTATGGCTGACAGGGAGCGCTACGCTGACCCCCATCCGTAACACTACGTTCAATGTCGACTATTCGTTCAATACAAAGTCGACAGCTGAGATGTCGTATCTCGCCCTGATCCCCTTCTATAATGTGAACGGAGAAGTATCGGGGTACTACGGAGGATCTAACCCGAACAGGGTTGCCAGGACCAACTATGACGATAACTACTATGTTTTCAATGCCTACGGTGATTATACCAATACCTTCGGTAAGAATTATGTGAAGCTGCTGGTAGGGTTTAACCAGGAAAATGCTTCCTACGCCTGGACCCAATCCGAGCGCCGGAACCTGATTATCAACGAGATCCCTTACATGAGCCTGGCATCGGGGGAAAGATTTGCGTCGGACGGGCTTGATGAATATGCGATCAGGGGAGCATTCACCCGTTTTAACTACAGTTTCGACGACAAATACCTTTTTGAATTTAACGGCAGGTATGACGGCACTTCGAAATTCGCCAAAAAAGACCGGTTCGCGTTTTTCCCTTCCGTATCGGTGGGCTGGCGTATCGATAATGAAGGATTCTTTTCCAGTCTTAAGAATACTTTCGATCTCCTGAAGTTAAGAGCTTCTTACGGAGACCTGGGAAATCAGAATGTAGCGGCTTACTATCCCTATATTGCTACCTTAAGCGCTTCGGAAGTAGCCTACCTGATAAACGGAGAGCGCCCCATGTCGGTTTATGCGCCGGGACTGGTGAGTCCGACCCTTACCTGGGAAACGGTTACGCAGCTTAACTTCGGGTTGGATTTCGCGATGTTCAAAAATCGTCTGAATGCCAGCTTCGACATATACAGAAGGGATACCCGCAACATGCTGACACGATCGCAGACCCTTCCTGCAGTCCTGGCCGTTACAGAACCCCAGGCCAATGCAGCCGATATGAGGACAAAGGGTTTTGACCTCAATATAGAATGGCGCGACAAGATAGGAGACGTGCGATATGAAGCAACGTTTATCCTTTCGGACTATTCGGCGAAAATTACAAAGTTCAGCAACCCTTCCGGGCTTATTTCCGACTACTATGTAGGACATAACCTGGGAGAAATCTGGGGGTTGACTACCGGCGGGCTATTCCAGACCGACGAAGAAGCCCTTGCGCTCGACCAGTCGAATATTAACGGAAGAAAGCGCCAGGCCGGCGACCTATGGATGGTAGACCTGGATGGCGACGGAAAGATAACACGCGGTGCCCAGACGCTGACTAACCCCGGCGACATGAGCGTTATCGGCAACAGTACACCCAGGTACAGCTACGGTTTCCGTACCAACTGGAAATGGAACGGCTTTGACCTCGACCTGTTTTTCCAGGGAGTGGCGAAGAGAGACCTTAACATGTCGACGCTCTACTACCTCACACAGTATTCGAACGAATGGGTAGGGATTTCGAAAGCCGCCATGGATTACTGGTCACCGGAAAACCGCGATGCATTCTTCCCGAGGCCGATCATATCCGGTGCAGGCGATATAACTGCCGTTCAAAGCCGTTTTTTGCAGAATGCAGCCTACCTGAGATTAAAGCAACTGAGCTTCGGATATACCATCCCGGTGGATGTCACGAGGAAAATAGGAATGGAGCGGATCAAAGTATTCTTCACCGGGGCTAACCTGTGGACCGCTACCAAGATGATAAAGATCTCTGATCCCGAGTTGCCGGGACCGAGCTCCTACCCGTTGTATAAGTCACTTTCTCTGGGTGCCCACATCAATTTCTAACTCTATTTAACCAGTAAGAAAATGAAAAAATACTTCTTGGCAGGATTAATATCTGTCTTTTCTCTAACGGCATGTAACGACGATTTCCTGGAAAAATTCCCGGAAGATAAAATAAGCGATGTCAACTTCTGGAAAACCGGGGCAGATTTTAAAATGTACGCCAGCCAGTTCTATCCGACGTTGTTTGATGCCCGGCTTGCATGGTATTCACTGGATAATTTCAGCGATAACCAGGTGCCCAGCAGCCGGAATACCTATACCTGGGGCGAAACTCCCGTTCCTTCTTCAGGGGGAGGCTGGGCCAAAGCCGACTGGTTGCAGATCAGGAGGGTCAACTATGCGCTCGACAGGATTGCGGGCGTGGCCGAAGATGCTACGCTGAAGCTTGCACATGGAGAGCTGAGGTTTTTCAGGGCTTTCTACTATTTCGATAAATTAAAGAAGTTTGGCGAAGTGCCCTGGATCTCGAATGGCCTCGATACCGAATCGGAGGAGCTGAACGCCCCGCGTGATTCGCGCGAGACGGTAGTGAACAACATACTGGCCGACCTCGATTTTGCGATAGAGAATCTGCCCGAGACTTCGGGTGAAGACCGGCTCACCAAATTTGCCGCGCTTAACCTGAAAGGCGATGTCGCCTTGTACGAGGGGACATTCAGAAAGTACCACAACGTGGCCGGCGGGCATGAGGAACTGCTTAGAAAAGCAGCCGCAGCTTATGAGGCTATCATCAATTCGGGCCGCTTTGCCGTATGGTCTACGGGGAATCCGGACAAAGACTATTTCGATCTCTTTGTACAATATGAGCTCAAAGGGAACCCGGAGGGAATTTTTGTCCAGCGCTACATCACTGATAAACGTATGCACAATAATGTGCGTCAGCTGGGTGAGCCGTATACAGGCTACAGCAAGGATTTTGTCGAATCATATCTGTGTACCGACGGACTGCCGATAGCGCTCAGCTCACTCTACAAGGGAGATGATAATTATGCTGATGAGTTTGTGAACAGGGATCCGCGTATGCCGCAGTCTATCTACCATGAGGCGCGCCCTTACCGTATTTTTGACGATGGGACGACCAACTACAAGCCTATGCCTGAGTTCCAGAATAATTACTGTCCTACGAGCTACTATATTATTAAAGGATATAGCCCCTACGAGAGAGACAGGCTTCCGAGCACGTCGACTACCGACGACTTTGTCTACAGGTATGGTAAGGTGCTGGTTTCCTATGCCGAAGTAAAGGCCGAGCTTAACGAGTGTACCCAGGAAGTGCTTGATAAAACGGTAAATGCATTGCGCGACAGGGTAGGCATGCCGCACCTGAAAGTAGCGGTAGGGTTTACAGATCCGAACTGGCCGGACTGGGGTATGGAAATATCGCCGCTCATGAATGAGATCAGGAGAGAGCGCCGCCTGGAGATCTGTGCGGAAGGTAACCGGTGGGATGACCTGGTACGGTGGAAGGCAGGTAAGCTACTTGAGAACCCGAAAACGATCCAGGGCGCAAACGATCCGGACACAAAGGCAAACCGTGTATTGTACCCGGGCTATACGGCAAGGACATGGAATGACAAGCTGTATCTTTACCCGGTTCCTTTGCAGGAGATTACGCTCAATCCGCAGCTGACGCAGAACCCCGGATGGTGATCCTTTTTGTTGATCGCCGGTAAACGGTAAATAAACCTATCTTCTTCATTTTGAAAGAGATAGGTTTATTTTAAGAGTCATGGTGAGTAGGTATGCCTCCCCGGTCCGTTTTTTCTTATATAACTGATTATTTCCAGATAAATGATCGTAAAGAAGTACCAAAACCATTTAATCTTTAATAGTTGACAAATGAAAAAAGGATACATTGACAGCCGCAGGGACTTCCTTAAGAAATCCCTGGTAGGAACGTCTGTCCTGGGACTGGCGGCCACAGGCGTGTCTGAAGCCGGCGTGGGCCCGGCAGTAAAGCCTTCGGGTAAACTGCAGTCTTTACAGGATAACACCCGGGCGGGATTTTCCGAGCAGGATATCACTCCCAAACTGGGCATGGAGCAGCCGGGAGGCTATGGGAAAGTATTTCATAAAACGATTCACGACCCCTGTAAAGTAAGAGCGTCTGTGTTTAAGGATAGCGCAGGCACTGTGGCCGTAGTTGCTGTAGATGCACTTATGGTACCTGAATCCCTTGTCTCTTCGGCCAGGAAAAAGATCGAGGCACAAACCCGGATCCCGGCAGATGCGGTCCTGATCTGCGCCACGCACTCCCATTCGTCGGGTCCGACCGGGATGGTTCAGCCCGGGGAGTTCGATTGGGCCGATCCGCTGGTAAAGGAGCTTGCTTATGAGAAATCTTCGTGCGCCAATGCCGAATACCTGAAAACTGTAGAAGACCAGTTGGTAAAGGCCGTAGTGGAGGCCAACAGCAAGGCTGCCCCTGCAGAACTGGGTATTGGCCGCGGTACCGAGGATAAAGTTGCTTTCAACCGGCGCTTTTTCATGAAAAACGGGCTTACCTATACCCATCCCGGCCAGCTGAACCCGGATATTGTCAGACCTGCCGGCCCGATAGATCCTGAAGTGGGCGTGATAGGAGCCTGGGACGACAAGGGAAAATGTATCGGCTGTATCGTCAATTATACCTGTCATACGACAACCAATCCCGGCGGAGCATCGGCCAACTGGGTTTATTACCTGGAGCAGACCATTCGCGGCGCATTCGGGCAGGATTGTGTCGTGGTGTTCATACAGGGTGCGGCGGGCGATGTGACGCAGGTCGACAACCAGAATGTCTTTGTTAACCGCGCCGGGGAGGAATGGGCCCGTTTTGTAGGTGCAAGAGTAGGGGCAGAGGCGGTAAAGGTATTGCTCGACATGCCGAGGGGAACATTGGCCCCGGTAGCATTCAAAGTACACAGGGAAAATATGAAACGCCGCCTGCCGACGCCGGAAAAAGTAAAGGAAAGCATTGCTATCGTCAGAAAGAAGCCCGAAGAAGTAGGCACTACGGTATGGACTTTTGCCAAGGAGACGGTAATGCTCGACGCAGTGGCCAAAAGAAAGCCGACCGTACCGGTCGAGATCCAGGTTATTCAGATAGGACCGGCAGCCATTATTACAAACCCGGCAGAATATTTCTGCCAGTTTGGGCTGGATATTAAAATAAACAGCCCGTTTGAATATACCTTCATATCGATGCTGGCAAACGGATGCGTGGGGTACATACCTACGGAACAGGCGCTGGCTGCCGGTGGAGGAGGCTATGAGACCCGCCTGACCTTGTACAGCAATCTTGTACCGACAGCCGGAACACGCATGGCAGCGATCGGGATAGATCTTGCGCGCCAGCTGAAGCCCGGAGAAGCGCCGAAGGGTAAGCCCGCCCCGGAGTTTAAAAGCAAGCCATGGGAATATGGCAGCGTGGCCCCGGAGGTTTAAATTATAAATGAGGGGTCGGGCACGTCGAAGAGTAGGCTATGACTAGCGGCTGAACCGGCAGCTCAACTGGTGGCTGAGCGTAGTTGAAGTTGGTGGCCGAGTGTAGTCGAAGCAAAAAAAGGAACGGATTTAATGGTTTTATCGGGAGTGATTTTATATTTCTCCCAATAACCAATCCTTTGCCTTAAAATGAACTACTCTCAACATAGCACTTTACCGAGCCACTACGATTATTCGCATTTATGATAGAAAATTTCAAATGAAATTTTTAGGTGCGGAGTTTTATCATGACCAAGCCCTAACGTCCTGAACAAAGTTTCAGGCAGGCTTCAAACTTATTTATTAATAGCAGAAAAAGCCTGGTATTGACAGGCCGCAATAATGAAGATTAAGATCTTATTTCTCCTGGTGTGTATATGCACTTTTGCTTTGACAACAAAGCATGGTGTGAAGCTGATGAATGACGACAATTCGGACCGTTTAAAGAAGGCTATGGAAAGTTTCAGGCTGGAAGACGGGCTTGAAATAGAACTGGTAGTTTCGGAACCCCTGGTTGTGGATCCGGTGGCATTTGCATTTGATGAACGGAATGATCTGTACGTGGTCGAAGACAGGGGCTATCCCGATCCTATAGACGGCTCGACAGCTCCTGCGATAGGGAGGGTAGCCCTGCTCAGGGATACCGACAAAGACGGGAAATTCGAGACCCGCTATGAATTTGCAGAAGGCCTGACTTATCCGAACGGGGTGCTTCCCTGGAAAGGCGGCGTGTTTGTTACCTGCGCCCCTGATATTTATTATTTCAAGGACACCGACGGAGACGGCAAGGCTGATATTAAGGAGGTAGTGCTGACTGGCTTCAACTCCACCCAGACGGCACAGATCAGGGTGAGCCACCCGATACTGGGACTGGACGGGTGGGTGTATGTGACCAGCGGGCTGAACGGAGGTAAGATCACCTCTCCTAAACACCCTGAAAGAGAGGCGGTAAGCTTTACCTCGGCCGACGGCAGGTTTAATCCGGAAACGTTTGTATTTGAAAATACGGGTGGTAGAAGCCAGTTCGGGTTGGCGTTCGATCCCTTCGGAAGAAGATTCGGTACTTCCAACCGCCATCCCGTCATGCAGATGATGATCGAACCCTGGCATCTTAAGAGAAATCCTTCCCTGCTGTTTACGGAAACCTATCAGAATGTATCCGATGTGGAAGCCAATGCAAAGGTATTTCCTATCAGCGGGGCCGTTACCACAGCCGAATTTATCCCCAGGTTAATGGGGCTGTCGCACACGGGTACCTTTACCTCAGCCTGCGGGCTCCTCATCTATAACGGCGACCGGATGACCGATGCCCATAAAGGCAATGTCTTTATCTGTGAGCCGGCCCAGAATATCGTGCAGCGACAGGTGATGAAGCCCGATGGCGCCGGTTTCCGCTCTGAGCTGGCCTACGATAAAAAGGAATTCCTGGCGTCTACCGACGAGTGGTTCCGCCCCGTCTTCCTGAATCATGGTCCCGACGGGTCGCTGTACCTGGCAGATATGTACAGGAAGGTGATAGATCATCCGTCTTACGTGCCGGAAGAGGCCAGGCACCTGCTTGATTTCGAAAGCGGCAAGACCGATGGGCGTCTGTACAGGATATACCGTAAGGGGCAAAAGGAAAATGCGCTGGCAAAGCCGGATTTTTCAAGCGTTCAGAAAGTGATTGCCGCCCTCAACTCCGGCAACGAGTGGCACAGGGAAACGGCGTTCAGGATTATTCTGCAGGATAAAAGAAATGAATATAAACAGGAGCTCAGATCGCTGGCCGCCGGCTCTGCGATACCTGAATCGCGGGCTGCTGCTCTATGGCTGCTGAGCCACCTGGATGCGCTCGATGCCTCTTTGCTGGGCAAGGTACTCGGTGACCCCGATCCGGGAGTGAGAGAACAGGCGATCAAGCTGACTGATAGAAACAGCGCTGTCGATGGTATGCTGGCGGAGGCGCTTGCTAAAAAAGCGGACGATCCGGATAAAAGGGTGAGGTTTGTTACTGCCCTTGCGCTGGGAAATCTGAAAACACCGGTTTCTACAGAAGCCCTGGCGAAAATAGCTGCCCGCGACGGAGAGGATAAGTGGAGCCGGAATGCCGTGTTGAGCGGAATTTCCGACAGGCTGCCCGACTTCCTGGCTGCATTCCGGACGCAGAAGGGAGGCGATGCACGCGCTTATGCGCTCGTCATGCAGGATATGGGAAAGCTGTTTGGAAATGCCGCTACCGTCGAGGCCTGCCGGGCATTGCTGACAGAAACACTCAACCAGAAAGGCGGTGAGGATTGGCGTGCTGCCACCATACTGGGGCTGGCAGAGGGGGTAGCCAAAAGAAAGGAATTCAGTGGTGGAAACAAGCCGGCGCTGCAGGCTTTGCTGGAAAGCGGATCTGACAAGGCCGGGCTAAAGCAGCTCGATGCCTTTATGAAAAGAATGAACAGCGTTGCACTGCGCGCAGACCTTCCTGTAGCCCAGCGCAAAGATGCGGTCGCTTTGCTGGGGTATTATGACTTTGAAAAAGTAAAAGCAACCCTGGGCAAAACCCTCGATGCCAAAAATCCACCCGAGATACAGATAGAAACGGTTTCAGCCCTAACCAAGCTGGGAGTTCCCGAGGGAGCAGCCCTGATGACGGCGAAGAATACCTGGTCGGCTTATACGCCGAGGGTAAAGAATTCGGTCATAGCGGCGCTGGTCTCCAATCCCGATTTTATCAATGTTCTATTTAAGAGCCTGGAAAACAAGGTAATAGGTGCGGCTGAGATTGCTTCAAACGATCGTCAGCGGCTCATTAAGCATAAAGACGAATCGATCAGCAAGAGAGCGGCGACCTATTTTGAAGAGCTTGAGTCGGGAGGCCGTATGAAAGTTTATCAGGATTTCAGACCGAAGCTCTCCGAAAAAGCAGTCGCAGAAAACGGGAAGGAAGTGTTTCTGAGGAGCTGCTCTGCCTGCCACACCTTTGCAGGCCTGGAGGGAGGCAATGTAGGGCCGGATCTTTCCGGGATCCGCAACCAGCCACCAGATGCGATCCTGCTTCATATCCTGGTACCCAATTACGAGGTATACCCGGCTTACCAGGCGCTGAATGTAGAGACCAACGACGGGAATACGGTAACCGGCTGGCTGGTATCGGAGACAGAAAACTCCCTGACCATCCGAACAGCATTTTCTACAGAAGAAACGATTCTCCGCAAGAATATCAGGATGCTGACCAACCCGGGGGTATCGTTGATGCCTGACGGACTCGAGCAGACCATGACCGATCAGGAACTGCTGGATCTGATCGCGTTCCTGAAAAAAACGAACTAAAAGCGAACTCTAAACCTGAATCCCATGAAAACCCCATCTTTACCGCGTATCCGCTCTTCCGGTAAGCAAATAGCTATTATTCTGGTGGTAATTCTATGTGTTTCGCCACTGGTTTTTCACGCCCAGAATAAGTCGGGCGAACTGCGGGCGGGCTCCTCGATGAGTAATATTACGCCGTTTCTGGATAACGTGCTGATCGGGGGCTTTGGATCGCCGGTTGCTAAATATATTCATGACGAACTGTATGCCAAAAGCCTGGTTCTGGACAACGGTCATGAGCAAATTGCGATAGTAATCGCTGATAATTGCCTGATACCGCGCGAGGTATACGATGAGGCGCGGGAGATCATTCATAAGAGCATCGGAATAAAAAAGGAAAATGTGCTGATGGCAGCTACTCATACGCATTCGAGTATAAGTGCTATCAGGACCGGAGAGGATCGCGGAGATATTAACGATGGCAAGCAACTGGATGAATACCAGCAGTTTTTAGCCCGCCGGATTGCGGATGGTGTGCGGCGGGCATTCTATAGCCGGGAACCTGCCCAGATAGGGTGGGGTTCGGTAGACGCCCCGGAACACGTGTTTAACCGGCGTTGGTTTATGAAGCCGGGTACGGATATGACCAATCCCTTCGGTGTTCAGGATAAGGTAAGGATGAACCCTGGTGTGGCAAATCCTGCGCTTGACAAACCGGCCGGTCCCACCGATCCTGAAGTGTTTTTTGTATCAGTCCAGGCCCTCGACGGACGCCCGATTGCATTGCTGGCTAATTATAGCCTGCATTATGTGGGCGGCGTTCCGGGCGATCATGTTTCTTCTGACTATTTCGGCGTATTTGGCGATTATTTCAAGAAACTGGTAGGCGGTGATCAGGTAGCGCCCGGATTCGTGGCGATGATGTCTAACGGTACTTCGGGAAATGTCAACAATATCAATTTCCGGGGTCCGGCGGAGAAAATGGGGGCTTACCAGAAAATGCAGATTGTTGCCAGGGATGTTGCTGATAAGATCTTTAAGCAGTATTCGCAGATTCAGTACAAGACCAATGTAGCGTTGGGGGCTTCTTATTCGGAACTGGACCTGGAGGTTCGGAAACCTACTCCTGCAATGCTTGCACGTGCCCGGGAAGTAGTAGCAAATCCGGACAACATTAAACTGTATCACCCCCTGGAACCCTTTTATGCCCAGCGTATGATCCGGGTGCAGGAGCGATGGCCGGAAAAGGTAAAGGCTGTGATGCTTGCCTTGAGAATTGATGACCTGGCCATTGCTTCCATACCATTTGAAACCTTTGCAGAAACAGGCCTGGAGATCAAGCAAAAAAGTCCTTTCAAGTCTACGTTCACAATTTCACTGGCCAATGGCTGGTACGGCTACCTGCCTACTCCCGAACATCATGAGCTGGGCGGGTATGAAACCTGGCTTGGAACCAATTATGTTGAAAAAATGGGATCCCGCAAAATAACCGACAGGCTGTTGGAACAGTTGAAGGCATTTCTTCATTAACCTGATCCCGGCCATTTTTCAAATCTTTACCTTAGTCCAATGAAGACCATTTTCCTGAAATTTAAATTTTACAGCAATCGTGTTTCGGGGCTGTTGGTGGTACTCTGCCTGTTGTCGGTCAGTTTGTCGGCGCAGCCTGCGACCCGCGTGCTTCAGGCCGGCGCTTCCCTGAGTAATATTACTCCCTTTCTTGACGGTATTTTAGTAGGTGGTTTCGGGACTCCGGTTGCCAAGTACATACATGACGAACTCTATGCGAAAGCGGTAGTACTGGATGACGGGAACGAGCAGATCGCGATCGTGATCGTCGACAACCTGTCTATCAACCGGGAAGTATTCGACCATGCCAGGAAGCTGATCAGTGAAAGTACCGGTATGAAAGCTGAAAACGTGGTGATGGCCGCTACGCATACCCACTCGAGCGTGAGTGCGAGCAGCGTGGGAGATGAACGCATGAACTACAACTACAATACCCCGCTGGACGAATACCAGACCTTCGTAGCGAGAAGGATTTGCGATGGTGTCAGGCGGGCAATTTACCAGAAGGAACCCGCAAAAATAGGATGGAGCTCGGTAAATGTTCCCCAGCATGTCTTCAACAGGAGATGGCTTATGAAAGAGGGAACGGACGTTCCTAACCCTTTCGGAGGTCAGGACAAGGCAAGAATGAATCCGGGAGTGGGGAATCCCAACCTGCTGAAACCCGCCGGGGGGACCGATCCTGAAGTGTATTTCGTATCGATTCAGACGCTCGATGGTCGTCCTATTGCGCTGCTGGCCAATTATTCCCTGCATTATGTAGGCGGAGTTCCGGGAGATCATATCTCCTCTGACTATTTCGGCGCCTTTGCGGAACAGTTTTCCAGGATGATCGATGCCGGCAACAAAGCTCCGGGGTTTGTCGCTATCCTGTCAAATGGTACTTCGGGAGATGTCAACAATATTAATTTCCGGGGTCCGGCGGAACGGATGCCGAGCTACCAGAAAATGCAGATCGTAGCCCGGGATGTGGCAAAGGCGATACACGATAACTATGACAAGATATCTTACCAAACTGATGTAAAGCTGGATGCAGCCTATAGCAACCTCAATCTCAAGGTAAGGAAGCCGACTCCCCGGATGCTGGCCAGGGCGAAAGAAGTGGTAGCCAATCCCGACGGGATTAAATTACACCATCCTCTCGAGCCTACCTATGCAAAACGAGCTATCCAGATGCAGGAAAAATGGCCTGAGAATATAGATATAGTCATGCAGACGCTGCGGATAGGCGATTTAGGCATAGCGGCAATTCCCTTTGAAACTTTTACCGAAACAGGCCTGGAGATAAAGGCGAAAAGCCCTTTCAAATCCACTTTTACCATTGAGCTCGCCAACGGCAACTACGGGTACCTGCCTACTCCTGAGCAACACGAACTGGGCGGCTACGAAACCTGGCTGGGAACTAACAGAGTAGAAAAGGAAGCTTCCCGCAAAATTGCCCAACGGCAACTTGAGCAGCTTAATAAGCTGAAGAACGAACGATGAATAAGCATCACCTCATTGTCTAATTAACTATATCAGGATGAAATTAAATAAGCTCTTTATTCTTTTTGCCCTGGTCTGGACAGGCGGTCCGGGGTATGCCCAGGATCAGGTGTTGAAAGCAGGTGCGGCGCTTAGTAATATCACTCCTTTTCTGGGAGGAGGGATAGTCGGGAACTTCGGAATTCCTCCTGAGGCCAGGTATATCCACGACGAATTGTATGCCAAATGCCTGGTACTGGATGACGGAAACGAGCAGATCGCAATCGTGATCGTCGATAACGTGTCTATCAGGCGTGAAGTCTTTGACTATGCCAGGAAGCTGATCAGCGAAAGTACCGGTATGAAAGGTGAGAATGTGCTGATGGCCGCTACGCATACCCACTCGAGCGTGAGTGCGAGTGGGGTGGGAGATGCACGTAGCGCCTACAACTTCGGTACGGAGTTGGACGAATACCAGACCTTCGTAGCAAGGAGGATTTCCGACGGTGTCAGGCGCGCGATATACCAGAAGGAGCCGGCTAAAATAGGATGGAGCTCGGTAAACGTTCCTCAGCATGTCTTCAACAGGAGATGGCTTATGAAGGAAGGAACCGACCTGCCCAATCCCTTCGGAGGTCAGGATAAAGCCAGAATGAATCCCGGAGTGGGGAATCCCAACCTGCTGGAACCCGCCGGGAAGACCGATCCGGAAGTGTATTTTGTATCTGTCCAGGCGCTGGATGGCCGTCCTATTGCATTGCTGGCTAATTATTCTCTTCACTATGTGGGCGGAGTTCCAAGAGATCATATCTCCTCCGATTACTTCGGCGTTTTTGCAGAGCAGTTTTCCAGGATGTTGGATGCCGGTAACAAAGCTCCGGGGTTTGTCGCCATCATGTCAAACGGTACTTCGGGAGATGTCAACAATATCAATGTAAAAGGCTCGCCGGAACGGATGCAGAGCTACCAGAAAATGCAGATCGTAGCCCGGGATGTGGCTAAGGCTATATACGACAATTACGATAAGATATCCTACAAAACCGATGTGAAGCTGGGTGTGGCCTTCAGCAATCTAACGCTCAAGGTAAGGAAGCCGACTCCGCAGATGCTGGCCAGGGCGAAAGAGGTGGTAGCCAACCCTGACGGGATTAAATTACACCACCCCCTCGAGGCGACCTACTCAAAAAGAGCTATCCAGATACAGGAAAATTGGCCTGAGAATGTAGATGTAGTTATGCAGACACTGCGGATAGGCGATTTGGGTATAGCGGCGGTTCCCTTTGAAACATTTGCAGAGACGGGCCTCGAGATAAAGGCAAAAAGCCCTTTCAAATCTACTTTTACCATTGAGCTTGCCAACGGCAGCTATGGGTACCTGCCCACTCCCGGGCAGCATGAGCTGGGAGGCTACGAAACCTGGCTGGGTACCAACAGGGTAGAGAAAGAGGCATCCCGCAAGATTGTCCAGCGGCAACTTGAGCAGTTTAACAAGCTGAAGAACGAACGATGAATAAGCATCACCTAATTGTCTAATTGCCTAATTGTTTAATTAACTATATCAGGATGAAATTAAATAAACTCTCTATTCTTTTTGCCCTGGCCTGGGCAGGCGGTCCCGGTCTGGGGTATGCCCAGGATCAGGTGTTTAAAGCAGGTGCTGCCACCAGCGTCATCACACCCCCTATCGGCTATAGCATCAACGGGAACATGTCGGATGGTACTACGAAGCATATCCATGACGACACGCATGCCAGGGCCATTGTAATGGACGACGGCAAGACCAAGCTCGCTATTGTGGTCTCCGATCTTTGTATGGTCTACAAAGAGACACTCGATAAAGCCAAAAAGCGCGCTCATGAATTTACGGGTATCCCTGTTGAAAATATGATGATGTCGGCTACCCATACGCACAGCGGCGGGACCGCATGTAGTGTTTTCCAGAGTGACCCTGAGCCTTTCTACCTCGATTTTCTTTCGGAGAGGATCGCCGATGCGCTGATCAGGGCCAACAACAACCTGGTACCTGCCGAGGTAGGGTGGGGCAAGGGTTACGAAGCATCGCAGGTGCATAACCGCCGCTGGTTTATGAAGAACGACAAAGGAATGACCAACCCGTTTGGCGGTGTAGATAAAGTAAGGATGAACCCCGGCGTACAGAATCCTGACCTGAAGGAGCCTGCTGGTCCTACCGATCCGGAAGTAAGTGTGCTGGCCTTAAAAGCGCTGACAGGTGAGCCGATAGCGGTACTGGCCAACTACTCGCTGCATTATGTGGGCGGAACCGGCGGTGGTGAAATTTCGGCGGACTATTTCGGTATGTTCGCGGGGCGTATGAAAGAAATGGTGGGCCACGGAAACCCCAATCATCCCTTTGTAGGCATCATGTCGAACGGTACAAGCGGCGATATCAACAATATCGACTGGAAGTCGGGCAGTTGGAAGCCCACCGGGGCTTATGCGCAGATGCAGCGCGTGGCTAACCTGATTGCCGGTGAGGCCTACAAGGCAGTGAGTGCTATGCAGTTCACCAGTTGGGTTCCGCTTGCTTCCGCTCAGAAGGAGATATCCCTGGGCGTAAGGAAGCCGAATGCCCAGGAACTGCAGAGAGCCCGCGATATCCTGGCGAAAAACCAGGATAAGGTATTAAGAGACAGGGACGCGATTTATGCAAGGGAGTCTGTGCTTATCGATAAATATCCCGACAAGGTGCCGCTCATTATCCAGGCATTCCGTATCGGCGATCTTGCGATATCCGCCATTCCCTGTGAAGTGTTTGTAGAGATAGGACTTGAAATAAAGGAAAAAAGCCCGTTTGCCTCCAATTTTACGATTTCCCTGGCAAACGGCTATAACGGCTATCTGCCCACTCCCAAGCACCATTCCTGGGGAGGGTACGAAACGTGGCGCGCCCGCTCCAGCTACCTCGAAGTACAGGCGTCCGAGAAAATCACCGGCACGCTGTTCCCGCTGCTTAACGACTTAAAGAAGCAACCTTGAGAATTATGAATTTCAAATCGCCTCATCGTCTAATCAACCTTTTTCCTAATGAAAACAAAAAGAAATCTACTAACCGGAATATTCGCTTTTTTATGGCTGATATTGGCCTGTTTCCAGGTACAGGCGCAAAAAAAGAAAAAAATAGCCCTTTTTAACGGGAAGAACCTCGACGGATGGTATACATTCCTGAAAACTACCGGTAAGAACAGCGACCCCAAAGGGGTATTTACCGTTTCGAAAGGGATGATCTTCATTACGGGAGAGGAGTACGGCTGTATTACCACCAACGAAGAATACGAGAATTATAAGCTTACCGTAGATTTCAAATGGGGAGAAAAAACCTATGCGCCGCGGGTAGACCGGGCGCGTGACAACGGGGTGCTGATCCATTCGCAGGGCAAGGACGGCGGGTATGGCGGCGTATGGATCCATTCGATCGAATGCCAGATTATTGAGGGTGGTACAGGCGATTTTCTCGTGGTAGGAGATGGTACCGATAAATTTTCTCTTTCAGCGCCCGTCGCACCGGAAAAACAGGGTGCATCCTACATTTATCAGCCTGGTGGAGAACTGGTTACCATCAACAGGGGCCGTATCAACTGGCTATACCGCGACCCGGAATGGAAAGACGTGATTAATTTCCGGGGAAGCAGGGAGGTAGAAAAGCCTGCCGGGAAATGGAACCGTATGGTAGTGATAGCAAAAGGCGACACCATCGACTTATACCTGAACGGCGTGCTTGTCAACCAGGCCGTAAATGTCAGACCCTCAAAGGGGAAGATACAAATCCAGTCGGAAGGGGCGGAAATGTATGTCAAAAAAGTAGAATTGATTCCGCTTTGAAAGAAAATATTACCAAATTTGGGTTGATATAATCTATATAGAGTCATTGTAAATTTAATAACTATTCAATTTCAGAAATGTCAGAATCAACTAAACCTTTGAGAGTGCTGGTAGTAGGCGCCGGTAATATGGGGAGTTCCCATGCCATGGCTTATCATACAGAAGATGGCTTTGAGATAGTAGGTATTGTTTCAAATGGAAAGAGCAAGGAGGTGCTGAATGCAAAGCTTGGCGGAGGATATAAGCTCTACAGCGACTATACACAGGCGTTGGAGGAGACAAAGCCCGATGCGGTCTGTATTTCCACCTACCCTGATACTCATGAAGCCTTTGCTATACAGGCCATGGAAGCCGGAGCCCACGTTTTTGTAGAAAAACCCATAGCAGATTCAGTTGCCGCCGCCGCACGCGTGGCAGCTGCGGCTAAAAGGCTCAATAAAAAGGTTGTGGTTGGCTATATACTGCGTCATCACCCGTCGTGGGAGCGTTTTATAGAGGAAGCTCAGAAACTGGGCAAGCCGCTTGTGATGAGGATGAACCTCAACCAGCAGAGCGATACTGCGATGTGGACGCTGCACCGCAACCTCATGAAGAGTCTGAGTCCTATAGTAGACTGTGGCGTACATTATATAGATGTGATGTGCCAGATGGTTCGCAGCAAGCCCGTACAGGTGAATGCGATCGGAGCGCGTCTGACAGACGAGATCCCTGACGGCAACTATAACTACGGTCAGCTCCAGATCAGGTTTGAAGACGGCTCGGTGGGCTGGTATGAGGCAGGCTGGGGACCTATGGTGAGTGAAACCGCTTTCTTTGTAAAGGACGTATTCGGTCCCAAAGGATCCGTTTCCATCGTTGCCAAAGATGCCGGAGGAACCGGGAAGTCGGACTCTATCGAAGCCCATACCAAGACCGAGTCGCTGTTGATTCACCATGCTGATCTTGATGAAAATGAGCGTTTTGCCAAAGAAGATACCTGGATCAACCTGCAGGATGAGCCTGACCACCAGGAGCTCTGCAACAGGGAGCAGCGGTATTTCCTCAAGGCGATCCGCGAAGATATAGACCTGACAGACCACGTTCAGGACGCGGTCAACAGCCTGCAGATCGCTTTCGCCTGCGATGAATCAGTCAAAACCGGTAACGTCGTTAAGATCTGATGGCGGAGCTGGAAACCCGGAATATACAGGTGGGTGTGGTGGGCCTCGGTCTGATGGGGTGCAGCATAACCACCTGTTTGCTGATAGCGGGACATCCGGTGATAGCCGTGGCGCCCGTAAGCGACGACCTTAAGCTGGCCGGAAGCCGGATAAGAGAGCATCTTGATAAGTCCCTGTCGAATGGACTGATCAGTCAGAGTCCTGAGGAAATCCTTGAAAACCTGACTATTACCGAAGACTACGGACTTTTGAAGGATGCGAAGCTGGTATTGGAATGCACCATTGAGAACCTCGACGTAAAGAAGTCTGTGTTCGAAAAGGTAGAGAAGGTCATTGATGAAAATGCCTTGCTGACCAGTAATACTTCGGCCATACCGATCAGCGTTTTGCAGAAGCATACGAAACACCCGAAACGCTTTCTGGGGCTGCATTGGGCTGAACCAGCCCATACTACCCGCTTCCTGGAGATCATATGCGGGGACGACAGTGATGTCAGCCAGGGAGAATACCTGCAGAAGCTGGCGCTGAAATGGCGTAAGGAGCCGATACTGGTCAGGAAGGATATCCGTGGGTTTATCACCAACAGGCTGATGTATGCCATGTACAGGGAAGCGATCAATCTGGTCGAAAACGGGTATGCCACCATCGAGGATGTAGACAGGTCGTGCCGGAATAATGCCGGTTATTTCATGACCTTTGTCGGGGTATTCCGGTGGATGGATCTGACAGGGGTGAAAGCCTATCATACTGTGATGAAGGACCTGTTTCCTACGCTTTATAATGGTACTGAAGTGCCGAAGCTGATCGATGATATCGTGAAGTCCGGAGGAAACGGCGTTTCTAATGCGAACGGGTTCTACGAGTATACCGAAGAAGAAGCGAAGATGTGGGAGGAAACGTTCACTAAGTTCAGCTATGAGATACGGCAACTGGCGCTCCGGTATCCTGAGGATATCGTGAAGAGGCGGGTGGAGGAGAAAGCCGGGAGTTAGCCGGTTAATAGTAATTCGTTAGTGAGGCCTGGCCCCACAGGGACGACACTGGATGTGAAAGACGGTGTCGCTCCTGCGGGTAAAAGAAGACGGTTGGGTAGTGGCAGGAGTTAAAAAAATCTTATCTTTGCAGTCCCATCGCTTAGGACATTAGCTCAGTTGGTTCAGAGCGCCGCCTTGACAGGGCGGAGGTCAGCGGTTCGAGCCCGCTATGTCCTACTCTTTTTACTCCCCGAAAAATCCATAATATCTCCCCATCCAATAGGCAAAGAGAAAGTAGCTGCCGGTTTCTTCGGTTTCGCCCCTGCGGCCGGAATCCAGCCGTTTGGGATTGGTATTCCAGCGGGAGACACTACTCTCGGCGGTAGGGATCGGGTACAAAGCCTGGAGCCTTCCCGACCGGTCAACCAGCGGATCTTTCGGGATATCCCACCGGTGACTGTTTTCCATGCTCCAGTCTACCAGGTCGAGAGGATATTGCTGTAGTTCCTCCCTGGCCGTTGCCAGGCCGCAGTCTTTTTGGAGCAGGCTGCTCGCAATGACGTTCCAGACCGGCATCTTGTCATTCTGTACAGCTTTCCAGCTTCGTTCGAGGCTTTTTACGTAGAGATTGCGGTTGGGATCGCTGCCGGAATATTGTAACAAACCGTAATAGGGGAAGAAGTTGAGAATGTCGTCGGAATGGCTTGTTTCATACGGGCCGTAGATTTTGGCCTGCGCCGCATTACGGGCATATCCGTGTTCGTTTACCAGTTTTTGATAGACCTCCTCATATCTGGCGTCACGGGTGAAATGATATGCCGTTTTCAGGAAGGAAAGGATCTGAAGCGAGTTAAGACCTTTTTCATATGCCCAGTTGGGAGAATGATTCAGTGAGTCCGGGTGCCAGATGCCCCACCGCGTCGGTTTGCCGTCAAAGTCTATCAGGTGAAAGTCGTTATCGATAATATGCCCGGCTATGCGGTCAATAAGCTGCACTACACGCTGTTTCTGGCTATCATCTGCAACCAGCTCATAAAACAGTGAAAGCGTATAGATATGTCCTGTGATTTCGTCGGAGCTTGTATCGTCGAGCCATTGCCATTTTCCGTCGGGCGATGGATGCCATTTTTTGGGATGAGGCGAGCGCGACTGCACGACGCTGTCTGATGCCAGCGCATAAGAGCGGGCGGGGTAACCCGGGATACCCGTCACGGTTTCAAGCCGCTCCAGCGCTTCGAAGGTCCTGATGGCCTTTTCCTTTGCATCCCCGTCTTTGGTAACTGCATACCGAAAGCATTCCGCAGCAAGATAGCAGGATGTCCAGAGCCCGTCATTATCTTCGTTTTGTATCGAGCTGGTCGAGAGATCTCCCGGTACGGCCAGCTTCGATATATTGATCAGTCCTCTCCGGTTGTGGCGTTTCCCGATAATCTCCTCATAAAGCATTGCTTTCCCGGCAAGCGTCATTTCCTCCTGCCTGATTTGACTGATCCCTTCATCGGTAGCTATCCAGACAGTTCCCGGTCGTATCTGCAGGATATCCCTGACCCGGTTTCCGGGCAGCCAGCGCCGGCCATGGTAGTAATGCCAGGAAGAATCCTTTTGTATGGCTCCCTTATCGGTACCCAGCCATATTTCGTGGCCAAAGGTCCTGATCACGTGCGCCGGACCGTAGGGGAGCCCGTCGGGTCCTCTCCAGGCCTGATGATCGCCCTTGCGGGAGATAAGGCCCAGTGATTGCGGGGCGCTGAAGAGAAGATCGGCGTCGTCGTTGGCCGTTGCCAGCGCGTAATACCGCCTTTCATTGCCGACGGCCATCAGCTGTTCGTCAAGGTTGATCCATTTCCCGTCTTTTTGATGCCAAAGGCCGCCGGACGACGCGAGCCACAGTGTACCGTCCGAATCGGTTACCATGTCATTTATACGAAGGCCGGCAAGTTCCGGGATAGCCTCCCACGCACCGTTCCATATATAAACGCCTGATGTTGTGCCGAGATAGAATACCTTGTCCGGTTTTCGCAGCAGGCACAGGACGCTGTCACGGACGGTTTCTAAAGAGAGTGTCGGTTCTTGCCCGTTTTCGACCGGTAGGGTTGTATTTCCGGAGAGCAGCCACAGGGTTCCGTTGTGGTCAACCGTCGCGTTCAGCAATTCCTTACCTGTTAACAGAGGTTCCCAGCGCTCATCCTGATACCTGAATACTCCCGTCCTGGTGACGGCCACAGGCGATCCCTTTAGCATCAATAGCCTGATCACGTCTTTTCCCGCTTCTTCGGGGAGCGGGATATCAGACCTGACAGGCTGCCGGTAAGGTACGTCGGGATACGCGCTTTTTTTCCTACAGCCTGCTGCAAGGGCAGCGAGCGTCAAAACAGCCAGAAGGTATTTCATCACACCTCGTTAACCTCTTATTTGAAACTGTCTTCCGACTCCGGTAAAGCGGGATTGTTATAAATATACATCCCGTTATAATCTTGGATCACAGGCTCTGCTCCCGGATCGATCCTGGAGAACGGGAGCGCCTCATAAGTAGAATAGTGACATACAAACGACTTCCGGGTTTGTTCGGGGTTGAGGATAGGGCTGCCGCCATGGGCGAGCGCTCCGTGCCATATCAGCACATCTCCCTTTTTTATCAGCAATATTTCTTTGGGATATTCAAGCTTTTCACAGGTTTTGTCAAGATAGTCTGCAAACTCGAGCGGTGTTTTAGTCGACCAGGGCTTGTAGAGTATGCCCGACCCGAAATCGAATTTGGGCATCCGGTGTGAACCTATATAATAATAGAGTGGCCCGGATTCCATTACGATATCTTCCAGCGCTATCCAGGCGGCTGCCAGGTGACTCGGATTCTTTGCGGTTACCCATGGGAAGTCCTGGTGAGTGGGTTGCTGGCTTCCGTATAGAAATGTGAGGCTTTGCATGACCACCGCTTTCTGGTTAAAGACAGCTTCCAGGAAGGTAACGATACTGGGGTGGGACATCAGCTTTTTGCCGGCAACCGACGAATTGTGAAAGTCGTTGAACTTGACGTATTTTCCCTGCAGGGCTTCTTTAGGAAAATCGCTGATATTTCTCTGCTGGTCAGGCAGGAATTCCGGCAGGTCTATCCTTACACTGAGGCGATGCTTTTCAGGCTCGTCGGTAAGCTGCCTGATATCCTCGAGAAACTTGTCGATCATCCCGGCGGGAAGAATGTTTTCCAGCACAACATACCCGTTTTTCTGCCAGTCGACCAGTTTCTGCTTCAGATCGTAAGGGACTTCAAACCTTGGTTTGAAGCTTTTAAGAAATGTGTCTGCATCT
Source organism: uncultured Cytophagales bacterium (assembly GCA_964559125.1). Lineage (GTDB taxonomy): Bacteria > Bacteroidota > Bacteroidia > Cytophagales > Spirosomataceae > Ravibacter. The sequence continues at coordinate 43,079 of CAZLGW010000034.1, forward strand.
GCGCCCGGAGCATCGATCCAGGGAACACCCGAAGGATCGAATTCTTTAAGAGGGAACAGGCGGTCGCCCAGTATATTTATTTTGTTTTTAACTCGGTTCAGAATGCTCATAACAGGGAATGATTGGGTTCAGGAAGGGGTTATACGGACTTTACAGCTATTTAAAGAACGATGACTTTACAAAACTACTTGTTTTAATGCGATTCCGGAAATTCAGGAAAGTGGTCTCCGGTTTCCTACCCCTGTTTGATCCTGGGAAGAAAGATCGCCAATATGCCTAAGAGGGGGAGGAATGAACATGTTTTAAAGAGAAAGGTAAGAGTAGTGGCGTCTGCCAGGAGGCCGAGGGCAGCCGATCCTATTCCTGCAACACCGAAGGCAAAACCGAAAAACAGCCCCGCAATAGTCCCTTCTTTACCGGGTTTCAGCTCCTGGGCATAAACGAGTATGGCTGAAAATGCCGAGGAAAGGACCAGTCCGACCATTACAGCCAGTACGTTGGTCCAGAACAGGTTGGCATAAGGGAGCATCAGCGCAAACGGGGCCGTGCCCAGGATAGAAAACCAGATAACTTTCCTCCTGCCGATCCTGTCGCCTATCGGGCCGCCCGCATAAGTGCCCAGCGCTACGGCCGCCATGCATATAAAAAGATAAAGCTGGGACTCCTTGATGCCCAGACCGAATTTGTCAATAAGGAAGAAGGTGTAATAGCTGCCGATACACACCATATATATGTATTTGGAAAAGACAAGCACCAGGAGAATCCCGATTGCGGTGTTTATTTTTCTTTCCGACAATCCCTCCAGCGTTTTGTCGGTTATTCTTTTTGTATTTCCTCTGGCTTTCCGTTTTTCGAACGACCAGCGTCCCAGGTAAAACAGGATAACACCTCCCAGCAGGGCCAGGACTGAAAACCAACTGATGGCAGAAAGGCCATAGCTAGCCACTACCAGCGCCGCCAGCAGGGGGCCGATGGCGCTCCCGGCATTGCCGCCTACCTGGAAGAGAGATTGCGCCATGCCCCGCTTTCCTCCCGATGCAATAAAGGCGGTGCGGGAAGCTTCAGGATGGAAAATGGCTGAACCGAAGCCGGTGATGGCGACGCTCAGAAGAACGACTGCAAATGAATCGGCCATTGAAAGGACCAGCAGACCGACAAGCGTAAAGCCCATTCCGAAGCTGAGGGAGTAGGGGGCCGGCTTTTTGTCGGTGTAGCTGCCTACAATCGGTTGAAATACGGAGGCAGTCATCTGGAACACGAAGGTGATCAGCCCGATCTGCAAATACGATAGTCTGAAGTTTTCTTTCAGGATCGGGTAGATCGCCGGGACGATTGCCTGGAGCGTATCGTTCAGTAAATGGGTGAAACTAATAGCAAACAAAACCGGGTAAACGGTCTTGTTCATGTTACTGTTTTTAACAAGCGTACTGTTTTCGCCGGCCGACATAGTAAAGAGAGACAAAACATCGTTGCTTTCCCACGCCTCATACCCGCCAATGTTTCCGCAAACATAGACTTAAATCCGTTATGATGCAAAGTGAAAAAGATGTGTGCTACCGCTACATAACTGTAGGCCAGGATCCTACCGGAGCGTTATTTGCTTGAAAGACCTTGTCAGGTCGGTGAGCGACTGTTCAACTCCCATCCGTTCGAGGGAAGACGCTCCCACAAAACCCTGGGCATCGGTCCTGGAAAGAATTTCTGTTACGTCTTCCGGTGTATTGACAGGTCCGCCGTGCGCCAGGAAAAACACATCGGGATTGGATTTCCGGACAGCTTCGATAATACGCTGGGTACGCTCTGCGGCCACTTCCATCGTTACGGTGGCATTGACCACTCCGACAGAGCCGCCGACGGTAGTGCCGACATGAGCGATGATGGCGTCGGCGCCTGCATCGGCCATCCGGACCGCTTCTTCGGGAGTAGCTACGTATACGATAGAGAACAGGTCCATTTTCGATGCAAGGGCTACCATTTCCACTTCTTTATGGAACCCCATGCCGGTTTCTTCCAACACCTGCCTGAAGTGACCGTCTACAATGCTGTGCGTGGGAAAATTGTTAACCCCTGAAAAACCCATGTCTTTTACCTTCAGCAGGTGGTGCCACATCCGTCTGCGCGGGTCGGAACCGTGTACCCCGCAAATGACGGGAATTTCTTCCACGACCGGTAATACTTCAAATTCACCTATCTCCATGGCAACGGCGTTGGCATCGCCGTAGGCCATCAGCCCGGCGGTAGATCCGTGTCCCGACATACGGAAGCGCCCCGAATTGTATATAATGATCAGGTCGGCGCCTCCCTTTTCAATAAACTTTGCGCTGATGCCCGTTCCGGCTCCGGCGGCGATGATCGCTTTTTTCTGATCGACAGAAGACTGAAGCCTGTCGCGGACTTCCTGCCTTGTGTAGGGATTCCCCTTTCCTGTCCAAGGGTTTGGCATATTTTTAAATATATTTTTATTGCTTGATAATCGTACGGGTACTTCTTATACCGGTATTTTTCGATTCTGCTAACAGGAGATAGGCTCCTGCAGGCAAAAATAACAGATCAATTTCAATTGGTATTTCATCGGCGTGTAACTCGCGTCTGAAAAAGATCCTGCCTGTCTGGTCGTACAGGCTCAGCACGGTGATATCCCGGCCGGAAACGTTCGTGGTGACGGTGAGTTTACCGCGGGTAGGATTGGGCGCTGCAACAAGCCCGGTCGGTCCGGCAGGGCAGGAGCGGTGCACTATGGGAGAGATAGTTACCGCACCTGAAGAATCAAATTCCACCACCCTGAAATATCCCGGATCCTGGATGGGCAGTGCGGGGACATACCGGTAAATGCCGTCCTGGGGAGACATATAATGAGATGGCATCCGGGCAATTTCCTGCCAGTCATTTTTGCCCGAAATACTGAACTGAATGGAGTAATAGTCGACAGAATACTCATCTGAAACCTTCCATTCTATAGCCGGGACACCTTCTTTACAGACGGATCTTACGTACTCGAACCTTACCGGCAGCGGATCATCGGTCTTTACGATTGTATTGTTCCTGGTGACGAGCCAGGCATCCGGGTCGAAATCGACCGAAACCACCTCAAACCCGGCGCTTTCGGTAAACGACTGGTTGTTGTGCGTGTTATTGAGTACGATCAGTTTTTGTTCGCCGTTTGCACCGTTTACGCGTATAGGAAGAGGCAGACGGAAGAAGCTCACCGACGATGGCTGCGAGGTAGTCTGCTGAATATTGAAGCTAACATCATTTCCCGACGGATGCCAACTGATCTGATAGGAGGGGTAGCCTTCTCCTTCGTACCATTGTTCAAAAAAATAATCCAGATTTTTACCGCTTGCATTTTCGAGATGGAGCTTCAGGTCCGGGGTAGTGGCATAGCCATACCTGAGGGCCGGGTCGTTGAGGTATTGGCTGATAGCCTGGAAGAAAGCATCGTCACCCAGTATCCATTGCAGCATAAACAAAAGCTTTGCCCCTTTGTAATAGCTCAGCCTGCTGTTGAAGATCCGGCTCGTTGAGGTAATGTCGTCTACTTTAACCGATCCTCCGGGTAGCGAAGTAACAAAGGTCGTTTCATTTTTGCGGTTAGTCAGGGCGGTAGCCCATGGGTCGACGCTTTCTATATAGAGACTGGTCAGATAGGAGGCAAAGCCTTCATTCAGCCATATATCTTCCCAGGAGCCGCAGGTGATGGTGTTGCCGAACCACTGATGTGCCAGCTCGTGGGCGACCAGTGTACGGCTCATATTGAGCATAAACGAATTGGTCTGGTGCTCCATCCCGCCGCTCCATGTGAATTGGGTATGCCCGTATTTTTCTTCTGCAAAAGGGTATTTGCCGAACTTTTGGGAGAAAAAAATCATCATATCCATCGCTGAAGCTGCACCCGCTGCAAATTCAACGCTATTTTGGGGGAAGCAGTAGGTTTCCATCAATACCTGCTCGTCTTCAATAGGGTAGACCTGGTTGAAGACTGTGTAGTTTGTCACTGCGAAAGCGACCAGGTAGCTGGCTATAGGGAAGTGATGCTTCCAGTGAACGACGGTAGCGGATCCACCGTCCACAGGTGTTTCCGACTGCCTGATGCCGTTTGAAGCTGCCCGGTAAGTGTGGGAACCATACATAGCCGGATGCCTGATGAAAATATCGATGGAATCTGCCTTATCGTCCAGCCCGTTTTTACACGGCCACCAATCGCGGCTCCCGAATGGCTCGCTGAGTGTAAACAGGATCGGAACCGCCGGTGAGCCATGTGTAGACTGCTGGAAAGCATTGAATCCCGAAACAGGAGGTATACCGCTGTAGGTAATAAAAACCGAGTCTTTCGTTCCTGCTGATTTTTGTCCCGGAAAAGTGATTTCAAGCCGGTGGCCCGAGTGCTCAAAAGCAAGCACATTCCCGTTAGAGGATACTTCCGACACATCGAGGTTGTCGTGAAGATCGAGGATAATGCTTTCGGTATCCGAAACAATGTCGAAGTAAACGCCTACCCGTCCGGAGATCTGTCTCACCGAAGGATCGACCTGCCAGAAGGCCTTGTAATAGTGAACGTCGAAATTATTGCTGTAGCTTGCCTGGCGCTGGTTAAACAGCCCACCGCCAAACCAACCCATCGTATCGCTCCGGTGGCTATGCTGTTTTTTACAGGAAAAAAAATCCTGCCCCATCAGACAGACCGGGGAGAAGATCAGTATCCAGGGGAAGAAAGTGTTCATACTGCCATCACTCCCACAAGCCTCTCCAGTACCTCAATAACCCCGTCTTCGTTGTTATTTTTGGCTATGAAGCGGGCAATACCTTTCACATCGGGGTGCCCGTTGGCCATGGCGTAGCTGAAATAAGCCTGCTGCATCATTTCGAGGTCGTTGAGATAATCGCCGAATACCATGGTCTGCTCTTTGCTTACACCATAGATATCCTGGAGTATGGCTACCGCATTTCCCTTGTGAGCCAGCTTATCGGATATGTCCAGCCACGTATCTGCCGAAACCTTTACCTGGAACCTGTCGTGCAGGTGGGCAAAATCGGGATAAGAATTGGCTTCGGTTCCCGAGAGGTCGCATACCGTAAACTTGAGTATATCGTCGTTAACCGATAAAAGGTCGTCTACGATTTCGAATTTTTCGAAATACAGCGAAAGGTGGTTTATGAACTGTTCATCAGCGTTGTCGACATAGGCAGAGTTTTTCCCGCAAAGCACGAGCTTCGAGGTCGGGATCTTACGTCCTATAGTCACCAGGTCATATATATCCTGTACGGATATGGTTCTGGCAAGCATTTCCTTTCCGCGATGCATGATATAGCTGCCGTTTTCGGCTGCGAAGATGATCCTGTTCCCGATCCGTTCAAAGAGCTTTCTCAGGTTGTGATATTGCCGGCCGCTGGCCACTACAAAAGTGATGCCTGCCGCTTCCAGTTGTTCAAATATTTCGAAGAATTTCGGGTTGAGCTGATGTGAAGCATTTAACAGCGTGCCGTCTACATCAGAAACAATGAGCTTTATGTTACTTTTATCCATCGACACTATTGCTTGCTATATTTTTCGATAGCGGTTTTTATTTTTTCCATCCTGTTGCCCGGGCTGGGGTGGGTGCTGGCAAACTCCGGCGGTGCATTTCCCCCGGATGCCTCGGCCAGTACGCGCATTACCTGTAGAAGCGCTTCGGGATTATAGCCGGCCTGTACCATATATTTGACACCGAAATCGTCCGATTCGAGCTCATCGTCGCGGCCATATTTCATGTTGAGCATATTGGCTACATATTGGGCAATGTAAGCGGAGTTGTTTGCCGAGCCCGGTTCACTGAGGGCGATAGTCGCAGCTCCCGCAAGCCCCGACATCAATTCCTGGGTAGCCATCTGCTCGGCGGAGTGCCTGCCGACCACATGCCCGATTTCGTGACCGAGCACGCCGGCTACTTCATCTTCTGTTTTCAGCCTTTTCAGCAGGGCCATGGTAATAAATACCTGGCCTCCCGGAAGGGCAAAGGCATTCACGGTCCGCTCGTCGGCCAGAACATGGAAATCAAAGCGATAAGGTGATCTCGATGCATCGCTGCTTTGTACAAGCTTCTGACCGATGGATTTAACAAGCTGCTGCACTTTCGGATCCTGGTACAGGCCTCCGAATTCAGCAGCCATCCGTGGTGCGCTCTGGAGCCCCATGGCTACCTCCTGCGCGGGTGTGAGGTTAACTCTCTGCTTCTCGCCGGTCACAGGATTTTCCTGTGTCTTTGTCCAATAGCCTATTACGCTTATAAGGGCGATAATGGCGGCCACTACAATACGACCCAACCTGTTTCTCATCAGAATGAATAGTTGTTAAGTTTTTGAATTAACCTCATACCTGGTACCTCACGAAAATTCATCAAATTTGCTCAATATTTTACTCCTTTGCAAAAGACGGGCATCTGCCGGCAATGTTTCGGTAAATACCGGACGGCCCTATATTTCAGACTCAAAACCGCTTTATATGTCACGTAAAAATTACCTGGATATCACGCTCAGCCGGTTCAGGGAATTGAAAGCCCTACCCGAAAGCGTAGTAGTTGATGTAAGGGAAAAATGGGAGTATGAAGAATTTAACGAAGGCGGACTGAACATCCCGCTGTCTGAAATCCGCGAAAAGCGGTCGTTACTGGTTCCTTACGCCAATATCCTGGTCGTTTGTACGAACGGGACCCGGAGCCGCGTAGCGGCAATGGACTACTGCAGGGTACCTGAATGGTCGGATAAAAATATCTATCACCTGGAAGGGGGACTCCTGGAAGCAGAGTAGGTCAGATTGTGCCCTGGAAGACATACCTGGCAGGGCCCGTCAGGTAAATATCTGAAAATATGCCTGACCCTTTCCGGCTGAATTCTACAGACAGCTCTCCCCCGCGTGCCTCAACCTTTACCGGGCCGGCCCATCCGAAAATTTCGGCTGCCGTCAGCGCGCAGCCGGTTACGCCGGTGCCGCATGCCAGCGTTTCGTCTTCTACTCCGCGTTCGTAGGTCCTTACCCTGAGATGATTTTCTCCGGCCACTTCCGCAAAATTGACATTGGTACCTCCTCGTGGTCCGTAGAGCTCCCCATATCGTATGGCCCGGCCTTTCCCCACCACATCGGTCTTATCGACATCAGCAACAAACTCTACATAATGAGGGGAGCCGGTATCAAGGAAATAGGCTCCGTCGCGATGTTCGATACTGTTTACATCGCCCATTCCCAGGCGCACTACTTCTTCGTCAAGGCTTGCGACGTGCTCTCCGTCAACGGCAGTGAATTGTGTGTGCTCACCGATCAGGCCCAGATCGTGGGCAAACCTGACAGCACATCTGCCGCCGTTTCCGCACAGACTTCCTTCGCCGCCGTCGGCATTAAAGTATACCATCCTGAAGTCACGCTCCTCATCGTCCTGCAACAGTATCAGCCCGTCGGCGCCGATGCCGAACCGGCGGTCGCAAAGCGCGGCTATGGCTTCCTTCTCCAGGTTGAAATCCCTGTTGCGGTCATCGATCATAATGAAATCATTCCCAGCTCCCTGGTATTTATGAAAACGGATAGCCATAGTCATTGGTTAATTACTTCCCTGGCAGAACTCAGCATGCAAAAATACAACCGAAACCGGCTGTCTGAAAGAGTTAATTATAAAAAAGCAGATTCTCGTGTATCTGCCTGTCGTCGCAGAAGGCTCTGTGGCTCTCTATTTTTTCTCTGCGGCTCTCCGTGTCTCCCAAAATGTGTCTCCCAAAAACAGGATAATTACACAGAGAGGCACAGAGGCCACACAGAGAGCCACAGAGAAATGAGAGCGACGGAGTTTGAAAAAGGGATATAATAAAAAAGTCCCCGGACATACATTCAGGGACTTTTTTATTTATCAGCGGTGAGTTTTACCGGATATCGTTCTTTTTGAAGCCGTACTGGGCCAGCACGTCGTCTGGAACTCCCATCCATACATTAGGCGTATTGCCTACAAAACCGATATCTTTAATACCGATTTCACTGGTATAGAAGCCGGTAGCGGTAAGGTTTCTCATCAGGGTAAAAAAAGCGGCTCCCTGGCTGTACTGCGGTTTTACCTCCTCCGGATAGGCGATATCTTCCACGATGCTGATGCGCTGCTCCGGCTTCAGCTCTTTAAAGTTTTTCGTGAAACGGCGTTTTGATTCCCTGTCGAGCCATCTCAGGCCACCTCTCATGGGGAGCTGATGCTGGGGCATATCTTTTACGATAAACTCGATAAAGTCGGTTACACCTGCATCGGAAGCGCTTCCCGATACACCATCTTTGGGAAAGATAATGTCGGCCAGGATGGTGATAGTGGCCAACTCATGCGCATCGAAAAACTTCTCCTTATGCAGTCTTGCGTCGCGGATGGCCTCCTCTTTCAGCCTGCCGTCGGGAACTTTGATGTCTTCCTCGTTCAACCCGGCCGCCAGTTCCTCGTTGCGTTGTTCCGCCAGCGCCTGCTGAGGATTCAGACCTGCGAGGCCAAGCGATGTGAAGGTGAGTGCCTTTAAACTATCTCTGCGTTTCATTTTGTTCAATACTTTTATTTATTGTTTCTGCCTCAATCAATTTCCTGCCTACAATTGTTTCTTCTTCACCTGGTCCATGATATAATCGGAAGTTCTCCAGGAAAGAGCCATGATCGTCCAGGTAGGATTTTTGTCCGCCTGCGAAACAAACGACGCGCCATCGGCCACAAAGATGTTTTTCGTATCATGGGCCTGGGCATATTGATTGACTGCAGAAGTTCTGGGATCATTCCCCATCCTGGCAGTGCCGACTTCGTGAATGATCTGTCCTGGCAGCGCCAGGCCGTAGTCATTTTCCGGGCCTGGTTTCGTTCCGAGGGGTACGCCACCCATGGCGTGGATCAGCTCTTCGAAGGTCTCGTGCATATGTTTTGCCTGGAGCCGTTCGTAATCGCTCCACTTGTAGTTGAAGCGCAGCACCGGGATCCCGTATTTATCTACCACGTTAGGGTCGATTTCGCAATAGTTTTCGGCAACAGCTACCGCCTCGCCGCGTCCTGCAAAGCCGACGTTGGCACCGTAGAATCTCCTGTAGTCTTCTTTGAGAGAGGATCCGTAGCCACCGGCTTTCCTGGCTACCCCGTCCTTGGTCGGGTATTTACCGTTCATAGACTCGATGCCGAATCCGAAACCGTAGGAAGGCATGTGCATGCCGCCGCCGTACTCAATATGGTAGCCTCTCGGGAAATCCAGCTTTTTATTATCCAGCCACCATGGGGTATAGACGTGCATACCGCCTACGCCGTCCTCGTTATACCGCTTGCGGTCCATCAGATGCGGAAGAAATGCGCCTCTTGAAGCGCCGGTAGAATCATGCAGGTATTTGCCGACCACCCCGCTGGAATTTGCCAGCCCGTTAGGGTTTCGCGGGGACTTTGAATTCAGAAGGATACGGGAGGTTTCGCAGGCGCTGGCTGCCAGGATCACTATCTTGGCATTGACCGTCTGCTCGCTGAGGGTCTGGGTATCGATATACGAAACACCTGTTGCCAGGCCGGTCTGCGGGTCGGTGATGACCTCGCGCGCCATAGCGTTGTTGATCAGCGTGACATTGCCCGTTTTCAGAGCCGGAATGACAAGGACCGAAGAAGATGAGAAATCGGCATACGCCTGGCAGGCCCTGCCGCACTGGCGGCAATAGAAACAAACCCCGCGCTCATTGTTAATGGGTTCGGTCAGTATCGAAAGCCTTGACGGGATTACAGGGATATTGGTTTTCTTTCCGGCCTCGGCAAGCATCAGCTCATGAAGCCTCGGCTTGGGGGGGCGCAGGAAGATCCCGTCGGGCTCATTCGGGAGATTTTCCACCGTCCCGAAAACACCTATCAGCTTATCTACCTGGTCGTAATAGGGCTTTACGGTATCATATGAAATAGGCCAGTCTTCGCCCAGCCCGTCGATACTTTTTCTTTTGAAATCTTTGGGGCCGAACCTGAGAGAAATCCTTCCCCAGTGATTGGTACGCCCGCCCAGCATTCTCGATCTGAACCATTCAAACTGCGTTCCGTTTTTCCGTGTATAGGGTTCACCTTCTATTTCCCAGCCTCCCCATGCGGCATCAAAGTCACCGAATGGCCTGGTAGTGCTGGCGCCGCGTCTGGGAGACTCCCATGGCCAGCGTAACTGCGTGATGTATTTCGGATCGGCAGGATCAAAATAACCACCTGCTTCGAGTAAAACGACCTTGGCGCCTGCTTTTGAAAGCTGGTAGGCAGCCATACCTCCACCGGCACCCGACCCGACTATCGCTACATCGTACTGGGTCGCTTTTTGTTTAATCTGAAAACTCATCCTGTTTCTATTCTGAAAAGTGTATTGCCTTTGCCTGATCAAACAGACATTTTTGAAATATTACTGCTAAAGAGCATAATTAGTACCAATTTTACTTCATAGAAAATGCTGCCGGCATTAATTTAGAACGGTTTAAAATATGTACCCTCGACTACGCTCAGGCGGCGGGACGGAGTTGAAGAACAACACCCGGACGGAGCTGAAGAACGGCATGGGGGCGGGACTGACGAACGGAGCCGAAGTACGGTGCCAGAGGAGAATAATCTCTTTGATTTTAAGGCAGAATGGCTAAGTTGTTGTAATATTGCCTTTCGTAATAAAGTATGCAAATAGAAGATTTAGATTTTGACAAGGGACTGCTGGAAGGAATGCAGTCGATGGGGTATAAAACCCTTACTCCCGTTCAGCAGTTGGCAATCCCGGTTATCATGGCAGGTAAAGACCTCATTGCCTGTGCGCAGACCGGAACCGGAAAAACGGCCGCTTACCTGCTCCCGGTATTGAACCACATCATAAATTCCGAGAAAAAGCACCTGAATACCCTGATCGTCGCTCCGACGAGAGAACTGGCTATCCAGATCGACCAGCAGGTGGAGGCATTGGGATATTTTATCCCGGTAAGCTCAATAGCAGTATACGGGGGCGGATCCGGAGCCGATTGGGATCAGCAGCGTAAGGCGCTGAGGCTCGGTGCTGAGCTTGTAATTGCCACACCGGGCCGACTCATCGCTATGCTGGCTTCGGGCGAGGTCAAATTTGACCAGTTGGAGCACCTGATACTCGATGAAGCCGACAGGATGCTGGATATGGGCTTTTCGGAAGACATCCTGAAGATCATCAGCTATCTTCCGAAAAAGAGGCAAACCCTGCTCTTTTCTGCTACCATGCCTCCTAAAATAAGAAAGCTGGCCAAAGCCATCCTGCACGAACCGGAGGAGGTCAACGTGGCGGTTTCGAAACCCGCGGAGGGCGTGCTCCAGCAGGCTTATATGGTGTATGATAATCAGAAAGTCGGCTTGCTGAAGCATATTCTGCAGAACGGCGATTATAATAATATCATCATTTTCTGCTCTACAAAGCAAAGTACCAAGACACTCGAGAAAGAGCTGCAGAGGCTGGGTATTTCCGTCAAGTCTTTTCATTCGGATCTTGATCAGAAAGAAAGGGAGGAGATCATGCTGCGGTTTAAAAACAAGGAGCTCAAAATTCTTGTAGGCACAGATATTCTTTCGAGGGGGATAGATGTCGACGGCATCGGTCTCGTCGTTAACTATGATATACCTCCTGATCCTGAAGACTATATTCACCGGATAGGACGTACCGCCAGAGCTGAGCGCACCGGTACGGCCATTACTTTTATAAATGATACTTCTTCGAGGAAATTTGCCGGCATTGAAAGCCTGATGGGGAAGGAAGTTACCAAGGTTCCGCTTCCGGAGCATTTGGGCGCCGCACCTGCTTTTACTCCCTCTAAGGGTAGTTCACAGCCGGTCAGGCGGTTTAACCGTTTCAGAAAGGGGAATAAAAACAAATCCCGTTCAAATAAAACCAATTAATTTTGTAGAAGGCAGCTGTCAGCTATCAGACGTCAGTTATCAGCTGCGAACAAACCATCTATGAATAAGGGCTGACCGCTGATTGCTGAAAGCTGATAACCTTTTACACCAATGAAACAACAGCTATTTTCGTGCATTTTGCTTTTCATCGCCCTGTTTTCTCTGGCGTTTCATCAGCGTAAAGCCACCAGGGTCATTTTTTTCGGGGACTCCATCACCCAGGGAGGAGTGGGGCCGGTGGGCTATATTACACAGATGAATAAAGTGCTGGAAAGCAAAGGGTTGTCTTCCCAGTATGAGTTGATCGGAGCGGGCATAGGAGGGAATAAAGTCTACGACCTTTACCTGAGGCTGGAAGACGACGTGCTCTCTAAAAAGCCCGATGTGGTTTTTATTTACATAGGAATTAATGATGTGTGGCATAAAAGCTCACATGGGACAGGCACCGATCCTGAAAAGTTTGTAAAGTTCTATGAGGCCATTATCAGGAAGCTGAAAGCACAGGGAGCAAGAGTGATACTATGTACGCCTACCGTAATCGGGGAAAAAACCGACGCTTCCAATCAGCAGGACGGAGATCTCAATTTCTATGCTACGCTTATCCGCGAAACTGCTGAGAGGGAAAGCCTGGAGCTTTGCGACCTGCGTAAGATCTTCCTTGATTTCCTGGCGGAGCATAACCCCAACAACCGCGAAAGAAACATTTTGACTACAGATCGCGTACATCTTAATGAGTTGGGCAATGAACTGGTAGCGAAATCGTTTACAGAGGTGCTTTTGAAGAAATGAAACACACATGAACTTACTTGCATTTCACAACCTGAAAAAGACATTTATTTTATGGAGTATCCTGGCGCTATGCTGGGGTTTGGGAGACTCCGTATTCGGCCAAACGCAAAACAGGCAACGGTATGTAGGATTGATGCTCCTCAATCTCAGTGACGAGGGGAATCACGAGCGTCAGCTTATCAGAATGGCTTCCGATTACGGGTTAAACGCCATTTATCTTACAATTCATTGGGACAAGGTGTATTATGATTCGCCGGACAAGGCGGACTGGTCGATATATGATGATCAGATTAAATCAGTAGTCGACAGGGGAATGTCACTGGCAATACGTGTCCACCTGACCCGGGCTAAAGGACGTCTCAAAGGATTTTGGGACTGGGAAAAGGATGGCCTGAAGGATCACCTTAAAATCTCTCATATGGGGGCTTTTACAGCTACCACCTTCAGGTATAGTCATGAACCTTCTGCCAATAAAGCCGCGGATTTCGTAAAGGAAGTTACGGAGCGGTATAAGTGGGTACACGACCAGGGGAAGCTTCTTTTTATTTCGGCTTCCAATACCCCGGAGCAGGAGGCGGGGTATCCGTATGAAAATTTTGAACCTGATACTGACAGGCCTAAGATCTACCCGGCGCTTTTCGACTGCTCTGAACAGACCACCATCGAATACAGGAATTGGCTTAAAAAGCATTATGGGAAAATTGAACGTCTGAATCACTCCTGGGGAGTGGTGTTTAACTCGTTTGAAGAAGTCGGTCCTCATATAACCCACTGGGAACCACGCGAAAGTTTTCAGCAGAGATACGGGAAAGACTGGTACCGCTTCCGTCATGAGCAATTGAAAACCTATACAGAGAAACTGATTTCGGCCGTAAAGTCGGTCTCCCCTACAATCCGCTATGTGTCTGACTACGGCTCGGTAATGGACGGGGGAAGCGGGCTTCGCGGTACTATCGCGTTTTCTAACCTGAATGAAAAGGCCGACGGCGTGAAAGTTAACGACCAGATCGGCGCCGATCATCGCTTTAGTACCGATGTGCTCCGCAGCAATCTTCCCAAAAACGCTTTTGTCGGTAATGAAGTGTTTATTGCGGATTATGTGACCCAGGCTGACGCAGACCGGCAGGTAAATCAGTGTTTCGAACACGGGGCTGATATGGTTTGTTTTGTCGTGTCCCTTGAGAAAACACTGGAAAGGGTTCAGGGATCTGTAAGGTCGGCCGTTGCCAGGTGGAAGTCCGCTCCCAGGCCCGATATAGTCTATACCGACAGTATTTCGTACAGCCTGGTCAGGGGTATCGACAACAAAAGCATGGCCGAGTTGCTATATGGCGCCTATAGCGCATCGGCCAATAAAAGTCCGGGTGGCCCCAGACCAGTAAAAGTAAAGATAGACGACGATATGTTCGTGCCGTCCTATTGGGCTATGGCGGCCAACAAGCTTCCTTACCTTAAAGTACCCATACCCATGCAGATCAAGGCGTTGGGGAAGCCTTTTTCTTTTGATATTGCCAAAGATCATTTCGGCGATGTAGATGGTTACATCGACAGAATCAGGATCGTAAACCTGCCGGGCTGGCTGACTTTCGACGGTGTTACCTTAAAAGGGACCGGAAACTCCCTGGGTGATACCAGGCTGGAAGTCAGGGCAACCGACGACGAAGGCGGAGAGTTTTCGGCATACCTTACACTCCGGATCGACCCTACCGACAATCCTAATATTCCCCCAAAGCTCCAGATCAACCTGTCGGAGCTCGTTGCGCGCGTCAATGAAAACTATTCTTACGAACTGCCGAGGGAAATGTTTACCGACGACGACGGCACCGTAACCAGGATAGAAGTGTCCGATTTGCCGGGTTGGCTGAAATTCTCAAACGGAGTTTTGTCGGGACGTCCGACGCAATTGGGTGAATACCAGGTTACGCTCAAGGCTTATGATAACGAAAATGCTTTTGTCGAGACCTATCTCAGTCTGAAAGTGAAGGATCAGAGTTTTTTTAATTCGGCCCCTTTTATCGCCAAGCCTATACCGACGCTCTATTCTCCTGAAAACGAGTTTTTTACTTTTGATATCCCATCAGGAACATTCGTAGATCCGGACGGGTATCTTACACATGTCCAATTGCATGCCCATCCTACCTGGCTGAGCCTGGCCTTTAACCGTATTGAAGGTCTTCCTCCGGGAAAAGGGGAATATCACTTTTATGTGCGGGCTTTTGACAATATCGGATCTTTTACAGACGCCCCCGTTACGCTTAAGGTAGAAGAAGCCGCCCTGAGATTTACGCTGCAAAAAGGCGGAGGAGTGAATGACCCTGAAGTAGTCGGACTTATTGAAAAAGGAGCGGTCTACCATGTAGATTCGATTCCGCCCCTGCTTAATATAGCGGTAGACGGAAATTACCATTTTGACAGGATCAGGCTGCAGTTGACCGGCCCGTTTCTGCATGAAATGCGCACCCGGCGCCATCCCTACACACTGTTTCCCGGAAACGAAGGGTTTGGGCCTGCAATAGGAAGGTATGATCTTTTCGGGGAAGCATACACCTGGGACGACTCGTTGTTGTATGTTACTTCAACCTATTTTTATATCTCGAAGGGAACAGACGACGACATTACCGGCGACATGCCGGAATGGACGGCCTATCCGGTACCGTTCAGCGATGTCATGAACCTGAAGGCCGGCGACAACCAGGAAGAACCGTACCGTTTTACTATCGTAACGGCGATGGGACAAAAACTGGAGGTACCCGAAAGGTTTGTAGTACGTACCGGGCCGCTTTACCAGATCAATTTTTCAAATTTCGGCCTGTCCGGAGGGATTTACGTCATCGAGGCTACTCTCGGCGGAGTGATCAGGAAGAGGATAAAGGTTGCGAAGGGTTAGACGACGCGAAGACGTACGATTTAAAGCTTTTACTCTGCTAATAGTATGCTTGCATAATAATATTATTCCTGCTACTTTTGTCTTAACAGCCGGAGTTACGGTCCGGCATTTTGGAAAACGAGTTATTTACATCATCATAATATTCTAGAAATGGCTACTGAACAAGCTAAAGCCCAGACTATTCGCGGTGGCGAATTCATTGTAAGGGAATCTGAAGCGGCGGAAGTTTTTATACCTGAGGAATTTTCCGAGGAACAACTGATGATAGCGCAGACCTGTGATGACTTCCTGAGAGCGGAGATCTGGCCACGTCTCGGTGATCTGGATGCGGCGAAGAGCCCTGAGCTGATTGCGTCTCTTATGGATAAAGCCGGGGAGCTTGGGCTGCTGGGAGTGGCAGTTCCGGAGGAATATGGCGGTTTCGGAATGAGCTTCAACACTTCCATGCTGGTTACGGAGCATACAGGCGCGGGACACTCATTTTCGGTAGCGCTTTCGGCCCATACCGGTATAGGGACATTGCCCATCGTGTATTACGGTAACGAAGACCAGAAAGCAAAATACCTGCCTAAGCTTGCTTCCGGTGAATGGAAATCGGCCTACTGTCTTACCGAGCCTGATTCAGGATCTGATGCCAATTCCGGGAAAACCAGGGCTATGTTGAGCGCCGATGGGAAAAGCTATGTGATTAACGGGCAAAAAATGTGGATCACCAACGGAGGGTTTGCCGATGTGTTTATTGTTTTTGCCAAAATAGCGGATGAGAACGGGCAGGCGGATAAGAATCTTTCCGCTTTCATTGTGGAAAAGGCCTACGGCGGTATTACCATGAATGAGCCCGAGCATAAAATGGGCATAAAAGGCTCCGATACCCGGCAGATTTTTTTCAATGACTGCCATGTCCCGGTCGAAAACCTGCTGTCTGAAAGAGGGAACGGCTTCAGGATCGCCGTCAATATACTGAATATAGGCCGTATCAAGCTGGCTGCTGCCGCTCTCGGCGGAGCTAAAAAGGTATTGGACGCCGCTATTCAGTACGCAAATGAAAGAAAGCAGTTCGGAGTGGCAATTGCAGGCTTCGGCGCCATCAAATACAAGCTGGCCGAGATGGCCGTAAGGATCTTTGCCTCGGAATCTGCAGCATACCGGGCCGGTCAGGATATAGATAATCTTATTGAGACGTTTAAGGCCGGGGGGATGCCCGATGCAGAAGCCAAACTGAAGGCGCTGGAGGAATTTGCCATCGAATGCGCCATTATGAAGGTGCACGGCTCGGAAGTGCTCGACTACGTGGCGGACGAAGGCGTACAGATTTACGGCGGTATGGGCTATAGCGCAGATGCTCCCATGGACAGGGCTTACCGCGACAGCCGGATCAACCGCATATTTGAAGGAACGAATGAAATTAACCGCCTCCTTACCGTCGACATGCTGCTTAAGCGTGCAATGAAAGGCCAGATCGACCTGATGGGTCCCGCAATGGCCGTTTCCAAGGAGATTCTTTCCATTCCTGATTTCGGAGCTGAAGATGACGATGTACCTTTCGCGGCCGAGAAAAAGATCATCAGGAACCTTAAGAAGGCTATCCTGATGGTAGCCGGGGCCGCTGTTCAGAAGTTTATGATGTCGCTGTCGGATGAGCAGGAGATCATTATGGATATAGCCGATATGGGCATTGAGGTGTATGTTGCCGAATCGGTGCTGCTCCGGGTAGAAAAGCTTGCTCAGATAAAAGGCAGCGACGCGGTAAGCATTCAGCGCAGTATGGCGCTGGTATACCTGCACGAGGCGGTGGAGAAAGTAGGGAGATCGGGCAGAAGCGCCATTACTTCTTTTGCCGAGGCCGATGAGCTTCGCGTTATGCTGATGGGCTTGAAAAGGTTTACGAAAGCAGATCCGGTCAACCTGAAAAATCTACGGAGAGAGATCGCGGAACACTTCATCGCAAAAAACGAATATTCCTTTTAAAAAGAGCGGCTTTGGCCCTCATGAATTGAACACACCCGGCGGCGATGTGACTTTTACATAGCTGCCGGGTGTATTGCATATTTCCTGACCGGTCTGGAGGACAGACCCTTTTCAAAAATACCCTGATCATGTAATTGCAGAATACGATTCTATTGAGGAACTTCGTGTCGGAAGATAGTGCCAGACCCATTCAACTAATCTCTTGACTATGAAAACCTTCAAACTTCTGGCGATGGCTACCGTGGTGGCAACCGCCCTGTTGACTGCCTGCAAGAAAGACGATCCTAAGCCTCTTACCGTGACAGGTTTCTGGACCGGGAAATATGGCAACGGCAATAATTACCCTACCTCCGACTATGCCTTTTTGTTCAGGGGCGATGGCACCGTACGGGTATTCAGCGGTGGCGCTGATACGGCCTCGGCCGGCGTATCCAAGGCAGAAGGGATTTATTCCTTTCTCGGATCTACGGTAACGGCAAAATACACTTATATGGGGCCTGGCGGGTTAACGTTTTCCGTAAGCGCAAAGGTCAACAACCAGTTTACTTTTATGGAGGGGACCTGGGGGCCCGGTGACAATACTTCGGGTAACGGGAGGTATTTCGTGGTGAAGGAATAGGGGGGCGTGTCAATAAGGTTTTATACTTCTAAAAACCTTATATTGAGCATCCACAACAGATTTATTAAATCCATGAGCTGTCTTTGGCAGCAAGATGTATTTTTTTTTGGGTGCTTTCAATCTGTCAAAGTAAAGCCTGGTTGACTCCTTTGGTGTTAAGATATCTTCTTCACCTTGAATCAAATACACAGGTACCTTAAAGTCCAGGTTATTTATCAGGAAGTCTATGGAAGAACGCATAGACGATACGCCCAGTTGTTTGTCTCCGACAAAACTCACAAAAGAATAATCATCGCCATCTCTTCTGTCTTTATCGTCTTTGGCATTATCATATTCCGGCGCTTCTATAAACCAGGATTCCGGCGCCGGTACAGAGTATTCTCCTTCATATTTTTTTACAATCTGCGATAATTGCCCGACTCTTCTTACCTGGTCATAAGGTGGCTTACCTATTTCCTTTAATTTCTTTAGAGAAGTGGTATCATTGCTTTTTTCTGATAGTTGATACACTTTCTCATAAAGCAGTTCATCTCTGGATGGATTTACGATTTGCGAATGTCCTACATAGGCATAAAAAAGGTCGGGTCGTTTGGTGGCAATGGTCACACCCAAGGCAGACCCCCATGACGTTCCAAACAGAATGATCTTTTGTTTTGATAAATGCCGGCAGAGATATTCTGACAAAGCAATGCCATCTGCCGCCATTTGCTCAATGGTTAATGGATGCGATTGAAGGTATTCTTTGGTTAATTCTTCAGGAGCATTGCGACCATAGGTTCTTCCCGCACCTCGCTGATCCCATTGTACGAGAATGAAGTTTTTTTCCCATGCTTTGTAAATGTTGTCTGCATAAGGGCTCATGACACTACCAGGACCGCCATGAAGAAACAGGATAACAGGCTTTGAGTGGTCGCCTTTAATCGTTATCCATTGTTCTATTTCATTAATCAAAACGAATTTTTCTTCATCAACTCTGTGTGATGACAGAGAACCTGCAGTGATTTGATTATTAGTCGCACTATCCTGAGCCTGTGTCGGCACATCAAATAAATGAATGAAAATAATCGTAATGTAAAAAGCGCAAATTCTAAGGGTCATAAGTGTTTTGAAAATGCTGGTCCAGAAAATCCCAATATACCCATATACTGGTAGCTTTGCGCACTTCTCCTCCTAAATCTGCTCAAAACACTTCTTCCGATTGTCATTGATATAAACGATTTGACAATCTGATGTTTTTTTTGCAGGTTTATGCTCCGTTGAAAGATAAAGAGCACTCCAGACAGTTTAAGATTGAAAATTACTGATTATACATTATTATACTTTAACACAATGGAGACTATAGACAAAATACTGGTATCAATTAGGGAACTCCATCGGGCGCAGGCTAAAACCGATGAACAATTAGCCAGAACCGATGCACAATTAGCCGAAACCGGCCTTACGCTAAAAGAAACAGCACAACGTCTGAGCAACATAGGGATCAATCTCGGCCATGTGGCGGAAGAGTTTTTCTATTATGCCCTGAAGGATGATCCGAAATTAGGGGATATCCGGTTTGACAGGATCGTCCTCAACCTGCACAGTATGAATAAGAGCGTACAGGACGAATTTGACGTCGTGCTTTTCAATGGCGACGCTGTCGGTATTGTCGAGGTAAAACACAAGGTTCATCCCAAGGACATCGAAAAGCTCAGAACGAAAAAAGTTGAAAACTTCAGGAAGCTCTTTCCCGACTATGCGGATCATAAATACTATCTGGGTATCGCAGGTGCCAGTATACCCGCAGAAGTCGCCGATATC
>CAZLGW010000035.1:0-62675 GCA_964559125.1 uncultured Cytophagales bacterium
AATATCGGCATTTTCCAGAGATTTTACACTGATATGACCTTTGTTTGATTTTAGCACTAATTTTGCCGTTAAAATTAATTGAAGAGATAAGTTCTTACTTATGAAAATTTCGACTTTTGCGGCGTTGGTCTGGAGATGGAGCTCCATGCTCCTGGCAATTGCCGCTATTGTGTGGACATATTCTGTGAATCCGGAAGAGGTCGCCCTGAGTTATGATGCTTTCGGGAATGGTGATTTTTTCCTGACAAAATCGCAGGTGTTTTACCTGGCTTCCGCCATTTTCCTGCTGAATAACGTCCTGATCGTCGCGATGAAGAAGCAGATTCATACTATACCTGTCCAGGTGCTGCCTATCCCGGCGAAGGAAGGCTGGAGGCGGAACAGGGCTGAGCTCGATGAGTTCCTGGGAAACTGGCTTTATGCGATTGTCGGAGCGGTAAATGTTATATTGGGTATAGGATTGTTTGCCGTAGCAACCGTTAACAGCCAGCAATTCACGCAGAATATCAATGATTTTGAGTGGCTTTACTATGCTTCCCTGCTCCTGTTGGCCCTGGTGTTTGTCATTATTCCGCTGAGGCTTTTGCGGCCTCCCGTACCGGTCTCCTAGTTTTGTTATATGCATCTGTCTGATTTTCAGTATGATCTGCCGGACGACCGTATCGCCCGCTATCCTTTACCGGACAGGGACCAATCGAGGCTGCTGGTTTTCGGAGGAGACCAATCAATAGAACATTCCCGTTTTAATTTGCTACCGGGGTTTATCCCGCCGGGCAGTATGCTGGTGTTTAATGATACCAGGGTGATACCCGCCCGTGCAATCCTTTCAAAACCCACAGGAGCCCGTATAGAGCTGCTGTTGCTGCACCCCGAGCTTCCGACGCGCATCGTAAATGATGCGATGCGGCTCACGGATAAATGCACCTGGGAATGCATGGTCGGTAATAAAAAGAAATGGAAAGCGGGTGACGAGCTGCATACCCGACTCAGCGTGAGCGGTAAAAAGGTGGATTTAAAAGCAGAGTGGAAAGACAGGGAAAAAAATCTTGTAGAGTTTTCATGGAGCGGGGGAGATGCTTTTGTTGACGTGGTAGTCGCGATGGGGCAGATTCCTCTTCCACCTTACCTGGGAAGAGAGGCCGAGGAAGCCGACAGTGATACTTACCAGACGGTTTATGCAAAGCAGGACGGCGCCGTAGCTGCTCCTACGGCAGGGCTTCATTTTACAGAAAAAGTCTTCAGGGAACTGGAAGAGCGGAGGATAGGATCGGCTTTTGTGACCCTGCATGTCGGAGCAGGTACATTTCAGCCGGTCAAAACAGAGAATATCCGGGAGCACCGGATGCATTCCGAACAGATTGTATTTACGAAAGCGCTGGTAAATCAGCTCAGGGAGCATAGCGGTAAGCTGGTTGCTGTAGGAACCACCTCCCTGCGCTCGATGGAGAGCCTTTACTGGTTTGGGGTTAAATGCCTGGCGGGACAGCCGTCTTTCTTTATAGGGGCAGCCGACCTTTATCGCGAATTCCCGGAGGGCTTGCCTGCCAGGGAGGAATCGCTCAGGGCAGTGGCGGATTATATGGAGGCCTGCAGAACGGAGGTACTAACGGGAGAAACGGAGATCTTTATTACGCCGGGATATGACTTCAGAATGGTTGACGGGCTGATCACTAATTTCCATCAGCCCGGATCCACGCTGATCCTCCTGATCGCGGCATTTGCCGGCGACGGCTGGCGGAAAATCTATGATACCGCTCTGGAAGAAGGTTACCGGTTTTTAAGCTATGGCGATTCGTCGCTCCTCTGGTACAATAAAATGAGAAGATGATTAAAAAGCGCCAAAATGCAAGGCGTTGAGGATGAGGCCGAAGGAGCATACCTTAGTATGTGACTGAGACCGAATTCCGAAAACAACGCAGCAGTTTGTATGCTTTTTAATCATCTGGGTTGGTTACTTTCCCACAATCAGGAATCTGTCCTGTTTGGGAGTCTCCAGTTGAACGTTTTGGGCAACAGTATCTTTCCCGTTGGTTACCTGTACGGTATAAGCTCCGTCGGGAAGACTGCCCACATCGACTTTCAGCCTTGACAAACGGGAAGTGTACCTATCATTTTTCTGAAACACGACCTGGTTGCTGCTGTCGATAATCTGAACCTTCGTCATTTTGTTCAGGTTATTCTCTATGTTGATGTTCAGCTTACCGTCTTTGGAAAAATAAAGGCCGGTTCTAAGAGACGAACTTCCGGCAGGTTGCTGGTTAATACCGGCGAACATGGTAGTGGAAGCGAGTAACATAGTGCATACGAAGGTTTTAACTAAATTTTTCATGGCTTGTTTTTTTAGAAATGGCTAATAGATTTGATGCTTCAAAATTAGTAGGTGGGAGATAACGAAAGAACTAGATTTCGCTGAATGGTGGAAATGGCGGGATGAATGGTTGTTAAGTTGAATCGACGTGTAAAATATCGGTGAATATGAAATATTATCTGGCCGGATTGACGGCTTTTATTTTATGGGGATTCAGCAGTCTTGCGGTAAAACCGTTGTCCGGCTATACTTCGCCGGATATCCTGTTTTACCGGGTATTGTTTTCTCTTTTGCTGATCCTGGCCATCAACCTGCTCTTCCGGAGAGATGCCGTAAAGGATAATTACAGGAAATATAAGGCGATGGATGGGAGAATGCGGAAGAGAGCACTTTTACTGACCTTTTTTGGTGGGTTGTTCCTGACTTCCAACTGGTTCTTCTTTATTTTCCTGATCAACCATATCAGTATAAAGGCTGCGTCCTTTGCCTACCTGGTTTGCCCGATTGTAACGACGCTACTGGCACGTATCTTTTTAAAAGAGAAGCTCGATGCCTGGCAATGGGCTGCAGTAGCACTGAGTGCATCAGGTTGCTGGCTATTGTCGCTGGGACATTGGGAGGATGTTTTGTATAGCCTGATAGTAGCATTTTCTTACGGCGCCTATCTTGTCAGCCAGAGGGCTAATGCCGGTTTTGACAGCCTGCTCATGCTAAACCTCCATGTCGGTATTGCATTTGTATTTCTTCTGGCTGCGGGTCTGTTTTATCCTTTCAGCATCCCTTCAGAATCATTTTTCTACCGCCACATGACGGTCCTTGTGACACTCCTTACCGTTATACCACTGGCATTGAACCTGTTTGCATTGAAAGGAGTGAGCTCATCAGGAATAGGAATGTTGTTGTATGTAAACCCCATCGTTAATTTTGTAATGGCGATACTTTATTTTAAAGAGGATGTGAGCGCTGTGCAAATGGCTTCCTATGCTATTATCGTAATTTCCATCATCCTTTTTAACAGGAATGTCATCACAACCAGCCGACGAGCAGCTGTACTGAGGGGAAGACAGCCGGGCTAATGAATTGGCTCCGGATTCATCTGAAGACAATCAAATATATTAGAAAGCCAATCAGTTTTTAATGCAAGAAGGGTTTTCTATTTTTGCAGTCTCATTTCAAATGATTGAAGCAGAAGTGAGCGTTTATATTTCTGGTCTAAGGTGAAAAAAGTAAAACTTGAAATTTTGGGTTTATCGCCCAGCCAATCACAGCAAGGCTCTTTTGCCCTGGTTTTGGGAGAAGAAATGGGAAATCGTCGTCTTCCTATTATTATCGGTGTTTTTGAGGCGCAGGCTATTGCAGTACAGATGGAATCTATTGTTCCCAACCGCCCGATGACACACGACCTTTTCAAGTCCTTTGCCGCGGCGTTGAAATATACCGTAAAAGAGATTGTGATCTCAGATCTGCGTGAAGGAATATTTTTTGCCCAGATCATCTGCGGGGATTCGCTGGGCAGTGTAGAGATTGATGCGCGCCCCTCCGACGCTATTGCGATCGGGTTGAGATTTGATGCCCCTATTTATGTTACCGAACGTATTCTTGAAGAGGCCGGGATTGTGAATACTCCGCCGGAGGATGATATAGTAAACGAAGAAATCCTGGAAGAGCCTTTGGGGAAGTCGAGTTTCAAAGACCAGATAAGAGGATTTTCTACCGATAAGCTCCAGAAGATGCTGGAAGAAGCGCTGCAGAATGAGGAATATGAAAAGGCTGCCCAGCTCAGGGATGAATTGGGCAGGAGGAATTAACAGGTATAGAATAAAAATATGCGATCTGGTCCGGTGAGAAATTTTACCTTCTTTTCTGTCGTAACTGCTTTCTTTCTCTTCCCTTTTTCATATCTGAGGGGGCAGCAGACGGCGGGCCTGGAACTGGATGACCGGATATACTCCGAAACGATCAAGACGGTATTGCTTTACCCGGGCTCTCCGGCGGGCGATGACCCACGGCGGCTGTTGAGGCAGCCTGTGGTGCCTTTAAACCAGCATATGCCTCTCGTTCTGGAATTTGACCATCTAACAGCCCGGGGAGGGAGTTTCAGGGCAAAATTTATACATTGTAATGCCGACTGGACCCAGTCAGTACTCAGCGAAGTAGAGTTTACGTATGAATTCAATGACTATCCGCTGACTGAATACAGGGCGTCATTCAGTACAAAAGTACCCTATGTACACTATGTATTTCAATTGCCGAAAGTGAAGCTTCCGGGCAATTACGTGCTGGTTGTCTATGACGAGAGAGAACGGAAGCCGGTCTTGTCCAGGCGATTCATGGTGTTCGACCCGAAGGTGAGGGTAGGGGGCGGGATCACTGCCTCTTCGGGCATAAGTGAGCAGCGTACTTCCCAGCAGGTAAATTTTACGATCGACTATAAGGGCTTTCCGTTGGCATCTCCCCAGACAGACCTCAGGGTAGTGATGCGTAAGAACTTTCGCTGGGACCAGCAGAAATCCGGGTTCAAACCCAGCTCTGTCAACCCGTTTGATCAGACGCTGGATTTCCAGTTCTTCAAACTTGAAAATAATTTCCCCGGCGGGAATGAGTTCCGGTATTTCGATAGCCGTACGCTGGCCGGACGAGGTTTCGGGATAGCTTCAATAGAAAGAACAGACGAGTATACCGAGCTGGTCCTGCAGATGGACAAGCCCCGGTCTGACGATCCCTATTTCCAGACCGACGATTTTAACGGGCAATATATTGTCGATCACAGGGAATCGCGAAACGGAAGTGTTCAGGCCGACTATACGCCGGTTATTTTTACGTTAAAGGCGAAAGAGATGCCTGACGCAGAAGTATTTGTTAACGGGGCATTCAATCTCTGGCAGTTGAATGATATCAATGCCATGGTGTACGATCCCGACCATGAAGCCTATCATGCTATAATCATGATCAAGCAGGGAGTGGTAAACTATGAGTATGTGGTAGTAGGGCCCGATGGAAAGAAGGATGAGGCACTGCTGGAAGGTAACTATTCCGGTACTGAAAATGACTATGATATCCTTATCTACCACCGGCCGCCGGCAGGGAGGGCCGATATGCTGATCGGGTACCAGACATTTGAATGGAACAGAAGATAAATTAAATACTTCTTATGAAATGGAAATATAGCGTTGTCTGTCTGCTGCTGGCTGCAATCGTTATTTCAGGTTGTGATCGCGGAGACAAGGACCCGGCGAGCGATTACGACTATTTTCCGTTGAGGCTCAACCATCCGCTCATCTACCAGCTTACCGAGACCAGGTATTCGGCGGGAAGCTCAGAGCCGGTTGTTTCGGTTTGGTATGAAAAGGATGAGGGAATCCGGCGCACGGAATCTCAGGATGGCTTCCCGGTCTTTACTTTTGCCCGCTCCCGCCGCGATGCCCCGGCAGGTAACTGGCAAAAAGTAAAGGAATATACGGTTACCCAATACCCTGATCAATACCTGGTAATGATCGACAATGTTACTATTGTGCCTGTAATGTTCCCGATTCGAAGCTCAACTTCCTGGAATATAAATGGTTACAATACGAGGGATCAGGAAGAGTGTTCTTATGAATACCTCAATCAGCCGAGAACAGTAGGGGAGCTGGAGTTTAAAAATACCGTACAGGTTTCGGGGCGTAACAATACGAAAGATGTATTTGTGAGCTACAATCTTGGATACAGTCAATACGCACAAGGGGTCGGACTTATATACGAAGAGCAGACGGACTACGAATATTGCCAGGAGAACGAGAGCTGCCTGGGGAAGAAGCAGATTGCGTCGGGAACAAGTACTATCCGTCAACTGATTGATTATGGAGTATTATGACTGGATTTTCGAAATTGACTGAGACGGGAAAATAGTGGAAACCATCGGTTCTTCTGTTAAAAAGCATATTTTTTTGCCGTATCTTTTGTTAATTAGAAAAATACAACTAGTTTTACGGGGCTATAGAACTGTAAATAACAAAATTACCTGTAATTATGAAAATTGTAGACCTGCAATCGGATAACAACCGTAAGGCGTATCAAACACCATTATTAAAGAGTTTAGGAGAGGTAAGAGAGTTGACCAGGGAATTGGAAAAAGGAAGCGAAGGTCCAGATAGTGAGGAATCTGGTAGTACTTACGAGTATCTTGGAGGCGGTGTAGGTTGATTCTGGTTGTTCGTGAAGCATCACTCTTTTTGAGTAGGTATGCTGAATACGGACAATTAAAAATTTGACTTCTTTTCAGCTGTCTTATCGAATGCCGGTTGTATATTTTTTTACCAGTAATATCCTACAAGAGGAATATAGTGCTGGTAATTACATCCGGAGAGGAAATTTATTATTGAAGCGAAATCGCCCCTTACAGAAGGGGCGATTTCGCTTTTTCTTTTCCGGAGAAAAGTTTGATTCAGAGACGGACTTCAATGAGTATCCGTGCAGGTATGAGGTAGAGTATCCGGATTTTTATAAAAACGTTGTAGACAGTCGGGATCCACTGGTTCACGTATGGGTGGATGAATCCGGTCATTCATTGACCATTGCACGTGATGCTTTCGGGAAAATTCCATTGTACTATCATTTCGTACCCGGATCTTTCCTGGCGTTTTCGGACGATGTGAATGATCTGCTCCGTTTAGATATTGTAAGGCAAAATATTAAAGTCAATCTGCCTGTTGTATCCTCTTATCTGAGTGATGCCGATATCAATACACCTTACCGTTCTCTGACTTTTTTTGATTCTATTTTTACCATTCTGCCGGGGCATTATGTGAAATTTGAAAGTAGAGCCCAAGAGAGCAAAAGATACTTGTTTTTTTCTTCGAACAGATGGGCAGGTCTATCGGATGTTAATGAATATGGAGATCTTTTTAGGGAAAAGCTTACCCAGTCTATTGCCAGAAATGTTTCCTCGCTTACCAAAGTTGCAGCGCATCTGAGCGGTGGCTTGGATTCTTCTTCTATTGTATCGCTGCTTTGCAAAGAGTTTCCGGAACTGGATGTGCATACTTTTTTTGTCGGCACAGCGGATCATGTGAAAATAGATAAAGATAAAGAGCGGTTTTCTGATCGCTACTTCGTAGAGGAGGTACAGAAATTTACGGGCGTACCGGTACATGTTTGTTATCCTCCGCAAAGCGCCGTTGATTTAGCAATCAAATACACAAATAATACGGCGCAGCCTTTGAATATGAAGAATGCGTCACTTGCTCGCCTAATGGTAGGAAGCATACGGGAAAAAGGCCTGGGCGTTTTGTTGTCGGGGCACGGAGGAGACAATTTTGTGGGTTACGGTAATACATATTTGGACGAACTATGGCAGAACGAGAACTGGGTAGACTTTCGTAAAAGTATCTTTAACCTGGCGGGTGAGGATAGGTTTTTAAAAGCAAAATTGCAATATGGGGCAAGTAAGTTTCCTCAATTGTTACTTGGTGCTCAGGTAGAGAACCGAATAATTCAATATATTAAGTCAGGTAATTGGGATTTGGCGTTTAAGGCTTTGTTGATAGTTAGTACTCAACTTGGCCTTTCCCCTAAAGAGATTTTAGGCCGTTTGGGGAAGAAAGGGTGGAGGAAAATAAGTGATCGTTTTAAAGAGAAAGGAGGGACTATCCTGAATAAAGAATTGCTGTCTCTCAATCACCAACCCGATGCTGAAATGGTGACGGACAACCTTCCCTTGGAAGAGAGAGGTAAATATCTGAATATATTTGTCAACCAGAATGTAAGACATTTAGAAGAAAACTATCATTGGGCGCGAGCAGAAGGTGTAGAATACCGGTATCCTTTTTTTGACCAGGATCTTTATGAAGTATCACTGTCGGTACCACCAAAATTGGTTTTCGATAATGGCCGGGGAAGAGGACATATGCGTGCGGGCTTAAAAGGAGTTCTCCCTGAAGCGGTTCGTAACAGAACAGGTAAGTATAATTCAGGAAGTGAGGCCCTAATTGATTCTGCTACTCAACTTTTACAATCGGAAGCCCGGGATTTCCTGACGGATTCTGGTTCTGTATGGCAATATGCCGATAAGATTTCATTTTGGAACAACGTGAAAATCTTATCACGCAACGAGGCAGATGTAAAAAGCGTAAGAGTAGCTTTCCAGGTTTACAGAGTAATTTACTTTTCGATCTGGCTGGATCAGTATATTACCCGAAAATAGTACTAACCTTAGTCTAATATAATGAACTTGCCTTTTTGGGTAATAGCAGGGAGAGCGCCTTTTTCTTCTATCAGAATGTCATAGAAATACATGCCGCCGGGTAACCCGGAATTTCCAAAGTCGAAATACCATTCATTCAGGAAAGCATTGACAAGGCTTTGGTTCTTTTCGGCTATTTTTTCTCCCCGTGCGTTGTAAATCTTCCATGTCAGCGATGCATTTTCAAAAAAGTACTCTTCGATGCCCGAGAACTTAACATAGGAAGTGGCGGGATTGGGGCTGACAATAAACCGGTAGAATGTAGTTGTTTCATTGCCTGGTGTGGCAGAAAGCCTGAAATTTTTCACAAATCCATTTCCGTTTTCATTACCGGATTCATCACGCCCCCTGATCAGTATCTGGTATTCCCCGTCTTCAAGGCCGGCAGGCAACTGAAACGAAAATAGATGCCGGGTGCCCGACACAACGGTTATTTCGTAGTCATCCGGATTCAGCTGTATAAAATAGTCGCAAAACTGATCCCAGCATTTTTTTAAATAGACCTCTACCCTCGACTTATCCTCGTTCATAGATTGGTCGTCTTCCAGTAAAACCGTAATCGAAGTGTTGCCAGGGATACTTTTTTTATCCGGCAGGTCTTTGCCGTTAAATTTCGCGGATACCTGTGGAGGAATACGGTCGATCAAAGGTTCAGCCGGATAGAAAATATGGTCAGGTTTGATTATATCCCAGTCAATTACCAGGTCTGCAATATTGTTAGACCTGGTAAACTCCTGCAAAGTGTGCCGGGGATCGATCGAAACTTCGATTCGGGTTAAGTGGCCGTCAAATTCATCAATAGGTAGCCAGATCGTATCCTGGAATGCTACCGAGCGGAATGTTAACTCTGACTCCTTCGTGGCTTTGTCATCGTAGTGGTATTCGATTTTCAGCGGGATATTTTCATTTTCGGCGTATTTCCCTCCGTTGTTTATAATAACAGCCAATTGGCCTTTGGAGGATTCTGTCAATGGTTTTGTACGGTTTTCTCCGTAGACAAAAATATTTTCTTTGCTTACAATGTAATCCGGCTCTTCTATTCTGAAAATCCTGATAGCCGGATCTCCCTGGAGGCATACCTGGTGCACATTGGCCACATCATACTCATTGTGGGTGCTTGCAATTATATTTTCAGCAGTTTTTTTCCACACGCCCCCTATGGTCCCGACGCTGTTGTCTTTGAACAACACGTCGTAAAGCGCGGTAATGTGTCGTGCCGAAGGCGAAATATAGCTCTTATAAGAATTGGCTATTATGGCAATTGACCCCTTGTTTGCGGTCATCAACCAATTGTCCGTAAGGATGTGAACTGACCTGCTGGTGAAAATGTTGCCTACCCCACATCCGTTAAAATACATGAAAGGATATTTGCGCTGGTTGTTATAGCCTCTTCGGGCGTCGGTCACATATCCGAAATTCATGTCGGTTGCGGTTTGTGCGCCATGGCCAAAAAACGTGAGTATTCCTACTCCATCATTGATGTCTTTTGTAATGTCGATTGACTGAATAAATTCGGATGTTTTGACCAATGATTTTACACTTCCGGCAAATGTCGTCTGCTCGATAGCAGGTTTAATATTGCTGAGTATTTGTCTTAAAGTGTTGATTTCACCGGAGTTCTCGCCACCGCTGATATGAAGCGCCCGCTTCCTCCAGAAGATGTCGGACGATTCGCTCTCATATTCCTTTACTTTATTGAGGTAGTCAATAACTTCATTACTGTTAAAGGCTTTTACACGACCCACAGGTATGGCAGGTAGATCCTGGTGGACACCTGACAGGCCGGCTACGATCAGCATGTCTGCTGCCGGATCTCCAATGGTGGGAACTTCGGCGGGGAGTTCTTTCAGTACCCACATTGGACGAGTAACTGCTGCGCCTATCAGTAGTAAGTTATGTTTGTCCGGGCGGATACCTTTGCTAAGCATGTGCTTCATGAAAGCCCTGATGGCAAGTGCGCTCGGCTCTCCGTAATTATAAAGGTCATATATCGTACTGATGTCCATCAACAAAACTCTGTAACCGCCACCTGCCTCAGAAGCGCGGTATTGGGCATATTCCAGAGCACCTTCCTTTAAATGAGCCGCTGTGATGATAAAATAGTCGAAACTCTCCGGTGCTACACTATTGATATCGGTATTGTTGTAGCTGTATATCAGGGAGAAGTCTGTTTTTTTTATTTGCCCGGGTTCTATAGTGTGATATTTTTCTTTTGGGACAATCAGCATATCCAGATCTCTGGCCCGAATATCAAGGTTGAAGGTACGGAGTCCTCCTTCGGAGGGTCTACCAGTTATTTTATTGACATTATATTTCTCTGTAATATCAAGCACAAGGGCATCTTCCGGAACGTCTGAAATACCGATCGTTCCGTTGGCAGCAGAATTAGAGGGGAAATGGAATACCTGACTATGCTCCGCGTGATAAATGAGCTTCTTTGGATATTCTACCGCAAAGTACGCGATAGAAAACCAGTCGGTACCCATCTTTGAAACCGAATAGACTTTCAGGTAAAGATCGCCGTTGTCAGATACATCGGTATTCCGGAGTTGTGCATTTAGTTTTCGCCCTGCAAATCCTGAAAAGTTAACTTCCAGCAGAGATCGCCAGTTTTTTTCATCAGGGCTGATTTCAATTCTGACCTGGTGCTGAGTAGGGCTTAAGCCCATTACAAGGAGCTCTATCTGAGGAAGTAGACCCGCTTGTGGAATGAAATTGACCAACGCAGCTTTTAGTATAGCCTGGGTCTCTTTGACGCTCGTGGTGCTATCACCGGCTATTGTCGGGCCCGTCCAGGTATTTGAGCCTTCATAAAAGCTGTTATTGAGTAAGGTCGAAGTGCTGAATGTAGGAAAAGAAAACTGATCGTTGAATGCTTTGATTTCTTTCCCGATTTGATTGGAAATGGGTGCAGCGCCGGCAGAGGGGAGGGCTGTCGCGTCAATTTGCCCTGCTCGTTTGGCCGGTTGGGCCGAATGAGTCAAAAAGTAATACCCTTTATCGGAAAACAGACTGACATGGGGATTCAATCGGGCGGTAAAAGGGCGATAAAGTAAGGAGTCGGATGCCCCGTCGTTTGTAACACCGTAGAAGAGAATTTCATCTTTATTTGCCTCAAGGATACTCACTTCCCTGCCGCGGTACCAAAGCTGGAATTTGTCGGGGGCGGTCTCTTTTAAAGGTGAAGGCAGATCGCTGATTTTAAGTCTCTGTATCCCGGTGTGTGTGACCTGGACCGAGACGTATTCTTTAGAAAAATCTATCCATTCATTTCCGAATCCCTTCTGGTTTACCCATTGGCCATAGCCGGCCAAAACCGGAAACATCAGGGCCATAACGAGTATAGCCCTGATGTTTGAGAGAATGGAGATAGTTTTTTTTCTGTTCATGAAAACTCTTTCCAAACTTATTTCTTTACAAAGCTGGTTCGGGTTACCGTACCGTTTGTTGTCGAAACTTCAATAAAATACATACCCGACGAGAAAGAAGATATATCAAAATCAGACTCGATCCCTTTTCCTACAATGCTTCCCGTCATATTAAATATTTTCCATTCTTGTACCCGGGTATGCTCGCCGGTTTTCAGGAAAATTCGATCCTGGGCCGGGTTGGGGAACAATGTAAAGGCTTCTTTGACAGGTACTTTAACCGAAATAATATTCGAATAGCTAAATGCTTTGTCTTCATGAGCCTCCCTGTCGCGCTGCTTGAGCCGGTAATAATTGATACCGGGGGCAGGATTTTGGTCTGCGAAGTAATAATGTGAAATGACTTCTGAAAACCCTTTTCCAGGTACGCGCCCGATACCGGTGAACTGTTTCCCGTCGAGACTTTTTTCAATCTCGAAGTAGTCATTATCTTTCTCGCTTGCGGTAGACCATTTGAGGTCGATCCGGGAGTTTTCGGTATAAGTACCCTCAAAGCTGATCAGTTCGACCGGCAAAGCTGTTTCCGGAGACAGACCCAAAATGTATAGCGCAGGGTCTCCAAGTACATTGGTTTGGTTAACATGCCCGATCATATATTCATTATTGGGGTATTTGTTCAAAGCAACTATTGCCAGGTTTTGCACCCCCTGTCCTACAGTCTTTCGGTATAAGTCGGAAACTCCGAAAAGCTCTGCATACATTTCCTGCATATAATTATTTGCCGTACTAGTATAAGCCTTATATGAGTTGGCTACCATTACGATAGCTCCTCTGTCGGACGGGGTCAGCCAGTTGCCGGGAATGGTCAGGACAGATTGGGATGTGAATATGTTCCCGACGCCACATCCGGTTACATAAAAAAATGGAAAATACTTCTTGGGATTGGTGGTCGACGGAACAGTAGCAATATTGTACTGCGTAGCGGTTTGAGCGCCATGTCCGAAATACATGATAGCGCCTACTCCTTGTGTGGTCGCTCCGTCTCCGCCATTGATATAAGAGCCCAGAGGAGCTGTCAGGAGGGTCGCATCTGTAACATCTGACGTGGCCCTTTCTGAGTTGGTGATACGATAGTCCAGCCAATTGTAGGGTGATCGGTCTACTTTTCTTGCCGCCGCCTGATCGAAATAGTCTCCGAACTGGTTAAGTTCATATTTACGTTTGGCCCCTACCATTTCAAGTATGTTTCTTCTCCATTTGAGGGCATCCGAATCGCTGGCCCCTGCTCTGGTTTCCGCCTCGTAGTACATGACTTTGTTCAGATAACCTGTCACATGGCTTTTTTGATAAGCCTGCAACCTGCCGACCGGGATAGCCGGGATGTTGGGGTTGTCGTAGGGGGAATGAGATATATTGGCGACCAGAAGAATGTCTGAGCCAGGATCCCCGAAAGTAGGTACCTCATTAAACATTTCTTTTTTCATCCAGACTGGTAGACTCACCCCATGACCTATCAGGAAGAGATTATGTTTGCTTCTTACCCCCTCACTAATCATATAATTGACAAACCTTCCTATCGCAACCGGGCTGGGTTCGCCGTAGTTAAACTGATCATAAATGTTGCGGGTGGAGATGACCAGCGTCCGGTAGTTGCCTCCGTCTGAACCTGATCTGTAGTTGGCATATTCTATAGCTCCTTCGAATACTGTCTCAACATTGGGCCTGGTGGGATACGGCGGCGGAGCAGGGTCGTTGTGCGTTACGATCAGATAGTCAAAAGCTTCCGGGTTTATTTTTTGACCGGTAA
Organism: uncultured Cytophagales bacterium; assembly: GCA_964559125.1. Lineage (GTDB taxonomy): Bacteria > Bacteroidota > Bacteroidia > Cytophagales > Spirosomataceae > Ravibacter. Next base: position 13,704 of record CAZLGW010000035.1, read on the forward strand.
GAAACGGCGTAGCATCGGTACTCGACTGGAGAAGTCCCCAATTAACTGCTTTTAAATCTGAGGGAGTGTTAATTGGAGTGATACCATTAGTTTGAGAGGCAACCAAAACGAGCAGTGGGGATGTACTGCTTTTTTTGTTCAGGTCGAAATCTAAATTAGCGGCTTCTATACCCGAAGTAACATACTCTGGGTTGTTGGGATCGGATATGTCGAAAATAAGAGAATTGTTTGGAGCATTACTTATCGAAATGCGCCTGATACCGGATTCAGTTGTCGTAAAGCGGAATAACTTTGAATTCGACCCCTCCATGTTCAACGCCTGCGAAAAGCTTACTTTGTAAAATGAAAACCCAAACAGGTTTCTACTGTCTTCTGGTTTGAATCCTAGTACCAAATTTCCCGAAGAAAGATCGACGTGCTGATCCAATGGTAAATCGAAATTGGCGTCTACCCAGTTTTCGTCAATTCTGGATACGCTCATTTCATGCCGAGCGACCTGGGTTAGATTATCTTGGTCCGGGCCGGCCGATACAAGGGCGACACCCGGAGAGTTGTTTATCCCATGCAGCGCATATTTGAGATTGAGTGACGAGCCGGCGCCGGTATACAAATGTGGCAGTGAAATTGTTTCCCGGATATCGCCTGATATTTGCCTGACGAAAGCGTTTACGCGCTGATAGAAGCTATGGTTCAGGTCGTTGGTGGAGGTACGAATAGAACTAAATGCAAATAGCCGGTCTGTTCTCCTTAAACCTAACCATGGGGAAGCTAGGTCTGGCTCCCATCCGCTGTTATTCTTAATGATCACTTCGGTATGGAAGTTCTCGACAGTAGCGCCAGGCTTTTCTTCACCATTAACCGGGGCCATTCTTTTAGGAGAAATGGAAGTGCTGAAAAAGTGAGCGCCCTCGTCGGAGAAGAAGCTCGTAGTCTTATCCAGCCTGGCGGTGGAATCTGGCCCGTTTGCGTAGGAGCTCCTGAATAACAGACCGTCGGAAACACCGTCATTTTTACGCCCGTAAAAAACTACATTACTGCCGTCAATATACAGCGCAATTTCTTCTCCTCTAAACCAGGCTGCCACGTTTTGGCCTGTTAGCCCCGGTATTTTTGCTTCTAGTATATTCAACGGTATTTTATACATCCCGTTTTCCGTAATGCCGACCCTCACATAGGTTTTGCTATAGTCTATCCATTCATTTCCATAAGGATTGTCATCCCATGGAGACAGAGCTTGTCCTTGTGCTGCAATCGAAGCGCCGAATGCTGCCAGGAAAAATAGAAGAGGTAAATGTTTGGCTCTCATAATGTAGATTTTGTTTAACGTGAGTGTGAACCGTGGATAGAATTATTTCTAAATTACTTCATAATAAAGATATTCAATACAAAAGTATATATTTTGAAGCATAAGTCTAGCTGAGCCCTATAAAAACTAAGGCGCTTACGCAAACAATTCTATAACGGCCTCCCCTTTTCCGTCCGGCGTAGTGTAAAACGGTCTTTTTTCCACCTCATACTGCGTGTCGGGAGGTATTCCCAAAGCATGGTAGATGGTCTGATGAACCTGGTCTATTCTGATAGGGTTTTCTATGGTCTTGCAGGGGCGCTCGTCGGCTGTTTTCCCGTAAACGAACCCTTTTTTTATACCTCCCCCGAACATCAGCATGGAGCACCCGTCGGTAAAGTGGCGATGCATACCGTAGAACTTGATGTCGGAAAGTATATCGGGCTGGTTTACCTGCTCCTGTACTTTGGCATCGGGCCTTCCTTCTACCATCATATCCCTGCTGAACTCGCTGGCCAGTACGATAAGCGTGCGGTCGAGGTGGCCGCTGCGGTCGAGATCGCTGATCAGTTGGGCTATGGGCCGGTCGATCAGTTCTTTCATGCCTTTCAGGCGGGTATGCCCGTTTTCGTGGGTGTCCCAGCCCATAAACGGTTCGTATTCCGTGGTGACGCTTATAAACCTGGCCCCCTGCTCGGTAAGCCTTTTTGCCAGCAGGCATCCGAGTCCGAAACGACCGGTATTGTAAATATCGTAAGATTCCTTAGGCTCGTTGCCCAGGTCAAAAGCCTTCGACTCGGGAGAATTAAGCAGCATATAAGCCTGCTCCATAGATCTTCTCAACGATTCTTTCTGGTAATCGCTCCCGTACTCGCCCGCAGGACCTTTGCTGATGAGATCGTTATAAAGCTGGTTCCGCCTTTCGAAACGTTTGGCATTCATTCCTACCGGCGGCCTTACGCTTTCAAGCCCCTGGCTCGGGTCGGGTATGAGGAAGGGGCCATATTCGTTACCGAGAAAACCTGCCGTGTGAAATGCTTTCAGCTCTTCGGCTTCGCCTACGGTCATCCGCTGACCAATGTTGACAAAAGCAGGTATGACCGGGTTCTTAGGGCCCAGTTCTTTGGCGATCCATGCCCCCATATGAGGGGCGGCTACAGTCTGCGGCGGCTCGTAGCAGGTATGCCAGTGATATTGATGTCTTGAGTGCAGGATATGCCCCATGTCGGCTGCAACGTACGACCGTATCAGCGTTCCCTTGTCCAAAACCCCGGCTATAGATTCCAGTCCTTCCGAAAGAAAGATGTCGTCGAGCGGCGTCGGAATGGATTTGAACGTACTGAGCACACGGTTGCCTTCCAAGTCTTTTTCGAAAGGCGTATAGCGTTTGGGGTCAAAAGTTTCGGTATGGGCCATTCCCCCTGCCATCCATAGCAGGATCACCGTGTCGGCGGTAGCATTACCTGCTGCTTTCCGGGGGCTGCACCCGGTTAGCAGTGAGGTGACCGGGGCTCCCGCTGCGAGCGCCGCCAGGGTAGCAGTGCCTGTATTCCTGATAAAACTTCTGCGGTCCATATTTTAAGACTACTGGTAAAGTTTGCTTAAAGTTAGGTAAAATATAGCTATAAAATCAGCTGGAATTCGGGCGAAAGGGCAACCGCCCATACCAGATCCTGGATCCCGCCTTCATCGGGAACGTCACCCAGGATTTTCAGGGCTGCTGATAGCTCCCTGCTATGAGGGCTGCGGCCATATGCTTTCAGATAGAGCGCTTCGATGAGCTCTTTCGACGACGCGTATTTTTTCTTCCATTCCTTTGACCCGGCTATCAACGTTTCATAGAAAGTAGTTCCGTTTGTGAGCTCCAGGGCCTGCAACAGGTTGGCCTGTGTGACGCGGCTCGTGCTTACGGTCTCCCGGTTGGGCCTGCCGAGCGCGGTTAGGAATTTGTCGTTGACAACCAGCGACGCCCGGGGGAAGGGAATGTTTTCTTTGATGTTGTCAGGAAGGCGCTTGAGCGCCATTACCGAATCGCTGTAGACGGGATAGAAAGCTATGCTGACAGCGTCTGCAAACTGCTCGGCGCTGAGCCGCCTGCGGATCATCCCGGTAAAACGGAAGTTTTCTGAAACCAATTCTTCCGGTTCTGTAACCGATACGGATTTAAGCTGGTAGGTTTTTGAAGTCAGGACCTGGTAAAGCAGCCTTTTGACATCATATCCGCTTTCCACAAAATCATAGGCCAGCCAATCAAGCAAGTCTTCGCTCCATGGCACATTATCCATAACATCCACTGGTTCGACGATGCCCCGGCCCATCACCTGTGCCCATATGCGGTTGACGAGCGTCCTGTAAAGACGTCCATCGCCGGGTTGGGTCAGGAAATCGGCAAGCTCTTTCAGCCGTTGTTCTGTCGGGGCGTCGGCGCTGATTTCACCCAATTCGGGAAATAAGACCCTGCTTTGGGCAATTTTACCCGTGGGAACGTCGCAACGGTGAATTTCGAGTGTGGAATCGGCAAAAACAGAGGCGAAGCTGTAGGCGTCTTCGAGCGTCCAGTCGCTGATAAAGCTGTCGTGGCAGGAGGCGCATTTCAGGTTGAGTCCAAGGAAAACCTGGGCTACATTCTGAGCTGCCTGCATGGAAGTGCTCTGGCTCGAGTTGATGGTACCCCGCCATTTGATCCCCTTTATAAATCCTTCCGACTCCTTTGAAGGGTTCAGGAGCTCTTTTACGAACCAGTTATAGGGTTTGTTATCCCGCAGCGAAGTATAGAGCCAGCGTGTAATATCAAATCTTCCGCCGGTAATATAGCCTGTTCCGGAATAATCGTTTCGGAGCACATCATTCCAGAATGTCAGCCAGTGTTGTGCATAATCTTCATCACGTTTAAGGAGCTTTCTGACAAGCTGCTCCCGTTTATCGGCAGCTGTTTCTTTCACGAAGGCGTCGACTTCTTCAGGCGCCGGCAAAAGGCCGATCACGTCCAGGTACACTCTCCGGATGTAGGTGCGGTCGTCGGCAACCTGCGTCCAGGTAATGTTATTTTTTTTGAAATAGGCATTTACAAACCTGTCGATGGGTTCGGTATAGGGTCCTTCGGCCGGGGGGATGTCCGGCAGCCGTGGTTCAAGCGCGGCAACCCTGTAGATGCTTTTTACTTTTCCTTCAGGCCAGGGCGCTCCTTTTTCGATCCACATCGCGAGGATGTTTATCTCCTCCCGGCTCAGGAGCTTGCCTTTGGAGGGCATCACTTCCTTATGCCCTGCCGGCAGGGAGATCCTGCGGATCAGTTCGCTTTTTCCCGGTTCACCTGCCACAAGTGCCGGACCGCTTTCTCCGCCGGCGAAAATCGCTTCTTTGCTATCCAGCCGGAGCCCGCCTTTTTTCTTGGCTTCTCCATGGCAATTGGTGCAGTTATGCGCCAATATGGTCCTTACTTCCAGGTTGAGGTCCTCTACCTGTTTCGGGGTGAGGGTTTCTCCGAAGCTGGCAAAAGAGATCCCGGTACCGGAAGGAGAGGAAGAACGTTCTGTGCCGGGCAGCACACCGGCAATATAATCTTCTCCGTGGGTGATCATCGCCCCGTAGTGACCGGCGACCGCTACTCCCGCTACGGTAGTAAACAGGAGGGGCCGGTAAATACGATAATTTTTTTCTGAAAAGAAGTACAACGTCAGCGCAGAAAGCAGCAGGGTGCCCAGGCCGGCCCAGCGGTGTATTTCGAGATTTACGCCTTCAGCACCTTCATGGCCGGCAAGCATCCACCCGAACACTACCGCAAAGAGCGCCGATATTACGCCCGTCCAAAGAAGTATCCCTGTTGCCGGGAGAAAAGGATTGGGGCGCTTCCGCAGCGCCATGATTTCCAAAAGCGCGGCCACACACAATATGGCAATCGGAAAATGAACGACGAGAGGATGTAACCTGCCGAACAGTTGCCAGAGCCAGAAGGGGTCGGTAGAAACCATAAGTTGTGACTTTTCTATTCTTTTTGCCGCAATATAAAGATTGAAGAAGTCAGAAACTACGCATATACAAAATGCAGCAGGTCATTTTTTCACTACAAACCCGGCCGGGATCACTTCAAAACGTATGGTTTCGTAGGGGCTTTTTTCGCCGGCTTCGTATAGCACTCCTATGCCGCCGCCGGGCAGGACCGCCAGGCTGGAGTATGCCGACGGACCGGTATACAGGGTTTTGATCGCCGGCCAGGTTTTACCGTCGTCAAAGCTTGCGCGGAGCGTCATGTTATGTCTTTTTTGTGTGCTGGCAGGATTGAGGAATAACAAAACCCCGGCGGTTTTTTTTGCATCGGGCCAGGAATAGCGAATGATCGATGCCTGGCAAACGGGTTCAACGAGCTCCGGAGCATCGACGGGTGAAGTCCAGCTTTCGCCGCCGTCGTAGCTGGCCGAATGAGTCCGGAACCCGCGTCCGAAATAGGCTCTTATATTCATGAGCAGCGTGCCGTTTCCGTCGGCCAGCTCCACTACCTGGCATTCGTTGGATTTAGGTGTGATCAGGCCGCCGAGCTGCCAGGTTTTTCCATGATCATCGCTGTAGATAGCGTGAGAGCCATATTCATAGGGGCCGCCCCTCACTTTACCGTTCGGATCGTCGTAGCTGAAATCGCAGGGGATCACCAGGCGTCCTTTTCTCGGGCCGTGCTTCACCTGGATACCCACGCCGGGGCCGGTCGCGTACCATCCCCATTCCGGCTTTTTGGTAGTCGCGGTAATGTCGACCGGATCCGACCAGGTGAGCCCGTCGTCGTCGCTTTTGGATACCCATACGGTCCGCGTTCCTTTGGCGGTTTTTTTGATAATATCACCTTCATGATCGTCACCGCGGTTATGGGTGAGGAGCAGCCAGATCGTACCGGTCTCTTCGTCTACGACCGGGCAGGGGTTGCCGCAGGTATGGGCGCCGTCGTCCCAGATTACCTTTTGCCCGCTCCAGGTTTTGCCGTTATCGGTAGAGCGTTTGAGAAGGATGTCGATATTCCCGGCGTCACCGGCACCATCCTTTCGCCCCTCGCAGAAGGCCAGCGCCGTGCCTTTTTTCGTGACGATCAGCGACGGTATGCGGTAGGAGGAGTATCCTGATTCACCGGAAGTGAATAATGTGACCGGGTTTTGCGAATAACATATAACATACCCGGTAGCTAAGAATAGGGTAAGGCAGCAGAAAAACCTTGTGTATCTCATCTCGTTTTCATGGGGGTTAAGGAAATTCAGGCGATTATAATAAACTTTACCGATATGGTAACGCTATTTGATTGTAATCTGACGGCGGGTGAAGAAAGGCGCTTCTGTGTTTGCTTTATTTCCGGAAAGGGCTTATTTTTATAAGACAATTAAGATATCATTTAAAATACATACTATGATTGGCTCCAGATCTGCCTCCCGTAGCGCATCCACCCTTAAGGTACCTTCTTACCTGGTTCATGAAATACTGGATGGAGAACCGGTATATTATAAGGGGTACCGCGAGGTATTGGTAGGAGCTAAAACCCTCGAGGATATTATGGGCTCCAGTACGCTGCAAACTGCGATTATCGAGTATTTACTTGATATTTTCTTTTCCGGTAACATTCGGAAATTCTATCGCATCATTACCAACGAAGGCGGGTTGCACCTGGATAAAAGGAATAACCTGGCGGGCGACATCCAATTGTTCGACCCGGAGAAACTGCCCGTGAGATCGGCTGATCTTCACTATGCATCCGTTCCCCCCGTGATTCAGCTGGAGGTAGACGTCAACACCGAAATGGAGCATTTTACTGACGAGCAGTATATTGCGAAGAAAACTGCAAAATTGCTTCAATTCGGAGTCGAGAAGGTAATCTGGATATTGAGCGGTCCGAAGAAAGTTATAACGGCAACTTCGGGTAGAGATCCCGAAATCAGGAATTGGTCAGAAGATATAGAAGTGGCCGGTGGGGTTCGTATCAACATAGGCCATTATCTGAAAGAGCAGGGGTCGCCGTTCGCCTGATCCCATAGCGGGACGTGCGTTGGTTGGAGAAAAAAATGGATAGATTGTTTTTCCAGGATACCAAATGGGTGCTTCTTGCAGAGGCGGTTTACCTGCTGATACTGATCGGGGTATGCATCAGGGTTGTGTATGATACCCGCTCGGTCACGAAAACGCTGGGTTATCTTTTGCTGGTCATTTTTGTGCCGGTGCTCGGGATGACCTTTTATTTTTCTTTCGGAATCAACTACCGCAAACGCAAGATTTACACCAAAAAGCTCATTGTTGACGAATCTATCAAGGCCGAATTACAGGAAAAAATAGAGGCTTACAAGAAATCGGACCTGTTGGAGCATCCTTCGGTTGTGGAAAGCAGGCCTTTGATCGCCCTGCTTTCGCATTCGGGCGCGCCGGGGAGTGGTGTGCTCGAAAATTCGGAGGTAACCGTGCTGCAGAACGGGGAGCAACTGTTCCCGGTTTTACTGGAGGAGTTGGAGAAGGCAGAAAAGCATATTCACATTGAATACTATATATACGACAACGATGAGATCGGGAACAAAGTAAAGGACGTGTTGATCCGCAAGGCAGCGCAGGGAGTAGAAGTCAGGTTTATTTACGATGATTTCGGCAGCATGAGCATCCGGCGTACACTGGTCGGGGAACTGCGAGCAAACGGGGTGGAGGCACATCCCTTCAACCGTATCAGGATAGTCATGCTCGCCAACCGGCTCAATTACCGCAATCACCGCAAGATCGTCGTTATCGACGGCGTAACTTCCTTTGTGGGCGGGATCAACGTTTCGGACAAGTATATCAACGGGGAGGGTAAAAGCTTATATTGGAGGGATACCCACCTGATGATCCGGGGAGCGTCGTCTCTTGCACTACAGCAGATTTTTCTGGCGGACTGGAATTTTTGTGCAGGGAGCTCGATCCAGATCAACCGGAATTATTTCCCGGAGCCGGCGCGGGGCGGCGGAAAGCTGGTGCAGGTCACATCCAGCGGACCGGACTCCGATTTGCCAAATATACTTTATGCCATGATCCAGGCGGTGAGCAAGGCCCGTAAGGAGATCCTGATCACAACGCCCTACTATATTCCCGACAGCAGCCTCCAGGAGTCCCTGATCATTGCAGCGCTCTCCAATATAGAGGTAAAGCTCCTGGTTCCGGCAAGAGGAGACTCCTTCCTTGTAAGCCTGGCCTCGCAATCGTACTTTGGAGAACTGCTCGCGGCAGGAGTGAAAGTGTACCGGTATACCAAAGGATTTGTACACGCCAAGACACTGGTGGTCGATCGCAGGATAGCATCTGTAGGAACCGCCAATATGGATCTGAGGAGTTTTGACTTGAATTTCGAGGTAGCCGCCTTCGTTTACGACCAGGAAGTGGCCGGCCAACTTGTAGATGATTTCTTCCGGGATTTGCAGGATGCGGAGGAAATTGATGCCGATGCCTGGTTGGAGCGCCCCGTATGGAAAGTGCTGCTGGAAAAGGCAATAAGGCTGTTTTCCCCTTTTATGTAAATCGGGAAATTGGCCCGTCTCCCCGGCACTATTTGTTCTCAAGTGTGTCAAAGGCCAGACCACTGTTTCCTTCTCCTCTTCCCGTTTTCTTCTTTAATCCCAACCAAACCGTTACTTCCCCGTTAAGCCACCTTGTTCTTTCAAAATTCTTTTGAATATGTACTCCGCTACGCGGAACTTCTTCTTCGTGAATAAAATAGGGCAGCTGACCCGGATCATTGTCAAGACCTGGCCTTAAGACAGAGGTAAGAGGCTTGATTTTTTCAGGGGGCTTCTTATCACCCTGAATAGTTCTCAACATAGAAGCTCTTTGTAATTGTATTTTTCTTTTGTGGTTTTCATACCGGACAGGTATAAAAGGGATCCAGTTTTCCGGAACTTCCGTCATGGCCTTGTAATACACATTCGCCACATAGTCAACTTCACCAGTGTTGATTTCGTCTGCGGGATCAGCTTTAATTAATTCTTCATAATATGCCCTGGTTTGCAAGGCGTATTCACTGCCCTGTACACCTTTTCCCGACAGAGACGGAACCACTTTTTCGATTGCCCAAACCATATTGGCCATTTCGTCTCTGATTAATACAATTTCTTCCAACGGGGTTCCTTCCTGCACTTTTATGGCAGATGATGCCAGGAAAATCTGCCGGTTTGTATGATCCGATTTTTGTCTGAACATACTCCAGTCAGATGCCTTTTCTCCTGATTTTTCCGCTGCGTCTACCCAAAATGTTTCTCCAAAATTATTGGTAACTGTCAGGCCCTGTATTTCTGATAAAGAGCCGATAGGAAGCGTAAACGGAACAAGAAACCAGTCATTTACAAATACCAGACCGAATTCAATTAAAAGCAACTTGGATATATCGGTTACAGAGGGTTTAATTTCTGAAAAATTAACATTATTATCCTCGAATTTCCACCACCTTCTATCAGGAATACCGTCAAACTCAACATTCGTGGGAATAAAAGTATCCACTTCCTGCCGGGGCGGAGTTGACCCTGTACCGTTTTCCGGGTTTAGGTTAAATGCGTACCAATCGAGATGTCCGCTGTAGTATTCTTCTGCTGTAAGCACATTGTCTTTATCGCTGCCTTGGTCGCTGCATTCAAATTTATATTCCAGTCTGTCCGGCAACCAGGAATCCTTCTCCTTGCTTTCGGGCTGGGTGTAATTTTTTTGGAAATACGTCATAAAAGCTTCTCCCAGTTTGTCGATGGTATTGCGATCCGGGTTATTTTCGTCGGCGATAATATTTTTTGAAGCTTTTCCGCCTTTATTAAGTAAGCTGATTAAATCATAGCCGTCCATACAGCGTCCGCTGATCGCCTTCAGTTGTTGCCAGTCGTCTTTATGCGCATAAATATGATTGGAGTCCCTGTTTTTTTCAGGAAGGGTAAATGGATATTCGGAAATGAAATTGTTTGCATAGGCTTCAAGTGATCCCGCTTTTAATAATTTACCCCAATACCGGCCTAATTGTAAACGGATATCCACACTGATCTTCTTCCCGTTTCTTACAAAAGGCAGCCTGGTTTGCTCTGCAAGAGCTTCCAGGCATACCGACTGATCTAAAGGCTTAAAAGTACCGTCTCCTGTTTTTATCTGATTGATCCGGGATGTTGCAATTTTTATTTTCGAGCTTACCGGTGAACCTGCATCTTCTCCTTCAAATTCACCCATTTGCCATTGTTTGGTCAGCATCCATAGGGCATCCCGTACTTCGGCTTTCAGGGCTTTACCGAAATCATGTGTCCGGGGACGGCCCTCCAGCCGGTTCCACATTAAAATTGTAGGATGCAGCTTTTTGTTAAGAAGATCTCCCACTTTAACCGGCTTATTCAGTATTGATCTACCTGGCATAATTCCCTATTCTTTTAAGTAGGCTATATTATTTATTGCAAGATTGGTGGAGACCGTTATTCCATGAGAAGTAACGGCCATCATTGCAGCAGGCAAAAACTGCGCATAAGACGACTGGTCTATCATGGAGGGCTCCACCGCTCTCTTCCTGGCCATTTCCTCGGCTTCTTCCATAGCTTCCACGATATCTTCCCATTCCCAGCTTCCGTTTGTCTCAGGCGGCACTACCAGCAGCATAGTCTGGGGCGGTTCGCTGTTAGGCTGATTGTAATGAAATGCTATGCCTGTAGTTTCATTTCTGGAAGGGATCACTTCGTTCCACTCATCAATAATCACCCCGCAGACCGGCACTTTTGTTTCTGCTGCTTCCTGTGTATCTGTGTCGTACGGTTTTGCAAAATGGGCCGTATATAACAATGTATCTCCCTTCAATGACTCAAAAGGCTCTTCTTCTTCAGCGTTGTATCCAGCTTCCGTTTTGTCTTTTACGAACTTCATGGCAAGCCAGCGGTCGCGTTCCTTGTATGGAAACTGCAGAGGAGTAAGGCCTATATTCGCAGCAGGATTAAAGCCGGCTGAAAGCGAGATAGCATTGTTTAGTTCCCATGCATTTTTTCTCACCAGTGAAACTCCGTCAAACCAGTCATCGACGGGTAATATTCTCTGTTCATTCTTTTTTACAAACTCCAGCAGCGTGTCGCTTTCTTTACACATAGTAAGAAATACCTTTGCTTCATTGCCCGATAGTTCACAACGCGGCAGTAAGATAGTTTCGTCACCTGTGATTTTTCTGGCGGCTGCCAGCTGCCTTTCAAACTTTTCAGGATCGGGCGTTCCTTCTGTAATAGCCGATAATTCACTATCAAATCCGGTAAGTTTTTCCGTTAATTGTTCTTCGATATCTACTAGTCTGTCATACACATCCTGCTGTAAGAGATGTAGCTTTTGTTCCGCCGCAGAGAGGTCATTCCGATTATTTACGGTATCAAAATTTACCAGGTCGTAGGCACCTGTTTTTGCAATAATGGCATTTGAATTATTGATGAAATCTAAAACAGAGCTTTCAGGTAGCAACTGTATGCTTTTTAGTTCGTTCAATACCGAATTAAAACCAGCAGCCTTGTTTTCGACAAGGGCTTTGTATTGCGCAGTGTCTTCCGGTGGCGGGAAAGTCGCTTCTGTAGAAACCAACCGTTCTGCTTTGCGCAGCAACTCAAGTAACTCTTGCCCGGACAGGGAGGCGCTGTCGGTATTCATTAAAGCGTCATAATCCTTTTTCCTGGCCTCCCATCTTTTAATGACAATACCCGACATCGAGACTATTTCATCAAAAGCAGCCTGAAGGGTTTGGTGAATAAAACCTGTGCCCGACCGGCTGCTGTCGTATAATGAAATTTGCATGAAGAGTTCACATAGCTCCTGCAGGTTAGGGGAGGCATAAAACTCCATACCTAAAGAGCTTGCCCTGTTTATCCAATCCGAAACGGAAGTCTTGAGTGACTCCAGGCTGTTCTTCAGTTCGTTGATCCGGCCTTCTGTTTCGGTATGATTATAGGTAACCTTTCCGGTGCTATCGTCGGCAGAAAGGGTAAAGGATTCATGATTTACCGCTTTGTTCCCGATCAGTATTTTACGAAGGCTTTTTATTAATGCCCCCAGCTCAAAGAAGCTGATTTTTGATTTGTCGGAAGCGTCAATGTCTTCCGTATATAAAATCTCTACTTTAGTAAAAGGTTTTAGAGGGGCACTGCCGTTGTAACCATACAACACAAAATGCCCGATACGGTCATCCAATGCATTCATAGCCTGCTCTGTTTCAAAAGCAGCAAAGTATAAGAGGTCTATGGGCTGTAGTTCAAGGTCGTTAAGGCTTACGGTAACGGATTGTTTTGGGCTTCCCGGCTCGGTATAGGTCACTTTGCAAAGGATTTTCCCGGGAGGGGGCAGAATTTCTGAAAGCCATTCATTGACCGCAGGCTCTGCCTTTGCTCTCGGTGTCTGGCTTACCGGTGTTTCTGTACTGGCTGATGCTTCTGCATTAAAATGTAAGGCCAGTCTGTGGTTAAGCACAAGGCCGGTTCTGGGCGTATTTATTACCTGCATTTCAGGCGGATAGGCGCCTTTGCCGAAAGCGTTGGCAACGGCTGATACCCTGTCAAAATTTCCTTTGACGGTTTGGTATACCTGCTCACTCATCAGGAGGTCGGCAATAGCGTCATTGATGTCCATAAGCCTGTTTACTTCATCGGTGATCGCTTTTGCCTGGGCGGGTGCCGCTCCCGGCAATTTATTACCCATCCCGAAAGGATAAGTCTTTTGGTTAGCTTGCTGAACATGGTTGATCAGCTTCAGCCCGTCTATAACGTTCCGGGCTTCTATGGTTTCAATGGTTTCGGCGTCGTCAATTCTGGTGCTTTTTAAATTTCCCGCCACAAGCGGAAACTGCAATCTCAGCGGATAAATAAACCTGTCGGCCTCAATACGTGAAGTCGCGTATTTGTCATGAAGCCCCCGTTCAAACTGGTAGCCTAACAAGGCTCCTAATGACTGCCCGTTACGGATTCCCTCCAAAAACGACTCAGCGATTCTTATCCGCTCGGAGGTAAGATTGATGGCAAAAGGATTTTCCCCTCCGGCGGTCCGGTTCGATTCGTAGGCGCTTCGCAATATGGCTGCTGTGGCGGCCTGGTCTACAGATGGGGCATGAATATACCCTAGGTTGGAACTATCCGTATAAATTTTTCCATCCGAGGAGTGGGCAACATCCGGGTCGGCTCTTTCCATCTCCTGAAGCTCCCGGTTCTTTGGCCTCAGGTTAAACAGCCAGCCATAAGCCCCTAAATAGAGGCCTCCGCTCTTTCGGCTTGCCGTATTGGCGCTGCGCTGCTCGATCAGCTTTTTTTGTACTAACCCGGTTTTCCACGCATCAAGGCGGTAGGAGCAACAGTCCAGGTGTTCAATCAGCAATCTTTCCAGGCGGGCGGTGGGTATTTTTGATAAGTCCTTTAACGAAGATAACAGCCTTCTAAACTCCCGGAGAGAGGGTATGGCACCGGTTGCCCTGTTCTTGTATATGTAGTCCAGCAGAGTGGTGGTATTGTCATTTGTGATTTTCTTTTCCTTGCTGTATAAATGGTCAAACTTACTTTTAATAGTTTCCGTAGACTTCAGATGGAGAATATCAGAGTCAAAATAGTCTTGTTTTTTTTCTGTTCTGTCCAACGCCGTTTTGAGCCTGGTGGCCGTATCGGATAAACTCAATAAAAGGCTGTGCCGTAGTAGAAGGTATAGGATAGCGTTTGGCGCAGGTTGGTCGCCAAAATCCTGCGAGCGGATCTTATCGCCATGGGTATCTGCCAGCCATTCAATATAATTCATGCCATCGGCCGTATACGGTCTCAGCGGGTCGGTCTCCGAGCCGGGTATATCGTCTACCAACGCCCCCCTCAATAAAGTTGGTTTTAATAAAAGATGCTTTTGGAGTATGGGAAGGGTATATCTTTCAGGATCAATACCCACGTCTGTAAGTAATTTGCGTCCTATAGTAGCAATGGATTGATTGAGGGCTTCCGATGCTATGGTATTGCTATTAAGCAGCAACAACTGATGATAGGTCTGTTTTACGCTTTGTGCATAGCGTTGGTGAAATTCTACGGAATTAGCATGCAACCCCAATACATCCAGCAGGGTTTGCTGTGAGTTATCATTTTTGCCCACATAGCTTACCTGCGGTACCAGCTTGTCCCAGGTTTTATCTATTCTTTTCAAAACGCTGAGCAACCCGGAGTTAAATGATTCCCCTGTGGTGCCGGCCCCGTTATCAAACTTTAGTCTTTTAAAAGCAGTTACCGGTAGTATTCCATACGGCTGCCTGCCTATTTTTATGGCAGGCAGGGGCCCTCTGCCGGAAACGTATTCCGAAAAGAACTTCTTTGTATCTTCTATATCCCGGGCGCTAAACAGGGGATCCATCATTTCCTCCATAAAATACCCCATTGTGGCCGGAAACAATGCAAGGTTCATGGTGCCGGCCTCAGCCTGATCTTTGCTATTGGCGTTAAAGACACCCTGTACGGCACTTTCGTTAATTCCCATGCCGGCGGCAAAGCGTTGCCCGTCTGCCTGTAAACGATAGGTATTTTCTGTTTTGAAATTGTCAGTCCCCTTAAATATCCTGTCATAACTTTCGTCCGGATCTTCTTTCCAGGAGTATCCCGACCCGCTCTCTTCCGTATTGTTTGTAGGAGTTCCCTGTTTTATGAACTCAAAGCCTTCTTCACTGTTCCGGTGTGCCGTAATAAGCTCTTCCAGGCCTTTTGCCCCCTCTTGGGCGTTGGAGGTCAGTCGTACACCTGCTACAAATATTTTATCAAATCCCTTCCTTGCTTCTGCGGGCGTCAGGTCAATTTTTGCGGCCATACCGGCATCTACGGCTTTATCAAAATCGGTCATCCATTGCAGATCATCAGGCAGCTTAAGGTCATGGGTTGTTTCATCCTTTAAAAGCTCGCCTTCTTCCAAAGAGGGGTCAATGCCTACCGGAAGGTATTCTCTAACGGGGTTTTTAAATGCAAAAGACTTCCTGGAATTCCCGGAATAAGTAACCGCTACAAATTTATCCGGCAGTTGTATGGCTTCAGGAGCTTTGTTCCATGACCCGCTGGTGGTAGCGAAGGCGCTTTCTTCCGGGAGATTGTTGCCGGCAGGTTTATACTGATCGATAATCCATGCGGCCCTGTTGGCGCCATGGGCCTGCACAAGCGCCGTCCATGCCCCCCTTTCTTCACTTTCTACACCATTGGCCTTTGCCATTTCATTCCAGAAGGAGCGGGCATTCTTTAGTTCGTCTTCGGTCAGGAGCGGTTCATTTTTAACTACATTGCAATCGTCAGGATAGACTCTGATCCAAAGCTGGGGTTGTCCGTCCGTTTTTTTGAAACGTGTTTCAATGCGTAACGGAAAAAGCAAAAGAGGGTAGCTATCGTCCAGTTGTCTTACATCGGTCAGCGGATCCAACCGGCGCAGGGCAGAATCTGCCGGCAAGTCTTTGAGCCTCTTTAAACCGGTAATAAGCGCGTTTTTTTCAGTGACAAGGCGCCTTTTCTGTTCATCAAGCCTGTCTGACAGGCCTGGTGTAAGCGCCGCACTTTTGATCCGGCTCTCTATTTTTTCGAGTTCGGCTTTTGTTTTAGCCAGTTTCAGATCCAGGTTTTGGTATTCTGATCTTAAGCGGCCCGTATCCGTTTGTATTTTTTTTATATCTGCCATTACACAAAGTGTTTAAATCAGCATCCTGGATCCATGGACCGCCACCATCACCGGCGCCTGGTAAAGGATGTAGGCTAAATCGGCCGAATCGGTATCAGGGTCCCACCGGGCCTGTGCATCATCAGATATCGAGGTATTTTCGGCATCAACTGCCTCATTATATTGCTCCAGACCAATAGCCTGATCGATCCTGATATTCTCTCCGTCTTCTACCCCGATATTCCCCCAGGATAGATTGTTCCAATTGATAATTCGTGAGCTTGTACCGATATCTAACCCAAATCTCGGCTCACCGGGACGTTCCTTTATAATAAAAAACCATCCGGGGTCATCGCTTAGCCGGGTGGGGCTTTGCGTGCCTCTTACCTCTTCTGCGGTTAAATCAAAACCAAAGAAATATATATCAGGATCTATTTTAGCTTCAAACAGAGGGGTCTTTAATTTTGCCGGAGGTGGAGCGTCTTCATTAATTTCTATTAATTTTCTTTGATTGTCAACGTTTCCGTTCCAGGCAGCTTTATGCGCATATATCACCGCGGTAGGGTATTTTTTTAACAGCTCTCCTCTTATGACCAAAACCAGCGGTGAAGTATTGCTTCTTCCGTTATGGCTTCCCAGGTTGTTTTCTTTACCCCATTGGTGGATAGGCATAATATCCCCTAATTGCTCCTGATTGCCGGCGGCCTGTTGCCCGGTTTCCAGAAAGCTGCTTACGTCCCAGAATTGCCTGAAATAAGTGCCTCTCTGGTCGGTAGGGTATTCGCGCCACAGCAGTTCTCTTGCCATTTCATGGTTGATACCTGTCATATACGCTTCAATAAACCTCTGGTTATTTTCAAGAAGCGTAATGCTGTTTTGTTCGATTTTATTCAGGTTGGGCAGGAATAATTCGGAAGAGAGATCGGCAAGCGGCTTATACATCGGTACATCTATTTCCGGGTAGGCCATCACCGGTGCAAATGTTTCCACCTGGTCTTCTTTGATGCGGCGGGGCAATATCAGCAGGTTTAAAGTCCGCCTGCGGATAGTGACAGCCGGGTTGATGGCCTCTGTTATCCTTTGGTTGATGGCCGCAAAATCCAGCTTTTTTCTTGTGATCTTTTGAAAATCTGTATTAACAAGATCATTCACGTCTTTCAAAGCTGCTTTAAAAGCAACTGCTTCGGCATTGTCTCTAGTGGAAGTTCTTGCTGCCCTTGTTGCACCTGATAGTGAAAAGGAGAAGTTTGAGACTTTCGGATAGGTATCTATTTTCCAGAGGCTGCCGCTGAATGGCTCTATTATGTTTTTGGGGAGGGTTATCGCTTCAGCCGGTTCTTCCTTAGCCGGCGCAGCTTTTAACCGCCCCTCGTTAACTTCAACAGCAAGTTGCAGCGCATTTAGCGGCTTATTTAGCGAGAGTTTTTTGATGAACGGGCTTCGGGCCTGCGTAATACTCCTGAATTTTACGGAGGCAAATGAAACCGGGATAAGGCTGTTCCGGAGCTGGTCTTTTACAGTGCGCTGGTTTGAAATAATTTTACTGTGCAAGGGAGCAGTCAAAGCTAATTTTTTTTCATTTGATGAAGGCAATAACACCCTTTCGTACAGCCTCCCGGATACTTCTGTAGCCAATTGAGAAAAACGGATCCGGTTATTGGCTTCTACAATTTTTCCTACCTGCTCCCAGGCCGCCTGCATATATTCTTCCTGGTTTTTCTGTACTACTTTGGTGCCGAAACCTGCGACGACACGAAACCGGGGGTCAAGGTTAAGCTCATGTATCCAGTTTTTATTGGCCGGGTCTTTCAGTAACCGTTGCTGCAAGGCATGCCAGCGGCCGTACAGGGGTGAGGTAATTACCGGGTCGGGGTCTCCCTGGATGCCATTGCCGGTTTGCAGGGTTATACCGGCTTCCATGTTAGCCTCTTCTACCGGTTTTGTATTGTAGTCATCGGCCAGGTTAATACGGCCTGCCAATGCTTTGCTAAACGCATGAGGATACGGATTCTGATTCCAGGTATCATATCTTTCTATTTCCCGTCTATCTTCTTCTTTTAAAGAGGCCAGAGGAACCCGCAGAGCGCCCCCGAGCTTTAAAACCCCGTTTAAACCGGGATTATCAATGGGTGGTAAACCCGGTCCGGCGTGCCGTACATCCATATCCCGTAAACCCACTGTTTTGTCTGCCTTCCTTGGCTCCAGGAGATTTACCAGGTATTCAAAGTCACCTACATCACCTGTACGAAAATACCAGCGATGATAATAAGGGAACTCTGTACTGAGCGCATTGTCCCAGCCACAGGCGGTAGCCGTAAGATCGGGTGCAATGGGCCTGCCCAGGCCCGCCAGTCGGCCGCTCTCAAAAACGGGTACCAGGAAAGCGTGATAACCCGTGTTGGCTTCCAGCTTTCTTGGACAGAGGATCCTGGAACAGGCCATATCGGGGGTTTGGGCAATGATGGTGGATATGCGTTCCGTTACCTGCTGATCATCAATAGCTGTATCGTCTGAAAGGTCGGCATTTACATGCACATGGGCCCAGGCCCACAGCTCCTGCGGTGCAGGAAAAATATCGGCAGTGGATTTCCCGTCTTTTAATCTGAAATAGGGAAGTGGGGCCTGTTTGGTTTTTATGCCGTCGTCAAACTCGTCTTCTTTCAGCGCCACCAGCATAATCCAGGGGCGCAGGCGGTCGGTATTATTTGTGTGGGGCGATGCAGGTGTATAGCGCCAGGGGAAGTCTTCTTCGTAAAAATCGATGTACGGAAGGTAATTGGATTCAAAGTTGGTAATCCAGTTTCCTGGCTCTGTTTTTACTATGGCCCGCGAATCTATCCCAATGATATCTCCCGGGCCATACAGAACGATCTGCTGCCCTATCGCTGCGGGGGCGATGGCCGAACCGTCTGTTTGGGTTCCCGCCACGTTTATGCTCACACTAACCGACGCCCTGAGCTTTATTGCAGGATCACCATCTGTTGCCGTGATGTTGTTGGCAATACCCTGCCTTAGCCATGGTAAAAAGCTGTAGCTTGCTAAAGGAGTACTCATGTTTCCTGCAGTTCAAACGGTGATACAATATGAACCTGGGTTTTCAGCCCGGGATTTTCCCTGATCTGTTGCCGCATAAAGGTGCGGGCCTGTGCTTCACTTTCAAAAACGGCCTCAGGGCTGAAAATGCTGTTGTTTTCCTGGTAGGCTACAGAAAATGTCTCTTCGTTTACCTGTACCATTTCAGCAAAGGGCTGCAGCTTTTGCCTGTAGCTTTGTGAAAGCCTGGATTTGGAAAGGTTGCTGCCTTTCAGGAAATGATTGAACAGCCCGGCCCTTTCTTTCCACCGTCCTGCGTTGTCGGAGGGTTTTACCGGCTCTTTATCGACAATGGTCACTTCATACTCCACTTTTCTGCGAACCATTCTACCATTCCTGACCGCCCTTCCCATCGAGATTTCCACGCCGCCTTTCAGCTTTTCAAAGGAAGGGCTTGACAGTTTTTCGGTTTTGCTCATATCCTGGTATTGGGCACGGGCAAAATTTTCGGATACCGGGCTGATATTTAAAGGGGTGCCGCCAGAAAAAGCCGATTCGATATGCAGTTGTTTCACATCGCTGACTTTCTGGTTCCCGATTTTCTGAATATCAATATCCAGGGGCACTAATTTCTGCAATACCATCAGGCTGCCGGCGGGATGAAGCAGCAAAACGTCTTCCGGCGTTTCATCTGTGTTTCGGAGCGATACCAGTAAGTGTTTTCCGGTACTAAGTTTAGTACTCCAGTGCGCCTTATTCCTGATTTCTTCCAGGAACCCGGGTAAGATGGCAATGGCAGGCAGGGATGTGTTTCGCTGTTCACCCCAGGTTTTATCGAAATTGGCCGAAATGCTGAAGAAAAGCAGCGATATTTTGCCTGTACCTTTGGCATGCCAGGGGGTGGGACCTTCAAGCGACATACTCACCCGTACAGTCATCAGCCCCCTGCCGCTAACCTTCAGCCCAAACCCGGCGGTTACATCAATGATAAAATAGAAGGGGTTAAACTGGAACAAGGCATCAAAGCCTATATCGCCTTCAATAGTACAGGCGCTTAGCTTAAACCATATATCGGCGCGGGCGCCAAACTGTACGGTGTTGGAAGTAACCGCGAAATAACAGGCTACCCGGATGGTGGCGTCGCTTTTGTTCAGGATATTAATGCTAAGCCTCCTGAGCGACGGCAGAGGAATGGGGGGCGGCGTAAACGAGGGGTGGAAGCCACCCACACTCAGTATAAAGACCGGTTGATCTCCCCAGCTCAACCTTGCAGCCATGTCACCTTCAAGGGTCATACCCAGCACAGAAGACTCAAAAAGGCTGGCATCAAAGCTGAGCATTTTTCTATCGAAGTCAATAGCGCCTAAAAAGGCAACCTGTATTTTTACTATCGGAACGGCCTCGTCAGGAAGGATCACTTTAAGAACACCCAGAATAGCGATGTTACCGGGTATTTCGATAATGAGTCCAAACGATACGCTGATGAGCGTAGGTGTACCCCAGCCCATTTTCGCCATGGGCCCGATCAGGAATTTGCCCTCATAAGGCGGGAAAATGGTTTTAAGATCGCTGATGATACGGGGGGCATTGGCGATAACATTGCTGGGAAACAGGATGTTATTTACCGCGCCGGTTCTTACACCATCCCGCAGAGGGTCAAGCAGCACGGTCCGGTGCAGGCCCAGCAACCCGCCTACGCCGATCAGCGTGAAGCCGTAGCCTAACTGGAAAGGTGGCATAAACTCCGCTGTAATGATGATGAGCATGGAGAAGCCGCTACTACCATCCGGCATTTGGGTAGTAATAAGGCCAATGGCTTTGGCAGAAATAAAACCCGCAATGGTAAGCTCTAATATGCCATCATATTGTTGTTTCTCAGGGTCAAAGCGCAGGTACCCGCCACCAATAACCGCACCGGCATTGATGGAGAGGCCCAGGCCATTGGGGGGCTTGAAGCCCAATTCAAAATTTGCCGGACCCAGATTACCGCCCCCTGATGGAAAACCTACGGCCAGTTTGATGCCAATATTCTCAACTACTGCATCCAGTGGCCCAAGGTTAACCCCAACTGTAGTGGTGGCTATGAGCGGAAAAACACCGTCCTGAGGTTGCAGGCGCAACACAAGATTCCCGATCTGAAGAGGGCCTAACGACAGGTGCAGTGGAAGTTGAATCTCAAGGCCACCGCTTCCTCTGAAATGAAAACCCTCTTTTGCGGTGAAGCCGACTCTCACGCCAAAATCTATATCCAGATGAATGCCTGCCAGTATTTTTTCGATGAAACCGTCTGCTCCTTCAGTCCCTATAATAACTTTCCCCTGCTTTATGTCGAATTCAAAGCCAAAATCGACGTCGCTTTGCTTTTTAGAAAAGAATACAGAGAATTCAATGCCTTTGATCGACAGGTACGAGGTAGCCGCTGATCCGAAAATAACGGTTTCAGCGTCTTTCTCAACCTTCTTTTTCAGCGATACTTTAATCGTAAATTCGCCGACAGAACCAGGCGTGGTAAACAGGTTATTAATAAACTCCAGGTTCAAGGGGGGCCTCAGAACGATACCAATACCATTATCGATTCCGGCCGATACTTCCAGCACAATATCATACTCTTCATTCAAATCGAAAGGTACCGAACCGACACCGAGTGTATAGGGGACGAGGGCAAGGCCTTTGGGTTTACCGGCGGTGGCTTCCACTCCCGATATAGCCACCCCAAACTGGCTGTATAACTCCGGGGTGTTGCCTGCTTCAAAAACGGGAATACGCACTTCCCGTGTTATTGCATTGGCATTACTAAGGCCTGAACGGGTCTGGGTATTCTGTTTGTATAGACCACCGGGCAGAACCAGGCCACGTAGCATTTTATCGAGCCGGACAAGGAAAAGCTCACTGTTAAAATTGGTTTGCCATTGATAAACCTCCTCACTTAGACCGGTTGGTTCGGTAACGTACTTAGGTAATCGGTCATAGTGAATTTTTCGGAGCGTATAGGCAGGTTGAAAAATAGCCGGGTTAGCTTGTGTTTCTATTTCATCGGTGATGCCCACCAACAATAAAAAATAGTAGGTACCGGCATAATAGGTTTCTAAATAGTCTGCGATAAGGTAGTCCAGCAACCGTCGCGGCAATTCGGAAACAGGCGCTTGCGTAAAGAAGGAAGCTGTTGCAGCTCCGGTACTTTGCATCTTCGGCACCATCTCCGCAATGTCTGCTGCAATGTCCTTCACCTTCGATGCGAGTTGCAACATGGCCGTCAGCCGGTCGTCGCCGGTTTCGGACTCTGCCAGTTCCTGAATCTCTCCGGCAATTGCCCCAACTTTACTAATGAGTGAGGCAGGAATACCTGTAAACTCTTGATTACCAGGAAGCTGATACCCGAGCTTTTTTAGCAGGTCTGTAGCTTTGGCAGCGCTATCAATAGCTGTCAGCGGTATCAGGGCCGTCGATACCTTCAGTAAGGCTTTATCTAGGACAGAAACTGGCATAATCGAACCGGTAAAAAGTTACGTACTGTTGATATGGGCATTATAATCAGGCAAGGGTGCCAACGCGTTAGGATTCGTTGTATCGTCCCGTTCATTAAAACTCGCTGTTATCAGAAACTGGGCGCTGTTCGCCTCCGTAATTGCAATCCCATCAATGAAACTATGAAGATCGGCCAATTGGGAAGGATTGCCCATCCATTGGCACTTCATATAGCTTTTGAGCGCTTCTTTTACAAAACCATTTTTGTAAAACACTACGTACCCTAAAGAAGTCGTCGGATTGGACTGCTGCACCCGAAGCGGAAGCCGGAGATTAAAATAATAGTAGCGTTTGGCGTTCGTAGCCTGTACGGCTGTACTGATAGCCGTAAAAATGGGACCAATATCGGTCGTCAGAATTGTATTCAGGTGCGCACTGATATTGGTTACGTAGCCAGTAATTTGTGGCAAACCCAGCGGGTTCGGCATAGCAGGGTCGACCAGCGTTGTAGCCGGAGGGGCATAACCGGAGATAGCCGTTATACCGTTGGCTATGGCTTTCAGGTCGTCATAAAAGGGCGAAAAATTGCTACCGGAAAACGCCGCTACATTCCTGCTGATTTGGATAAACTGGGCGACAAAGGGCTGTAAGTTGTTCAGGCGAGTGATAACGGCAGCCGCGAGGTTAGTACCAGCAGCCCCGAAATTTTCCCTCAATCGGTTCACCGTTTCGCCTAATGTAAGCTGAACCAGATCGTCGGTGCGGGAGGAGTACAAATTCAGGGGCGGAATTCCGTTTACTGCCCCGACCGTCCGCCACGTTTTCCACAGCAAACCGGCGAAGTCGAGCAGGGTAGCCGGAGCACTAAACAGGTTAGTAAAGAAAGTAAACTGATCGTCTACGTTTGCTAACCGGCTCCAGGTTGCGAAATCGGCATTCACTTCGGCTGATGTAAGAGCAATACCGCCAAAAGTTCTGTCGTTGTCAAACAGATTGTCAATAGCGGTGTTGTCTGCCAGTGATCTTGCAGCAAAGCTAAGCTGAAATGACTGAAACCAATCAGGTCCATTTACGGAAGGTAGTGTACCGGCTTTTCCAAAGAATTTTTGTATGGTTACTAAAAAAGGTGGTGGCGGTATGGTTCCCAATGGTATTTCACCTGCATGACAGCCTCTTATATCGATAGTACTGTTGGTAGTAAACCGACTATCCCGTACATGCATCAGCTTGTCCATAAAGGTATTTCCGGGCGGAAGTGCCCTGACCGTACTTGTAAAGTCCTTGCTTAAATCCTCAAATGTATTGTCGGGAAAAGGATCATCTGGAAAGTCCCAGAAATAGGGAACAGCATTAAAATTAAGATCCTGGGTTGTAACCCCCAAAATGGCAGTCTTCAGAGCAGTAAAATCTGCAGCCGTAATAGTGGGTGCAGCAGCAATAATCTGCGCTTCAACCAACCTTATCAGTACATTGACAAAGGGAATAAAAATGGTATTCTGTTCACTGGTCGTGATATTTCTGACAACCGAACCTTTTGTTACCTTAACAGAACCCTGTATGCGCAGCAGCCATATATCAATATACCGCCTGACTAAGTGTCGCTGGTCGGGTGTCAACGGATTCGTTTGAAGACCAAAGGGTGTCAGTGACGCGTGGCTCTGCCCGCGCAGAAATGCCAGAAAATTATCAGCTTTATCCTCTCCGTAAATGTACCCCCTACCGCCATCAAAATAATTGGAAAGGATTCCGATGGCGCCTTCTAATTCGCCGTAAACGAAGCCGTCTAAATGTTCCGACGATACATACCCACTCCCTCCATCAAATAAGGACAAAGCCAGCGCGTCCGGAGTAGCATGGGTAAATATTCGGCAATGATTAAGCGGGATTGAACTGGCCTGGAGATCATTGATAATGTCTTCCAGCGAATCAACATTCTTAAACGTTATATTAAAGGCATTATGGTACTTCCGGGCCGATTCGATAAAGTCAGCATCATTAGGGAATATACCTGTCTCTGCCAAAAATGTTCGTTCGGGAATCGGTTCAGGAATACCGAAGAGCCTGGTCTGCGGATCAATCAGACCGGCTGGGTTTATGAGGGTCGAAACGCTTATTTTCCAAACCGGCAACAGTGTCAGGTTAAAGATAGTATCGCTGGTATTGGTAAGATCACGTGTGCCAGTTGCCGGAGGCACATACGGTCCTATCTCATATTCGGTAATTAATCGTCTGGCTATTGGCCGGTTGCCCGGCAGCGCGGAAAAAGCCTGACCAGCAACGTATTTGTCTTTTAATCCGGTCAGAATCAGGGCACAGATTCGGATATTGCTTTTGGGGAACCGAAGTACATTGAAAATATCGATTCGGGTGGCTTCCGACAAGGCATTAAAACTGGTGCCAATTGTTGCAAGAGTAGTCTTTATCACGGATGCCGAAGCTCCGGCAGGTATCTCGGTAAGCGGTATGAACGGTGCAGCGCCGTTCATCAAAAACATGGCTGCGACATGAGGCTTCGCCCGGTTGATCCCGATTCCGGTTTGTCCCAGCGTAAAAAACTGGTCAGGTGTGCCCGTTTCAAAAGCTGCAGTACATTTTTCGAGGACTTCATTTCTCTTCGCTGCCGTGACGCCGGAAACATGGGCATAGGCGAGCGACAGAAGCAACCGGTTCAATGCGTTTTCATTGACAGGGCTTGCAACGCCATCGACAAATAGCCTTAGACCGTTGATCACGACTCTCGACACCTCCGGATTGCCCACTGAGGGCCCACGACTATTTTCCTGCTCGATCAGTTGCTCAAGTTCCAGATTGCGGGCAACAACCTGCTGATCCAGGATAACCGAATGCAAAATGGTATTGGCACTGTTTTTTACGTTAACTGTTACGGTAAGGGAGCCTAACTCGGCAGGGGTAAACGATGTTACTCCGTTTGGGGTAGTGCTGATGGTGGAAATGCCATTGTTATTGAACGTCCACTCGTAAGTAGATACGTTAGGACCTACGGTAGCATCGTCTACGATAACCACATAATTCTGCTCGATATTCAGGTTTACCGGACTGCTTAAGTAAGAAATCAGAATGATATTCGGGTTTGTGCCGGATACTGCGTGTTGCCCCAGATCATCGACAGTAAACCCGGGTAGTTGCGGCAATCGGCTTTCCGTTTTTCTAACAGGCATGACTTAAAAAAATGGCTAACTAATATTGATTAATTGGGCGTCTTATTCTTTCATTTTCAAAAACTCCCCATACCCCATCGAATCTTCCCTGTTTAAAATCACATCACCCAGTATTTCCGCTAAAAGAGCTTCTCCAATCTCCATATCTTTCTCCCCAAACCATTCCAAAGCAAAGGTGTAATACGTTTTACCGGAAGCTATGACGTGCGTATATTCTATCTGGCAGCCGGAATCCACAAATGTTTTGATAGGCAATACCTGCAGCTTACCGAAGGTATCTCTGGTCAGCTTTACTCCAATACGGGTTTTTATAGTTTCGATCCAGTCGTAATTGTTGGCCCCGGTAATTTCATTTGAAAGCCTGTCGTCTTTGCCTGCATTGAAGCTCCATTTTACCCAGTCTTCGTAGATGCCTTCTGTGGCGGCTGTCAGGGTACCCGGTTGGGGTGTTCCCTCTCTCTGCTTGATTTCAATATTCCCCTCCCTGAGCTTAACAGTTATATCGTCTTTGCCCGTGGGTAAATAAAAGTCTGTTCTCGGTGAAGCAGTCTCAAAAGTCTGTCCGTGCCTGACAAACCAGTCTTCGATAGCCGGGTCGGTGTAATCTTTAAACCATCGGATTTCTTTGCTTCTGAACATTGTATTTTACTCTTTTGTCTGAAGTGGTTGAGTCAGTTCTGATAGCAATACCGGGAGGTCTGCACCTGCCTGTCAGATCCATCTAAGATGACCGGGTCTGCCTTACGTGTAAACGATCATGCTCCTTACTTTTGAATACTTTTTTTAGAGTGAGAGCGAAGATGATTTAAGTGGTTTAGGAGATTCAAAACTATTGATTTTTTTAAATTTTCATATAAAAATTTGTAAATTTTTATTTAGCGGTATTTCAACTTACGACTTCCTTAAACTACTCCTCCTTGTGTAACAAAAGTAGCTGCGACGGGCTTTGAGCCGATGTAATTTTGCCACATCAAATTCAAAGACCAATGGAAATCGCAGGCTATTTTGCCCCCGTATTAATAGGTATATCGCTCGGCTTAATCGGCGGAGGCGGCAGCATTCTTACCGTTCCCGTACTGGTTTACCTGTTTCATGTAGACGCCGTACTGGCAACCGCCTACTCGCTCTTTATTGTCGGCGCTACCAGCGTAATCGGCTCAGTCTCTTATTTTCGCAAGGGACTGGTCAATATCAAAACAGCCGTTATTTTCGGGATCCCCTCTATCGCCGCAGTATTTCTTACCCGGCACTACCTCGTTCCGGTAATCCCGCAGACACTTTTCACTATCGGGAGTTTCGAGGTTACCAAAAGCGCCTCACTGATGCTGTTGTTTGCGCTGCTGATGATTGCGGCCTCCTACAGCATGATCAAAAAGAGTACGCCAAATACGGAAACAGATCCAGGAGGGCCCCAACAGTTCAATTACCCGCTGATTTTCCTGGAAGGCTCCGTCGTCGGGATGCTCACCGGCCTGGTAGGGGCGGGAGGCGGATTCCTGATCATCCCGGCGCTGGTGCTGTTGAGCAAGCTGCCGATGAAAGAAGCAGTAGGCACCTCTCTTGTGATTATAGCCGCCAAATCACTTATTGGTTTTTTCGGTGAAAGCGGTCAGGCCATGATGGATTGGCGATTCCTTGCCATTGTCACACTTTTTGCAGTAGCAGGCATTTTTATAGGGTTTGCCCTGTCAAAGAAAATAGACGGTGAAAAGTTAAAGCCTGCTTTCGGATGGTTCGTGCTCGTCATGGGTGTCTATATCATTTTCAAAGAAACCCTGCTGGCCTGAAATATTTCAAAAATTACGTGTAATGTAACAAAAGTAGCTGTGTACGCTATACCGACTTTCGAACTTTGTATTAACAATTTCTAAAACCATAAAGCTATGTTTTTCGAACACATATATGACAAAAGCCTTGCCCAGGGCAGCTACCTGGTAGGCTGCCAGGCAACCGGCGAAGCGATCGTAATAGACGCTAAAAGAGATATCGATACATACCTCGAAATAGCCCGCCAGAACAACCTGAATATTACCCACGTTACAGAGACGCATATCCATGCCGATTTTCTGAGCGGTTCAAGAGAACTGGCTGCAGTGACCGGGGCCCGGATGTATCTGTCTGACGAAGGGGGAGAAGTGTGGCAATATAGCTTCCCGCATGTAGGTCTGAAAGACGGAGATGTCATCAAAGTGGGTAATCTTTCCCTGGAAGTAATGCATACGCCCGGCCATACGCCGGAAAGCATCAGCTTCGTGCTCACCGACCACCCCGCTACCGACAAACCTGTGATGATATTTACGGGCGACTTTGTTTTCGTGGGCGATATCGGACGCCCTGACCTGCTTGAAAAAGCTGCCGGGATGATCGGGACAAAAGAGGTAGGAGCGGAGCAGATGTTCCGGTCGCTTAAGAAATTTGCCGATTTGCCCGACTATGTACAGGTATGGTCGGCCCACGGAGCAGGTTCTGCCTGCGGCAAGGCGCTCGGGGCCGTACACAGCTCGACGGTAGGCTATGAAAAAATACGGAACTGGGCGTTCCAATACGGCGAAGACGAAAAAGGCTTCACAGACTACCTGCTGGCCGATCAGCCTGAAGCACCGAAGTATTTCGCCATGATGAAGCACCTGAACAAGGTAGACCGTCCGCTGCTGATCGAGGTTCCGAAACACCCGGAGCTGACAAAGGAGCAGTTCCTGTCGGCTTACAGCAAAGGTATCAAACTCATCGACACCCGGAATAAAACCGTATTTGCGGAAGGCTACATCCCCGGAAGTATCAATATACAGAACAACAACCTGTTTTCTACCTGGATGGGCTGGCTCCTCAACTACCGGGAGCAGTTTATGGTAGTGGCCGATGAAAGCCAGATGGACGATATCACCCGCAAGCTGATGCGCATCGGGATGGACAATCTCTACGGGTTTATCAGCGATGTGACAGAGATGGAAATACCGCTGGAAAAGGCTGATGTGATCGGCATAGAGGAATTTGCCTCGCTGATCGGGAATGACGATATCCAGATAGTCGACGTGCGGGGCGAGACCGAGTACGCAGCCAGGCATATCGACGGGGCCGACCACGTTTTCGTGGGTACGCTACCTGCCAACCTTGACAAAGTCAACCGGGAAAAAACCGTTGTGATCCATTGCCAGGCCGGCGACCGGGCTACGATCGCTTACTCGCTTCTCAAAAAGAATGGTTTTGAAAATGTGAAAAACTATTCGGGCGGGATGAAAGAATGGAATGAAAAAGCACTTGCAACAATAGTATGACGAAAACCCACTACCGGGTCCTGATCATAGGCGGAGGTACCGCCGGTATCATGACCGCCGCACAGTTAAAAAGGAAAAGGAGCGACCTGGAAGTTGCCATCATCGAACCCTCGGAAGTGCACTGGTACCAGCCTGCCTGGACGCTGGTGGGTGCCGGTACTTTTGATATGGGTAAAACCAGGAGAAGCGAGCAGTCGGTAATCCCGAAAGGAGTAGACTGGATCAGGGACAAGGCAACTGCTGTTCTTCCGGGCGAAAACAAGGTGACACTTGCTTCCGGCCCGACGCTTTCTTACAACTACCTGGTGGTTGCTACCAGCCTTGTCAATGACTGTTCGCAGATCGAAGGACTGGAGCATGCGCTAAAAACAGGCGCTGTTTGCAGCAATTATGTCGATCCGGAATATACGTGGGAATCGTTACAGAAATTGAAGGGCGGAACCGCTCTTTTCACACAACCGGCAACACCTATCAAGTGTGGCGGGGCCCCCCAGAAAGCGATGTACCTGGCGGCAGACTACCTGAAGAGAAAAGGACTGGATAAGAAAACCGATATTGTTTTTCTTACGCCCGGTACCGTGATTTTCGGAGTAAAGTCTGTCGCCGGTACCCTCCTGGAGGTCATTGACCGGTACCATATACAGGTAAAGCTCTTTCATACACCGGTCAGGATCGACGGAGACAGAAAACTGGCGTATTTTAAGGACAATACACCGGCTGATAAGAAAAGCGGGGAACTGCCGGCCGCCGGAGCCAGGATAACCGAAGAGGGCCTCCTGGAGATCCCGTTTGATTTCCTTCACCTGGCTCCTCCGCAAAAAGCCCCTGATTTTATTGCCGGATCAGAACTGGTCAATGCGGCCGGATGGGTCGATGTGGACCAGCATTCGTTGCAGCACAGGAGATTCCCCAACGTATTTTCGCTGGGCGATGTAGCCGCACTACCCACAGCCAAAACAGGTGCGGCTGTCAGGAAACAAGCCCCGGTAGTAGTCGATAACCTGCTGAAACTGCTGGACAAGGCCCCGGTCGACAATTATTCGTACGACGGCTATTCGTCCTGTCCGCTGGTAACCGGATACGGGAAGATGGTATTGGCCGAATTCAATTATCAGAACGAGTTCACACCAGACCCGCTTCTGAAACTCATGCTGATTTTCAGGAGCTACAAAGAGCACTGGCGGCTCTGGATACTCAAAAAATACGGGCTGCCATTCCTGTACTGGAACCGGATGATGAAAGGAAAAATGTAAATAGCATGCTATATCTTCCATTCGGGGTCAATACCGGCAAAATCAGTGAGTATTTTCAAATAACCACATACAGGTAAAAGTTTAATCATTTATTTCTCTCAAACATTATATTAAATGCTCGACTTTTTAACGAAGCCGTGGCCGTGGTATATTGCCGGTCCTCTGATCGGCCTTACGGTACCTGCCCTTCTCATCATGGGCAATAAATCATTCGGAATCAGCTCTTCACTGCGACATATCTGCGCATCCTGCGTACCGGCCAATATCCCTTTCTTTAAATACGACTGGAAAAAAGAAGCCTGGAACCTCTTTTTCGTTTTCGGGATCTTTGCAGGAGGGCTCATTGCCGAAAGTTTTCTGGTAAATCCCAATGCTATTGAAATCCACCCGGACCTGGCAGGAGAGCTGGCCGGTTATGGTATCACGGACTACGGCAACCTGGTTCCGCCCGATATTATGAACTGGGAGTTATTGTTTACACTGAAAGGATTTATCCTGATGGTTGCAGGCGGGTTCCTGGTCGGCTTCGGAACGCGATATGCCGGAGGATGCACCAGCGGGCACGCGATCATGGGGTTGTCCAACCTCCAGGTACCTTCACTGATCGCTACGATCTGCTTTATGGTCGGAGGTATCATTATGGCCAATTTTATCCTGCCGCATATTCTGTCACTGTAGTTAAAGATCTTTAAATCTGAAAATCCATGTCTCAGCAAAGAGAAGCTTTTCCCCAAACACAATTTCATCTCCCGGGTACAGCGGGAGCAAGTGAGAAAGAAATCCGCTCAACCGACGCTATGTGCGTGAACGAAAGCGAACTTGAACACAAATGGTATCACAACCTGAAATACCTTGTCGCCGGTGTGCTGTTCGGGGTTATATTCGTCAAAGCGGAAGTTATAAGCTGGTTCCGTATCCAGGAGATGTTCCGGTTCCAGTCCTTTCACATGTACGGCATCATCGGCAGCGCAGTGCTGGTCGGGATTATTTCTGTGGCCGTCATCAAGAAGTTCGATATCAAAACTATCTACGGAGAGCGCATCACGTTTTCTCCCAAGAAATTTAATAAGGGCCAGGTCTTCGGTGGACTCATTTTCGGGTTCGGCTGGGCGATGACAGGCGCTTGTCCGGGGCCATTGTTCGCACAGATAGGCACCGGGGCAACTGTCGTAGCGGTTACGCTTCTGAGCGCAGTGGCCGGCACCTGGGTTTACGGATACCTGAGGGAGAAACTTCCGCACTGACGTTCTATCATGTCAGTGCACAAAATACTGCCTCTTCTGGTAGCCTGGGCAGGCGTTGTGTTCCCGGCAAATGCCCAGCATTACCACAATGCCTGGTTCCGGACAACATTAAGCTATCCGGTCAATAAAAAAATCAGCGTTGACGGCGAATTCCAGCACCGTCGTCAAAGCGGGTTCGATAACAAAGACTGCCTGGATGAAGCGCTGATGTACACACTCCGGAGCTGGGTCCACTATCGCCATAATGAGTCGGTCAGGTTTTCTCTTTCTCCTGTCGCCTATTTTTCCCATCACAGGATCATACAGGAGGCGTCCGATGCGGAGAGTTCCCCGATTAAAGAGTACCGTGCTTCCGCGGCAGTAGATCTTCAGCACAAAATTTTCGGAAAACTGTTCATTACCGACCGGAACGCTGTCGAATACCGTATGCTGGGCAATACAGATGTTCCGGTGACAAGAATGCGGGGCCGTTTAGGGCTACGCTATGACCTGTTGCCCACCTTTAAGATAGCAGCCTACACAGAGCGCTTTTTTAACGTGGCCGGCACAACAACCTATTACTTTTTTGATCATAAGAGAAATGCTTTCACGCTGGAATATGGTTTTTCACCGGCGATAAGGCTTGAGACCGGTTATATCCACATCGTCAGGCTTCCGCCGGGCAATCAAATAAAGCTGAGGGAGAATAATCTTTTTCTCAATCTGATCTTCCAATTACATTGACAGGGGAAAAATTGCAGGCTTTCCCGGTAGTTTTCCTGGATGAAATATGGCGACGTTTTGGGTGAGGGTACAAAACGTCGGCAAAATTTCCTTATCGGAACTCGATTTTCGAAAAGTTTTACTTAATTGTAACAATATTTCGATTCGTACTTGTCTTTTTCTTCTATCCGGGTTCTTCCGGCAAAACCCTCAACGGCATGAAATATTTTACTATTTGCAGCTTGTCTGCGCCTTCTCTTTTTAGGTCATTTCTTTTGATTTTACTGATCTCCGGCGGCGGTAGGGTAGCCGGGCAAACACCCTGCAGCGGCACCCCTGAAGTTACCGGCGCAATAGTGGCTCCTTTGAGCTTGTGCGGCAGCGGTTCCGTCGTATTGAGTTTGGATGAAGACCTTTACATGTATTCGGGTTTACAGTACCAATGGGAATCCTCGCCGGACGGGACAACAGACTGGCAGTCCATCAGCGGCGCCGATACCCATTCCTATACAGCCACGGTGAGCACCACTACCTGGTTCAGGGTGGTTGTTTCGTGCGGTGTTTCCGAAGCTATGACTACGCCGGTAAGTGTGACCGTGCACGCATTGCCCGACTTCACGATCAACCTGGCAAACGTGGCTATCTGTGGTGGGGCCGCCTCGCTTACCGTGTCAGGAACTGCCGGTTATGTGTGGTCGCCTGCTGAGGGCCTCGATGTCACTACAGGCTCTGCAGTACAGGCCTCACCCACAGTACCTACCATTTATACGGTAACCGGAACCGACGATAATAACTGTTGGAATAAGGCAAAGGTAGCTGTTTTCCCAATGGAGTTGTACCGGCCCAGGGCCTCGGTAACTCCCGCTCCAATCTGTACAGCCGGGACGCCGGTTAACATCACGGTGTCCAACCCCCTCGACAATCCCGGCGTGGAATATGAGCTGCGTGATACGGAAGGCAACGTCGTGATTCCCTGGCAAAACGCAGCGTCGTTTACGGTTACTCCCGATGAAGATGGTGCTTCCGTATACCATGTAGTTGCAAGGATACCAGGTTGTGAAAGCCTTTCGCAGTCGGATGAGATCAGGTTGTATCATGGTTTTACCGCAGATGTTTCTGTCATACCTGACTGTGCTGCCGGCTCGGCTGCCATTCAAATCAGCAATGCCCGGGGAGCAGGCTGGAACGAGGAGGTATGGGAGAATGACTTTTCCGACCCGGAGCTCCCGCCTGCCGTTACCCTGTTTGGATCGGCTTCGGTCACCGGGGGGCGGGCTGTCATCACACCGTCGGCAACATCCGTGCGCGGCGGCATGCAACTTTCCGGAATTACCACTATTAACCCCCAGTCTATTAAGGTGGCGTTCAGGTTTACTGCCGATCAGCCCATCAATAACTGGGGAACCGGGGGCGGCGACGCACTCGCCTGGAGTTTTGGCGACGATGCCGACTATGTATCCGGATTCACAAATGGTGCCGGCTCTAAATTGAGGGTAGTCTTTGATGCTGCTGACAATAGCCCTAATGCGCGTGGCATTTATCTCACTTATGGTTACAGTGGTAATAGCCCGATGGCTCCCGGTAGCAATGGAACGATTGCTTACAGTTCCGACATCGAATCGTGGAAAACGCTCACGGATACGCCTGTCCTTATCGTCATCGATGAGAATAGCCGGCTGACTTTGACTGTCAACGAAGAGATAATTTTTGACCAGGTCCAGTTGCCGGCCGGTTATGCCGAAGCCGACAAGTCGCAATGGAAGCATCTTTTTACGGCGTTCACCGGGGGAGATGCACTGCGCTTGGCCATTTCCGACCTGAGGATTATCTTCGGCCGCGAGGATCTTGTGTACGGTATCAACGCCGCCGGCTCGGGTGTCCCGCCCGTAGACTGGCAGACCTCCGGTACTTTTGAAGACCTGTCCAGCCCGGGATATTATGACGTATGGATAGCATCGATAAAGAATCCTGCCGCCTGCCATAAGCTGCTGACTACTACCGTGGTTTTACACCCGATTATCATCAGTTCGGTTTCAAAGACGGAACTGACAAGCTGTGGATCCGACGACGGCAAAATAACGCTTGGTGGCCTGGTAGCCAATACTACGTACCAGGTAGCTTACGTCAGCAGTGTTTCGGGGAGCTATTCCGGTGATGAGACAACGGATAACGAAGGCAATATCGTACTGACAGATCTTCCACCGGCTACCTACAGTGATATTTTCGTTTCCGGTGAAGGTTGCACCAGTCCCGCCATCGACCCTGTTGTGATTGCCATACCCGTGGAACCGGCTTTGCTGGCATTTTCAAGCAGCAGTAATACAGATTGCCAAACGCCCAATGGCACTATCTCGCTATTCTCTGCGGATTTCATTCCCGGAAACAGCTATGAGGTATGGTATGACGGCGTTTTCCGGGGGAATATGACTGCAGATACCGATAAGCTGATTGTCTTATCCGGGCTGGCTACCGGCGATTACAGCGAATTCTATGTGGTGACGACCCAACAGTGCATGTCCAACATCATCCCTTTAAGAAGCATATCGGGCGTTGCCCCGGGTTCTGTAATCACGGGTGCATCCGCCACAACGCCTTCAAATTGCAATAGCGCTACAGGAGAAATACAGCTTACCGGTACCTTTGAGCCGGGTTCTGTCCCGGTTTCCTTTACAAGAAACGGAATGCCTGCCCTGATGATGGCAACGGCAGGGGAGGAGTCCTTAAGCCTGACCGGCTTGAGCCCGGGTGTCTATAACGACTTTTCTGTCACGAGCGGCTGTGCTTCCAATACCCTGGCCGGGGCGGTTGTTGTTGGTATAGCCGGAGAAGCCGGTCCCGCGTCGGGCAACGCTTTTAAAACGGACGTACAGGGCGCTGACGTGACCGTCGACTATTACGATAATAATTGCGGACGCATCGCAACCCTTAACTCCTCAGACGGGAGCATGGGCAATGTGTCGGTAATCGTAACGGTGACCGGAAATATCGGAATCTACCATAACCAACCTTATATCGGCCGTTATTACGACATTCAGACGGGCAATGATGCAGGGGGAACCGTTACACTGTATTTTACCGATACGGAGATCAACCGGTATAATACATATGTGACTTCCCTGGGAGACCCCCGGTTTCCCGCTATCGGGGAAAACGGGGAAAATCTCCGGATCACCGTTTTCCATAGTACGGCGCCGGGTTCAGGTCCGGAAGGATATGACTACTATCTTACGGAGTCGATCAGCCCTGTAGAGGTGGTTCATCACTCCTCAGGTTTCTGGCAGGTAACCTTCGTGACCGGTGGTTTCTCCGGCTTCTTCGCACATACCAACGCGGATGACTCGCCGTTGCCGGTGAGGCTTAAGTCATTGGTGGCCGGTAATAAGGGTATGATAAACGAAGTGCAATGGAGTACTGCGGAGGAAGGCGAAGGAGATCGCTTTGTCGTAGAGCGAAGCGCTGACGGTAAGCGCTTTGAATCCATCAGGATTGTCGATGCTAAAGGGACTCCGGGATATAATTATAGTGTCACAGACGAATTACCCTTCAATGGTATCAATTACTACAGGCTGAAAGTGTTAAACAACGATGGTACGAGCTTCCTGAGCCATATGGTTACGGCGAGGTATGCTCACGACCTTATGGAGATCACGATCGGGCCCAACCCGGTGAGCGACCAGCTCACAGTGCGCCTGAACAATAGCCTGAAGGGGTCGGCAACCCTTTCCCTGGTCGACCTGACGGGCAGGATAATCGCTGAAAGGTCTTTGGGAAATGAAAGCCTGGTACAGTTTTCAATGCAGGGCCTGAATGCCGGGATTTATATTGTCCGGTTTTTGAACGGGCATTTTGTTCAAAACGTGAAGGTATTGAAGGAGTAACGGAAGTTTGATTGGTCGATACAGTTTTGATTTAAAAACCCTTTCTGTGTATTTTGACCCCCGGGAGACTATCCGATTATCAACCTGCTTTCTTATCTTTATCAAAGCGTTATCAGGGGATTATTCACGGGTAGCGTTTGGAATGAAGATATCCTGCAGACTATTTATTTCATTTTTTCTCCTTTCGCTCGTTCTTCTCTCAGCGGGGTGGGGTGTTTTTGCACAGTCCGCTACCTACCAGTTTATGCACTTCGATATCAGGCAGGGGCTTTCCAATAACCAGGTAAACTGTTTTCTCAAAGATCGCAAGGGCTTCCTCTGGTTTGGTACGCTGTCGGGGTTGAACCGCTACGACGGGTACGCCATAAGGACTTTCCTGCGCGACAGGGCCGACTCCACTTCGCTGCGAAGCAACCACATATTGCGCCTTTCTGAAGCCCCCGACGGGAAAATATGGGTTACCACCATTGACGGGATAACGGTCTACAACCCCGATACTGAGCGCTTTACCCACAGCCATCTGCCCGAATGCAGGCGCTACGGCATCCCGGAAGGCGACATTACCGATATCAGCCGCGATCCTGGCGGCAATTACTGGTTTTTACATGCTGCTGAAGGCGTTTTTGTATTTCTTCCTTCTGAAAATAGAACGGTTCGTATCGCTCCTGCTCCGCCGGTACCTGTCACAGGCATTTCTCACGACCGGCACGGGAATACCTGGCTGATCCGCCAGGACGGGATGCTACTTCAAATAGACGGGAACACCTATAAGGTCGTATATACCAGCGATCACCTCCGCGAGACGTATGCCGGCGCGTTGCTTAATTACCGTGTTTACTGCGACCGCGACGATGACCTGTGGATATATGTAGAGCGCGACAATAAGGGGATATTCCATTTTGACGCCCGTACAAGGGCGTTCAGGCAGTTTCGTAAGGAGCGGGGGAAGCTCAACGCCGATATCATCATGGGTGTAGTCGAAGACAACCGTGGAACGATCTGGATCGGGACTGACCACGGTGGCATCAACCTGCTTAACAAAGAGAGCTGGAAAATACAGCACCTGGTACGCGGCGACCAGGAAAAAGATCTACGGCAGAATACCATCAATGCACTCTACAAAGACGCGGAGGGGATCATCTGGATCGGGATGTACAAGGAAGGTATTAACTACTACCACGAAAATATCTACCGCTTCCCGCACTATGCTGCCGGGCCTACAGGTTTGGGAGAACTGCCCTACCACGACTTCAACCGGTTTGCTGAAGATGCAGACGGCAACCTCTGGATGGGCTCTAACGGGGCCGGGCTCCTCTTCTATGACCGTAAATCGGGGGCTTTCCGTCAATACCTGCATGACCCTCAGAACCCGAACAGCATCGGCAGCAACGTGATCGTCAGCCTGCTGACCGACAGCCGGCAAAACCTGTGGATAGGCACCTATTACGGTGGGCTTACCCGCTTTGATGGCCGCAATTTCACGACCTATCGTCATGATCCGGATAACCCTGAGAGCATCTCGGACGATAGCGTTTGGGAGATCCTGGAGGACCGGGCCGGTAATCTCTGGATCGGAACCCTTAACGGCGGCCTGGAGCTGCTCGACCGGAAAACCGGCCGTTTCAGGCACTTCCCGGCCGGTGCGCCCAACTCTGTTCATGCCAGTTATGTATCGGAGATCCTGGAAGACCGCAACGGCATGCTGTGGATCGGCACCTCCTATGGACTGGAAACTTATAATCCCGTAACAGGCATTTTCGAGCGCCATTATCTTACCAATCCGGGCGACCCGCAAAGCCTCAGCAGCAACCTCGTGATGGCCATCCTGGAAGATAGCCGGGGTACGATCTGGGTAGGAACACAGGAGGGCCTCAATGCGTTCGATCCCGAAACCGGGCGTTTCAGGGTGTTCCGTAAGGAAGACGGCCTCCCGCACAATACCGTCCTTTCGATCGTGGAGGACAACACCGGCGGCCTCTGGTTGGGCACTTCCAACGGGATCTGCCATTTAAAACCGGAAGGCGGTCCCGGGCAATGGGAGCCGGTCATTACCAATTATGACATCAGCGACGGACTACAGGGAACTGAGTTTACTGAAAATGCAGCTTTTAAAACCTCGGAAGGCGAGCTGATTTTCGGAGGTGTAAAAGGAATCAATATCTTTCATCCCGAAAAGATCGAGCCACCCGGATCCAGCCCCAAAGTGGTGCTGCTCGATTTCTCGTTGTTCAGCAAAAAGCTGAAGCCCGGCGACAAGATCGACGGTCGTACGGTGCTGGCCAGCTCTATCACCGAGTCCCGCGAGATAACCCTGCACCACAATGCCAACAGCTTCGAGGTCGGGTTTGCCGCCCTGGATTTTTTTTACGCAGAGAAAACCAGCTACCGGTACAAGCTGGACGGATTTAACCAGGACTGGGTGCCGGCGGACCGGATGCTAAGGAGAGCGACTTATACTAACATAGACCCCGGCGAATATACGTTCCGAGTGTCGGCGTCAAACCGCGAAGGGATATGGAACCCGGAAGACACTACCCTCAGGATCACCATTCTGCCACCGCCCTGGCGTACCAAAACCGCCTACGGGATTTATGCCTGCCTGCTCGCGGGCCTGCTTTACGGCGCCCGCAAGGCGGTGCAAAAAAGGGAAAGGCTCAGGTACGAAAGAAAGCAGAAGCAACGGGAAGCCCGGCGTAGCCAGGAGCTGTACGAGATGAAAACCCGGTTTTTTACCAACATCAGCCACGAATTCAGGACACCGCTCTCACTTATCCTGGCGCCGTTGGAAAAGCTCATGAAAGAAACCAGCGATAACGCCCGGCTCAGCCAGCTCAGCATGATCGGCCGGAATGCCCGTCGTCTTCTCCACCTGGTGAACCAACTGCTCGACTTCCAGAAGCTGGAAGTACAGGAGTTGAAAAACAACCCGGCCAACGGTGACATTATCGCCTTTATCCGCGATGTCGTTTCTTCCTTTTCCGACCTGTCGGAGAAAAAAAGTATTCAACTGGGCTTCCAATCCGAAATCGGATCGCTCTACCTCGATTTTGACCAGGACAAGCTGGAAAAGATACTGCTCAACCTGCTTTCCAACGCTTTCAGGTTTACGCCCGACAACGGCCGGGTGACGGTGGAAGCAGCACTATGCGAAGTGATGCAGGATCCGGACCGTCCTGTGCTGGAAATCCACGTCAGGGATACGGGGATCGGGATACCGGCCGATAAGCAGGAAAAAATATTCGACAGCTTCTACCAGGCCGACCTGCCTGCCGGGTATGTCAACCAGGGCAGCGGCATCGGCTTGTCGATCGTAAGCGACTTCGTGAAGGTCATGGGCGGCAGCGTCCGTCTGCAAAGCGAAGAAGGTGCCGGAAGCTGTTTTACCATACAACTGCCTTTACCGGAACACAGTGTCGCGGTTTCCGCTGCTGAGACTACGTTTGCGATAACTAAATCTTCCGAAGCCATGCTTTCGGGGCCTACGGAAACACCAGGTGCGAAGCCGGCGCTGCTGCTGGTGGAGGACCACGACGAATTCCGGACCTGGCTCCGCGACAATCTCCGGGACTACTACCAGGTAATTGAGGCCGTAAACGGCAGGGAAGGGCTCGCCAGAGCGCTGGATAGCTCCCCGGAACTTATCGTAAGTGACGTGATGATGCCCAAAATGAATGGGCTGGAGCTTTGTCGTCAGCTGAAATCGAATGCAGCCACATCGCACGTTCCCGTGCTGCTGCTCACGGCGAGGTCTTCGGAAGAACAAAAACTGGAAGGATACGATACCGGTGCGCAGGATTATATCGTGAAGCCTTTCAACCTCGACCTTCTCCTTTCCAGGCTTCGGAGCATGCGGAAGCAGCAGCAGGCCGCCAGGGAGGCGTTCAGGAAACAGATTATTATCAAAGGGAAAGACATCCCGATCACGCCGGTCGACGAGAAATTTATTGAATCCGCCATCTCCATCGTAGAAAAAAACATTGGTAATCCCGACTTTTCCATCGGGCAATTCGGCCGGGAAATAGGTATGAGCCGTATCCACCTCTACCGCCGGCTTCATGCACTTACAGGTAAGGCTCCGGTTGACTTTGTAAGGGCCATACGGATGGAGCGGGCGCAGCAACTCCTCGAAAAAAGCCAGCTTACGGTAGCCGAAATTGCCTACCAGGTAGGTTATAACGACCCGAAATACTTCACCAGGCAATTCCGGAAAGTGTTCAACATACTCCCCTCGCAACTCTCCGGAAAGCATTCCCACAACTGATAGTTTACGTATGTAACCTGCGATCAGGCAGAATGTAACATTTGTCCTCCCTGGCCCCAAACAGGCCTTTGTACTTTTGTAATGCGGTTTTGCAGAATATTTAGCATGCTTATTAGCCACATGGTAAAATGAAATTTTATCAGACTGTGAGAAGCTGATGCTGTCGCAAAAGCCGCATTGTCAAAATGACCTTTTAAACTAACCAATCCATTTTATGAGACAACTTTTGCTCTTTTGCCTCACTTTGGGTGCTTTTTGCGCGTATGGTCAGTCCCCGGCTGTCCGCGGTACGGTGCGGGATATCCAAACCAGGGAGCCAATGCCCGGTGTTTCCGTGCTGGTGAAAGGAACGACCACCGGCACCGTCACCCGGGCCGACGGCACTTTCTCCGTTGAAGTAAAAAGGGGGGAGATATTGTCCTTCTCTTTTATCGGGTACCAGGCCCGCGAGATCGAGGTTTCCGGCCAGTCGGAGCTGGAAGTGCTCCTGACCGAAGATGTCATGCAGCTATCGGAAATTACGGTAACAGCGCTTGGGATCAAACGCGAAAAGCGGGCACTGGGGTATGCGGTTTCTGACGTAGGCAGCGAAAACATCGCCAACAACGGTGAGACCAACCCAATCGCCTCCATAGCCGGAAAAGTGGCCGGAGTCAGCATTTCGTCTACTACTGCCGGACCTACCGGTTCGAGCCGTGTGGTGATTAGGGGTATCAGGGAGCTCCAGGGTAGTAACCAACCCTTGTATGTGATCGACGGCGTGCCTGCCGTGAACGGCAATATCGGAAGCGCTACCCAATGGGGCGGCTTCGACCTGGGCGACGGCCTGTCGGATATCAACCCTAACGACATCGAGTCTATATCGGTCCTGAAAGGTTCCGCTGCTGCGGCGCTGTACGGTAGCCGTGCGCTCAACGGCGTGATCCTGATCACGACCAAAGGCGGGAAATCCCAGAAGGGGATCGGTGTGGAAGTCAACAGCTCGCTTACACTCGACAGGATCTCTACCCACCTCGACGAACGGCAGAAGGTATACGGACAAGGCAACGACGGGGTTTTCCCTACCGATCCTTTGCAGGCGCGTAACATTACCTCGAACTGGGGGCCGCGCTTCACCGATTTTGAAACCATCACCCAGGCCGACGGCACGGTGCGACCGTATCAATTCATGGAAAATAATATCCAGGATTTCTTCAGCGTCGGCAAAACCTGGATGAACACCCTGGCGGTGACCGGTGGCAATGACGGGAATAGCGCGCGCTTTTCGTATTCCAATATCACCAACGATGATATCGTTCCGAAGAGCGGGTTCGACAAGCATATTTTCTCGCTCCGGGCCTCCTCGAAGATCTCGGAAAAGCTGTCGATCGAGGGGAAGGTGAATTATACTACTGAAAAAATACGCAACCGTCCGGCCCTGACCGATAACGTTAACAACATCGGCAACGGTCTGCTCGGCCTGGCGGCCAATTTCGACCAGGCATGGCTCCAGGACTATCAGAACCCGGATGGCACCTACAAGAACTACACCGGCAACATCTACCGGGCCAACCCATACTGGACGATCAATAAAACCTTCAACAGGAGCACCCGCGAAAGGGTAGGAGGGTATATGAACCTCAACTACCAGTTTAGCCCTTCGCTGAGCGTGAACCTCCAGGCCGGCACCGATTTCTTTTCGTTCAGCCACGATGCCTTTTACGACAAGTTCACGCCCGCTTACGACGGAGGGGCGCTCCACCAGCTTTCTATGAACGTAAAGGAGACCAATTTGCAGGGATTGCTTAATTATAACACCAACCTGGGTGAAAATTTCAAGCTCTCCGCCATGGCAGGCGCCAACCTGATGAAATACCGCAGCCAGGGGAACAACATCAACGGTACCCAGATCATACAACCCGGCACAGCCAACCTGGTCAATTTCACTGAAACGATCATCCAGCCTTTCGACAACCGGAAGGAGATCCAGTCACTCTTTGCCAGCGCCCAGCTGAGCTTTAG
This sequence comes from uncultured Cytophagales bacterium, assembly GCA_964559125.1. Lineage (GTDB taxonomy): Bacteria > Bacteroidota > Bacteroidia > Cytophagales > Spirosomataceae > Ravibacter. The sequence continues at coordinate 55,893 of CAZLGW010000035.1, forward strand.
GGAGTATGTCTTCTTCAACCTGCAGGGCCGCAACGACTGGGCCTCTACGTTGCCTCCGCACAACAATTCGTTCTTCTATCCGTCGGCCGATATCAGCTTCGTGGTGTCCGACGCCTTTAATATTGATTCGCCGGCATTGTCATTTGCTAAATTACGAGCCTCGCTCGGGCAGGTGGGAAGCGATTTCGACCCGTATAAGACCACCTTTGCCTATAGTCTGACAGGCCGCTCGCTGAGAGGATTCCCGATGGGCGAAATACTCGGGTCGTCGATCCCCAATGCAGACCTCAAGCCTCAGAAAAAGACCTCCTTCGAAATCGGTACCGATGTCCGGCTCTTTCGCGACCGGATAGGCATCGACCTGACCTACTACGACGAAACGACCAATGACGTGCTGCTCGATATTACCGTGCCGGAAACTACCGGCTTTAATACGGCGTCGCTCAATGCCGCTAAGCTCCGCAACCGGGGCGTGGAATTGCTCATCAACACCACGCCTGTAAAGCTTTCCAACAGCTTCCAGTGGGATTTGTCGTTCAACTTTGCCCGGAACGTAAACGAAGTCGTGGAGCTGAGCGATATGCTCGAAACCTTCACGGTAGCCGAGGCACGCTGGGCCGGCGCCACCATTATTGCCGAAAAAGGAAAACCGTTCGGGACTATTATGGGCAATGCTTTCCTGAGGGATGCAAACGGCAACCGGGTGTTCAATTCGAGCAATGGCGAGCCGTTGCCGACCAGCCGGCCCGTAGCGCTGGGCAACACCCTTCCCAAATGGACCGGCGGGCTGATCACTTCGGTGTCGTATAAGGGGCTGCAGCTTAAGGCAGCGCTCGATATCCGGGTTGGAGGCGACCTTTTTTCCATGACCAATATGACCATGCACATGAACGGCTCGCATGCTAATACGGAAGCCGGTCGCGATTCCTGGAACGAATACCACCAGGATCGACGGGCTGCTCAACTGGCTGCCCAGGCGGCAGGCGTTGATGGCAATATCGACGATCCGGCGAGCCCCTACTATGTGGACCGCGCCAACAGGGGGTATATCGGCGAAGGTGTAAACCAGGAAGGAGAAATAAACAATATCGCCATCAGCCCGGCCGCTTACTGGCAGGCCATTGGCAACAACATCCCGGAGCCATTTATCTACAATGGCGGGTACATCAAGCTGCGGGATCTCGGTCTTAGCTATACGTTTTCTCATGAGCTGCTGAGTAAAACGCCGTTCCGCACCGCAACACTGGGAGTGATCGGGCGTAACCTGCTGATTCTTCAAAAGAGCACGCCTAACATCGACCCGGAGTCGAATTACAACAACGGGAACGGCCAGGGATTCGAGTACGGGTCGCTTCCGGGGCGTCAGCGCTATGGCTTTAACCTCATTCTCAAATTTTAATACTGCTACTGATATGCGTAAGATAGCTTTATATATAGGTATAGTCGGGCTGTTGGCACAAATGTCCTGCACCGACCACTTCGAAGACCTCAACAAAAACCCGGCAGGCTTTGCCTCGATCGATCCCGGTGTGCAGCTTACCAAGATCATGGCCGACCTCTCGGGACAGCGCGAAGACGTATGGCGCTACGACCTTGCCATTTCCTCGCCGCTTATCCAGCACCTGGCCGGCTCGTGGTGGACGCAGCACGGCGGGCAGTACCGTATCCTTGACAAAGGCCAGTGGTATACGCTTTGGGAAAGTTCCTACCCGCGCGACCTCAAGAACATCCAGGACCTGGTCGACCGCACCGCTGAAGACCCCGAGCTTGTCAATATGCACGCTGCAGGCAGGATAATGAGGGTTTATATTTACTCGCGCCTCACCGACCTCTACGGCGATATACCCTATTCGGAAGCCATCAAAGGTTATACCGAAAAGAAGTTCCTGCCTAAATACGACCGCCAGGAAGATATTTATAACGATTTCTTCAAAGAACTCGACGAAGCGATATCGGCAATGGACGCTTCCAGGCCCGGGGTGAAAGGTGATGTCTTTTTTGACGGGGATGTAGAGCGATGGAAGAAATTCGGAAACTCACTCCGTCTCCGCCTGGGATTCAGGCTCACGAAAGTCAAACCGGACCTGGCCCGCCAGCAGGTAGAGGCCGCAGTATCCGCGGGTGTGATGACCAGTAACGCACATACCTGCATGCTCCGGCATGACCCCATCAATTATACATACGGGGAAAACCGGGGCAACGGCAGATCGCAGGTATTCCAGGCCGACGTATCGTCGTCGGGTTTCCGGCTCACCAATACGCTGGTCGATTACCTGAAGGAAACCAAAGATCCCCGCCTTTTCATTTATGGCGGTACCTACCTGCCCCTCAACGGGAGCGAGCAGATCGATAACCGGAGCAACCTCGACGTAACCCCTTATTTCCAGGAAGGACTGGCTTACGGCGCGATGTCGTGGAATGTCTGGATGCCCAACGAAACCATCGTGACCGGATCGGGCGAAGAAGTCGTGATCCCTACTTCGCACCGGCGCATGCAGCCGAGCAAGTATGTCGCCGCGCTCAATGCGCCTTTCTTCCACCTTACTTATGCCGAAGTGGAATTCCTGCTTGCCGAGGCAGCAGCCAGGGGCTGGGCCGGGCAGACAGATGTAGAAGCACATTTCAACAAAGGGATCCAGGCCGCCTGTGAGCTCATGGCCAGCTACCCGGATGCTCCGGCGATAGCACAGGCCGCGATCGACGGGCTAAAGGCCAGTTTCCAACCTTTTCCTTCGGACCTGGACAACCAGATGCGCGTCATACACGAGCAGATGTGGGTGCAATTTTTTCTCAACGGCCCGGAGGCCTATGCCAATTACCGGCGTACGGGTTACCCCGAGCTGGTGCCATTTACGTCGGTCGACTGGTATACCAGCGGAACCAACGGCATTATGCCCCGGAGGTTTTTCTACCCGGAATCGGAGTCCGTTCAGAACCCGACCAATTACCAGGAGGCCGTGTCCAGGCTTGGCGGCGAGGACGATTGGCTGAAACGGGTATGGTGGGATAAAGAATAGACCCTGAGACGTGGCTATGCGTATACTTTTTTACCTGGTACCGGTGGCCTTGATGCCATGGTTGCTGTGTGGCTGCAGCGCTCCGGACGGGGATCCGGCTCCCGGTACGGAGCAGATCACCGTCCGGAACGACGAACGCGCAGCACTGACCGCCGGTATCAGGTTCAGTCTCACCCGTGAAAGCGACGCCCGCATAAAGTACTGGCCGGCCGGTAGTAATGAATCGGAGGCAACACTTTCTCCCGTATCGCCGGCAGGAAGGAATCACAACATTCCCCTGTTTGCCTTACGCGGGAACACCGCCTACCATCTCCGGGTTATTTCCGGCGGCAGGGAATCTGACATGACGACCTTTACCACGGCCGCAGTACCTGAAAACGTCACCGCCTTTTATGACGAGGCCCAAAACCATATCAGCGGCAATCCCGATGGCTGCTTTCTTTTTCATACCGGCACCAGGCCCGGCTGCGCCTACCTGGTCGGGCCCGACGGACGGCTGCTCTGGTACCGGTTAATGCCTGGTACGGTAAAAGCGCTGAGGGTTACACCTAAAAATACGCTCCTGGCATTGCTCGACGATCTCGATTCTCCATTTGCCGATGGTAATATCCTGCTGGAAACGACCTGGGCAGGCGATACGCTCTTTCATCTGAAGCTCGGGGAAAAAGGGTTTGACAAAATGGCGCACCACGACCTTCGGATGGACCGGGACGGGAATTACGTACTGATTACGAATGAGCAAAAAAAAGGGCTTCCCGGCGACGGGCTCCTGGTGCTCAACAACCGGGGTGAGAAAATCCGGGAATGGAGCACCTTTGACGAACTCACAGACATCGACCCGGTCAACTACGCGCAGCCCTGGGGCAACTCCCTCGCCATCGACAGCGACGGGCACTATATCGTGTCGTTCAGGGCGCTAAGCCAGGTCTGGAAAATCCACTCCGCCACCGGCAGGGTTTTATGGAAGCTGGGAGAACAAGGAGATTTCGACTTGCCCGACGACGATTTCTTTCTTTTCCAGCATTTTGCCCACCGGGCCGGAAATGGGGAAATCCTGCTCTTCGATAACGGCAGCCCGCAGCGGCCGCTTTCCAGGGCGGTTTCCTATCGGGTGGACGAGGCCAGCCACAAAGCCGTTTCCGGAATTAAGGTTACACTACCGGCCCCGCTGTATTCCGCCATTATGGGAAGCGCATGCCTGCTTCCCGACGGCGCATTGCTCATGACCAGCTCCATGAATCATAAAATAATTAAAACCGGCCAAACCGGGGAAATAGCCTGGTCTATCAATACCGGCGGCCCGGTATACAGAACTGAATATATTGACAATCCATTCCCGATACACCTATGATCAGATGCATTCTTTTGCTTGCCTGCCTGCCGCTTGCACTTTTTTCGCAGGATAAAGCCCCGAAGCAGGACTCCCTCATCAGGGGATTCTGCATAGCGGCGCCTACCCCTTCGGAACATCCGCGGTTTGTAAAGTTTATCCGTGAAGAGCTTGCTTCCAGGAAGGTTAATACGCTCATACTGAGGGTGGATTTTGGGTACGAATATAAGTCCCACCCGGAGCTTAGGGATGCTCAGACACTTTCTTCTTCGCAGGTGAAGGAGCTCGTCGCCGTATGCCGGGAAAACGGGATTAACCTCATCCCCCAGGTTAACCTGCTCGGGCACCAGTCGTGGGCAGAGCAAACCGGCAAGCTGCTGGAAATATACCCTCAGCTGGATGAAACGCCGCATGTCAAAATGCCGGAAAAACACAAATGGCCTAATGCTGACGGTCTGTATTGCAAAAGCTACTGTCCGCTTCACCCCGAGGTGCACCCGATCGTCTTTGCACTCGTCGACGAGATTATGGAGGTGTTTGAAGCCAGCGATTTTCATGCCGGGATGGACGAAGTGTTTTATATCGGCGATGACCATTGTCCCCGCTGCGGAGGGCGCGATAAGGCTGAGCTTTTTGCCGGTGAGGTAAACCGCATCCGCCATCATCTCCATGCCCGCGGGCGTCGTCTGTGGATATGGGGTGACCGGCTGCTCGACGGAAAAACCACCGGTCTCGGGATGTGGGAGGGCAGTATGAACAACACCCACCGTTCTGTAGACCTGATTGAAAAGGATGTGCTCATCTGCGACTGGCACTACGACCGCGCCGAGCCGACAGCGCACTACCTGGCTATGAAAGGATTCGACGTGGTGACGTGCCCATGGAACAAGCCGGCGGTAGCGGTAAGTCAATACCACGACATGAACGCGTTTCACCGTAATGCCAATCCCGCATTGGCAAGCCGGTACCGCGGCATGATGCAGACGGTCTGGTCAGGAGCAGGCTCCTTTATGGATGCTTTCTACAAAACCGGTAGCGCCAACGGGACTACAGACTGCTTCCGGCAATTGTTTGACTTACTGAATCAATGATGAGATAGCTGCCGGCTTTCAGAAGCTGATTGCTGATACATATGAAACCTTCGAAACGGATTGCTTCGATCGATATATTCCGGTCGCTTACGATGTTCCTGATGATCTTCGTGAACGACCTCTGGACGCTGAAAGGTATCCCCGCCTGGCTGGGCCACGCTGCTGCAGGTGACGATGCGCTGGGCCTTGCAGATGTGGTGTTCCCGGTGTTCCTGTTTATTGTCGGCCTTTCGATACCCTATGCGGTGAGCAACCGGACGGCCCGTGGCGATTCGGTTTGGAGAATTGTGTTTCATATAGCGGAGCGTTCTTTTGCATTGCTCCTTATGGGCCTGTTTACCGTAAATCTTGAAAATATCAACCCGGACCTCCTGCCGATCGGTCGCTGGCTGTGGCAGGTACTGATGGTGCTGGCGTTTTTCCTGGTCTGGAACGATTATCCTGCCGATGCTACCCGTGCACGGCGGTTTCTTTTTCTGAAAATGACCGGCTATCTGCTGCTTGCCGTACTCGCCGCTTTGTACCGGTCGGGAACCGCTGAACAGCCAACCTGGCTGCAGACGCACTGGTGGGGCATACTCGGACTGATCGGCTGGGCCTACCTCGTATGCGCCCTGCTTTACACCTGGCTCCGCGACAAGCCTACGCCTGTGCTTATGGCCTGGCTCTTTTTCGTTTGCTTCAACGTCGCGGCCTTCGCAGGCTACCTCGATCTGCTCGACACCCTGCATCGTTACGTATGGATTGCCGGCGACGGTTCAATGGCGGCTTTCACCATGGCAGGGGTAAGCGCCTCAGTGCTGCTGAGAAGCGGGATCTTCAGGAAGCGCGAGGCGGCGTATGTGCTGGCGCTGCTCACCCTCGGGTTGCTTTGCCTGCTGTCTGCATTTGAGCTGAGGCCCTACTGGGGCATTTCGAAGATCCGCGCCACACCGGCCTGGATAGGCATATGCACCGGCATCAGCTTTATCGTCTACGCCATGCTCTACTGGCTTACCGACCTGCGGGGCATCAGCTCCTGGGCCAGATGGCTTAAGCCTGCCGGGGTCGCCACGCTGACCTGCTATTTTCTGCCATATCTTTGGTACCCGGCGGTTGAGATCACCGGCTTACGTCTGCCGGATGTGTTTATAACCGGTATGACGGGTATCATTAAATCCCTCCTCTTTACCTGGCTGATGGTATGGCTCACCGGCCTGTTTGTCAAAAAAGGTATTAGGCTCAGGATTTAAAGCATATCTATGATAACATTTTATGCCTGCTCACAACGAGTGTTGCAGGTGATTTGTTTAACAAATTTTATTTTCCTTCTCTAACACAGACTTTCGGTACGCTATGCCCCATT
>CAZLGW010000036.1:0-61722 GCA_964559125.1 uncultured Cytophagales bacterium
TGTGCTACCCGGCGCATTTCCCTGATCGAGCTGTCGAGCATGTCGAGGCTGCGTTCGAAAGCCTGTGCATTTTCAGGCGTGAGAATGAGGTTTTCTTTCATATTCTGAAATGAGTATTTAATACCGCTGAGCATACCGCCCAGCCCGTCATGCAGGTCTTTTGCCAGCCGCGCACGTTCCTGCTCTTCACCTTTGAGTATGGCTTCGGTAGCGGCCAGTTGTTTTTCGGTTTCCAGCTCATCTATCCTGGCCTGTTGCAATCGCCGGCGGTGATTGTAGTTGCGGTAGCTGAGCAATAGTATAATCGCCAATGCGGCAGCGCCCCCGATAAGAATGAAATTCAGTATGTTCTTTTGTCTGAGCTGTGCCTGTTGCAGTTGTATCCGGGCTTCTTTTTTTTCAGTTTCAAACTGTTTTTCCAAAAACAGGGTCCTGTTTCGCATTTCTTCACCCATGAGACTGTCTGCCAGCACCTCTGCCTCCGTATCCACCCGGTAGGATTCCTCATACCGGTGCATGGCCAGTAACACAGCCCCCAGCGTTTTCAAACTGGAAGCACGCTCCTTTGGGAAGTTACCATTTTTGGTAATCTCCAATGAGCGGGAGATGTAGTGATGAGCAGTATTCAGATCGTTTTTGAACACATAGTAATTGGCCAGTCCCCGGTAAGCGATGGCTTCACCGTCCGGAGTACCCAGTTCACGGCTAAGTGCTGCCGCTCTCTCTGCGTAAGGCTTTATACTGTCGATCTGAAGCATATTCTGATAAATATTGCTTATGTTCTGCAATATGGTCTTTTCGTGTGCCTTAAAGTTTATCTCTCGAGCCAACTTCATGGCTTCCTTTAAATACGCCAGAGCCTTATCATGCTGATTTACCCGTTCACGCACGTTTGCGGCATTTGAGAGAGCGGCGGCCAGACTCGCCGGATCGTTGGCATCGCGCAGCACCGCTATGGCCTGCTCACCATAGACCAATGCTTTGTCGTGCTGGCGCAGCTCCATGTAGGTAACCTGGAGCAAATCGGCCAGCCGGGCTATCAACACTTTATCGCCTACGGCTTCAAAGTTTTTCAGCGCTATCTGGTAATGGTACACCGCGCTGTCGTATTTGCTGAGGTTAAGGAGAACGTTGCCCAGATTGGTATTGGACTTGCCTATCAGGGATTTATCGCCCAGTTCTTCAGCCAGCTGAACCGACCGCCTGTTGAGCAGCATCGAACTGTCGAATTGCCCCTTGAGATTGAGCAGGTAGGAATAATTGGCGATGAATTTGATAATCCCCTGTTTGTAATCCAGCTTTTCGCTTAATTCGCCCGCTTTCAGGTAGTATTTACCGGCGGTTTCGTGGTCGTCCCATTCGTATTGATTTCCGATATCGATCAGCAACCACACTTTCGACGTATCTTCTTTGGCGTCAGGCAACAGACGCAGCAGGCTATCCTTGTTCATAGGCGCCTGCGCCCCGGCTTTTACATACGAGGTACACAGCAATAATATCATAAACAATGTCCTCATACGAATGGCGCTATCGGGTGTGAAATGCAAATTAACATACAATTTTTTTCAATCCACCTCATCTTTTTTAATGATTTTTTCTCCTGAAAAACCCTCTTTTTTAACGATAGGAAAGTCTCCTTAAGCGCCGGAAATTTGTTTATCGATTTATAAAAAAGCCGGAACAATTATGAAAATACACATATTCGGTATGAAAAAGCTTCTGTGTCTTTTTCTGATCGGCCTCATGGCAGGCTGCAAACCGAACGATGTAGAACGCAGGTTCCCCGATTTTTCACACCTCAGACCGGAAGTAACCGCCCGGGGAAATTCCCTGGGGGCTCCCCGCACGGCGCAAATAGGGCCTTCAGGCGGAGAATTGCGATCGGAAGACGGCCGCCTGACGGTAAACATACCTGCCGGAGCCCTGGACAATACGGTCACGGTGGGTATAGAGCCTATCAGAAATCATTGCCCCTTAGGGCTGGGCACCGGCTACCGCCTTACGCCGGAGGGCGTCACGTTTGCCAAGCCGGTCAAGCTGACGTTCGGCTATGATAACACCATGCTGAAGGGATCTGCGGCAGAATTTCTCTGGATCACCACCCAAAAGGCAGACGGTACCTGGGCGGGTGACCTGCGGAGTGAGCCGGATGCCGGCACGCGTACGGTCAGCACCGAGACCACCCATTTCAGCGACTGGGCCCTGGGTAAGATGATAGACCTCGCCCTGAAGCCCTCCTCCAGCGTAGTGAAAACAGGCAATTCGGTAGATATCATGCTGACGGGGTTTCTGTACTGGAAGGATCTCCATGATGACCTGGTACCCCTCGCACCCATTGACCACGGAAGCCTGTATGACGGCGACCTGGTACCGTTGAATGAGGCGGGCCGTATGATGCAGCGACTGAACCGGTATGAGCAGCTCAATTTTAAAGAATGGCGGCTCGACGGCTCCAAAGCCCCGGTGTCGGGTAGTAAAGGTAAATTGAATGCAGATGGAATTGAGGCCACCTATACGGCGCCCGGTAAGAAACCCAACCCCGATAACGTATCGGTGACCATGACCGTAGAGGCCGAACACAAAGACGGGAAAGCTCCTACTACGATCACTATCAATACGCCCATTACCATCACCGACCGGCAGTATTATGCCAGGCTCTCTATTGACGGAAAAGAATTTAATTATTATAGTGACACTGAATTCAGGGATAAAAAACCGGAGGGAGAGGATGTAGCGGATGTTGGGTATAATCCCGACGGCATGGTGGTTTTTCAACTATGGCATCGCCTGGGTAATGCATCAGATCATATGATGCATATCTATGTTCGTAATCCCGTTAATGGAGGCACGTTTGACTTCGAGTGTTTTTCCGGGGCTGGAGAGTCTGGAATTCTTCTTCTCTGGTCTGAGCTGGTTAAGTCCCTCTCACCTAAATCTCAAATTACGGCAAAGAACTTGAACTTGGGGTATGCTTATTCTGGCGCGGTTTGTGGTTCAGTAGATCCGAAATGTGCGTCAATAACGATCACGTTAGCTGAGCACAAAAAAGAGAAGGGGGCTACCCTGACAGGATCAATGTCCGGGGCGCTATATGAAAACGACAATAAAGAGTGCAGGTCGAGACGCGTCCCGTTTTCACTGGAGTTTTCCCTGCCACTCGAATATGTATTTTAACCCGAAACGATTATGAAATACCTGACCATTTCCCTGTTTCTCCTGTGCGGTGCTTCGGCTACCGCACAGGATTGTGACAGGGAAGCTTTGAAAACTCTGCCGGGAAAATGGCTGCCACAACCGGGACATTCTGTTACCGGCAAACTGTCGGCAGCAGAGATTGCCGGAGCTAAGAAAGTATTGAGCCGGATACAGCAGATGTTTCAGGAAAAATACAGACCCGTCGGCATGGATACTTACCATCATCACCATTACCTGGAAGATGATCATACCGGTAAAAACAGTTACGGTAACAGCGCTATTTATACGATACGCAATTTTCTGTTGGTGTGTGTGAAAGGCAGGAAAGAAACCAGCGCCGAAGGTGTAGGCTCATTTGTGCATATCAACCCGGGGGGGCTTTTCGACAGGGAATTCAGCGAAATACCCGTTTACGATGAATACGGGAAAATAAATAATAGCCCCGGGTTTTACAGTCTCAGGCCCAATGAATGTCCCGGCGGAAGCTGCCTGACTTCTCATACGGATATCACGCTGTTGAAACATCGGCCGGTTATCTGGTATGGATCAGTTATCCAGGCAAACAACCTTTTCGCTATGTGAGCCGCAGAGAATTTCTGGAAAAACAGGTGGTTTTCTGTGAAGCAAACCTGAAAGAGTTGAATAAACATTATTCTTCCAAAAGCTGGAAGGAGCAACTTGAAATGTATCCACAATCCAAAGAGAGCATATTGAATGACATGAAACGGACTTTGGGGATTTATGAAATGCCATTGCAAGCCTACCGGCAGGATTTAAAAAAAGATGCGGCCTGGCTCAATGAAATGGCGATTGTAAACTATTTAAGTACAACCGACCCTGAAACAAAGAGTAATTATTTGCGGTACAATTTTACGGCGTTGGACGATCCATATATGTCTGTACCCATCATGCCGGACCCCGGTTATTACGACCGCAACCTGCCCAAATGGGCGCCCCAATTTATCACGATTAGCGTAAGGGAAGCCAACCGTTTTATTTCTGAAAATGTGCGCAAGGTAGTGGATGAAAATATTGAATTTTTCAAAGGCCTTCTTGCCAAAACCGAATGATTATGAAAAAGCTATTTTATTTTATTCTGATCGGCCTCCTGGCAGGCTGTAAACCGAACGATGTAGACGTAGAACGCAAGCTCCCCGATTTTTCGCGCTTCCAGCCGGAAGTAACGGCCCGGGGGAATTCGCTGGGGGCTCCCCGCACCGCACAGATAGGGCCTTCGGGCGGAGAACTGCGGTCGGAAGACGGCCGTCTGACGGTAAACATCCCCGCCGGGGCCCTTACCAACACGGTTACTGTGGGTATAGAACCTATCAGCAATCACTGCCCCTTAGGGCTTGGCACCGGCTACCGCCTTACGCCCGAGGGCGTCACGTTTGCCAAGCCGGTCAAGCTGACGTTCAGCTATGACAACGCCATGCTGAAGGGATCAGCCGCGGAATTTCTCTGGATCACCACCCAAAAGGCCGACGGTACCTGGTTGGGTGACCTGCGGAGTGAACCGGATGCCACCACCCGTACGGTGAGCACCGAGACCACCCATTTCAGCGATTGGACTCTTGGCAAGATGATAGACCTCGCCCTGGAGCCCTCCTCCAGTGTGGTTAAGGTAGGCAATTCGGTAGATATCATGATCGTTGGATTTGTGTCGCGGGAGTTTATTGATGATGACCTGGTACCCCTCGCACCCATCAACCATGGAAACATGTCTGACGACGACCGGGTACCCCTGAATGAGGCCGGCAATATCATGCTGCGTCTGAACAAATACCAGCAACTCATTTTTAAAGATTGGCGGCTTGATGGCACCAAAGCCCCGGTATCCAACAGTAAAGGTAAACTACAGGTAGATGACGATGCCATTGACGTCACTTATACCGCTCCGGGTAAGAAACCCAACCCTGATAACGTATCGGTGTCGGTGACCATTGAAGCCCGGTTTAATGGCGGCAAAGCCCCCGCCAATATTACCATCAATGCCCCCATTACCATCACCGACCGGGAATATTATGCTAAATTTAACATCGACGGAAAGGAATTTAACTACTATACTACTTTCGAATTTACTACCAGTGAGGCTCCCGAAGGGGAAGGCACGGTTGGAGGTGTATATACAAGCAATGAGATGGTGTTTGGGATCGGCAAAGCGGATAAAAAAAATCCCGCATTGGATCATGCATTGTCTGCCCATATTAAAAATCCTGTAATTGGGACGAATGCTATTCCCTGCCAACTAAACGGTTTTAGTAATGTAACTTTCGGGTGGGCTAATGAACTTAAGAAATATGAGAATATCAATTATAACTGGCGACCGGATCCGGGCTGGCCATGTCAACAAAACAGAACCTGTACTTCGGTAACCTTAACGATCAAGGAAATTAAACCGGGACCACGGAGCACAATCCTGATCACCGGTACTATGTCAGGAACCCTGGTGTATAATAATAATGATAATAACAGGGATTGTAACAGTAAAGAGTCTGTTTCATTCTCCGGAGAGTTTTACCTGCCTTTTATCGGATCGCTGTAAAGCTTATGAAATACTTAACTATTTCCCTGTTATTCCTGTGCGGTAGCCGAGGCACCGCACAGGATTGCACCCTTGACACCTCTTTTGACCCGGGAAGAAACAGGATTGCCAGGATTAACAATACTACCTTCCCTCTGCCGGTAACCCTTGCGGATTTGACCGTGGAAAAACGACACAGTGGCAATCTGTTGAAATGGACTACCATATCGGAATTCAACAACCGTTTGTTTAAAGTAGAAAAGAGCAGTGACGGAAGGGAGTTTCAGTACCTGGGGGAAGTGCCGAGCCGCGCCTTCAACGGAATAAGTTCCGGGATACTGTATTACACTTTTGAAGATCCGGATCCACTGCCGGGACCTAACTACTATCGCCTGGTACAATATGACCTGGACGGCAGGTTTCAGTATAGCCTGATCCGTTCGGTAAGCTACCCGCCGCTCCGCGAGCCGGTAAACCTCTATCCCAACCCGGTGAGAGATATACTGAGTAACAGGCCCATTCCGCCCTAAATCTCAATCAAAACCGAAGTCCCTTTCCCCGGCTCCGACTGTACATCCAGTTTCCCCTTCAGGAAATCAACCCGGTTTTTGATATTGCTCCAGCCGATGCCACGTGATTGTTGCAGCAATGCGGTATCAAACCCCTTCCCGTCGTCTTCCACCGTAACAACCAGCAGGTTTTCCGGTTGGGCAGAATGTACCTGCACCAGCACATGGGTGGCTTCGGCATGTTTGATGGCATTGTTGACCAGCTCCTGTATGATGCGGTACACCGTCACGGCGGTAGTTTGCTCAACAGTTGTATGCTCCATACCAATCGACTGGTAGCTGGTGCGGATAGCGCCGCTGCCGGTAACCTCGCTGCAGAATTCCTTTAGGGCCGCATCCAGCCCGTACCGTACCAGTATTTCGGGCATCATGTTGTGTGCTACCCGGCGCATTTCCCTGATCGAGCTGTCGAGCATGTCGAGGCTGCGTTCAAAGGCCTGTGCATTTTCAGGCGTGAGAATGAGATTTTCTTTCATATTCTGAAATGAGTATTTAATGCCGCTGAGCATGCCCCCAAGTCCATCGTGAAGATCTTTTGCCAGCCGTGTACGTTCCTGCTCTTCACCTTTGAGTATAGCTTCGGTAGCAGCCAGCTGTTTTTCGGCTTCCAGCTCGTCTATCCGTGCCTCTTGTAAACGCTGCCGGTGTTTATAGTTGCGGTAGCTAAGCAATAATATAATCGCCAGTGCCGTAGCGCCTCCGATAAGGATATAATTCAGTATGTTTTTTTGTTGGAGCTGTGCCTGTTGTAGTTGTATCTGGGCTTCTTTTTTTTCAAACTTATACTTTGCCTCCAGGTTAGCTATGGCTGTTTTGCTTTTTTCGCCGGAAATGGAATCGTTCAGCGCTTCAAAATCTTTCCGGTAGTCCAGTGCCCTCTGCAGGTTGCCGGATGATTCATTAAACAAAGAGGCTTTTAGGTACAGATCCTTCAATTCAAGCCTTGAGCCCTGTTTTTGGGCAAGGGCAATACCTCGCTGAATGTAATTCCCTGCAGCAGGATCTTTCGCTTTTATCAGCAGGTCGGCCATGCCCATGTGAGCATACATTTCATACTCAGGAGCTTCTTTTTCTTTTGAAAACGCAATGGTTTTTTCAAAATGCAATTTTGCCTGAGGTACATTATCCATGGCTGCATAGGCATCGCCCTTCCCAAGCATGGCATCCAGCAGAAAGGTATAATCGTCTATTTTGCGCCCTATACGCTCAATATCTTCATATAGCTCAAATGCCCGCCGGGGTTGCTTCAATTGCATATAAGCGCTGGCCAGGTTGAACTCCGATGAAGCCACGGCAAAATCATTTTTCAACTCTTTGGCTATTCCCAGGGCCTCTTCGGCATATTGTCTGCCTTTTTCATAGTCCTTCAAATCCAGAAAAACCGATGCGAGATTGTTGTTGATCCGCCGTAATGTACTTCTGTGGTTAATTTTTTCAGCATGCTCCTTTGAGAGCAGATAGTATTCTGCTGCTTGTGCATGGTCGGACAAATAATGCCACTCGTGGCCTACATTCATATAGGCAGTGGACAGATTATAGTCGTCGCCTATCTCCTTATACAGTTCCAGTGCGTCCTCTGCTACAGACAGCGCCTCCCGAAACTGCGCTCGCCGGTTAAGCACTACGATATAGTTACCGGCAAAGGCTGCTATCCCTTCTTTATAGCCCAGCTCTTCCGAAAGCTGTTTTGCTTTTTTATAGTAATATACGGCGGAATCCGGCTGTTCATCTTCAATGGCCTCACCATAAGTATAGTATAACGAAACGGCATCCTTATCCTTTCCGGTCCGTGATAGCAGCCTTTGGAGGCTATCAACATTTTGTGCGAGGGAAAAAACAGATCCACTGCACAACAGCAATACGATCGATACTATCTTCATACAAATGGCGCTCTAAGGTTCAAACTTCAAATTAACATACAATTTTTTTCATCCCGCCTCATCTTTTTTAATGATTTTTTCCTCCGAAAAACCCTCTTTTTTAACGATAGGAAAGTCTCTTTAATCACCTGAAATTTGTTTATCGATTTATCAAAAATCGGAACGATTATGAAAAGAGGTTGCCCCGCGCCACCCGGTGTTTAACAACGAAAATTATAACAGGATGAAAAAGAGATTTAACATTGGCCTGATCGCTGCAATAGCAGGCTTCACAGCTATTTCTTGCGGTAGTGGTGAAGACGACGATCCGACACCTGATCGCGATAACAACGGCTGTAAAGTAGTTTACGTTGACGAAAACATCGCTTCAAGCATCGAGTGGAAGGAAGGAAATGTATATGTAATTGAAAGGGACCTGACAATTTCGGGTACACTAACTGTTTCCCCGGGGGTTGTTGTAAAAATTGCCAAAGGCAAATCCATTATTGTCGAAGATGCCGGTAAACTTTTAGCTAACGGTACTTCCGACAAACGCATCATATTCACTTCGATGGCAGATGACCGCTATTGCGGAGATACGAACGATAACGGTAGCGCCTCAGCTCAGCAAAAAGGAGATTGGGGCACGATCAACCTTCTGACTCCCGGGTCTGTTCTAAAATACTGCGACTTCTTTTATGCCGGAGGAGAAACATTGATAGGTTATGCAAGTGTCATACAGTTATCGGCATATTCTTCGCAAACCACCATCGACCATTGCACCTTTGCACACACACGCGGGGAGGATCATGCGCAGTCCGCTGCTTTCCGAGGTGCGGGTTTTACCAAACCGGGTGAAACTATTTTTACCAATAACATCATGTACGACAACGACCGTCCGCTGCAGGTAAGCATAAACTATACGGTAGATGGGAGCAATATTTTTCACAACCCTGCCAACAAAAGCCAAATCAACAAAAGCAACGGTATCTTTTTGTTTGGTTCTTCGGTTCAATTCCAGGGTACTGTAACCCTCGGTATCACCGAAGTGCCTTATGTGATACGCGATTGGATACAGTTAAACTCAGCCGCCAAAAAACTCATCGTTAAAGACGATGTAATTGTGAAGTTTGTTGGCGGCAGCGGACAACTTTCCGTAACTGCCGGCGGCAACTTTGAAAGCAGTCCAAAAGCTGTCTATACCTCAATTAAGGACGATGCAAGGGGTGGGGATACCAATGGCGATGGCAATGCGACAACACCTGCCAAAGGAGACTGGCCAGGCATTTGTATCCAACCCGTGGGGCAAGGTGGGTGTAATTGGTTTAAAACCAATGTTTATTACGACTCCAATTAATCGGTCAGAGGATATATTTTTAATCTTTTAATCTCTATAATCATGAAAACTGTCTTTTCTTCCAATGTGTGGTGTACCATAACCGCCATGTTACTGATCACATTTCTTGCCGCGTCGTGCAGCAAAAAAAAGAACGACCCGGAGCCTGATCTTGCGACCAAGGTATCGGGCACCTACAAGTATTCCGAGCTGTCGCACAGCGGCAAGACACTTCCTGCCGATGACACCAACCTGAAAGGGACGATCACGGTTTCCAGGTTGTCGGAGGATAAAGTAAAAATAGCGCTGGATCTCCGGCTCAAATCAAACAACGAGGCATTTATGGTGATCGAGGCTTCGGACGTAACGGTGATCAATTCGGCAAGTTCTGTGGATCTGATCTACAATGGCGAACGTATAGCGGGCGTAGTAGGCAAAAAGATTACGATCAACGGTGTTGACGAGGATGGCACAAGCTTCACCATTGCAGGTGAAAAATAGCATATATCCCACCAGGTAACGCGGGACATCTTTCAGGAGATGTTCCGCTTGTCAAAAAAAGGAACGATTATGAAAAGAGTAATATTCGG
Source organism: uncultured Cytophagales bacterium (assembly GCA_964559125.1). GTDB lineage: Bacteria > Bacteroidota > Bacteroidia > Cytophagales > Spirosomataceae > Ravibacter. The sequence goes on from CAZLGW010000036.1 coordinate 10,074, forward strand.
GATGGTGGTACTTACTTGTTTATCGATTTATCAAAAAAGGAACGATTATGAGAAGAGTAATATTCGGGATGATGGTACTTACCATGCTTTTCATTTCCTGTAAGAACAACGGTGTACCTAAGGATGACGACAACGACGATAAAACCCAAAAAAGTACGGTTTCTTTTAAAGTGAACGGTACAGAGTTCGACCTCAGCAGGAGTTCTAATGATAATAAGGGGGATTTTCCTGCATTTGTTGTTATGAACGGTCTCGAGGAAGGTTTTATCGCCCAGTTTAATGTAGATGGCAAGATTATCTTTCAATTTGCAGGAGAACCTCTCGTCAACGCTTCACAAGACTATAAAGAGGGACATATGTCGTATGCCGATAAACACCAGATCGGCACCGTGGCGGGCCTGGGTTACGACTCTTATTCCTGGGATAGATGCAGCAGTGACTCATTTAAGTTTCAGGTACAACAACAAAGTGCAGGTATTGCTTCCAATCCGAAGGCTACCCGTTTTACCGGGACATTTAGCGGCACTTTAGCCTATTATCATGGTACCCCCGGCGACGGCACTCCCGATGACCCCTGCGCCAACCCCGAGTTCCTACAAATTACCGACGGGAAATTCAGTGTCATAGGGCTTAATAATTAAAAAAACAGCAGCCGTAACTATTCTGGCCGTAACCCAGAGCCGTAGGCTCGACCAACCCCGCAGCCCCGGATTTTAATCCGGGGGAAATGGCCACGACCCGATCGTATACAGAGAGCCATAGGCTCGGACTCGGACCATATATATGCGCCGAACCTGCGATTCTCCTCGTCATTTCTTTTCAATCCGCCTCATCTTTTTTAATGATTTTTTTCTCTGAAAAACCCTCTTTTTTAACGATAGGAAAGTCTCCTTAATCGACTGAAATTTGTTTATCGATTTGTCAAAAAAGGAGCGATTATGAAAAGAGTAATATTCGGTATGGTGATACTTACCATGCCTTTTATTTCCTGTAAACAAAACGGCGTACCTAAGGATGACGGCAATAACAAAACCGGCCCCTGGATACAGACGGTTTATTTCAAAGCGGACGGAAAGCCATTTGAAATTAAAAAAAATAGTGATGATAACAGGCTGATTCCACATCTTGGTTTTTCAAACGATCGTGGATCGGGTCTTCTTCTATTCAGTCTTAGTCCGGAAGACGGGATTAGGGTTGGCTTTCAGGGATACTATTTTAGCGGCTCTTCAAGCATCCAAAAGGAGGGGGTCATGAACTATACGGACCCGGGAGTGGAGAACTATCACTATTCTTCTTCCGACGATATGTGCGACAAAGATTCATTCACCTTTGAGGTAAGAAAACAGCGTTTGGATTTGCCGGGGTTCTATCGCTATACAGGCACTTTCAGTGGTCGTTTAGCCTATTATTATACCGATCCGTTTAGCGTTGAAATCCAGGACCCTTGTGCCACACCTCAGTTTATTGAGATTACCGAAGGAAAGTTTGACCTCGTTGCTGTTGAATAATAGAATAAGAATATGGCGATATGAAATACCTGATCATTTTCCTGCTAGGCCTCTACGGCGCCACCGCTTCCGCACAGGACTGCGACAGCGAAAGCGTGCAGACTATGCCGGGCAAATGGCTGCCCCGCCCTCAGGACGTTTTTCATGCCCGGCCATCGGCTGCAGATATTGCCGGAGCCAGGAAAACGATGGGCAGAATAGAACAGTTTTTCCGGGAACATCACCAACCGATAGGCATGGACTCCCACCAATCGTATAGTTTCGACGATGATCGCGAAACCGGTGAAGGCAACTACGGGAACAGGTATATCCACACCCTAAGGAATTATAACTTTTACTGCGCAAAGGGGCAAAAAAGAACCAACCCAGAAGGTACCGGTAACTACGTACATATTAACCCCGGCAGTAGCCTGCGCATTTCGTTTGCCGAAATCCCGGTTTATGACGAATACCGTAAAACGGTAAACGGAAGCCCCGGATTCCACCTCCTGGATCGCTACGATTGCGTCGGTGGAAAACTGCCCGACTTTTCTGACGGATACCATCTGCCGGAAACACCGGGCGATTATACGGTCTGGATCACTTACCCCGGCAAGCAACCTTTTCGCTATGTGAGCCGCAAAGAGTTCCTGGAAAAGCAGGTGGCGATTTGTGAAGCAGAGATTAAAGACCTGAACCAGAAATATGCATCGCCTGAGTGGAAAGAGATGATGAGCGTCCTTAAAGACCAGAAAGAAAAAATAGATAATGACATGAAAGAGTCATTATCCGTATTTGAAAAGACCATGGAAGCCTACAGGCAGGACCTGAAAAAAGACGAAGCATGGCTCAATGAAATGGCGGTGATCAAATATGAAGGAGTAAATGACCCGGTAACCCGTAAGCACCTTTATAGCCGCTTTGCTTTTACCACGGTAGACAACCCGCTTATGGGGGTTCCGATTATGCCCAATCCCGGCTACTACAACCGTAAACTGCCCAAATGGGCTCCCCAGTTTATCGTGGTTAATGTAACCAACATCGACAGTTTTGTCGCTAAAAGTGTACGCAAGCTGGTTGCTGATAATATTGATTTTTTTAAAAGCCTTTTGGCAGATAATGAATAGCTGTCAGCTTTCAGAAATCAGCCATCAGCATGCATTTGCCGTCGATAAATAAATGTTGATAGTTCCCCTAAACTTTGATTACCATGCAAAAAATCACATTGCTGGCTGTTTTCTTCCTGATAGGTACCGCCTTTGTACAGGCGCAAAAAGCTCCTGCCCAAAAGCAGCAATCCATGGAAGAAATGATGAAGGAGCTGAAAAAACAAATGGAATCCATGGATCCGGAAAGTAGAAAAGCCATGGAAGAAACGGGCATGTTTGATCTATTGAACCAGGTAGAAAAAACAACCCGGGAAGCAGAAAAAGCGGGTGTTGACATCAACGCGATGGAAGCGGCCGCAGATCCCCAAAAAATTCCCGCAAAACCCTCCGGCCTGCCCATTCCGACTACCCCTGCAGGCAAAGAACAGCTCAAGGCCTATCTGCAACCGCTGATGCAGAGTACCAATGCGGCCATTAAACCCGCCCACAAAGCCGAAATAACGAAACACCTCAACAAAGGAAAAGAAACCGGCGAAATCGCCATGGCCTACCTGATCAACAGGGAAATGGATAAAGCCCTGTACCTGCTGCTCAACGCCTGCCTCACCGACACGGAGGACTATGCATCTCTTAACAACCTCGGGGCATTGATGGCCATGAGCGGCTACGCCCACAAGTCATTGCCTATATTGCAGTATGTGCAAAAACAATTTCCGCAAACCCCACCTACACTGCTCAACAATATCGGGCAGGCATGGCTTAGCCTGGGCCATTTGGACAAGGCTGACAAATTTTTGAAAGATGCACTCAAAAATGACTCCACCCAGACCCAGGCTTCCTATTCACTTGCCGTAGTGGCTAAACACCAGGGCAATACCGCCAAGTGCATCGACTACGTCAAACAAACCGTCGAAAACGGGGGCGCCACGCCAGATGCACTTAGTATGCTCGCCAATGAGGGTCCCGGAGTAGATATGGGAGAAATGATAAGATCAAAGTATAAGCAATACTATAAGAAAGACCATGCGGTAACCAAACGTTTCCGGGCGCCTGCCGTACCAGGTACTTATGCACAGGTAATAGCCTCCTACAACGAAGTGGAAACGTTTTTCCAGAACATGCATCATACCCTAAATGAAGCCAAGATTACTGCCGCCAGAATGGCTGACGAGTTCGAACAGCAAACGATGAAGATTCTTCAGGCCCAGAACCGGGACCTTGTCAACATGATGAAAAATCCCGGGGATCAGGGCGCATTGCTCAGGCATCACTTCAAATATAACCACCCCCTGAGAGCGCAGGCGGTTATGATGGGAAGGACAGACTATAGCACTTCCCTGACGTTTACGACCTACGCCAGCCTTGCAAGGAAGACCCGCGTAAGTTTCCACTCATCAACGGGAAGCTACAGCAATGGGAAGCCGACCATTGCAATGTAAGCTGGGGATTTGATGTTGAAGTATTTAAAGGAAAATTTGATTGCAGCGGTATGAAAATGGAGGTAAATTATGGTCCCTTAAGCCTAGGCTACGGTGCTACCCAGAATCCTGCCACCTGGGAAATCACCAGCCACACCGTATCGGTGGAGGTGGGTGCGAAAAAACAATTTGAGGTCACTCCACGCGTCAAAGTCGGTGCAGGCGGCTCGGTAAAAAGTACCGTCACCTTCGACAGGGGAGGCCATATAACAGACATTGGTGGCAAGGTATCGGCAAGCGCCGGCGTGAAAGCCAGTACCGCGACGGCAAATAAAGATGACAGCGTGAGCTTAGGCAGCGCCGGCGTGAAATTGGGCAGTGCGGAGCTAAGCCTGAGCAGTGGTTTCAACTCATCAGGTCCATCGGTTAAATCGCCGGTAAGCGGATTTTTAGGCGGTAAATAGTTAAGTGCCTTAGTAGCTAAAAAATATTTACGATGAAAAAACTATTCACTTTCTTATTATGCCTCTGCGGTGCCACAGCTTCCGCACAGGACTGCGACAGCGAACAACTGAAAACCCTGCCTTGCAAGTGGTTACCCCAGCCTGGCGATGAGGTACATTCAGGCACGCCCAGACCCACAGCGGCAGATGCTACAGGCGCTAAGAATGTATTCAACCGGATAGGGAAAATGTTTCAGCAGGAATACAAACCCGTGGGTGTAGATGTCTATAACTACCTTACCCATAATATTACCCCGGGCAGCCCTTATGGCAACTGGTATATTTATACCATAAGCAACTTCAGGTTTCTATGCATAAATGGCAAAAGGACGAAGAACAGTGAAGGCGTAAGTTCGGCCATTCATATAAATCCGGCAGGTACATTGACTTTTAAATTAGCCGAAATGCCTGTTTACAATGAATACGGCAAAGTGAACTCGGAAACTAACAGCTCCTGTGGTTTCTATTCTCTTTCCCTAAGGGAATGTAAAGACGGAAAACTACCCGATCTTTCAAACGGATACCACAGCTTCGAGAGCGGAAACGACTATTACGTATGGATTACCCGTGAAGGCAAACTGCCGTACCGATATGTGAGCCGTAAGGAGTTTTTGGAAAAACAGGTAGCTATCTGCGAAGCAAACCTGAAAGAGCTAAACAAACACTATTCCTCCAAGGGATGGAAAGAGCAGTTCGAAGCCTTCCCCGAATACAAGGAGAAAATGCTGGAGGGCAGGAAAAGCAATTTATCCATGTACGAAGACCCTTTGGAAGCCTACCGCAAGGATTTGAAAAAAGATACGGCGTGGCTCAATGAAATGGCGGTGGTAAAGTCTGAAGCACTAAGGGACCCCGTAACCCATAAATATCTTTACAGCCGGTACAGTTTTACCACGGTGGATGACCGTTCGATGGTTGTGCCTATTATGCCCAATCCTGCCTATTCCGACCCCAAATTGCCCAAATGGACACCCCGGTTTATAGTGATAAACGTAGGCAGAACCGATGGTTTTATCGGACAGAACATACGCAAAGTGGTAGATGAAAATATTGATTTTTTCAAGAGCCTTCTTTAACACTCCCGCCCATAAATCATTTCATCGTCTCATCGCCTCATTTTCACAACCGCCTGATAAACCCCCGCTTTAAATTTCCCCCCAATCTCCCCACCCCATGAGCTGGGCTGCTTTTGGGTAAGGATAACGCCGACAATGCCTTCTTTGGGATCGGCCCAGTAGCTGGTACCGAAGGCTCCGCCCCAGTCGAAAGTTCCTTCAGACATCGGGAAACGTGCCGCCTGCTCGGCGGTGGTAATACCGAAGCCAAGACTGAAGTTGTTTTTGCCTTCTTTCAGGCCTGCTATCTGGTTGGAGGTAAAAAGCCTTACAGTTGTCGGGCTCAATATCTGCTTCCCGTTATAGATTCCTCCGTTCAGGAGCATCTGGAGGAAAATTGCGTAATCAAATGCAGTGGAGGAAAGTCCGGCGCCTCCCGAATAATACCTTCCTTTCATTCTGGGGTAGTTTTCAAGTACGTTCCCGTCTTTGGTAAGCCGGCCGCCATGTATGGCCACCTTGACGGTTTTCTTTTCGTTGTCTTCGGTATAAAGCGTGGCGAGCCTGGCATGCTTGCTTTCCGGCAGGTAAAAATAGGTGTCGTTCATGCCTGCGGGAACGAACAATCGCTCCCGTAGAAAATCGCTGAGGGTTTTCCCACTGACCACCTCGACGAGGTAGCCGAGCACATCCGTACTGAGGCTGTAGAGGTACTTTGCGCCCGGATCATGAAACAGCGGCATCTTCCCGAGCCGCTCCATCACGTCGGCAAGGCTGGCATACGGATCTTCAATACCTACCAGGATATTGTTTTTGGCATAGATTGCGTTTGCCTCCGGACTCCCGATTACGGCATAGCCTATACCCGATGTATGGGTAAGCAAATCACGGATAGAAATTTCCCGCTTTGCCGGGCGGGCTGTATAAGAGCTGTCTTCGGGATTGAATTTTTCAAGGACCTGCGGGGAGGAGAAAGCCGGGATGTATTTAGAAACCGCGTCGTCGAGCAGGAAGTAGCCTTCTTCGTAAAGCATCATGACGGCTGCGCTGGTAATCGCTTTGGTTTGGGAAGCGATCCGTACGATAGCGTCTTTTTTCAGCGGTGTCCTGCTGTCGAGGTCGTCGTAGCCATACGCTTTATGGTACACAACCTTTCCATGCCTGGCTACCAGTACTACCGCACCGGCGATCTGTTCTTTTTGCACATAGGAATCGATCACTCTGTCGATGCGCTTCAGGCGTTCGGTACTCATACCTACTGATTCCGCAGTGGCAGTCTGGAGTTGCTGGGCCGGAAGAAGGGGTGAAGATAATAAAAGGAACGAAACCGCTACTATGGAAGACAACAGCCTGTTTCTGAAGGCACAGGAAATCAGATACATATTCTAACAGGAAGATTATTAATAAAAAAACTGTTGTGAGCTTCCGCCCACAACAGTTAGTAAGGAAGTAACCCTCTATTCCTACCGCTTTCTTGCCGATGCTTTTGCATGTTTATTATAATCCAGGCAAAGGTCAATCCAGTAAGAAAGCTCCCTGTCTGTCTGTATTCCTTCCGGTTCAACAAAGCAATAGCCGTTTAAAACCCTGCCATTCATGACCATAGGCATATATCCGGAATACCAAACCGCCCATCAGGGTCTTTTCCTCAACCTGGAATTCCGGAAGAGCCGAGAGGTACTTCCGCACTTTTTCTGCAAGTGTTTTGCTGTACGCCATCAGATAGTGATTGAAATCCCCAGCAGCTTGTAAAATTCTCTCAGGATAGCGGGGTGCCCGGGCCATGCCGGCGAGGTAACCAGGTTACCGTCAACTACCGCCTGGTCGGCCGGGATGTTTTTCCAGGTCCCGCCGGCCAGCTCTATATCAGGCCCTACAGCGACGTAAGCGGTGAGTGTACGGCCCGAGAGCACTTTGGCTGCGGTAAGTACCTGGATGCCGTGACAGATAGCTGCTACCGGTTTGTTATTATCGAAGAAATGGCGGGTGATATCCAGCACTTTCGGATTGAGACGGATATATTCCGGAGCCCGTCCGCCGGTAATATACAGGCCGTCATAATCTTCCGGCTTTACCGAGTCGAAATCGGCGGTAATAGCAAAACGGTGCCCCTGAGTTTCCTTGTAGGTCTGATCTCCCACAAAATCATGGACTGCGGTGGGAACGGTATCCCCTTTTTTACGATCGGGAGCGACAGAATCTACCTGCAGGCCCACAGAAAGCATAGCCTGGAAAGGGACCATGGCTTCATAATCTTCAACATAATCGCCGGCTAGCAACAAAATTTTCTTAGACATAATGCTTTGGTTTTTAATAACGGTTAATGTGAGGTCAGGTGCTGACCGATGTATAAATATAACGAATAACGAACGGAAATGATATTTTACTGCCCGCTCTCCCTCGTTTGGACGATGGGAGGGTGATATCAGGTCTTCTGACCTGATAAGAACTGATCTTTTCGCCGGTCAGAGACCGGCTATCGCTCTTTCACCGTCGGGAGACGGGAAAGAGCGATAGCCGGAGGCACACTATCACATATAAAAAGAACAAGACCCCCGGAAGTGAAGCATTCAAAATCGAGAGATAGCGTATCGGGGACGGAGAGCGCATCCCTGGGTTGGAGCAGGCGATCTTTTACCTCGAAAATGCCTTCGATTACATAAGCAAGCACCCCCGGACTACGCAGTGCAGCTTCGACCGACTCCCTTTCACCGAAACGGCCGACGATGACTTGAAAGTCCGGTGAAGTACGCAGCGGAGCCAGCCGGTTGTCCAATACCAGTTCGCCACCGGTCAGCAGGGGAGCCTCAACCTGCGGATCTTCCATATACCCGATCAGCAGGAAGTTGACAGGGCGGTCGAAAGGATTGTATATCCGGGAAGAACAGCCGGGTGTATGCCGGATGCTCAGCCAGCTACCATTTTCAACGGGTACGGTATCGCCTGCGTCCAGGAGATCTACGGCTCCGGCTATCGGCAGGATAAAGTGGCACGATCCTTCTCTGCCCGGGTGGATTCCGAGCGATGCACCCGGTTCCAGGGTAACGTCATCAAACCTGAAAACAGGCTTTAGAAAACCGGGCAGCGCAGCGTCGCTGAAAAGCGGGAAGACAGAACCATAGCTTCCTGATCGGCCTTCCCGTTTTTCGGCCAGCAGAATATAAGTTTCATCGGCCAGGCTCATGCGTTTACGACAATTGCATGTGTAAGCTCATATCCTTTAGAGACACTCCCTGTAACGGTTGCCATTTCAGTGCTGACACCGTCTCCGAAGACATTATCTCTTGCAATACTGGTGTCGGCCTGGCCTTTGTAGGCATAGACACCCTGGGCGTATACTACGGCGCTGATCGCTTCAGGGAAAGCGACCTGGGTAATGAGCAGCGATTTGCCCGATGAATTGTATACATGAACATGAATGTGGGGCGCCCGTCCCGAATACCAGCCGGGATAGATACTTTTAAAGCCTGCCACTCCCTCACTGTTTGTAGTCTGCCTGCCGCGCAGAAAATTCACCTTTGTATAATCGGTACGTTGCATCCCGGTATTCCCGTATTGGGAGTAATTCCCGTCGGCATCGCAATGCCAGATGTCGACAACGGCATTGGCTAGCGGCTCGCAATCGTTGTTTTTGTTCTGGATGATGATCCTGACGGTCAGCACTGTTCCTGTTCTGTCGGAAGTGATATCTTCCAATACCAGCGAGGCAGGGTTTTGTGTTGGGAACGGCCCGGCAGTTTCAGGTTCAGTCAGAATGCAGGCCCCGCCTCCTGATCCTCCTTCAGGATCGATCTCTTCATTTGATTTGCAGCCTCCGAAGACGGGTATCACCGTGACAGCCCCCAATGTGCGGAAAGACCTTCTCAGAAATTCGGTGCGTTTCATGACGGTATTGTTTAGTTGGTTAGCGATGATTAACTAAACCTATGTACGCATGAACGCACGGTACAATTGCCGGCCCCGACGGGAGAATCGATGAATGAAGAGGTTGTATCGGTGAAGGCAGCGGCTCAGAGCCCTTCTTTCCATTTAAGGAGAAAGTGATTGTAGCTCTGGCCCACAGGCAGCTCCGATCCTGATTTCATTATCACTTTTTTGCCCCTGGTAGAATGAATATGGGTGTGGCCGACAATAAAACTGCGGTGTATCCTGCTGAACCTGCTTTCAGGCAGGGTTGACTCAAGCGTTTTGAGCGAGTTGAGCGATAAGACTGGATGAGGGGCATCTGCCAGGTGGATTTTGACATAATCTGAAAGGCTTTCTATGTATTCGATGTCCCGGAAAGGGATCTTGATCAGCTTGTATTCGGAATGTACCATCAGGCAGCCGGCTTCATCCGTTTTTTGACCGGGTATCCGCTGCCTGACTTTTTGAATGGCCGTTTCAAGACGTTCGAGTGTAACGGGCTTCAGGATATAATCGGCAGCATCGAGCAGGAATCCCTCTACCGCGTATTCCCGGTAGGCAGTGGTGAAAACGACCTGCGGCTTCGGGTCGGGAAGCCGTTCTACCAATTGCAGCCCGTCGATATCCGGCATATTGATATCGACGATGACAAGGTCCACGTCTTCTTTTTCAAGGTAGCTGAGCGCCAGTATGCCGTCGTCAAAGCTACGTAGCAGTACGACGTCGTCAAACCGGCTTATATACTCCCGGATGAGCCCGAGTGCAAGCGGTTCGTCGTCAATTGCAATGCATCGGATCATGCTGCTTATGATTGGTTAATACTGCCTGAAGATTCTGAAATTGAAAGATCCATACGAAGCCTTACTTCGAAGAAGTCTTCACTTCTGCTGATTTCCAGTTCATGCCTCTCAGGATAGTGGTGCTGGAGCCGCCGCCTGGTGTTTTCGATCCCTATCCCGGTGCTCTCCCGCATCCTGTCTTTATTCATGACCTGGTTGGAGCAATGGAACTCAAGAAACCCGTTTTTAATGGAAAGATGAATGCGGATGAGCGCTTCCTTACTGGCACTTATACCGTATTTAAATGCATTTTCTACGAAGGTAATGAGAATCATCGGTGCTATCGCAACTTCGGGCTCAACAGCCGGGGCAGTGAAGTCGACCGTTGTTTTGGCGTTTAACCTTATCTTCTGGAGCTCGATATAATTCCTGATAAAATCTATCTCCCTTGCCAGCGGGACAGTGTCGGCGGCAGACTCTTCTACAAGATATCTCATCAGGTTGGATAGCTTAAGGATGCCGGGAGCAGTCTCGTCGCTTTTCAAGGTAGCCAGTGCATACAGGTTGCTCAGTGTGTTAAACAGGAAATGAGGGTTTATCTGGGCTCTCAGAAACGCCAGCTCCGCCCTGGCTTTGTCGGCCTGCGACCGGAGTATTTCCTCTTGTGCTTTCTGCCACCGATCTGAAGCTGCCGCAAACATACCGACCGACCAGACCATTCCCCATAGTACGATACTGATGATGTCAATTCTCTGTGGGCCAGGTCTCTGTGCTCTGTCGGGTAGTTGCCGTGGCGGCGGAGGCCTGTTTTCAGGTTCACGCAACTCCCTTACTTGCCGGAAGATGAGGTTTTCAAAAGGCGATACTTTATAGACAAGTCCCAGGAAGCATAAAGAAACCAGCGTATAGGCGAGGTATTTTTTCTTTTGAAAGAAAAGAGGGATCAGCCATTTTGTATTGATATAGAAAAGCGCCGGGTAAAAAGCTGCAAACAGCCAGAAACCGGGTGTAAGGAAAAGCTGCCGGGCTGTATCGATACCCGACTCGCGAAAAACAAATGTGAGGATCAACGCAATAAATAAGAGCCACCCCACAAAATGGCCTGTTTTGTTTCGCATAAGTATTAGCTTTGAGGCGTACATGCAAATTCGGGAATTTGCCGGTATCTCCAACACCTTACCATTTTTTACCTGATGAAATATTCGCTGAAACCCCTTTCCCTGTTATTTTTTTCTGCTACACCGGAACAGCGCTGCTCCGGGCTCAGCCTGTCACGGATATCGGCGACAGGAGAGAACTCTTTGTAGACCGGTATATGATCGAACGCCTGGAAAACGTTAGCCTGGCCTTGAATTACCCCCGGAACGAAGGACAGGTACTCGCTTTTGACAAGCCGTGGGAGGGCGCTTTTTCCGCCTACGGGACCGTCATTAAGGATGGAACGATCTTCCGTATGTATTACCGGGGCGTGCCCGTAGCCGGAAAGGATGGGAATTCCAACGAGGTGACCTGCTATGCCGAATCGACTGACGGTATCAACTGGTCGAAGCCTGAGCTGGGTCTGTACGAGATCGGGGGCTCGCGGGCCAACAATGTGATCCTCGCAAACGCCGCCCCGATCACTCATAATTTCAGCCCTTTCCTCGATACAAACCCCGACGCCCCTGCCGGCGAGCGCTATAAGGCGATTGGTGGAACGGATCGCAGCGGACTCGTTGCCTATGTCTCTCCCGACGGCAAACGCTGGAAAAAGATGCAGGAGGAAGCGGTTTTTAAGAAAGGCGTTTTCGACTCGCAGAATGTGGCGTTCTGGTCGGAAAGCGAGCAACGCTACGTCTGCTATTTCAGGACCTGGTCGGAAGGCGGCTATAAAGGATTTCGCTCTGTGAGCCGGACTACTTCAAAAGATTTCCGGAACTGGACCGACCCTGTACCGATGACTTTCGGCGACACTCCCCTGGAGCACCTTTATACGCAGCAGACAGCGCCGTATTTCAGGGCCCCGCACATATATGTAGCCATTGGTGCGAGGTTTATGCCCAATCGCCAGGTAGTGAGCGACGACCAGGCCGCTACATTGAAAGTAAACCCGAAGTATTACAAAGATTGCTCGGATGCGGTGCTGATGACCAGCCGCGGGGATCATGTATACGACCGTACTTTTATGGAGTCGTACGTCCGTCCGGGGATTGGGCTCCGTAACTGGGTTTCCCGTTCCAATTACCCGGTTCTGAACGTGGTGCAGACGAGTCCCGAAGAAATGTCGGTCTATGTAAATGAAGACTATGCGCAGCCTACAGCCCACATCAAACGGTATTCGATGCGGTTAGACGGCTTTTCGTCGCTCAAAGCGGACTATAAGGGCGGGGAGGTTATTACGAAGCCCTTTATTTTCTCAGGGAAGGAACTTGAGATCAACTATGCCACATCGGCTGCCGGCAGTATCCGGGTTGAAATCCAGGACCAGGCGGGGAAGCCCCTGGAAGGTTATACCCTCGACAACTGCCAGGAAATCATCGGCAATGAGATCAGGCGCGTCGTTACCTGGAATGGCAAGAGCGATGTAAGCAGGCTCGCCGGGAAGGTGGTACGCCTTCGTATCTCGATGAAGGATTCGGATCTTTACTCATTCCGGTTCGAGTGATTCCGTATGGACCTCCTCTTTGCCCGGTTGTGCAGGAACGACCGGGACGATCCGGTTTTTCTGATCGTCGAAAAGCCCGATCAGGAGGCTGTTGCCGTCCTTATCTACTTTCAGACCTCCGTATTCCGCCTTTTCATAGAACGATCCGGTACCTTCCTGGAAAAAGAACGATTCGGCTCCTATCCTGACGCGGTAGTCGGGCCTGGTATAGCCAATAAGGTGTTCACCGGGAAAAAGGGGTTCTTTCGAAGCCTGGAATCGTTTGATGGAGGCAATACCTTCGGCGTCAGATTCAACGACACAGAAACCCCGTCTCGGCAGTGTGTCTTCGCGGGAAAGTAATTCTCCGGTGGGAGAGGGGAATGTATAGCGCAGCTCCATATAGTCTCCCTGCATCAGGGAACGGGGATCTACCGGGGCGAGCTTAAGCAGGAGCAGCGTCCCGTCTTTCAGCAGGATTTCTTTCTGGTATACCGTGTACCCGAAATACAGGAACAGGGCTGCCAGGTTAGCTACGATCAGGAATTTATTGGCCTTTGACATAATTTCTTTTTATAATCCCGCCGACTCCGCTCAGCCGGCGCGTTCAGTCCTAACTATCAGCCAGTATGCGATCAGGAATATTAATCCCGGTAGTATCAGCAATACCGATTTGACAAGCAGCGAAAAATGAAGATCGTAGTAGTACAGCCCGATAGCAAAGCAAAGCGATACAATGCTGATGACGGTTCCGGTTTTATGTGCATTGTAAAATGTGATGATAAGAAGGTAAAGCGAAAGACTAATGGCCGGGGCAAGCAGCGTTAAGCCCAGTACAAGGGTGACTATCAGAAAAACAGCAATTTTCCATGAAACTGCAGCAGATTGTGCTTCGCGAAGCAGGTGGGCGACAGCAAACAGGGAGATCAGTGATACCGGTACCGAAAAGTATAACTGGTAGTTTTTCAGAGGGAATTCCCGCAGCCCTCCCAGGAAGAACGGAGAGAAAAAGTAGAGCCCGGCCAGTACTGAAACCAGCAGCCCCAGCCGCAAAGGCTGATAACGTAAGGTATGTTTTCTGAAAAGAACGAGTAGGCTGCCCTCGAAAAGATATACAAGCAGCAGCAAAGCAGCCAGGGAGCTGTAGAGCACGGGGATAAAAACGGGAAGGCATTTTGCCTGGATCCATATAAAAAGGCATATACAGGCCGAAACAGTGCTTAGAAACGGAAGGATAAAATTTCCTGAAAGGAGAAAGCAGGTTGTGGAGATAGCTATGAGGATTGCACAGATCAGCCCTACGTCAGCCTTCCATTCTACGAGTCCAAATGCTATACTGGCATACCCCATCAATATAAGCGAGATAGAAATGGTATCGGTCACGTCGCTCTGTCGCTTCAAATGGATCCATAGCCCTGCTATAATGCCCGCGGTCCCGGTAATGAGCATGGCAATAGCGGAGTCATATATGCCGAATGAAAAGAGCATGGAGACAATCAGGCCAGCCGCAAGCAGAGTACCGAGTATGATGAGTATCCGTATGGCGATATGACCGGGGTTTTGTTCACGGGAGTCGTAGATGCGGCTGATGGCCTCCTCATTAAAACGGAAGTCCTGTTTTTCAAGCCATTCCTGGATTTCATTTCGCATCATTCTTCCAGCTTTTGTTTAACCGTAATAACCAGGAAACCATTCCGTAAAGGGCTCCCGTAACAAAAAGTGTATCGATAATGAGCGCGTTTTTATCCTCGATAAACTTTCCGACAATCAGAATACCTGTATACAACACCACCGCGCCGACCAGGGATATATAAAACAGGTTTCGGGTTCGCATTCCTTTGTTAAAAAGATAAAAGCAAAGCGCTGCTATAAGGAGGGAAGCCACAGACAGCCTGATCCACTGTTCGGAACCCGATAAAGCGCTGCCGAAACCGATGACCGCAATTATGGCCGAAGCGATGGAGACAGCATAAGAAAGCCATCTGTTACTTTCAGGATAGCTGTTAAAAAAGCGTGGCCGGGCATGAACTGCTACCAGGATGCAGAAGTTCATAGCTGTAGCAACGACCAGGCCATAGCCTGACAGGCGATCGTGAGCGACCTGCCCGACGTAGAGGAACCAGGTCGTGTTCAGCAGTATAAAATACAGAAGCCAGAGTACGGGAAAACGGGATACCGCTACCCAAACAGCGACAAAAACGGTCCAGGCGAAGAAAAAATCGAATGCGTTCGCACCCGTCTGATAGATTTGCCCGAATACGGCAAATAAAACACCGGCCATTACCGAGGCGGCTGTAAGAGCTGCCTGCCTGATGAGCCGGCCGGGGCCGGGTATCACAGCCAGGACTACCAGGATAAGCAGCCCTGCGGCGATCAGCCCCATTTTGAGAAACTTGTCCAGGTTGTCCCAGTTGTAGGCGAAGAAAATGACAATACCCGCCATGGTAAGGGCGGTGCCCAGGGCGAGAAAGCTCCATTTAATGAAGTTCAGCCAGTCATGCGGATTGGGATAAACCTTGTCTTTTAAAGCAGCTTCAATACCCTTTGCAGGCCAGTCGCTGTTTCCGGCAATAATGTGAATATCCTCTCTGTCCATATATGAAGGTTATCTGAAGCTGGTGCAATTTAAGGAATATAAGATGGGTATACGGTATATTATCACCGGGAATAAGAGTAAATTGAGCCGGCAAGCCCAAAAAACAACATTAGTATTATGGCAAAAAGGAAGCATGGTAAAAACCGGAATCTGCTCACCTCACCGGGTACACTTACTTACGTAGGACCGGAGATAGACCTTAATACCGAAATAACAAGGATCAGGTATAGCAAAACTTATTTCTCGGAAGAACGTATCACCGACGGGCGGGGAATGGATGATCCGGCGCGGGATGTGCCGGGCGATGTCGTTACCTGGTACAACATCAACGGGATTCATAACGCAGCCATTATCGCTCACCTGGGCAGCAGGTTTCATATTCATACCCTCGTTCTCGAGGACATACTCAATACCACTCAAAAGCCCAAAATAGAGTGGCTGGACGATGAAACGATGTTTGTAGTACTGAAAGGTCTGAGCTATAAAAATCCCGTACAGGGTAAAGGTGTGAAAGGAGGCACCATTGAAATGGGTATGGAAACGGAGCATATCAGTTTCGTGGTAAAGCGGGGCCTGATGCTTTCCTTCCAGGAGGAAATCAGCGGTGACGCTTTTGCGGAGGTTGAAAAGAGACTCAAAACCTCTGTAGGAAAGACCCGTTCCAACGGAGTGGATTACCTCCTGTTTTCGCTTATCGATATAGTGGTGGACAATTATTTTATTGTCCTGGAAAAGCTCGAGGAAAGGCTCGATCTCGTGGAAGATGAGATCATAAAGGGAAGTGCCAACTACAAGCTGGGAGACCTGTATGGGCTCAAGCAGGATCTCACCGTAATGAGGCGATGTGTATTGCCGCTCCGGGAGATGATATCTGAAATCCTGAGAACCGATAGTGGGTTTCTGGAGCCTCCCGTGGTCCCTTATTTCAGGGACCTGTACGACCATGTCATCCAGACAGTGGAAACAATAGAGATCTATCGCGATCTGCTCGCCAGCCTTGTCGATCTGCACCTGTCGTCTATGAGCTATAAGATGAACCAGGTGATGAAGACGCTGACCATATTTTCTGCGATTTTCATGCCGCTGACTTTTATCGTCGGGGTTTACGGTATGAATTTTGACAACATGCCTGAACTGCACCTTCCCAACGGGTATTACATCACCTGGGGAGTTATGCTTTTCATCGCCCTGGCGTTGTTCGGGTATTTTAGATGGAAAAAATGGACGTAGATGTGACGATGAGGCAATGAGGCGATGGGAAAATGTGTACTGCTGATAGCTATCGGGAGAGTAGATATGGCGATGAGGCAATTTTTAAGTGTAAATTATTTTATTAAAATTCCCGTCCGATAGGTATCGAGGATCGGAACATATTCTTTTTTTCCATGACTACATTTCATATCAATCGCAGGAAATTTTTACAGGGAGCTACGGCTTCGTTCGCGCTGGCTTCTTTAGGTGCAGAGGGTATGAACCTGGCCAATTCTTCGAAGTCTTACCGGGTAGCGTTGATAGGGAGCGGCTGGTATGGCAAAAGCGACCTTTTCAGGCTGATACAGGTGGCGGATGTAGAGGTGGTGGCCATCTGCGATGTCGATAAAAACATACTCGAGGCAGCAGCGAAACTGGTAAGCGAAAGGCAGAAATCCCGCAAAATGCCCCGGTTGTACAGCGATTACCGCAAGCTCCTGGCTGAGCACGAGCTGGATATTGTCGTTATAGGAAGTCCCGATCACTGGCACGCCCTGCAGGCGATCGATGCTGTGAAAGCGGGAGCGCATGTATACGTACAGAAGCCGATAAGCGTCGATGTGATGGAAGGCGAAGCCATGGTAGCCGCGGCCCGGAAGTATAAAAAGGTAGTCCAGGTAGGTACCCAGCGAAAAAGTACGCCCCACCTGATCGATGCCAAAAAGAATATAGTGGAGGCAGGTTTGCTGGGGAAAATCTCCCATGTTGAAATGTGCTGCTATTACCACATGAGGGCAAACGGGAATCCGCCGCTTGAACCGGTACCTGATTATCTTGATTATGAAATGTGGACCGGTCCCGCACCGCTGCGCCCTTACGACGGCCTTCCGCATATGAGGTGGTGGAGGACTTTTATGGAGTACGGAAACGGGATCACCGGCGATATGTGCGTTCATATGTTTGATACGGTCAGGTGGATGCTCGGCCTTGGCTGGCCTAAAAGCATCAGCTCGGTCGGCGGGATTTACGTGCAGAAAGAAGGAAAATCCAATATATCGGATACCCAGACCGCAGTGTTCGAATATGACGAGCTGAATTGTGTCTGGCAGCACCGTACGTGGGGTACACCTGCCAACCCCGATTACCCCTGGTCGTTTACGCTTTACGGCGATAAGGGCACGCTTTGGGGAAGCACCATGGCCTGCGATTTCATACCGCATGGAAAAGAGGGGACGAAGATACATAAGGATGTGGTTTATGAGAGGGAGAAATACCCGGAGGACCTCACGGAAGAGAGGATAGAGCTGAACGCAGCGCCCGCCACCAGGTTGCATATGCTAGATTTCCTGAAGGCTATCGAAAAAGGTACCCGTCCGGTGGCAGATATCGAAGAAGGACATATCTCCACGGCGTCGTGCATACTCGCCAATCTTTCTATGGAGCTGGGTAGGCCGCTGGCTTACGATCCGGCTACGAGGACGGTTAAAAATGATCCGGAGGCAACAAAATTGCTTGTCCGGGCCTATCGAGGTCCCTGGGTGCATCCTGATCCGCTTAAAGTATAAACGTATGTATTGAAGGGCAGGATTTATGAAAAAAAGCTTTCTCCGCAATTTTCACAGGATGGTCGCTATGGCCATCCTTTTCATTGGTTGTACAATACCCCGGCAGCAGACGACGGGTTCGGGGGAAGCCGACCGGTATGCCGAGCACGTCAGGAGTACGGGCTTCCAGACACCTGAAAAGGAGGCGAAAGGGTTCAGACTGCCGCCCGGCTTCGAGATCACACTGTTTGCATCGGAGCCGCAGATAGGAAAGCCCATGAATATCGAGTTCGACGACAAAGGCCGGTTGTGGGTTACACAGTCGACGGAATATCCCATGGCAGCAGCCGGCGAAGAGGGGAAGGATAAAATTACGATCCTTGAGGACCTCGATGGGGATGGGAGAGCAGATAAGTTTACTGATTTCAAAACCGGGTTAAATATCCCGATAGGAATCATGCCCATGAGCGATGGGGCGATCGCTTACAGCATTCCGGACGTTTATTATTTTAAAGACCGGAACGGCGACGACAAGGCCGATGAGACCGTTAAGCTATTGGGCCCGTTCGGCTATAACGATACCCACGGAATGGTTAACAACTTTATCCGCGGATTCGACGGATGGATGCATTCCAGCCACGGATTCTCCAATACTTCGCGCATAGCCGGTAAAGACGGTGACTCGCTTACCATGTTTTCAGGCAATACCTTCCGCTTCCGTACCGACGGGAGCCGCGCCGAGCAGACTACCTACGGGAGGGTAAACCCCTTCGGATTCAGCTACGACGAGCGCGGGTATCTCTATTCGGTAGATTGCCATTCCAAACCGGTATACCAGCTCATACCGGGCGCAGATTACCCGCATTTCGGGAAAAAGCCGACCGGTATCGGGTTCGGACCGGAGATGACCAGCTATGAGCTCGGATCGACCGCACTCGCCGGGCTCGTCTATTATACCGGGATTCTTTTTCCGCAATCTTACCGTAATAACTTCTTTATCGGCGATGTGGTGACCAGTCGCATCAGTCGCAATTCCGTCAGCTTTAAAGGCTCTACGCCTGTGCTTAAATTTGAGGAAGATTTTCTGCGGAGCGACGATCCCTGGTTCAGACCGGTCGATATTAAGGTAGGGCCCGATGGCGCTATTTACGTCGCCGATTTTTACAACCGCATCATCGGACATTATGAAGTCGATCTTAAACACCCGGGTAGGGACAGGTCGAGCGGCAGGATATGGCGGATTTCTTACAAAGGTGGGGAAAAAGCGGCCTGGTCGTCGAGAGACTGGTCAAAGGCGCCATTGCAGGAGCTTATCGAAAATCTTGATATCCCCCAGCTCAACATACGCATGCGGCTGGCAGACCGGATTTTTGACAGTTTCGGAAATACAGCCGTCAACCCGCTCAGGGTGCTGGCGGCGAACGAGGCAAAACCCTGGCAGGCGCGGGTACAGGCCTTATGGCTCCTGTACCGGCTCCGGGGCCTGGACGACCGGCTGATCGGTATGGGGCTGGATTCCGGAAACGAAGAGATCAGGATCCATACGCTCCGCATCATTGCGGAGCAACCGGTACCGGATGAAAAACTCAGGTACCGGATAACCGGGATGCTGACAGACAAAAGCCCTTTCATACAGCGGACAGCGGCGGAAGTACTTGCTGAATTCCCTTCGATAGAAAATCTAACGCCGTTAATAAATATTTATTCTGCTATATCAGCCGAAGATTCGCACCTGGAGCATACCGTATTGCTGGCGATCAGGAAAAATCTTGCAGACAAGAGTGTGGCAGCTAAAGTGATAAGGCGTTTGTGGACGACAGAACAGAAGACCCTGATCATGAAGGCGGCGCTCGATCTCCCGGGTAAAACCATGGCCAATTTTGTACTGGCCTGCCTGCTGGAAGGTAATATCCCGGAATCGCCGGAGGCTTTTCTTGAATACACGGCTTCACATATCACCCCGGGCCAGGCGGAGGTGCTTTCCGTTTCCATAGTCAGAAATTTTGCTGCTACGGATCCCGCCTACCTGTCGCGGCTGCAGGCCATAGCCAGGGGATTGCAGCAGTCGGGGAGAAACAGGCCGCCTGTTCTCGTTTCACTGGCCGGGAAAGCAGCCCGGGAAGTAGTGCTTATGTATGGCAGGAAATCGCCGGAAGCCCTGCTTACTTCCGGTAATACAGGTAAAATCCAGTTTAGCAATGCGGCTGAGATTGCGGGGCAGATGCGGTTGAGCAGTATGGCGGAGGCGCTGCTGCCGTTTCTCTCATTAGGAAATCCGCCCGACTTTCAGCAAGCCGCCGCAGAAGCCCTTGTGAAGATTTCACCCATAGCTTATACACCTGTTTTTACAGCGCTGTTCAATAATCAGGCGACGAGTTCCGGTTACAAGGAAAAACTGGCACCGGCTATAGCAGCCAATCCTTCTACGGAAAACCTGGCCGTGCTGCGCAGGCAGCTTCCGGGCAGTCCGCGTAACCTGCAGTCGGCCATACTTTCTTCTATTGCCATGGCGCCGGGAGGAATAGGCCAGGTGGTCGATGCAATGGAAAAAGATGAGGCCCCGATCGATCTGTTGCAGGCCCGGAGGCTGAAAACAGTCCTGACTGATTACCTCAAAAACAATGACGATACCCTGCTTCAGCATCTGTTGACCCGGAGCGAAGCAGCAGCCAAAGAGCTGGGCGACCTGCTTGTAGTGCGGGAAGAAGGCGTAAAAAAGTATAAAGGAAATCCGGGAAAAGGCCGGGAAATATTCATGGGCAATTGTTCGGCATGTCACCAGATCAAGGGCGCAGGCGGGATGGTCGGACCGCAGTTGGACGGGATCGGCAACTGGGGGGCCAAAGCCCTTACAGAAAAGATCCTTTCGCCGAACCGGAATATTACCGAAGCTTTCAAAACCTACCAGATCAACCTGAAATCGGGAGAGCAGAAACTCGGACTTTACCGTCGTGCCGAAGGAGCCACGCTGGTGTTTGCCGATCACGCAGGACAGGAATTTTCAGTTCCTAAAGGTGAGATAGCCGATTACTTTACCGTAAATATGACCATAATGCCTGACCAGTTCCGGTATACTATTCCCGAAAATGACTTTTACGAATTGATAACTTATCTTTTAACTGTGAAGTAAATAGCTATCTACAACAAACAACTTTACGTCATGCAACTTTATACAATGAACAAAATAATTCCCTTTGCCTCATACCTGATATTACAAATCGGGACAGGATGCGCGCAGGTTCAGAAAGGTGAAGATGTGAAATTCAAAAAGCATACCCTCACCAGGGAGTTTATTGCAGAAGGAGTGGCGACAGGCGATGTGAACCGGGACGGGAAGCCCGATATCATGGCAGGGTCCTATTGGTTTGAAGCGCCGGATTGGAAAATGCACGAGCTGGCCCCGCCGCTTTCGTTTGCAGTCAACACCTACGGGAACGCTTTCCTGCATTTTGCAATGGATATAAACCAGGACGGCTGGGTAGATTATATACGGATCGATCACCCGGGGAAAGCTGCTTACTGGTATGAAAACCCGCAGGGGAAGCCGGGGCACTGGCCTATGCATCTGCTACATACTTCGGTGGGTAATGAGTCTCCGTTGTTTGAAGATGTGGACGGCGACGGACGCCTGGATATTATCTGCAACGATTCGGAAGCTAAGGAGTTTATCTGGTTGAAATCCCCTTCAGGGGAAGGAAAAACGCAATGGGATAAATTCGTGATCAGCGATAACGATACGCTCGCGACCCATAAATACACCCATGGCCTGGGCTTTGCGGATATGAACGGAGACGGCCGTAAGGATGTGATCATCACGCAGGGATGGTGGGAGGCTCCTGAAGACCGCACGCAAAGGAACTGGAAGTTTCACCGGGCGGATTTCGGAGAGCCGAGCGCCCAGATGTATGTGCATGACTTCAATGGCGACGGGCTGATGGATGTTATTTCAAGCTCTGCACATCAATTCGGAGTCTGGTGGTTTGAGCAGGTGAAGGGAAAGGACGGCAACCCGGAATGGAAGACGCACCTTATCGATAAGTCGTTGGCGCAGACCCACAGTCTGGCATTTACGGATCTCAACGGCGACGGCCATCCCGACCTGGTTACCGGGAAGCGTTTCTTTGCCCATAACGGCAATGATCCCGGCGAGCATGATCCGCCCCTGCTGATCTGGTATGAGTTTATACCGGGCAAAAATCCTTCGTGGAAGCGGCATGTGCTGGACGACAATTCAGGATCAGGATTGCACATGGTTGTTACCGATATGAATGGCGATGGTAAAGACGATCTGGTGATCGGGAATAAAAGGGGGATTTTTTATTTTGAGAGGGAGAAGTAGAGATTGGAATTAAAGACACAGAGAGCCACGGAGGAAAAAAGAGAGCCACAGAGAAATGAAGGATTACGCCTCTGTGGCTCTCTTCATCATCTCTGTGGCTCTCTGTGTAACCTATACCGTAAAGCCTTATTTGGCTACATCCACATTCACAAACTTCCCTTTGATCGTGTTTCCGTCCATGGCATGGAGCACGGAGCGGACATCACGCTCGGGGATGTCGACATAAGTGAATTTATCGTGAATATCGATAGCGCCGATGGAAGTACCGGGAATGTTGGCTTCACCGGCAATAGCGCCCACAAAATCGCGTGGCTGCAGGTGGTCCTGCCTTCCCAGGTTGAAAAACAGCCGGGTCATGCCGGGTTCAGATTGCCCTCTTCCACGTCTTCCTTCATTGCGTCCGCCGAAGCCTCCACGGTCTCCGCCACGACGATCGCGATCTCCGAACCTGTCGCCTCTTCTGTCGCCGCTGCGGCTTTCAAAGCGTCCTCCGCCTTTTCTGTCGCCACCGCGTCTTTCAAAACGTTCCTCACCGCGCCTGTCGCTTCTTCTTTCCTCCCAGGCCAGGTTACCATCGGCATATTCATTTTTCTGAACACCCATGATTTTCTGAGCCATAGCTGCGATGACCTGCTCTACGGTATAGCCGCTGTGACGTAGCGACTCAAGCACATCCTCGTAAGAAGCGATGTCGTCGTTTTCATTGATAGTTGCGGCTATATTATCTACGAAGCGCGCTTTGCGTACCCCGAGTATATCTTCAAAAGACGGGATCACACCCTTCTCGATTTTCGCCTTGGCATACGATTCTATGCCCCTAAGCCTGAATTTCTCATCGCGGGCTACCATTGAAAATGCCTTTCCCGACATCCCGGCACGGCCTGTACGACCGATACGGTGCACGTAATATTCTTCGTCGAGCGGTATGTCGTAGTTGATAACCGCGTCGAGCCCGCTTACGTCGATACCCCGTGCGGCAACGTCGGTAGCCACGAGTATCGTCGTAACCCCGGCTTTGAATTTGCTCATCACGTTGTTGCGCTGCTGCTGGCGCAAGTCGCCGTGAAGCCCTTCGGCAGCATACCCGCGAAGCTGAAGCTCTTCGACGATCTCGTCTACCTTGCGCTTTGTATTACAGAACACCAGGAGGGATTTAATATCGTGCATGTCGATAAGGCGGGTCATCACCTCCACTTTTGCCTGGGGTTTTACTTCGAAATAGACCTGTTCGATATTCTGGTTGGTCAGTTCGTTTCTTACTACCTTGATCAGCACCGGGTTGTCCTGGAACTTCCGGGTGATAGCCATAATAGGCTTCGACATAGTGGCCGAGAAAAGGATAGTCTGCCTTTCATCCGGCATATCGGTAAGGATGCTTTCTATATCCTCGCGGAAACCCATGTCGAGCATTTCGTCTGCTTCGTCGAGCACCATCATTTTAACGTTGTCGAGATTGAGCGTTCCCCTTTCGAGGTGGTCCATCACACGACCGGGCGTACCCACTACGATGTGGACGCCCTTACGCAGCGAGCGGATCTGGCGCTCTATCGAATCTCCGCCGTAGATGGCCTCGATTTTGATCTGAGGGAGGTATTTCCCGATTTTCCTGATCTCTTCAGAGACCTGTACGGCCAGTTCGCGCGTCGGGCAAAGGATCAGTGCCTGGATAACGTTATCAGAGGCATCGATTCTTTCAAGCACCGGGATCCCGAAAGCAGCGGTTTTGCCGGTTCCGGTTTGTGCCTGTCCTATCACGTCGTTTCCTTCCAATACCGGCGGAATTCCCTGTGCCTGTATGGGCGAGGGTTTTTCGATCCCCATGGCGGCAAGCCCTTTCAGGATCTCTTCCGAAACACCCAGTTCCTGGAATGTCTCAACAGTGGAATTACTTTCAATAACTGTCATTTTTGTTTTGCTTTTAATTCAGTACAATTGAACTTTTTTAATTTGACAGTGGTAACCGATACAGTGTGTCGGCTGAAAAATAACCATGTTGAATAAACATATCTAACCATGCCGGGACATTGAAGGAGCATCGTTCAATGAGCCTCGGAAGAGAATAGTTAAGCCGATTTCACCATTTTGGTTTACCAAAGCCTGCCGCGATACACCCGGAGGCTCTGCAGGACCATACTGAAGGCCAAACAAGTTGGCTGTGTAGTGGACGGAAATACCCAGGTATTTCGTCTGTGAAGCAGAGAAACGAACGGATGTGTTCGCTAAAATTTCCGCAAAGTTAGATATTGTGTTTTTCTAATACAAGGGTTTGGCCTCTTTTTTTTGAAAGAATGCTATCGCCATTGAATAAGCGCGGAGTTTAGCGCTTCTTCCACTCTGATCCGGGGTTTGTGGAAGTAAATCAGCCCATGACCCGGGAGCATGATATCCACATCGATCCTGGAAAGCTTGAGAAGCGATTGAATATAAACGGGTTTATTGAAATCGATACTTCCGTCCCAGCCGAAATCCCCGCCGAGGAGGGTTCCGATCACGTCGCCGCTGAAGTTGAGAAGCCTGCCCTCCCAGGGGAGCAGGTAGGCCGTGCAGCCCATGCTGTGGCCCGGGACGTGGACTGTCCTGAATTTCAGCCCGAGAACTTCGAATTCTTCCCCGTCTTTCAGCTTCCGGTCTACTTCAAAAGGGACGAAGGTCTTATGGTAAAGGTAGCCGCAGCACCTGTCGTCGCCCGATGCCACCGCATCTGCGGTTTCTTCTATCGCGATAAACTTTACGCCCATCTCCTTAAGCTTATGTCCGCCGCCGGCGTGGTCGAAATGGGGATGGGTAAGGATACAATACCGGATAGAGGAAGGGTCCAGGTTCCAGTAACGCATATTGTTGAAGATCTGCTCCATTGTATCTCCGCAGCCGCAGTCGATCATGATCAGCCCCTGACCGGTATCGATGACGTAGCTGTTGGCGTCGTTCCAGAGTGCGCGCGGTTCGTCGAACGTAATGCCGTTCAGATCGCCGCCCACCTGATATATATTTCGTAATACCTGCATCTTTGTGATTTGTTAGTGCTACCGGTCAGATCTTTCCGGCCCGTCTCTTTATGATTAACTACTGTAAAATAATCTCACAGTACTAATACTAACATGGCGATTTAAGGTCAAAAACGAAAACAGCCCGGTATTTTTGAGTACCGGGCTGTTGTTTATGCGGCTGTTTCAGAGCTCGAATGATATGTCGCCTATGGAGAAAAGCTGCTTCCCTTTGGCGTCTGGGTTGACAAAAACGAAGTACAAGGGCCGTTTTTTAGGTGTCGCTGCGGGTTTTAAGCTGATTTGAACAGGATGAGCCGTATCTTCCGTCACCGTTCCTTCTCCTATCTTCGGTCCGTTCGGGGTGTCGAGCCTGATTTCCAGCTTTCCACCGGCTGTTTTGCCTTTCGACGACATAGCGCCGACTGCGATCTTCTTCACATTTGAAATATCTATGTCATCG
Organism: uncultured Cytophagales bacterium; assembly: GCA_964559125.1. Taxonomy (GTDB): domain Bacteria; phylum Bacteroidota; class Bacteroidia; order Cytophagales; family Spirosomataceae; genus Ravibacter. The sequence continues at coordinate 36,071 of CAZLGW010000036.1, forward strand.
AAGCGGATGAAAGCACGGTTCGATGCTCCCGTCACAAGCTCCTGCCCTGCGTTGGGAGCATTTTCGGGTATTTTGTACCTGACAATATTGACACCTTCGTCATAGGTATTGGCAGGAAGCACGGAAGGACGCAGGGAGACTGCCTGTCCACCTGTAAGAGGCCCCATAGAATGGGTACCTTTATCCGTATAGCTGGCAGAGAAAATATAAGACCCGGGTTTGTCCTTCGGTTCCGGAAGATAGTTTCCTTTCAGCGGACTGCTCGCCTTCTGCTCCTTGGCAAGTGAAAGAATATATTTGACCATATCCTCTGCTTCCGGCATTTTGTGTTGAGGGTGGGGCGCCATTGCCTGCTCCCCCCAAACGCCGCCTCCGCCTTCGATAATCTTTTTGGCAAGTGTTTTCTGTGCATTGTTATCCTTCTCGTACTTTTTGGCAATATCGGTATAAGTAGGACCGATCGACTTTTGGCTGATCGTATGGCAGGCCTGGCAGTCGCTGAGCTCGATCAGCCTTTTACCGGTTGCAAATCCCGTATTCGCCTGGTGTCCCTGCGCGAGCAGCGTTTTGTCGAAGCCCTCCAGGTAGTTGATGTGCATATAAATGTCTTCGGGTGCTATCGTTTTTGCAGCCAGAGAGCCGTCCTCCTTATCAGACACCTTCACTTCGTAGCTTACGGGTTTATCTTTCCAGTAAAAGCTCTGGTTCCCTTTAATGGCTATTTCTACTTTCGGAGGCTCATTCCCGGCTTTGATCACGACGTTCGAACTCCTGGCGTTTCCGTGGGAGTCGGTAACGGTAAGAACGGCGGTATATTCGCCCGCCCTCTTATATACGAAAGTCGGGTTGGCATTGGTGCTGGCGCCCTGTCCTCTTCCGAAATTCCATGAATAGCTGATCGCGTCGCCGTCGTAATCCAGCGAGCCTTCGGAAGAAAACCTGATGGTTAACGGAACCGCTCCGGTTGTCCTGTCGGCCGAGGCAACGGCTTTGGGAGCCCGGTTGCCCGGGTTGAATGTGATATGTGTAAGCCTGGCATCGTCGTTCTGGGCAAACCATTTGTTGCCATACTCAAGAATATACAAAGAGCCGTCTTTTGCAAACTGCATATCGATGGGATGGCTGAACTTCTCGTTGGGCATAAAACGCTCGATATGTGAGAGGTCGCCGTTCTTATTCATGCTTACGATATTGATATAATCGCGTATCCAGTCGTATGCAAAGAATTTGCCGTCGTAATACCTCGGGAACTTGTCTTTCCCATTGTCAAAGTCGTCAAAGTAGTAAACCGGGCCGGCCATGGCATTCCTTCCCCCTTTCCCGACGATGGGCCCGAATTCGGGAGAATCGGCATAGGGATAGTAGATGAAGGCAGACTGGGCGGGGGGCAGCTCACGGAGCCCTGTATTGTGCGGGGAATCGTTGATCGGCCTGGCTGCGTCATATTTTTCCCCGGAAACCTGTGTGTCGAAATCATATCGGTTATATGCCCGGTTGTCGGCCACGAACAGGGGCCAGCCGAAATACCCTGCCTTACGGGCCTGGTTTACTTCATCGTGCCCTCTCGGACCTCTGTCGGGCTTGTCGTTGGCCGCGTCCGGACCTACTTCTCCCCAGTAAAGGAACCCGGTACGTTTGTCGACCGAAATACGGTAGGGGTTCCGGTTGCCCATCACGTAGATTTCAGGCCTGGCCTTAGGCGTACCCGGCGGGAAGAGGTTTCCTTCAGGGATAGTATAGGTACCGTCGTCCTTTGGCTTGATCCTGAGTATCTTGCCGCGCAGGTCATTGGTATTGGAAGAGGTGTACATTGCATTCCAGCCTTCGCGGCCGGGCCTGCCGTCAGACGGGCTGAAGCCGTTGGATGCGAAAGGATTGACATCGTCTCCCGTAGAAAGGTACAGGTTGCCCTGAGCATCCCATTCGAGGGAGCCGCCTGTATGACAGCAATCGGTACGTTTCACCGGCACGGTCAGCAACACTTTTTCGGTGTCGAGCAGAAGTGTATCGCGGGTGGTGTCGTATACAAACCTGGAGAGATGCTGGGCTGTGTCTGCAGCAGTAGACAAGGGAGAGTAGAAAAGATAGATCCACTTGTTGTTTTTGAAATCCGGGTCGATGTTCATCCCCATTAACCCGTATTCGAATTTTATATAAACCGGCACTTCCGCTACTACCTTGATTTTCCCGGTTTTGGGATCATACAATTTGACGGCGCCCTTACGCTCGGTAAAAAGTACTTTATGATCGTCGAGCACCACCAGCTCGGTAGGCTCGTCGAGGCCTTCAGCCAGTATGTTCCTGTCAAAGCGGTTTTCTTCGGGCCTGGCTTTTGTGTAATCTATCCTCTCGGCCCAGACATACTGTATCCCGCCCAGCAGGTGTTTCAGGAAAACGGGGTTTTCATAGGTAGCATCTTCGTGTCCGAAGTTGGTATAAAAGGCCTTACCGCCGTCAAACTCATGGTACCACGACATCGGGTGATCGCCTCCCATTTTCCCGCCGCTATAGGTTTTTTCGTCAATTTTGACCAATACGTTGACGTCTTTATTGAACGATTTGAAATCGTAGAACTCATCTTTTATTTTCCAGCGGTCGGGAAAGCCGAACATGGAGGGGTGGTCTTTATTGACGGCGTAAGATTCGGCTTCCTGGATTTTCGGATGACTCATGAAATAGGCGCCCGAGAGCCTGTTATACCACGGCCATTCATATTCGGTATCGGTAGCGGCGTGTACACCCACATAGCCGCCGCCTCCCTGTATATACCTTTCAAATGCGCTCTGCTGCTCCGTATCGAGCACGTCGCCCGTTGTATTGAGGAAGACAACGGCTCCGTAACGGCGAAGGTTATCCTCCGTAAAAACTGTGGAGTTTTCCGTGGTATCTACCGAAATACCATTTTCTGCTCCAAGCTTTATAAGCGCTTTCTGCCCGGCCGGGATCGAAGCATGCCTGAAGGCTTCGGTTTTTGAAAACACCAGCATCCTTTTATCGGCCTGGCTGTAAATCGAGAAGGGGAACAAGGCAAGGAGCAGGAGTGTCGCTGCCGGGCGGCCGTATAATTTCATACGCAAAAATTAAACTTATTAATTATTAATTTAAGGATTTACCCAGGAATGAATTGAAATTTCTTTACAAATGTAAAAAGTACATTTATAAGAAAAAAGTGTTTGCGGATCCTTGTGGAGAATATTGACTGCTGATCAGAAATACCGCTGCGATTTTGATAGCACCCGGTTTTATAGCGTTTAAAAGATGATGTGGAAAAAATGCATTTTCGTAATTGAAAAAATACTACATTTGTGAAAATAGAATTGTAAAATGGCGAAGAAAAGAAAAGATAAAACTGCAGATGCCGTTTCCATAGTTTCAGAACCTGTGGAAACTTATAGTGCGAGGCCGGTTTTCCGTCATTTCATTATAAAAGATGACTATTCCCTCATAAAGAAGGCCAGAGAAGGCGTGAGAACAGACGTATTTTATTCTCTGGCAAATGCTATAAAAATGCCGGAAAAAAAACTTGCTGAAGTTATCAATCTTTCTCCGCGGACATTAAGTAATTACAGGGAGCAGGAAAAATACCTGGATCCGGCTTATGGCGAGCATCTTCTGAAGCTAGTCAATCTCTACAACCAGGGAGAGGAGATATTTGGCTCGATGGAGGAATTTACCCTTTGGATGAACCGTCCGTTCTGGAATTCAGGGGAGAAACCGATAGATTTCATCACTACTCCCGGAGGGGTAGATCTTTTAGGAGAGGAGATAGAAAAGTTAGCACAAGGATACCCCTTATAATGCTGGTTTACAGGATTGTACATAAGAAGTATTCGCACACATTATACGCGGGTGGACTGGCAGGAAGATGGAACAGTGAGCGGCGGAAAGTGCTTTATACCGCCGAAAGTGTTTCGCTTGCTTATCTCGAAACGATGCACTACCGGAAAGGCCTTGGGTTTAATACAGATTTCAGGATTATGGTTATCCGGATTCCTTCAAACGCGGCTTTCCTGGAAGTAGACACGTCTGAACTACCCGGGAACTGGCGGGATTTCAGAAATTACCAGGAGTGCCGGAAAATAGGGGATGAGTGGTTTGACCACGCGGAACATCTATGTCTGAAAGTCCCCTCGGCCGTGGTACCGGAAAATCACAATATCGTAATCAATACTCTTCACAAGGGTTATCAGGAAGTGGAATTGATTGACACTCTGGGCTTTATTCCTGACGAAAGACTGGAAGATATTATCAGGAGTTATAAACAGTTCCCCCATCACATATAAAAAACTATCAGACGTAAAGGAAAGGCTCATCGATGTTCTTTTGCCCGGGAAAGATACTGATGAGCCTTTGAAAACCGGCTATTCGCTGACTTTCCGGTAGGTGTTCCAGCCGTGACTTTCAGTATCCGAGTCAGACGGGAGGGGGAAAACGATGGCATTTTCCAGTGATACAAATTCCTTTTTATACATGGTCACGGCATCTTTAGTAACGTCTTTTAAAAAGATAGCAAAAAACCTGCCGGCTTTCGGGCTTCCGTCGGTTCCTTTCAGGATAATCCTGTTTAGCTCCCTATTGTAATCCAGGACGTTCATGCCGTATTCCACACTGTATGCAGAACCCTGCATGGTATAGACGACAGAATTCTGCCGGAAGTCGTGCACCGAAGTCTGGGCGCCTTTCCCGGGGATTTCGAAAACCCACTTGTATTTCCCCTGTACGGGCAGGGTATGGGTAGTTTCAGCGCTGAATGACAACAATGTACCTGCAAAGGCAGCCATTGCAATAAGCTTGATCCCTGTAATTTCGAGTATCATAATGGATTTTATGTTTAGTGAAAATTTTCTGAAATCATCTGTTTTTTTCAAAAAGCCTGTCTATGTTCACCGAAAGGCTTGCAAACCAGGTGCGGCCTGGCGACAGGGATGAATAAAAACTGTTTACTTCAGCGGTGTAATTGAAAACATTGTTGATGCCGGCGCCCAGCGTCAGGTATTGCCGGTATTGGCCCGAAATATTCAGCCGCCAGGTACTGTAGCCGGGGTATTCGATTTTGTAGTACCGGCTTTCGCTTTCCCCGGTATATACGTTGGCTCTTCCCAGGAATTTCCCGTTAAGGGCGGCTGTAGCGCGGTGCAGTCCCCAGGCCAGCGAGTAATCTGCCTTGAAAGTAGCCGTATGCGGCCGGGTAGTGGAAAGGTTTCTGCCGCGTTCGGTCAGGCCGTCGTCCGTATAGGTATACCCGGCCTGTATCCTCAGGTTTTTCAAAGGAGAAAAGCTGGTATTGATCTCAACGCCCTTCAGCAGCTGACGCTCCGAATTGTGATAATATACAGTGTCGCTGGTAGCATTCCAGAGCAGGTTGAGCTTATCCCTGATATGATTGTGAAAGGCATTGACCGATAGGTAGAAATTACTGTTCCCGTAGTCGGCGGTTACGGAAACGGTACGGCTTTTTTCGGGCTGCAGGTTGGGATTCCCTATTATCTGGAACATACCGAGGTGGTCCCAGTTGGTATAGAGCTCCTTCAGGCTCGGCGACCGGAAGCCGGATGCATACGACGTCCGGAGCGACATACGGTCGGAAAGATCAAATTTGGCGGATACAGTCGGGCTGAAATTGCCCCCGTAGTCCGAATGCTTGTCCCATCGTATGCCTGTCACCATATTGAGCCGGGCAGCAATGGCGTAGTCGTGCTGCGTGTATACCGTATAACTTTTTACTGAAGACCTGGCGCCGTCGGCAAACATATAGGTCGACAGGCTTTCGCCGAGATATTCCATGCCGCTGGTAAGCTGCTGTTTTTGGGTAAGCCTGTTGCTGGAAAGAATGCGGATATTGTGCAGGACGTTGGTATAATCCTTCTCTTTGAGATCAATGCGGTGATAGTGGTTTACCTTGTCGTAAAGACTGAAATTGTAGCTGAACTCGGCGTTGTGGCCCTCACCGATCTGCCAGCGGCTTTTCAGCAGGGCATTGTAGCCGGAATAGAGGTTGTGCATCACCGTGCCTTCGGCTCCGGCATTGAAGCGTTCCCGGTGCAGGTAGGTCCCCTTTAATTCGGAAGTAAACTTGTCTGAAAAGGAATACCCGAGCTTTTGTTCGAGGTTGAGTACCTTTCCTCCTTCTACTTCCTTTGTTCTCAGCACCTTGTCGCTGACTACCGTGTCGGGATAGATGCGCCGGAGGTATTCCCGGTCTTTCAGAAGGTAGTTATCCGATCTTTTCCAGAGGGCGGAGCTATGGGCCGAAAAGCGTTTCCTTTTGGTGCCTCCCGAGACAGCATGCTGCTGTTCTCCGTAACTTCCGAAACGGATAGCAGCATTCAGATGTAGTGATTGCGTGCTCTTTTTGGTAATAATATTGATAACGCCCCCAATAGCAGATGAGCCGTAGAGGGTCGACAGCGAGCCTTTTACGATCTCTATTCTTTCAATGTTGTTGGGATTTAAAAGCTCGTAGTCGATATTATTCCGGGTTTCGCCGGCTATCCGCTCACCATCTATCAGGAATAGCACGTAGTTGCCGCCCAATCCCTGCATGTTGATATTGGGGACATTGGCGTTGCTGGTGAATTCCAGTCCGGGGAGCTCTGCTTCCAGCAATGACAGGAAATTCCCGGTATTGAGCTTTTCGATATCCCTGGAAGTGATGATACGCGTCAGCACGGGGCTGTCTTTCAGTAGCTTGGGCGTACGGGTTGCGGTGATGACAATTTCGTTCAGGTTACTGATATCTTCTTCCAGTTCTATCACCGCTGCGCCTGCAAGTGGGACAAACGCTGTAGCGTACCCTACATGCGAAACCTTCAGCCGGGCCTCGTCGTACCCGTCAGGGACGGTAAGCGTAAAGCGGCCTTCCGAATCCGTCACTGTGCTCACCGTATCGACGGAGACAGTTGCGTAGGAGAGGGGTTCCTTGCCGTTTTTCGAGATTACCCTTCCCTGCAGGACACCGGTCTGTGCCACCGACAAGCCCGGAAGAAAGTACCACAGCAGGAAGCAGACAGAGGCTATTCTCAGATTCATTATGAATAAAAGGTTATCAGCGCCGGTAGCTTCGACTCCGCTCCGCTACCTCGACTCCGGTCAACTGACGCTTTGATCCGGGGTGGCTGAGCGGAGTCGAAGCCACAAGGTTAAAAACGTGGGGAGCCGTCGGGCTGATAGACATAGTCAAGAGAAATGACCATCGTTTCGTTTTTGTCGCTCAGGTAGTTGGCGAATTTGATTTTGGCAAATTTGCCGGCGGCGGTTTTGACTACATATACATGGTCGTAAAGCGTATATACGGGCGGCGGATTGCTGGTATCGACATTCAGCCATTCGATCTCGTTATTGGCAGGCTGATCTTCGAATATTGGTACGGGGAGCGTAAATTTCACCATGATAGATTTAACCGCATCCACTATATACCCGGTAGAAGGAGCTGTGGAGACTTCCGACAGAGACTTCGCCTGGGTTTTAACAGCCCCTCCGGCGCCCTGGCCTGAGCTTCCACAGTTGAGGCGTACGTCGTTACGGTGAAAAGCGATGTCCCAGTCAAGGCTTTTATTGAAGTTTTCTTTGTTTATTTCAATCGTTGTTCCCTTTTCGAAGGAAAAATAAACCCAATCGGAGTAGCTTCTGGCATCGATCTTAACAGATTTAACCTCAAGGGCAGGTGCCGGCTCTTCCGGATCGTCTTTGGAGCAACCGGTAAGAATCAATACGATTGGAAAAAGGAAAATCCACTCTCTCATTATTATTAAATAGATTAATTATAAATAAACCAACGAGGGCAGAGGTACCCTACTGTATCTTTATCAAAGTATGATTGCAGTCATATTTTAAGAGAATTTACATCATTTTTAGAAGAAGGTAGAAAAGCTGTTGCCGGTCTATTCCCTAACCTTACTAAATTTGTAAGAGGAGCACTATTCTGAGACATAGGGATGAAGTAGCGACGAACCAGCTATGTATAAAATTATTCTTCTTATCGATTTTGCCGAGGAATACAGCAAAAGCCTACTGAAAGGGATTGCCAGGTATTCGCGCGAGCATGGTCCGTGGATTTTCTGCAGAATGCCGGTCTATCAGCGCGAAACAATCGGGATAGAAGGGATATTGGAGTGGGCGCTTGAATGGGAGGCGGATGGGATCATCGGGCAGCTGTATAATGATCCGAAGATAGAGCTTATAGTAAAGGCCGGGATCCCGGTTATTGCCCAGGATTTCAAGGAGCGTTTTAATAGTATTCCTAACATAACCGGCGCGCACTATGACGCCGGTGTAATGGGAGCCGACTATTTTCTTAAGAAAGGCTTTAAGAATTTCGCCTTTTATGGTTTCAGCGATATTGTATGGTCGCGCGAACGGGCTGAAGGCTTCGAAGATACGATCCGGGCGGCCGGGCATGAGGTGCATTATTTTGAGCACAGGATGTCGAGGACCGGTGAGCTTTGGTTTTACAAGCCCAGCTCACTGAGCCAGTGGCTCAAATCGCTTCCCAAGCCGATAGCGCTGATGGCCTGCGACGACAACCAGGGGCAGCATATTACGGAAGCCTGCCGGCATTCGGGCATCCGGATACCGGAAGAAGTGGCAGTGCTCGGTGTGGACAATGATGAGATGATCTGTGAGTTTTCCGATCCGCCTCTTTCGAGCATAGGGCAGGACGCGGAGAAGGGAGGATATGACACCGCCAGGCTGCTGCACCACATGATCGAAAACGGTACTTCCGACTTTTACAATATCGTCGTAAAGCCTACGCAGGTGATCACCCGGCAGTCGACAGATATCTACGCGACCAATGATGACGACATAGCGTCATCATTAAAGTTTATACACCAGAATATTGAGAAGAACCTCCAGGTAGATGATGTCGTTAAACAGGTGGCCTTGTCGAGAAGAGCCCTGGAAAAGCGTTTCCAGCAAATGACCGGGCTTCCTATTTACAAGTACATCTTCAACCTGAGAATGGAGAAGTTTACGACCAGGCTGCTGGAAACGGATATGAGCGTGTTCGAGATCGCCATGGATCTCGGCTTCAACGACAGCAAGAATATCGCCAGGCAGTTCAGGCAGTTGAAAGGGTGTACGCCGCTGGAATACCGGAAGCGTTATAGGCCGGGAAAGTAAGACCAGCGCCTGCAACAAGGGCTATAAATGAGGTAATGGGGGAGGCAGGTACGTGTTCAGTTCTTCAATTCCTCCCGGATGCGGGCGACTTAGTCCGGCGTTACTTCCAAAACATCACAAATAAACTCTGTAGTTGAACCTTTCAGGATCATATTGCGGATAGCCTTCTCACGCTCTTCCTGGCGGCCATCCTCCCGCAGATAGTCCAGTGTAGTCATAGCTCTCTTTCTTATAGTTATGGGCGCCTTCCGCAGTTCGTTGGAAACGTAAGTATCCGGAAGTTGGGTAAGCGTTGAAAAATCCAGCCTTTCCACTATATAGGCAGGCAGGGCGGTACGGAAGTAATCGATGGCAATCTCCTTATCAGCCAGGATAGCCCGAATGAACTTATCATGTTTTGAAGTGAGGCTCATTTGGCAAAAGTAGCCGGGGAGAGGTTTGGAGCTAACAACTATGGAGAGTATGTTACTTGTTGTTGACGTTAAGGTGGGGAAGACTGATAGCTTATGAAAAAGCAAAAGCCCCGGTACTATCTGCACCGGGGCTTTTAAGGAAAGGAAGATTTTATACTCCCAGCTCCTTCAAAACTTCGCTGACCTTCGTAGCGGCTTCTTTGAACTCAATCGCCGAGTATACTTTCAGGCCCGATTCGTCGATAATTTTCGCACCTTCGGCAGCGTTGGTGCCCTGCAGACGCACTATAATCGGTACAGGGATTTCACCGATCGCCTTATAGGCTTCGACAACGCCGGTAGCTACCCTGTCGCAACGGACGATACCGCCGAAGATGTTGATCAGGATGGCTTTTACGTTCGGGTCTTTCAGGATGATCCTGAAACCGGCTTCTACGGTAGTTGCATTTGCACCGCCTCCCACGTCGAGGAAGTTGGCCGGGTCGCCACCCGAAAGCTTGATGAGGTCCATAGTGGCCATCGCCAGACCGGCCCCGTTCACCATACAGCCTACGTTTCCGTCGAGTTTTACGTAGTTGAGATTGTTGGCGCTGGCTTCTACTTCAAGCGGGTCTTCCTCGTTGGTATCACGCATTTCGGCCAGGTCGGGATGACGGAACAGTGCGTTGTCGTCAAGATTTACCTTGGCGTCTACGGCCAGTATCTTGTTGTCCGAAGTCTTAAGCACCGGGTTGATCTCGAACATGGAAGCGTCGCTTTCGATATAAGCGCGATAAAGAGCGGTAATGAATTTAACCATTTCTTTGAAGGCCTCGCCCGACAGTCCGAGCTCGAAAGCAACTTTGCGCGCCTGGAAAGCCTGGAGCCCAACGTGCGGGTCGATCCATTCCTTGATGATCTTCTCGGGGTGCTTTTCAGCCACGTCTTCTATATCCATCCCTCCTTCCGTGCTTGCCATGATCACGTTACGGTTCAGGGTGCGGTCAAGCAGGATAGAAAGGTAATATTCTTTAGGTTCGCTCGGACCGGGATAATAAACATCTTCCGCGATCAGGACTTTGTTGACCTGTTTCCCTTCAGGGCCGGTCTGGTGGGTAACGAGAATTTTACCGAGTATGTTCTTGGCAATTGTCCTGACATCCTCTACAGATTTTGCCAGTGCCACCCCTCTCTGCTCGCTGCCTGCTATTTTGCCTTTTCCGCGTCCGCCGGCATGGATCTGTGACTTAACCACATACCATTTGGTGCCTGTCTGCTCGGTAAGGTTCCTGGCCACTTCTACGGCTATATCCGGTGTATCGGCGACAATCCCTTCCTGGATACGTACGCCGTATTTCTTTAAAATGCTTTTGCCCTGATATTCGTGAATATTCATGAGTAATATGGTAAGAATTGGTATTTTCACGCCAAATTAGCGAAATAATCAATAGGAATACTACGGGCTTAATAAAAAGCAGCTATGGCCGCCATTCTGGAAGTAAAGGAAGTGCATCGTTCGTACGGGAATCTGAAAGTCCTGAGAGGAATAGATATGCAGATCAGTAAAGGAGAGATCGTGGCTATCGTGGGGGCTTCAGGTGCGGGGAAGAGTACTTTGCTGCATGTGATGGGTACGCTCGACAAGCCCGATTCCGGCAATGTTTTTTTTAACGGGAAAGATATCTTTTCGCTTAACGACGGGGAGCTGGCGGATTTTCGGAACCGGTATATCGGTTTTGTCTTCCAGTTCCATAACCTGCTCGGTGAATTCACGGCCCTTGAAAACGTATGTATGCCGGCTTTCATAGGAAAGGGCGGAAACGAACGTGAGATCAGGCAGAGGGGCGGGAAATTACTGGAAATGCTGGGGCTGTCGGGACGGGAGGATCATCTGCCTTCCCAGTTGTCGGGCGGAGAACAGCAAAGGGTTGCCGTGGCACGCGCCCTGATCAATAAGCCGGAAGTCGTATTTGCCGATGAACCCAGCGGCAACCTGGATTCCCGTAATGCCGAAGAGCTGCACCGGCTCTTTTTTGAAATACGCCGGGAAATGGATTGTACCTTCGTTATCGTTACGCACAACGAGCACCTGGCCGAAATGGCAGACCGCCGCCTCGTCATGAAAGACGGCCTGCTTAGCTCCGGCGCTTAAAAATCATAGCCGAGCGTCAGGTAGGGGATAGGCTTCTTGATAACGGAGTTGTCGACCCCCCATGCATAATCGAGCTTCCCGTAGATACCGAAGATCATAGTCCGTACGCCGAGGCCGTACCCCCAGATATAAGGATTGCGGAAATTCACTACGGTAGCCCTGAAAGGCAGACCGTTTCCACCGATGATCTCCGTGTTGAGGCTGTTTTCCTGGCTGAACGGCCCTTTGCCGGTCCATGCCGTGCCGATATCGGTGAAACCGACAAACTGCAGATTTCTCAGGAAATTGGATGTAATAGGCCCGCGGTAAAGGTATTTGACCAGCGGTATCCTCAATTCGACATTTGACAACATGTAGGTAACTCCGCTTAGCCGGTTTAGCCTGAAGCCTCTCAGGTTTGTTGCAAACTCGGTAAAGAAAATATCACGGTTGTCGACATTTTCGCCGAACTCAAAGGGGTTGTAAATGGCCTCATTGCTCACGGCGGTCGAGCTTATCCAGTTCTCCATTCCCCCCATGCTGCTGTTTTTGGGCGCTCTTCCTCCCGAGTGGCTTCCTGCGATCCGTATGGCCAGTACCAGGTCGCGGTGAAGCTTCTGATAGCGTCTGAAATCAAGGCTTACCCTGTAAAAGCTGTCGGAAATCCTGGATACTCCCAGATGATTCTCATACCGTATTTTCATTTTGGTACCTTCCGTCATATTCATTCCGTTCACCACCGAATTGTCGAAGACCAGCTCAGATTTGAAACCAAGGTAGTGGGAAGACTTGATCGGGGTGGACATCATGGTCCTGATCAGGTAGGTAGAGGTATAGGCGGGAGAGATGCTGAACCTGCTCGTGCGGGTGAAAGGGTAGGAGGCAGTCAGCAAGACCTGGTTGTAACGGTATTTGTGCGGCCCGCCTCCCATCGCCACATAAAGATTGCTCCTGTCGTACCGGGCAGCGTAGTCGATACGATATTTGTTGAGGTTATATTCAAGGAAAAGATCATACGTTTTGAAGAAGCTTTGTCCGTTCATTGCCAGGAAACCGCCAGCTTTCAATACGTTATTCTCCAGCAGGTCGTTCATCGATACAGACTGGCGGTACCCGAAACGGCGGACGGGGTCCCACGCCCATTCGGATTTAGAGTCGTTGGCAATGAAAAGACCTTTATAGTTGAACGGGCCGTTCACATTGATATTTTCGCGTGTCCTGAGGCGCGGAGTGGCCAGCGGTACGCGCCCCCCGGTAATTCTCCGGCTGGATATACCTCCTATACTCTGGATCACATCTTCATCGAAGATATAGTTATCGGTATCCACCTCTCCCGGACGCAGCTCAAGCTCCATCGCCCCGGCTACCTCTTCAGGAGCCTTCGCAAGGGTGTCGGGCTGGTCTGTTGCGGGTTCCGCTATATCCCTTGAGGCCGATCTGTTCAGGGTGGTAACACCGGATATGCCCTTTCTGAAAACCGGTGTCTCGGCTATTCCTCCAGGCGAGAAATTACCCTGGTAGACGATCCGGAGCTCGCCTTTATTCACCTCGAGAAAAGCCAGCCCGCCGTTGCCCGAGGGCCTGATCGCCGGGTTTTTGAGACCATGGATGAAATTGGTGCTCTGCGTGATAGTCTTAGAGTTGAAATTGTACCTGAAAAGGTTGGAAATCCCTTTCAGATCGGAGAGAAAATAAAGGTCTGTTTCAGACGCGTAGACCGGCAGGTTGTAGGTTCCGAGCGAATCCAGCAGCTTAGGGGCCTGCGGACTTCTCGGCACGCCGCTATGCTCGAAGATTCCCAGTGAATTCCTGATCGTTTTGAAATCGCCCCGTACCCTGAGGGTATCGGTGGGGCGGTTGCTGGCAAATACAAGCTTGCGGTTGGAATTGCCTACAAAGCGCGGTGAAAGGTCGTCATACAGGTCGTTGGTCAGCGGGATGGTAGAGCCCCGGTTGATGTTGATGAGATAAAGATCGTTCTGCCCGCCCTTGTCGGCGCTGACGGCCAGGGTAGTACCGTCTTTGGATACATCCATGTGGACAATATGGTCCAGGTTCCTCAGTGAAGTCCGCCGGATGATCCTGGGCTTTTTAGTGTCGAGCTTTTCGTAGACAAATACGTGGTGCCTGTCATGACCGGGCAAAAGTACTACGAGTATGTTGTCTTTTGTCCAGCCGACATGGGGAATGCTTCCCCCTTTTGAAATATGGTTGGAAAGGATATTGCCCTGCCGTATAACCATCTTTCTCCCGGTCTCCAGGTTATAAGTGCTGACCCTGTAATTACGTTTGTGGGGCTCGCTGATCGCCAGCATTTTATTGTCCGGAGAGATATCGACACGGGCCCCGAGCTTCAATTTTTCGAGATTCCCGATCTTATAGCTCCAGGACGGTGAAGAGGCCTTATACGATGATTTGGCAGTGTTGACTATTTCGGAGTAGTAATTCCGCCAGTTGGAAAGGAACCTGCTGAACGAAGGGACGCCGAGCGTACTGGTAATACTTGTCTGCTCAGTACGGATAATCCTGGTCAGGTTCAGAATATTGGAAATATTGTCCTTCCCGTATTCTTCGGCAATATAGTTCCAGATAGATTGTCCGATGAGGGCGGCATCTTCCCCTTCAAAAAGCGACGGCCTGCGTACGTTGCGGTGCTGGATGAGATCCTGCATGTAATTATTCAACTCGGGAGACCATCCGTCGGCCACGTAACGGGCAATTCCAGACATAAACCAGTCGGGCAGGGTGAGCAGAATGGAGCTCTGCAAGGCATCCTTGAGGTTGCCGCCATATAGCATGTCATATACGAAAAGCCTTGCTATCTGGTTGACGAGCTCCTTCCTGAAGCTGATCTGGTCGCCGGTAAAAGCCACTTCCAGGCGCGACTGGGCCAGGTCGATATCCATTTCGCTCAGTTCGTCGAACGTAGCGATGCCGATATTGCTTTGTTCGAGTTCTTCCGGGGAATTGTAAAGGAAAATTTTGATGCGGTTGTAGGGAGTATAGCCGAGGATATCCGTTACGCGGTCAAATTCGGTTTCGGCAAACTGGGCTGTCAGGCGGGCAAGGTTATCGCCGTTCTGGTAGAAATAGACTTCGAAATTGGAGGTCTGAAAGATCCGCCACTTAAAATTACGGTACTGGATCCGGTTCTTGCCGAACTTCTCGCGGGAAGGATACAACTGCCCGAAGGCCTGTGGGGTTACCGCGGCAAGTGCGAATATCAGTAGGATCAGGTTTCTGAAACGTCCGGAATAATGGCTCATATATAAGGTTTACGAAAATCCAGGCTTGGAATATAACGAAAAATAACGCTTAATATTCACTTCCGGGTGTAATTCTTCCCCGTTGGCGAGTAAATTTACCAATTGTTGCGCGAAAAAAGGTGCCAGGGTAACTCCCTTTGTTCCCAATCCGTTAAAGATATACAGCCGGCCATATTCGGGATGCCTGCCTACGAACGGCCGGCGGTCTGCCGATGAGGGCCTGATGCCTGCCCGTTGCGCTGCTACGGAAAAAGGCGCTTTCAGCAGGCCCGATGCTTTTTCGGACAGATACCGGAGGGCGTCTTCACTGGTTTCCCAATCCAGGTCATGCCACGAATAGGTAGCGCCGATCCTTACCAGGCCGTCTCCCAGCGGAAGGATAAATATACCCTGGTTAACGATTTCTTCCACATCATAGCCTTCTACCCGGCAGTCGAGCACCTGGCCTTTAACCGGGTTGAAAGGCAGCCAGTTGAAATAGGAATCCTTTTCGGCTCCTATACCGGTACAGTTGATCACTTTTTTAAAGCGCATTTCCTGCCAGACAGCCTGCTGATCGTCCAGCGCCAGGTCTTCCGATGCAAAATCCGCTTCCCGGAAGCAACCCGCAGCTTTGAAGTAATTACGACTACTGTCGAGAAAATGTGGCAGATCAAGCCACCCTGACCTGGTAATAGAAAGGCCGTTAAAGGGCGCATGGATGAAGCGGTTGCCGGTGAAATCCGGTTGCTGCCGTGAAATATAGGCCTCGTAGCCGTTTTCCACAGCCCAGCGGAGATAGTTGTCTTTTTCGTCAGGGTTCCGGTACGGCCTGAAAATATCGGTATAATGGAGGCATTTGATCCCAAGGGTTTTCTCCACCTGTCCGTAGAAACCGGCGGCATAGGGAAACAACCGATCGGCGAGCCAGGTCTTTACCAGTTTCCTGCCGGTAAGCGGGTTGAAGATACCTGCTGCGACACGGGATGATGAAGGGCGGTCAGGATTGTCGATAAGCAAAAAGCGGAGCCCTTTTAGATGCATATGCCATGCAAGGGAGGTGCCTGCTATTCCCTGGCCTACGATGAGATAGTCAAAGTCAGGCATGCTCCTAAAGACTTTTCCGGTGAATTTCCTCCAGCCGGCTGAGCCTCGCGATCTTCGCGTCTGCCCAGCCTGTGACCAGGTCCACCTGTTCGTCAAAAGTTAAAAAAGAATTATCAAGCGGGATGGCGTCTTCGGCCCTGATGAGCGGGCCTTCCTCCCGGGTGGTGTCCAGTTCGTCTCTTTTCCGCAGGTTTTCGACGATTTCCTCCAGCTCAACCATTTCCCCCTTTGCCAGTAGCTCGGCCTGGCGTCTCTGGGCCCGGATCAGCGGATCGGCCGTCATGAAGACCTTTAGTTCGGCTTTGGGAAACACCACGCTTCCTATATCGCGCCCGTCCATTACAAGCGCCTTTGTCTGGCCCATCAATTGCTGCTGGGCAACCATGGCCTTTCTTACTTCGGGTATTGCGCTGATCTGGCTCACGTGTTCGGAAATGTGCATTTTTCTTATTGCCGCCTCTACGTTCAGCCCGTTCAGGAATGTTTCGTTGGCCTGGTTATGAGGATTTCTCCGGAACGTGATGGAAATTCCGGCAAGAGCGGCAGCCACTTCCCTGGGATTGGTAGGAGTTACATGATTTTCGAGAAAATACAGGGTAACCGCCCGATACATGGCGCCGGTGTCTACGTAGGCGTAGCCCAGGTTCTCGGCAACTTTCCTGGCTGTAGTGCTTTTTCCGCAGCTTGAGAAGCCGTCGATAGCAATGATGATTCTGTACATGACCGGCAAGTTAGTATTTTGGTGTATCGAAGCTTCAGGAAGAAGGAAAAATTACTGAAAATTCTATGCTTCTTATACATCTGAACTTTCCCCTACCTGCAACAGACATCGCGGCAGAGCCAGAATATAAGCTTCTAGCTTTATGATGCGGGATTTGATGGATAAAATCTTTCTGTAAGATAAAAGACCGTATATATGAAATAGAAGATTCCGTTAACAGATAGCACATTTTCATCATGCAGATCTTCAAATATTAAACCTAATTCAGGATTATAGTAGTCGTTATTCCGGGTATTGTGAAATCCGTTATATTCAAGAAAAGTCCGTACATTTTCTAAATCAGTGATTTCATCAGAAACGATAAACTCCTGTTTTACCACTGCATAAAGTGTATCGTTAATGATTCTGAATCCTAAAAATTCATAGGCAGTAGAACGAAAGAAGTAGTTGTGAACCAGGAAGTTGTTAAAATAGTCTAACCAACTTTCGTAGAAAATACCATCGTTTAGCTTGATGACGTGACAGTCGTCAAAGTAGTAAACGCGCTGCTCCGCCCCTGCACTGATAAAGGCCTCTTCTAAAATAGCCCCGTTATAAAAAAGATCTTCTTCCCGAGCAAAAAGGGCTAAGCAAACTGCTTCTTCTCTTTTGAGTGGCTTCTGATTTTCAGAACCCCCGCTTGTTTCCGCATTTCTTCTAAGGAAATCCTGCGTTTTTTTGAGTTTTCCTGAGCGGCCAGCCTCTCCATTTCGGAAAATGATACGTTGTAGTTCATCACGAATCTTCTTCAATTGAACGGAATTTATGCTCAAAAATACGAAAACCGTATGATTTAGACAATACCCCTCCCCTCAAGCCATCTCAAGCTTCCCCGTCGGATCCGTTGCTATAATAATCCGGAAGGTAGTCCCTTTATTCGGTTCTGAGCTTTTTACAAAAATCCTGCCGCCGTGATAGCTTTCAATAATCCTTTTGGCAAGCGTCAACCCCAGCCCCCAGCCGCGTTTTTTGGTGCTGAAACCAGGGCTGAAGACTTTGCGGATATTGGCGGGGCTGATCCCTTTCCCGGTGTCCCTGATGTCGAAGACGAGTTCATTCCGCCTGGGAGAAGCCTGCATGGTGATATGGATCTTTCCGACCCCGCCCATCGCATCTACTGCATTTTTACAGATGTTCTCGAAAACCCATTCAAAGAGGTTTTTGTTGATGATCGCGGTTTGCCCGTCAGGCATATGGTTATCGATGGTAAATTTGACTTTGCTCGATACCCTTTTCTGAAGATAAGCGATAAAATTGTATATGACCTCCCCTATATCTTCCGATTTGAGAGTAGGAGCGGAGCCTATGTTCGAAAACCGGTTTGTGATCATTTCCAGTCGTTCCACATCCTTTTCCATTTCGTCGGCGATGGAATGATCGAAGGAAGGATCGGAGCGCAGGTATTCGATCCAGGCAATGAGCGAAGAGATGGGCGTGCCCAACTGGTGCGCAGTTTCCTTGGCAAGGCCCACCCATACTTTGTTCTGTTCCGCTTTCCTGGTCGAGCTAAACGCCAGGTAGGCGAGAAAACCGAGGATAAAGATCCCCGACAACTGGATATAGGGATAGTAGCGTAGCTGCCTGAGAAGCGACGAACTGCTGTAGTAAATATAACCCACCCTGCCTTCGTCCAGCTTTACCGGTATGGGCTCGTGCTCCTGGGCCATGGAGGCTATTCTCTGCCGGAGTATTTCCTGCCGCCGTTCTACTGAAATATTTTCAGGGATGTTGAGATTATTATAAACGCCGGGTTCTCCCGTGTCGTCTACGTATATGGCCGGTATCTGGTAATAATTGTTAGCCTCGTCGATCATGTTGAATACAGGAGTGATATCCTGGTTATCAACAGCATTATGGGCATTTTCGAGAAACTGTGCGTACAGGTTCACCTGTCTCCGCTCTCGCTCGGCGAACTTGCTCACGAGCGTATCTGTGTAGATCAGCGACACGATACTGATCAGGACCAGGTTGATGCCGATGATGAGCTTGAGCCGTTCTTTCGGGCCGTATGCAAAAAGAGATCGTCCCCAGCGCATACCGGTCAGGACCGATTCGGCATTGAAACGTATTTTCGACTTGCTTTTTTCTTCGCTTACTTCCATAAAACTGCCGGAGTCCGGATCGTCATATCCGGTTGCTCTTTATAACGGAAAAAATCGTGCCGGAATATTCAAAGATAGATAAGCCTTTCGGATATGACCAAAATCATATTTTTTGATGACCGGACTCGCTGCTTTTTTCCTCTGAAAAGCAGTGTTCCGGGAGTAATTTATAGGGCTTCTAAATTGGGGTTTATCCGGCCCAAAATAGGTGTATATATAGGGTTTAGCCCTATTTTTGTACAAAAGATTCTTTGATGTAACGAGTCATGCAGAATTGTTTCCAAGTTGTCAGTCTAACCTATCATAAAGCTCCCCTTGCCGTAAGAGAGAAAATTGCATTGTCTGAAGAAGAGGCAAAAGCATTCATGCTCCGGGTAAAGGAATTTTTTGATGTGTCTGATCTGCTGGTGGTTTCTACCTGCAACCGGACGGAAGTCTATGTCAACGCACCCCATTCCCTGACGGAGGAGCTTGTCAAATTGCTTTTGATTTTCAAGGGGATTTCCAATATCCAGGAGTATTTGCCGTACTTCGAATTTTACGAAGACGGTGACCAGCCTGCCCGGCATCTTTTTGAAGTAGCTACAGGGCTTCATTCGCAGGTAGTGGGCGATATGCAGGTGCCCAACCAGATCAAGCGGGCCTACCAGGCTTCTGCCGACCTGCAACTGGCCGGTCCTTATCTTCATAGGCTCATGCATACTATTTTCTTCGCCAATAAAAGGGTTGCTCTTGAAACGGAGTTCCGGGACGGCGCAGCATCGGTATCGTATGCTGCCGCGGAATTAGCGGTTTCACTCGTACACAAACCCAGCATATTGGTAGTAGGAGTAGGGGAGATCGGGCAGGATGTATGTAAGAACCTGGCCAATAAGGAAGCGGGAGAGATATTCATCACCAACAGGACGAGGAAGCGGGCAGAGGAAGCTGCGGCATCAGCAGGGTGCGGTGTGGCGGATTGGGAGGATCTGGATGCCGCTCTGGCTAAGGCCGATATCGTAATTTCGAGCGTCACCAGGAGTGAGCCTCTTTTTACAAAGGAAAGGATCGCCAGGTTGGGAAGCCTGAATAAGTACAAATATTTTATAGATCTTTCCGTACCCAGAAGTGTCGAGACATCGGTAGAAGAACTGAATGGCGTGGTACTTTATGACATTGACACCATCAAAGCCAGGACCGACGAAGCGCTGGATAAAAGAATAGCCGCTATACCGGCAGTAAGGCTTATTATTGACTCTGCTCTGGAAGAGTTCAATGACTGGTCGAAGGAAATGATCGTCTCTCCGACGATCAATAAGCTCAAGAGCGCGCTCGAGCAGATCCGTCGCGAGGAATTGAGCAGGTATATGAAAGGAATGTCGGAAAGCGAGTTGGCGATCGTGGAAAGGGTTACTTCTTCCATGATGCAGAAGATCATCAAGCTTCCGGTGCTGCAGTTAAAAGCTGCCTGCAAGAGAGGCGAAGCAGAAACGCTTATAGACGTTCTCAACGATCTTTTCAACCTGGAAGCGCAGGCAGAAGAAGAACCGCGGCACTAAGCAGCATCAATTCAAAAACATTTCATCTACTAATACAAGCTTCGGCCTTTCGTTAGGACGTTGAAACGGCTTCAGCACTATTTTAAGGCATTTCAGCGACGAGCCACTTTTAACAGGCAGTTCTATTTTCTGCAAGGTCGGCTTTTCCCGTGGCTCGGGCAGCTTCGTAGCAGCCTGCCTGACCAGCATACGAAGCCGGTTTTCGTTTTCCCCGCCCCATATTTCAATGATCCCGGGAGGGTAGATCCCGGTTTCCTCTTCCACCATGATCCTTAAGCCCACAGTTTTCAGGTCCGGCGGATTATTGAACCAGCACAGCAACTCGAGGTCATTGTTGCGTACCCCGGCGAAATGGTTGGCCCACGCGGGGTTGTTGGCCCCGATGGCGCCCAGCTTTTTATCGAAAAAGGTGTGTGCTCCTTCCGCAAGGTGTACCCGGTTGAGAGGTGTGAGCAGGAAAACACTATCGGGCTTGTAAGTATTGCGGAACAGCTGGAATTCGGCGATATCGCTGGGATACCACCCCTCTTTATATCCTCTGACACGCACCACCGTCGTGCTATCGATCCTGACCGGCCCGTTAGCTTCCGCCGAAAGGCTGTCAGGATCGCTTCCGTTGAGCGTATAGTGTAGCCGTACTCCTCTTACGGGATGATATAGCTCCAGGTTGGCGCTTTTCCCGAAAACCCAGTCGTCTGTTTTTGCCAGGGGCTTGTTGAGCTTCAGTCCGGTCGTGTCGTCCGGGTTGAAATCGCCCAGGAAGGCAATAGCCGGGAACTGCTTTTTCGCAGCCGAAAGCTCGTCGTCTTTCATATTGGTTTCCCATACGGTGACGCTCCTCAATGATTTGCTTTTGGATAAAAAGGTGTTAAGCTCTGCGGGTTCGAGGCTGGTTCCTGCCAGGTACAGTGTTCGCAGGTGTTTCAGGCCTGACAGTTGAGTCAGTCCCTTAGAGGTAATACCTGTAAAATTCAGGTTGAGCCGGCGTAGGTTTTCAAAGCCGGCCACCAGCTTCAGATCTTCGTCGGTAGCCGGCATACGGTTGAGACTGAGCGATACGATCTGTGTTTTTAGGGGTGCCAGATCTTCAAGCAGGGCTTTTGAATAGGCATGACTGCCATAGAAATCCACGCTTAGGCCCGGAGAGTTGTAGGCCAGAGGAGTGACATTCCTGTATTCAGAGTTCAGGCTCTCTATCAGTTCCGGATCGGCGGCTTTAAAATCGTAAACAATTGTCTCTTCGGCAGCTTCCTGCGGTTTCAGTCTTTTTCCGGCCAGGATGCTGAGCGAGTCGCGGGGTGAAAGGGCAATTACCCTGGTGGAGTAGGGAGTACCGGCCCTTATCCACGCCAGCAGGATCGCTTCTTCTTCGGGTGTGAGCTGGGGTTTGCCTTTGGGAGGCATATGCTTTTTGTCGTCCTGAGGCAGATGGATCCTGTCGAGCAGCAGGCTGAGCGAAGGTTGGTAGGGGTCTGTCAGTGGTCCGGTTTTACCGCCCCGGGCAATGGATACAGAATCGATAAGGACTAGCCCGCCTTTTGCTTTACCTGCGTTATGGCACCCGGTGCATTTTGCCTCGAAAACCGGAAGGACCAGGTGTTCGAAAACCAGCGCCTGGTCTATGGGGACCTGCTTACCGGGCGAGAATTTCTGAAGAGGCCCGGAAATAAATCCTTCCCCGTGTGTGAGCTCGGCCCCGAAATGCCCTGATACGATCAGTAGAATGCCCGTTATTGCAGGGATAGCGATTTTTAGCCTGCTGAGCCGGGGAGATGTATGGAGAAAGTAGAAAAGCGAGGCAAGGTAAAAGACACCGGTCCCGGTCCACTTATGCCATGAAAGCGTTGTTCCGGCGTAACCTTCCTCCTGCGACAGGAACAATCCCATCAGTACCGTGACACCGGCTGTGAGCGCCGACGACAGCCACAGGATTCTCAGGTAGTCGGGGAGAATATTTTCACCGCGAAGGTACCTGTACAACTGGAACCCGGCCGCGAGAATTGTCAGTACAATCGGGAAATGCAGAAGGAGAGGGTGCATACGCCCGAATGACTGCAGCCACGCCGGAACGACGATCTCCTTTTCAAACAACAACAGGAAGGCTATAAGGATGGTCAGGGACCAAAGGGTTCTGGCTGCCAGGCTTTCGGTTTTTGTAACCATAGACGCGCGATAGTGGGCGGATTTAACTTATAATGTCTCTGACCACCTTACCCGCCACGTCGGTAAGCCTGTAGCGCCTTCCTAAATGCTTGTATATCAGCTTTTCATGATCCAGCCCGAGCTGGTGCAGCACCGTCGCATGAAAATCGTGCACATGAACGGGGTTTTGAGCGATGTTGTACCCGAGTTCGTCGGTTTCGCCGTATACTATTCCCGGTTTGATTCCTCCCCCGGCCATCCAGATAGTGAAGCACCGTGGGTGGTGATCGCGGCCATAGTTATCAGGAGTTAGTTTTCCCTGTGTATAACTGGTCCGTCCGAACTCTCCGCCCCAGATAACGAGCGTATCGTCAAGAAGTCCTCTCTGTTTCAGATCGATCACCAGTCCCGCCGACGCCTGGTCGACATCTTTAGCCTGCTGGGTAATCTCATAGGGCAGATTGCCATGTTGATCCCATCCCTGGTGATAGAGCTGCACGAACCTGACCCCGTTTTCAACCAGCTTGCGGGCAAGGAGGCAATTGGCTGCGTATGTCCCCGGGATAAAGCATTCGGGCCCGTAGAGCCTGACCATAGCATCCGACTCCTTCGTTACGTCCATTACGTCGGGGATAGCGGTCTGCATCCGGTAAGCCATTTCATATTGCCTGATCCGGGTCGCTATTTCAGGATCTCCGAACTCCTGGTACGACATTTCATTGAGTGTGGCCAGGTTGTCGAGCATTTCCCTGCGGCCGGTCCGGTCCATACCTTCCGGGTCGCGCAGGTAGAGTACCGGGTCTTCACCGCTGCTGAACTGGACGCCCTGATGAACCGAATCCAGGAAACCGTTGGTCCATAGCCGGGAATATACGCCCTGACCGTTGCCTATCCCGCGCGACAGCAGCACGGTAAAACAGGGGAGGTTCTGGTTAAGATTCCCCAATCCGTAGCTGAGCCAGGCCCCCATACTCGGCCGGTTTCCCTGCTGCGCACCTGTCTGGAGAAATGTCAGCGCAGGGTCATGGTTGATGGCTTCGGTATACATAGATTTTACGAAACAGAGCTCATCGACGATCCTGGCGGTATAGGGCATCAGTTCGCTTACCCACGCCCCGGACTGGCCGTACTGAGCAAAGTCCACAAACGACCCTACCAGCGGGAATGAAGCCTGGTTGGCTGTCATCCCGGTCAGGCGCTGGCTTCCCCTGACTGAAGGAGGAATTTCTTCACCTCTCATTTCCCGCAGTTTAGGCTTGTAGTCGAAAAGCTCCTGCTGGGAAGGCGCCCCGTTCTGGAAGAGATAGATAATTCTTTTGGCCTTCGGGGCAAAATGAGGAATTCCCGGCGGCATCGCATCGCTATCGTCCCCGGCTCCTTTGAACAGGTCCGGCATCAGCAGGGAGCCCAGCGCTACACTTCCCACCCCCAGGCTGAGATTAGAGAGAAATCTCCTGCGGTTAAGACTGAATCCGTGTTCAATTATTTCCTTTTCCATGGGGTGTCAGATATTGGGTGTAAGGCATACGGTAGCTGAGCGTAGTCGAAGCTAGGTTTTAGTAATCGTTTCTTCAAGGTTATAAAGAGTGGAGATGACCCGCATCAGCGCGGCTGCTTCGACGGGTGCAACATCAGGATTAAGCGGGAATTCCCCTACCTGTATCATTTTCCGCGCTGTCTGGGTATCTGTCGTTTGCACTTGTCTGGCAAAATATTCCTGCAATACCTTTACTTCCTCCGGCCTTGGGACGCGGCAGACAATGAGCCGGAAAGCCTTTGTTATCTTCTCATCGATGTCCGAACTTTCCAGCAGCAGGTTGGTAGCCAATACGCGGGAGGCTTCCAGCACGGTAGGGTCGTTCATCATTACCAGGGCCTGGAGCGGCGTATTGGTTTTCAGGCGTTTGGTTTCGCAGATATCCCGGTTGCTTGCATCGAATATCGACATAAAGGGTGGCGGAACCGTTCTTTTGATGAGCGTGTAAATCCCCCGCCGGTAGAGCCGGCTGCCTTTGTCCTGCTTGTAAACAGACAGGAGGCCCCTGCCCGAAGTAGCGCCTTCCCAAAGTCCTGCGGGCTGATAGGGCTTTACGCTCGGGCCGCCGATGGTTTTGCTGAGAAGTCCGCTGCTCGATAAAACGATGTCCCTGATAAATTCGGCATTAACCCTGTAGCGGGGGCCCCTGGCCAGCAGCAGGTTGTCGGGGTCGCGTTCATATTTCTCAGGACTGACCACCGACGACTGCCTGTAGGTGGAAGACATGACCATCTGCCTGATAAGCCTTTTGATATCCCAGCCGTTTTCCCTGAAATCAACCGCCAGCCAGTCGAGCAGGCGCGGGTTGGAGGGAAGTTCTCCCTGCATCCCGAAATCGCCGGTGGTTTTGACTATACCTGTACCAAAGAATTCCTGCCAGAGGATATTGACATATACCCTGGCAGTGAGGGGGTTGTTGGTGTCAAAAAGCCATTGCGAAAGTCCGAGCCGGTTTTTGGGATAATTTGTATTGAATCCCAGTATTTTCCGCGGTGTTTCAGGAAATACCTCCTCGCCGGGGGCGTCGTATTCTCCTCTTACCAGCAGGTGAGTCTGGCGTTTTTCCGGTCTATCGTCCATCACCGACACGATCAACCGGTTGGTATCGGGTTTGTTGACGAAAGTAAGGATAGAATCGATGTCATGCCGCGATATCTCCATATAGGGTCTTTTGGCATAGGTTTCCGGGCCGCCGATCACCGATTCTATACCCACTTCATTCACATTATTGAAAAATGCGAACAGGCTGAAATAGTCTTTCTGCGAGATAGGATCATACTTGTGGTCATGGCAGCGGGCGCATTCCACGGTGATCCCCAGGAAGGCTTTGCCGAACAGGTCGGTGCGGTCGGAAACATACGATACCCGGTACTCTTCCGGTATGACCCCGCCTTCTTCGGTGATCTTGTGGTTACGGTTAAAGCCCGTAGCCAGGAGCTGCTCCTTTGTCGGGTCGGGCAGGAGGTCTCCCGCAAGCTGCCAGGTAATGAACTTGTCGTAGGGCATGTTCCGGTTGAAGCTATGGATCACCCAGTCCCGCCAGGGCCATTGGGTACGGTACCCGTCGTCCTGGTACCC
>CAZLGW010000037.1:0-44019 GCA_964559125.1 uncultured Cytophagales bacterium
TTCTACAAAAAACTCTATTTCAACAGGTTATTGAAAATCAGGATGGCCGAAGTAAATCCGCTCCCGGGTGCAATCAGTGCGACGGGCATCCCGTTTGGGAAGTAAAGTATTCCACATGTACTACTCTTCCAATTTTGCGGCGACCTGCGTTTAGTCGATCACCAGCTTGCCAGCTCCCAATAGGGCTCCCTGCATGTCGTAATACGAAATAAGATAAGTACCGCCTTGTATTCCGGAAGGGAGCTCAAAAGACAAGCCACGGCTTTGTTCAACCGGGTAACCCCCTACCAATACCCCTGTCCGTGTATACAATGCTACCCTCGAAACAAGCTGCACATCCCCTCTCATGCTAAGCTTCACCTGTTGTCCGGCTGCTACAGGATTAGGGTAAGCATACAGGTGGTTATCCCTCTTCCCTGGGTAAAACGAAATAATCGGGGAATAGCTAAAACTACCGTCGTTGTCCTCCACACGCAGCCGGTAATAGACCGGTGTAGCACCTCCATATCCGCCGCCGTCATCGAAGGAATAAGTTTTTCTCCCTTCTTGCTCAGAAGCCTTTACCCTACCGGCTTTTTTCATCCTGCCGATATCCGTACCAGCTTCAATGTCATAATGCGAGGTATTGTTTTCCCCGGTGACCTCCCATATGAGCCTGGCTGCAGACTCATTCTTAACTACTTCGAAACGAATGAGCTTTACCGGAAGCTGCACCTGCATTGTAAGCTGCTGCGAAGGCCCTACGCAGGTATTGGAGGTAACAAACACCTGTATCACATCGCCGTCAAGAAGTGCACTTGATCTCCACTCGTTTGAAGCGGAGGCCTGAACTGCTGTACCGTTCCACCTGAATTCAAAGACCGGGTTTGTAACGCCACTTTCTACCGAAGCAGTAAAAGTAACCTCCGTTCCTGCCTGTATATTCTCTGAAGATGCCGTTAAACCTGCTGCGGAAGTATTAGGATTGACAGTTACCTGTACAGAATCTGACAATACGGTACCGCATCCCCCGCCAGCGGCATACAGCGTTACCCAATGACTACCGGGAGTATCAAACCTGAACCTGGCCGTACCAAGGGTGTTATCAGATGTGACCATGTCGCCGTCGGCCGACGTCCAGGCTATGCCCGACTCGAAGGTCGACCCGGCAGCGTCAAAGTCCAGCGTCATCCCCTCGCAGACTGAAGTGGCCGAAGCGTTGAGCACGATCGATGGAGGAGGAGAAGCCAGGAACGGATGAATCAGCAAAGATGCGTCCAGGTTCCAGCTTCCGGCAGTGCCGTAGCGATACCACAAATTGTTTGACTGCAGCTCCCAGATTAAGCTGGGCGAGGTCTGCCCGTTCGAATTACTGATAATCGAAAGGGTATCTTTCACACTGCTGCTCCATTGGAGATCCGAGAAATCAACCCCTACAAAAATCTTCCCGGAAGCCGGAAGCGGAACACCATTCCTGAATACGACCGCCGTATAGGTGCCGGCGGATTTATCCTGCATGATCTGCTTCATGTTCAAAGGCATCTCTCCGAGTACTATCCCCGGAGAACCTGAGGTTCCATCGTAAATACGAACATGAACGGTCTTTTCGGGATTAGCTGAATAAGCCCGTCCGAATCCTATATATACTTCCGAAACATACGTCTCTTCATAAGAAGATAAGTCAAAATACATCGCTTTTGCTTTATCCAGATAAACGTTTACCCCGTTAATCCACCCGTCTGCGCCCACACTTGCGCCCGTGTAGTAGTTGACAGGCATCCAGTCTGACGGCATTGGATAATTGATCTGTGAGCAGGAAGCTGCCATCCTGGCGCCGTTGTGACTTCCGGTGCCCGTTAAGCCAGTCAGCCTGCGTGAAGAGATTTCCGCCACATCGGCTTCGACGGACCCGATGTGGTGATTTTTGTCTGCTGAACTCAATGAAAATACGGATGTGTAATCCTGTCCTGCCGCTGTTAAAGCAAACGTTGCAAAAAATAGAATAATGGTCAAGCTTGTCATAACAATATCTTCATAACGTTTCGATATACAATGATAGCAAAAAATGTACTGTAATACATAGTCGGGGAAGCCTGGCGAGCTACAACTGACGATCTGAAAACAGGAAAATTTCAGAAAGAGAGGCTACCGCCTAATAAGTTCAGGAATAAAGCCGATGGGTAGAAACCGCCTGCTTTCATCTCCGGAACCGGAAATAGCGATCCAGCGGATGAGCTTTACGAGAAAGAAAAGCAGAAAGCATCTCCATTCCGATTACTGAAAAAGTGATCCCGTTCCCCCCGAAACCCAGCACGAAATAGGCGCTCGGGAAATCCGGGTGCTTACCTATATACGGAAGCCCGTCTTTGGTTTCGCCGAAGGTGCCGGCCCAACTGAAATCCGTCCGGAAAGGATAACCGGGAAAGAGCTTTGAAATCTCTTTTTCCAGCTTCTCTGTCTTCTTCCCGATCAGGTGGTCGCGTTTGGCTGCATCGCGGAACTCTTCGTCTTCACCGCCCACCAGGAAACGACCGTCGTCGGTAGTCCGCATGTAGAGATAAGGCGACGCGGTATTCCAGAAAAGGGTGTCATCCAGCGCTTTGTATGCCCCCTCACGAGGCTCACTCACAATAGCATACGTTGAAAGCAGGTTCACAAAATCGTCTTTGATGATCTCTACGCTTTCGAAGCCGTTGCAGTAAATGATCTTCTTCGCTTTGATCCGGAAACCTTCTTCCGTAACAGCCGTCACACCGCGGGAATGGTAGCTTACCTCTGCCAGCTCGGTCTTATCAAATATTTCAAGCCCCTTCTTCACATTATACGCATGCATGTCGTGTGCAAAACGAAAAGCATCTATACTCCCGCCCTGCTTATTGAGAATGGCTCCCGGAGCCCCTGATAACCCGTATTTCTTTTCGATCTCCCCGCTGTCAAGCCAGCTTACGGGAAACCCGTATTCCTTCCTGCAGGTAAATTCCTTTTCCAGCTTCCCGAGATCTTTTTTGTATGCGGCAAAGTAAAGGGATTCTTTACGGTCAAAACCGCAGTCCGACTTAATTTCGCGTACCAGCTTGCCGAGCGTATCGATCGAGTCATAGCAGGCCCTGTAGCTCAGCAGGGCGCCTTCCTCCCCTATCATCTCAATCAGCTCGTGCAACTGCGTGTCTATTTCGTATTGCAGCATGGAGGTCGTAGCGGAAGTACTGCCGTTGCCTATCTCCCGGCGATCGACCAAGACGGTTTTATACCTATCCTTTATACACTGATAGCTGATAAGGCTCCCGGTAATACCGCCTCCGACGACGAGAAGCTCCGTATCGATGTCCCTGTCAACAGATGGATAGGTATGAAGGAGGCCGTTTTTGACCAGCCAAAAGGGTTCGTTGGATTTTAGTTTCACCGGAATAGTCTTTAGTGCTAGGCTTCCATAAGGTATGCTTTGATGAATTCGTTGATCCCCCCGTTCAGGACCCCTTCGGTATCCGATGTCTGGTAATTGGTTCGGTGATCTTTCACCCGGCGATCGTCCAGGACGTAACTCCTGATCTGTGACCCCCACTCAATTTTGCGTTTGGAAGCCTCTACCTCAGCGCGGGCTGCATTCCTTTTTTCGAGCTCTATCTGGTATAACCGCGACTTCAGAAGCCTCAGCGCCACCTCCTTGTTCATCAGTTGCGAGCGCTCCTGCTGGCAGGCGATGATAATCCCCGACGGCTTATGGTGGAGGCGTACCGCTGTCTCCACTTTATTTACGTTCTGTCCGCCGGCCCCCCCCGAACGGAAGGTGTCCCAGGTAACGTCCGCAGGGTTTACTTCTATTTCAATATCGTCGGTAACCAGCGGGTAAGTATATACGGAGGCGAAAGAAGTATGTCGCCTGGCGTTGGAGTCAAACGGGGAAATACGTACCAGCCTGTGTACACCATTCTCAGACTTCAGGTTCCCGTAGGCATAGTCACCGGAAATCTCCAGGGTTACCGATTTTACCCCTGCCACATCTCCGTCCTGCAGGTCTACCTCCCTGACTTTATAGCCGTTTTTCTCGGCCCACATGATATACATCCGCATCAGCATGGAAGCCCAGTCCTGTGATTCGGTACCTCCCGCTCCGGCGTTGATCTCTATGACTGCGGGCAGTTCGTCACCTTCATCCGACATCATTTTACGAAACTCCAGCTCCTCCAGCTTCTCCTCCAGCTTTTTCCCTTCCGCATCCACCTCCTCTTCTGTGGCTTCACCCGATTCAAAAAACTCCCAGATAGTCTGCAGGTCATCCCTTAGCCCGGTGAGCTGTTCATACCCGTTCACCCAGAATTTCAGTCCGCGAATGTCCTTCATCACATTCTCCGCCCGTTCAGGATCCACCCAGAACTCCGGCTGTGCGGTCTGCATTTCCAGCTCCGTGAGTTTTTCTTTCCGTGTCGAATAGTCCAGATATTTTCCCAAGGCTTCAACCCGCTCTTCCAACTGCTTTACCTGATCTAATGTCATTGATCGCTTTTTATTTGATTTTAGCGCACAAAGGTAAGAAAATTAAGGGTCTGTCATTAACATAAAACCTTTACCTTTGCACTGGTTTTTCGCCGTTGGCGCGCTGACCAATATATCATTCATAAAACTTACATTAAAATTTCCTGCAAATGTCTCAGAATTATGACGTTATTGTGATAGGCAGCGGACCCGGAGGCTATCCTACCGCCATTCGTGCCTCCCAATTGGGACTAAAAGTGGCGATCGTAGAAAAAGAGAACCTGGGTGGTATCTGCCTTAACTGGGGCTGTATCCCAACCAAAGCCTTATTGAAAAGCGCTCAGGTATTTGAATACATCAAACACGCAAAAGACTACGGCATTAACGTAGCCGAGAGCTCAGCCGACTTCAGCGCGGTCATTAAACGGAGCCGCGGCGTGGCCGAAGGAATGAACAAGGGTGTTACATTCCTGATGAAAAAAAATAAAATAGATGTGATCTTCGGGACGGGCAAGGTCGTAAAGGATCAGTCTGTGGAAGTGACCGACAAAGACGGTAAGAAAACAACATACCGCGCCGGGAAAGGAGTTGTGATCGCAACCGGCGCCAGGGCCCGCGAACTTCCCAATATCAAAATAGACGGCGAGAAGGTAATTGAATACCGGAAGGCCATGAGCCTCGAAAAACAGCCCAAAAGTCTCCTGGTGATAGGTTCGGGCGCGATCGGGGTTGAGTTTGCCTATGTATACGCCAGTCTCGGGACAAAGGTTACGATAGTGGAATTCCTTCCCAATGTCGTACCTGTAGAAGACGAGGACGTTTCGAAAGAGCTGGCCAAACAGTATAAGAAGCTGGGCATTGATATCTATACTAACTCGACAGTAGAGAAGGTAGATACCAAAGGAAAAGGGGCTAAAGTTTTCGTAAAAACTCCGGACGGAGAAAAAACTTTTGACGTGGATGTCGTCCTTTCCGCTGCCGGCGTAGTCTCCAACATTGAAAATATAGGGCTTGAAGAAGTCGGGATCAAAACCGACAAAGGTAAAATTTCGGTCAACCAGTGGTATGAAACCAACGTACCGGGCTTTTACGCGATCGGCGACTGTACACCCGGCCCGGCCCTGGCGCACGTTGCCACGGCAGAAGGCATTATCGCCGCCGAGAAAATCGCCGGTCATAAGACCGAGCCTCTCGACTACGGCAATATCCCCGGCTGTACGTATTGCCAGCCTGAGATCGCCTCCGTAGGACTTACCGAGAAAAAAGCGAAGGAAGCCGGATACGACATCAAAGTAGGTAAGTTCCCGTTTGTCGCTTCCGGTAAAGCCAAGGCTGCGGGCGCTCCCGATGGCTTTGTAAAGGTTATTTACGATGCGAAATACGGGGAATTCCTCGGTGCTCACATGATCGGGTACAACGTAACTGAGCTGATCGCCGAAGTAGTGGTAGCCAGGAAGCTGGAAACTACCGCCCACGAGATCCTTCGCTCAGTACACCCTCACCCCACTATTTCTGAAGCTGTAAAAGGGGCAACCGAAGTAGCTTACGGAGAGGCAATCGACCTGTAAAGCGATCGTTCCCTACCCGGCATTACCAGATACGCCAGGCTCGCATTTCGGGCCTGGCATATTTATTTGAATGATTTACAGCCCTTCCCTGAAAATACTGCCTACCGCTCTTGACTTAGAATCCTGTACACACTATATTTCCTATCAAATAACACGTTCGAAGCAAGACTACATTCAATCAACCACTTTAAAAACCGGAAAATATCACCGTTTAGTAACACGTTCGAAGAATACCTGCTGAGTACTCCCCTTCCGCGAAGAAAGACTTCGGCGATGATATATTTATATCAGAAAGGGCTGCTATATTTTCTTCGACTAAACGATCGATGGCTTCGGGTTATCTAAACTCAGGCTTTTAAATGACCTCATCCTTAATGGTTTCCGATGTTGAGGAAACAGTCACAGTCGCTACCAAACCGCTTACATTTTCCATCCTGATTCCTTCCTGGAACAACCTGGAATATCTGAAGCTATGCATCGGGAGCATACGCAAAAACTCAAGCTTCCGCCACCAGATCCTGGTTCACCTTAATGAAGGTGCCGATGGAAGCCTGGAATGGGTAAAGGAGCAACCCGACATCACTTACACTTACAGTAGAGACAATCTCGGTGTTTGCTATCCGCTCAATCTGCTTTCTCTCCAGACAGAGACCGATTATATCGTATATATGAATGACGATATGTATGTATGCCCCGAATGGGATAAAGCCCTCATGGAGGAAATAAACAAAATCGGGCATAAATATTTCTTCCTGTCCGCCACCGCTATCGAAGCCAGCCTGGAAAAGGCCTGTGCCATTCACAAAAATTTCGGTCTCAACATAGCTGAATTCGACGAACAAGCGCTGCTCAGCCACTATAAATCACTCAATATTCCTGATTGGCATGGTGCTACGTGGCCTCCGAACATCGTACACAAAGATATATGGCAACTTGTCGGGGGCTACAGCATTGAGTTCTCTCCGGGCATGTACTCCGACCCCGATTTTTCAATGAAGCTCTGGGAAGCCGGGGTGAGATTGTTTAAAGGCATTAATTCGAGTAAAGTATACCATTTCGGGTCGGTCTCGGTCAAAAGGGTAAAGAAGAACAAAGGTTACTATAAGTTTATCGGGAAATGGGGGTTTACTTCCAGTACGGTTACTCAATATTTCCTTCATCGGGGAAAAACCTTCGACGGCCCGCTGGCCTCGCCGGAAATACCCTGGCAGATCAGGATCAAGAACTACCTGCGCAGGTTGCAAACCTCAATCTGGTATCCCGGGTAAAATAAAAGGGAGCATCCGGCCGGATGCTCCCTTTTTTATGACTCGAAAGCCCTAAACTTCTGCTCTCACAATCTCCTCAAATTCACTGACACTCACCGTTTTTTCCTCAGGTGTTACGTTGGCGCGGAGAAGTTCGTATACCTTGTTGTCGAATACCTGCTGGAACACTTTCCGGTAGTTGTCTCTCTCCCGGTCGGTCAGGTACTGCTGGGCAATTTTGTCGATGGTTTCCTTCATAGACTCATCCTCACCGTAGATGCCGAACTGGGCTTTAACGACATTTCTCGCCTCTTCAAGGAGATCTGCTGCCTCTACTTTTACTTCGTGGCTTTCGGCTACCCGGTTGCGGATAAGGCTCATGCGCAGCGATTTTGCAAAAGCATCGAACTCATCGGCGATCTGCTCCTCGGTGAACTTGCCTTCGTTGGCCTGGTACAGCCATTTTTTAAGAAATTCTTCCGGCAGCTCTATCTCTGTTTTTTCAAGAAGCTTGTCTTCTATGTCCCTTCTCAGCAAAACCTCGGTCTCCCGGTTGTAATTATCCTGCACTATCGCAGCTACCTTCTCACGGAACTCCTGCTCACCGGCCACTTCTTCGGCAAAGCCCAGTACCTTTTTATAAAAATCGTCGTTGAGTTCAGCCGGGACATTCCTTGTAATATCCTCGGCCTTAAAAGTAAACTCACCGGACAACTCTCCTACTTCATCCTTTTTCTTTCCGGTCACATGCGCAATTGCCGACTCATCCTCGAACGTATTCTGAATATCGAAGGTTACCGAATCCTCTACTTTGATCCCGATAAAGGAAGATCTCACCTCTTCTTTCACGCGCTTCACCGGGATAGCCGTCTTCGTGTTAAACTCCGTCGCCTCCTGGGAAAGCTCACCATAGATGATATCACCGTCTTCGGAAACTTCCGGATGGGTATTTTCCGC
This sequence comes from uncultured Cytophagales bacterium, assembly GCA_964559125.1. GTDB lineage: Bacteria > Bacteroidota > Bacteroidia > Cytophagales > Spirosomataceae > Ravibacter. Next base: position 8,225 of record CAZLGW010000037.1, read on the forward strand.
AAACCTCAGGCGAAGATCCTCTATGGTCTTATCAAGATCGCTCTCACCGGCCTGGATGGTATACTTTGTGATACCGTTCAACTGCTCCAGGTCTACCACAAAATCTCCGGCGAGGCCAAGATCAAATGAAAATTCAAATTCCGTCTGGTTGTCCCAGTCCACCGAATCCGCCTTCTCACGATCAGGCATCGGATCTCCTACTACCGGTAGCTTATTGTCCTTGATATAATCGCTGACAGCATGTGAGAGCAGATGGTTTACCTCTTCAACCAATATACTCTTTCCGTACATTCTGCTGATCACATGAGCCGGCACTTTCCCGGGCCTAAAGCCCCTGATGCTGGCGCGCTTGCTGTAATCTTTTATACTCTTGTCCACTTTCGGCTGATAATCCTCTTTTACCAGCTTTACCTTCAGTGAGGCGGTGGTAGGCGAACTTTTCTCTAACAGGACTTCCATTTACTGAAATAAATCGGTTTTAAAATAGTAATATAACGCCACTCCCGGTGGCCCCTGCCGGGCAACCCATTAATCGCACTTTAAAGAAACAAAGCCCTCAAAACCAAGTCCTGAGGGCTTTCTCCAGTGGGATCAGAGATCCTTCTTCTTGTACGGGCGGAGGGAATCGAACCCCCACGCCTTGCGGCACCAGATCCTAAGTCTGGCACGTCTACCAGTTCCGCCACGCCCGCATACACTATTCTTTCTCACTCCAAATTTCAAACACACCGCCGAATTTGGAGTGCAAAGGTATTAACTTCTGTCTTTATTTTCCTAATTTTATATAACAATTTTTCTTATCGTTTTTTCATTGAAAATTTGACAACAATAGCTTAAAATTACGGTTCAGGCTTGTTATACCAATATTCGGAAAGTGGAAATCAGCGAAGCAGATTTAGAATTAGAAAGGAAGGACATTCTTAAGCGATACCGTAAATTACTGCGGACGGCGAAGCCGTTCCTGCACGACGACGACGCCAGGCTGATCAAGAAAGCTTTTCATACCGCGGCAGAGGCGCACAAGGAAATGCGAAGGAAATCGGGAGAGCCCTATATCTATCATCCTATCGCCGTAGCGCAGATAGTGGTAGAGGAAATCGGCCTGGGAACCACCTCCATTATCTCGGCCCTGCTGCACGATGTGGTCGAAGATACCGACATGACCATCGCCCAGATCGAACGGCTGTACGGTAAAAAAGTAGCCACCATCATCGACGGGCTCACCAAAATTTCGGGGAAGTTCGAGTACGGAAGCTCCCAGCAGGCGGAAAATTTCCGGAAAATGCTGCTTACCCTTTCCGACGATGTCAGGGTTATCCTGATCAAGCTCGCGGACAGGCTGCACAACATGCGCACGCTCGACAGCATGCCCAGGCATAAACAGCTCAAGATCGCCTCCGAAACCATTTATATCTATGCCCCGCTGGCACACAGGCTGGGGTTGTATTCCATTAAGTCGGAGCTCGAGGATCTTTACCTGAAATATGCCGAGCCGGAAGCCTATCGCTCCATCGCCATGAAGCTCCGGGAAACCAAGCTGGCCCGTGACCGCTTTATCGCGCGGTTTATGGAGCCTATCGTGAAGGACCTGGAAGAATCAGGATTACGATATATCATAAAAGGGCGGCCCAAGTCGATCTATTCCATCTGGAACAAGATGCGTAAACAGAACAAGCCCTTTGAAGAGGTTTATGATCTGTTTGCCATCCGGATCATACTGGACGCACCGTCTGAATACGAAAAAGAAAAATCGCTCTGCTGGCAGGCCTATTCTATCGTAACCGACCATTATAAGCCCAATCCTGACCGTCTCAAGGACTGGATCAGTACGCCCCGGGCCAACGGCTACCAGTCGCTCCATTCTACTGTAATGAGCAAAAGCGGGCAGTGGGTCGAGGTGCAGATCAGGACTACGCGGATGGATGAGATCGCCGAGAAGGGCTATGCCGCACACTGGAAATACAAAGGGAACGACACGAAAGTCAAAGGAAATATCGATGTCTGGATTAACCGTGTACGGGAAACGCTTGAAAACGGACATGGAGACAAGACCGCGGCTATTGAATTCCTGGATGAATTCCGGAATAACCTCTTTTCGGAAGAAGTGTTTGTATTCACGCCTAAAGGAGAGCTGAAAGTACTGCCCCGCGGCGCTACCGCCCTGGATTTCGCCTTCGATATCCACACCGAAATCGGTGCCAAATGCATGGCGGCCAAAGTCGGCGGGACGCTCGTGCCGATCAGCTATGTCCTCAACAACGGCGACCAGGTAGAGATCATTACCTCCAATAAACAAAAGCCGAGTGAAGACTGGCTGCGGATCGTCACCACTTCCAAAGCCAGGGGCAGGATCAAGGAATATCTTAAGGAAGAAAACCGGCGGTATGAAACCGACGGCCGCCAGATGGTGGAGAAGAAACTTAAGATCCTCGGGATTGAGAGCAACGCGGAAACGTTCAACCAACTCAGGGCATTTTTTGATTGTAAGACGCCCGTTGATTTCTTTTACCGTATCGGGAAAGGGTATATCCATATCGACGAGCTTAAAAAGTACAAGCGGCACCGCGATCTCCGCGATAAAAAGAAAGAGGAAGAAGAGGCATTTGTCCCGCGGACAGAAAATGATGGCAAGGAGCTTGGAAAATACCTCAAAAACCTGCACGGCAACCAGAACGACGGCGACACCCTCCTGATCGGCGAGGATATGGACAAGATCGATTACCGGCTGGCCGTTTGCTGCAACCCTATTTCCGGAGATGATGTTTTCGGGTTTGTCACCATCAACGAAGGCATCAAAATACACCGTACCACCTGTCCCAATGCCGCCGAGCTGATGTCAAAGCACGGCAACAGGGTAATCAAGGCCAAGTGGGTTTCCAAAAAAGAGGAGGCTTTCCTGGTGGGTATCCATATCACGGGCACCGACCGGGTAGGGCTTGTAAACGACGTAACGCGTATTATCTCCAACGAGCTCAATATCAACATGCGGGGTGTATCTTTCGATACTGTCGACGGGATTTTTGAAGGCGATGTACGGATTTATGTACAGGACACCACCCACCTGGAAGAGCTTATGCGCAAGCTTGAAAAGGTCGAAGGTGTTTTTAATATGACCCGCTTCGACTGTCCGAAGCCCAAGTAAACCCAGCCAGCAGGCAGGAGGCCGTATTTAGACTGGTTTCATAAAAGGCTCACAACTGTGCATTTACACCTTATTTTATTTAAACTTGCGTAAGTAATCGGATTTTGTCTCTAAGATTTACGTGACCAATGCCGCAAGCGTCAGCCAACAACTTCGAATCTGCAAAAAAAATCCTGACGGCCTATATCGAGAGCCGCGGCCTTCGGAAAACGCCTGAAAGGTTTGCCATACTGGAGGAAATCTATTCCCGAAACGACCATTTTGATGTAGACGAGCTCTATATCAGCATGAAAAACAAAAAATACAGGGTCAGCCGGGCTACGGTCTATAATACGCTCGACGTCCTGGTCGAATGCGACCTGGTAACAAGGCACCAGTTCGGCAAAAACCTGGCACAATACGAAAAATCATACGGCTCCAGGCAGCACGACCACCTGATCTGCACCGAGTGCCAGAAAGTACTCGAATTCTGCGATCCCAGAATACAGTCTATACAGAGTATGGTAGGTGAAATGCTTCAGTTCAAGGTCGCCCACCACTCCCTTATCTTCTACGGCAACTGTAACCGCAGCAATTGCGAGAATAAAAAACAGGGCGGAAAAGAGGAATTATTAGCCAGTTAGTATTTTTCTTGGGCATAGTATATTACATTTGTCACTCCGGTATCAGGATTTCGTTTCGTGATACCGGCATTATTTGTTTTATTGATATCCTATTCTGGTTTTTTAGTGAAAATAGATGTTTTGCTGGGCCTTCAGTGGGGCGATGAAGGAAAAGGTAAAATTGTTGATGTAATTGCTCCCGAATATCAGGTAGTTGCAAGATTCCAGGGAGGCCCTAACGCCGGTCATACGCTTGAGTTCGATGGTATCAAGCATGTACTCCACCAGATCCCTTCAGGGATATTCAGAAGCAATATCCAGAATGTTATAGGAAACGGCGTAGTGTTGGATCCTATCGTATTCCGTAAGGAGATTCTCGGACTCGAGCCCTATAACCTCGATCTGAAAGGCAACCTTTCCATATCCAAAAAGGCTTCGCTTATCGTCCCTACCCACAGGCTGCTCGATGCAGCCTACGAACAGGCGAAAGGTGACTCCAAGATAGGTTCTACCCTCCGCGGGATAGGCCCGACCTACAAGGATAAAGTGGCCCGCCAGGGGCTCCGTGTGGGAGACATCCTCTCCGCTGATTTTAGAGGAAAATACGAACAGCTCGTTGCGTCTCACCGCGTAACGCTCGACTTCCATAACTATCCCTATGCCGAAGAGCTGGCAAAATCGGAGGCCGAATTCTTTGAAGCAGTCGATTTCCTCAGGCAGTTCAGGCTGACCGACAGCGAGTTTTTCATCAACGAAGCGCTCGACAAGGGGCAGAAAGTACTGGCAGAAGGAGCTCAGGGGTCTCTTCTTGATATCGACTTCGGATCCTATCCTTTTGTAACGAGCTCCTCGACTATGGCAGCCGGCACCTGTACAGGACTGGGAGTAGCTCCCAGCCGTATCGGCGAGGTATTCGGGATATTCAAAGCCTATTGTACCCGCGTCGGCAGCGGACCCTTTCCTACCGAGCTGCTGGATGAAACCGGCGAACGTATCCGCCAGGAAGGACGGGAGTACGGAGCCACCACCGGCCGGAAAAGACGTTGCGGATGGCTGGATCTGCCTGCCCTGAAATATGCCATCATGATCAATGGCGTAACACAGCTTATCATGATGAAGGTAGATGTTCTGTCCGTTTTCGACGAGATAAGGGTCTGCACCCACTACCGGTTGCCCGACGGCACTCTCACCGATCGCCTGCCCTATGACCTCTGCGATCAGAGCGTCACGCCGGTATATCAGGATTTCAAAGGCTGGGAAGTTTCTCTCGACGGAATCCGCGACTATGAAAATGTTCCTGCCGAACTTGCCGCGTACGTCGCTTTCCTGGAAAAAGAGCTGAATCTTCCGATTACCTTCATTTCTTCCGGACCGGAAAGAGAATCTTTGATCAAGAGATCGAAATAAAAAAAATAGGCCTAAAATAAAAAAGCTACCCTGTTCCGGGCGAACAGGGTAGCTTTTTTTTAAAGAAAGTGTTTCCCTTACAACCAGATATACGACTAAGTGAGAAAATAAAGCTGACTAACTATAACCCACACCATACCGGGCTGATACCCGGAAACTACCGTCCGGCAGGCTTCACAAAGCCGCCGGACTTTTGCTTTGCGACAATCCATCTTATTCCACCAGCAAACGGCTTATCAAAACAGATTGCCCCTCCCTGTACGCCTTCACCAGGTACAGCCCCGCAGACAATCCTCCCGTTTCCAATTCATAATTCCCCTGTGACTTTTCTGCTACCCGTACTTTTACCACCCTGCCCGACATATCGAACACTACAATATCAGATTTCCCCGCAACCTCCTTCAGATCCAGGTTCACTTTTCCTCCCCGGGCAGGATTCGGATAGATATACCCATATATACTTCCCGCCTCATTCCATCTCACGGAGACTACTGCCGACAGTCCATAAGTGCCGTCTTTATCTACCGTCTTGATACGATAGTAAGATAAGGCTTCCGGGGATGCCGGCCGGTAGTCGGAAAACCGGTAATGAACTGTCTTCCCGCTTGCCTCTTTTTCCCCTTTGGCCTGAACCGTACCGATTGCATCGAAAATCCTCCCGTCGGCGCTCCTTTGCAGCTCAAAATGAGAAGCGTTGACCTCCAGTACCGTCGACCAGCTCAGTTGGGCGGTATTCCCTTCCCTGCGGGCTTCAAAAGAGGCCATTGTAACCGGCAACGGCTCGTAGCCACCTTCATAGGCCCCCATATCGATAGAAGTGCCTGCGAACCTGGGCATCCCGGCCGGATCGGTATCATTGTTCAGATCCCCGGGATAAGATGCATCGGCGCCTTTGTCAATCACCGGACTGTTAGTCTTCAGGCGATAGTCACCGTTGGTAAAAGGGGCGGAAGAGTAGGAAGGCCCGTTCGCAAACTGCGGGTTAACACTGGCGGTAAAAGGATTTGAAGTACCGCCATGGAGGTTCGACCCGTTATCGCTGGTGATGAACTGCACGAGACTGTTGGTAATCCTGCTTTCAGGCAGGTTGTTTATGCTAAAGCCATGGTTATAAATGATGCTATTCTTCACTGCGGTGATATATCCTTCGTCAAGGTTGTAAACCGGCCCTCCATTGTTTCCGCTGATAGTAGAATTGATTATTTCCAGGGTACCACCTTTGAGGTAGATTCCGCCGGCATAACTGATTTCTGTTGTATAATTGCCCGCAATCACGGTATTCACCAGAGACAAATCAGACCAGTAGGGATAAAACGCGCCACCTCTCTCAGCGCCATTTCCCATCAGTATGCAGTTATGAGTAGCCAGTTTCACCTCATCCACATAGATACCTCCTCCGTAGTTAGCTGCAGTGTTCTCCATCACCCATAGGTCAGAAAGTTTCATCTCCATTTCCTCGCCCCAAGGCGATTTCAGGTAGATACCTCCTCCGTCGAAGGTGGCACTGTTTTTAGTGACTATAAGATTTCGCAGTACGGGAGTAGACTCTTTTACATAAATTCCCCCACCGCTTCCGTGATCGATCGACACGCCGTTCACGTCATTGCCCCCCCAATAGTCTGCCGCCCCGCCTGTAACTGTAAACCCGTCGAGCAGCGCACTACCCGCTTCTCCTGCCGCTACCACTACATGGCATACAGAATTAAAAACCACGTTTTCCTCCTCCCAGTCATCGTACTCCTCGTAAGGCTCATCCATCTCGCCCGATAAAATAGTGCGGTTAAACTTCCAGCTAGTACGATCAGCCGGCGATGTCTCATTTCCTGCAAAGCCTCCATATACCTGCACATCCTTTATCAGTACAAAGGAGTTCAGAATCGGTGGCGAATCATCCTCCGCATCGTCATCGAGAGAATAAAGCGGCTTGTAAGTCCCCTTCGCAACCCAGATCTGGAGCGGGTTAGCGCTGTTCCATGCCCCTTCGGAGAGGTTCTCCCTGGCCCATTGCAAGGCGTCGGCCAGTTCGGGAGCCGCATTGGCCCATGAGTCGCCCGACCCGTCGCTCCCCGATACGCCTTTATTTACATAAATAATATTGGAAGACGGATTGATCTGCGCAAATACAGGCAGGAAGGCGGTAAAAATCAAGCCCGCAGACAACAGTAAAATCTTTTTCATCGGATTAGAAATTAAGGGACAATGAGATGATTAGGCAAATCTAACACGAGCGTCGCCGGGAGTAAATACAGGAAAACATGGAAATCCACTATAGGAAAACCTGTATTTTAATGAAAATCAGGGGTTTGGATGCCCCGCATGATGATGATCTTATGAAATGGCTTTTCATAGAGGTATGAAATGCGGAGGTCATAACAGTCACAGATCTGCCGTACGATCGAAAGACCCAGCCCCAGCGACTCTTTGTCGCCGGACTCTTTGCGGAAGCGTTCGAAAAGTACTTCCGTCGGGACGGTCAGATCAGGGCCGGTATTGCTGATCTCCAGCATACCATTTTCCGAACTGAGTGAAATCACCCCGTCTGGATGGTTATGCCTGATCGCATTTTTCAGGAGATTCGATAAGAGGATATCCTGCAAAGCGTGTGAGATCAGGAGCCTGAACGGCTGGTCCAGGTTTTTCTCTACCCTGATCCTCTTGTGCTTCAGGATGTCCGAGAAGTCATCCAGTTTCTGCTCAAGAGACGCCGCCAGGTTTTCCTCCGCTACGTCGGTAAACTGTTTGTTCTCGATCCGTGAAAGTAATAACAGGCTTTCCAGGAGACGGGAAATCCTGCGGGAGGAATGGTAAATCTCATGTATCCAGTGAAGCTGTTTCCCCGAAAGATTCTCTGACTGGATCATCTGCTCGATCCTGGCAGTAATCAACGCCAGGGGTGTCTGGATTTCGTGGGAAGCGTTTTCCGTAAACTCACGCAGCGACCTGTAGTCATGGTATATCTGCGTAGTCATGCGGGTAAGCGCCTGGTTAAGTTCGTTAAACTCCTGTATCTCCCCGGCCGGGAATACCATTTCCTGCCCCTTCCCGGTCTGCCGTGTCCAGTCGAACGACCTGATCCTGGCAAGAGAGTCGTAAAAAGGCAGCCATACTGTTTTAGACAATCTCCTGTGTATAAAAAAGGTACAAACCAGCAGAATCCCGAGGAAAGATATCATGGTGCCCGTCACCACTTCAATGAGCGTGATCTGCTCGAGCATCGATTTACGGATGGAAACCTCATGCGGTTTCCCGTCTATAAAAGCCTGGAATGTCAGCTGGCGGAAAGGCATAACCTCTCCTTCAAAGGTCTCATACATCAGCGTATCCTTGAACACCATCTGCGGGCTTATCCTGTTTCCTTTCAACGGAACTACGTGGATTTTGTTCTCCACGAAGAAATTTTCCTCAGACCAGTGCTCCCACTTCTGTACAAATAATTCAAAGTCGTATTTCTCAAGGAGCAGGCGATCTTCTATTTCCCGGTAAATCACATTCCGGATGATCAGGTAGAAAACGATGGAGGCCGCCAGGTAGACAACCAGCGATACCAGGAAGTAGATCCGGCTGGTTTTTGTCAATAATTTCATTGGGAGCGGAATTTATACCCGATGCCGTATACCGACTGGATGTAGCTGGCTTCCGAAGGGCCGGCAAGCTTCTTTCTCAGGTTTTTGATATGAGAATAAACCATGTCCAGCGAATCGGCCGAATCCACGTAATCTCCCCATAGGTGTTCTGCTATTGATTCTTTAGTGAGGACAGCATCTATATTCGACAGAAAATACAGCAGCAGATCGTATTCCTTCCTCGAAAGATGTGTTTGCCTGTTGGCTATAAATACCTCGCGTGAATACGGGTTTACCCTTATGTCTCTGAAAACAATTTCGTTATTGCCACCAAAATGCCGTCTCCTGATCAGCGACTTAAGCCGCGCATTGAGTTCGGGAAGTGAAAACGGCTTGGTCAGGTAATCGTCAGAGCCTATCTCCAGGCCTTTTATCTTGTCTTCCAGCGCCTTACGTGCAGAAACTATAATAATCCCGGTCGCGGCGGCAATATGCTTCAGCTTCTGTATAACCGACAGTCCGTCGCCATCAGGAAGCGTAAGGTCGACTATGGCGGCATCATACAGGTAAAGTTCAATCTTCTCCGCGGCCTGATCGAGACTGTAGGCTGTCTCACAGACAAATCCTTCTCTCGACAGGTACTGCACCATGCTTTCAGACAGGGCTTCTTCGTCTTCGACTATCAGTATTTTCATCTCCTCAAACCCTTCCGGGACCGGTAAACGCTAAGATTTTTTGGCACAAAGTAGTGTATCAGCCGAAAATTCCAAAATATTTCCAGAATTGGACTCTAGTTTTGACTGCTACGACGATCATCCAGAGTCATTTCAATATGCTTAAACCCTTTTCCAAAGTATCTCTGCCGGTTTTCCACGGCAGCAAAAGACCTGTTTACCCCTCCTCTTCCCTGTGCATAAAGGCGCCCAGGTACCTGGTTCTGATCGGCCTCCTGCTGATTTTTACCAGGACCGGAGCCCAGGTCAGGAACCTTCAGCAGATCCTCGGAGAAGCCGACAACAACTTCCCCGCGCTCAAGGCATACAAATCCGACCAGGAAGCTGCTGCCTATTCCGCCCGTTCGGCGAAGACCGCCAGGCTTCCGGCCGTATCGGTGCAGCATCAGTACACATTCTCGACAGGTAACAATGTAGACGGCGGCTTCTTCCCCAATTACGGTACCGCCTTTGCCCCTTCCGGCGGAACCGGGCCCGTCAACATCTACCAGGGTATATTCGGCTCGTTCACATCGGTTACCGCCGACTGGCAGTTTTTTAACTTCGGCAAGGTCAAAGCAGCGGTAAAGGCGGCTGAATCCATATCTGATGAACGCGATGCAGCGTACGAAAACGCACTTTTCCAACACCGGGTGCGTGTAGCAGATACCTACCTTACTCTCCTGGTCGGTCAGAAAATAACGGAGGTGCGTTCCCGTATTGTAGACCGGACGCTCACGCTCAAAAAGGTGGTAGACGCCGCTGTAAGGTCGGGAATTAAAGCGCCTGTAGATACCGCGCTTGTCAATGCTACGGTAGCCGGAGCCGGTATCTCGCTTGTAGAGGCCCGGCGGAATGTAAGGTTTTACCAATTGCGCCTGGCCGAGCTTACAGGTACCGGCTACGACAGCCTGAACGCCGATTCGCTTTTGTTCTTCAGTATTCTACCTTCCATACCCGGGCAATCGCCCCCGGCGGAAACACACCCGCTTCTTCTTCTTTCCAAAGCTGAACACAACCGGATGGCGCTCCAGGCCGCTTCCACCCGGAAATCCTGGCTACCTTCCATCTCCCTGGCCGGCTACGGGTTTGCAAGGGGCTCAGGGAATTCCAACAAGGACGGCACCATATATACCGACTTTGCTCACGGCGCCAGGTACCAGGTATACAATTACCTCTTCGGCCTTTCCACACGCTGGAATGTGACCGATATAGCCCGTCTGCGCTATAACTACAAAGCCGATCTTCACCAGGCCGAAAAAGCCCGGTACCTGCTGGAAAATATGCGGCTGAGGCTGGAAACAGAGGCAAAAGATGCGGATACGCAGCTCGATCTTTCACTGCAGCAGGCCCGGCTTACCCCGATCCAACTGGATGCTGCCCGCAGGGCATACAGGCAGACACAGGCACGGTATGAAAGCGGGCTCACAGACCTGACCACCCTCACACAGAGCATTACCTTGCTCAACCAGGCCGAAATCGATCATTATGTTTCCACTGGGAATGCCTGGCGCAGCCTTCTGATAAAAGCGGCCGCCCGTGGTGATCTGTCACTTTTCCTGGACCAGGTTCAGTAAATCAAACTTTCAGGATATCCCTAATCACTCCCGTTTATGTTTCAGATAATCAGATTGGCTTTGCGTCGACCTATCTCCGTGATAGTCGCCGTTATCGCCGTTTTATTCTTTTCGATCTTATCTATACGGACCATCCCGGTCGATATTTTCCCGAACCTCGATCTTCCTACCATTTATATTGTGCAGCCCTACGGCGGAATGGCCCCCGACCAGATGGACGGGTTCATAGCCACCCGGTACCAGGATCACTTCCTGTACGTATCGGGGATCAAAGACATCGATATCAAAACTATACAGGGGCTGTCGCTTATCAAGCTCCAGTTTTACCCCGGAACCGATATGGCGCAGGCAGCGGCAGAAGTAGCCAACAACGTATCGCGGGCCAAAGCCTATATGCCTGACGGTACCGTACCCCCGCAAGTCGTGAGGTTCGATGCCAGCTCGGTACCGGTCGGACAACTCGTTTTTGAAAGTTCCGGCAGGTCTCTCAACGAGATACAGGATTTTGCTTCGTCGAGGATACGACCCATGTTCTCTCGCATCGAAGGGGTATCGAGCCCCCCTCCTTTCGGCGGGAACCAACGTACTATCGTTATACGCGTCGATCCGCTTAAGCTCCGGAGCTACCAGATGACAAGCGAAGAGATCATCCGGTCGGTAGTAGCCAATAACCTTCCATCTCCTGCAGGCAATATCCGCATCGGCGACAAAGCCTTCATGACGCCCGTAAATGCGCTCGTTAAAAGACCGGAAGATTTCCTGGACATACCCATCCGCACAGGTTCCGGGCCCACTGTTTTCATCCGTGATATCGGTACGGTGGAAGACGGCGCCGACATCACCGTCAGCTACGCCCTTGTCAACGGACGCAGGGCGGTTTATATACCGGTAGTCAAGAAGGCAGATGCCTCCACACTCGATGTGGTCAACAACATCAAAGCGGCGTTGCCCGAATTACAGCGGGCAATACCTGAAGATGTACACATCTCCTACGAGTTCGACCAGTCGGTCTATGTGATCAACTCCCTGAAAAGTCTGATCACAGAGGGGGTGCTCGGGGCACTTCTGACCGGGCTTATGGTATTATTGTTTCTCCGGGACTGGCGCAGTGTGATCATAGTGGTCGTCACGATACCGATCTCTATCCTGTCGGCGGTGATTATGATGAACCTTGCCGGGCAATCGATCAACATCATGACGCTATCGGGGCTTGCACTGGCTATCGGCGTGCTGGTCGACCAGGCTACGGTTTCGATAGAAAATATTCACCAGCACCAGGAAATGGGCAAGCCCAAACAGGAGGCTATATGGGATGCCTGTAAAGAAATCGCCTTCCCGGAACTCCTGATACTCCTGTCTATCCTGGCGGTTTTTGCACCTGCATTCGTCATGACCGGTGTGCCCAAATCCATGTTCCTGCCGCTGTCGCTTGCCGTTGGGTTTGCGATGATCGCCTCCTTCCTTCTTTCACAAACCCTCGTACCCGTGCTGTCCAACTGGCTTTTAAAGGACCATGTCGAACACGAAGCCCCTACCCTGGCCCTCGACGATACGGAAATGGAAGAAGTGATTGAAGAAGGCACGCATCTGCGCGACGAAAAAGCTACCGGCTTCAACAAATTCCGTAACTGGTATATCCTCCTGCTCGACAAGGTACTGGCCAAAGGCCGGCTCGCTACTACCGTTTATCTCATAGCGGTTATCGGCCTTGTTATAGGCGGCTTCTATGTCATAGGGACCGACATTTTGCCCAAGGCCAACAGCCACCAGTTCCAGATGCGCCTCCGCCTCTCCGACGGAACCCGTGTGGAGCGTACCGAGCAGGCTACGCTCAAGGTGCTCCGGGCCATTAGCGCAGAGGTGGGTGCTAAAAATCTTGAGATTTCGTCGGCTTACGTAGGCACCGTTCCTTCGAGCTACGGTACATCCAATATTTTCATATTCAACAGCGGTCCCCATGAAGCGCTGCTGCAGGTTTCGCTCAGGGAAGATTTTCCAGTCAGGATGGATGCACTTAAGGAGCGGCTGCGTAAGCGGCTGCATGAGGAAATACCGGGGCTGCTCATCTCCTTTGAGCCTATCGAGCTCGTTGATAAGATTATGAGCCAGGGCTCGGCCACTCCCATTGCAGTAGATGTGGCCGCCAAAGACCTGGAAGAGGCCGGCAGGTTTGCGATGCGCATCAAAACCGAAATGGAGAAGATCTCTTACCTGCGTGATATCCAGGTAGCGCAGCCGCTTCAGTACCCTATCCTGAAAGTAACACTCGATAGGGAAAGGGCCGGGCAACTGGGCGTAACCTCTTCGCAGGTAGCACGCTCGATGGTAGCCGCCACTTCCTCAAGCCGCTTTACCGACAAAAATCTCTGGCTCGACGATTCCAAGGGGCTGGCCTACCAGGTGCAGGTACAGATACCGGAATATGAAATGGCAGATCTGGATGCAATTGCCAATATCCCGCTGTTAAAAGGCACATCGAGACCTCTCCTTTCGGATGTCGCAACTTTCAACGAAGAAACCGGCCCCGGGCAATACGACAGGGCAGGCCCCAACAGGCTCGTTACGATCACTGCTAACCTCCATAAAAAAGACCTGGGAGCTGCCGGAAAGGCGGTATCGAAGGCTATCAAAAGAGCGGGAGAGCCTCCCCGCGGAGTATTGGTGGAAATGAAAGGGCAAACCACCCTTCTCAACGACACACTGGCCGGACTTCAGACAGGTCTCATCGTAGCCGTTGTGATCATCTTCCTGATGCTGGCCTCTACGTTCCAGTCTTTCCGCCTTTCCGTCATTATACTTTCGGCCGTGCCTGCCGTAGTAGCAGGCTCGCTTGCACTGCTTCTCTTGTCGGGATCTACCCTCAATCTTCAATCCTACATGGGGCTCATCATGTCGGTCGGGGTGTCGGTCGCCAATGCTATCCTGATGATCACGAATGCCGAAAACCTGCGATTACGCATGAAAGACGCCCGTGAGGCAGTAGTTTATGCTGCCGGCAGCCGGCTTCGTCCTATCCTGATGACCACCATCGCCATGATCGCCGGCATGACTCCTATGGCCCTCGGCCTGGGGGAAGGCGGAGACCAGATCGCCCCGTTGGGACAGGCCGTAATAGGCGGGTTGATCGCCTCCACACTGGCTTCGCTCCTCATACTACCCGCACTGTTTATGCTGATGCAGAAAAAAGCTTCGCTCGATTCTGTGTCCCTCGACCCGGAAGATCCTGATAACAAATTATTTGTCAAATAATTAACCGATATCACTTTTTATGACGAACTCCCCCTTTTCCAAATTTCTGCTGGTATCTGTAGTTGCCTTTTCAGCATGCAGTCATTCCTCCGAAGAAGCGGAGACCTCCGATACCGGATCGTCTCCGGTCGAAGTTGCCTGGAGCCCGGTTGTCAGTCTCAAACCGTCAAAAGGAATTACCTTCCCGGGTGAACTCAAACCCTGGAACCAGGTAGGTATCTACGCCAAGGTCAACGGGTTTGTACGCACCATTATGGTCGACAGGGGCACGCACGTGAGGAAAGGACAGGTGTTGGCTATATTGGATGCCCCGGAGATCCACTCAGAGCTTAGCCAGATCGAGGCACAGAAAATCGCCGCCCAGGCTGCGCTCAGCCAGCAAATGGCCCATCTCACGGCCAGCAGCGCTACCTACAACCGGCTGCGCCATGCCAACCGGTTTCAGGAAGGCTCCATCTCGGTCAACGAAATCGACCAGGCGCGTTCAAAGGCCTGGTCCGACAGCGCAGCTGTGGCTGCCGCCAGGGAAAACCTGAAAGCCGCCGAAGCATTATACAAATCAAAGTCGGAGTTTGCCTCCTACCTGACCCTGACCGCCCCCTTCGACGGCACGATCACTGAGCGTAATATAAGCCCGGGAGCACTGGTAGGCCGGGGAGAAGCCGGCAAGCCGCTTTTTGTGCTTGAAGACAGCCGGACGCTCCGTCTTACGGTAGCCATTCCCGAAAGTTTTGCCAGCTCGCTTCCACCCGAAGCCCGCGTCAGCTTTTCGGTTACGGCCTTCCCTGACAAGCAGTTCAGCGCCCGGCTGGCAAGGAGTTCGGGAAGCCTTCAGGAACACAACCGCGCCATGATGGTCGAATTTGATACCTACAATCATAACGGACAGCTGAAATCAGGCATGTATGCCAATGTTTCGCTGCCGGTTATACGGCATGATTCCACCCTGTTCGTACCGGCTACGGCAGTGGTCACCTCCAGTGAGCAGGTTTTTGTGATCAGGTCGAAAAATGGCGTGGCCGAATGGGTAACTGTTAAAAAGGGAGTTGCTCTCGACAGCCTGGTCGAAGTATTCGGCGAGTTGCACGCGGGCGATCATATCGTCAGGAAGGCATCCGAAGAAATACGGGAAGGAGACGCGCTGCATCTGGCTTCGAACTGATATAATGGTTTAAACTAAACTACAAAGACACAGAGAGCCGCGGAGGAAAAATAGAGAGCCACAGAGAAATGAAGGATGCAAGACTTTCTACCGGAATAAGCTCGCGAGGAGAAAGGCCCCTACCAGCATCAACCCGACGTGTACATAGGTATAAAAGGAATCCCCGTCCAACCTGCCGTTCAGGTACCGGCCCAGGAAGACGGCAGGCAGTGCTGTCGGAAGGGCATAACAGAAATCTATCAGAACCTCTTCGGTAAGAAGGCCTTTCACGGCATACCCTATTACGCTAAGAGTGCTGGCTACAAAGAAATACGCCTGGAGGGTAGCCCGGAAATGGGCTGCGCTCCAGCCGCGCATCTTCCCGTAAATAACCAGCGGTGGGCCGTTAATACCATAGGCCCCGCCAAAAACACCTGAAAGAAATCCGCAAATAAACAGCCAGAACCTGTTGTCGGTCTTTAACCTTAGCTGCTTTTTTTCAAGCAGTGTGTACAAAGCATAACAAAGGATCAGCAATCCCAGGATAAACTTAGTCCAGAATTCACTCCCGAAAAGCAAAAGCATCAAACCGACCGGTATCCCGGGAATGGCATAGAGGATCAGCCATTTAGCACTATTAAAATGGATCTTGTTATGATCCTGTAACACTATTACCAGCGCTATCGTAATGGAAAGCAGGACAGATAAGGGAACAGCTACCTCTACCGGCAAAAACAGGATCAGGAAAGGCACGGCTATCAATGATTCCCCAAAACCGAAAGTAGACCGGATAAGAGTGGCAAAAAAGCTGATTGCTATAATAAAAAGGACTTCCATAAATTCATCCGGACAGATAATACTCACCCTGCTTCGCAGGCGATTAGGTTTCCTGGCCCGTTAAAATAACTCTCCTCGATTTTACTCTGTCTAAAGATGACAGAGCAAATTTATTACTAATTTGCAGGGGTATCTCCGGCAAAACAAACAAAAATGCAAAAGCCAGACGAGCTTAGAATATTCCCTGAGCAAGATGAGCTCTTCCAGCGTATCTCCGAAGGGGATGAGGAAGCTTTTGCATTGTTTTTCAGACACTATTACCGGGCATTAAGCCCGTTTGTTTTAAAATTCACCAAGTCTCAGCAAGATACCGAAGAAGTTCTGCAGGATATTTTTATCCGGGTGTGGCTCAACCGCGATAAAATACAGGATATTGAACGTATAGACGCCTGGATTTATAAAGTCGCTTCCCGGGAGTGCCTGTCTTTTCTACGAAATAATCTTTCAGGCAGGAAAAAACTGACCGACATACCGGATCATCAGGAATTCCCGGATCTCCGTGGATACACCCCACTGGATCTAATGAACCTTGAAGAAATCAATCAGGCAATAAAAAACGTTGTGAACGATATGCCTGCCCAACGCAAAAAGATTTTCCGGATGAGCCGGGACGAGGGGTTAAAGCCTTCCGAAATTGCAGAAGCGTTGTCTCTCTCGGTGAGTACGGTAAAAAATGTGCTTACAATCTGCCTGAAGGAAATAAGGACCTACCTGGTACAGATGGGTTTTGACTTTCTGCTGGTCCTATTCTTTCTGCTGAAAAATTTTTAAAAAAATTACTGTCGGCAATAGTACGTTTTGCCCTACTCCGCTTCTATAGCTACAGAAAGCAGAGTTTCTCACGATTACCTCAGTTTATACTCTTTATAATATGGAGCATTCCCGGATTCTATACTTGTTGGAAAGATATATGGAAGATCGGCTGACACCTGACGAAAGGGAAGAACTCTACAGGCTTTCCGAGCAGAAAACGGACGCATATGAAACGATGCAGAGTTGGATAGAGCAGAAGATGAGGAAATCCTGGCCTGTAGCCGGCACTACCTCTGACCTGGGCCATATGGATAAGATCCTGGCCGGAATTCTGGCCATTGATAAAACAAAGGATGTGAGACCGGTGGTCGCATATAGAAAACCCTTTTACAGGCGATACCTGGCTGCAGCGGCATGCGTAGCAATGATAGCGATTATGTTTGGAATCTGGACGAGCTATCAGTTTCAGATCAGCCGGCAGGAACCAGTCGCCATATCCGCCCCGAATGTACCGGTAAAATTTACGCGTAACCTGAAACTGCCCGATGGCAGCCTGGTAATTCTGAAGGACGGGAGCACGCTGAACTACCCGGAAAGTTTTTCAGGGGAGAAAAGAGAGGTAACTCTTAATGGCGAAGCGTATTTCGATATCATGCATACAGATTCACTTCCCTTTGTTATTCATACAGGAAAAGTAAAAACGGTCGTATTAGGTACGTCTTTCAATATACGGGCATATCCCGGGCAAAAGGAAATTGTTGTGTCGGTTACACGGGGAAAAGTACGGGTAGAAAAGGATGAAGGAGAGGTACTCGCCATACTAACACAAGATCAGCAGGTTGTTTACAAAGGCGAAGACAGCGAAATTCAAAAGACAGAAACAAACGCCGGAAAAGCTGCCGAATGGATAAAAGGTGATATGGAATTTGATGGTGCGGCTTTTGAGGATATTGCGCTCTTGCTCGAAAAACGCTACAGCGTGCGTATTGATTTTGAAAATTCTGCCTTGAAAAAATGCCTGACAGTAGTTTCATTCAGTGGGACGGAATCTCTTGAAACCATCCTCGAAACTCTTTGTGTAATCAGGAATGCCAGTTATACTCAAATTGATAGCGGTCAGTATATAATAAGAGGCGACGGCTGTGAATAAGCCCTAACCAACAAATAATAATTATCGAAAACTAAACCCAGACAGACTCTATGAATATCTGATTTACTACCCTTTGCCCGGAAGCAAAGACACCCGGTTACAAAAAAACCCCTTCGCCCTGGAAAGCTGAAAAGGGGTTTGGTTCGAAACATTACGGTCTAACATTTCAAACTAACTGCAAGTTATGCAAAATTTTATTCCTGTTTGGGAAAAGATTCCCATTCAATCGCAACAATTCCGGATGCTCATGAGAATAAGTACCTTTTCATTCGCTATTCTCTTATATTCAACTCACCTTCTTACAGCCAGCCCCACCATGGGGCAGAATCTGCTTGAGAAAAAAATTACGCTGGGAGTGAAAAATTCCTCTTTGCGGAACACCCTCAACAGAATCAGGCAGATTTCGGGTTTCAGGATGGCATATGCGCTCGAACAAGTAGCGCCATATCGTCACATCAATTTGTCAAAAGACAGCCGGTCGGTAGAGCAAACTCTGAAAGAAGTGCTGGAGGGTACAGGGCTTACTTTTAAAGAAGGGGCCGAAAATACAATTCTCATCATAAGACCTCCTTCGCAAGAACCGGAAACAAACATATCTCCCTCCTCTCAGCTACCGAACCAGGCCGGCGAAGTACTGACAGCCCGCGAAATCAGAGGTAAGGTTACAGATGAAGACGGAGAAGGTTTACCCGGTGTAAGCATTCTAATCAGAGGAACCCAGCGGGGTACTATTACTAACGCCAGCGGCGATTTCGTGCTCAGCACAACCGACGAGGACATTATACTTATCGTGTCGTATGTCGGGTACGTTAGCCAGGAAATACGTCCGGAAAATCTCTCCGAGGTCTATATTTCTATGCTCCCGGATCAAAAATCTCTTAACGAAGTAGTTGTGGTGGGCTATGGTACGGTGAAGAAAAGTGACCTTACGGGATCTGTTTCCAGCGTAAAACCCGAAGACCTGGAACGCGTTCCTGTTACAAATATAAATCAGGCGCTGCAGGGGCGGGCCGCCGGCGTACAGATAAGGCAGACGCAGCAACAGCCCGGAGGCGGGCTCAGCGTGAGGATACGGGGAATCAGCTCTATCCAGGGAAATACCGACCCGCTCTATGTTATTGACGGGATTATCGGCGGGGATATCAACACACTTAATCCTCAGGACATCGAATCCCTTGAAGTATTGAAAGACGCTTCTGCTACCGCCATTTTCGGGGCCAACGGCGCCAACGGTGTGGTACTGATTACAACCAAACGCGGAAGCACGGATAAAAGTGTCATCAATTTTAACAGCTACCTGGGGATGCAACGGGTTGAAAAACGCCTGGATCTCCTGAATGCGCGTGAATACGCTCAGGTAGACCGGGCCAGAAGAACTTTGCTAGGTCAAGAGCAGGTTTATGATCCGAACAATTTACCCGCGCAAACGGACTGGCAGGACGAGGTCTATCAGACAGCTCCTATGCAGAACTACAATTTATCTGCTTCAGGCGGAAGCCGGAAGGTTCGCTATTTTACCTCGGCCAACTACATTAACCAGCAGGGAGTTGTTATGAATACGGACTACAGCCGTCTCAATTTACGAATCAACCTGGATGCAGAAATGAACAGTCGCGTGAAAGTAGGCGCCAGGGTTGGCCTTTCCAGGGATAACCGGGGAAGGATGAACGGTGAAGGGCAGTTAAACAGGGACAGTCCGGCCATGGGTGCGATTATACTTGCGCCGGTACTTTCACCATACGATCAGAACGGGTTGCTGACACCGGAGATTGAATATCCGACGATTTCTCCTAGCGCAACTGCACTGATACAAAACCCTGTTCATTTCTCTAAGTACCTGGTAGACAAAAATAAAGCCACGACTATTTCCGGAACTGTTTATACGGATATCCAACTGGCGGAAGGGCTGAAATTCAAACCCAGCTTTAATTTTACACTGAACGCCGATAAAAGCAACTATTATAAATCTTCCGCTATTTTCACAAACTCACTTGGATTCAGGAATGAAGCGAGCGTATCTGCAAATGACGCCTACCGATGGAACACAGATATGATACTGACGTATGAAAAAACATTCAATAATGACCACCGTTTAGATGTGCTCGGAGGTTTTATTGTAAACAAATCATACAGAGAAAGTATCAGCTCTACAGTACGGGATTTTGCCCAGGATGTCTTTGAATACCATAACATAGGAGCAGCAAGCAACATTGTGAGCGTGGGAACCGGGATGACGGAGAAGCAGCAGCTATCTTATATCGCCAGGGTCAATTACAGTTTTAAAAACAAGTACCTGTTTTCTTTCAACAGCAGATACGATGGCTCGTCGGTCTTCGGTATCAACAACCGATGGGGCTTTTTCCCATCCGGGGCTGTAGCCTGGAGACTCTCCGAAGAACAGTTCATACAGGATACGGGTTTGTTCCATGACCTGAAAATACGCGGATCTTACGGTATATCGGGTAGTGAGGCGCTTAGCCCTTATGCATCCAAAGCCCGGCTTTCTTCCGGACCGGCGTATATTATTGAAAATCAACAGGTAATCGGGTACAGGCCGAGCACGATTGCCGTGCCGGATCTGCAATGGGAAGAAACCTCCCAATTAGATATAGGACTTGACGCCTCCTTTTTCGGAGGAAGGCTGGGTCTTACAGCCGACTTTTATAAGAAAAATACGTCCAAGCTCTTCCTGAATGTGCCTTTGCCGCGAACCAGCGGTGTCAGCTCGGTGGTCAAAAATACAGGAAGCCTCCAAAACACGGGCCTGGAATTTCATATCAGCGCCGCCGTGGTGAGAGGAACGTTGACATGGGATACGGATCTTAATCTTTCGTTCCAGAGACAGAAAGTGACCAATATCGGTAATGCCACCGAAATACTTCTAAATGTCGGACTGGAAGGATTCAGCAATGCCCAGGTTGTCAGGGTCGGCGAACCACTCGGCGCATTTTTCGGGTACCGGACCAATGGCATCTGGCAAACCTCCGAGCTTGCAGGATTAGAAACTACTCCTATGCAGTTTGGTGTCAATGTCCAGCCGGGAGATCTGAAATACATCGATCAGAATAGAAACGGCGACGTTACCGCCGAAGACAGGAGGATTATCGGGTATGCATTACCAAAGTTTTTCGGCGGCTGGAACAATACGTTCAAATACAAGGGCTTCGATGCTTCCATTTTCATGGATTATGTATATGGGAATGACATTTTCAACGTCAACCGTTATCATACCATGATGACTATACAGCATTTTGCAAATAAGCACAAAGATTTTCTTGATTACTGGACACCTGAACACCCTTCCAACAAGGTTCCTCGCCTGGATTATGCACAGCCCGCCAATGCCCTGACTGATTACCTTATGGAAGACGGCTCTTATCTGCGCCTGCGGGAGGTGACGCTCGGGTATACACTGCCGTCCGGAATTCTATCGAAAGCGCGTATCAGCAGGTTCAGGATCTATGCCTCGGCGACAAACCTGTTTACACTTACTAAATACTCAGGGTACAATCCGGATGTGAATACGTACGGAAATAACTCCGGAATCTTCAATGTTGACTTCGGAAGCTATCCTATGTATTGTACTTACCTGCTTGGATTCAATATCGGGTTTTAAACTTGTCAAACTATGAAAATCGGAATAAAAATATTTACCTGTCTGCTGATTTTGTCTGCCCTCCCGGGTTGCAGCGATTTTCTGGACGAAACTCCAAAGACCTTTACAGACCCCCAAAACCTGATGACATCCCGCAACGGGGTAGAGCAGGCTGTCAACGGGATTTACAATGCAGGCCACGGCTTGTATACTTCGAGAAATATTCATCTGATGACAACCATCAATACAGATGAAGCGTGGGCGCCGCTCTATTTTAGCGGAGAGCGGTACGAACTGATGGCCTATGCGTTCGATCCTACATGTCCTCCGATTCTTTCTGCATATCAGACTTATGTGACTGCTATTAACCGCGCTAATATGGTGTTGGATAATATGCCGGAAGTCGGGCGGCTGGGGATCTCCGACGAAAAGCGTTTTCTTGATTATAAAAAAGGAGAAGCATTGTTCCTGAGGGCCTGGTATTACTTCAAGCATATGTCTACGTTCGGCCCCGTTCCGCTAATTACCTCGTTTAACGAATTTGATCTGTATCCGTCCAATTCAACGATACCAGAGATCTACGACCAGGTCATCGCCGATCTTACCGCGGCGGAAGTACTGCTTCCTAACTGGCAGGACGGAATTGCAGAAGCCGGCAGGGCAAGCCGCGGGGCGGCAAAATCACTTCTGGGGATGGTATACCTTACCCGTGCAACTTCAGAAGCCAGGGGAACAAATGATTTTCAGTTGGCAGCTTCTAAGCTTAAGGAAGTAATCGACCAGGAAGGGTATGATCTATGGGACAACTATGCAGATGCTTTTATCCCTGCCCATAAAAACCAGAAAGAAGATATTTTTTCCCAACAGGCACAGGCCAATACTTCATTTCCCAGCGTAATGTATTCCGAATTTGTGCCGCATCCGGCTCCTACAGGCGCCAGCCGGGCTTATGCCCTTGCAGCAATAACAAACACCTTATACAACTCCTACCAGGCAGAAGACAAGCGGTTGGGAATCTATATATCGGGCGACTATATCATACGATCAACCGGGGTGAAACAAACAGCCGTCTATCCTTACCATTTCCACGAAAAATACGTGGATCCGGTTAACGGTCCTCTGAGCTATAATAACCACAGCACAAATATGCCGCTGATCCGGTATGCGGACGTGCTGCTTTGTTATTCCGAAGCCGTCAACGAAGCCAATAACGGTCCGAATGAGGAAGCATACTACGGTATTAACAAGGTCCGGACCCGGGCCGGAATTGCGCCGTTATCAGGATTGGGCAAACAACAATTTTTTGAGGAGATAGTTATGGAACGGGCACGCGAGCTGTTTTGTGAAGGAATACGCTGGTTTGACCTGAAACGCTGGGGCTTGCTGAAAAAAGCCGAGAACAGGGGAGAAACAGGTGTCAACATTGATAATGTCCGGGTTGAGCTGCCCAAGCATAGTGTTTTCCCTTTTCCACAGGTCGAAATGGATGCAAATCCTAATCTGAAACAAAACGTCGGTTATTAGCCGAATAAAGTGAAAGCATATACACAAAAGACAGGCAGCCCGGTCCGACGCTTGCTGAATGTTTCAATTTTTAGCCGTTCTCTTGCTTTCCTGACGGCAAGTTTGTTTTGCGTGCAGCAGGCCGGCTGTTCCCCGGGCCAGTTTCCGGCGACTGACAGCCTGCCACGTCCCAGGCTTGTAGTAGGAATCGTAATTGACCAGATGCGTTATGACTACCTGTACCGGTATTACGATAAGTATAGTGAGGGTGGTTTCAAACGGATGATGCGGGAAGGCTTCAATTGCCGTAGCCATCACTACCACTATGGCAATACCTCTACGGGAGCCGGGCATGCCTCCATTTATACGGGGTCGGCTCCTGCTATCCACGGTATTATCGGGAATGACTGGTACGATCGTGCTACCGGGAGCCGGCTGAATTGTGTAGGTGACAGCCTGGTAAAGGGTGTAGGCGTTCGTCATCAATCCTCGGGAAGGGCCTCACCACGGAATATGCAGGTTCCTACAGTGACAGACCAGCTCCGCCTCGCCACTAATTTCAAATCCAGGACCGTGAGCGTCGCCCTGAAAGACCGGGCGGCTGTGTTGCCGGGAGGGCACACGGCCAATGCTGCCTACTGGTATGACGGTTATACCGGGAATTGGATTACCAGTTCTTTTTATATGGATTCCCTTCCGGACTGGGTTCATGAGTTCAATGCCCGAAGGCTTCCTTCAGCATACCTCAGGGAAGGTTGGAAACCGCTTCTGCCGATGGGAGAATACACTGAAAGCACATCGGATAACCAGTTCTACGAAGAACCGGTACCCGGAAACAAGATGGCGGCATTTCCTTATGAGCTGGCCGGAAAATCAGGAGATGCATTCGGGTTGATAGGTGCTATCCCGGCAGGTAATACGCTTACCCGGGAAATGGCCATAGCAGCCATAAAAGGAGAGAACCTGGGGAAAGAGTCTGCCACCGACTTTCTCGCCATCAGCTTTTCAGCGCCGGATATTATCGGCCATCGCCATGGTCCGAACTCCGTGGAACAGCAGGATGTATATCTGAGGCTGGATCTTGAGCTTGCCGCATTTTTCCGGTTCCTGGACAGCTGGGTAGGGAAAGAGCAATATACCGTGTTTCTTTCGGCCGATCACGGTGTTACCGACGTCCCGGAGTTCTGGCAAAGCCACCGCATACCCGCCGGAAGACTTTCTCCGGATTCGTTGTATGGCCGTGTCAGGCAGGTTATTGCCAGGGAATTTAAAGATGAAGGCCTGGTGCAGACTGTTGATTCAAGGCAGGTTTACCTGGATAAAAAAAAGTTACGCGCAAAAGGGATATCCGTAGATGAGGTGCTGGAAGTTGTCCGGGAGGAAATCCTGCCAACAGATGGGGTAGCCGATGTGTTCAATAGCCGCAAACTGAACGAATCGACTTTGCCGGATTACTATCGCAGGCTGTACCTGAACGAGGTACATCCCAAAAGAAGCGGAGACCTGCTAATCGTATTTGAGCCGGCCTGGATTACGCGTGCTGCCTATGGCACCACCCATGGATCTCCCTATCACTACGATACCCATGTTCCGTTCCTGATATTCGGCTGGGGAATCCGGCAGGGAGAGACATTCCGGCGTACCTACATCTCCGACATCGCCTCCACACTTTCCGCGTTGCTTCAGATATTGCCTCCGGCCGGTAATATAGGAGATGTAATGGAGGAAGTGCTTAAAAAACCCGTAATACCCTTATGAACGGATATTTAATCATACTATTCCTGGGCCTTAACCTGCTTTTTACAAGTCTCAGTGAAGTAATAAGTAAGCCTGGGAAATCAGGATCAGGTTACACTGTTTTTAACCCTGATACTATCGGATTATGGCGGGAAGCATACTTTTCAGGCCGCCCGCAGCAAATTGGCAATAAAATCCAGTTCCTGTTTGATGACTATATGGTAGAGGACCGTTTCGGCCTGAAACGAAGTGTCGGGCCGGTAGAAAAATACAGTAAAAATCCTCTGCGTATCGATGACGACAAGCCTTGGGAAAAGAGTTCGGAATCCTGGAGCGGAGCCTATCTCAGGTACGTGCTGTACGATCCGCTGGACAAACATTACAAAGGCTGGTACCTGTTGTACCGCCATGAACCGGGAGTGGAAACAGGCTACAATTATTCCACGTTGTATGCAGAAAGCGAAGACGGGATCGACTGGAAGAAACCGGAGCTGGATTTTTTTCAGGTAGACGGCCGTAAGACCAACCTGGTCCTGCATAAAGAGAAGGGCACCGCCCTATTGCAGGATATCGTATTGGATACGGCAACCAGCGATCCGGAAAAGCGTTTTGCTGCACTTGTAAAGATGGTGCCTCCCGGGGAGAAGGAGCGATGCATTGTGCTGATGTTTTCGCCGGATGGCAAGCAATGGCGCCTGGCTCCGGAGCCGGTGCTGTTCAGGGGAGCCAACGACGGAGCCTACTCGCTGGTCCCGGATCGCGGGAACGGACGCTGGCTGCTTTACCGCAGACCTCCCACAAATGCACTGGTTAAGCCTGGTTTGGGAGTATATGGCAGTAATCCCGTAAACCCGTCTTCTGGCGGAATGAATACAAAACGCCGTATGTCCGTATCGGTAAGCCGTGATATGAAGAACTGGTCCTATCCCAGAGGGCTGCAGGTGCTGGATGAATCGGACGATGAAGATATAGGCATATCGGGCAACGGCAGGGATATCGACTGGGCGACTGTTATCAGGTACAGGGACGTCTATTTCGGGTTTGCGCACCTGATGGATAACCTGACCCTGGAGTCACCGCGAGAGTGCCAGCTGATGTGGAGCCGCGACGGCTTTCGCTGGGAACGGCTGCCGCAGAGAATACCGTTTATTGCCAACGGTACGGAGGGGGACTGGGATTCGGGCGGCATTATCACCCTTTCCCTCATGTCTGACCATAAACGTACCTGGATCTACTATACAGGCACCAATGTTCCGCAGGGTGAACGACGGATTGCAGGCTTCACCGGAAGCGGGCTGGCTTATCTCGAAAAGGATCGTTTCATAGGACAGCAGGCAGGCCCTGCAGGCGGTTATCTACTAACCCGGCAATTCATATTAGAGGGCAGCTCCCTGGAATTGAATTTCCGGTCACAGGTAAAGCTGCCGCCGCCAAATTGGGGAAGCCTGATAAAAGCAGAGTTATTACAGGCTCCTTCCGACCAGATGCCAGCTACGCCGTATCCTGGCTTTTCCATGGAGGATTGCGACGGCATTACTACGAAGGAAGGATTTGATCAGGTTATGACCTGGAAAGGCTCCCCTAATCTATCAGCATTGAAAGGCAAGCCGGTTTACATCCGGTTTTACCTTCAGAATACCACACTGTATACCATCCGTATAGCAGAATAAAATTACAATCAATCCTAAACACGGAATTCAAATTTCATGATGGTACTATTTTCCCGCGGGAACCTTATAAAAGGTTTGCAGTCTATGCTATTCTTCTCAATACTTCAGGGTGGGATTTTACAAGTTCATGCGCAAAGCGACTGTAGCAGGTTTGCTCCGGAATGGATCTCGCTGGGAATTACAGTATCACCTGCAACCGAACAAACGGTGAGCTGGCGTTCCGAAAAAGGAAGTACGGTCGGAAGAGCGCAGATCGCCGCTGAGGACCCTTCCCCCAATCTCGAATCGACTGCCCGGACCGTCGAATCGGTCAGCGGGCAATATTCCGACTACGGTGTGGAAAAAACATATCACCGGGTCACGTTCTCAGATCTCCGCCCGGGAACTACCTACCTGTATAGGGTCGGTAATGATAATTGCTGGAGTGAATGGTTCCAGTTCAGGACGGCGGAAATATCGGCCGCTCCCTTTTCATTTCTATACTTCGGCGATGTCCAGTACGGGATTTCTACCCTCTATCCCCGCGTGATACGCCAGGCGATTATGCAGGCGCCGGAGTCTTCTCTGATGATGTTTGTGGGTGACCTTACCACTAATGCCACGGATGCGGAATTCAATGATTTTTTCAGTGCCGGTGACTGGATACTGGCCTCCAGAGCGGTAGTTCCTGTTCCCGACGGTCATGAGTATCCAAAGGACAAAGCCGGGAACAGGATGGAACTCGCAGCGTTCTGGGATCGGGCGTTCTCTTTTCCCACGAATGTACCGGAACCGCTGGCAAAGGCGGGAAATTATACCTTTGACTACCAGAATACCCGTTTTATACTGTTCAATACCTACGACTATGGTATGGGAAAGGCGGGGCTTTACCTGGAATGGCTGGAATCCCTCCTGAAGAATAATCCGCAGAAATGGACTGTTGTGGCCCACCATCAGCCGGCTTACCCGATTTCTGAACGCCGGAATAAAACCGGTTTTCTTGACCAGGTACAGCCCCTTTATGATAAGTATGGAGTAGACCTGGTATTGTCCGGGCATGACCACGGATATTCCAGGGGAGGGATCGGGCTTATGGGGAGTAAAAAGAAGAAAATAAGTGGTCCCGTTTATGTAGTATCAGTTTCGGGCCCCGGAATGTATGCGCTTGCCTACCGCGACTGGTACGACCGCGTGGCATCTGATACTCAGTTGTTCCAACATGTAACGATGGGGGATGACGCGATTTCTTTTAAAACCTACACGGCTACCGGCAGACTGTACGACAGGTTTACGATCAGGAAGAAGGGTAACAGGAAAGTTTTCACGGATGAAGCCCGGGATATAGCGGAATACACGGAGATACCCCAAAGTCAGAAAGCACGTTATCCAGTCGAGCGCCTGCAGGCACTGGAAACACAACGGGAAACTTATCTCCGCAGAAAACGGACTCCTCATTGAGCTCACTTAGTCCTTGTATTTAACAACTTCCTTTTGAAAAAGTCCCTGTACCCTTGGTTTGTTGTGATCTTGCTCTGCATGGTTGGCTGCCTGAACTATCTTGATCGCATGATGATCACGACAATGCGTGTATCCATAGTGGAGGCTATTCCCATGACCGATGCACAGTTTGGCTTGCTGACGGCGACATTCCTCTGGATTTATGGGCTGTTGAGTCCTTTTGCAGGCTTTCTTGCCGACAGGTTCAGTCGCAGCCGGGTCATTATTTTCAGCCTTCTGGTATGGTCGGCAGTCACCTGGCTGACATCATTTGCCACGACATTCGAGCATCTGTTGATTTCGAGAGCGCTCATGGGGATCAGTGAGTCGTTTTATGCTCCCGCTGCACTCGCTCTGATCATGGACTATCACAAAGATAGTACGCGTTCGCTTGCAAACAGTATCCACATCGCAGGGATTATGGGCGGGCAGAGTCTGGGATTTATAGGAGGTTGGCTGGCTGAAAGCAACAGCTGGAACTTTGCATTCAGTATTTTTGGAATTATAGGGATTATTTATGCTGTCATCCTGCTTGTAGCTCTGAAGGATCCGGTGATACGACAGGAGAAGGAAGCCGGAGATGTCGGTAAAATCGTATTCAGACAGGCCTTCAGCCATTTGTTCAGGAGCAAGGCATATTTAATGGCGCTTACTGTCTGGGGGTTGCTGGGCGTAGTAGGCTGGCTGGTGATCGGCTGGCTCCCCACCTATTTTAAAGAGAATTTCAGCTTGTCGCAGACCATGGCCGGCGTATACGCGACAGGATATGTGCAAACCTCCGCCTTTCTTGGTGTGATTGCCGGTGGGCTGCTGGCCGACCGGTGGAGTCGGATCAATCCGGACGCCCGCCTTCTTCTGCCTGCAATAGGTCTGTGTATCGCCGCTCCCGCTATTTTTATCGCCAGTGATACAACCCTGCTGATACTAGCCATCGGGTGCTTTATGATATATTCTTTTACTCGGATATTCACTGACGGCAATATGATGCCAATCCTGTGTATGATCATAGACCGAAGGTACATAGCTACAGGATATGGTCTTCTTAACTTTTTCGCCTGCACCGTTGGAGGGATAGGTCTGTATGCGGGCGGTGTGCTCCGCGACGCAGATACAGACCTGGCGATTGTGTTCCGCACAGGTGCGGTATTGCTGGCCGCATGTGCTTTCCTGCTATACCGTATCAGGAAACTGCGGCCACAAATACCTTACTCTCCACGAACAGGTAAAACAGGAACGACCGGGTAGGCCTTTTCAGCTACGCCCGGATTACAAACAAAAAGTTACAAATGAAATATAACCATTCGCTTACTGACCAGGATCTATTGCTTATTGAGCGTCATCTGACAGGGTTCATCCCTGGCGAGATCTACGATATCCATACACATCCATATGATGCTTCTCACTTTGCCGCCGGCGCCTGGACTTTCCTCGAAGGGGAAAACCAACTCGACTGTAAGGCGCATATCAGCGCATTGAAACAGTATATGCCGGCGGAGACAATCCACGGGCTTTACTTCGGCATGCCGCATAAAACCGACAACCGGGACGCTATGAACGACTGGGTGGCGTCGGAAGTCCGCAAAAATGGTACTGCACTCAGCAGGGCTCTGCGTGTCACGGCTCCGCAGGATGATCCTAAGCAGGTGGCATCAGAGCTTCGTAACGGGACATTTATCGGCCTGAAGGTATATCACTGCTATGCTCAGCGCACCGATACGATGAATGCCGGCGTGACGGAGTATGTCCCTGAATGGATGTGGGAGATCCTGGATGAAGTGAAAGGGGTACTCCTTCTCCATATTGTGCGCGACGGCGCTATGGACGACGCCGACAACCAAAAGGAAATCCGCAGACTTTGCCGCAGCTATCCTCGTGTACGTTTGATTCTGGCACATGTAGCCCGCAGTTTCAGCTACCGTAACGCACGCAATGGACTTTATTCCATTGCTGATCTGGACAATGTGGTGGTCGATACTTCAGCGGTAACCGAGTCGGAATCCTTTGCGGCAGCGATCAGAATACTGGGTCCGCAGCGCATCCTGTGGGGTTCAGATTTCCCGGTAAGCGAAATGAGAGGACGTTGTATCACAACGGGATCGCATTTTTACTGGCTTCACCCGGAAGTTCTCCACCCGGACTATCGCCCACCTACTACCAGTGAAATGACACTTGTAGGAATAGAATCCCTTATCACCCTCCGGGAAGCATGCGAGGATGCGGGACTCACAAAGGGGGATATCGAGGATATTTTCCGGGAAAATGCACTAAGGTTTCTGGTGCAGCACCTACCGGCCAACGTCTCGCAAGAGACTCAGGACGGCCGCCTGTTGTGGCAACGTGCCCGCCAGGTGATCTCGGGAGGTACGGGCCTTCTTTCCAAACGTGCGGAAATGTTCGGCACCCAACATTGGCCTGCCTATTTTTCCCGTGCATCGGGGTGCAGAGTGTGGGATCTTGCGGGTAAGCAATACATTGATTTTGCCGGAGGTATAGGCGCTGTCCTGCTGGGTTATTCCGATCCCCAGGTGAACGCCGCCATACAGCGGCGTGTACATCTGGGTACTTACTGCTCGCTGGTTAATCCCCAGGAAACCGAGCTTGCCGAGAAGCTCCTGGCCCTACATCCCTGGGCCGGGAAGGTACGTTATGCAAGAGGCGGAGGCGAGGCGATGGCAGTAGCCGTACGGATAGCACGGGCTGCTACAGGACGCAGCGGTATTGCCTTCTGCGGCTATCATGGATGGCACGACTGGTACCTGGCGGCTAACCTGGCCGAAAGTAATGCACTGGATGGCCATCTGCTCCCCGGACTGGCGCCGCAAGGGGTGCCCCGTGAGTTGATGGGGACTGCCGTACCTTTCTACTACAACGATTTCGTCTCGTTCGAAGCTGCGCTGACGAAGCTGGAGGGGAACCTGGCTGCCGTGGTGATGGAGCCCGTGCGCTCCCGGGAACCGGCCGATCAGTTCCTTGAAAAGGTTGCAGCACGCTGTCGGGAAATTGGAGGTATATTGGTGATAGACGAAATTACCAGCGGGCTCAGGTACGGATTCCCCGGTGCCGCTGCGCGGTTTGGATTGGAGCCGGATATCGCAGTATATGCGAAAGCAATGAGCAACGGGATCCCTTTCGCCACTGTGATTGGCCGGGATTCAGTCATGGAGAAGGCAGCAGACTGCTTCATTTCATCCAGCTACTGGACCGACGGCATTGGACCCGCAGCAGCGCTTGCCGTGCTGGAAAAAATGGAAAGACTGGATGTATTCCAGTCCGTCTGGCAAAAGGGAATCGCATTCAGCAAGCGCTTAAAGGATGTGGCTGCACGGTATCCCGCCTGCCGGATCCGTATAGACGGAATGCCTCCCACTCCTTTACTCACCTTCTGCCTGGAGCATGGCGCATCGGAAGCAAAAACTTTTTATATCAGGGGCATGTGTGAAAAAGGGTTTCTGGTTTCATCGGCCTATTACCTGATGCTCGCACATGAACAGGTACACATCGATGCATTTTTTGAGGCCCTGGAACCAACATTGAGTCTGTTGGAGCAGGCAATTAATTCAGGCGTGCTCACGTCGTCGGACCTGTCAGGAAATCAGCTCGGATTTGCCAGGCTGGTCTGAAAAGAAGCGCCACGAAATTAGAGAAATCTACTCTCCTATGGAAGCCCTGCCGGTTCCCCTGACCTGCCATTTACCATCTGTCCCACGTTCGGCTTCTGCCCATACGGGTATTTCCAGCTTGTCCCCCGGCGCCAAAAGCCGTATTTCAAACGAATCACCCGTTTTCCAGGCCTGCGAAGTACGACCATCCAGCAAAATCTGCGTACGTTCGTTGGCTAGGCGCTTAATCATCGCTTGCCGTTCTTTACCTTGTGCGTCGACAGTGACCAGCCAAAAGCCGTCATATGCTCCGTTATAATCGGACTGAGCGCTTCCGCCGACCGACATGCCGGTTTGGTCACTATACCGATACAAATAGGGACGCGCATGTGGGAAGGGAGCATCCGTGGTCAGGCTTCGTTTGTCCTGATCGTAACTTTTTACGGTTCCCAGCGCATGGACATTGCTTGAGGCATCCAGTATCAGCCAACTGTGATTGCCCGCTGCTTCACTCTGGTTCACCCGCAACACAAAAGGTCTTGCCAGTGCCGGTTTATTCAACCGCACGACGCTACCTGCCAGTTGTCTTGTCAATGCCTGGGGTGCATTGACCAAAACCCGCAATGGCTGCTCCTTCACTTCCAGGATTTCCAGGGGCGCATCGAAAAGTGGATCAACTGCAAACCTGAAAGGACGCCGATGGATGTAGCCCGCGCCTGTCAAAGATACCGACATGACTTTCCCCGTGGAATCCAGGCCCAGAAAGCCTTCCTCCCCTGAGAAGGAAAACCCGGCATCAAAAGATACGTCGGACATTGCACTATGGGATGCCATGTACAAATGCTCCCGGATACCCGTGCCGGTGGCTTTAACCGGAATAAGGCGCAACGCAAAGGCTTCCTTCATACTATCCGACGGTAGCAACTGCTGCACGTCAGCCAGCTTATTGTTTCCGCTGGTCGGCAGAATGACCGACGTAAATCGTACCCTTTCTGTTGCCGGTACCTGCACGTTTGACAATGCATAGGTCGTACGGGTGCGGTCGTTAATTGCCGGTCCGTCGGCGGTGATAAGCCGGGCAGGCTTCGGGGCAAAATGCGAGACATACATCTGGTGGCCGGTGCCGTCAATGGCAGACCACTGCAGGTATGCAGGCCCGTTCAGGTCATAAAAAGAAGGACGGCTCAAAAACCCGTAGCCTGATCCGGGAGGCGCAAAGTAAAAAGGCTTGTCTGCCAGTGAACGGACACGGCCATTCGGGTCCATTTCCGCGGCATAATTCACCGTTTCGCTCAACACGGAACCGTTGTGTCTTTTTTTCAATACCGTTTGAGAAGCAGGAAGTATCTGAAAATCCGCTTTCGAGATACCGTGGAGACTATAATCATATTCCCGGCCGCCCTGTGCCCAGAAGTTATCGATCATATAGCTCTCTTCATCCGGCAAGTCGATCAATGCGACACGGCGCTTATATTCTTCAACCTGCTCGTCTGCGTAAGCCTGCGGATTATTCAGAGCTACTGACCGCAGCACCTTTCCGTCTGTCCAGGTCCGGAGGTCGGCGCCGGAAGACGGAACTCTTAACTGGTTCTTCCTGTTGACCGCCAATATATTGTGAGCCACTGTTGTCGAAGTAAAGCCAAACCGGAAATGTGTATTGTAATATCCCGGATCAAAAGAGAATTCGCGTCCTTTCGCATAAAATGTCAACCCTAGCTCATCTGCCTGACCATGATTGAGCGTAGGCCCGAAACGCAGCAGTGCGGCCCGTTCATTTTCCTTCCGGCCCGAACGAAGTATAAGGGTCCCGTAATCAAAAAACAACGAACTGCGCGTATCGGAGCCGGATACGTCGATTTGCCGTGCATGCTGAATGAACTCTTCCCATCCGCCACCGCGGAACAAGTCTTTTCCCCCCAACGAGAAGTTGGCCGGCATATCCTGAAGCATCTTTGCCCCTGCCAGTAACGCTGCCTCACGCACCTCCTTCTTTTCACCGGAGCGGTAGAACTCATGGGCTGCCATCAGGGTACCTCTGTCAAAAACATGACCATCGTCAATGATCGCCAGATCCGGGCCGGCGTCGCCAAATAAGGGTAGCCGACCAGCCACCTGTATACCGGTAAAGAAATCAAGTGAAAACAGGGCAAAGCGGGTATCATCGTACGCGGCATACCCGTTCGGATATTCCGGCAATCGCATACGTTTCAGAAAACCGGCCGTAGAAAGCAACAGGTCGCGGGTATGACTGGCATACGAGGTTCCGGTTTCAAAATACCGGCCGTTGATATCGATGGTATTGCTCACCGCATTGCGGAAGCCCAACGGGCCGTTCAATGCCCAGTCTACCCATTCCGGGATACCCAGCAAGGCTCCTACAAGCAGCGGCGCCCGGTTGTAGTCGATGTTACCATTGTTTAGCTCGTAACTTGCGCCGCTTCCCGACCGGGCCATACGCAGGCAATAGTCCGCGCCATTCATCAGCAGGTTCAGCTCGATGTTTTTAAGCATGGTATAACCGGTAACCGAGCGGGAAGCGTTACCGGCATGCAGGCTCATGGACAGTACCTCTGCAAAATAACCGTAATTCATCATGGCCCTGGCTGCCTGGTAATACGGCCGGTCCAGGCGGCCGCCGTCGGGTTTGCCGGGCGCCAGGTGCGGATAGTCGATCGGACCTTCGTACGCACGGGGATAAATGGCGGCGATTGCATCCAATAGCCACAATGCACGTTCAGCGTATGGTTCATGGCCGGTCAGCAAATACGCATTCACCAATGCAGGCAAATCGATCGTCTCCAACTGGCGGATTGTCATTCCGTTGGCAAGCGCAATAAAATAATAGGGGGTACCACTTTTGGGATCGAGCCAGCCCGTGCCATCATCCGGATGGTTTTCGTTCGGGTATATCGTGCCGTCTGCAGCGATTACATGCCTCGGATCGGCCCATCCTCTCCAGGCCATCTTTTTTTGTTCCACCGGGTCCAGATTCAGCCCCAGTCCGTAGGTATATATCGATCCTTTCGGGGGAATTACCTTTTTTATAAAATCATAGTCACGATTAATCCAGGTATTCGCTATTCTCAGATAATCGTCTTTCAGACTTTTTGCCCAATCCTCCGTTTCCACACGCCTGCGGGCTATCTCCATCTCCTCCCTATTGATAAACAGAAAAGGGCGCTCAGGTACGGGTACCCGGGGTATTTTTTCAAATTCAGCTGCTGTTTTTTCATGAGGACCGGCAGGCAACCGGGTTTGCGCGGGTAAAAACAAGGGGTAGACCAATATTAAAAGTAGCTGGCCGGCGCGAACAGTCCGTTTGATAGAAGTGCCCATAGTTTATTCTGGCAACTATATTCTGACTTTGTGTTTTTATCTGCTGTATTTGAAATAAAGTTAAGGTATTGTGACGGTAAACGCAGATTTTAAATTAATAATCGATCTGATAATGCCTTAAAACAGCGAAATCCCGAGAGCGAGAGAAACTACGTTATAGGCAGACTTCCAGTATATATAATTTCCGGTTATATCCCTCTTTAAATAATACCTGCCTTCCAGACCGAACCTGTTATTGAATTTATATCCCAACCCGAACAGCATTGCGGGCCGGGTATCCATCTCTATTCCCTCATAGTAATAACTGCCCGATCCGCTGAAATCGATCCTGGAACCGGCACTGATATTAAATAAATAAGAAGCACTTACCGAGAGTTTTGATCTTTCGTTTAAAAACATATAATACCTCAGCCCAAGAGGCATTTCTATAGCTTTGTAGTTCACATGAAGAAACAAATCCTCATAGTCCCTCAATACGAAAGAGCGCACCGATTGCACTGATTTAAACCCTTTGTAAAGAGTAGGCTCGAAAGTTACTGCCCATTTATTCCGGAAAAAGGGCATTATCATCTCAGCATCAACACCTAACCCGAACTGGGTCCAGCTCCCGTAATCCGCGCTGAATCCGTAATACTGGGCATCATTAGAAATCTCCAATGACGGGCGGCCTACACGGGGCCTGAGCGACAGGTTAAAAAGATCTCTCTTTATTTTTTTCTCCCCATACAGGATATGTTCTGATCCG
>CAZLGW010000037.1:44119-61226 GCA_964559125.1 uncultured Cytophagales bacterium
GTTAAAAAGATCTCTCTTTATTTTTTTCTCCCCATACAGGATATGTTCTGATCCGCTACACCGGCTGTTATACCTGGTAACGATACGAACGAGATCATCTAACCTGTACCGGAGATTCTTCACATCGCTTTCAGTCACCGACACGCAGCCCAGGTCGTCGAGCAACTGCTTCTGGTAGAGATTATTTTTAGCAACCCGGCCATCGCTTGTTTTGTACAATTTATAAACCAGCGCATCGATCTGCCAGTTTCCTTTCCTGAAGAAAAACCTGGCTAAGTTCCCTTCAATATAAGAATATAGCGTTGCTTCCGAAACTGAGCAGTAAAATAGAAAAGAGCAAAAAGTGTTTATACATGTCAGAATTGAAATTTAATCAGGAAGCCCGAAGGCGTCCTGTTGTGTACAGATAAGCAGAGTGGTTAAATAACGCAGGTTGCAAAGAATAGCAGAGATCAGATAACGGGTTGGCATACTACTTTCCGGCAAGTATACACAATTTATCAGCAGCTTTTACCCAAGACCTGCAGCACAGGCGGGACAGATAATTTTCAGACGCAGAGGACGGGCACAGCTACTACAAATTAAGTATTGTGCCGACTGGCTGTAAATCCCACCTTTATCGGCGATTCTTTACCTTTTATACTCAAGCTGATGAAGACATTTTACTTTTTATTACTGCTGCTCATTACACTGGCAGGAAACATTGTTGCCCAGGGGGTAGTGTCGTTCAACTATGTCTGGACAGGCGGGGGAAATACCTATATCGGCAGTGCAAACTTTGAGGGAGTGGACAACAATTTTGCATTCAGGTATAACCAGTTGGAGGGTAATTTATCGCTGTCCGACCTTTCGTACACGGCACACGATCTGTCGTTTCTGGATAACACCCTCATAGGCAACGCAACCTTAGACAAGCACAGCACCTCCAGCTTTTATGAAGGAGGAAATACCTTTACAGGAACATCCGCCTTAAATATCCACAGTTCGGCAGCCATCTTTATAGGCAGCCCCGCATCTACGTACGGCGATCTGAATATAAGCAGGGATATGCCAGGAGGTACGGAGGTTTTCTATGGCTCCGGCGCAGTGATCAATGGCAATTTCTCGTTTCAGAGCCCGGAGCCAACAATGGCATCTTTATCGGCAACAACACGACGGCAACCACCATACAAGGTAAACTAAAACAATCAGGTTTGTAAAGGACTGAAGCCTGCACTTAAGCCTCTCCTCTCGTATACAGGGGGCCGTAGCTTGCGGCTCCCTGTATTTTTCATAAAATCGCCGGCTCCCACACGATAATGATGCTTGTCAGGCGATTTCTGTTACTCTATTTTTCTGTAAAAAAACTAATTGCCTGTGTAGTAATCGCCAGCGCAGCAAATACCATAGCAGTATTTCTATAGCCCGTTTGAAAAAGAACGTCTGCGGCTGCTAAAAACATAGCTGCTCTGAATACCGCCAGATAAGGCATTTCAAGTCTGTGTACCGATTTAGGCGCTGCAAATACCGCCCATAACCCGATCGCCGCCGAAATGAGAAGGAAGGTAAGCAATACCCTCGGCAGAAAGCTCCATTGTCTCGTCAATCCATAGTATCCATAGGCTGCAAACATTCCCAGTTCCAGCCGGAAAGTGCATACCTGGTTTATTATCTTCACCATAAGTCTGTCCTTTTCAAAGGAGCTTTCTTTTAGTTTTCATCAGCGGGTTCCTCTCATATCGATATCTCCAAATACTACTTTGAATCACTCCTGAGATATTGCAGGATCGAAAACGCCACATCTCTGCCGAAGCCCCTCAGGTTATCGGGATTCAGCAGTTGAGAGTCATTAACCGAGTAGGGGATCTCGAAAGTTGTAGCCAGACGGATGCCGTCAAGACCTGACGCCCACCTGCCAAACGACATGCCCTGGCTGAAGTTTTCTGCAGTGTTCCATGCTGTCCCAAACGGTACTATCCCCTTTTCAAGGTCGTATTTTACTTCTTCACGGTTATTTGCGGCAAGGTACTTCATGAATTCGGTTTCCTGCCTTGCGATTGTCTCATTCGAATTTCCTACCAGGTAAATGTGCTCATTCAGATTTCCCCTGATCCAGGGACAATGCAGGTCAATAGCCGCCTTAAGGTTACCTTCGCTCCACCTCGGGATCGTGCTGCGCAACGTTCGGGTACTGCAGTAAATGCTTTCTCCGTCGTAATCCCGGTTATGGTCCCGCGGGATACGCGCTTTCCCCTGGTCGCCGTCTTCTACGCCGTCCTTATCAATAAAGGGGATAAACATAAACTCGGTACTCTCCCTCAGTGAAGCTATAGTTTTGTCTTTGGAAAGCAAAGTTTCGATAATCCCCTCCATCACGTAGCTGGCCATCATTTCGCAGGCATGATGCCTTGCCGTAATCAGCACCTTGTACCTGGCTGCAGTTTTGCCCGGAGGGCCGATAATGATTCTTTCCGTCTCCCTCCCCTTCGGAGTGGTACAAAGGCTTTCGACTTTCACGGAAGGATGTTTCCTGAACGGCTTGAAGAAACGATCGAAGTTTTCCTGTGTATAGGGCATCCCCATGCTGAACCGGACTTCTTTCCCGGCTTTTCCAAAATAGGTAAATCTATCGGGAAGAGCATGACCGGGGCTCAGCCATTTCCAGGTCTTACCTTTGTCGGTGCTTACGGCAGGTCCGCTGACCGTCATACAGTTCGGCTTGTTAAACCGAAACGTTATCGAATCGGTTTTTGCGGGTGTAACCGCAAAATACCAGTAAAACCAATCCTGGCCGGTGTCACGAAGGTCGGGACGGAGATAGACGGTATTACCCCTGATCGAGTCTACGGTGATATTCCCGCCTGGAAAAGAAGCGGAAATGGATACGGGGCTCTGCTGAGCATTGGCTTTATAAACAAAACCCACGAGCATCAAAATGGTGGCAAAGGTTGGAAAGGAGTAGCGCATTGTATGATAATAAGAGAATGATACAAATCTAAAAAATTTGCGCCACAACGGGAAGGATTGCAGGAAAGGGCGGTCTTTAGTACATCACACTATTGATTCTCACGAAAAACAGCTCTAATTTTACCGTGCTTTTTTTATTATCATTACCCTCTTTTTTAATCACCATTCGTTATGATGGCAATCACGGAGCATGACATTTTCACGACTACTAATGTAAGTCTCCGTGCATATTGACCCGTTGGGGAACTTCTGCCATATCTTAAACAATTACAGATTTATGAATTCTTTCAAAAAAACACTCACACTTCTTTTTTCTGTTTTACTCTTCGGGATATGGGGATGCAGCAAGGACGCAGATCCCATTCCAAAAAATAAAATTGAAATCGGCGCAATTCTGTCTCTGACAGGTAACTGGTCTACTTTGGGGGTAACCTCTCAAGCTGCCATAGAAATGGCCGTAAAGGAAGTAAATGAGTCTTTTTCTGCAGACGGAAGCCCTTTTGAACTCGCACTGACCGTGTACGACAGCGAGCTCAAGCCTTCCCTTGCATCTTCCC
The DNA here is from genome assembly GCA_964559125.1 of uncultured Cytophagales bacterium. Lineage (GTDB taxonomy): Bacteria > Bacteroidota > Bacteroidia > Cytophagales > Spirosomataceae > Ravibacter. The sequence goes on from CAZLGW010000037.1 coordinate 47,623, forward strand.
ACTTTAATGAGATTATCAGGAACGGCGGGAAATTCATCCTGGGTCCGCAGTCAAGCAGCGAGCTCGCGGATCTGAAACCCCTTGCCGATGAAGCCGCTTCCGCTCTTATCATCAGCCACGGAAGCACTGCCGGTAGCCTGGCGATAGCAAACGACGCAATATTCAGGTTTTGCCCGGCCGATAAGCTGGAAGGTGCTGCGATAGCGAAAACGATGAAACAACAAGGTATAAAGGCCATTGTAACAATGGCTCGCAATGACGACGGCAATAAAGGTTTGCAAAAAGCCACCGCCGAAGCTTTTGTAGAGGGCGGCGGCGATGCCCACTCAATCGAGCCTTATGCGGAAACGCAAACAAATTTTTTGGCTCTGATCAGCACTCTTAAAGAGCAGATCACTCAATACAGCGACACTTACGGAGCGGCTAATGTCGGCGTATATCTCGCCTCTTTTGATGAATGCGTTCAATTGTTTAAGCAAGCGTCGTCAGACTCGTTATTAAGCGCCGTCCGCTGGTATGGAAGTGACGGTGTGGCACACAGCACTGCGCTGATCGGTGATTCTGACGCCGCATCTTTTGCCGAAAAAACAAGCTATTTCGCTCCTTCGTTCGGACTCCCCGGCGATAAGGAATCTGTTTGGGGGCCACTTTCCAACGAAATCAAAGATAAAACCGGGATGGATGCCGACGCCTTTACCCTGGCGGCGTATGACGCTGTACACGTGATCGGTAAAACTGTAAAATCCCTGGGAGATAAGGCCGATCTGGCTACACTCGATGCGCTCAAAGCTGAATTCCTGCTTCAGGCAGGTTTATTTTCCGGCGCTACCGGCTCCACGAAACTCAACGAATACGGAGACCGGCAAAACGGCAATTTTGATTACTGGGGGATCCGCAAATCCGGCAATGCTTACGAATGGATAATAACCGGAAAATCTGAATAATGATCCGACACGCTTTCAAGGTACTCACTGTATGTATCCTGCTTGTAATGGCCGCGCCCGTTTCAGGCCAGAACAAAGAAATATCGATTAAGGGGAAAGTACTGGAAAGTACGAAGAAGGTGCCGGTAGAATATGCCACGATAATCGTGAAAAACCGGGATGATAAGCTGATTTCGGGGACTTCCGCCTCTGAAACAGGCGAGTTCGAGATTTCTGTTTCTGAAATTCCGTTTCTGATAGAAATCAGCTTTATCGGCTTCGTATCAAAGAAAACAGAAGCGCCCGGGGTAGTCAACGGGCTGATCGACCTGGGAGAAATACTGCTCGAACAGGACGCCCGCACCCTGGATGAAGTCAAAGTACAGGGCCAGCGGTCGCAAACCGAGTTTCACCTGGATAAGCGGGTATTCAATGTAGGCCAGGATCTAAGCAGTACGGGCGCCAGTGCGTTGGAGGTTTTGAATAATGTACCTTCGGTATCGGTGAATATCGAAGGACAAATCAGTCTCAGGGGAAGCCAGGGGGTACGTATCCTCATCAACGGAAAACCGTCTGTTCTGGCAACGGAAGGAGGAAATGCGCTTGGTTCCATTACGGCGGAAATGATAGAAAAGATAGAGGTAATTACCAATCCATCAGCCAAGTACGACGCTGAAGGAACTTCCGGAATTATCAATATTGTACTGAAAAAAGAAGAGAAAAACGGCCTGAACGGATCGGTTACGATCAACGGCGGAGAACCCAATAACCATAGCCTGGGCTTTAGTATCAACCGGCGTACCCAGAAGCTTAATCTATTCAGCCAGGCCGGGATCGGCTACCGTACTTTTCCTGCCAGGTACCGGTCTTTCAATGAAAGCGGGGATTCCCGTGTGGAAACCTCCGGGAACAACAGGAAAAACGAGCAGTTCTATAACCTGATCCTAGGCGCCGATTACCACCTGAGCAAGCTTAGCATACTTTCGGTATCGGGGCATTTCGGCTTTGAAAAAGAGACCGAAAGCGCACATAGTGATTTCCTGCTGAAAAAGGCCGGTGCAGTGCAGTCGGGATGGTCAAGAAGCGAGTCCACATGGGCGGATAACCCGAAATGGCAGTATGATGTCCAGTATCAGAAGAGCTTCGAGGACGATGAGAAGCACAAGCTGCTCATCTCCGGTACGGGGAATTTTTTCGGGAAAGACCAGTATTCCGATTTTACGCACAAGCTTTCCGAAGGCGTCGTTATGTTTTCAGACCAGAAGGCACACACCGATTTCAGGGAAGCCGAATATATTTTTAAGGCGGATTATACAAAACCCTTCTCCAAAGAATGGACCCTTGAAACCGGGGCACAGTACGAGATAAACGACATTTCAAGCGATTTTGCCGTACAAAACAGGCTGGACGGCTCCTGGCATGCAGATCCTGACCTTACCAACGTCTTTATTATGGACCAGGATGTGCTGGCGGCTTATGCCACAGGGGCCTATGAAGGTAAAAAGGCCGGGATAAAAGTGGGGCTCAGGGCGGAAAGCACGCTTCTTAACACCCTGCTTGAAAACACCGGCCAGCAGAACAGGCGAAGATACACCAACCTGTTTCCGAGCGCGCACGCATCCTATAAGTTTACCTCGGCGCTTTCGCTGCAGGCCGGGTACTCCAAAAGGATTTACCGGCCGGGATTGTGGGAACTCAACCCATTTTTCAGCATCCAGAATAATTATAATATCAGGTCGGGCAACCCGTTGCTGATGCCCGAGTTTACAGACTCTTATGAAGTTACCGGGATTTATGATCTTTCGGCAGTCAGTATCAACCTGGGGGCTTTTCACCGGTATACCACCGATGCGATTGACAATATAGCGACAGTTGACGATAACGTACGCACCACCAAACCTGCTAATATCGGGACACAGAGAACAACGGGAATGGAATTGAATGCCAAATACGCACCGGAAGGCTGGATATCGCTAAGCACAGACCTCAATTACAATTACTTTACCCGGAAAGGCGAGTACGAAAACACAATTTACGAATTCGGCGCCGACCAGTTTACCTCCAGGCTGACCTCCAAGCTGAAGCTGCCTGCAGGATTTGACCTGGAGCTGATCGGGCACTACCGTTCAGGATACCGTACTTTACAAGGCTACGTGACCCAAAACGCACACCTTGACCTGGGCGTGAGAAACAAGCTGTTTAAAGGGAAAGCCATCGTTAACCTGAGTATCCGGGATGCCTTTGCTTCAAGGTTCTTCGAAACCGTCATCGATCAACCGGATTTCTCCCTCTACAGCCATCGCCGCATGGGCCGCTTTGTTACACTCGGGGTCAGCTACGGGTTCGGGAAAGGAGAGGCGATGCAGTTTTCGGGACAGAAGATGTTTTAGGGAAATCACTCCTTCAGGATGAATTCCTTCCTTATTTCATTGTAACCGGTAAAAATCCCATAACCACCGGTTATGTTCGTATACCTGGGATAAGGCGTTTTGAAGGCTACTATCAGGTCATTTTCATTATAATAGGTTTTGCAGAATTCGTAATAGCTTCTGCTTATCTGCCTGATGAAAACCGTAATTTTATCTTGTGCAGTCAAGTCAAGATCCAAATAGGAAGGGTATTCAATCTCGATACCTTTCTTTAATGTTATGATCCCGTTTGAACTGCATAAATCATTCAGTACAAAACCACGATAGCTAAACTGGCAGGGATCCTCAAAGTCGCTAATCGGATTATCCATATCGAATACGTTTACACCAAATGTATCCTTGCCAATGCTTCTCCTGATGTCGACCATATAATAGTTCTCTTCCTCTATGTTGTCCTGAATACGGATAAAGAGTGGTCTTCACCGAAGTCGGCCTATACCGGTACAACGACGCCTGTGCCCCTGCCCGGAGCGTATGGTTGGATCCGGGAAACCATTCGGCAGAAGTCTTGTTGGTCAGATCATTGATAATGGAGCTAGATTTAAGAGCGTTGATTTCTTCCCACTCTCCTCCATCCTTTTCAAAGCTTTTTGAAGAAATACCATAATTGTATCTTGAAAATGACAAAATACTCTTAAGGAATAATTTGGGCCGGATAATATAGTTGTATCGTGTAGTCACCGTAGTATTCCCCCACGCAATGCCTATCCTGCCACGATCCCAGCCCGCTTTTTCCTGGGCTGAGTAGAAATCATTCCCATTATATAAGCTGAGAAAGACCTGGCTTTTGGGGGTTAGCCGATAGTTGACTTTTGTATTGATATCGTACAGCCAATAGTTAAAATAGTTAGGCTTTCTTCCGGCTTTATATAACAGATACCTGGGCAGCAAAAACAGGGTAAGATAGGACGTCCTGGCCGCAATCATATAGCTGGACTTCCCGTAGTGTTTGTCCTTCAGAGACAAAGGCCCTTCCCAGAGCATCCGCGAGCTGACCAGGCCAACCGTGAGTTCTGTCTTTCTTTCTATCTTATTCCCTTCTTTCATTGATATGTCAAATATCGACGAAAGCCTGCCGCCATAGCGCGCCGGGAAGCCTCCTTTATACATCTCGACATTTTTGACTGCATCCGTATTAAATACAGACACGATTCCAAACAAGTGAGCCGTATTATAGACGGGCGCATCATCGAGTAAGATCAGGTTCTGATCTGGTGTGCCGCCACGTACCAAAAGGCCGGTTGTCCCCTCATTCCCGGTCGTAACTCCGGGGGTGAACGCCAGGGCTTTTATGATATCGGCCTCACCGAACAGAATCGGAATAGCTTTTAACCTGTTGACGGGAATGCTTAAGTATCCGGCGCCGGAACGGGAAAGGGTACTTTTAGCCTTAATCCGTACTTCACTCAGTTCCGTGACGGCAGGAGACAATTTAAGATTCAGAGTGGTATCGCTGGTCGCATAAAGATCAAGGGCCAGGGATTCATAACCAATGCAGGAGATGATCACTGTGGAACCGCCTGATGGTAAAGTCAGGTTAAAATATCCATAGCTGTTCGAAACCGCCCCGGATAGCGTACCGTTACTGAGCAGATTCGCACCAATGATCGCTTCTCCGGTTTGGGCATCAGAGACATAACCGTTCAGGTTTATGTTTTGCGCAAACGTATTGATCGGGGAAAGAAAAAAAAGAAACGTCCAGATACTCCGAAAGTATTTACGGTCGATAACAACTATCGCCGGCCACGACGTTATGAAGCTGTGAACACCAGCGTGTATCGGTACATCCATGAAATCCTTCGCAAGAACTTATTCTACTTAACGTAAAAATGCTGCGAAGGTATTTACGGCCGGTAGGAAATATTACCTGCTACAACCTTCCATCTCAAAGATAACATATCCTTTTTGCCTAATTTCCGCCTCCCATTGCGGCCTTACTGTTTCAATGTGGCAAAACCTGCATTCCTCTGAGGTTAAGGGCTGTCCTTCCTGGCCCATGGTTCTCAGATATTCTCTTCCATAACCATAAATAACGGTTGTGTCTTTTACTTCTTCGGGAGCGATAATGTCAAAGTGCATGACGCTATCGTCTTTTTTTGTCACGTATGTATCCCAGACTGCTACTTTCATTTTAGTACTTTTTTATATACCATTAAGCCTTAATATAATTACTTTACTTTGTAGGGTAGGGATAAATTACCGCTGGCTACAGAATACACTTTGTATACGCCAAGCATCGGTTTGTCTCCGCCGCCATGTCCGCCATCGCCGCCGGTATTTACCTGCATAAAGGCAGCAACTCCGTCATAAGAAAAATCCGTTCTGTTGTTCATCCGATAATCAGGAACAACGACTCTTATCGTATTCCCTTTCGTAACGACCTGGAATCCGGGCGAATCCATATACATAGGCATTCCGGGATTGGTCGGAGGTAATACTACGCTTTTGTCTTGGGGGTCAAACTGCTTAACGGCCAAACCACCTTCTACACGTTTATCTTCGGTCAAAACCACCCAATGCGGATGCCAGATGACTCCGTCATTTGCATAGTCTCCATCATTATTTTCATCCCAAAGCGGCGTGTCGTCAAAATCGGGATGTGAAGTCAAGGCAAGCGCCACTATGCCTTCGGTACTGCTAAATCCAACGTCAGTTGGTTTCAGCGTGGTCGGAAATACGTAGCCCAATACGGGAGCTCCGTTTAGCTGACCTGCCGGGGTTGGGGTTGTTTTCCCGGCGGTCCCTTTCACGGCAATTTCCCAGACAGTAGCTGCGATGTCCGGTGAGTGCTTTACACTTACACTTTTAATCTGAAAATCGTCGTTGCTGTAGTTAGCACATTTGTCGCAGGCAAAACCCTGAACTGCCGGGAGGGATACTCCGAGAAGAAGAAGTAAATGTTTCATTTTTTTTAATTTTTAATGGTCGAAATAAGCTAGAAGATTGTTTTTGATTAGGACTCCTAACTTTTTTGTTGAAATTTTTTAGCTTTTCAGATCAGCTATTGATGCCCCGAAATTCAGGTGAAGAACATTTCCGTTTGGCGTCAGCAAAGCGGGAACAGACTTAACCCCTGCCCTTTCCGCCTCTGCGATCCGGCTAAGGTCGTGGCCGATATGAGCGATTTCGACATTGTCCTCGCCGATAAGATTGATGATGTCGTGCTCAGCGCTAACGCATACCGGGCACCCTGCATGATAGAAAATTGACTTTGCCATATAATGAGTATTTAATAATGTTAAGGTTTTGTTGCCGGGACAAATATAGTTAGGAATCCTAACTATTAAAATTATTTTCGAAAATTTTGTTAAAAGTATTATCAACCGGCAAGGTTAAGTTAACCACCCCGTGTGGCAGCCTACCAGACGGGGTAAACCGGGACGCATTTTTTTCATCGTTGAGGGAGAAAATAAAAACAGGTAAATATCATGTTTCCCTTTTCACGAAAAATACGACCAAAGGGACAGAGGCATGAAGGATATCTCCATTTTTCCGGTCACTGTTTTTCTAGTACCCAATAGCCACAAAAACCATAATCTCATGGCAACATTACAAAAGTCTATCCTGTTGGATACAGGAGAAACCAGCAGCCTGAACCTCGATATTGTGTTTCAGATCCCTCGATTCAAATATTTCAGTCCAAAGCACAGTACAGGCGACGCTGCTAACAAACGTACCGTGTTTCGTGAGAAAACAGAGTACCAGCCAGTCCGAATACGAGCTAACGCAAGTACCGGGACGTATTCTGCAGACGTGCGGGCAATAGGGACGCTTATTGAAGAAAACGATGGTGACAACCTCTACACGCTGTACCAGCGACAACTGTTCGGAGACAAAGAGATTGATATAGACGACATATCCTTCAAAATTCCGGTTGTCATATACAACGCCGACACGGGTGAAGAGTTGGGAAAACAGGAGTTGGAAGCCTTCGATTTATACAAAAATAACAGCTATTACTCAAAGCAGGCTTCCGATGTTGTAGTACTTCATCCGGCCCAGGACTTCTATCGTGACCCGTTCATTTCTGTCGACGACTTTATTTTCCTTATCAATAAAGAAGCATTTTCCCGACTGATTGATGACCTCAATATAGGCCATCACGCCCAGGATATTCTCCGGATCATTGCATCCGGATTCAGCTATCACCAAAAACTGCCCGTATTTACACTGTCCAAACCATCTGCGGAAGACCTGACTGAAAGTCTGTACTCCCTTTTCCCCCGATACGACGCCAATCAGAATGAAATTCCCGAAAATGTAGAAAAAGTAAAACGCTTTATAACGACAATCAGGAAACACGGGAGCTCATTGTTCGACTTTCCTATACACCTGAGTGAAATACTGGGTAAAACAATAGAAGTAGTGGGCGACCTTACTATCGTTACCAACGAAACTAATGTACCCGTCTCCAGTCTTGATGTCTACGAACTGTCGCTAGAATACAATAACGGGCAAATCGTAAAAACACTATATCACAACTGGAGTACTGATGAGCTATTTATCGGGAACAAGCCCATCGATTTCAAGTTCCAGATAAGGGAGCCAATACATCAGATAATAAAAGTTGCGGTTAAAGGAGTAAACGGCGAACTGCTTTGGCAACAAGAATACACACAGAGCGATAGCGAGATAGGAGGCGGAGAAAAAATTCATATCCGTGTACCTCTAAAAAAAGCAAATACCATTCCGGGAGTACATTCGGGTAATACTCAGTCAAACAAAAAGCTGCGCGGCCGCGTAGTGCAGCAGGGCAACAAATATACGCTCAATAATATCACTATCCTGGTGCAAGGTAAGAAAGCAGGTGATAGTATACCGCGCATTCTTGTTGCCGGACAAACCGACAGCAGCGGCAACTTTACCCTCCCGTATCCGTACGGTGACTACTCAGAGGCGCAGGCGTTGGTAGCGTTAATGCCTGATTCACCCGTAGCGATCGACATTCGTCCGGATAAACCAAACGAAACTATCTCGGACGACTTTCTCTATATACTGCTGGTTGATGATGCTGTGGTTTTGGAAGGAGGGCCGGAAGAAAAAGACGACTGTGATTGCCATTCCTCTAAAAAAGCCAAACGCCTGCCCGACCAGGAGGACCTGGTGAATTCCGATGAATATACCCAGGATATCGGAGGCTCATGCGTAAACCTGACTACTCCCAACCGGACGCTCAAGGAATATGCCTATAAGGCGATTGTACGTACTTCGGATCCGGACGTGGCCAATTATACTCTGGAAAAGATCCAGCAGGGAGATAGCATTTCTTTCCGCCTGACGGGCGGCAGCCAAACCATTCCGCGCAACAAGGTAGTAAACCTGCAAAATCCAATCCGCTGGCAGGATGCACCCGACGCACAGCAGAATCTTACCTTTTACCAGGCCGTTTCCATAGCTACCGGTCATATCCTGCATTATAAGGCAGTCTTCAAATCGGACGGATATTCTCTGGGGGATCTGTTGTATTCGCTGCCTTTGGCGCCGGGGCAGAAGAAGCAGATCGTGATCTTTGATTCGTCACATTCTCTCACCGGTGCGGAGTCACAAACCATTTCTCAATCGGAGAGCCTGTCGGCCAGTCTGACCAATGATCGCTCAATTCTTGACCAGATTGGCGGGAACATTTCCGAGTCGGTAGACGGAAGAAGCTCGGCATCGACGTCGGGCGTCAGCGCGGGACTGGGCCTGGGGGGCTCAATAGGAGCAATCAGTGGCGTACTGGGTGTTTCAGGCGGTTATTCCAACTCGAACTCTTCCGCTTCACAGGACAGCTCCCGTAACATTTCACAATTTTTTAACGAGCAACTGCGGCAATCGGTTAGCCAGAATGCGGATTCCTACCGCCAGCTAAACGCTTCTGTGGTTACCACGGTAAGGGAAGGACAACAGTATGCGGTGGCGACGGAAGCTGTGGCCAACCACAATCACTGTCATGCGCTGACCATGATGTACTTTGAAGTACTGCGCCACTATGCTGTATACCAGGAACTTTCGGCCGTGGAAGAATGTGTTTTCGTGCCGCTGCTGATGACCAATTTCACATACGAAAACATTTACAAGTGGAAAGATGTACTGGTAAACCACCTGTTGCCCGTCAACTCCAATACATATCTCCAGCCGATCTCCTTTTACCTCGGCCGCAATCGTCATCCGCTTTCAAGGGCCTTTGACGCCATTGAGCGCATTCAAACCAACTATTCGCAGGTTGACTATCCGGAAAACCGGTATGCCGATGAACGAATGACCGAAATTACCGGCAAGATCAACCTGCGGGTCAATATTCCCCGTCCTAAAACAAGGTTTGATCGTATCTTGTCTTTCCCTGTGATTAAGAAGACAATCACGTCGCGCGGGGACGTGGATGTAGCGGGTACTATAAGAGACAACATTAAAGACAGTATTGTCGGGGCTATCGTCCCATGCGCGGCCAAAGGCCCGAGCATCAGGTACGAAACCAATACGACCGAAGTACTGACCCGTGGCGCTATCTTCGACATATTCATGACCCTGGATGCGAACTATGAATCAGTTCCGCCTGCCCAGTGTATACGCGTCAACTTTGATGCGATTGATATGTTCGACAACCCGATGACGCTGGTATTTAACGGAGATGTGACGCCTACGCCCATGGACTTCTTCGCCGGTATGAGACAGGAAAAAGAGCTATGGGAAGCGTATGCCGCCATATTGGGAATGTCCTTAAAAGAGCTTTTCAGGTACTTCAACAACAACGTAGTAGCCGACTGGGACAGGATTTTCAACGAACACATCGCCCCGCAGATCTTCGAACGGTTACTCACAGACCCAGTAACCCATCAGCCTCGTCTGAAAATCTCGCCTCTGGCCCCCATCGACCTTAGCCCCCAAAGCAAATACCGTGGCGGAGAAAGGAGCATTGAAGTGAAATTACGCGGTAGCAGTTCGTTACGACGCTCAGACGTAGAAAATATAACGATCACGTACAGTTCGCCGCTGGGAGGTTCGTCGCAGCATGAGACATTTTTCAACTTCGTGACCTTCCAGGCAGAAAGTGTACGGATCGACTATGCTACGGAGTTCAGCAATAATACCATTCTTCAGAAATCGCTGCAAGACGACCTGCGCAATAGCGTCCTGCCTATTTTTACGCCGTTGAATATACAGGAAAAACGCAACCCGCGAAAAGAGGACCAGTATGTAGCCAAACAGTTGATCCAGCACCTCAACAGTAATATCGAACACTACAACCGCATGCTCTGGTTCAATCTCGACCCCGAAAGACGGTTTATGCTAATGGATGGCTTCAGCATCCAGATCTATAACGAGTTTGGCAACCCGATCGGATACCGGAGCCTGGCTTCTGTGATCAAGAACCAATTCATTACTGTAACGGGCAACTCGCTGGTATTCCCGGTAGCGGAAGGCTACAGAGTGAGCAAGTCGTATGTGGTCGAAATGAACGACGGGCAGGATGTAGCGGTGTCTGTCTCTGAAGCGCTTTTCAATCACTACAAACCGTTGACGCCCTTACCTCCCTACCGTATCAGTGTACCTAACCGGGGCGTATTTTTGGAAGCAGTGCAAGGCAGTTGTGATGCCTGCGAAAAAGTGAAGCCTAATTCATCTCAGGATTGGGATAAATTTAAAACAGAGGAGCCAACCGCAATTGCTCCAGTGATAACCCCTACACCCGTAGTTACTGATTGGAAGGCGGTTTTTAAAGAGTTTGCACAACCCATTGTGAACATTCAGAATGCGCCTGCGACACCCACACCGGGAGCAGGATTGGCCGGGTTGTCAGACCTGATGGGCAAGGCCGGCATCTTCAATGACGTTACCGGTTTAGCAGGAAACCAGCAGAATGCAATGCAGACCTATCTTTCTAACCAGGAAAACGTAAAAGCCCTGGCAGAAATGGCTAAAGGGATGGCGATTCAGGAACACAACACGTCCAATTCGGACAACATCATGACTTCACTGACCAACGCCCGCCAATCAGGCGCTATCACACAGGCGCAGCATTCCGACCTGGTATCACGCCATCTCGAAAATCAGATCGATGGCGGCGACTCGCGCAGGAGCGAGGAAAAGACTACCAGAGAAGCAGCCAGACCTTCATTGGCCGCTGCAGCGATCGAAGCAGCCAACAGCGGAAGGAACGTGACGGCACACCGGACAGACTCGGAAGGCAACCTCGAGTCTGTTGAAATAAGCTCTTCCTCCCCACAAAACGAAAGCACGGGTGTAGACATAAGTTATGAAGTACCTGCGCTGCAGCAGCCGAGCTCAATGCTCTGCTGGGCCACGGCTGCTACCATGATGTGGAACTGGAAGTCGGGAACGTCATCAGCTATCCCCAATGTGCTGCGCGATGCTGGACTCAACCTGAACCCACCCGATGAATTCAGATATACGGCCAAGTTTAACGCTAACCAGGGTTTATTAGCTTCCGAGAAAGACGAATTCATCACAGCCATGGATATGGTCGGTGAAGCGCCGGCCAGCTACCCCCTGAATCAGTATATTTTGTGGCTGCAAACCTACGGACCGCTTTGGGTAACCACAGACTCGGCCTCGTCAGCCGGAGCATTCTCGCCACATGCAAGGATTCTCACTGGTATTTCAGGCGCTGACTTAAACGATACGGCCCATGTTATGATGACGTTCATTGATCCCGCAACAGGAAGCAGCGCTGCAGAACCTTTCGATGACTTCCTTACGGCCTATGAACAAATGGTAACCGACAATCCGGGGAATCTCTTTATCCAGATTGTCCATTTCAGAAATGCGATCGAACCAGGCGAAGGCCAGGCAACGAGACGAAGCTGGATGGCAGGAGTACCTGCAGGCATGCCTGCCTTCAAGTCCGGCCTGGCTTCAGGCGCGAACAGGGAATACACGTATTGGCATACCGGGGGGCCGCATATAGGCCGGGCACGATGGGAAACAGATAATGTGCCCTACGTAACAGACCGGCTTACCGCCTATTGGAGGGCCGCATTCAATACCAATCCGGAAGGTGAGGCAACTACACAACTCTCTCTCCAGAACGCGACCGACAGTATAACCAACCGTTCACCCTGGAGTGCCGCCTTTATTTCATATTTGGTATCAGGAGCAGGTATCACCGGCAATGACGTATTTTCACACTCCATCCGACATGTCGATTTCATTGCCAGGGCTATCCGCAACAAACATGATCGCGTGTATGGTAATCCTTTCTGGGGCTACCCGGTTGATGAATATGCGCCCGAGGTCGGCGACATTGTAGCCAGAAGCGGAAGCGTCAATTACGCCAATGTGGTCAACAGAAGCAACTGGAATGTGAGAAGGGCAGAATCCCACACAGACGTAGTAGTGGAGGTTAATCCCGACCATATCATTGTTGTAGGAGGAAACCTGGAACTCGACAGCATCCAGACAGACCGGTCAGGAAGCAACTGGGTTAACAGAATTCCGCCAGCCGCACAAGTCAATGTGAGCGTGGGTAAACGTAAAATCTATTTGGATTCGGACGGTAAAATTGATCGCACAAAAACCTGGGAAATCTTTAACAACGCGACGGGCAGCTATGAAAGCCGAGTACAGTTTACAGGTTCGCAATCCGAATATTTCGCAATAATAAAAGTAAGGACGAATGTTGCCGGGGGCTAGAAATCTTCACAAAGAAGGGGGCAGAAAACATCAGGCTCACGAGTCTCTGAATTCCCATCATGAACGTTATATCCCTCTCCAACTTTTTGCTATAATATGCAGTCTCTTTCAAAAAGGCCTGAGATGAAAAAGCTATTGTACATTCCGGCTGCTTTCCTGCTTTTCTTTGTTTGCAAAAAGGATCAACCAAGACTGACACTTGATACTTCCGGCCAATCTAAGTTCACCTGAATTTTTGAAACAAGAGATTCCGAGGATCTTAAAGGAACAGTAAATTTAGAAATCTCCGACGGCTACTACCAATGTTCTACCAGTCTGCCATATGGAAGTGGGGCCGGAAAGATGGAAATCAATAACTTTTCAATAGACTTCGTTGACGCGCTTTTTTTCCTATCCCTGCAATCTGGGGGCCATCGTATGTTCTCAGTGGAGAACACTCCTATGAGTTTAACGGCAACCAAGATCAGCAGCTTCCCCCCCACAAAAAAACCGGAACTTCCGATGAATCCTCATCAAAGTTCCGGCTAGTACCCAGGGCCGGAGTACCATATCTTGATTGTCGGCTTCAACCTTTTTAAATAACCTAATTATCAGTATATTTGATAGTTACAAGGGAATT
>CAZLGW010000038.1:140-57267 GCA_964559125.1 uncultured Cytophagales bacterium
GGCAATTAGGCAATTAGGCAATTAGGCAATTAGGCAATTAGGCAATTAGGCAATTAGGCAATTTACCTCCTCTCCTAGCCTGAGCAATGAAGGCATTCTTCTTCGTTGTTGCCTTTGGCGCGGTCGAATTCCCCGAGTTTTTCCTTTATTTCCAGGATCTCATCCTCTTTTTCGCAACGATCAAAAAGAGACAGCGTTCCGGAGGCGATTTCTTCTTCCAAAGCTTTCAGTTTGAGCCTGAGGTCGAACACCTCCGGTAGTGTTAACGTGGACATATTCTGGTGATTATATTTTGTACATTCTAACAAATATAATGAATATCGGTAGCAATTGCGCTCGTAAGGCTGCTATCGCACCGGAATTATCTGAATAATAGCCTCCGGCTTCAGCTGGAGACACCATTATTAGATTATTCAATATCCTTCAGGAGATCGGGTCGTTTTTCGAGCGTATTTTTCAGAGATTGCTCGGCTCTCCAGGCTTCTATATTGGCCTCATGCCCCGACAAAAGGACCGGGGGGACGCCATGGCCTTCAAAATCTGCAGGTCTCGTATAAACAGGCGGCGCGAGGAGGTTGTCCTGGAAGCTGTCGCTGAGCGCCGAGGTTTCGTCGTTCAGCACACCGGGAATGAGCCGTATCACGCTGTCTGCCACAACAGCGGCAGGTATTTCTCCTCCCGACAAAACATAGTCGCCGATACTGATTTCGCTTGTGACAAAAATGTCGCGTACTCTCTGATCGACGCCTTTGTAGTGACCGCACAACAGGATGAGATTCGTCATCATCGAAAGGCGGTTTGCGGCCTGCTGGTCAAATCTTTTCCCGTCGGGGGTCATGTAGATGATTTCATCGTAATTTCTTTCGGCCTGCAGCTTCCTGATTACGGCTGCTATGGGCTCGATTTTCAGCACCATACCGGCGCCTCCGCCGAAAGCATAGTCGTCGACCTGCTTCTGCTTATTGGTGGCATAATCCCGGAGATCATGCACCTTTACTTCCGCAAGTCCTTTTTTTGCAGCCCGGTCGAGAATGGAATGCGAAAAAAAGCTTGTGAGAAGAGAAGGGACACAGGTGATGATGTCAATCCGCATCGTCGGGAGTATCGTTGTTGTTCTTGTAAATTTCCAGGAGACCTTCGGGAAGATTGACATAGATTTCCCGGGCTTCATGATTCGCCTTGTCTACGATTTCATTAACCACGGGTATCAGCACTTCGTTTCCTTCAAAATCCATGGCGATCAGGTCCTGCGCATTGGGAGTGTAGACAGTCCTGACCGATCCGAGTTTCCCGAGGGTACTATCGACGATGGTGTAGCCCAGGATCTGGTGATAGTAAAACCCCTCATCTTCGAGGTCGTCTAGCACATCCTCCGGAAGGAAGAGGGAGGCGCCAACTAATGCCTGGGCCGTATCGATGGTATCGACGGTTTCCAGCTTCACGATCGCTTTACCCTTTTGCTGGATATTAATGCGCGTTACTATATAGGGGATGAGCTGTCCCCTGGTTTCAACAAAAACCGAATCCAGCTCTTCGTAGTCTTCCGGGTAGTCTACATCCAGGAAAATGGATATTTCTCCTTTCAGGCCATGGGTCTTGACCACATAGCCGAGGAGATAACAGTTTTCTTTATCCATGATAGGTAATAGCTGTGAGGTGAGAGGTGCAGGGAATAAGCGGCCAAAAAACAGGGTCTGCGCAGATTGACAGCTACGCAGACCCTTTGAAAATATCCGTTGAAGATTAAGCCTTGGCTTCTTCGTCTTCCGAAGCAGCGTCTTCAGTGCTGGTTTCAGCTTCTGCAACCGGAGCTTCTTCAGCTACTGGCACCTCCTCTGCTACCGGCGCTTCTTCTACCACCGGCGCCTCTTCTACCACCGGCGCCTCCTCTGCTACAGGGGCTTCTTCCGCTACAGGAGCTTCCTCTACAACCGGTGCTTCTTCTGCCACAGGTGCATCTTCTACAACTGGTGCATCTTCTACAACTGGTGCTTCTTCCGCTACAGGCGCTTCCTCAACTGCAGGTTCTTCTGCTGCGGGAGGCGTGTTTTTCTTAGCCAGTTCCTCTACTCTTGCCTGGTTGATCTTGCGCTCAGACTCCAACCTGGATTCTTTTGCGCTGGCAGATTTGCTGGCGCTGGCCTGAACGAATGCCGTGTCTTTTTCCTCTTTACTTTTTTGCCACTCTTCAAACTTCGCATCCGATTGCTCCTGCGTAATAGCTCCTTTGTTAACTCCTATCTGGAGGTGTTTACGAAGCAATACACCTTTTCTTTGCAGAAGTGTGCGGGCGGTATCGGTAGGCTGAGCTCCGTTAAAGAGCCATTTTACAGCGCTATCTACTTTTAATACCACCTCGGCAGGATTGGTGTTAGGGTTATAAGTCCCTAGTTTTTCAATAAAGCGACCATCACGTGGTGCTCTGGCATCAGCTACTACGATGTCATACATCGCTCTTTTTTTGCGTCCCCGACGCGCTAATCTGATTTTAACAGCCATTGTTACAGTTTGTTATGGGATCTCGTCCCGACGATTTTTTTTAAAACAGGGTGCAAATTTAGCACATAGTTACTCAAAATCAAGGGCTTTTGGTTAAAAAAGATCCCGTAAAGCCCTTTTGGCGGCATGGTAGCCGCACATGCCGTGCACGCCACCGCCCGGGGGAGTAGATGAGGAGCATATATAGATCCCCTTTGCAGGCGTCCTGTAAGGAGAAATGCTCAGTACCGGACGGGAAAAATGCTGGAAAATGTCCTGGATTCCCCCATTGATATCGCCGCCGACGTAGTTGGGGTTGTAGCTTTCCATTTCCTTCGCAGAAAAAGTGTGCCTGGCTAAAATTGTATCACGGAAGCCGGGGGCGAAGCGCGAAACCTGGTTTTCGATGGCTTCGGTCATATCTGCCCCCGAACTATGGGGAACGTGGCAATACGCCCATCCGACGTGAGATCCTGCCGGGGCGCGCGTGCTATCCGTTATAGTGGGCTGCGAGAAGATAACAAACGGCTTTTCCGCAATTTTTCCCTGCGAGGTAAGCAGTTCGGCGTGTGCGATTTCTCCGAAGGTAGCGCCTAGATGAACGGTGCCGGCCAGGCGGCATTCGGGGGCGGTGAACGGAACCGGCTCACTAAGTGCCCAGTCAATTTTAAAAACCCCCATCCCATACCGGTACCGCAGCAGGCGGCGCCGGTAAAGTCGCGGAAGCCGGTCTCCTGCGATTTCCAGCAGTTGGCGGGGTGTTACGTCGAATAATACGGCCCTGGCCTGCGGCAGGTCGTCGAAAGAGCTTACATAGTAATTATTCCGGAATTCGCCTCCCAGACTTTTGTAGTACGACAGGAGCGCCTGTGAGATACGCTGAGCCCCGCCTCTGGGAATGGGCCACCCTGCCGCATGGGAAGCGCTCATCAGTATCATCCCGATAGCCGAGGTGATAGGGTTGCCGAGCGGTTGAATGGCATGTGCGGCAACGCCTCCCCAAAGCCCCCTACCCGCCTCTGTCCTGAATCTTTTCGCGATCAGGGAGGCCGGAAGCAGGCCGTCTGAAGCGAAACGGGCAAGTTGCAGCGGGTAACGGAACGAAGGAAACGGGCTTAAGAGATCGGGCAGAAGGTTGTGCAGCTGTTCGGCAAGCGGGCCTACCAGGTTGAGATAACAATTTTTGTCGCTGCCCAGGGAGGCTGCAGTCTCAGCCAGGGAAGGGCGAAGGGCTGCGGCAGTGCCGTCGTCAAACGGATGGGCTGCGGATATTTCCGGGAAAACCCATTCCAGGCCATGACGATGGAGAGGGAGGGTGCTGAAAAAAGGGGATAGAATCGCCATCGGATGTACGGCAGAGCAGATGTCATGCCTGAAGCCGGGAAGCGTGATTTCAGCGGTCCTGGTGCCACCACCCGCTGTTTCACGGCCTTCGATCAGTAAGACTGAAAGCCCTTCCCGGCGAAGTTTAATGGCTGAGGCCAGCCCGTTGGGACCGGAGCCTACTACGATGGCATCATAGTCCTTCTCCGTCATGACCGTAAGGTTGGAATCACTGCAGCACCGCGGAGTGCTCTTTCACCGTATCGATAAAGCAGCGCACCTTGTCGGGGTTGGTGTCCGGGTATACGCCGTGTCCCAGGTTTGCAATAAAAGGGTGCGTGCCGTAAGCCGTCAGCATGTTCTTTGTTTCCTGTCGGATCTGCTCGTATGAAGCATATAAAACGCACGGGTCAAGGTTTCCCTGCAGCGTCTTATCGGGGATCAGCGCTTTCGATTCTTCGATATCCATGTTCCAGTCAAGCCCTACTACGGAGCAGGGAAGGCGGCCGATAGCTTTCCGGGCAAAAAATGCCCCTTTTGCAAAGATGGTGACAGGAACCTCCGTAATAGCTTCGCATATCCTGCGAAGGGAAGGAAGCGCATAAATTTCGTACTGCTGCGGGGAAAGAATACCTGCCCAGGAGTCGAAAACCTGGACGAGATCGGCGCCCGCGGCAATCTGCGCCTTAAGATAGGCGATGGTGCTGTCGGTGATCATCCCGATCAGCTGGTGAGCTAATTCTGGGTCGGAATAAAGTATTCTTTTCGCTTCTGAAAAGGTTTTGCTGCCCCTGCCCTCAGTCATATAGCAGAATATAGTGAAGGGAGCGCCGGCAAAGCCGATGAGCGGTACCCGGCCGTTGAGCCGGTTTTTGGTGATTTTTATCGCTTCAAGTACATAGGAGAGATCCCGCTGAGGATCGGCTGTCCGTAACCTGCCCAGGTCGGAGGCTTTCCGGATCACTTCGGGGAAATTAGGGCCTCTCTGTTCTACCATCTCATAAGGAAGCCCCATCGCTTCCGGAACCACCAGGATATCGGAGAAGATAATGGCTGCATCTACGCCGAGAATATCTACCGGCTGAATAGTAACTTCCGCTGCCAGCTCCGGATTGGTAACCAGGTTGATAAAGCTGCCCGCTTCCTGGCGGACCGCCCGGTATTCGGCGAGAATTCTGCCGGCCTGGCGCATCAGCCATACAGGCGGGCGCTGCGTTGCTTCTCCCCTGGCCGCACGCAGGAGTAGGTCATTTTGTAATTTCATGGGGCAAAGGTAGCGAAAACCCTAAGATGCATTCTATGATTCCGGTAGCATTTGATACCAAAAAAATACCCCGGGGCAAATACCCGGGGTGGTAATTAAGTTTGGTTCGGAATTCCGTTAAACCGGAAAACAACTACTTTGACGCAGGTTTTGCGGCAGCAGAACTGATCGCCTTTTTCTCTACCTCGCCTTTTAGGAACAATGTAATGGTAGGTGTCTCCGCATTGCTCATTACCGTAATGCTCTTGTTGAACGGACCAGCTGCGGCTGCATTAAAAGTAGCTTTGATCACACCGGTTTTCCCGGGGGCAACAGGAGTTTTGGTATATTCGGGTGTAGTACAGCCGCAGGTAGGCTTAACTTCCGAGAGAACAACAGGGGTATTGCCTGTATTGGTGAATACAAACTCGGTGGTAACAGGTGTCCCCTGGGGGATTTTTCCGAAGTTATGTGTCTCTTCTTTGAACTTCATTACCCCTTGCGCAAACCCGGCAGTGACGGCAACAAGGAAGAAAACAGGAATAAAGATTAGTTTTTTCACGGTCTAAAGAAAACGTTTATGATGAAAAGATCGTTTTAAGAGTAATAACAAAAATCGGGATAAAAATGTTGTTTTGAAACGGGTAAAGTTAAATTAAATAATTTAAATGAGTGCAAATTGGTAATATTTCTAAATAAAAATGTCTCAGGATCTGTATAAAATGACCTTGAGTTGCTTATAGCATATAGCTGATTACTGAACTCTGATAGCAATTTCATTTATATAAAATTTTTGGGCATTCGTCTTTTTGATCGTAATTTGAAACTGGTTGAAAGTAAAACACCCTTGCAATAACTAAGATGACCTTCAACGAAACCCTGTTTGAAAACGATACTCTAGTGAAGGATAAGGTCTTGCGCGACTATCGTGCAGCCGTAGAAAGCCGGGCAGTAGCAGTACAAGGCAGAAGGGACGTAATGGGGGGAAGGGCAAAGTTTGGCATTTTTGGTGATGGAAAAGAGCTGGCGCAGATCGCACTTGCTACTTTTTTTAAAAAAGGAGATTTCCGGTCCGGCTACTACAGGGATCAGACCATAGAATACTATATCGGAAACCTTACGTGGCAACAGTTATTCGCCCAGATTTATGCCCACACAGACCTGGCGTTTGAGCCGCATACCGGGGGCAGGTCGATGAACGGGCATTTTGCTACACGCTGGATAGACAGCGATGGCGAGTGGCTGGACCAGACGGAGTTATATAATTCCGTGTGCGATATTTCACCTACTGCAGGGCAGATTCCCCGCTCGGTAGGCCTGGCATACGCTTCGAAGCTATATAGGGAAAATCCTGACCTCGCTTACCTTGATAAATTTTCCAGGAAAGGAGACGAAATCGTATTTGCAACCGTCGGAGATGCCTCCACATCCCAGGGAATGTTCTGGGAAACGATGAACGCTGCGGGCGTCCTTCAGGTTCCGTTGCTGATGTCGGTTTGGGACGACGGGTACGGAATTTCAGTGCCGGTATCTTACCAGACCACCAAGGGCAGCATTTCAGAAGCTCTCCAGGGTTTGAAAAGAGAGGCGGGTATACCGGGTATTGAAATTTTCAGGGTAGCGGGCTGGAACTATCCCGAGCTTATCGAGACATACCGGACAGCCGTAGAAATATGTAGGAAGGAGCATGTGCCCGTACTGGTCCATGTGGATGAGCTTACCCAGCCTTCCGGTCACTCTTCATCAGGATCGCACGAAAGATATAAGTCGAGAGAAAGACTCGACTGGGAAGCAGAATATGATTGTAATGCCCAGTTCAGGACATGGATACTTCAAAACGGAGTAGCCACCGAAGACGAGCTTGAAACCATAGAAAATGAGGCGAAAGCAACGGTAAAGGCGGCTCGCGACGAAGCGTGGAGCGCCTATCGCCAGTCCTTCAGGGAGGACCAGGAATCGGTGAGCGCGCTCCTTAAGAGCCTGATCGGGGAAACGGAAAAGAAGGACGAGATGACGGAGGTGGCCAGGCAGCTTTCGTCAGTTCAATTCCCGATCCGGCGGGATTTTATGCACGCTGCATCAAAAGCGCTCAGAATTGTCCGCGATGAGGATGTGCCTTCCAGGAGTGCCTTAAAGGCGTGGATCGGACAAGCAAAGAAGGCTAATGAAGAGCGTTTTAATACGTTTCTCTATGCTTCAGGGAAACAATCGCCTCTGCAGGTAGAGCCAGTCGCACCCCTCTATGAAGGCGACCCTGTCAGGGTAGACGGAAGGGAGATCATCCGCGATTATTTCGACGCCTTGTTTGCAAAAGACCCCCGTGTGGTCGCGCTCGGCGAAGATATAGGTTTGATCGGCGACGTCAACCAGGGCTTTGCGGGCCTGCAGGAAAAGCACGGAGAGATCAGGATTACCGATACGGGCATCCGGGAAACCACCATCATAGGACAGGGCATAGGGCTGGCCATACGGGGCCTGCGCCCTTTGGTAGAGATACAGTATTTCGATTACACCTACTATACGCTGGCTACGCTTACCGACGACCTGGCATGTCTGCGGTATCGCACGGCAGGCGGACAGCAGGCGCCGCTCATTATCCGCACCCGCGGACACCGGCTTGAAGGTATATGGCATTCGGGTTCACCGGTCGGGACCATGCTGAGCAGCCTGCGCGGGCTGCACGTAGTAGCTCCCCGTAATTTTACACAGGCAGCCGGGTTGTACAACACGCTTTTCAAAGGGATGGACCCTGCGCTCGTGATAGAGCCGCTGAATGCTTACCGGCAGAAAGAGCTCCGTCCCTCCAACCTTGGAGAGTATTATATTCCTTTGGGACAGCCGGAGATCCTGAAGGGAGGCAATGATGTTACGATCGTTACTTACGGATCTATGTGCCGTATCGTACTCGAAGCGGCGGTACAGCTGGAGAAGGTGGGTATCGACGCAGAAGTGATCGATGTACAGACGCTGCTCCCTTTTGATGTAGATCACCGGATCGTGGAATCGGTTAAAAAGACCAACCGCGTCATTTTCGCTGATGAAGATGTTCCCGGCAGCGCAAGCGCCTATATGATGCAGCAGGTGCTGGAAGAGCAGCAGGCCTACAGATGGCTGGACTCCCCTCCCCAGACTATTTCGGCGAAACCGCATCGCCCTGCTTACGGATCTGACGGAGATTATTTTTCAAAGCCCAATGTCGATGAAATATTCGACAGGATATATGCGTTGATGCAGGAGTCGGCGCCGGACAGGTTTCCACCGATCATGTAACCGTCCGCTCCAACTTTTGGCCACAGGAACGAATCCTGTATCCAAACATCTGTTTCTCCATACCGTCTGCAGCCTGTACCATGAAATTTCACCTCAGATCTATTGCTGTTTTTATTTTATTACTTGCAGCTATGCCCGGATACGGCCAGAAGGCAGTCAAAAACTACGATGCGGAATGGAGGGAGGTGGAGGATTTTAAAGAAAAAGGACTGCCTCAATCCGCCCTGAGGGTGGTAGATAAGATTTACGGACTGGCAAAAAAGGAAAACCAGGAAGCGCAGGTCATCAAATCCCTGGTATATAAGCTCAATCTCCAGACCGAGCTCAGAGAGGATTCTCATGACTTTACCGTCAAATCCCTGAACGAAGAAATTGAAGCGGCAAAGGAACCGGCGAAGTCGATACTTTATTCGCTGCTTGCCGAGGCCTACCGGAACCGGTATGAATCGCTCCGGTGGCAGATCATGGGAAGGACAACGGTAGCAGGTCCGAAAACGGACGACCCGGATACCTGGTCGGCGGCAGATTTCATGGATACGATCAGTAGCTGCTACCTGAAGTCCATCAAACAGGAATCGCTGCTTAAAGCGACCAGGTTAGAACCTTTTGACGCCATTATCACCAAAGGAAATGCCCGGCACCTCCGCCCTACCCTGTATGATCTCCTGGTGCATAAGGCGCTGGTTTTTTTTACCAGTGAAGAGCGGACGATCAGCAAACCTGCCTACGCCTTTGAAATAGATGCGCCTGAGGCGTTTGCCGATGCGGCTGTTTTTGCAAGGGCGGCTTTCCTGAATAAAGACTCGCTTTCTCTTGACTACCGGGCCCTGCGACTTTACCAGAAACTGCTGCTGTTTCATTTGAACGACAATGAACCGGCGGCGTTGATTGACGCTGACATTCAGAGGGTTGCCTACGTATACCGGAAGTCAGTACACCCGGAGAAAGAGCAGTTGTACCGGGAGGCGCTTAAACGCATCGCTCAGAAATACGGGTCGGATCCGGCGTCTGCACAGGCCTCCTTTCTCCTGGCGCAATGGTATGGTCAGAAAGCAGGTACCTATCAGCCATACGGCGATACCACCTACCGGTATGCTGCTGCAACAGCAGTTAAAATAGCCGATTCGGTCAGCAGGAAGTTTCCGGCTTCGGAAGGTGGGGTCAACCTGCATAACCTGAAGATCGGGATAGAAGAAAAACAGCTTCTTTTCAACATTGAAATAGTAAATGTCCCGGCAAAACCGATACGGATTTCGGTTCAGTATAAAAACACGGACAGGGTATATCTCAGAGTCATAAAGGTGACGGAACGCCTTCGGGAAATTGGTAATAGAGAGGGTCAGGACAAGTTCCTGGAAGCTATGGGGAGAGAACCGGTTGTGAAACAATGGACCCAGCAACTCCCCGACCCGAAAGATTTTCAGACGCATCGTACGGAAGTAAAAGCCGACCCGTTGCCTGTCGGGGAATATTACCTGGTAGCCTCCACAAACCAGAAGCTTGATGCTACCGGTCAGGCCCGGTCATTTTCGACGTTTTATGTGTCCAATATTTCGTATGTCAGCCTCCGGGATGATTATTTCGTATTGCACCGTGAAACCGGCCAGCCCCTGGAGGGAGTGAAGGTACAGACCTGGTACCAGCGAGCCAGGAATAATGCATCAGGCTATATAAGAGAAAAAGGGGAAACCTACACCACAGATAAGAACGGGTATTTCAGGTTCGAAAGGGGAAGTTCGCAGAACAGGAGCTTTTTTTTCCTGGAGTTTACCGGAAAAGAAGATCGCCTGCTGATAGACGAGCAGCAATTCGTACCGGTCACGAGGATTGTTGCGGAGAAAGAAAAAAAGGATGATCAAAGAATGTTCTTCTTCACTGACAGGTCAATTTACCGCCCCGGCCAGCCCCTTTACTTTAAAGGAATTCTTTTAAATAAAAAGGCCGGAGAGCAACATTCGGATATCGTTCCGGACCGGCAGGTGACAATTCGTCTTTTTGACAGGAATTCCCAGATAGTCGATTCTGTCCGTCTTACCACTAATGAGTTTGGGTCGGTATCCGGGACATTTCAGCTACCCATAGGAGGAATTAACGGCCAGTTCCGGATAGAAGCTTCGCAGATCAGGGGCGCCTCCCATTTTAGCGTGGAGGAATACAAAAGGCCCAGGTATAAAGTAGATATAGTGAAACCGGAGACGGCGTATAAGGTGAACGATACTATTACGGTTACCGGAACAGCGAGAGCTTTTGCCGGCAACAATATAGATGGTGCTGCCGTAAAATATCGCGTGGAGCGGATCGCCCGTTTCCCCTACCCCTGGAGGTTTTCCCGGGGATGGTGGCCGGTTTCGGCTCCGCTGCAGGTCGCTCATGGAGAAACGACTACCGATGCTGAAGGGAAATTTATGGTCAGCTTTGCGGCAATTCCAGACAAGACGCTGTCGCAGGATCACGACCCGGTATTCGATTATGTGGTGTATGCAGACGTGACTGACGGTAGCGGCGAAACCAGGTCTGCCCGACAAACGGTTTCGGCAGGTTATAAGGCGATTGCGTTGAAAGTGAGGCTGCCCGAAAAGGTGGAAAAAGACAGCATCCGCGCACTGAATGTACGCACTGAAAACATGAACGGGAAATTCCTGCCGGCGGAAGTTACATTAACGGCACGGAAGCTGACGCCTGAAACGCGTTTGATCAGGAAGCGGCTATGGGAAAGGCCTGACCAATTTGTGCTGTCTGCAACCGAATTTGTGAAACTTTTCCCCGGTGATGAATATGACAACGAGCAAGATCCTGCATCATGGCAGAAGGGAGCACCGGTGCTAACCGGGACGGGGACTTCACAGGAGAGCGGCAAATGGGAATTGCCTGACAGCAAAGCGCTGACCCCGGGCTTTTATGAATTTGAGTTTGTTGCGACAGGCCCCGACGGAGAGGCGGTAAAAGATGTCAGGGTCGTAGAGATTGTTGATCCGAAACGGAACGAGTTGACGCGGCCTGCCTACCTCTGGACAAAAGAGAGTGACCCGGTGGAACCGGGAGGACGCGCAGAGGTAAAGCTGGGGACTTCCGCCGGCCAGGTTTTTATTATCCAGAAAACCAGCAGACTTAAGGGGCAGGAAGATATCAAAACATACCGTTTTCTGACTCAGAAAGCCGGCCTTAGCTCCTATCATTTTGACGTGACGGACGAGGACCGGGGAGGCTTTGGCCTGAACTTCCTTTTTGTCAAAGATAACCGGGTTTTCCAGTTCCTCGATATCGTCAGAGTGCCCTGGAGTAATAAAGAGCTGCACATGACCTACGGGACATTCCGCGATAAGACGCTCCCGGGCAGTGAAGAAACCTGGACACTGACCATTTCCGGGCCGAACAAGGAAAAAGTAACGGCTGAATTACTGGCCGGGATGTACGACGCTTCCCTCGACGAATTCAGAAGGCACGAATGGGTGATTCCCCCCATCTGGGATGAAAGATATTCCTCGATTTTCTGGAATGACCTTGCCGCTTTTGCCTTGAGACATGTGCAGCAGGTGTATACAGGGACCCCTAGGGATTATAAGGGTTTTGTCAAGACCTACGACAGACTTATTTCGCTTCCCGGGGCCCTGGACGAAGTAATCGTAACCGGATATGGAGGGCGGCGTTCACTCAGGGAATCGTCGGTGAGCATGATGGCGGCGCCCGTAGCCGCCGAATCAGCTGCAAATGAGCAGGTGCAGATGAAGGTTTCGCTTTCGTCCGAACAGTCTGTGAAAAAAGATGAGGAGGAGCCGGCTAAACCGGAGCAGGTAGACCAGCCGGTACGCAAAGATTTCAGGGAAACTGCATTTTTCTTTCCACAGCTCCGCACCAATCCGGATGGGACGGTCACCTTTTCTTTTACTATGCCGGAAGCGCTTACCAAATGGAAATTCCAGGCACTCGGCCATACAAAAGAGCTGGCGTTCGGTTACAGCACACAGGAGATCATCACCCAGAAAGAGCTGATGGTGCAGCCGAATATACCCCGTTTCATACGGATCGGCGACAAGGTGGCGATCAGCACGAAAGTAGTCAATCTTACAGATAAGGCCCTGGAAGGGAAAGCCCGGCTGCAATTGATGGATGCTGCTACAGGAGAACCGGTGAGCCAAAAGTTCGCAGTGGCAACGGATGACGTATCATTTACCGTTCCGGCGGGGCAGAGCATTCCGATCCTGTTTCCCGTTTCGGTACCCGACGGGTACCCTGATCCCGTAACCGTCAGGATCACGGCTACAGCCGGTGCATTTAACGATGCCGAAGACAATACCCTGCCGATACTGACCAACCAGATGCTGGTAACGGAGACTCTGCCGTTGTCGCTGAGAGGAACCGGTAGCAGAACCTTCACTTTTGAGAAACTATTAAACAGCAAACCCGGCGGGACCCTGAAAAATCACGGGCTTACGGTCGAGTACACCGGCAACCCGGCCTGGTATGCGGTCCAGGCCCTGCCCTATCTGATGGAATACCCCTACGATTGCGCCGAGCAGACCTGGAACCGTTACTATGCCAATGCGCTTGCGGCGCATATTGCGAACAGTTCTCCGCGGATAGAACAGATTTTCAAAACCTGGCGTGACCTGGACACCAGTGCGCTACTATCCAACCTGCAAAAAAACCAGGAGCTGAAGTCATTGCTCCTGGAAGAAACGCCCTGGGTGCTGGCAGCTAAAAGCGAGGCCGAGCAGAAACGGAACCTGGCGCTGCTGTTCGACCTGGTAAAAATGAAGGCTGAAGCAGAAAGCGCGCTGTCGAAGCTTCAGCAGATGCAGCAGCCGGAAGGAAGCTTTCCCTGGTTTGCCGGAGGGCCCGACGATCGTTTTGTGACGCAGTACATCCTGTCGGGCATAGGCCATCTTCATCGCCTGACGAAAGCCGATCAGCAGCAACGCATGAAATTGAACAGTATTATTTTCCAGGGATTGAACTACCTGGATGCCCGGCTTGCAAAAGACTATGCGGAGCTTCTCCGGAGCAAAACAGACCTGAAAAAATATACGCCCCCGGCTCTTATTGTTCAGTACCTGTACATGCGCTCCTTCTTCTCTGAATTTGAAGTACCTGCAGATGCAAGGAAGGCCTACAAATACTATCTCGACCGTGTGGCCGCTACCTGGACATGGCAAAGCAAGTACCTGCAGGCCATGACTGCCCTGACATTGTCAAGGACAGGTAATAAGGCAGTTGCCGACGCTATCATTAAATCCCTGAAGGAAACCGCGATCCGGAATGCCGAACTGGGGACCTACTGGAAAAGCGTACGGCGCAGCTGGTGGTGGCAGGAAGCCCCGATAGAACAGCATGCCCTGCTTGTAGAAGCGTTTGAAGAGGTAGCGGCTGACAAGGAAATGGCTGACGGGATCCGTACCTGGCTGCTGACGAATAAACAGACCAACCGCTGGGAAAGTACAAAAGCTACCGCAGAGGCCTGCTACGCGTTGCTGCTACGGGGCAGCGAATGGCTCAGCGATAATCCTGAAGTGAAGATCGTAGCGGGTCCGGCGACAATCTCTTCTGCAGATGGAAAGGAGGCCGGTACCGGCTATATCAAAACCAGTATTCCCGGAAACGAGGTAAGCCCCGCCCATGGAAAGATAGAAGTATCGGTTACCGGCAGCGGTGCGGTAAGCGGCCGGCCGTCGTGGGGAGGAGTATACTGGCAGTATTTTGAAGACCTGGATAAAATTACTTTCTCCGAAACACCCCTGAAGCTGAAGAAGCAGCTTTTCGTAGAAACAAACACCGATCATGGACCCGTGCTCAGGCCTTTGGAAAAAGGCAATGAGGTGAAAGTCGGGGACAAGATCAAAGTACGGATAGAGCTGTCGGTTGATCGTGACATGGAATATGTGCATATGAAAGATATGCGGGCTTCCGGCCTGGAGCCGGTCAATGTGATCAGCAGCTATAAATGGCAGGGCGGACTGGCCTACTACGAATCGACCAAAGATGCCGCCACCAATTTCTTTTTCAACTATCTGCCCAAAGGGAAATACGTGTTTGAATATCCGCTGAATGTATCGCACCAGGGTGATTTCAGTAACGGCGTAACGACAATACAATGTATGTATGCGCCGGAATTTACCGCGCATTCGGAGGGAATACGCCTTACTGTGGGGCGATAGGTAGAGACGCAAGGCTTTGCGTCTCTACCGGGCAATTATTATTATTATGATCATGAAAAAACAGGTTCTACTTTCATTGCTGATTTCCGCCTGCTCCGGCCTTTATGCCCAGAGCAGACTCGACGTACTCCCCTATTGGAAAATGTACCAGGCGAAGACGCCGCATACCTATCACCTGCTGATGGAGCAGGCAATGGAGCAGTTGGAAGCAAGAAATTCCAAGGTTGCGCAAATTAGCTCCTCCCGTGACTGGCTGTTGTACAGGAATAACCTGCGACGCCGGATTTGGGAATCGCTGGGAATATTTAGCGGAAAGACGCCTCTCAACGCGAAAGTCACTTCAACGGTCGAATCGGACGGGATCACGGTGGAAAATATCCTCTACGAATCGCTACCGGGTTACTATGTTTCCGCGTCATTTTTCAGGAAGAAAGAGCTGGCCGGCAGGAAGCTGCCTGTTATTGTCTTTTGCAGCGGGCATAGTGCCAACGGCTATCGCAGCGCTGCATACCAGACCATTATGCTGAATTATGCAAAGAAGGGATTTGCAGTTTTTGCCTTCGATCCGGTGGGCCAGGGTGAGCGGATACAGTACCGGAAGACCGACGGAAAGCCGGCAATGGGCCCTACCCACGATCACTCGTACTCAGGTTCGGGCGCCTTCCTGCTGGGAGATTCGCCGGCAAAATATTTTATCTGGGATGGTATCAGGGCGATAGACTATCTCGAGACCCGTCCCGATGTAGATACGGGAAGGATAGGCATCACCGGCCGTTCAGGCGGCGGGACGCAGTCGAGCTATATTGCAGCCGTAGACGACAGGGTGACAGCCGCGGCCCCCGAATGCTACATTACTACCTACGAAATGCTTCTGAAGTCGGCCGGTCCGCAGGATGCGGAGCAGGTTTTTCTCAAAGGGATCGCAAAGGGGATCGACATTCCCGATTTGTTGCATATGAGAGCTCCGAAGCCTACGCTTGTCGTGACGACTACCAACGATATATTCAGCATACAAGGGGTACAGGATATAAAGAAGGAGCTGTCGTTGCTATACAGGATGTACGGAAAGGAGGAAGATTTTCAGGTAGTGGAAGATCATGCGGGACATGCATCCACGAAGCTCAACCGGGAAGCTTGTTACCGCTTTTTTTCGAAGTACCTGAACAATCCCTGTAATACTTCCGATGAAGAAGTGAAGCATTTTTCCGACGAGCAGCTCTATGCCAGTAAGGGCGGAGATGTGTTTCAGATCCCGGGAAGCAGGCGGCTAAATGAAGTGATCGTAGCTTCGGCGGACAAGAAAGGCTACACCACAGTCAGAGGGGAGACGGTTGCAAAGGTGCTGAATTATAAACCTTCCGGGACGGCGGGAGGCTCTTCTATCTATAGCGGGTCAATATTGGCTAACGGTTACAGTGTGGAAAAATACCTCGTGAAAACGCCGCGCGGGTATTATCTGCCAACTCTGATATTCCGGAACGATCAGGCTGCGGCAGGTAGAGGGAAAGTCGCTTTGTATCTTGATGAGAAAGGAAAATCAGCGGATACAACGATGATTCTCGGGTTGTTGAAAAAATACGACCAGGTGATCTGCGCTGATCTGAGTGGTACCGGCGAGCTCCGGGAGTACTACAACTGGCATGGCGATGCCTTTATCGACAAGACACCCGTCAATTTGTGGTACCTGGCGCTTCTGACCGGCCAGAGCCTGGCCCAGTACCGCATGGCAGAGATCGACGCGCTGTACCGTTTTATAGGGGCAAAGGCGCCTTCCGCTTCGGTGTCCGGTCTGGCGGTAGGGATTACGACGACGGATTTGCTCCATTGGACGTTTATAAACCGCGGAAAATTGGACAACATCGCGCTTGTCAACCCGATCCTCTCGTTCCGGTCGTTAGTTGAGGCGAAAGATTATAAACCTGCCTACCTGCTGAGTGCGCCGGGTGGCGTGCTGGCGTCTTATGACCTGCCGGATCTGATCAGCCAATTCCCGCCGGAAATGCTCAGGCTGATCAACCCGGTGAATAGCAACGGGGAGGTATTGGAAGGGACATCGCCGGGCATCGACAGCCAGGTTCTCCGGTTTATATCCAAGTCCATTTTTTAAAAATTTATATATAAAGCCAGGGGTATTTAAAAAGTATTGATAACTTGTTTAGTAAGTTTGCTGAAACGGTTCTTTACAAATATCTTACACTGATGAAGCACAAATTGTGGGCAGGTATTGCGGCCCTGTTTTTCCTGACCCAGACAGCCGTACCGGCGCAGAAAAGAATCCCGAAGAACTTTTCTGTCATCGCCTATTACATGGGCGACACGCATACGATAGATGCCTACGACGTAAACAAACTGACGCATATAATCTTCAGTTTCTGTCACCTGAAAGACGGAAAGCTGTCGGTAGACAGCAAAAGGGATTCTCTAACGATTCAGCATCTCGTAACGCTTAAGAAGAAGAATCCGGGGCTGAAAGTCATGTTATCGCTGGGCGGTTGGGGCGGATGCGCTCCCTGCTCTGAAGCCTTTTCCACCCTGGAGGGAAGGAAGCTTTTTGCAGAGTCGGTCCGTAAGACTAATCTTTATTTCGGTACCGACGGCATTGATCTGGATTGGGAATACCCGACGATCGAAGGGCATCCGGGACATCTTTACCAGCCGGCCGATTATGACAATTTTACATCGCTTGTTGAGGAGCTCCGCAAAAGTCTTGGTAAAAAGAACGAACTGAGCTTTGCCGCGGGCGGATTTCAGAAATTCCTGGACCACTCGGTAGACTGGAAGAAAATTATGCCGTTGATGGACAGGGTCAATATAATGAGCTATGACCTTGTGAACGGGTATGCCACTGTTACCGGTCACCACGCTCCCCTTTACGGAACGAAACCTTCTGAAGAGTCGACAGATCGGGCGGTAGATTATTTGCTGAAGCTGGGAATTCCGGCAAAAAAGATTGTCATCGGAGCAGCATTTTACACACGGGTTTGGAAAGATGTACCCGCTGAAAATAACGGCCTCTACCAGAAGGGAGAGCATACAAGAGGCTATAATTTCCGGAAGTATGATACAGAGCTGACTAAAGCAAACGGCTGGGAGTACCATTGGGACGATAGAGCCAAAGCGCCTTACTGGTATAATGCGAAAGAGAAGAAATTTGCCACAGGCGACGATCCGGCTTCGGTAAAAGAGAAAGCCCGGTATGCCCGTGAAAAGAACCTGGGTGGCATCATGTTTTGGGAGCTGACGCTCGACAAGCCGGAAGGAGGCTTGCTACAGGCGATTTCCGATGCGTTGTAACACAAGTATATCTTATACCCTTCCTATGAATAGTCGTTACGTAATGAGAAACCTCCGCGAAGGAGAAATGAAGCAAATCATCGACATGGCCGCTTCAGAGGGCTGGAACCCCGGACTGTTTGATAGCGCCGCCTTTTTTGATGCTGACAAAAACGGTTTTTTTGTGGGTCTGCTCGATTCCATCCCCATCGCTTTTATCTCGGTAGTCAACTATAATAATGAATATGGTTTTTTAGGTCTGTATATTGTGAAGCCGGAATTCAGAGGAAGAGGCTATGGCTATTTGTTATGGCAGTACGCCCTTGAAAAGCTGGGCACGGTAACCTGCGGACTTGACGGAGTGCCGGCACAGATAGAAAATTACCGGAAATCCGGGTTTGTTTATGCATTCCGGCAGATGCGGCTGGCGGGAGAGGCGATACATGACACGCCTGTACCCGAAAACATCTATTCCCTGGGCCTTGAAAACCAGGAAAAAATCCACGGCTATGACACCGCAGTGTTTGGTACCGACCGGCGTCCATTCATAGCAGCCTGGCTTGCAATGCCCAATGCTAAAACCTTCTATTCGGAACAGGACGGCCACATTAACGGATATGCTGTGATCCGTCAGTGTGGGGAAGGCTATAAGATAGGCCCTCTTTTTGCAGACAATGCGATAGTGGCGGAACAGCTGTTTCTTGCCTGCCACCGGGTAGCCGCACGAGGGGAGACTGTCTACGTTGATATGCCCGAATGTCGTGAAGAGGCCCAGGAAATAGCCCGCCGCTACCGGCTGCAGCTTGTTTTCGAAACCGCTCGTATGTATAAAAACGGCACACCCGAATTTCCCCTTGAAAAGGTGTACGGCATCACAACCTTCGAGTTGGGGTAGAGACGCGATGCATGGTGTCTCTATAAATTTACAATTTCACAAAATCCGATACTGCATACAACGGGAATACGCTTATATTTTCGTAGGAGGAGTAATTCTCCAATGAAAACCGGACGCCGAATGATACCTTTTTTTCAGTCAGAAACAGAAAGAGGCTTTGCATCGTGCCCTTCTTCCCCGATTTTACTTCGAGAGGAATGATACGCCCGTTTTTCGCGAGGAGATAGTCTACCTCCGCATTACTGCTTTTGGCCTCCCGATGCCAGTAATACAGTTCTTCCTGCCGGTATCGGGAACCGGCTTTTAAAAGCTCAAGTCCCACATATTGCTCAGCGATAGCGCCCTTGTTGACGGCCTCAAAAGTATATTCCAACAGGATTTCTGCTATATTCAGGCCCAGCAACCGTTGAACCACACCGGTATCCAGGAGAAATAATTTTCGCTTTTTGATGTTGGTTTCGGCGCCCAACGGCAATCCGTTGGCAGAACTATGTGTTACCGGCACAACCAGCCCAGACATAATCAGCAGCTCGACCGCCTCCCTGATCTGTTTATGATTAGCTTCCGTGGCGGCATTGTTATATACAAATTTGCTACCGGATTGCCGGACCACCGAATCAAAAACCTCGGAAATACGTAAAAACGGGACCCGCTTTTTGTATTTGACAAAGTCTGCTTTTAACGAAGTGATCAGGTCATCGAGCACGTGACCGCACCGTAAAAGGTCGCCATGCTTTAAATAGGAAGCCACGACCTCGGGCATCCCTCCGATCACCATAAATCGCCTGAGATGCGCCAATAACTTTTGATGGATCGGTTCGGAGAGTGGTTTTTGGGGTGTGGCTTTTCTTTTAGCGTTCAGCAGCGCTTCTTCCCCTACCCATACCAGGTATTCATCGAATGAGAGCGGATACATAAAAAGTGACCGTACGCGTCCGACACCGAATGATGGAGTTTCGGCCAGCGCGAATTCCAGCAGGGATCCCGCTGCAATGATATGCAGCTCAGTGAATTTTTCGTAAAAGAACCGCAGGGAGGAAATAGCCGGTACGCAAGCCTGGATTTCGTCAAAAAAAATCAGCGTCTTGCCGGGTAGAACCGGGATATTATAAAAGATGGAGAGATTTTCAGCCAGTTCCCTGGGGTCAAGGTCTCCTTCAAACAGTGAGTGTACCTGGCGTTGCTCCTCGAAATTCACTTCCAGGAAATAGTCAAACTGCCGTGCCAGCTCCCTGACTGCAGAGGACTTCCCAACCTGTCTGGCACCGCGTAATAGCAGTGGTTTTCCCTCTTTTTCCTGCTTCCAGGCTACAAGCTCCTGATCGATGTCCCGATGAAAATACATTTTTACAAGGCAATTTAGAGCGTTATTTTACATTTTTACAAGGCAATATTAGGATAGATTTTACATTTTTACAAACCAATATACGTGGTAGAGACGTGATGCATCGCGTCTCTACCGCCCGCCGCCCCTGATATCCCGCCGGTATTCGACCGGGCTTTTGCCCGTAATCCGCCTGAAGAACTTGTTGAAGTTGGTAACGCTCTGGTAACCGGATTCATAGCATACCTCGGTCACGCTCATATCGTTTTTGGTAAGGAGCCGGCAGGCGTGCCCTACCCGGATCTCGTTGACAAATTGTGAGAAATTTTTCTGGGTCTGCTTTCTGAAATACCTGCAGAAAGCGTTGGGCGACATATTGGCAATGTCGGCTGCATGTTCCAACCGGATCTGTCCCGGGAAATTCCGCATTACGTATTCATACACACGGTTAAGGCGGGCTGTTTCATTCTCGCTGTGCGTATTGAGGTAGTTTATTCCCGCGAGAAGCTCATATTCCTTCGATTCGGACATAAGAGACAGTACCGTAAACAAATCTGCGGCCTGTCTGAACCCTTCGGCGCGGTATATGTCTGAAAGCAGCAGCCTGATTTGCCGGGCAGTTTCCCCATTGAACCGTATACCCCGGCAGGAGTTTTCCAGTAATTTTTTCAGCTTACCTGTTTGCGGCAGGGGTAATACACTGTGCTCAAGCCATGTCCTTTTGAGGTAGACTACCACGGATTGCGCGGCGAGGTCTTCCCGGTCCTCGTAATAGGTGCTGTCGTTAAACCAGGCATGAGGCAGATCGGGCCCGATAAACACCAGGTCGCCATCATTGAAATTGTCTACATGGTTGCCGACAATCCGTTTTCCGGAACTTTTTTTCACGAATACGATTTCATAGTCCTTGTGAAAATGATGGGTATTGGTGAAGTAAGGCACGTTCAGTTCCTTGATCATAAACGTGTCGGTGAGTGAATAATCGAGGTCTATCAGCAGCGGCTTCATAGTAATGCAAGGTTTATATTGGTTAGCATAAGATATGCTGATATTATCCCTATATAAATACAAATTCCTCTCTTTCCTACTTCTGATGTGTAAATAGTGTTGAAACGGGTGAAAAAAATGCTAATGTATTAGAAGGTTTTTCCTGGAAATGCTGCTGCTCGGTCATTTTGGATTAAAAAGTGCTGAAACAGGGTAAAATAGGGAAGAGGCAGGCTGATGGCCCATACTAATTTTGTTTTGTCATAATCCTTATAGGTTTTAGGCTATTACAAACCTTTTACTAAATGAAACAGCTTATGCATGTATTATTATTCAAAATTAAGGCGCTGAAGCTTTGGATCTGTATGCTGACCGGCCTGGCTCCGGCCTGGGTTCTGGCTCAACATACGGTGACAGGAAAAGTAAGCGACGAGAGTGGGGAAGCGCTGCCGGGTGTGAACATTATCCTGAAGGGAAGCACAACCGGGCAGGTAACCGATGCGGGCGGCAGGTATAATATTGGCGTTCCCGGTACGGACGGGGTACTGATTTTTTCTTTTGTGGGGTATATTTCCCAGGAGATTGAGATCGGCAACAGGACGGTAATAGATGTAGAGCTTGCGCAGGATACCAAGACGCTGGAGGAAATAGTGGTAGTGGGATACGGAATGCAGAAGAGGGTGAACCTGACGGGGTCGGTGGCAACCGTAGGAGGAAAAACATTAGTAGAGCGCCCCGCCACTAATGCAGCCAACCTGCTACAAGGAAGGGTTACGGGATTACAGGTAATACAGCCTACCGCTTCTCCGGGAAGAGATGACCCTCAGTTTCAAATAAGGGGTTTAGGATCATTCGGAGCTTCTTCCAGTCCTTTGGTGCTGGTAGATGGTCTTGTGGGTTCAATAGCTAACCTTAACCCCAATGATATAGAAAGCGTATCGGTTTTAAAAGATGCAGCATCTGCTGCTATTTATGGTGCCCGTGCCGCTAACGGCGTGATCCTCGTCACAACCAAAGGAGGGAAAAAAGGGACACCTCTCCTGGAATATCGCCTGGACGTGGGTTCGCATACCGCCACCAGGCTTCCCGATTTTATTTACGACTCCGCAGAATACATGACCATGTACAATGCCGCAAAAGAAAGAGTGGGGCAAGCACCCCTTTATACACAGGAGCAGATCGATGCTTATAAAAATCCGGATGATCCTGCTCAATACCCCAGTTTTAACTGGACGGATCACTACTTCAACGCCGCAGCGGTAATTAATCACAATCTTCGTTTTTCGGGAGGAAGCGACCGTACAAGCTACAGTATTTCTTTAGGTTATCTTGACCAGGACGGTGTCCTGCCTTCGTTCAACTATAAACGCTACAACGCGATCCTTAATTTAAGCTCTCAGGTCAATGAAAAAATCAGGGTCGGGACGATTGTCAACATGGTCAAGAAGCGAATAGCTGAACCCCGGAGCGTCAATAGCGACATAGTATTGCTGGTCTATAAAGGAGCACCCAACTATACACCCTTTCTTCCGGATGGAAGCGGAAGGATCACGCGTTACGCATATCCGCAGGCAGGACATAACAGAAGCCCCGAGACAGACCTTCATCCCGGCAATTATCAGCACACCAACTCCCACGCAATCAACGCGCAGGCCTATCTGGACGTACAACTGCTAAAAGGCCTTGTTTGGCAGGTAAAGGGCGGCTTCAACTACAACGGCGAAACCTATAAGAGCCATCAGCAGATTGTACCGCAATATGAATTTTTCAAGCGTCCCGGAGCGGATGACTTTGCCTATGTGGATGATGGAGGCAAAAGTGGCGGTGTGACTGACCGTTACTCCCAGAACTTGCTACCCTCCGTGTTCTCAACATTGCAATACGAAACTACCCTGGGACAATTTCACAACCTTCAAGTCCTGGCAGGATATGAGCAGCAATCCTACAAAAGCCAGTTTCTCCAGGGGGCAAGGCTGGAGTTTCCGACTGCGTCACTCGCGGAAATAAATGCCGGATCTCCTACAGGACAGAGCTTGTCGGGGACCTCTACAGAATGGGCTTTGCGTTCGTATTTTAGCCGGGTCAGCTACGATTTTAAAGGGAAGTATTTACTTGAGGGTAACGTTCGTTATGACGGTAGCTCCAGACTCTCCCCTGAAAACCGATGGGGAGCATTTCCCTCGGTATCGTCAGGCTGGAGAATCTCCAGAGAATCGTTCATTGCAGACAATGTCAAATGGCTGGATGATCTGAAAGTTAGAGCCTCCTTAGGAACGCTCGGCAACCAGGAAATCGGTCTGTATCCTTACCAGGACATCCTGAACCTTTCCGAATATCCCTACGGGTCAACCCTACAGCCCGCCACGATGTTGACCAGGCTGACGGATAGAAATATTAGATGGGAATCAACCCGCGTGCTGAACGTGGGGCTGGATCTGGAAGTAGCAAAAGGGAAGTTTGGCCTCACCCTGGACTGGTTTAAGAAAAATACCTTCGATATTCTTACCTCGCAACCCGTGCCCGCCAGCCTGGGTTTAAGCGGGCCGGTTACCAACGACGGAAAGCTGCAGAATATCGGTTGGGAAGCACAGCTCCGTCACAATAATCGGTTAGGCGACTTCAGCTACGGTGGGTACTTCCTGTTTTCAACATACCAGAATAAGCTTCTTCATATCCGTACACCTACAAAGGGAACAAGAGAAGTTGGGCTACCGTATGATTCCTACTACATGTACGAATGGATCGGAATTTTTCAGAGCCAGGAAGAAATCGACAATTCCCCCCGACAACCGTTTTTCCCACCCAGACCCGGAGACCTGAAAATTAAGGATCAGAACGGGGATGGTGTCGTGAACGCAGATGACCGAATCACTGTAGATGGCAGATACCCTGATTTTACGTATTCGTTTGGCTTAAACACTTCTTGGAAAGGGCTTGGCTTATCGGTATTTTTCCAGGGGAGCCAGGGTAATAAAATGCCCCTGAACGGATGGGGAATCGATCCCTTCATACAAGGCACTCCTCCAACTACCAAATTCAGGGATGCATGGAGTCCCACCAATCCAAGTAATACGGTTCCTGCCATTTACGATCAGTGGACTTACGGTGGTGTCTCGGCGTATCCATCTACCTACTATCTCCAGGACGCTTCGTATCTCCGTCTGAAAAACGTACATCTTTCGTACGCATTACCCAAAAAAATGACGGACAAGATAAGATCCAAAGGGGTTACGGTGTATGTCTCCGGAGATAACCTGCTCACGTTTACCAAGTTCGAAGGAGCAGATCCGGAAACACTATCCAGAACGGGCAGTACGATCAGCGGGTGGGGCCGTTACGCACAGTTTCCCCAGGTGAGAATACTGAATTTCGGAATCGATGTTAAATTTTAGATCTCCAAAATATCATACTTATGAGAATTTTCAGAAAAGTTAAGAGAGTTGCTTTAACTATGATCGTGCTATCGTTATTGTCATGCAATGATAGCCTACTGGATCGACATCCGCTCGACCAGATTGCAAGTGGTAATTTCTGGCAGACGGAAGACGACGTAAAAATGGCTCTTGCCGGTTGTTACGGGCAACTTCAATCAGATTTCCTAAGCTATAGGAGGATATGGCTGGACTGTCTTTCTGATAACGCATATGCAAGGTCGCCTTATTTTAATATGCAACAGATGATATTGGGCACCACAAGCCCTACTTCAGGAGGGGCGGTAACGATGGCTTATAATACACCGTATAAGGGTATAGCCAATTGTAATTACTTTTTAGAAAACATAGACAGGGTGCCTATGGATCCTGCTAAAATCGAAATTTATAAAGGGGAGGTAAGGTTTTTAAGAGCATTGATGTATTTCGACCTGGTAGATTTCTTTGGAGATGTAATCCTTTATCGAAATACACCCGAAAGTGCCGATGCAGCAAAGGTTGCCAAAAGTCCAAAGACGGAGGTGCTTGCATTTATCCATGAAGATCTGGATGCTGCAATCAACGCCTTGCCCGAAGAAGTATATAATGGCCATGCAGTGAAAGGGAGCGCTAGAGCTATTAAAGCGCGCGTTCTATTATTCGAAGAGAAATGGTCAGACGCGGCTTCTTATGCCCTCCAGACCATTCAGTCAGGTAAATTTTCAATTGCTGATGACTATTTAGGCATTTTTCTGACCGCAACTCAAGGAGGAAATCCTGAGATCATATTCTCGACGCAGTACCTTAGCCCTACGAACCCAACAGAGTTTGTTGAAAGTCTGGATGTCAAAATCGGATGGTATAGTGCAATAAACCCTTATCAGGACCTGGTGGATGAATTTGAATGTGTTGACGGATTACCTATATCGGAATCTCCGCTATATGATCCGGAAACACCATTTGCCAACCGAGATCCGCGACTAGTATTAAATATGCGCAGAGAGGCTGAAGAAAGTTGGCCACAACCGTCAAATCCAGGACTTACAGGTTATGTAATGAGAAAATATGCCGATTTTTCGCATGCGCCTTTCAGTTATGCAAAAACGGATTCAGACCAGGATATGGTTTGGATCAGGTATGCCGATGTGCTACTGATGTATGCGGAGGCAAAAAATGAAGCAGAAGGTCCTGACGCTACTATTTATGATGCACTGGATCAAATACGTGCAAGGCCGGGGGTAAACATGCCTCCCGTAGATCGCACAAAATATAATACAAAAGAAACGCTAAGAGAGTTTATCCGTCACGAAAGACGTGTGGAACTGGCACTGGAAGGATATCGCTATTTTGATATCAAAAGATGGAAAATTGCACATACAAAACTTCCAACGATTAAAAATCCAGGGGGAGTCAATCTTGTATTTGAAGAGAAACACTACTTGTTTCCGTTTCCGCAGTCAGAGTTGGATATTAATCCTGAGTTGAAGCAGAATGATGGGTATTAATAGTATTTTATTGATTTCTATTTTTATAGTATCTATAGTAGGAGATAAGACGAATGGAAAAGAACGTTCCTGTGACCCCTGTCCCTTTCGCCTTATCATTCTCCCTGATACGCAAATTTATCCAAAAGATTCTCCGGAGTGGAGAAAATCGAGTAGAAAGGAAGTCTTTCTTATAATGACGAATTGGATAAAGGAGAGAACCAATAGAGATAATATAAAATTTGTACTACACATGGGTGACGTTGTTCAAGATAATGAAGAGCGTTATCAATGGGAAAATGCAAATGAAGCGCTAAGTATTCTGGACAATGTTACTCCGTACGCAGTAACAGTTGGCAATCATGACATGGCGGTTTTAGATACTTCAAGAAACACCACGTACTTCAACCACTTCTTCCCCTTTACCAGATTTGAAAAACAAAAGTGGTATGGAGGAAAAATGTCGGACGATTATAACAATTCGTATCATTTTTTCGAGGAAGGCGAATTGGAGTTTATCGTTGTCAGCTTATCGATAGCTCCTACACACGAAATGCTGACCTGGGCCGACAACGTGTTAAAACAATACCATACGAAAAGAGCAATTGTTATCACCCACAGTTATATGCTTGCTGATGACAGAAGGGACTATCCCGGAGGCTTTGGGTACTTACCAAAAGGCGGGAATACTGGAGAAGAGATATGGGATAAACTGATCAGGAAGCATGCTAATATTTTCCTGGTTTTGAGCGGACATGTTACAAACAACAATACGCACCGGGGCTTATTGATAAGTAAAGGAGATAATGGTAATCAGATAATTCAGCTATTAAGCGGCGAAGGGCATGATGGATGGCTAAGGATACTTCAGTTTGATCCTGCAGAAAATAAAATAAAAGTACAAAGCTATTCGCCCTGGCAACCCAAAAGTAAAGATGAACAATATCTGCAGTACCCATTTTCACTTCCCGGGTATAATACAGATTCACTGCATCAGTACGAGTTGGATTACAGTATGACCTATCAGTAACATTAAATATTTATGAAGAATAAGCTAGTATTTTTCCTGATAACATTACCCGTTAGTATTCTGCATGCTCAGGGATGGAAAAACCCCATCGTCAAACAAGGCCGACTGGGTTCCCCTCTTGTCGAAACCTCGCCTTTCGTTTTCCAGGATAAACTATACCTCCTGGAGAATAATCAGCGCTTCTGGGATGTCAAAGGCGCTAAACCGGGCGATTACTTTGAAGAAGACGAGGTCAGGATACGAGAGTTACAATCCGGCAAAATAGTATCGGTACCGTTAAAAAATCATGGCTTCGGAACTGTTTTGGTCCACGATGGAAAGGTACATGTATTCGCGGGCAATTATGGCGACGGCAAACCCTGGCGACAAATGACCGAAATCACTATGACGAGTTCGTCCGATCTTAAAAACTGGACGAAACCGGTGACTGTTCTGAAGGCGCATGCGAAAGAATTCTTTTTCAATACCGCTGTGTGCCGGGGTAAAGACAAGTTTATATTGCTATACGAAACCAATGATCCTACATGGAATCCGTTCACATTCAGGTATGTAGAGTCGGATGACCTCGTAAACTGGAAGGAGATTCCGGATGCTGTTTACGGAAAGGAAAAGTATGTAGGAGGTCCTGCCCTTTACTATGAAGGAGGGTGGTATTACACGTTATACCTCGAACGTATTAAAATCGGCTACGAAACACGCATCACTCGTTCTAAAGATTTGGTAAACTGGGAAGATGCCCTCGCCGAACGGCCGTTTATTACCTTCGATCCGATACATAGAAATATACCACTCCTGGACCCCGGAGTATCGGAAAGTAATGCTTCAGATGTGGAGTTGTGCTATTATAACGGTAAAACCATTTTGTACTTTACAGGAAGCGATCAAACCACTGCAGGCGATCTGCAGTGGGCGATTTACGAGGGGACGCCCCGGGAATTATTTGAGCAATTTTTCAAAAAAGAGGATAATACAGATGTCATACCACCTGCCCATCAGGGCAACTGGACGCCGGTGCTGTTAGCACCCGAAAGGAAGCCCGGGAAAGAACCGGCAAATCCATTTATTGAACGCGACGACATTCCTTCCCCACAGCAACTGAAGTTTCAGCAGCAACAGTTGGGCGCATTTATTCATTTCGGGCCGGCTACTTACATCTCATCGGACATGATGACGGTACCCGAAGCCTCCATTTTTAACCCGGACCGGCTTGATGCGGAGCAATGGGTCAGGACGGCAGTCTCTTTCGGGGCGAAACATGTTGTGCTTACGGCAAAGCATCATAATGGGTTCTGTCTCTGGCCTACCCGTACAACCGACTACTCGGTGAAGAGTTCCCCCTGGAGAAACGGTAAAGGGGATGTCGTAGCCGAATTTGTGAAAGCCTGCAGGAAATATGGAGTCAGACCGGGCTTGTACGTATCGGGAGGAGACAAAAATGAAAATTGCACCAGTACGCCGGACCCGATGAGCCAGCGGAAGATTGTGGGGGATGTCGATGCCTATTTTACCAGGTATATTGCACAGATACATGAACTGCTCAGTAACTACGGGGAGATCGACTACGTCTGGTTTGACGGAGCGTATGATCCGTTTGGTTGGGACGTTATGAACGGGAGTACAATGGAGCGCCTGGGAACTGCTTACGGAGATGCTATCAGAACAATGGTACGGAATCTGCAACCTAACGCAGTGGTTATGGGAGGTACAAGACCTGATGTCAGATGGTCGGGAAGCGAGCAGGGCTGGGCTTCATATCCCTTGTGGAATACCGTCACAACAGAAAATTGGGCTGAAAACTGGGTGGGACCGGAAAACACCGGCTGGCTTCCTGCCGAAGCGAATATTCATACCCGCGACAGGTGGTTCTGGTATCCGGATTCGGATAAAACATTGAGGAGTGTCGACTTTTTGACAAATGTTTACCTGGAATCGATTGGAAGAGGCGCGAATCTTCTGATCAACATGACGCCCGATACCAGTGGGCTGATCGTAACTGCGGAGCGCCAAAGACTGGCAGATTTTGGTAGGAAAATAGAGGCGCTGTTTTCAAAAGAAGTTAAAAAGCTCCAATCGGTCAGCGCTGAAAACGAAACCGTTATTGACTTGAATAGAAAAGCTAGACTGGGGTGGCTTGAGATAGAAGAAGATATTGCCAAAGGTCAGCATA
This sequence comes from uncultured Cytophagales bacterium, assembly GCA_964559125.1. Lineage (GTDB taxonomy): Bacteria > Bacteroidota > Bacteroidia > Cytophagales > Spirosomataceae > Ravibacter. The sequence goes on from CAZLGW010000038.1 coordinate 29,177, forward strand.
TCAGCTCCTACAGGCTTGAAGCCTGGATAGATGGCAAGTGGAAGGAAGTGGCTTCAGGGAGCAGCGTAGGGCGCAAACGTATTCAGCAAATAGAAGATGTACAGACAGATCGCCTGAAATTCAGCGTCGTGTCATACCGGCCTGATATAGCCCTGCTGCAGGTCGTTTTATATGGTCGTTAAATTTGAAGCGAAATTGAGATGCGTGGATTAATACTTGTCCTGTACGCCCTACTGATAGTCCTGGCGGCATGCCAGTCAATACAACCGGAAAATGATGCGGTAGCGCGTCAGGCTTCCCGTCGCTTCGGCTCGGTTACCGGCCTTAAACCGGAAAAAGTAGCCTACTACAAGGAACTGCATGCCGAGACATGGCCGGGCGTGCTGAAGAAAATTGAGGAATGTAACATCAGGAATTACTCGATCTATCTTCATGAAATAGAGGGAAGGACCTACTTGTTCAGCTACCACGAATATGTTGGAGACGATTACGAAGAAGACATGAAAAAGATGGCGGACGACAGTACGACCCAACGCTGGTGGAGAGAAACGGATCCCTGCCAGATACCTTTACCGGAAGCTACCGGCGGGAACAAAATATGGGCGAATATGGAGGAAGTATTTCACACGGATTAAAAAAACAGGCATTGTTTATTTGAATATAGGCGCTTGTTCATAAGCTTCATCATCAATATACTAAGTGACTTGTCGATCATTGAATGAAAAAAGCAGCTCTTTTTCTGATGGCTTGCTGTATATCCGGCTGGATACAGGCACAAGAATTACAATCCATCTCCGGGACATGGCGATTTAAACTGGATAGTAATGACAGGGGAATTTCAGAAAACTGGCAAAATGAAAAGCTACCGGAGTTGATACAGCTTCCGGGAACTACGGATGAAGCGGGGTACGGAGAAAAAACATCCGGTTCTGAATTTGGTACTCTGACACGTGAATACAAATACTATGGACCGGCCTGGTACCAGCGGGAGGTCGAAATTCCTGTAAGCTGGAAGGACAAAAGGGTTGGCCTCAAACTGGAACGGGTGATGTGGGAGTCCCGTGTATATCTGAATGGAATAGAAATTTCGATCAAAGATGCATTAAACTCCCCTCATTATCACGATTTAGGATATGTTTTACCCGGCAAACACACTTTGACCATTCGTATAAACAACGACCTTATTCACAATATTGGAGATAAGGGGAGTCTCTATACTGAATATGCCCAGAGTATCTGGAATGGGATAGTCGGAGACATTTTTCTTATAGCACAGAAAAAGGTGCGGATGGACAATCCACAGATTTATACCTATATACATCCTCGTTCTTTCCTGGTTAAAGATACCCTGATTAATGAAACTGGTAGAAAAATAACCGTAAATATTAGCTTACGCCTAAAAGAAAGAGAATCTGGGTTGACGGTGTTTTCTCAAACACTCAGCAAGGTTTTGCAACCGGGAAAAAACAATTTTGACCATACAACCCGGCTGCCGGAAAAAATCCGGTTATGGGATGACGTCAATCCTCATCTGTACATCCTTGAATTAACGGTGGATCAAAAGAATGAATCATGGGATAGGCGGGAAATAGAAATAGGGTTTCGTGAAATAACCACCTCCCGATCCAAAGTTTTAGTAAACGGGAATCCGGTTTTTCTCAGGGGAAACCTAGATTGCGTACACTTTCCGTTAACGGGATATCCCTCTTGTAAAGTGGAGGATTGGGAGCGAATATTCCGTATTTACAAAAGCTATGGGCTGAATCACGTTCGCTTTCATTCATGGTGTCCACCGAAGGCTGCGTTTACTGCAGCTGATCGCATAGGGATTTATGTGCAGGCGGAAGTTATCTGGATAGATTCTTGGATGACCAATACGCCATCCGGCAGAAAAGAGATGATAACAAAAGGGAATCCTGATGGACTAGGGAAAAACCCGTCTGCCGATGCGTTTGTACAAAGCGAACTGAGACGTATGCTGGATGCTTATGGTAACCACCCTTCTTTTGCGATGCAGTGCATCGGGAACGAGCTTGGAAATTCTGACTTTGAGATTATGGAGTCCTGGATAAAGCCTTTGAAGGATAAGGATTCCCGCCGTCTGTATTCAGCCTCAACTGCTCGCACAATTACCCCTTCAGATCAGTATATGGTTACGCATTACATTCAAGGAATCGGCAATACCCGGGGTTTACAGAAAGAGGCATCCACCAACTGGGATTTTGAAGAGGTGTATTCCCTGGCTGATATTCCCATCATAGCCCATGAAATCGGTCAGTGGCCTGTTTATCCCAGGTGGAGTGAGATTAAAAAATACAAAGGAGTGTTTAAAGCCCGTAATCTGGAAGAATTTAAAGAAGTTGCCCGAAACAATAAAATAGAGGAGCAAAACGAATCATTCCTGCGCTCCTCCGGAGCATTAAATCAGATATTGTATAAATATGAGATAGAGTCGTTTCTTCGTACGCCTTCCTGTGCGGGTATTCAACTCTTGAGTATGCAGGATTATCAGGGGCAGGGAGAGGCGCTGATTGGCTGGTTAGATGTGTTCTATGACAGCAAAGGCCTTACTTCTCCCGAAAAGTTTCGCTCCCACATGGATACAATCGTACCCTTATTGCGTATGCCCAAATTTGTATGGAGCAACAATGAGACATTTACAGCTGACATACAACTGGCGCACTATGGGACACAGCCCCTGTATGATGCGCTGTTCTGGAAAATAAAGGACGAAGCCGGAAATATCATTGCAAAAGGACAAACTGAAGAAGGTATTTTCCGGATTGGTACCTCTTTAATAGCAGGTAAAATAGAATGTAATTTATTCGAAATTAGTAGTCCTGAAAAACTTACTGTCGAGGTTGGACTACTGAATGATGCAATAGTTAATACCTGGAATATTTGGGTCTATCCATCTTTTGAATCACTGAAAAAGGGGAACGTTTATGTTACCCGGAGAATGGATGACGAATGTATCAGGCGCTTGTCTATTGGAGAAAAAGTCCTATTACTTGCATCGGAATTGGGTACTGAACAGTCAGCAGATAAAATCAGTTTTTATCCACTCTACTGGTCTTTGACTTTTTTTCCCGGGCAAGGCAAGAATACCATAGGTTTGGTCGTACGAGATAAGCATCCGATATTCCGGCAATTTCCCACAGACCACCATAGCGACTGGCAATGGCAAGCAATTTACCAGAATGCACGTGCCTTTTATATCAATGATTATCCGGAATCCTTGAAGCCCATGGCTCAGCCGATAGATGATTTTCACAGGAATAATAAGCTTGGTGCTATTTTTGAGATAAAAGTCGGAAAAGGGAAGTTATTAGTATGTGGTTTCGACCTGACAGACGAAAAAAATCCCGTAGCCAGGCAACTGAAAAGCAGTATACTTGACTATATGAATTCTCCCGTTTTCAATCCTGAACACGAACAGGACGTGACAGGTTTGCAAAAAATGTTCGTCTATGTAGAGCCTTTAAAAAGTACAATACCGGGAGAATTCGAAAAAGCGCTACTTTATATTGATTGCGGTGCCGGCATATCCGATGAATACACTGCGTGGAGTTTATCTCGCGATAAATTTGAAAGCCATAAAGAATCTGATTACGAGGTTGTATGCGACAGGGTATCTGCATCCGGTAATAACTCCTTTTGGGAAGGGGAGGAAATAACCTTAACCATCCAATGTCCACAAGGCATGATTGGGACTTTGTTCGTTTGCTTTACGGACGACGAAAACGGGAAAAGAGAGGGTGACATCCTATTCGAGGAGCGCCATTTTAATTTGAGTAAGGGGAGAGATAAGGAATTGTGGGTGCGGTTTCATGTTATGAGGGAAGATTCTAACGATGGAATACTTGTTTTGAAGGCGAAGGTTAAAGGGGGTGAGAATTTGAGAATATCAAAGGTAGTATTAGAAGAAGATTGACAAAGAACATGTTGGTTCAATGCTCTCTCTCTGATCAGTCAACCGACCCGGGCCAATCTGCAGACATACGATCCACTTGCATAAATAGTGCCGAAACCGGCAAAAAAAGAGTCGGGATCAACCGCGCTTATCCCCGAATTTTGCTTCCGGCAGTTAAACAAACCTATTCCTAATCCCCCTTTCACCGAAACAAACGTGATCAGCACTCCCGACCTTCTGATATGTATCGCTTACATCCTGGCCATTGTCTGGATAGGGCTCAGGGCTGGGGTAAAAAGGAGTAAACAGGGAGAAGAAGGCGTCTCTACGGATTATTTTCTCGCCGGGAAAACACTTCGCTGGCCGGTCATCGGCCTGGCGCTGTTTGCCACCAATATATCCTGCATCCACCTGGTAAGCCTGGCCCAGTCGGGCTTTGATACCGGGTTGCTGAACGGCAACTTCGAGTGGATGGCAGCCTTTACGCTGATCCTGCTGGCGTTGTTTTTTGTGCCTTTTTATATTAAATCGGGGGTTGCGACCCTGCCCGACTTCCTGGAAAGGCGCTATAACCGGGCTTGCCGCGATTGGCTTACGATCGTCTCCGTCATATCGGCGATCATTATTCATATTGCCTTTTCCCTCCTTGCCGGAGGCATCGTGCTCGAAACGCTCCTGGGCGTCAATATGTATGTGAGCGTAACGGTTATTTCGGTGCTTGTGGCTTTGTATACGGTCATTGGCGGACTGAAGGCCGTAGTGGTGACCGAATCGATCCAGACGGTCGTGCTGGTCCTTGGAGCGCTGATCATCACGGCGGTTTCATGGACAAAACTGGGTGGCTGGCAGCCTCTTACCGATGTGCTGCAGGCGACCGGGAGCATGGAAAAAATCTCCATGCTGCGTCCGGAGGGAGATCCGGACGGGATGCCCTGGTATGCGGTTTTCCTGGGATACCCGGTGCTGGGGATCTGGTATTGGTGCGCCGATCAGACGATCGTACAGCGCGTCCTTGGAGCCCGTGACGAGAACCATGCCAAAGCAGGGGCGCTCTTTTGCGGATTTATTAAAATACTGCCTGTTTTTATCTTCGTAATGCCCGGCTTGTTTGCTTATGCGCTTGCTCACAAAGGTCTTCTTAATCTGGAATCGGTCACTACAATTTCGGGACAGGGCGAAAAAGTGGTGAACAGCAAGGGGATCTATACCCTGATGATTTCGCAACTGCTGCCAAGCGGTCTTGTAGGGATAGTAGTAGCCGCTTTGCTTTCAGGCCTGATGAGCCAGGTTTCCGGAGCCCTCAATTCGATAGCTACTCTTGTCAGTTTTGATCTTATTAAACGAAACCGGCCTGCGATAACAGATGAGCGCCTGGTCTTCTGGGGGCGTGTTTCGGCCGGGGTAGCGCTGGTCGTTTCGATAGCGCTGCTGCCGTTGCTCAACCTGTATGAGAGCCTGTTTGTAGGGCTCAACGATGTGATCGCCCATATCGCACCGCCCATTACCTGCGTGTTTCTCTTAGGGGTGTTCTGGAAAAAAGCCTCCGCACTTTCAGCCCAGTATACGCTGTGGGCAGGCTCTTTGCTCGGGGTTTTAGTCTATGCGTGGGGTAAATTATATCCCTTGTCGCTGCCCGGAAAGATCCCTTTTATGATGACGGCATTTTACCTTTTTTGCTTCTGTGTCTTTTTCCAGGGGGTCTTGTCCTTTGTTTTCCCCGTCAGGCATACGGCAGAAAGCAGGTATCTCTACTGGAGTTCGCCTCTTGAACCATTGCGGCAGCCGGGCTGGAAAGGACTGGCCAACTACAAGGTGTTGTCGGGGATCCTGATCGCCCTTATGGCAGGGCTGTATATTGTTTTTAATTGAAAAATCGTCTGAATATGACATCGCGGGAAAAGGTTTTCCAGGCAGAGAGTAAGGCAAAAACGGCGGATCTTACCCACCGGGCGATTATCAATCGTGTATTAAAGCAGTCTGACGACGCTTTTAAGAAAGGGAAGGAGCAATTTGCGGACCTGGATAAAGCCCGGAAACAGGCTGCCGGTATTAAGATGCACACAATCGCCCGCCTGGACCATTACCTCCTGGAATTTGAGTCTAATTTCGCCAAAGCCGGCGGTAAGGTCATATGGGCCGGGAATGCGCAGCAGGCGCTCGATGCGATAGCGGAGATCTGCAGGAAGAAACGCGCCTCTGTCGTCGTGAAAAGCAAATCGATGGTGACCGAAGAGATTCATCTTAATCCTTTCCTGGAAGAAAGGGGCATCGAGGTAGTGGAAACGGACCTGGGCGAGTATATCCAGCAGCTTGCAGGCGAGCCGCCTTACCATATCGTGGCGCCCTCCATGCACAAGAGCAAAGAAGAAGTTGCCCGGCTTTTCCACGAAAAATTAAACGTTCCGCCCGGGCTTACCCCGGAAGAGCTGACGCTTGCGGCGAGGGAGAAGCTGAGACGAAAATTCCGGGAGGCAGAAATCGGTATTACAGGTGCGAATTTTATACTCGCCGACATTGGCGGCATAGCTATTACGGAAAACGAGGGAAATGCCAGGCTTACAACCAGCTTTCCTTCTACGCATATTGTAGTGACCGGTATTGAGAAAGTGCTGCCGTCGGTAAGGGATCTCGGTCTTTTCTGGCCGTTGCTGGCTACGCACGGCTCGGGACAGAAAATAGCGGTTTACAATTCGGTCTTTACCGGCCCCAGGAAGCCGGCAGAAGCAGACGGGCCGGAAGAAATGTATGTCATCCTGCTGGACAACGGGCGTACCGGCATCCTGGCAGATCCTGTAGCCAGGGAAAGTCTGCACTGTATCCGGTGTGGTGCGTGCCTGAATGTTTGTCCTGTATATAAAAATATAGGCGGCCACACTTACCGTGCTACCTACAGCGGGCCGATCGGTTCGGTCATTACGCCTTACCTGCGGGGAATGAGGGAAAACAAACACCTGAGCTATGCATCTTCTTTGTGTGGGGCCTGTACGGAGATATGTCCCGTGGGTATCAACCTGCACGGCCTGCTTCTGCATAACCGAAGGAGTGCTGTCAGGGATCATCATGGCGGCATTCTTGAAAAAGCTGCCTGGCAAGGCTGGAAAATCGTCAGTAAAGACCGCCGGCTACTCGATGCAGCGGGAGGGAAAATGAAAAATTTTGTAATAAACAGGCTGTTTTCCGCTCAATGGGGCGATCATCGGAAGTTGCCGGTTTTTGCGGGGAAATCGTTTAGCAGGCAGTGGAAGGAAAAGGAGCAGGGTAGCGCCGGAAAATAAATATAGCAGGCAATTTAGTTTTGAATGGATAATTTTTCTGCCCGGAACAACATACTGGAAAAGATCCGGGAAGCATTGAAGGAGTCTTCCGGCCGGCGGTTGCCGGAAAGTACAGGCGACGTTTTTTACAGGACGGACAACCTAAGCCTGCTCGAAAAGTTTTCAGAGGAGTTTGCTGCCATAGACGGGAAGCTGGAAGTGTGCGAGGGGAAAAATACCCTGGATAAAAGACTAACGGAATTGAGGAAGGAAAACGGGTGGGAGCATATTTACTGTAATACCGCTTCATTTCGCGAAGATGTTGGCCTCGATGATCTTTCTTTTACCGGGAGCGGAGCTCCTGAATCCGCCTCTGCGGTTATTACAGGCTGCGAGTGCCTGGTGGCGCGTACCGGGACCATCGTGCTGAGCGCTGCACAGGAGTACGGGCGCGCGCTTACGGTATATGCGCCGGTACACATAGTCGTTGCGTCAGTCGGCCAGTTGGTTTATGATATCGGCGACGGGATTGAACGGATTATCCGGCAATACGGAACCAACCTCCCTTCCGCCATTTTTTTCGCGTCAGGGCCCAGCCGTACCGGCGATATAGAGAAAACGTTGGTCAGGGGTGTGCACGGTCCTGTCGAGGTGTACCTCTTCCTGTTCGTGGATAACGAAGGCGACAAACCTGAAGATCAACCCGGTTATCAATCAAAAGTTATACAGCTATGAATCTCAGACTCGACAAGAAAATAGTAATAGTAACCGGAGGGGCGAAGGGGATCGGTGAAGGCATCGTGAAGTTTCTCGCAGATGAGAAGGCCATACCTGTTATTGTAGGACGGAATGAGGCCGATAACCTGAAGCTGGTTTCGGAAATCGAACATACCGGTGCAGAGGCTTTCCAGGTTGTAGCGGAGCTGACCCGCCCGGAAGACTGTAAAAAGGCGGTGGATGTAGCCCTGGAACGGTTTGGCCGGATCGACGGGCTGGTCAATAATGCCGGCGTAAACGACGGGGTGGGGCTGGAGAACGGGAGTTATGAAAAATTTATGGAAAGCCTGCACCGAAACCTGGTACATTATTATCTGATGGCTCATTTTGCACTACCCGCATTAATTTCATCAAAAGGATCGATCGTCAATATCGGCTCCCGGACGGCGGAGACGGGCCAGGGAGGCACATCCGCTTACGCTGCGTCTAACGGGGGACGTAACGCGCTGACCAGGGAGTGGGCCGTAGAGCTTCTCAAATATGGCATACGGGTAAATGCGCTGATCGTGGCCGACTGCTGGACACCGCTTTACGAAAAGTGGATCAATACTTTTCCTGATCCTGAAGCAAAGCGTGCCGCCATAGAATCGGTGATCCCGCTGGAGAAAAGGATGACGACCGCCGAAGAAATCGCCGCGATGGTGGTTTTCCTGCTGTCGGAGAAGTCCAGCCATACAACCGGGCAGCTGATACATGTTGACGGAGGGTTTGTTCATCTTGACCGGACTATCCGCTGAAGCAAAATATGAGAGTACAATTATTTATTCCCTGTTTTGTAGACCAGCTGTATCCCGATACCGCCTGGAATATGATCAGGATCCTGGAAAAATGCGGGTGTACCGTTCACTATAACCCGGAGCAAACCTGCTGCGGTCAGCCGGCTTTCAACGCCGGCTATTGGGATGAGTGTGTGCCGGTAGCCGCAAAGTTTGCCGGTGATTTCGACAGCGGGGACTATATCGTAGCGCCGGGCGGATCGTGTACGGGTTTTGTGCGCAACTATTTTGACAAATTACTGAACGGGCCTCAGCCGGTTCAGAAACAGCTGTACGAGTTTACGGAGTTTCTTACCCAAGTGCTTGGCATAAAAGACGTCGGGGCTGAATTGCAGGGCAGGGCGGTATACCATGATGCCTGCGGCGCGTTGAGGGAATGCGGCATTAAAGAGGCTCCCCGGGAGTTGCTCCGGCATGTAAAAGGACTGGAACTTACCGAAACTGACGATTGTGAAGTCTGCTGTGGCTTCGGCGGGACTTTTGCTGTCAAATTTGAGGCTATTTCAGCAGCTATGGCCGAGCAGAAAGTAGCAAATGCGGTAGCCACCGGGGCAGACTATATTATCTCAACCGATCTTTCGTGCCTGATGCAGTTGGAAGGATATATAAAACAGCATAGCCATGCCTTGAAAACCATGCATATCGCCGATGTGCTGGCGTCCGGGTGGTGAAATTTCACGAAAAATAACTTTCCGCATCAAAAACCTTATTTTCCTCACCCTCTATTGTAAGCGTATAGCTGAACCCCGGCTGAACCGAATAAGCCCCGGTCTCACCGGCTTTATTGACCGCAATAAAACCTACCTGGAATTCCCTGGCACGGTTTTCATCTCTTTTCACAATTCTCAATACGGCCTTTTTGCAGGCTTCATACGGGTTGTCGCCGTTTCGCATCAGCTCTACCACAAGGTGCGCTCCGGCTATCCTGATCACTTCTTCTCCCTGGCCTGAACAGGTCACGGCGCCCACCTCGTTATCTACAAAAAGACCGGCACCGATGATCGGTGAGTCGCCTACCCGTCCTCTCATTTTGAAGGCCATTCCGCTGGTTGTACACATCCCGGAGAGGCTTCCTTCTGCGTCAAGAGCGAGGGTACCCATGGTATCGTGATTAAAATCGCCGTTTTCGAGTTTACCGGGTACGGTCGTCTTGGCAGGAGCGCCGGGTTTCAGGCTTTCTATATTGATAACCGGTTTATATTCCGCCTTCTCCAGCCATTTCTCGTAGGATTTGCGTGCATCGTCAGACAGCCCTTCCGGCTCAAGCGGAAAACCGTTGGCTACTGCAAACTGCCGGGCGCCTTCGCCCACCAGCATAACGTGCGGAGTGGTCTCCATTACTTTCCTGGCGACGGAAACGGGGTGTTTGATCCGTTCAAGGAATGCAACCGAGCCGATATTGGATTTATCGTCCATGATACAGGCGTCTAACGTCACAAAGCCGTCCCTGTCAGGATTTCCGCCGAGCCCTACACAGCAACTGAGCTCATTTTCTATTGCAATACCGGCAGCTTCGACGGCATCGATTGCTTTCCCGCCGTTTGTAAGGACTGTCCAGGCTGCACTGTTAGCTGTCGTGCCCGAATCCCAGGTAGATATCACAAGGGGTTTTCTGACGGAGGTCCCGCCTTTTGCACAACCGGCAAATGGTATTGAAAAGACAGACCAATGGAGGAATGAACGGCGCGAGAACAGTTTCATAAAAATAGAATGATGCGAAAGTTAAATTGTCATAAACTGAAAATCCGATCCACTGGAGGAGAGTGGGTTACACACTTTTTAAAATTATTTAAAAAATTCTGTAAATCAAACTCCGTCGGGCGTTTCCTCCGGGGAAGAACGTAGGAATAGACGTGAAGCAGCGGTATTAGTAGGTTTTCAGCACTCTCAGCTGATTTTTCTTCCCTATCCTGATGGTATGGAAAGTGAATTTATAGCAAATCAGCCCGGTGGCGATCAACCCTCCGCCTACCCATAAGGTTTGCTGGTCTGTAGTGAATCTTTTTCCGTCCATTCCCCTGTTGAAAAAGTCGGCGCCGACGTAGATCAATCCGGCCAGCGGAAGCATGAAACTCCCTTCCGATACCCAGGGAATACGATTGGTTGTTTTGATCATCCGGACGTCGCCGAGGGCAACTTCCCGGTGTTCCATTCGTCCGATGGCTTCATTGACCAGGACAAAAGTAAAGGTAGTATCCGTGATTTCTCCTATCCGTTCGTTGAATTTCGTTTTGGAATCCTTTAACCTGAAGCGGATATTCTCCCCCGGGAAATACCGGTGGCGCTGGTACCCGCCGAAAAAGGATGAATGGTCGACGATAAGGTACCGTTCACCCGGCCTGGTGACGAGTCTTGTTCCCCGTTGTTTGATAAGAAGCTCATCGCTTTCCAGGGCTTCCACCCGGTTGTAGGCATCCTGGGAGACTGCCCGCAGGCTCAGTAGAAAGAAAAAAGAAAGTATGGCCAGGCGTAGCTTCATGCGAAAACAGTCATCATTCTAGATTCTAACGCAGGATCGCGCAGTTATGTTCCAAACGCCTCCTGTCTAGACATTAAACCTGAAATGCATAATGTCACCGTCCTCCACGACGTAATCCTTACCTTCTACCGCCATTTTACCTGCTTCCTTTACTCCTGCTTCGGTTTTATACTGCTCGTAGTCAGGCAGTTTGATGACCTCAGCCCTGATGAAGCCTTTCTCAAAATCAGTGTGGATCACCCCTGCAGCCTGGGGAGCTTTCCATCCCCTGCGGATGGTCCATGCCCGGACTTCCTTAACACCTGCAGTGAAATACGTGATCAGGTTCAGAAGTTTGTAGGAGGCGCTGATCAGGCGGTCGAGGCCCGATTTGGTAAGGCCGAATTCTTCCAGGAACAGCTGCCGCTCTTCGGGATCGTCCATTTCGGCAATCTGCGATTCAATAGCGGCACAAAGTACGATCACCTCAGCGTTTTCTGCGGCTGCCGCTTCCGTCAGTTTTTCCGAATACTGGTTGCCTGTAAGCATGGAGGCTTCGTCGACATTGGCTACATACAATACCGGCTTTACGGTAAGAAGGTGAAGGTCGCCTATGGCGGCATCCCGTTCTTTGGGATCAATATTCAGGGAGCGGGCGTTTTTCCCTGCTTCCAGCGTACTTTTGTACTGTTTGAGTATCTCCAGCTCGGCTTTGGCTTTCGCATCGCCTACACGGGCGGCTTTGTCGATCCGCTGGATTTTTTTATCTACCGATTCAAGATCTTTGAGCTGCAGCTCGGCATCGATAATTTCCTTGTCGAAAACAGGGTCTACCTTACCCTCTACGTGTACGATATTGTCATCTTCGAAACATCTTACCACGTGTACAATAGCGTCGACTTCCCGTATATTGGCCAGGAATTTATTGCCCAGGCCGGCTCCCTGGCTGGCGCCTTTCACAAGGCCGGCAATGTCTACGAATTCGATAATGGTAGGCAGCACCTTCTGCGGGTTGACCAGCCTGGTCAGCACCTCCAGGCGCTCGTCAGGAACTGTGACCACCCCTACATTGGGTTCAATGGTGCAGAACGGGTAATTGGCGGCTTCGGCCTTCCCGGTTGAAATGGCATTAAAAAGTGTTGATTTACCCACGTTGGGCAGCCCTACTATACCGCACTGTAGACTCATGGTTCAGATCGCTGAGGCGTAATGTTTAAAAATTTGCCCGCAAAATTAGGCATTTAACCTGAGAGTTAGTAGAAAACGGTTAGGGAAAGTGTTTTGGCCGGCAGGATAGGCGGTGGTGGGAGGGCGAGGTGTACTAAACCTAAAAAGCCCTCGGAATATTTCCGAGGGCACCATAACTTTCGATACGAGCTGAAAATAGTTAAATTACTATTCCCATTTCAGTCCCGACGACTCCCCGGAAACCTCATCGTACTGCTCTTCCGACCGGGCGAACTGCGAAAAGTCAACTTCGGGCATCAACTCGTTTTTAACGTGCTCTACAGTGCCTTGCAGCGCCTCTACAAATTTGTCGAAATCCTCCTTGTACAAAAACATTTTGTGTTTTTCATACGTGAAACCGTCACCCTGTTGATGGCGACGACTTTCTGTGATTGTCAAATAGTAGTCGTTGGAGCGAGTTGAGCGAACATCAAAGAAATAGGTGCGTTTCCCTGCTCTAACCCTTTTGGAGTAGATTTTCTCTCTGTCTTCCACTTAAATTTAAATTTGATGTAAATGCTTTCCGAACGCTAATTTAGAGAAGTTTGCGAAATGCAAAAAATTTATTTGCGGAAATGCCTGATTAATTTGAAGTAAAGGTTGGATTACACGGGGAATTTATGGTACCGGGAGGACTTTGCCACCGGGGGCCGGCCGTCTTAAATCGTCATTCCGGAAAAGTTTTTAATATATTTGCCGGTAGTTTGACTATCTGCTGTGTAAGGATTGCGGGGTTTGGGTAACGGTAAACGCTTGAAAATATGTCATACTCCGCCTTTTTTGCAAGTTTAACCACACTGCTTGCCTTCTCTTCTCCCTGTGGCAGTGAAATCGCTCCGGATGAGTTTTTGGTCGGTGAAGCCTCTTATTATTCCGACAGATTTGAAGGGAAAAAGACAGCTTTCGGGGAGGTATTCTGCAACAAACATTTTACAGCAGCACACCGCACTTTCGCGCATAATACCCTGCTGGAAGTGGTCAATATCAAAAATGGTAAAAGTGTAGTGGTGAGGGTTAATGACCGGGGTCCCTGGACAAAGAGCCGGATGATCGATATAAGCAAGGCTGCCGCCGGTAAGCTGGGTATGATAAGCGCCGGGATCGGGAATGTGAAAATCAGGGTGGTAGGAACTGCGATCAATTGAGTTAAGAATCAGAACCTGACGGCTATGGCAAAAGAGAATTGGGATCTGGCGGCCGTAAGGGAGTACGGGAACCTGGAATTCCTGGCCAGGCAACTGGTAGAGGGTTTTATTACCGGGCTGCACAAATCACCTTTTCATGGGTTTTCCGTGGAGTTTGCCGAACACCGGTTATATAATACGGGCGAGAGTACCCGTCATATCGACTGGAAAGTATATGGCAAGACCGACAAGCTCTTTGTAAAGCGCTACGAAGAGGAGACCAATCTCAGGGGGCACCTGCTGATCGATACGTCGTCGTCGATGTACTATCCCGAACATAACTACGGAAAAATTACCTTCAGCGTGCTGGCAGCGTCTGCCCTGGCCATATTGCTGCAGCGGCAGAAGGATGCCGTCAGCCTGTGCACTTTTGCTGACGCAATAGAGACGCAGACACAGGTTAAATCCACCCCTTCGCATATTCATAAAATACTGCTGGAGCTCAGCCAGTTGCTCCAGCGTCCGAAACCGCAGAAGAAGACAGCTGTAGCGGATGTGCTGCACGAGATCGCGGAGCGAATCCATAAGCGGTCGCTTGTGATTTTGTTCAGCGATATGTTTGACGACCTCGAAAATACGGGAGCCGTATTTTCTGCCTTGCAGCACCTGAGGCATAACCTTCATGAGGTGTTGTTGTTTCATGTGACCGACCGGAAGACGGAACTGGAGTTTTCCTTTGAAGAACGGCCGTATGAATTTGTCGATACCGAAACCGGCGAAAGTGTGAAAGTACAGCCTGGCCAGGTACGCGAATATTACCGGGAACGGATGAAAAGCTATTACACTGATCTGAAGCTGAAATGCGGCCAGTATAAGATCGATTTTATAGAGGCAGATATATCGGAAGGCCTCGATCCCATCCTGATGACCTACCTGGTTAAACGTTCAAAAATGAGGTAGGAGATACCTACTTCGCTCCCGCTTTTCTCCTATAAAAATTGAGAAAGTCGTCCAGCTGTTCTACCGGCATTTTACGGGCGATTATACGTTTTTGCTTATCAAGGATGTAGATGGTTGGCGTGGAAAGCACGTCGTACCGGTTTCTGAAATCGATCTGGCCGCTGTAATCATAACCATTCAGAAGCGTGGCCGTCTTTTGATTTTCGATGAACTTTTTCCATTCTTCGTCCGAGTTTTCGGTAGCTACTGCTACCACTCTTACGCCCTGTGCTTTGTTCTTTTCGTAAAAGCTCATCAGCGCCGGCGCCGAATCCTTGCAATGCCCGCAGGTCGGGGAATAGAAGAAAACGACGGTATAGTCGACCGCGATATCCTGGAGACTGAAGGGCTTTTTCTCGGGGTCCCACAGGGTAAAAGTCGGAAAGACTTTGTTGACCAGCAGGGGCTTCAGCACTTTTACCCTGTCACTGATCCTTTTTCTCCCGTCTTCGGAGAGAGACATCTCCCCCGACAAATAATACTTTTCCGCCATGTGGACAAAAACACCTTCTGTTCCGACAGTCTTGGGATTCTCGTACTCCGCCGCAAAATAACGGATCAGGAATTGCCTGAAATCTTTGTTATGAGAACGTGCAATAAGCGCGTCAGCTTCCTTAATCAGGGAATCTACCTGCTGCACGACGAGATTCTGAACGTATTGATCCATCTTTGCCTGTAAAATAGGCGTACGGAGCATGCGGTCGTCGTTAAGGTCCAGGTTGTCCCAATAATGATTTTTGTAATAATTGAATACCCAGGTAGAGTCGTCCCTGCCATTGGGCAGCTTGGGGGCAGTCGGGATATCGATTGCCTGGACGGCCCGCAGGAATTTGGAAGTGAGCAGATCCGGTCGCTCTGAGATCAGGTTTTTCCGGTATTCTTCTATTTCCTGCCTGATTTTTGCAACTTCAGGAGAGTTGGGATTTGCTTTCGATACTTGTGCCAGTTGCCGCATTTTGGTTTCCATAGTCTGCAGGAACCGGTAATAGAACTGGTTTTCTTCAGATCCGGAAATTATCATGTTTGAAACGATGTCGGTAGTATCGGTAGAAAGGGAAAAGCGCGCCTCCTTGCCAGAATAGACCAATTCGGCCCATTTGGAGTTTCCGGGCAATACTACCAGGTAAATACCTCCGGGAAGGGAATCGCCTTTGAAAACCATTTTGCCGTGGGCATCCGCCCGGGCCGTATCTTTGGAAACAAAAGAATTGCCCTTAAGGTTATAGTGGCCCAGGATACAGGTTGTATCGCGCAGGCCTTTCATGGTTACTTCGATCTCGTATCCTGCCGGCTGGGCATGTAGCCGGGTGAAAGCAAAAGCCAGTATCCCGAAGCTTAAAATCTTACTGAGTTTCATATTTCTAACAAATGGCCGCAAATTTGTTTCCGGTTTTATAATTAACGGCAGAAAACACATTCCTATCTCAGATCGTCATGTTTTATTCACTGTCAAAGATATTTGATTTCCTCGTAATGCCTTACAACCTGCTGTTCGTTCTGCTTATTGTCCTGTTTATCCGGGTGAAAACCAGGCGGTTGAGAAATATTGTGGCAATTGTCTTTTTAGGCCTTTATTTACAGTCCAACGCATATTTTGTAGGGCATGTGCTCAGGTTGTGGGAGTATCCGCAGCAGAGTATGGACCAGCTCGACCGCCGCTACGAAGTGGGGATCATCTTGTCGGGAGGGCTTGTCAACAGATGCAGCTCGGTCGGAGGAAGATTTGAGCTTGAGCACGGCTCCGACAGGCTGCTGACGGGTTACCTGCTTTACAAACGGGGCATTTGCCGTAAGCTTCTGCTGACAGGTACGGATCTTGAATCCCTGCTGACTCAACAAAGGGGAGAAGTCCAGCTGGCAAAAAAAATGCTGGTAGAGTGGGGGGTTGACCCGGCAGACATTATCCTGGAAACCCGTGCGAGAAACACCCGGGAAAATGCGCTTTTCACTTCCGAACTGCTCGAAACGGTATCCCCCTCCGGAGAAAACCTTCTTATTACATCCGCTTATCACACGCGCAGGGCTAAAGCATGCTTCGATAAGGCGGGCGTACTGGTAGATGTCTTCCCCGCAGATTCGGAATATACCCCCGAGTGCCTGTCTTTAAAAAGCAGGCTCCTTCCCACTCCCGCAGCAGTAGATGCTTTCACCAGGATATGGAGGGAATGGATAGGGATGCTGACCTACAAGATTGCAGGTTACTGCTAGGTGCTCAGAATCCGGACCATCCGGAGCAGGTCTTCATTGATCGGCTTCGGCAGACGAATAGTATCTTCGAAAGCAGTGTATACCAACTCGTTGTTGATAATGCCCGCCATTACGTTCTTCTGGCCTGCGAGCAGTCCTTCCACTGCGCCCAGCCCCAGCCTGCTGGCCAGGATCCTGTCGCATGCAGAAGGGGCACCGCCGCGCTGGATATGACCCAGGGTAGTGACGCGGAGATCGAGATCTTCGGAATCGATCAGGGTTTTTATCTTTTCGCCGATCTGTATGGCGCTCCCTTCTTCGTCGCCTTCCGCCACGATCACGATAGACGACGACTTCGAACGTTTCCAGCCTTCTTTTAACGTATGGACAACCTCCGATACGGGTGTCAGCACTTCAGGTACCATTACCATTTCGGCACCGCCGCCAATAGCGGCCTGCACTGCGATATACCCGGCATCCCGGCCCATTACTTCGATAAGAAATACGCGGTCATGCGAGCCGGCGGTATCCCTGATCCGGTCGATTGCATCAAGCGCCGTGTTGACGGCCGTATCGAAGCCTATAGTATAATCGGTACCATAAAGGTCATTGTCGATCGTACCGGGAGCGCCGACGGTAGGTACACCAAACTCGTTAAAGAAAGTCAGGGCGCCTGTAAAAGTACCGTTTCCACCGATGGCGACCAGGCCGTCGATACCGTGATCCTTCAATTGCTGATATGCCTGCTTCCTTCCTTCGCGTGTTACAAAATCCTTGCTTCTTGCCGATTTAAGTATAGTCCCTCCCCGTTGAATAATGTTACTTACCGAATGGGAGTTCATTTGGAATATATCTCCGGCGATCATACCGCTGTACCCCCTCCTGATACCGAACACCTCCACGCCATGATAAATAGCTCCTCTTACAACGGCCCTGATACAGGCATTCATCCCCGGGGCGTCACCTCCTGATGTAAATACACCAATTCTCTTCATAGACAGATAGTTATTGCGCAAGTGGTCTCAGTTCAGGGTCTGAGAATAATTTCCCTTTTTCCCTGAATGAACGCAAATTTATTAGGTATTTTTAATTGAAGGCAAAGCAACTTTCGTATTTGATGGAATTTTCACAATTGTTTACTAAAAATTAATACTTTATACATAAGCCAATCCTCCTATCTTTGCGGGGTTATGCGATATTTGTCAATTTAACTTCAAGGGGTTTTGGCCACTGGTATGAACAGTTTCTTTTCGTGGAAGGGATTTCGTCCCCACCTGCTATGCGTGATAGGCTTCCTGGTACTTTCTCTCGGTTATTTTTCCCCGCTTCTGGAGGGAAAAAGGTTGAGTATGCACGACATCGTACAGTCGGAAGCAGGAGCCAGGGAGCTCAAAATGTATCATGAAAAAACGGGAAAATGGGCAAACTGGACAAACAGCATGTTCGGCGGAATGCCTTCCTACATGGTTGCTACCGATTACCCGGGGAGCCTCTCGACCAAGCTGGGCAGGGCGATCTATTTTTTGCTCCCCATACCGGCATGTATCCTGTTCCTCAGCCTTTTAAGCGCATATTTGCTGTTCTGGGCGCTTACACGATCGGCCGCGTTGTCATTCACAGGAGCCATAGCATTTTCTTTTGCCACCTTTAATCTTATCAGTATAGAAGCCGGCCATTTATCGAAGGTAATGGCAATCGGCTACGCTCCTGGGGTTATAGCCGGTGTGGTGCTTGCCTTCAGGAAGAACTGGCTTACGGGAGCAGCGGTCTTCTCCTTGTTTCTTTCGCTTGAGCTCTATGCCAACCATGTCCAGATCACCTACTACCTGGCGCTGGCGCTGCTGGTGTACGTGGTAGTGGAATGCATTGTGCTATTGAAATCAGGGAAGACGGCAGAACTTCTGAAAATCGGTCTGGCGCTGGTGCTGGGAGCGGTCATAGCTACCGGAACCCATACCACCAGGCTTTGGAATGCCTATGACTATTCCAAGGCGACTATCCGGGGCGTTTCGGAGCTGAGCCCGGCTGCAGGAACTGCCAGCCCGGGGCCGAAAGGCGGCCTGGATAAGGACTACGCGTTTGCCTGGAGCTACGGCATAGGGGAAACTCTCAACCTTCTGATACCCAATGCATTTGGAGGAGGATCAGGAAATAACAGCCTTACCGATCAGTCTGAAACCTATAAGGTACTGACGGGCAGGGGAGTCGATGCAGCCAATGCCGGCAATTTCGTGAGATCGCTACCTGTGTCTCTTTATTGGGGAGACCAGCCAGGTACCGGTGGGCCGGCGTATGCCGGCGCGATCGTATGTTTCTTGTTTGTGCTGGGGCTTTTTATAGTAAAAGGAAGACTGAAATGGTGGCTTGCCGGGTTTACAGCGGTATTCATCATGTGGGCATGGGGTAAGAATTTTTCAGGTATCAACTATCTGTTTTTCGACTATTTCCCGATGTTCAATAAGTTCAGGGCTGTTACGATGACGATGGCCTTTTCCCAGCTCTTTATGGTGATACTGGGGATCCTTGCGCTGAATGAAGTCATTCAGCGAAAAATTACCTGGAAAGAGCTGCAGCGGCCGCTTTTGCTGAGCTTCGCGCTGACAGGGGGAGTCGCCCTTGTTCTGGGGTTGATGCCCCAGGTTTTTTTCAGCTTCAGGGGGCCCTATGACGCGCAGTTGGTCGACGGGCTGATGCAGAGCGTGCAGGACAGGAATTTTGCCGAGGAGATTGTTCGTGGTATAGGGCGGGATCGTGCCGGCCTTTTCAGGGTCGATGCTTTCAGAACCCTCTTTTTCATTTTTATGACTGCTCTTCTGATCTGGCTGTGGATGGCCGGTAAGATCAAGCCGGTTGCATTGTACGGAAGCCTGGCTATGCTGGTGATAGCCGATATGATGGGGATAGGTAAGCGGTATCTCAACAACAATGATTTTGTTTCCAGGCAGCAGACAGAGGTGGTCTTTCAACCGAGTCCGGCCGACGAACAGATCCTGCAGGACCCTGACCCTAATTTCAGGGTGTTCGATCTGACCCGGAGTCCTTTCCAGAGCGCCGAAGCGTCGTACTTCCACAAGTCGGTGGGCGGGTACCACGGTGCCAAGCTGAGGAGATACCAGGAGCTTTTCGAACGGCAGATCGCCAGGCAGGGCGCTAACCCGGAGATTCTGAATATGCTCAATACAAAATATATTCTAACCCCCGGTGAAAACGGGGGCGCCCCGGTAGCCAGGCCTAATCCGGACGCGCTCGGGAATGCATGGTTTGTCGATTCCTTCAGGCTCGTACCGAATGCTGACGCTGAAATGGCCTCGCTAGATTCGCTGAAACCCCGGCATGAGGCAGTAATCGATCAGAAATTTGCCAAAGAGTTTGAAGGACTGACGATCATGCCGGACAGCAATGCAACCATAAAGCTGATTTCCTACGCCCCCGATGAGCTGACTTATGAAAGCAACGCAGCAACAGAGCAGTTGGCGGTATTTTCCGAAATCTATTACAATATACGGGACGAATGGAAAGTGACGGTAGACGACAAGCCGGTTCCCCTGCTAAGGGCCGATTACGTGCTCCGGGCGATCAGGGTCCCGGCCGGCAAGCATACTATTCATTTTAAATTCGAACCGGTATCGGTGGTAGCCGGGAACAAGCTTGACCTGGTGTTTTCGATCCTCCTGATAGGGCTTCTCCTGGGGGCAGCCCTGACGGACTACAGGCAGAAAAAAAAGGCTCAGGCGTAGTACCGGGAGCAGGTACGGGCGAGAGAGTCGAGGTCTTCCGGGGTATGCGCTGCACTGATCACAAGCCTTGTCACCGGTGTATCACTTGGGGAAGGGTAGGAAAAGCTCGACGAAAGGATACCGTTCTGAAGTAAAAAGCCGAAAAGGCCGGGATCTTCCGAGGTATAAACAGGATATCCGGGTAAACTGGTAAACTGATCAGATGACGTCATTTGCTGCCGGAAATACCGGTTGTTTTCCTGGAGGCGGGCATACGCTTTCAGGTATTCTCCCCGGGCCATCATGGAAGCCAGTGCATGCGCATAGACCGGCGGGATAGGCGAGGCGCCGCTGTAGACCGGAGTTTGCCGTATCGGTTGCAGCATCTGTGGAGTGCCGAGGATAACACCCCCTGGAATACCCATCGCTTTGTTGAGGGAGGCGATAACTATTATATTTTCAACTCCGGAGCTTTGAAGCAGCCCGTATGCGCCGCCTCCCGATGAGCCGGTGATCCCGATCCCGTGAGAATCGTCGGCGATCACCAGGGCATTGGGAAGCTCTCTGAAATACGAAAAGTCGAACCATGCCGTTTTCGGCGATCCGATCGCATCGCTATAGACAATGTGATAAACGCCCGGAGTGGTTTTCCTGATTTTGTCTGCCGTTTTTTCCGCCCAGGCGTTCCAGTCGGTCACTGTCTTTCGCCTGCGCGATAAAGCCGGGTGCAGCATAGGGGCCTCCCATTCTATTATACGCGATCCCGGCGCGGTTTCCCGCAGCACAGACCTGATGCAGGACCTGATGATAAAGCCTGCAAGCATGCCGGAGCTGACCAGTATGGCATCGCCGGCGCCTGTATATCCGCATAAAGCCTCCTCCGCCTGCCGGAAAGCGTTCAGTTGAAGGGTATTGTTGCGGGAGCTGCCGAAGTGTGATCCCAGGTTTTTAAAGCCTTCCGAAAGCAGTCCGAGCAATACGGGATGGTAGGCCATCCCAAGATAATCCGTACCGCTGAACCATAGGCAGGTTTTCCCTTCAATTTCAACTGAGCGGCCGGGAAGGATATCGGTTTTGAAAATATGGCTCATCCTGTTAACATATCACGGTAAGGCTACGGGGAATACATTTTATATGGATTTCGCTGGTGTCGATCGTCAGCGGTTCGCCGTCAAAATGTGCCAGGGCAGGAGCGTCTACACCGATGGTGATTTCGCTGAATTTCCGGTATGACATATACTGCGACTGGTCGAGATTTTTGGCGAAAAGCCGCGCGCCGAAAACCATGCTGTACCATTCCGGAAACGGCGGAACGAGGCAGAGGTCAAGCAAACCGTCATTAATGCTTGCGTGGGGAGCTATCCAGGCATTGTTGCCAAACTGGCCTGCATTTGCGAAAGTGAGCAGGAATACCTGCTGGTTTTCGTGATCGAGATTTACAGGGATGGGCTGGTATTCCTTGTAGATCTCGAAAGCATACCTGACGTAGTTTTTGAGGCCGCGGCCCGATGAGGAAGCAAACCGGTGGCTTACGGCGGCATCGAAACCCAGCCCGCAGGTGCAGAAAAACGGAATTCCGTTGATCCTGGCCGAATCCATCCTGACGGGTGTACCTTCAACAAGACGCTTCAGGGCTGCCGCGATGCTCATCGGTATATGAAGGTGACGGGCCAGGCCATTACCGGAACCTAACGGGAGAATGCCCAGCGGGGTATCGGAATAGAGCATCGTCCGGGCGACCTCGTTGATGGTGCCGTCACCGCCGGCGGCGACAATAGCGCTCCACCGGTCGCTTTTCAATGCAGCTGCAGCAATTTCGGTAGCATGCCCCCCCGATTCTGTTACGACAGTCTGGGGCACCTGGCCGAGATCCCTCATTTTTTCTTCGATGAACCGGGTCAATTCGGGGAGCTTCCTGCCGGAATGGTCGCCGGATCTCGGGTTCACGATAAATAGAAAGGGCTTTGCCACACTTATTTGATAATCAGTATCCCTATAATCAGAAGAATGATCATTAACAGGTAATAGATACCGTCTACAAAAGGGTATTTCTGCCTGTCGAGCTTTTTAAAGAGGCGTTTGAACATGATTGCGAAATCAGAAGCCTGTAAATACGTGTACTATCTGCGCAAAGATATCCAATAGCAGGAAAATTATGAAATAGGCATAAGCTGTGAGCCGGGAGGTTTGAGACTGCTTGTGAAGGGCGGAATCATTTAAAAATGTATATTTGTTATAGTAGTAGCAGGCAAAAACCAACGTATACCTTTTATTCCGATGAGAAGCCTGATATTGATACTCACTTTCATGACTGGGCTATCGCCGGTTTTTTCGCAGTCGGACCAGGACAGGAAAGAAATTCTTACTATTCTGAAACGGCAGGAAACCGACTGGAACCGGGGCGATATCGCATCGTTCATGGTAGGCTACTGGGAATCTGACTCCCTGTCTTTTACCGGGGCAAAAGGGATTACCTACGGCTATAGGCCTGTTTATGAAAACTACCTGAAAAGATATCCTGACAAAGCAGCTATGGGCAGGCTCAGGTTTGAAGTGAAGAGGCTTTATTTCCTTTCCCCCGATAGTGCGCAGATGATAGGAAAATATCACCTGACAAGACCCGATATCGGCGATGCTGAAGGATATTTTACCCTCATCTGGCGTAAATTAGATGGTAAATGGGTTATCACGAGTGATCATACGAGCGGATAAAGGTCATATTAGCATATTACGCTCATATTGAGTAACTTCGACAATATGTACAGTGAAGGACTAAACCGCGGAATGCTGTATGAAGTCATGGTTGGTATGGATATTGTCGGTGTGGATAGGGCTGGGGGTAGCGGGTGCAAACCGGCTACTCATTCCAATGGATACACACCAGGCCAATCACCTGAAAGCCTATGGATTGGCTTACCAGGCGCTACATGAAGGGCAGGAGATAGACTGGCTGCTGAACTACCGCGGAGGAAGCTTCGCCCTGGATTACGGGAAGAAATGGGAAAGCGAATGTGTGCTTCGGGGAATAACTTATGAGGTGATATCTGAATCGGCTTACGAGGGTATCCTGCATGAGGTCGGGCAGGAAGAAGTGAATATGAGTGCGGTCAGGCTGCATACCGCAGCCAGGATCGCGGTTTATTCTCCCATTAAGATAAGTCCTGCGAAGTTTGAAGACACGGATGCGGTGCTATTGGTGCTGAAATACGCCGAGATCCCCTTTACGGTTATATATGATGAAGAAATCCTGACCGGTGAACTGGCCCGCTTCGACTGGCTGCATTTGCATCACGAAGATTTCACCGGGCAGTTCGGCCGTAGCCTGCGCCGGGTTTCAGAGCAGGATATCAGGGCGCAGGAAGCTATTGCAAACCGGCATGGATTCCCGAAGGTCTCGCAGATGAAGCTGGCCGTAGCCAAAGCGATCAAGGAGTATTGTATAGGCGGAGGTTTTTTGTTTGCTATGTGCTCGGGCGCCGAAACATTCGATATAGCGCTTGCAGCCGAAGGAGTGGACATCGTGGAAAATACGTTCGACGGCGACGGGATAGATCCGGACGCACAGTCGAAGCTTGATTTCGGGAAATCGTTCGCATTTCAGAAGTTTGTCCTCGGACCCGAAGGATACGGGGGAATGGGCTTCTCCAATATCAATGAACCGGGGCGGTCCGGCTGGGGGAGCCTGGCCGAAAGCTATTTTTCCCTCTTCGACTTTTCTGCCAAATGGGATGTTATACCCTCGATGCTCGTACAGAACCATGAGTTCCAGATCAGGGAATTCTTTGGCCAGACGACTGCATTTAACCCCAAAACAGTTAAACCCGATGTGCTCGTAATGGGAAAAGGTGAGTTTGCAGACCGCTATATCTACGGGGAGGCGGGGAGAGGACAATGGACTTTCTATGGCGGGCACGACCCTGAAGGCAGAAGGGGAGGAGGCGGACGACAGCCGACAGATCTGAATTTGTATCCCAATTCGCCGGGCTACCGGCTGATTCTGAATAATGTTCTTTTTCCTTCCGCACGGAAAAAGAAGAGAAAAACCTGAACCCGGTGGTTTCATTCTGCCGGGCTCAGGTACAATGCTCAAAAATACTTGTAAAAAGAATCTACCGGTCGTATCTTTTCGGTTTAATGATGCCGGAGAATGAACATCCAGAAAACTATTCAAATAATTATCGCGTCCGGCGCCTTCGTATATATATGCGGGTGCCAGTCGTCGGGAAGTAAAACGGAAAACCGGGGAACCGAAATGGAGGTCGTGACTGCTCAGGCGCCTCCTGATACAACGGGTATGGTGCTGATAGCAGGCGGAACATTTCTGATGGGAAACGATGAATATACAGATGCCCGCCCTGTTCATGAAGTCACGGTCTCGTCTTTTTATATAGACAGGACAGAAGTTACAAACGCCGAATTTTCCAGGTTTGTGGAGGCCACCGGCTATAAAACAGTGGCGGAACGTCCTCTGAACCCGGCCGATTACCCGGGTGTCCCCGCTGATAAGCTGGTACCGGGATCTGCTGTTTTTACCCCTCCCGCTCATCAGGTCTCCCTCGATAATCCTCTTCAGTGGTGGACTTACGTTGCCGACGCAAGCTGGAAGCGGCCGGAAGGGCCCGGCAGCAACCTGGAGGGAAGAGAAAATCACCCCGTAGTTCACGTATGCTATGAAGATGCTGATGCTTATGCCCGCTGGGCCGGAAAGCGCCTGCCGACGGAGGCTGAATGGGAGTGGGCTGCGCAAGGCGGACAGGGTAATCGCCCCTACTACTGGGGAGACGAGCTGAAGCCCGGAGGGAAATGGGCCGGCAATATTTTCCAGGGCGATTTTCCCCACGGGAATACGGTAGAAGACGGCTTTGCCGCAGCCGCTCCGGTAGCTACTTTCAAACCCAATGCCTATGGTATATATGATATGGAAGGAAACGTATGGGAATGGTGTTCGGATTTCTACCGGCCTGATTATTTTGCAAGAAGTGAGAAAGTAAACCCCCGGGGGCCTGCTGATAGTTTTGATCCCGACGAGCCCGGCGCCGTAAAGCGGGTCCAGAGAGGAGGGTCATTCCTGTGCAGCGACCAGTATTGCATCAGGTATAAAGCTGGAAGCCGGGGAAAAGGAGAAGTAACCAGCGGAAGCAATAACCTGGGCTTCCGTTGTGTGGCCGACGTGCGGTAAAGACAAGCCGGTTATGCTACCGGTCAGAAGGCTTTATTTTCCCTAACCGGATTCCAAGCTGGAAACCCATGGCAATGCTCGGGACAGGTTCACCGGGCCGGGTATTGCTGTCTTCCCACCAGGGACCGTCGTTGCGATACTGTGTGATGCCGGGTGTGAAGGATCTTGACCGTATGGTCCTGATGCCGGGCCCGCCGTATACATCCAGTGATACACGGGGAGATAGCCACGACTGGAATCCGAATTTGAAATGTATGGCTTTTGCCACGCGGCCTGTCGTATGCCGGACCTCTTGGTAATAGTCGCAGCCGTTTTCACAGTTGACGCCGGTATAGCTGTAGCCGTAGGTCCTTGAGTTCCGGACAAAATATTCTCCGGCGACAAATATCCTGAAGGAATTCCACTCTTTTAAGTAATACCGAAGTTGTGTTCTGGAGCGGAAGCTGTGGCGGTCTGGTATATTGTCCCTTTCGGCATACCACAGATTGAAGCTGGAATGACCGTAACCCAGTTCCTGCTGGAAAGAAAAGCGGGGGTCGGGGAAAGGTATTTCCACGCCGAGCTGCAGGGTGTTGTAAAAATCAAAAAGAGGTACAGGAGCCCATTTGAGAACGACCTTATCGCGCGTATCATCAAGGATTGTCTGGGCGTCCAGGGTAAGACAATTTGCCATCACAAGAAAAAAGGCGATCGCGCTGCCGGTAATTATATTGTAGCGGGCCATAGTATAGGTGAATTTGCTTTTTTGGGAGAGTTACCGGTTTAATTTACCAAGAATGAAACCAAGCTGTACGGCACCGATAAAATCGGGGTAGGGGCCATAGTTGCCAAGCCTTTTACTCCTCCGGAACCACTCCCGGTCGTCAAACCTTACTTTCTCAAGCTCTTCATTGCTCAAGCCTTTTGTCAATGAGGAATTCTCCGTCATTCGTAATCCGAATCCTATGTGGAAGTCGAGACAGAGCCTGTTGTTGAAATATCCCTGCCAGCCCAGGAGTCCGTGCATGGCGTGGGTCGTTCGCCGGAGACGGATTGCCTGGCGTATAGCCGGGTTGTTACTGTTACCATCCAGCCCTGATTGGCGGTACGTACTGTGCATGTATGCGTATTCACCGCCGTAATATGCCCGGAAAACAGCCCCGTCTTTATAATATGAGCGGAACTGTAATTTTGACCTGACGGTATTTTTGTCGGGAGATTCATCCGTTGTCCAAGGTTCATACCAGACGTTGCTGGCTGTCGCTCCGTAGCCGATTTCGGGCTGGAGGGAGAAGCGCCCTTTTGAAAGAGGAATTTCCGTAGCAAGAACAAAAGCATTGTCAATATGCATCATGGGAAGCATACTTACTTTTAAAAGGGGGTTTTCTTTTGCAATATCTGCGATGTGTTGTGAACGGAGCTGCCCTGAACCAACGAGCAGGCAGCTCAACAATAGTGCGTACTTATTCATGTGTCTCAGCTATTGGACGGGGATTTGGCTCAAAAGCGTCAAATCTCCCGCATTTTGATCAAAGCTATACTGGTAAAGCCCTTTTTTACCAATCAGTATTAGCGAACCGGGATTGCGGACAATTACATCATACGCATCTACACTTGTGTTTTGCCTTATGAAAACAGGCAACTGCGGGTTTTGAATGTCGAAAGTCTTAAGCCCGTGCGTGCCTTCGCACACGAAAAGAAGGTTTCCTGCAACCCCCAGGCCGTAAGGACTCTGCATATTTTGTGTGTGGAGCATTTTAGGATTAGCCATATCGGAAAGATCCACCACATCGAGAGAGCTCGCCGTATTAGCGCCGTTACGGCAGGTAGAACCGCCACGAAGCGTTACGTAAGCATAGTTGTCCTGTACCACCACCGGGTCGCACGACTGGACATGCCAGTATTTGGAAATCAATTGCGGGTTGGACGGGTCGGTATTGTTAAAAATATACATCCCGTCCTGTGCCCCTATAAAGAGCTTGTCCTGATAGGGGAAAATAGTTTCGATACCTATATCCAGGCTTTTGCTGCCGCTTTTCTGCGGATTATCGGGCGTAGAGATATCATAAAACTGAAGGGACTGTTTATCTACGATATATAGTGAGTTCCCGGTTATGGCAAAACGGGCCATAGAACCGCCTTTCCCGGTTTGAGGACCGACCGAGTCCGATTTATCCAGATAGCACCCCAGAAGCGCCATCGCTAAAATAGTGAGAAGGGTGAGTGTCTTTTTCACAGGTAGCATGCGTTTATGTGCTTATCTCCAGCACTTCGGTTTGACGGATGTATCTACTTTATTCCAGGCTACGATGGTGCCTTTCGCCGGATCAGGACACTCAAAATAAACGCCGTTGTCGGGCGGGAAGTCTCTGACGGGCACTGCATCCTGTATCCGTTTTGCCAGGCGCACCTCTCTCGGATTCGAGATATCAAACGTCAGGAGATCTGTGTAGTTATCTGCATACAGCCAGTTTCCTTTGGCTGCCATATCATAGTTGCCCG